>NZ_JANKZF010000007.1 GCF_027568515.1 Arthrobacter sp. HY1533 | reverse complement strand
TTGTTTTTTGGCAGGACACAAGTTATTCCCCGGGTGCAAACTTTGCAAAAGTCAAATTTTGCCACCGGCGCATGCTTTGGCTCACAATGCCACGCGAGGCATGCGCTTTGGCCGGCTGGCCGACGTCGTGCCAAACGTGCCGGGGCGGGGAGCTGGTCCCCGCGCGGGTGCAGTTAGTAACCGGAACAGGGCCAGTGGGAGACAAAAACCCACATGGTGGAACAATCATTCCCATTGAGTGGGAACTATTCCTTTGTGTACGTGATTGCAGACACTAGTGTCGCTTGCATGATTGACAACGAGCAGGACGGATCAGGTGCAACTGGCACCTCGCGCAGTCCCCGGAACGAGCCGCCCCGGGCGGCCGCGGCACAGTCACGGTCACTGGAAATCCTGTTGCAATTCGCCTCCGCCCAGGTGTTGACCGCCGCGCAGCTCTCAGCCCGCACCGGCATCCCCGTCAGCGCCGTCTACCGGCACCTGGCGGCACTGACCCAATCCAGCCTGGTGGCACCGGCCAACCACCGGGGCCAATTCTCCGCCGGGCCAGCAACCTTGTCCCTGGCGGCGAACTACCGCCAGGAATCCATCATCACCAGCAGCATCTCCGCCAAGCTGCGCCAGCTCTCGGACGAAACCCAGGAACTTGCCGCGTACCTCGTGGTCAGCGGCAACCAGTCGCTGTGCGTGGAAGCGGTGGAAGGGCCGCAGATGCTGCGCTGCAGCTACTCCGCCGGCCGCTCCCAGCCACTGCACCGAGGTGCCAGTGCGCTCTCCCTGCTGGCCAACCTGCCCGCGCCGGAACAGGCCGCCGCGGTTGCGGCACTTGACCTCGACGACGCCGGCTATTCCGCCATGCGCCGCGAGCTGGACATCACGGCCGCCCGCGGCTTTGCCCTGAGCCAGGGCGCGGTGGACGCCGGCGTGTGGGGCGTCAGCTTCCCCATCTTCAATTCCTCCGGCCACCTGGCCGGCACACTGAGCACCATGGCCCCTTCGGTCCGCGCCATCAGGAGCGAAAAACGCCTCATCGCAGCGACCCGCACGGCCGCCCTCATCCTCAACTCAGCAGAAACGGCAATGCCATGACCCCCGAACTGACCCCCTCCCCCTGGGCCGGCCGCGACGACGGCCCCGGTCCCGAGCACCGCCGCTGGCACCACGCCGTCAACGAGAACCTCTCCTCCAAATCCTCGGCCCCGGCCCCCGGCGGTGTGGCCGTCATTGGCTTCCGAAGCGACGAAGGCGTCCGGCGCAACAAGGGCCGGACGGGCGCAGCCGATGCCCCCGCGGCCATTCGGACGGCACTTTCCTCCCTCTCCGCGCCGGAGGCACTTGCAGTCCGCGACCTGGGCGACATTGCCGTGACGGATGGCGCCATGGAGCTTGGCCAGGAACGCCTTGGCCGGGAAATAGCTGGCGCACTGCGCGCCGGGGACCTTCCCGTGGTGCTCGGCGGGGGCCATGAAACCGCCTTTGGCAGCTACTTGGGCTTGGCCGGTTCCGGGATTTTGGCCGGGCGCCGCCTGGGCATCATCAACCTTGACGCCCACTTCGACCTGCGTGCAGATTCCCTCCCCTCATCCGGCACCCCGTTCCGGCAGATCGCCGAACTCGAGTCCGCCGCCGGCCGCCCGTTCACCTACCGCGTGGTGGGCATCAGCGAGGCCAACAACACCCTTGACCTATTCCGGACCGCGGCACGGCTGGGCGTGAAACATCTCCTGGACGAGGACTGCGGGGCATCGGCACTGCCCGCCGCCCAGGCGTTCGTGGACCGGTTCCTGGGCGAGGTGGACGCCGTCTACCTCACCATTGACCTGGACGTCCTGCCGGCACATGTTGCCCCCGGCGTCAGCGCACCGGCCGCACTCGGGGTCCCCATGGAAGTCATCTTGGCGCTCTGCCGCCAGCTGGCCGCATCAGGAAAGCTCGTTCACGTGGACGTGGTGGAACTGAACCCCCTCTTTGACCTTGACAACCGCACGGCCCGCGCGGCGGCACGGCTGGTGCACGCCATCGCCGCCGAATACACGGCACTCCCCCGGGAGACGCCGGCCACCCCACTGCAACCTGGAATCGAGCTCCCGTGAAACACATCCTCACCCGATACCGCTTTTGGGCGGTCCTGCTGGCCGCACTGATCGGACTCACCGGCGTGGCCGCCTCCGCTGCCACCGCCGCACCGACCACCGACCCGTCAGCTCCTGCGGCAACCTCCGCCAAGCTCAGCGATCTGAAGTCCGGGAAACTTTCCCTGCGAGTGGGCACCGATGCCACCTTCCCGCCGTTCGAATTCACCGATGCCAACGGCGACAAGATGGGCTTCGACATTGACCTGGTCCGGGCCCTGGCCAAGGAAGCCGGCATCAAGAACGTCGAGTTCATCCAAATGCCGTTTGGCAACATCGTCCCGGCGCTCCAGGCCAACCAGGTCGACGTCGGTGCTTCCGCCATCTACATCAGCGATGAGCGGGCCAAGGCCATTGACTTCTCCGACGTCTACTACCCCGGTGGGCTGGCCGTCTTCGTGGCGGAGGACAACACCACTGTGACGTCCCTGGCCGATCTTGCCGGCAAGAAGATCGCTGTGCAGGTGGGCACCAAGTCCGTGGAGTGGCTGGAGCAGAACCAGCCCAAGGCGCAGCTGGTCCAGGTCCAGACCAACGACCAAATGTTCTCTTCCGTGAAGCTGGGCCAGGCAGATGCAGTGGTCACCGGCCAGCCGGGCGGGCGCTACTTCATTCACCAGCAGGGCGGCCTGATGCAGGTGGGTGAAAGACTCACCAATGAGAACTACGGCTACGCCTTCCAAAAGCAGGATCCTGCCATCAGGGATGCCTTCAATGTTGCACTCACCTCACTGAAGTCCAATGGCGGCTATGACAAGCTCACCGCAAAGTGGTTCGGCGACGAATCCACTGCCGCAACCGGCCCGGCCAAGGCCCACGGCCTGATCAACATCTCCTCCATCACCAACTCCGCCGGCCCTCTGTGGAACGGTTTTGTCACCACCATGCAGATCATCGGCATGTCCCTGGTGTTGAGCCTGGCTTTCGGCATGCTGGGCGGGTTCGCCAAGCTCTCCAAGGTCACCCCGATTCGCTGGCTGGGCACCGCTTACGTCTCGGTCATCCGCGGCACGCCGTTCATCGTCCAGTTGTTCCTGATCTATTTTGGCCTGCCGCAGCTGGGCCTGCAGCTCTCACCCATGGTGGCAGGAGTGTTCGCACTGGGCCTGTACAGCGGCTCCTACGTCACAGAGATTGTCCGCGGCGCCATCCAGTCCGTGGACAAGGGCCAGATGGAGGCCGCCCGTTCCTGCGGCATGAGCTCCGGCGCCGCCCTGCGGCACATCATCATCCCGCAGGCATTCCTGCGGATGCTCCCGCCGCTCGGCAACGAATTTGTCTCCCTGACCAAGAACTCCGCACTGGTGTCCTTTGTGACCATCAGTGAACTGTTCCTGGTGGGCCAGACCATCATCTCGCGCACCTTCGACGCCCTGACCGTGTACATCTTCATCGGCCTGGTCTACTACGTCCTCACCAACGTCATTGGCTTCATTGCCAACACCCTGGAAAAGAAAATGGCGGTTTACATCTAATGGCACTCTTGACTACCCAGGCCATCACGAAGACCTTCGGCACTGTCCATGTCCTGAAGGGCATTGACTTCACCATCGAACCCGGCGAGGTGGTGGCTGTCATCGGCCCCAGCGGCGGCGGCAAGTCCACCTTCCTGCGCTGCCTGAACCTGCTGGAGACACCCACCTCCGGGCATGTCCTCTTTGACGGCGAGGACCTGCTGGCTCCCAATGTTGACCTGGACCGGCTCCGTTCCCGCATGGGCATGGTGTTCCAGCAGTTCAACCTGTTCCACAACCTGACCGCCCTGCGCAACGTGATGCTCCCGCAGATGAACGTGCTGGGCAAGTCCAAGGCCGACGCCGAGGCGCACGCCATGGAACTGCTGGAAAAGGTAGGCATGACCCACCGCGCCAACGCCTACCCCAGCCAGCTTTCCGGTGGCCAGAAGCAGCGCATCGCCATTGCCCGCGCGGTGGCCATGAACCCCAAGCTGATGCTCTTCGACGAGCCCACCAGCGCCTTGGACCCCGAGGTGGTCAATGACGTCCTGGACGTCATGACGGACCTGGCCAAGCAGGGCATGACCATGATCGTGGTGACGCACGAGATGGGCTTTGCCCGCAAGGTGGCCGACCGGGTGGTCTTCGTGGACGGCGGAGTCATTGCCGCGGACATGCCGCCGGAGGAATTCTTCTCCGAGGACAACGCCAACCCGCGCGTCCGGGACTTCCTGAACAAGGTCCTCTAGGGCGCCACGTCCATGGACGACGCCGGGACCCCACCCGGCGCGTCCGGCCCGCCTGCCGCGTGACCGCCAGTGTGGAGTGTGGCAGGGGGCCTGCGCCATGGCAAGCGGCGCGGGTCAGTCCTCTAGCGGGCGCAGCCAGGTGAACTGCGGCGTCTCCTTGGCCAGGAACGCGGCAACACCAATGGCGGCGTCCCCGCTCAGTGCCATCTGGGCCTGCCAGTAGGCGCTGAGCTCCGCCACTGCGGCATCTCCGGCGCCGGAACCCAGGGCATTGACCAGCGCCTTGTGCCCCTGGGCCGAAAACTGCGAACGGGCTGCCAGCCTCAGCGCGAACGCGTGGACCTCATCCCAGAATCCATCCAGGGACAGCACCTTGGTGGCCAGGCCCAGCCGCAGCGCCTCGTGTGCCCCGATGAAATCTCCGCTGAGCAGCAGGTACTTGGCCGTGGCCGGGCCGGCCAGTTCCACGAGCCGCTTGATGCCGGAGAGCGGGTAGACGATCCCGATCTTGGCTGGGGTGATCCCGTACATGGCCCGGTCGGAGGCCAGCCGGATGTCGCAGGCCCCGGCAATCTGCCAGCCGCCGCCCACGCAGTAGCCGTCAATGGCGGCGATGGTGGGCTTGCGGAAGCGGGCCAGCGCATTTTCCGCCACGGTGATCCCGCCGCCGCTGCGCTGCCCCGTGGCGGGGTCGTGCAGGATGCTCTGCACGGAGGCAATGTCGGCCCCGGCGGAGAAGTGCTCCCCCGCCCCGCGGACCACCACAAGTTTCACGGTATCGTCGGCGTCCAGCCGGGCCAGCAGCTCCTCGAACTGGGCCCACATGTGCGCCGTGATGGCGTTGCGCATGCCCGGGTTGTCCATGATGAGCACGGCCACGGGCCCGGACTGTTCCACGCGCAGCGTCCCCGGCTCAGCCACTTTCGGTCCCATCGCTGGGCGCGCCGGTGGCGGCGCCGTCGTACACCACACCCGCGGCCACGAGTCCGGCAATCTGCTCCGCAGACAGCCCCAGCCCCTCCAGGACGGCCAGCGTGTCCTGGCCCAGGGCCGGCGGCGGCTTCGCCACCGCTGGGGCCTGGCCGTTGATGGAGACGGGGCCGCGGAGCAGGGGAAGCCTGGACCCGTCGCTGCGCAGCACCTCCTGCACCATGCCCAGGTGCTGGACCTGGGGGTCGGCGAAGGCCTGCTCGTAGTTGTAGATGGGCCCGGCGGGTATGCCGGCGCCGCGCAGCTCGGCCAGCCATTCCGCAGCGGTCTGGCGAGCCAGCAAGCCGTCAATGAGCTCGCGGAGTTCCTCGCGGTGCACCGTCCGGAGCCGGCTCGTGGCATAGTCGGGGTGCCCCGCAAGCTCGGGGGCGCCGAGCAGACCGCACAACTGGGCCCACTGTTTCTCGCTGCCCACGGCGATGATGAGCGGGATGTCGGCGCTCTTGAACACCCCGTAGGGGGACAGTACAGGGTGGTTGTTGCCACGCGGGATGGGCACCTCCCCCGTGCTGAGGAACTGCTGTCCCTGAAAGGCGGAGAGCGAGAGCCCTGTTTCCAGCAACGACGCCGCCACGGGACTTCCGGCCCCGCCCGCCCTGCGCCCGACCAGGGAAGCCGCGATGCCGAAGGCTGTGCAGATGCCCGTGACCAGGTCCACGATGGGCACGCCCACCCGGTACATGTGGTCCACGTCGGCCCCGGTCACGGACATGAGCCCGCTCATGCCCTGCGCCACCTGGTCCAGGCCGGCGGCCTGGCTCAGCGGGCCGGTGGGGCCGAAGCCAGTCACGGACGCGATGATGAGCCCCGGGTTGGCCTTCTTCAGCAGCTCCGGGTCAAGGCCCGTGGAGGCCAGCACGCCGGGGCGGAAGTTTTCAATGAGCACGTCGCTGGCCAGGACCAGGTCCCACAGGATCTGCTTTCCTGCCGGGGAGTAGAAGTCCACGGCCACCGAACTCTTGCCGCGGTTGGCGGAGTCGAAGTACAGGGAGTGTTCGCCGTCGAACGGGGCCCAACTGCGGGAGGAATCCCCGCCCTTGATGCTCTCCACCTTGGTCACGGTGGCGCCCATGTCGGAGAGCAGCGCGGCCGCATAGGGGCCTGCGAGCGCGCGGGAGAGGTCCATGACCTTGATGCCGGCCAGCGGCAGGCCCGCCGGCCCAGGCGCCGTGGCGGCGCGCTCAGGCACCGTACCCCCGCAGCTTCACGTTGACCTGCTTGGTCTGGGTGAACCCGGCCAGCATGCCCTCCAGGGAGACCTCCCGGCCAATCCCGCTTTGCTTGTAGCCGCCGTAGGACTGTCCCGGCACCTGCCCGCCACCCTGGTTGACCTGCACCCAGCCGGCCTCGAGGCGGTGGGCCGTGGTGAGGGCGTCGTCGAGGTTGTGGCTCCAGACGTAGGCGGCCAGGCCGTAGTTGGTGTCGTTGGCCATGGCCACCACCTCGTCGGTGCTGCGCCACGGAATGGCCACCAGGACGGGGCCGAAGATTTCTTCCCGGGCTATGCGGAAGTCGTTGCGGGCTCCGGTGAACAGCGTGGGCAGGTGGTAGTAGCCCTCGGTGAGCGGGCCCTCCTGCGGATCGCTGCCGCCAATGACGGCCTTCATGCCGGGCGTTGAGCGGCCCTCAGCAAGGAAGCCGCTGATGGCTGTGTGCTGCTTGGCGTTGATGATGGCACCCATGTCGCTGGCTTCCTCGAGGGGGTCACCCACCGTCAATGCTCCGAGCTTGGCGGACAGCGTGCCCACCACCTCGTCGAAAATGTCGGCGTGCACGTACAGCCTTGAACCGGCCGTGCAGCTCTGCCCCTGCCGGGTGAAGCGGGAGGCGAGGAACAGGCCCGTGTACAGCTCGTCGTCGTCCCCTCCGCCGGAGAGCGCGTCGGGGAACACGATGGAGGGGTTCTTGCCGCCCAGCTCCAGGGACTGGTGGGCCAGCCGCTCCCCCGCCTGACCGCCGACCCGGCGGCCAACCGCCGTGGAACCGGTGAAGGAGACCTTGTCCACGCCCGGGTGGAGTGCGAGAGCCTCGCCGATGACGGAGCCGCTGCCGGTCAGCGCGTTGACCACCCCGGCGGGCAGGTGGTTGTTGCACACCTCGGCCAGGCGGAGCACTGTCAGCGGGGCGTCCTCGGCGGCCTTGAGGATCACGGTGTTCCCGGCGGCGAGCGCGGCTGGAACCTTGAAGGCGGCAATCATGAGCGGGGAGTTCCACGGGAGGATGGCGGCCACCACGCCCAGCGGCTCCAGCCGGGTGTATTGCAGCTGCCCGTCGCCGGCAGGGAGCGTGGTCCCCTTGACCTCCCCGGCGATCCCGGCGAAGTAGCGGAACATGGCCACAAGTGTTGTGGCCTCGGGCCGGGCCTGGGTGCGGATGGCGTTGCCGGTGTCCAGGGCGGTGAGGTGGGCAAACTCCTCGATGCGCTGTTCAAGTTCGTCGGCGATGGCCAGCAGGGCTTGCGTCCGGGCCGTGAAATGTTGCGACCGCCAGGCCGGGAAGGCGGCCCGTGCGGCGGCCACGGCCTTCTCCACATCCTCCACGGTGCCGGCCGGCACGCGGCCGATTACGGATTCGCGCCTTGCCGGATTGTGGACGTCGTGCCACTGCCCGCCCAGTGAAGGAACCTGCTGTCCGCCGATCCACATGGGATGGTCTTCCACGGTCCACGCCGGCACTGTGGTGGCGGGTGTCTGTGCTGTCATGATCAAAGCCCCTTTGCTTTATCAACCAACACGGCCCCTGTGGGGGCCGTCCAAGACCACTGTCACACCCAAGGGGCCTGCATGCAAGCACGCCGCGGGGCTGCACGCCCGCACCATCTGCGCTTGACCGCACCTTTCGCCCTCATACGCGGTCAGCTGCCCACGTATGAGCGGGAAAGGTGCGGTCATGCGTCTGCGGCGCCGTCAGCCCTAGCTGTACAGCCCGTTCAGCCACGCGCCCCAGGCCGCCCCGGCGGCATCCGCGTCGGCGCCCTCGGCAAACAAGTGGACGGTCATGCCCACCACGGCGCCGAAGGCGTTGCGCCCGAAGAAGCGGTACATGGCATCCTCGGTGCGCAGGCCCACGAAGTTCTCATCGACGTAGTCCACCTCTGCCTCCACCGTGCCGAGCCCCGCAATGGCGACGCTTACATGTCCCCCGGCACCGGCGTCGTGAATCCCCAGAGCGGACTTGACGGCCGTAAAGGCGTCCGGGGCCGACGAGGCCGCTGGTCCCTGGATGTCTGCGAAGGCTGCCTGCCTGCCCGCGAAGTGCTTCACGTACTGGCCCAGGGTGTGCTGGTAGAAGGCGGTGTGCTTGGCAGCGCCGTCGTACTGGTTGTCCCAGTCCTCGAACAAGACGCCGCTGTGGACGTACCGCAGCCACGACTTGCCGTCCGGGAGCTCGGAAATATCGAACTCGAGCTCGTTGAAGAAGCCGCCCTCACCGTCCACGCGGTTGGAGTAGCGGTGCGGCGGCTCCCACACCGTGACACTGCTGCCGAAGGGGCCCGCCCCGCCGAGCTTCGGCTCGATCTCCACGGGCCACATCCACCCCGACATGCCCAGGGTGGCGGCGTCGAAGACCTGCTGCGGCGTGCCCTCAATTTCCGATTCGTGGACAATCTTGAATTCCTTGGCCATCATGACTCCCTGCTTGGGCCGGGCGACCCGGCGGTTTCTGTGATTTGCGCGGGGCCCTGGAAAGGGGCTTCCTTGACGCTGGGGTGAAGTGCGACGACGAGCCTGTGCTTGCGCCCGCCCGGCGCCGCATCGCCGTGGTACTTTTCGACGAGCTTCGCCGTTCCTGCCGCAAGCTCGGCGACGAAGGCGGCCCGGTCCGCCGCGCTGGCGAACGTCACCTCGCCGTCCATGGCGAAGGTGGCCAGCCGCTGCCTGGCCCTGTCGGCACCCGTGATGAGCGTTCCGACGTCCCGGACCAGCCGGGCCGCGAGGGCCAGCATCCAGCGGGCCGAGAGCCGGTTGGGTTCCAGCGCGGGGTCGGGTGCCACCTGGGGCAGGGCCGCCGGGGAGATCACATAGGAACGCGCCGTGGCGCCCATGACCCGCTCCGTGACATTTCCCCTGCGCCGCTCGTCGACGAGCACCACGAGTCCGTGGTGTTCGAGCATCCGCAGGTGGTAGTTCACCTTCTGCCGGGGCAGGCCCATTCGCGCCGCGACCGTGGCCGCCGATGCCGGATCACGCAGCTGCGCCAACAGCTGGGCCCGGATCGGGTCAAGCGTGGCCTCGGCTGCCCCGGCATCCTCAATGACTGCAACATCCAACATGGATCCAGTGTCCCACCGACAAATAAATTTGTCCAGAGGGATGTTAGGTCTTTCCGGAATGCATCGTTTAACGATATATTATGATTGTTAATCAATCGAAGGAGTTGCAGTGGGAAAACTGACAGTCCTTGCACTGCGCATCGTCCTGGCGCTCGTGCTGGCCGGTTCATTGTTCGTGCAGCTGGTCATGGTGCCCCTGCTATCCACCGACCTCGGCGAGGCCGGACCTGAAGTTTCCGCCGTCCGCGTCCCGTTGCTGGTGATCGTGGTGCTCGGGATCGCCACGGTGCAGCTCACGCTGGTCTGCGTCTGGCGACTACTGTCCATGGTGCGCCGCGGAACTGTATTCTCACAGGCGGCGTTCCGATGGGTCGACATCATCGTTGCTGCCGTCGCTGCAGCGGCACTGCTCATGTTCACGATGGGCGTGGTGCTGGCGCCGGGCGAGGCCGTGGCCCCCGGAGTTGTTCTGCTCATTGGCGGGGCAGGGCTGCTCATTGCCTGCGTGGCCTTGATCGTGCTGGTGTTGCGGATGCTGCTGGCGCAAGCCGTGGACCGCGACGCTCAGGCCGCCAAGCTGCAGGCCGAACTCGACGAGGTGGTTTGATGCCCATCATTGTGGACATCGATGTCATGCTGGCCCGGCGCAAGATGGCGGTGGGCACGCTCGCCGAACTGGTCGGCATTACACCAGCCAACCTGTCCATCCTGAAAAACGGCAGGGCAAAGGCGGTGCGCTTCAGCACTCTGGACGCCCTGTGCCAGGCACTGGCCTGCCAGCCCGGCGATCTGCTGCGCTGGGCGCCGGAGGAATCCGAGGCGCCCGGTGCAGCGCCCGCCGAGGCGCCGGGTGCAACAAACCCCGTTTGACCGCCTCATCTGCTGCTGGGAATCCAGGTAGTGCAGGAATTTTCGTCAGGCCCTGCGCTGTCGGTACGCACCCGCGAACGTATAGTGGCCGCGCCGCCAGCCCGCAGACGACTGCACCGGACCGTTGGGTGCGGTCCGGTGCAGTCGTTCCCTCTCACAGGGAAGGGTGATGCTTCAGTGGGTTACTCCGGGACGTTCACGGACACGAAGGTCCGCTTGCCGTCTGCCCACTTGATGGAGCCGCGCCACTCACCCGGCGCCAGCCCTTCCCAGCTCAGCGTGACCTTGGTCTTCTGTCCCTCGTTCAGCTCGACAGAGGTCGGTGCGGTGAGGTTGTGCTCGTCCGCCGTGGCGACGTACGCCTGCAGCGACCCGGGGGACTTGCCGCCGGTGCCGTTGGAGTCCAGGGTGACTCCCGGGGAGAAGGAGCAGCACGGGAAGCCGAGAAGCACAACCTCTTCGTGGCTGGTTCCCTTGGTACGGGAGCTCGCCATGGTGATGGCTGACGTGACGACCCGAAGGTCATAGTCGGCTGTCGGGTCGGTGGAGTCGGTGATGAAGCTGACCATCTCCGGGGCTGTGAAATCGGGGTTGTTCGGCGGGATCAGGTTCACAAACGACGCGAAGTTGTGCTCGTCGTTGGTGAACATCTGGTAAGCCCCGGGCGTCTTCTCGAAGGTCGCCACACCGGGAACACCCCACTCGTCGGGTGAGGGCCACCTGGTGCTCTGCACCAGGCCCGCCACCGTCGGCTTGATGGTGAAGTCCATGCCGCCGAGGATCTCGAGGTCAATCGAGCCACTGGCGCCCGTGCCCGTGGCCATCTGCGGAGCCAGCATGTTCTCGGAGGAAAGCGTCACCGGGGACGTGACCGTCGCACCCTTGGCATGAGTCCACGTGAAGGATCCGTGGCCCCACTTCTGAACCGGAGCGGTGGTCCGGGTGAACGTCAAGGTGAAGTCCGCGGACTGGCCGCTCTTGAGGGTGAGCTGGGCCGGGTTGGCCTGGACTGTGTAGCCGGGGACGTTCGCCGAGAAGGTCCACTTGCCTGCCGTCAGCGCCGTGACGCGACGAGTGACGGTCGGGCTCTGCAGCACATCGCGGATGGCCACCGAGGGGAGGTTGACGTCGCGGCCGGGGATGGTCCCCTTCATGACTGCGTCCCACTGCTCGGAGTCGGACTCATACGTCAGGCCAGGGTTGGACATGTCGACGGCGTCGACCTCGCCCGCACCTACCGCGAAGTTGTCTACGTTCGTGGAGCCGTCGGCGTTCTTGACGGCACCGGCGGTCGTCATCATCGCCGACTTGATCTGCATCGGGCTCCAGTCCGGGTGGGCTGCGGAGAGCAGTGCGCCCAGACCAGCGACCTGCGGTGAGGACATCGACGTGCCCGACATGAGGCCCATGTTGCCGCCACCGTATGAAGGGTCAAGCGGAGAGACGCCAGCGAGGACGTTGACGCCCGGCGCGGTGATGTCGGGCTTGAGCAGCTCCCCACCAACTGCGGTGGACGCGCCGCGCGATGAGAACGGAGCGATCTGCGGAAGCGCGACCGCAGGCAGGCCCGTGGTGTCACCGGGAACAATGCTGGCCTTCTGGTCGGTGGTCGTAATCTTCGCGAGCACGGCCGCGTCCGAGAGGTGCACGGTGGGAACGCTGTGGTTGTCGGCGTCCTCGGACTCCACACCCTTGTTGAACAGGATCATGCCCACGCCACCGGCAGCCTTGACGGCCGCGGACTTGTCGGTGCGGGTGTTCTGGCCCCGCTCACAGAGCACGATTTTGCCGGCCACCTTGGCCGGGTCGAGCGCGTTGGGGTAGCAGAGAGCGGTGAGGGGCGCGGGCCACCCCACAGCCCCGACCTCCTTGGAGGCGACGATGTCGACGGGGCCGACCCCTGTGCTCGTGTAGGAGGCGCCACGGAACTTCGTGCCGTCTGCGAATTCGACAGTGCCCGTGAGCTCGTTTGAGAACGTCGATGCCGCCACCGTGGTCACCCATGGGGAAGAGTGGTTGACCGTCCCGGCGCGAGGCCCGGAGTTGCCGCCCGAGTTCGTGATGAACACACCTGCCTCTGCGGCGCCCTTGAAGGCTACGGCGACCGGGTCGACGATTGAGTCGCTGTTGCCGGAGATCGAGTAGTTGATGACGTCGACGTTGTCGGTCACGGCCTGTTCGATCGCGGACACAGCGTCCGAGGTGTAGCAGCCACCCGACCCTGGGACCTTGTTTGCCCAGCAGATCTTGTACGTCGCGAGGGCCGCCTGCGGTGCGACGCCAGATCCGATCCCGAACGAGCGGTCACCAATCTTCTGGTCCACGTTCGCGTTGCCGGCCGCCGTCGTGGCGGTGTGCGTTCCGTGCGAAAAGACGCCGAGCGGGCTCAGGCGCTCGGCCGGATCGCGCTGGTCCGCGGGAACGTACTGGACGTAACCGTCGGTGAAGGCGCGGGCCGTGATGACCTTGGTGTTGCACGAGCTGGCGGGGAAATCGGGGCCCGATTCGCAGTCGCCGATGAAGGTCTCACCGTTTGCCTTAAGCATGGCGATGCGGCCGTTCTGCATCCGGTAGGGCTCACCCACGGACGGCTTCTTGCCCGGCGCGAGCGGTTGAACCGGCTTGCCTGCCAAGAACGGGGTGGCAAGGTTGATTCCGCTGTCGATGACGCCGACGACGACGCCCTTGCCGGCATTACCCTCGCCCTTGTATGTCGATGCCCAGGTGCCCTTTTTGCCCGGCAGGCCCAGGAAGTCGACTGAGGCGTAGTCGGGCTTGAGCAGGGTGTCCTCCACTACGGCGAACACGGCCGGGTCGCTGGCCAGAGCCTTGGCCTGCGCGGCGGTGAGGTCTGCCTCGAAAGAGTTGATGACGCGACCGTGCTGGCGGGTGGCCTTGACGCCCTTGCCCTTGGCCACCTTGACCTGCTCGTCCTTGACGTGCTTCTCGTATTTGGCCACCTCGGCGGCCTGCGGGTTGAGGTGCTTGCCCGGCGTGGCTGCGGTGGCGGGGAGCCCGCTCTTGCCACCCTTGTATGCCGCCGACGGGGCATCCCGGAGGACGACCAGGTGGGGTCCGTCCTTGAACGTCTGTTCCTTGAGGCCGGTCCCGTCGACGATGACGGGGCCTCCTGCGGAAGGGTTCTCGCTCACGGAGGTGAACGGTGCAACGCTGGCGCCTGCGTTGCCTGGTACTGCCAGTGCTGGCGCCGCCGCCACCGAGGCCAGCAGGAGCGTGGCGCCGGCGATCAGGCCGGTTCGCGACCATCGCGATCCGCGAACCATGCTCCTCGCGGAAGCTGTGGGTATGTGCATGGGGTGGGTTCCTCTTCATTGAGCCGCGTGTTCTTTGTGCCGCAATCGCATTCTCAGCGGCGTGACCACCAATCGTGGCCAGTAGTACTCTCGCATTGGGTTCGAGCAGAAACAATGAATTGAGCTGGTGGATGGGTATCATTGAGCAGAAGTGATCAGGTGGTGTCTGTGGCAGAAGGACAGGTGTTGTCCGGCCTTGGTGTCACCGCCGACGAGGAAGCGGTCTATCGACTCATCCTTAGCCACCCCGGGGGCTCCACCACCGTGTTGAGCGAACAGTCGAGCCTGGCACCCACGCGTCTGCGTAGCGTCCTGGCGTCGTTGGAACACAAGGGAATGATCAGCCGCCGCGGTGGCCGCGCCCTGCGATTCCAGGCGGCGCCCCCGGCTGCCGTTGTCGAGGCCCTCGCCGCGACCGCGCAGGAGCGTGTTACCCGGGCCCGCTTGGAGATCCCCCAGCTCGAGGCGCTCGTCCGTCACGCCACTGACCAGCTCGAGGTCACCGAGATCGTCGAGGTACTCACGAGCCGCGCTGCCGTCGTAGAGCGTTCGGTCCAGTTTCAGAGGGCAGCCCGCGTCAGCCTCGATGTTTTCGTCCGGCCCCCCTTCGCCGAGCTGGATCCCGGCGAGGCGGCTTCACTGGCCAAGCCTCCCTATGCACCGGGGGTTCAGGTCCGTGCGATCTATGACGAGTCCATCCTTGAAATGCGCGGGCTCTTCGAGCACGTCCGACTCATGACCCGGTCGTTCGGGGAGGAGGCTCGGCTGGTCCCTGACCTGCCCATGAAGCTCATCATCGTGGACCGCTCGATGGCCCTCGTGCCCACCGAGTCCAAGTCCGGACCCGCCGACGAGGCTGCCCTCGTGGTCCACCGCAGCGGTCTACTCGATGCGCTCATCGCGCTTTTCGACCTGTACTGGCAGCGCGGGGCGCCGTTTGCCTTGGGTGCGTCTGCGCTGGAGGATGGCGCTGGTGCCGATGCGCTCGTCAGCCTGCTCACGGCAGGGCTCAAGGACGAGGCGATCGCCCGTAACCTTGGCCTGTCGGTGCCCACTGTCCGCCGTCGCATCGCAGCCCTGCTGTCCACGCTTGAGGTGAGTGGCCGCTTCCAGGCAGGGCTCGAACTCGGGCGCCGCGGCTGGCCGGAACGAGCCGTCCGCGATATCTTGCGCGAACGGTCCGACATCTGAGTTCCAGCGCTCCGGGCCCCAGCTATTCGGTGGGCGCAGGGCAGTGGAAGGGTTCTGCGTGGCCGCCCGAGTGATACTCGTAGTCGGCTCCGTCGACGCGCAACACCACGCGTGAGCCTTCAACCAAGGCCTGCGTATAGAGCATGCCGGGCTGTGCGCAACCGAGGCTTCCATCGCGCCACGTGACGGCCTCCTGTGAGACCACCTCGACCATCGACGTGTCGACGCCGAGGGTGCCCGCCAGGGCAACGACCGCCGCCGTAACGAGCTGGTCCTGTGCCGGATCCATGGGGTAGTCCTCCATGGCACGAGCATACCGATCTTGTGGGGCAACCGGGGCACATACTCTCTGCGGACCGGGATTCGTTACAGGGCCTGCGGAAGCGTTGCCGTGGCCGTGAGTGCTGACAGCCGGCTCTCGTACGGCATCTGGAAGGTGACCGTGCGCTTCACCTGGTCCACCTGGGCATCGCCCTGCTGGCCTGCAACCGTGAAACCGTGCAGGGTCCGCGCGTCGCGCGAAATGGCGACGTCGTCAATGTTGGTCCAGCCTGCGCCGCCCGTGAAGTACACCTCGAGCACGGCGTTCACATCCACTGCGAAGGACGGCAGGGAGTAAAGCTTGCAGGAGCCGTTGGCCGGGACGCCAACCGAGCTGAGAACCTCGCCGCCCATGGCACGGATGCCAAATTTTCCGCCGGCTCGTTCGCTGGTGATCCAGGCCGTGGCCAGGAAGGTGCCGGCCGTGGTGACGGTGAAGCGCTGCGCCAGGGAGTTGGCACTGCCGCCGTCCAGGTAGGCCAGCTTGCTGCCGGAGTGGGGCGAGTTTCCTGCGATGCCGCCGTTGCCGAAGGTGCTGTCCGCGGCGGCAGTGGCGGCATCCAGCTCGGCACCCACGAGCCCCGTCCGGGCCATCGCCGTTGCCGGGGTGGCGGTGGCCGACGCAAGTGCACCGCCCAGCAATCCGGCAGTCAGAAGAATGGTGGTGGCGATGGGAATCGCGCGGGGGTGGCTCACACAGCCTCATTGCTGTGAGCTGGAGCACCAAAAAATGGGCTCGGGTCGCGAACAGACCATGGGGCTTTGTTAATTTTGCAAACAAAGAATGTAAATTTAACGAAGTTTTTGACAAATGTGTCATACGGCTCGTGGTGGCCATTGCCGCGCGGCGGCGGGCATGCAGGCGCCGACGTGAGCTGCGGATGTTACGGCGAATTTTCCGTCGGCCCACTGGACATGGCGACGACAATTTCGCGGCCGTTGGCTGCGGGCACCCGGCGCCGATGGGACCGGCAGGATTCCAAACCGCAGATAGCGCTGGCCTGAGGTGATTCCCTGATTCCAACCCGCAGATCACGCGATGATTGGGACGTTTTTGCCGCGTGATCTGCAGTCTGGAATTTCGCACCGCCCGGAAACCGCGTGATCTGCGGTTTGGATGCTGGCGGACCTGTCACGCAAGGGCGCGGGCCCGGATTTGGCCCGGAAAGCGCGGCGGGAAAACCCTAGGCCAGGGACATGAAGAGCTTCTCGAGCTCGGCGCGGTCGGCGGCGGAGTCCTCCTGGGCGAGGCACTGCTCGAGCCCGGTGGCAATGAGGGAGAAGCCGGCGCGGTCAACGGCCTTGGAGGCGGCGGCCAGCTGGGTGACAACGGCCTTGCAGTCCGCCCCCTCCTCCAGCATGCGGATCACGGCATTCAGCTGGCCCTGCGCCCGCTTGAGCCGGTTGATGGCCGGCTTCACATCGTCTGCATCCAGCTGCATGGCGCCCCTTTGTCCGCGGAAAATTGCCCCCAGTCTATACCCCCGGGGGTTTGAAACGCTGCGGCACGAAACAAGGGGCCCCTCTTAGTGAGTGGCCCCTTGATCATGATCAGGCTATGCGGCGTCGTGGTCTGTTTCGAGGATCTGCACCAGGCGGTCCAGGGCCTCGTCGGCGCCGGCGCCTTCGGCACGGAGCACCACGCGGTCGCCGTGCGCTGCTCCCAGGCTCATGAGCGTCAGGATGCTGGCGGCGTCCATGGCCTCGTCGGCGGGCTCGCCTTCCATGGCGATCGTGACCTCAAGGTCCAGCTCGCCTGCAGCCTCGGCGAAGATGGCGGCCGGGCGGGCGTGCAGGCCCACGCTGCTGGCGATGGTTGCTGTGCGTTCTGACATTGGTGCTCCTTGCGGTGTTGCGGTTGTGGAAAGTTAGAGGCCGAGCTCGGCCAGAATGGGCAGCCCGTCGCGGACGGCGGCACGGGCGACGGCGGCCGACGGTGCGGCCAGGGCCACGGCGGCAAGCTCCTGCGCCTGGGCCAGCGTCACGGTGGCCAGAACGGCGGCCACTGCCGCCAGGGCGCGGGCGCTCATGGACAGGCTCGCCACGCCCAGTCCGGCAAGCACGACGGCGAGGGCCGGATCGGCGGCGGCCTCACCACACACCCCCACGGGCTTGGGCAGTCCCGTGGCCGCGCTGGCGAGGGAGGCGCCGTCGGCCGTGAGCTTCACAAGCGCCAGGACGGCCGGCTGCCAGGGATCGTTCAGGGTTGCCAGTGGGCCGAGCTGGCGGTCGGCGGCCATGGCGTATTGGGTGAGGTCGTTGGTGCCCAGTGAGGCGAAGGAGGCCTCGCGCAGGATGTGGGCGCTGGTCAACGCTGCGGAGGGGACCTCCACCATGACGCCGGGGGTCTTGAGCCCGGCAGCGGTGCACATGGACGCGAACGTTGCGGCTTCCTCGGCGGTGGAGATCATGGGGGCCATGACCCACACCTCGGCGCTGTGCGCAGCCTCGGCGGCGGCGATGGCCTCGAGCTGGCGGGCCAGGACGCCGGGGCTGGTCAGGTCGGTGCGGTAGCCGCGGACGCCCAGGGCAGGGTTGGGCTCGTCGGCGTTGGTGAGGAAGGGCAGGGGTTTGTCGGCGCCGGCGTCGAGCGTGCGGACCACAACCTTCTTGCCCGGGAATGCGGCAAACACTGCCCCGTAGGCTTCGATCTGCTCGGCAACCGTGGGCTCCTCGGAGCGGTCCAGGAAGCAGAATTCGGTGCGCAGCAGGCCCACGCCCTCGGCCCCGGCGGCGGCGGCCTTGACGGCGTCGGCACCCGTGCCAACGTTGGCCAGCAGCGGCAGGACAAAACCATCGGCCAGCGTGTTGCTGCCGTTGAAGGCAGCCAGTGCGGAGGCCTGCACCGACCACGCCTCGGCAGCCGCGCGCAGCTCGTCGCCGGGCTCCACGGTGATGGTTCCGGCGGCACCGTCCACGTAGATTTCGGTGCCGTCGGCGATTTCATCCACGCCGGGGGCGGCGACCACGGCGGGCAGGCCCAGGGCGCGGGCCAGGATGGCGGTGTGCGACTGCGGGCCGCCGCTGGAGGTGACCAGTGCCAGCACCTTGGCGGGGTCCAGAGTGGCGGTGTCGGCGGGGGCCAGGTCCTCGGCGGCCAGGATGAACGGGGCGTCTGCGGAGGGGATGCCGGGGGCGGGCAGGCCACGCAGTTCGCAGACGATCCGGGCCCGGACGTCCAGGACGTCGGTGGCGCGTTCAGCCATGTAGCCGCCCAGCGCGGTCAGCTTCGCAGCCACCGCGGCGCCGGCTTCCCACACGGCGCGCTCGGCGGTGCGGGCACCGCCGTCGGCCTCGGCCGAGAGCAGCTTGATGGCTGACTTGATGAGCATGGGGTCCGCAGCCATCAGGGCCGTGGCCTCCAGGACTTCGCGCCCTTCGCCGCTGGCGGTCTCTGCACGGGCGCGCAGTTCGGCCTTGACCGACTTGGCGGCGTCCTTGATGCGCAGGCCCTCCGACTCCGCCGTGGCACCGGCAGGCAGCGGCGCAACGCCATGGCCGGGCGCGGCCGGCTCCTGCACGGGCTTGGGCATCTGCCGCACCGGACCCACCACGCGGCCGGAGGCAACGCCGACACCTGAGAATTGCACCGGCAGGGTTGCTGCCGTTGAGACGCCGTTGTTCATTTCTTCTCCTTCGCAGGTGCCAATCGGCCCGTTTCCAGGGCTTTGCGGCAAATAAAAAAGGACCCGAACCCTGGGCCCAAAATGAGCTCAACGATCGAATCCTGCCTGGCTGACCAGTTACATATCCTTCCCCCAGTGTGCGCAATGACTGTGACTGGCGTCAAATCCGCCGGCGGCCGGGGCGGCGGGCGGGCGCATGTAGACTCCCAGATCATGAGCGCCGAATCCCCCACCACCACCCCAACCACCCGGGCCGTCTTCCTCGATGTTGACGGCACCTACGCGGACTACGGGGTTGTTCCCGCCACCCATGCAGAGGCCGTGCGGGCAGCCCGCAAGGCCGGAAACAAGGTCTTCATTTGCACGGGCCGCCCCATGCCCATGCTGCCCGAGAGCATCCTCGGCGCGGGCTTCGACGGCGTGGTGGCCAGCGCCGGCTCCTACGTGGAAGTGGACGGGGAGGTGCTGGTCAACCGCCATTTCCCTGCCGATCTGGCGGCCCGGGCCCTGGCCTCCCTTGACGCCCACGACGCCGTCTACATCCTCGAAGCGCAGGACGCCATCCATGTCCCGCCCGCCGCCGAGGCCAGGTTCCGCGCCCACGTCGAGGCGCACTATGCCAGTGCCCCCGAGGGCCGCCCCACAGGTTCCTCGGCCATTTTGGGCGGGCTCAGAACACTGCAGCCCGGCGCGGATGTGCCCTTCGCGAAGATCTCCGTTTTTGAGTCGCCCGTGCCCATGGAGCAGCTCGTGGCCGAGATCGGAGGGGACATCGACGTCGTGGGAAACTCCATTGCCGCCGAGGGCCCGCACGCCGGGGAGCTGTTCCGCCGCGGCATCAGCAAGGCCGACGGCGTTGCCGCCACCATCGAACGCCTGGGCATCGCGCGGGAGGACTCCATCGCCTTCGGGGACGGGCAGAACGACCTGGAAATGCTGGCCTACGCCGGCATTGGCGTGGCCATTGAGGGCTCCTCGCCCGAGCTTCTGGCCGTGGCCCAGCGCACCGCCCTGCCCCCGCACCGGGATGGGATCGCGGTGGCGTTCGCCGAACTCGGCCTCATCTGATCCCGAGGGCCGCCCTCGCAAAACAGTCCCGCAACAAAAAGAAACTTGCCCGTGACGTCAATCACGGGTAGGCTCTCCCTTGCAGGCAATGCTGCCTGTAAGGATTGTTACTCGGAAACGAGGCAAGACCTGAGGCCCACGGCGACGTGGCTCTCGGGTCTTTTTTTGTGCCCGAAAGACGGACTGGACAGAAAGGACTGCCATGGTTTCCGTGAATTACCGAACATTGGCCCAAGACATCCTGGAGGGTGTCGGCGGAGAAGGCAACGTGGCATCGGCCACCCACTGCGCAACCCGGCTGCGGCTCACGCTGCGCGACGACGCAAAGGCCAACACGGCCGCCGTCGAGAAGCTCCCCGGCGTGATCACCGTGATGAAGGCCGGCGGCCAGTACCAGGTGGTCATCGGCAACGACGTCCCCACCGTGTTCGCGGAACTTGGCAAGATCAGCCGCTTCGGCGGCGAGGACAGCGCCGACGCGCAGGCCCCCGCCCAGGGCAACCTCTTCAACCGCTTCATCCAGATGGTCTCCTCCATCTTCCAGCCCATCCTGTGGCCGCTGGCCGCCGCCGGATTGTTCAAGGCCTTCCTGACCTTGGCCGCGACGTTCGGCTGGCTGGCTGCCGAGGACTCGACGTACGTCATCCTGAACGCGGCCGCCGACGCCCTGTTCTACTTCCTGCCGCTGTTCCTGGCCATCACGGCCGCCAAGCGCTTCAAGGCCAACCAGTTCACCGCCATGGCGATCGCCGGCGCACTGGTGTACCCGTCCATCGTGGCGCTGAACGGCAGCCAGGCAAACTTTGCCGGCATCCCGTTCTCGGTCATGAACTACACCAGTTCCGTCATCCCCGTCATTGTCGCCGTCTGGCTGCTGGGGTACCTGGAGCGTTTCCTGCTCAAGGTGCTGCCCTCGGCCATTCGCAACTTCATGACCCCGCTGCTGGCCATGGCCATCATGGTTCCGCTGACGCTGCTCACGGTGGGCCCGGCCACGATCTTCCTGGCCAACAGCCTGTCCTCCGGCATCACCGCCATGTTCGGCTTCGCACCGTGGCTGGCCGGAGCCGTCATTGGCGGCTTCTGGCAGGTCTTCGTGGTGTTCGGCCTGCACTGGGGCCTGGTCCCCGTCATGCTCAACGACATCGCCACCACCGGTTCCTCCATCATGATGGCCCCCCTCCTGCCCGCCGTCCTGGCACAGTCCGCCGCCATGCTGGCCGTTGCCCTGCGCAGCCACAGCGCCAAGCGCCGTGAAGTTGCCGCCCCCGCGGCATTCTCCGGCTTCCTGGCCGGTGTGACCGAGCCCGGCATCTACGGCGTGAACCTGCCCCTGAAAAAGCCGTTCTACTGCGGCATCGCCGGCGGTGCCGTGGGCGGCGCCATCGTGGGCATCGGCGGCAGCGCGGCCAGCGCCTTCGTGTTCCCCTCACTGATTGGCCTGCCCGCCTTCACCTCCATTGGCAGCTTCGCCATCCTCCTGCTGGGCACCGGCGTTGCCATCGCCATCGCCTTCCTGCTGACCTTCTTCTTTGGCCCCCGTGAAACCCCTGACACGGCCGACGCCGGCGTGCCCGGCCAGGCAGCCGACGCCGCCGCACCCGCGGCACCCTCGGCAAACGCCACCGGCAACGTTGTGGTCCTGGCCCCGGTGACGGGAACCGCCGTCGCCCTTTCCGAGGTGCCGGACAAGGTGTTCGCCTCCGGCGCCATGGGCACCGGCCTGGCCATCATCCCCGAGCAGGACACCGTCCACTCCCCCGTCTCCGGCACCGTCCAGGTCGCCATGAAGACGGGCCACGCCTACGGCCTGAAGACCGACGACGGCGTGGAGGTCCTGGTGCACATCGGCATCGACACGGTGCAGATGAAGGGTGACGGCTTCACGGCCGCCGTGGTCCGCGGGCAGCGCGTGGAGGCCGGCGAGCTGCTGGCAACCATTGACCGCGCCAAGATCAAGGACGCCGGCTTCAGCGACATGACCATCATGGTCGTCACCAACACCAAGACCCTCACGGCCGTTGTGCCCGTGGGCCAGGGCCACCTGGACCACGGCGTCCCGGCCCTGGACATTGAACTCTAAGACTGACGAACTCGCAGCAGCGAAAGGACCAAAGCACCATGAGCAACGCAACGTTCAAGCCCGCCACGGGAGCCTTCCCCGAGGGATTCCTCTGGGGCGGCGCCACGGCAGCCAACCAGGTTGAGGGCGCCTACGCCACCGGCGGCAAGGGCCTGTCCATCCAGGACGTCATGCCCAAGGGCATCACCCAACGGCCCACCGAGGGCCCCACGGCCGACAACCTCAAGCAGGTGGCGATTGATTTCTACAACCGCTACGAGGAGGACATTGCCCTCTTCGCCGAGATGGGCTTCAAGGTCTACCGCTTCTCCATCGCTTGGAGCCGCATCTTCCCCAACGGCGACGACGCGGAACCCAACGAGGAAGGCCTGGCGTTCTACGCCCGGGTGCTGGACGAGCTGGAAAAGCACGGCATCGAGCCCATGGTCACCATCAGCCACTACGAGACGCCGCTGAACCTGGCGCGCACGTACGGCGGCTGGACCAACCGCGCCATGATCGCCTTCTACGAGCGCTACTGCCAGGTCCTGTTCGAGCGCTTCGGCAGCCGGGTCAAGTACTGGCTGACGTTCAACGAGATCAACTCGGTGCTGCACGAACCCTTCCTCTCCGGAGGCATCCCCACCCCGAAGGACGAGCTGACGGAGGCTGACCTCTACCAAGCCATCCACCACGAGCTCGTGGCCTCGGCCCGCGTGACCAAGATGGCCCGGACCATCATGCCGGAGGCCAAGATTGGCTGCATGATCCTGGCCCTGCCGGTGTACCCGCTCACCCCGCATCCGGATGACGTGGTCAAGGCCATGGACACCGCCCACGGCAGCTACGCCTTCGGCGACATCCACTGCCGCGGCGCCTACCCCGGCTACATGCTGCGCTACTTCCGCGACAACGGCATCGAGCTGGACATCACGGAGCAGGACACGGCCGACCTCACCAACACGGTGGACTTCGTTTCCTTCAGCTACTACATGAGCATCTGCGAAACGGCCGATCCGTCGGCCGAGCAGGGCCCGGGCAACATCATGGGCGGCGTGCCGAACCCCACCCTGGAAGCCTCCGAATGGGGCTGGCAGATTGATCCGCAGGGCCTGCGCGTGGTCATGAACGACTACTGGGAACGCTGGCAGAAGCCGCTGTTCATCGTGGAAAACGGCATCGGTGCCAAGGACGTGCTCGTTGAGGTCGACGGCGTGCCCACCGTGGAGGACGACTACCGCATCCAGTACATGAACGACCACCTGGTGCAGGTCCGCGAGGCCATTGCCGACGGCGTCGACGTCACCGGATACACGTCCTGGGGCTGCATCGACGTGGTCAGCGCCTCCACCGCGCAGATGAGCAAGCGCTACGGCTTCATCTACGTTGACCGCAACGACGACGGCACCGGCACCCTGAACCGGTACAAGAAGAAGTCCTTTGACTGGTACGCCGGCATCATCGGCAGCAACGGCGCAGCGCTAAGCTAGCTCCATCGGGGCGGGGCCGTGCAGGCCCCGCCCCCCACACCGACACGCAATTCATCCAATGAGGGAAGGCAGCGGCATGGAAATCCTGCGAGTGTTCAACAACAACGTTGTCCTTGCCCGCGGAGACGGCGGCAGCGAGGTCATCCTGACCGGCCGCGGCCTGGGTTTCCAGGTGAAGCCCGGCCAGCCCGTGGACCCCGCCAAGATTGTGCGCACCTTCGTGCCGGAGGACGGGCGCAGCCCGGATTCGCTGGGTTCCATGGTGGCCTCCATCCCGCCGGAAGTCCTGGCCCTGGCCGATGCGGCCCTCGAGGCCGGGCGCGCCGAACTGGACATCCGCCGCAGCACTGTCCTCACAGTGGCCCTGGCCGACCACCTCAACTTTGCCATCAAGCGCCAGTTGAACGGCATCGACTTTGAGTACCCGCTCGAGGCCGAGGTCTCCCACCTCTACCCGTCCGAGCTGCGCGCGGCCCGGCGGATCCTGGCCCACGTCAATGCAGCCCAGGACGTCACGCTGGCCGAGGGCGAGGCCGTCTCGATTGCCATGCACCTGGTCAACGCCGGGTTCGCCGCCGGGGATTTGTCATTCACCTATCAAATGACAGGTGTTTTTGCGCAGCTGTTCGATGTCCTGGAACAGGCGTCGGGGCGGCCCATTGGCCGGGACTCGGTCAATTCAGCCCGCTTCATCACGCACCTGCGCTACTTCTTTGTCCGGGCCACCTCCGGCAAGCAGCTCGACGAGGGAGCCAGCAAGCTCAGCACGGCCATCCGGGATTCCTACCCCGAGGCGTACGCCACGGCACTGCGCCTGCAAAGCGTCCTGGAGCTGCGCCTGGGCGACGCCATGACCGAGGACGAGGCCACGTACCTGACGTTGCACGTGGCCAGGTTGATGGACGAAAACCGGGCCTGAGCGGCGCCTGGCGGGCCCCGGCGCAACGATGTGCCAACGTTTGCGCCGCGCCCCTGCCGGATTGCAGGGTGTCCCGCATAGGCTCAGGCCATGATCATCTTCCTCATTCGTGCCGCCATTTACATCGCCACCTCAGCCCTGGGCCTGCTGGTTGCCTCGTGGGTCCTGGCCGACTTCAACCTTGCCTGGAGCGGATTCCTCGTGGCCGTGGTGGTCTTCGCCGTGGCGCAGTCAGTGCTAGGCCCCTTCGTTTTCCGGATGACCAACCGCTACGCCCCGGCGGCGATTGGCGGCTTCGGGCTCATTTCAACCCTCATCGCCCTGTTCGTGGCGCAGCTGTTCCCGGGCGGGCTGAGCATCGACGGCGTGACAACCTGGATCTTGGGCACGCTGGTGGTGTGGGTTGCCACCACGCTGGGCACCTGGCTGCTGCCCATCCTGTTCCTGAAGAAGCGGCTGGCCGCCCGTGAGGCGGGCGCAATCGCCCGGAAGCTGCAGAAGTAGCCCCAGAACCCGCGGATTCTGCGGGGGTGCCATGCTCGACGTCGTTCCTCGCCTACCGCTGCCGCAGCACCGTGCCGGGTGAACCGTTGAATCCTGCCATGGTGTTGGTCCCCTACGCTTCCGGGATGGGGCGGCCGAAGGCCTCGAGCGTGATGGCGTCGGGGTCGGGGCCACCGCGCACGCCAGTGTCGAGGGCTGCGAGCGCCTCCATCTGGGCTTGGGTCAGCTCAAAGTCGAAGACGTCGAAGTTCTCGGCAATGCGCTCGGGCCGCACCGACTTGGGGATCACGGAGTGGCCCAGTTGCAGCTGCCAGCGCAGCATGACTTGGGCAGCGCTCTTTCCATGCTCACCGGCAATGGCCAGGATGGCGGGGTCATTGAAGGTGGTCCTGGCGTTGTCGCCGCGGTAGGAGGTGATGCCGCCGATGGGCGACCACGCCTGGGTGAGGATGCCCATTTGGGCGTTTGCCTGCTGCACCTCCGGCTGGGTGAAGTAGGGGTGCAATTCCACCTGGTTGACGGCCGGGACAACTGTTGTCTGCTCGCGCAGCTTGAGCAGGTGCTTGGGCATGAAGTTGCTGACGCCAATGGCACGCACGCTGCCGTCGGCCAGCAGCTTCTCCAGGGCCGTGTAGGCGGCAATGGTCTTCTCGAAGGCGGTGGAGAGCGGCTGGTGCAGGATGAACAGGTCCAGCTGCTCCACGCCAAGCTTGGCTGCGCTCTTCTCAAACGCGTGCAGCGTCTCCTCGTAGCCGTAGTCGCTGATCCACACCTTGGTTTCAATGAAGATCTCGGAGCGGTCCACGCCGGAGCGGCGGATGCCCTCGCCCACCTCGCGCTCGTTGCCGTAGGCGGCGGCTGTGTCGATGTGGCGGTAGCCGGTTTTCAGGGCCGCGGCCACGGCCTCCGTGGTGGCCTCGGGCGGGGTCTGGAAGACGCCAAGCCCGATGGCCGGCATGGTGACGCCGTTGTTCAGGGTCAGGTTCATGAAAGTTGTGTTCCTTCGTTGACGATCCGCAGCCCGTTGAGGGTGCGGGGGTAGCCGATGAACGGCAGGAGTTGGGTGAGGGCGTCCACCAGCATGGCGCGGGTGTTGCCCACGGTGACGTTTGCCGCCACGTGCCCTGCGACTTGCGGCTCGCAGCCGCCCAGGGCCACGAGCGTGGCGAAGGTCAGCAGTTCCCGGGTGGGGACATCGAGCCCCGTGCGGGTGTAGTGGTCGCCGAAGCAGTTGGCCTCCAGGAGGCGTTGGATGTGCTGCTGGTCCGCGGGCGCGGCGGCCTGCATGGCGGCCTTGCGGTCGGTGCCCACGATGAGCGTTTGTACGGCCACCCCAGCTTCCGCCCGGGTTTCCGGCGTGGTGGTGGACTGGCCCGGCAGGGGAAGCTCAATGCCGTGGGAGGAAAGCACCTCGTTGCTGGCATGGATGAAGTCCAGCGCCTTGGCCATGCCCACATAGGGCACGGACTGGTACACGATCTCCTTGATTTCCACTGGCGTGACGCCGGCGGCGAGCGCGGCACCGGCCAGGGCCCTGAACTGGCTGAGGCCCTGGGCGGCGATGGCCGCAGCAAGCTGGACCATGAGCCGGGTTTCCGGGGCCATGGCGGAGTGGCGGGGCACCTCCTCGAAGGCGAAGTTCTCGAAATATTCAGCGAGTTCCGGGTCGGTTGTGGCCAGGGGGTCAGTAGCCCACGGGCTGGCGGGGTGTGTAGGCGTTTTCAAGCAGGGCCACCTCCTCGTCGCTGAGCTTGATGTCCAGGGCGGCGGCGGCATCGGGCAGGTGGTGCGGCTTGGTGGCGCCGACAATGGGGGCGCTGACCACGGGGTTGTTCAACACCCAGGCCAGGGCCACCTGCGCCATGGGCACGCCGCGCTCCCCCGCAATCTTGGCCACGGCCTCAATGACAGGGCGCTCGGCTTCCTCGTTGGCGAAGTGGGCGCTGCCCACGGGGTCATTGTCGGAACGCTTGGTGTGTTCGCCCAGCGGCCGGGCCACGCGGCCCTTGGCGAGCGGGCTGTAGGGGATGCTGCCCACGCCCTGGTCGGCGAGCAGTCCGAACATTTCGCGTTCCTCCTCCCAGTACAGCAGGCTGTACTGGTCCTGCATGGAGACAAAACGTGTCCAGCCGTGGGCCGATGCCGTGTACTGCAGCTTGCTGAATTGCCAGGCGTGCATGGCGGAGGCGCCGAGGTAGCGCACCTTGCCGGCCTTGACCACGTCGTGCAGCGCCTCCATGGTTTCCTCCACTGGCGTCTCGGGGTCGAAGCGGTGGATCTGGTACAGGTCTATGTAGTCGGTGCCGAGACGCTTCAGGGATGCGTCCACCTGTTCCATGATGGCCTTGCGGGACTGGCCGGAGCCGCCGGGTCCGTCGTGCATCTTGAAGTGCACCTTGGTGGCCAGCACAATGTCCTCGCGCCGGGAGTACTTGGTGATGGCGCGGCCCACGATCTCCTCGGAGGTCCCGAAGCCGTATACGTTCGCGGTGTCCCAAAAGGTGATGCCAAGCTCCACTGCCTGCCGGAAGATCGGTTCGCCGCCGGCGTCGTCCAGGGCCCATTCGTTGAAGCCGCGGCTCGTGTCGCCAAAGCTCATGCAGCCCAGGGCGATGCGGCTGACTTTCAGGCCTGACTGGCCCAATCGTGTGTATTCCATGGTTTCTCCTTGCGTATGTTGGCTACGCTACGCGCGGCTGGAGAAGCCAGGGAGTGCCTGCTGTTACCTGTTAAGCCGGCCCCTCCCCCGCAGCTCATCACCCGGACTGTGGCGTCCACCTGGTGAGGCCCCGCGCCGGGTCGCCGTATTCCGTTGCGGCCCAGGACGCCAGCAGCCGCAGCGCCTGCTCCGAGGCGGATCCGGGTTCGGCGGCATAGATGGTCAGGGTCAGGCCAGGTTCGGCAGCCAGCTCCAGGCCCTCATAGGCCAGCGTCAGCTCGCCCACGATCGGGTGGCGGAACGTTTTTGAACCGGTTCCGTGGTGGCGGACGTTGTGCGCGGCCCAGCGGCTGCGGAACTCCTCCGAGCGTGTGGAAAGCTCACCGATGAGATCGTGCAGGCCCTTGTTGTGCGGATCGCGCGCCGCCTCGGTGCGCAGGATCGCCACATTCACCTCGGCAAACAGCTCCCAATCCGGGTAGAAATCATGCGCCCGCTCATCAAGAAAAGTGTGCCGGGCCAGATTTGGCGGTTGGCCGGGCATCTCGTAGACGTCCTTGTAGAACGCCCGGGCCAGGTTGTTGGCCGCCAGCAGGTCCATGCGCCCGTTGCGGACAAATGCCGGGCCGGCGGTGACCGCATCAAGCACCCATTGCAGGCTTTCGTGCGCCACCCATCCCTTGGTGCGGCGGCGGGGCGGGCGCGCCACGGGGTTGGCGGCGTGGGCCAGGTCGAAAAGGTGCGCCCGTTCGGCGTCGTCAAGCTGCAGCGCCCGGGCGATGCTGTCCAGGACCTCCGGGGACGCACCACTGATGGCGCCGCGCTCCAGCCGGATGTAGTACTCAATGCTCACCCCTGCCAGGGCGGCCACCTCGCTGCGCCGCAGCCCGGCCACGCGCCGGTTTCCGCCGGCCGGGAGCCCCACTTTTTCCGGGGCGATGCGGGCCCGGCGCGTGGTGAGGAATTCACGCACATCCGCTCGATTGTCCATGCCACTTACGCTAGCTGACGGCGAACGCCGCGGGGAGTCCCTGCCGGTGCCCCTCTCAAGCGGGACTCCCCCATGCCCCGGATTCCCTGTTGGCTGGTTGGAGACACCCCGCAACAGAAGGAAAAGCCCCTTGTCCCCACAATCCAGCCCCGGTGGAGCGCCCGCGCTGCCGGCCCCGCACGACGCCGGACCGTCCGGCCGGGCGAGCATCGCACCGTCCGCGCCGAGGAAAGTTCGGCAACGCCTGCCCCTGCCCGCCCTGTTGGTCATGGCCCTAATGGGGTTCATCCTCATTGCGACCGAGACCATGCCGGCCGGTTTGCTGCCCCAGATCGCAGCAGGGCTGGATGTCTCCCTTGGCACGGCCGGGCAGCTGGTCAGTGCCTACGCCCTGGGCACGGTGCTGCTGAGCATCCCCGCCATGGCCTTGACCCGCGGCATGCGGCGCAAGCCCGTTTTCCTGGTGGGGATCGTGGGGTTTCTGCTGGTCAACACGGTGGCCGCACTTTCAGCTGACATTGCGCTGACCTTGGCGGCCCGCTTTGTTGCCGGGGCATTTTCCGGCCTGCTGTGGGGCATGCTGGCCGGATACGCCCGGCGCATCACGGACCCGGGGCTCGCCGGCCGCGCCCTGGCCATTGCCTCCCTTGGCACGCCGCTGGGGCTCGCACTGGGGACCCCGATTGGTTCGTGGCTGGGGGCCGGCTTCGGCTGGCGCTGGTCGTTCGGTGCGTTGACCGCCCTCACGCTCCTGGCCTTGGTGTTGGCGGCAGTCCTGGTGCCCGACGCCCCCGGGCAGCGCGCCGAATCCCAGATCTCCCTGGCCCGCGTGCTGGCAATCCCCGGCGTGGCCGCGATTCTGGCTGTCATTTTCGCCTGGATGCTGGCCCACAACACGGTCTACACGTATTTTGCGGCCTACCTGGGCTCGGCCCGCGTGCCCGTCACCGTCGACGTGGCGCTGGCTGTCTTTGGCGCCTGTGCACTGCTGGGGTTGGGGATCACCGGGGCTTTGATCGACCGCGCACCCAGGCTTTTGGTGCTGGCCAGCCTGCTCCTGTTTCTGGCGGCCGGCGGAATCTTCTTCACGGGGTCCCATTCGCCCGCGGCGGTGCTGCTGGCACTGGCTTTGTGGGGTGTTTCCTTTGGCGGCGCGGCCCCGCAGCTGCAAACGGCCATCAGTGTGGCCGGTGGGGAGAATGCCGACATGGCCAATTCGCTGCTTGGCGTTGCCTTCAATCTGGCCATCTTTGCCGCAGGGGTGTTGGGGGCGGTGTTGCTGGGTCCATTCGAGGGAAGCAGCCTGCCGCTGCCCATGGTGGGCCTGGGCGCCATCGCCCTTGCCATCGTGGCTGTTTCCAGACGCACCGCCTTCCCGCCACGCAGCCACTCCGGGCCACCAATGCGCGCATAAATACCCCCTTGGGGTATATTGAAGGACGTTGCCAGTGAATAAGTTAGTCCCGGCCGGATCCATCCCGCCGCCACGGCCGTTCAGCCCCAACGCACACCATCACCTTCGTTCAAAGGAAAACCGATATGTGCGGAACAGACATCCGTAACGACCTCCCCCTGACCCCGGCCGCCGAAAGCTCCTGTGGCTGCTGCACCCCCGCGCCGGCCGCATCCGCGCCCGCCGAAGGCACCGCCTACGGCGTGGAGGGCCTGACCTGCGGCAGCTGCGTCCAAACCGTCCAGAAGGCCGTGGCCGCGCTCGACGGCGTTGACTCCGCCACGGTGGCGCTGGTCGCCGGCGGCACCTCCACGCTGACCGTTGCCGGTCCGGCCAGCGCCGAGTCCGTGCGCGCGGCCGTCTCCGGCGCCGGGTACTCCGTCACGGCGTAGTCCACGGCCCCCACGGCGGCAGTCGGCGGCGGCAGTCGGTGGTCGAGCCTGTCGAGACCCCCTCTGCCGCCGTCGGGCGTCAGCCCAGCGGCACCACATACGATTCGACGCGGGCAATGAGCCCGCCGTCGAAGGTGAAGACGTCGTTGAAGGCGAAGCGGAACGGCCCGTGCCCGTCGCTGTTGCCCCGGCCAATGCCTGTTGCCACGACCACCTGACCGTCCTCAAACAGCTGCTCGATGGCCAGTTCCGGGCTGCCGGAGAACCCCGGCGCCTGAATCTCGGAGTCAAATTCGGCCTTGCCGCGCGTGGTCCGGTGGCCATGGATGACCCATTCCACGCCGTCTGCCAGAGTGGCCAGGATGCGCGGGTGGTCGCTGGCGGAGAATCCCTCAAAGTACTCCTGGACCAGTTCCTTCTGTGGCGTTACCGCCATGACTCGCTCCATTCCGTTGTGGTTGTGCAAAACGCAAGGGTCAGCTCCGCAGCACCTGGTGCACGAACTGCACGGCAACCGATCCCTCGCCCACGGCCGAGGCCACGCGCTTGAGCGAGCCCGCCCGCACGTCGCCCACGGCAAAGACGCCCGGCGCACTCGTTTCGTACAGATACGGGTCGCGGTCGCCGTCGGCCGTGCTGTGCCGCTGGCCGCCCAGGGCGGGCCCGGTCAGGATGAAGCCGCGTTCGTCGCGGGCGATCTGCGGCGGCAGCCAATTGGTCCGGGGCGAGGCCCCAATGAACACAAACATGGCCGACGCCGGAAGTTCCTCCACAGGGCCCGCGCCGTCACGGATGGCCACGGACTCGAGCCGGCCGTCTCCGCCCAGCGAGTCAATGGCCACGCCGCAGCGGACCACAATGTTGGGGCGTGCGGCAATCTGGTCAACGAGGTACGCGGACATCTTGGCGCCAAGTTCCGCGGCGCGGCACAGGATGGTCACCGTGCGGGCGTAGTCGGAGAAGTAGACGGCGGCCTGCCCGGCCGAATTCGCCCCGCCCACCACAACAATGTCCTCCCCTGCCACGGTGTCGCGCTCGCCCAGGGAGGCGCCATAGAAGACGCCCCGTCCTTCCAGCCCCGAGCTGCCGGGGACATTCAGGCTGCTGTAGGCCACACCGCAGGCCAGGATCACGGCACCGCAGTTGATGGTGGAACCGTCGGCCAGTTCCAGCCGCGGGTACGGGCCGCCCAGGTCCAGGCCTGCCACGGAGGCCGGGGCCAGGACGTCAACGTGAAAGCGCCGCGCCTGGGTCACGGCCCGCCGGGCCAGGTCCGAGCCCGAGATGCCCGCGGGAAAGCCCAGGTAGTTCTCGATCCGGGACGACTGCCCCGCCTGTCCGCCCGCCACCAGTTGCTCAACGCAGACGGTCCGCAGGCCCTCGCTGGCACCGTAGACGGCGGCGGCCAGGCCCGCCGGCCCCGCGCCCACAATGGCCAGGTCGAACGATTCGGCATCCGCCTGGGTGCGGTGGCCCAGCGCCGCGGCGAGCGTGGCGACGTCGGGCATGTGCAGCGCCGTGCCGTCGGGGGTGATGACCAGCGGCAGCCCGTCGTCGCCTGCCGCCTCCAGCAGGGCCCGCCCCTCCTCGCTGGCGTCCACGTCGAACCACTTCATGGGGATTTGGTTGCGCTGGAGGAAGTCGCGGATCCGGTGCGTGGGCTCGGACCAGCGGCTGCCCACCACGCGCGTCACGGCGTAGCTGGGCTGGTTGTGCGCGTGCCAGTCCGTCAGGAGGTCGTCGATCACCGGGAACAGCCGCTCCTCCGGCGGGTCCCACGGCTTGAGGATGTAGTAGTCCAGGTGCAGCTGGTTGATGGCGCCGATGGCCACCTCGGTGTCGGCGTACGCGGTCAGCAGCACGGTGCGCACCTCCGGGAACAGGGCCAGGGCCGCGCTGAGCACTCGTGTGCCTGTCACCTCCGGCATGCGCTGGTCAGAAACCACGATCGCGACCGGGTCACCCCTGACTTTCAGCCGCTCCAGCGACTCAATGGCCTCGGCCCCGCCGGACGCGGTCAGCACCCGGTAGTGCCGGCCGTAGCGGCCGCGCAGGTCGCCGCGGACCGCGCTGAGCACTGCGGGATCGTCGTCGACGGCGAGTATGACGGGGCGTTGCGGGGTGGCTGCCGCTTCGCTCATGGCGTGGACTCCTTGCCGTCCGGGCGGCGCAGCGGCAGCCACACGCGGAACACGGTGAGGCCGGGGGCCGACTGAACCTCGATGGTGCCGCCCATGCCGCGGATCATGTTGAACACGATGTTCAGGCCCAGCCCTGTCCCCTGCCCTGGCGGCTTGGTGGTGAAGAACGGCTCGAAGACCTTGCCCACGGCGTCGGGTGCGATGCCGCCGCCGTCGTCCTCCATTTCAACGGCCACTCCTCCCTCCTCCGCCCGGGTGCGGATCGTGAGCCGGCCGAGCCCGCCCATGGCGTCGGCGGCGTTGTCGATGAGGTTGGTCCAGACCTGGTTCAGTTCACTGCCCAGGGTTTCTATGCGGGGCACGCCGGGGCCGTAGTCGCGGACCACCTCGATGCCCAGCCGCAGCTTGGAGGCGAGCATGACAAGGGTTCCCTCGATCCCGTCGTGGATGTCAACGTCCTGCACGGGTGCCCGGTCCATGTAGCTGTAGTCCTTGAGGGCGGCGACGATCTGCGAGATCCGTTCCGAGCCGTGCCCAATCTGCGCGATGAGCCCGTAGGCGGTGTGCGCCTGAGCCAGGGCGGCGATGGCTGTGCCGAGGTGGCCGGGTTCGGTGGTTGCGGCGAGCTCGTCCAGGCCCGAACCATCCATCCCGAGGTCCACCAAGGGGCCCGCCGCATCCCACAGCGTGCTGAGTCCGTGCGATTCCAGCCAGTCCTCAACGTCGGCCTCAAGGTCGCCGCGGCGCAAGGGATCAAGTGGCGCCGTTTCCGGGCGCCCGCCCCCGGTCTCGGCTTCCCCTTCGGCCTCGCCGGCATGGTCCAGGAGCCGGGCCAGCAGCTCGGCCTCGGCCGGGCTTTGCGCGGCGCGGGCCAGGCTGAGCAGGGCTTCGCACGTCTTGGCGAACGCGCCCTCGAGGAGCGCGGCGCCGCGCCGTGCCGCGGCGGCGGGGTTGTTCAGCTCGTGGGCCATGCCGGCGCTGAGCCGGCCCAGCGTGGCCAGTTTTTCGCTCTGCACCAGGGCCGCGGAGCGCTCGGCAACCTCGTCCTCGAGCTGCCGCTGGTAGGCGGCCTGCAGGGCTTCGGCCTGCTTACGGTCGCTGACGTCCCGGAAGAAGGTGTGGGTCGCCACGAACTCGCCCTCGCGGAAGCGGCCCGTCGCGTTTCCCTCCACCGGGAAGGTTTCCCCGCCCTTGGTCACGAAGGTGATTTCGACACGGTCGAACGACTTTCCGCTCATGATTTGCCCAATCATGAGCGTGCAGTGGTCGTGGTCCACCTGGTCCACGATGTCGAACAGCGTGAGCCCCGGCAGTTCCTCCGGGGTGTAGCCCAGCGCGTTGTGCCAGGCCCGGTTGACGAACTCAAAGTGCCCGTCGGGCAGGATGCTCTGCACAATGTCGTGGGCCGATTCAATGAGGTCCTGGTAGCGCCGCTCGCTCTCGCGGGCCAGCGCCTCGGCCTCGTGCCCCGGCGTTGCGTCCCGCGCCACGGCCCGGATGGCGGCCTCCCCCGGCACGGCCGCCGCGGTCCACAGCAGCCACCGGCTGGAGCCGTCCTTTGCCAGGGCCCTGCCCTGGAAACGGACGACGCCGGGCCCTCCCGTTGCGCCGCCGAGTTCCGCCAGTGCCGCGGCAGCTCCGCCGTCGTGCATGAGGTCACCGAGGCTGCGGGTGCGCAGTTCATCCACGCCCCAGCCGAGCAGGGCCACCCAGTCCCCGGTGGCCTCCCGGAAGGTGCCGTCTGGCGCCAGGACGCAGGCCAGGTCGGCGCTTTGGTTGAGCAGCTGGGCGGCGGCCGCGGGCGGCCATGACTGAATTCCGAGCCCATCGTGAGCCATCGGATGCTCCCTCGCGGAATTCCGCCCGCGGGTGGCGGGCGGTTTTTTGAAATATACACCCGATGGGATTCGTGCGCCCGGCCCCGGTGGCTGGGCCCGTCGAAACCCCCGGTGGTTGAGCAACTAAATTGATTGCATGGTTTCGATAGAAATAGACAGCCCGTTGCGGGACGATGTGCGGCGCCTGCTGGATGAGCACCTGCTGGACATGGCCGCCACCTCGCCGGTCGAGAGCGTGCATGCCCTGGACCATTCGGCGCTGGCGCGGCCGGGCATCACGTTCTGGACGGCGCGCGAGTCCGGTGAGCTGTTGGGCAGCGCGGCCTTGAAGGAACTCAATGCCGGCCAGGGCGAGATCAAGTCAATGCGGACGGCACCGGCCGCCCGCGGCCGCGGTGTTGCGGGCCTGCTCCTGTCGCGGGTGGTCGAAGAGGCCCGCCAACGCGGCTACGGGCAGCTGCTGCTGGAGACCGGCAGCGACAGTTTCTTTGCTCCGGCACGCCGGCTGTACCTGCGGCACGGCTTCACCGAATGCCCACCGTTTGGGGACTACGCGCTGGACCCGCACAGTGTCTACATGCGGCTGGAAGTGATGCCGGCAGCTCCGGGCTACGCCACCGAGGTGTAGACCAGGGCGGGTGCCAGCCGCTCATTGCGGCTGCCCACCATGACGCTGATCAAGACGCTACCCGACCGCTTTCTTCAGCAGGGCGGCCAGCTGCTTCTGTTCGGCGGCGTCCAGCTTGGTGACGGCAAAGGAGGTGGGCCAAAGGTTGCCCTCGTCCAGCTGTGCATCCTCCTGGAAGCCAATCGTGGCGTAGCGGGCCTTGAATTTTCCGGCGGGCTGAAGAAACACCACCACCTTGCCTGCGGCGTTGACGTAGGCAGGCATGCCGTACCAGGTCTTGCCCGTGAGGGTGGTGTTTTCGCGGACGAGCCGGTCAAGGGTCTCGGCAAGTTCCTTGTCGGTGCCTGTCATCTCGGCAATGGCGGCGGCGCAGGCAGCCTCCATGTCGGCACCGGCCTTGGCGGCCTTGGCTTCGGCTGCGGCCGCCCGCATGGCGGCCTTTTCCTCTTTGCTGAACGTCGTGTTGGTCATGGCGAGATCCTTACATCCTTGGGTCGGTTACAAGGTCCACTCTAGGCACCGGCCGCCGTCCGGGCTTCTTGGATCCTGCTCGGCTGCGCTGTGCAAGAATTTCCCCATGGCAGCCCGGCTCTATGACCTCAGCTCCACCTGGACCATTCCGAACAGCAGGGAGGAGGTCTGGGAAGTCATTGCCGATCCTGCCATGTCGTGGCAGCTCTGGTGGCCCGGCTGCTCCCGGGGCAAGCCCAACACGCAAACCGCCCCGCCCAGCACCGATCCACGGGAACGGCTGCTGGCCACCACGGCCACCCTGAACTTCAAGGCGGCGCTGGGCTACACATTGAAAGTCGCCTGCCACCCCACGTTGGTCGAGCGCCCGGACAGGATTGCCTTCGACGCCACCGGCGACCTGGCGGGCCGGGGCCGCGTCACCCTGTCGAGCCTCGCCGACGGCAGCACCCGGCTGGACATCGAGTGGCGGGTGCGGCCCACGCCCCGGTGGATGCGGCTTCTCGATCCGGTGGCGGGCCCCGTGTTCAAGCACGCCCATGACGGCCTCATGCGCCGCGGCGAGGAGGGCCTGCGGGCCTACCTTGCACAGCCCCGAAGCTGAGGCGCCAACACCCTATCCGCGGCCGCCGGCCCCTCGGTAGAGTGGCAGCAAGCCACCCAAACCCAGGCAAAACAGGAGCGCAGCATGACGCAGTACCTGATCTCGGTAAGCCACAACACGGCCGAGGCGCCGACCATGGAAAACATGGACCCGGCGGTCATCCAGCCCATCATCGACGCCGTGGAGGCCTTCAACAACAAGCTCCGCGCCGAAGGCGCCTGGGTTTTTGCCGGCGGCCTGCAGCCCATCCAGACGGCCACCACCGTGGACAACACAGGCGAGTCCGCCGTCGTCACGGATGGTCCGGCCACCCTGCCTGAGGAGTACCTGGGCGGTTTCTGGGTCATCGAGGCGGCAGGCCCCGACGCCGCCCTGGAGTGGGCCAAGGCCGCCTCCAGGGCCTGCGCCGGACAGGTCGAGCTCCGCGCCTTCCAGGACGATCCCGCCTAGGCTGCCACCGGCACCGGGCCGCCGGGCCGTATTAGCCGTGCTGCTCGATGATTGCCGCGATTTCGCCGAAGCCGAGCATGCGGGCGTTCTCCAGGACCGTGCGCCCCTGCGGGTCCCGGATGTCCGGGTCGGCGCCGGCATCCAGCAGCTGCCGGACCACGTCCTGCTGCCTGGGCCCGCCGTTGTTGAGCAGCACGGCCTCCTGCATGGCCGTCCAGCCCAGGTTGTTGACGTGGTTGACCGGGACACCCGCGGCGATCAGGATCCGCACCGTGTCAACGTGCCCGTGCTCGCTGGCGGGAATGAGCGCCGTCCCGCCGTAGCGGTTGGTGCTCGAAACGTCGGCCCCCTTGGCGATCGTGAGTTCCAGGATCTCGTTGAAGCCCTCGGCACCCGCGTACAGGAAGGCCGAGTCCTGGATGGAGTCCTTCGCGTTGACGTTTCCGCCTGCCTCGATGAGGTCCGTGACGCGGGCCAAATCGTTGGCCTTTGCGGCGAGAACCAGTTGCTGGTCCAGGTCCATTTGTTCCTCCTGGGAGAGTGCCGGCCGCGTGGTTGGCGGCGGGGTGGGTGTTGCACTGGGACTGGTTGCCGGCGCCTGGCTCGTGGCCGCGGACGACGGCGGCACGGAAGGTCCCGCCGTCGTCCCGCCAACCGCTGAGCAACCGGACAGGGCCAGCAGGGCGGCCGCGGCCAGTAGTGCCGCGCGGCCGCCCCTGGGTTTGGTGGTCACCATGGGGCTAGCCTAGTTGGCCAGGGCCGCGGCGCCGGCAGCGGCGCAGGCCTCATCCAGCATGCCGTCGGGGGCGCCGCCCACACCGATGCCGGCCACGGAGACGCCGTTGACCTTCAGCGGCACGCCGCCGGGGAGGAAGAGGGTGCCGGGCAGGTCGGCGATGCTGGGGCCGTTGCCCTTGATGCGCTTGGCCAGCTCGCTGGTGGGGGCGCCGAACGCGGCGGCCGTGTACGCCTTCTGCTTGGCGGCCTCGATGGTGTGCTCGGCGGCGTTGTCGCCGCGCAGGATGGCCTGGACGGTGCCGAAGCGGTCCACGAGCGCCACCGTCACGAACGGCAGCTTGTCCGCCTGGCACTTGGCCAGCGCGGCCCCGACCGCCTTGGCCGAAGCCCCCACCGAAACGCGGTTCTGGGCCACAGCGTTGGCGGCTGACACCTGGACCTCTGCCGCGGGCTGCGCGGCCGGTGCCGCGGAAGGCACCACGGCGTTGGCTGCCAGCGTGCCGCCGGCCGTGAGCAGCAACGCCGCAGCGGCGGCAATGGACAGGACGGTCTTGGACTTCTTCACGGTGGCTCCTTGGTGGGTTGGCAGGCGGCCGGCAGCCTGTGCTGCGGCCATGAATCCATCGTGCCGGGGTCCGCGGCCGGGGGCATCGGGCCTTTGTCGAGGGCGTGCTCATCCCTGGGGCTGGCGGTGTCAGCCAAATGGCTGAGGCCCCGGCAATGGCGCAGGCCCTAGCATGGAGGGAACGCACCAAACTGCCCCGGAAAGGGACCATGAGCGCAACACACCAGGCCCAGGCGCCGGCACCCGCAAGCCTTGCCGGGAGGATCGACGCCGTCGTGCATATTGGTTTTGCCCTGCTCATGGTGGCGTCGGCCGTCAGGTACACCATGCGGCACAGGCCGGCGGAAAACCTCTGGGTCCTGGCCCTTGGTGTGGCCGTGTGCGCCATTTACGCCGTCATTGCGGTGTTGGCCCGGCGACGCCGGCCGCGCACCCTGTGGGTGTTCGCCCTGGTGGGGCTGTGGTCGGCGCTGGTGCTGCTGGCACCGAGTTTTGCGTGGGGCTCCTTCGCCCTGTTCTTTCTGTGCCGGACGGCGCTGTCGGGTCCCGTGGCGCATGTTGCCACAGGGGCCATGGCCGTTGCCACCTCCATCGGGCTGTTCCGGCTCAGCGGAGGCACCGACGTCGCCATGCTGCTGGGCCCCCTGGCGCTGGGCGCCATGCTGGCCTTGATCTTCGACAGCATTGAACACGGTGCCCGGGAACAACGCCGGCTGCATGCAGAGGTTTCCGCGGCCCAGGCGCAGCTGGCCGCCAGCGAGCGCCGCGCCGGCACCGTGGCCGAGCGTGAGCGGGTGTCCCGGGAAATCCACGACACCGTGACCCAGGGGCTGGCCAGCAGCGTGCTCCTGCTGGAGGCGGCGAGCCGGTCCTGGCCCGGCCCCCAGGCCAAGGAAGACGTGGCCAGGGCCGGCAGCATGCTGCGGCAGAACCTTGCCGACACCCGGAGCCTGGTGCATGACCTGGCCACCCCCGTGCCCGACGGCGTGCCGCTCGCCGAGGCGCTGCGGCAGGCCGCCTCGATCTACGTGCCCGAAGTCCATGTGCAGGAAACAGGCGACGAGCAGCCCGTTGCCGCCGATGTGCGGCATGCCCTGGTCCGCATGGTCCAGAGCGCCTGCGCAAACATCAAGCTCCATGCCGGGCCCGCACAGGCAACCATCACCCTTGGCTTCCTGCCCGGCGCCGTCACCCTGGACATTTACGACGACGGCGCCGGCTTCGAGCTGGGGCGCACGGCCCCGCCGTCGGAATCCGGGGGCTACGGTCTGCGTGCCATGAGGGCGCGGGTGGAACAGCTGGGCGGGGTCTTCTCGGTGGAGAGCACACCCGGCGAGGGGACCATTGTTGCGGCCCAACTTCCGACGGGGGAATTCGAAAATGACTAAGATTTCAGTGCTTTTGGTGGACGACCACCTGGTGGTGCGCAGCGGGCTCAAGGCACTCCTGGGCACCCAGCCGGACATCGAGGTTGTCGCGGAGGCGGCCTCCGGAGAGGCTGCACTGGAGGCTTTTCAGGTGCACCGTCCGGCGGTGGTCATGATGGACCTGGCCATGGGTGACGGGATGGACGGCATTGAGGCCATCAAGGCCGTGCGGCGGATCAACGGCCGGCAGGCTGTGCTGGTGTTCACCACCTACGACTCCGATGCCGACATTGTGCGCTCGGTGGACGCCGGGGCCATGGGGTACCTGCTCAAGGATGCGGCGCCGGAGGAGATCTTCTCGGCTGTCCGGGGTGCCGTCCAGGGGAAAAGCGTCATGAGCCCGCCCGTGGCATCGCGGCTGTTCCAGCAGCTGCGCAACCCCGGGGAGGTGCTGACGCCGCGGGAGGCCGAGCTGCTGAGCCTGCTGATCGAGGGCCTGAGCAACAAGGAGCTGAGCCAGCGCCTGTTCATTTCCGAGGCAACCGTCAAGACCCATTTGGCCCACATTTACGCCAAGCTCGGAGTGGAAACCAGGGCTGCAGCCATTGCCACGGCAATCCGCCGCGAGGGCATGCGCTGACGTTCCGGCGGGGCAAGTACCCACTGGCCACTTGGCTAGAACTTGGGCATTGCGCAAAATGGAGGCCGAAACACGAGCAACGTTCTGGACGCCATTGGGCCCGCTGGTGCAGAATCAAAATGTCACCTTCATTGGGGGGAGACATTCAACGTTTGCGGAGGATATTGCTATGGGAATTGACGACATCATCAACAAGGCCAAGGACCTCTTGGGTTCCGAGCAGGGCGAGCAGATCAGCGACACCGTCCTGGACAAGGCCTCGGGCCTGGCCAACGATGTCACCGGCGGCAAGTTTGAAGGCCAGATCGACGGGGTCCGCGACACCATCGACGGCGCCATCGGCAACGAAGGCAAGTAGCCCCGGCAAGCACAGGAAGGCGGGTTCCCGGCCACATTGGCCGGCAACCCGCCTTCTTCTGTTCAATCCGCAATGCCGCCTGGGTGGCAGCCGTGCCGGTTATGCGAAGAACTCCCGCTCAAGGGCGTCGAATTCGGCCGTGAAACGGGCCCGCATCGCGGCCTTCTCTTCCTCGGAAACCCATGAGGCTTCAATGCCGGCCATTGACATGGCACGCAGCTTCTCCCGGCCAAGGCCGAGCTGGTCCGAAGCGATCTGGTACTCGTTGGCGAGCGTCGTCGGGAACATCCCGGGATCGTCGGAGGCGAGGATGACGTTCAGGCCAGCATCGAGCATGGCCTTGATCGAGTCACGGCGCCACGGCCGCCACGAGCGCCGGGACGTGGTGAAGACACCCGTGAATGCCACCTGCTCCTCGCGGCACCGTTCCACCACGGCGTCGTCTTCAAGCACAAAGTAGCCGTGGTCGATCCGGTCGCAGCCCAGCACGTCCAGGCAAGTGGTCGTGTTGACGGCGACGGGCGCGTGTTCGGAGGAATGCGCCGTCCGCTTCAACCCGGCCGCACCGGCCAGCTTGTAGGCCGCCTCGAAACGCTCGGGCGGGCCCGCAGTTTCCAGGTTGTCCAGGCCGATTCCCACAACGTAGTCGTTGGGGTTGTCCACCATCTGGCGCACCAGGGAGAGTGCATGCTCACCGCTCTGGCTGCGGTCGATGCCCGCAATCATCCGGCCGGTCATTCCGAAGTCCCGCTCGGCCATGCGAATTCCGTCGGCATATGCCTCGGTCACGCCCCGGTAGCCTAGGTGGGCTGTCTGCGGGGAAACCGCATCGAAGAACAGCTCGAGGTGGCGCGTGGAGCTGGTCAAATGTGCGCTTTCGAAGGCCTCATAGGTGATGCGGGTGAGGTCATCGGCACTGCGCAGGCACTCGACAACCCATTTGGAGGCCTGGAACAGCGAGTACGACACCTCGGGCTCGTCCGCACTGCGGCCCTGAGGGACGGGGACCCGGGTGTTCAGGTAGAGCGCCGGGTCCGGCGGCAGGGAGTTGATGTCGGCAAAGATGCGCTTGGCGTCATCCGGCAGCGGCAGGTTTTCCCGCACGGCAAGTTCGGCAAATGTCGATGCCCGGACCGTGCCGATGAGGTGGCAGTGGAGATCTGTCTTCGGGATGCGTGCCAGGTAAGAATTCAACTGACTATTGGTGTTTATCGTCATGGCAGGCAGCCCTAGCGGGCCGTGACCTCGCGGGCAAAGCGCTTGGTCCAGTCATCGCGGTTCGCAACGATGGTCTTCATGTCCAGCGTCTTGTAGCCGGCCGCCACGGGATCCTTTGCTGCCGGACCCACGATGTCGGTGAGCTGCTTGGGAACGGTTGCGCCCGGGTTCACCGGAAGGTCACCCACCACGTCAGCGGAAGCGGTCTGGGCCTCAACCGAGAGCAGGTAGTCGATGAACTTCTGCGCGCCGGGCAGGTTGGGTGCGCCGGCGGGAACCATGGCCCGGTTGGTGGCCATGTAGCGGCCCTTGCTGGGTGCGGTCCAGGCGATCGGCTCACCGGCGGCGACCAGACTGGTGGCGAAGCCGCTGAGGGTCGGTGCTGCCACGATCTCTCCCTGCAGCAGCAGGTTCGTCACCTCGGTGGAGGACTTGTAGAACTGCAGCGTGTTGGGGGCCCAGCCGGCCATGGTCTTGAAGGCTGCGTCAACATCGTAGGGCCCGGAGCCGTAGCTCTCGCCAACAGCCGAGACGGTGAGCTGTCCGGCGGTCACGGAAATGTCCGGCAGGGCCGTGCGGCCGGCATTGGCCTTGTCGCCGTAGAGTGCCCAGTCGGCAGCCTTGGCGGCGGTGAGCTTTTCGGTGTTGAACAAGGTTCCGTTGAGCTGGAAGCTGTAGGCCGGGCCCATGAACTGCGGGTCCTTGGCGAAGTCGGGGATCGTGGCGAGGTTCGGGACGGCATTGGCGTCCAGCTGCTGGAACACACCCTTTTCCTGGCCCAGTGCGGCGTAGAAGTCGGAGATCAGCATGACGTCAATGTCCGAGTTCTTGCCATTGAGTTCCAGCTTGGACAGACGCTCGCTGTTGCTGCCCGTGTCGATCTCAACCTTGATTCCGGTGGACTTCTCGAACGGCTCGACGATGGCCTTCTTCATCTCTTCAACGCCGAAGGGGAAGGTGCTCACGACGATCGTGGTGCCGGCCGCATCGTCGGCGCCTGCGCCGGCGTCGGGGGCGGTTGCCGAGCAGCCGGCGACGGTTGCGACGATGGCGGAGGCCGCAAGGATCGCACCCGTGCGGGTGAGTCGAGATTTGAACATTGTGCTTTTCCTAACTTGCAGGTGGGTCGTGCCGGGGGGGGTGTTGCAGGGTGTGCGCAGCGGCGGGGCCGTGTGTCAGCCGGGCAGCGAGACGAGGTCTACCTCGCGCGTGTAGACGGTGACCTTGTCACCGCGGTTGTGGCCCGCGAAGCCGGCGGCCAGGGAGTCGCGGCGCACCGTGGAAACGAGCGGAACTTCTTCACCGGCGGCATTGACAACCGCCGTGGTGATGACCAGGTCGACGCCGCGGTAGGCAGAGCTGGTGACGGTGGCGGGCAGCGCCAGCCCGGCGGACGCGAGCGCAGGCTCGGTCTCGCCGGAGGCCACGCGCAGGTGCTCGGGCCGGACCGTGAGCAGGCCGCGCGTGGGGTCGACGATGAAGTTCTCGTAGCCGAGGAACTCGGCCACAAATCGGTTGGCCGGGGCCGGGAACACCTGCTCGGGGGCGCCCTGCTGCATGATTTTGCCCTCGCGCATCAGCACCATGGTGTCTGACATTTCCAGTGCCTCATCCTGGTCGTGCGTCACGAGCACCACCGAGAGGCTGGTCTCGGCCTGGATGCGGCGGATCTCGCTGCGCATCTGAACGCGCAGGCGTGCATCGAGGTTGGAGAGCGGCTCGTCGAGCAGCAGGAGGGCGGGGCGGATGGCGATGGCGCGGGCCAGTGCAACGCGCTGCTGTTGCCCGCCCGAGAGTGCCTTGGGGCGGCGCCCGGCAAGGTGTGCCAGGCCCACCAGCTCGAGGCTTTCCATGACGCGCTTGGTGCGCTCCGGCTGGGCCACCTTGCGGATCTTCAGGCCGTACGCCACGTTTTCGGCCACTGTCATGTGCGGGAACAGGGCGTAGGACTGGAACACCATGCCCAGGTTGCGCTTTTCCGGCGGCAGCGTGGTTGCGTCCTTGCCGCCGATCGTGATGCGGCCCTTGGTGGGGGTTCCGTAGCCGGCCAGCATGCGCAAGGTGGTGGTCTTGCCGCAGCCGCTGGGGCCCAGGAGGGTTGTCAGCTTGCCTTCCTCGATCTTCAAATCGAGGTTGTCGACGGCGAGGAAGTCGCCGAATGACTGGCTGACGCCGATGAATTCCGCTGCAATGGTCATTTGTTGATGCCTCCAAAGATCTTGGCGAAGCCGACCGTGCGTTCAGCCACAATGGCGATCACAATGGTTCCGGCGAGAAGAAGTGTCGACATGGCAGCGATCATCGGGTCATAGGACTGTTGGATGTAATCGAGCATGCTGATGGGGAGCGTGTGGAACTTCCGGCTCTGCAGAAGCAGCGACATGGGCACGTTGTTGAACGAGGTGATGAAGCTCAGCAGTGCCGCCGAGAAGATGCCCGGACGCAGCAGAGGCAGTGTCACGGTCATGAAGGTCTTGAACGGGGATGCGCCAAGGCCGCGTGCGGCCTCCTCCACGAAGGGGTCGGCCAGGGCAAGGGACGCCCCGGTCACCCTGACCGCGTAGGGCATGAGGATGATGGTGTGGCCAATGACGAGCGCCACGAGCGAGGTTTGCTGCAGCCCCACCATGATCTGCTGGTACAGGGCCAGGCCAACCACCAGCTCCGGGACCACCAGGGGTGAGAGGAACAGTCCCTCGACAAGTGACTTGCCGGGGATCTTGCCGCGCTGGATGGCGAGCGTGACGGGGATGCCGATTGCCAGTGCCAACGCCGTGGAGACAATGGCCAGGCCCAGGCTGTTCAGCAGCGCCGAGGTGAACGGCGCGTAGGAGGCTGCCTCGCCGAACCAGCGCAGGGTGAAGCCCTTGGGCGGGAAGCTCAGCGTCTGGCTGTCGGTGAACGAGATTGCCACAACGAAGAGGATGGGCACGATCATGATGATGTAGCCCAGCACCGCTAAGGTGCCGATCAGTGGGCGGCCTTTCACGAAACCATCCCCTTTCTGCGAGTGGCCAGGGAGGAAACGCCGGAAACGAGGAACACGAGGATCGTCATGATCAAGGCGGTGGCCGATGCGGAGGCCCAGTCGACCGTGACGGCCGAGTAGGAGAACAGCTCGGTGGAGAGCATCCGGTTGGCGGAGCCGCCAAGCAGGTACGGGGTTGTGTAGGCGGTGGCGGAGCCGGCGAACACGAGCGTGGCTGACACCACCAGGCCGGGGGCGGAGAGCGGAATCACCACGGTCCACAATGTCCGGGTCTTGCTGGCGCCGAGGCCGCGGGCGGCGTCGTCGAGGCCGGCGTCAACCTGGGCCACGGCGGAGTAGCAGGAAATGATGGCCAGCGGCAGGAACAGCTGGGTCAGGCCAAGCACAATGGCAAGTTCGGTGTACAGCAGCTGGGGTGCTTCGTCGGCGAACCCGAGGAAGACGATGAGCTGCCCCAGGGCACCCTTGCTGCCCAGGATCACGATCCAGCCGAAGGTGCGCACCACGTTGCTCAGCAGCAGCGGAAAGATGGCCAGGGCAAGCCACACGCCGGCGTACCGCGAGGTGGACCGCGCCAGGAGGTAGGCGATCGGAAAGCCGAGGATGAGGCAAATGGCCATGACGATCAAGCCCAGGCCCAAGGTGCGCAGAATGATGGCCTGTTCGAAGGGGTCGGTGAGCATCTCGCCGAGGCGGACAAAGATCTCACCCGTGCCCACCCCCGGCGGGGCGAAGAGCATGATTCCGGAGGGAATCGCGAACCCCAACAGGATGAAGATCAGTCCTGGCAACAGCAGGAACAAGGGTTTTCGCGACATGGCTGACATGAGATCCTCGTTGATGGATGATTGCAATCGGTTGTGGAACCGGTTGTGGTACCGGTTGCAAGAAGCATAGAGTAGGTTGTGTCAGAATCGCAAAGGCGGAACAGCATGTGACCGTACAGCGGGCATGCGGAACGGATTGGGGAAAGCATTGGCAACCTTGGAAGATGTCGCGAAATTGGCCGGCGTCTCAAAGTCCACGGCGTCGCGCGCCCTGGGCAAGCCGGAACTCGTGGCCAGGTCAACAGCCGACCGTGTCCGTTCGGCTGCCGAAACGCTCGCCTTCTTCCCCAACCGGGCAGCGACGGCACTGGCCTCGGGCCGTTCCGGGCTGGTGGCCATGGTGGTTCCCACGCTGGAAAACAGCTTTTTCACCCCCATCGTGCGGGGTGCCCAAATCCGGGCGAACGAATCCGAACTGCACCTGACCATTGTGGTCAACGGCGTCGCCACCGAGGCCGACGCGGAGGCACTGCGGCTGCTCTCGAGGCAGGTTGACGGGTTCCTGATCGCGGCCCCCAAGGGCAATGACGCAACCATCCTGGACATCTGCTCCCTGAAGCCCAGCGTTCTCATCGACAGGGAGATTGACACCGTCCCTTCCGTGGTCGCCGACACCGAGGGCGCCTTCCGGGCCCTGGCCGAGAGCTTTGCCGCGCAGGGACACAGGAACATCGCCTTCATCGGCGGGCCGGACAACTCGTGGCAAAACGAGCAGCGCACGCGTGCCGTGCGCGGCGCCCTGGCCGACCGTGCCGAGCTGAGCGAGTTCGGGACCTTCGATCCAACCTTTGCGGCCGGCTTCGGCGTGGTCGACGCCGTTGTCCGCTCGGGGGCGACCGCCGTCATCTCCTACTCCTCGGCCATCTCCCTGGGCCTGATGCACGGCCTGCAGGCCCGCGGCGTCCGGGTGCCCGAGGACATCGTGGTGAGTGCCGACGAGGTGCTGATCGCCTCCCTGGGCATGAGCCGGGCGCCGTCGATCAACGTGGACGGCGAGCTGCTGGGCAGCATGGCGATGGACAGGCTGGTGGCCCAGATCGGTGCGGCCCAGGCCGCTGCCCACGAGCAGGGCCGCCAGGGAATCCTGGGCGTCAGCAGCGAAAAGCGTGAGCGCCTTCCCGTTCCGGTGCTCTGGACCTGAGCCGGCCGCCTAGGGCTGCGCCCGCCGCGTCACCACAGGTGCCAGCGGCAGCCCACCCAATGCCTCGTCAATGCGGATCAACTCGTTCCACTTGGCTGTCCGCTCGCTGCGGGTGATGGAGCCAACCTTCACAATGTCCGCACCCCAGCCGGTGGCCAGGTGCGCCACGGAGGTGTCCTCCGTTTCGCCGGAGCGGGCCGAGACTATGACGCTCAGCCCGTTCTCGCGGGCGGCCACCACGGCCGCCGCCCCGCCCGTCACGGTGCCCACTTGGTTGACCTTGACCAGCACCGAATCCACCTCACGGGCGGCCGCGGCATCGCGCACCCGCTGGGCATTGGTCACCAGGTAGTCATCGCCCACAATCACCGTGGCGGCCCCCGCCACTGCCAGGCGCATGCCGTGGGAGTCGTCCTCGTCGGCCGGGTCCTCCATGGTGATGACAGGGTAGGCGCGGCAGATGGCCAGCAGCTTTTCGATCCATTCGGCCGTGCCGTGGTCAACCCCGCCCACCCGGTACAGGCCGTTGGACTGGAACTGGCTTGCGGCAATGTCCAGCGAGATGCCCATGTCCACCCCGGGCCGCAGCCCCGCCCGCTCGATGCCGGCCACCAGCACGTCCAGGGCGTCCTCGGTCCCGGACACATCTGGCCAGTGCCCGCCCTCGTCGGCCACGCCGTGCCGGGGCCCGCGGGCGGCCATGATCTCACCCACCGAGAGGTACACCTCGGCCACCTGGGCCAGCGCATCGGCAATCCTGGTGGCACTGAGCGGATAGACCATGAAGTCCTGCACGGCCGTGCGGTGCGCGGCGTGCGCGCCGCCGCCCATGATCTGGATCTGCGGCCGCGGGATCTGCGTCGGCGCCTCGTTGAGCACCTGCCAGCTGGGGATGCCGCGCACGGCCGCCGCGGCATGGAGGGCCGCGAGCGAGGCCGCCGTCACCGTGTTGCCGCCAATGTTGCTGCGGGCCGGGTCCGCGTCCAGGCCGTCCAGGATCGCGTCGATACCGGCCTGGTCGGCGGTGTCGTGCCCCAACAGGGCCGGTGCCACGAGCGTGTTGACGAGTTCGACGGCGCGGGAGACTCCCCTGCCGCCCAGCCGGGTTCCGCCGTCGCGCAGTTCAACGGCCTCCCGGCTGCCCGTTGAGGCCCCGGCCGGTGCGATGCCGCGGCCGAAGGTGCCGTTTTTCGTTTCAATCTCGACCTCAACCGTGGGCAGGCCCCGGGAGTCCCACACTTCGCGGCCGCGCACGGCCGTGATGTTGCTGCTCATTGCTTGTTTCCTGTCGTGTTGTCCATGGTGTCCCAGAGGCTGTCCCCGGAACGGAGGGCGGCGATGGCCAATGCCGCAAGTGCCGCGCGTTCTTCAGGCTCGAGGTATTCAACGGGCGAGGCCCCAGCCATCCGGGCCAGCACCAGTGCGGGAAGGATCCGGCCGATGCGTGAGCCGGTGGATTCCACCTCTTCCCAGGTGACTTCGGCGAGGTACGCCGCCTCGAAGGCGAGGGCCGCCGTGCGCAGATCCGCAGCGTGGGCCGGCAGGTGGAGTTCCTTGATGGCCAGGTGGGTGAGGCAGAACGCCGCGTCAAAGGCCGGATCACCCCAGGTGGCGCATTCAGCGTCGAGAATCACGGGGTGAGGAACACCGTCGCCCTCCCCCACCAGGATGTTCTTCGGACTGAGGTCGCCGTGCACCAGCGCCAGTTGGGTGGATTCCAGCCCCTCAATGATGCGCCCAAGCTCCTCCCGCACCTCGGGGACGGCCTGGGCCGTGCGCCGCAGGTACGGCTCAATGCGCAGCGACTCGAACAGTTCCTGGTTCGCGAACTGCTCCGCGAGGCCGGCCGTGCGGGTGCTGGCGGCGTGGATGCGCCCCAGCGTCCGGCCCACGGCTGCGGCTGCGCGCGGATCGACGTGTCCGGCCAGGAGCTGGTTCTTCCAGTTCGCGAAGGTGTCAGCGTCAAGGTACTCCAACGCCATGGCGAAGCTCGGCTCGTCCACCGCCAGAACGGCAGGCGCGTGGCCGGGAGCAACGTCGGCCACAAAGGCCAGCCAGGCTGCCTCGGCCGCGCCGCGGTCAATGGGTGCGTGCCATTCGGCGTCGACCTTCAGTTGCTCGCGGGCCTTCTTCAGCACAAAGGTGCCGACGGCCTTGCGGATCCGCCAGATGTCGCTGGACACCCCGCCGGTCAGCGGCTCAATGTCCAGCGCCTCGCCCGGCCGGGCCAGGCCCATTCGTTCCAGAATGGTCCTGGCCTCGGCCAGCTCAGCGTCAAGCACAGTGTTGGGTGCAGGCATTAGCGCGTGGACGGGTGGCCGTAGGCGGAATGCTCCAGGCCCCGGATGTAACCGATCGCGAAGAGCCGGCCCAGGGTTTCGTAGCCCGGGCGGCCGTTGCTTTCGCCCTCCATGGTGGGAACGTGGTCAGGGCGCATGGCACCTTCGAAGCCGATTTCGGCGTAGGCGCGCATGCACTCGGCCATGTCCGTCTGGCCGTCGTCGTGGAATGTTTCCTGGAACTGCTCAACGGTGCCGCGCACGTCGCGGAAGTGCACGAACGGGATCTTTGCCGTGCCGAATTCGCGGATCAGTGCCGGGATGGAGGTCTCGCCGCTGATGACCTCGTTCATGAGGGCAAAGTTGCCCTGGCAGAACGTGGTGCCGTTGTAGTCGGAGGGGTACAGCTCCAGGAAGCGGCGGAAGTTCCCCACCGAGCTCATGATGCGCGGCACGCCACGGTCCATGAGCTGCGGCGGGTCATCCGGGTGCATCGCCAGGCGGACGCCGGCCTTTTCAGCCTCGGGGACAACGGCCTGCAGGAAGTAGTCCAGCGCGCTCCACATTTGTTCGGGGGTGTGGAGGCCGGCCTCGGCCAACTGCTCGCCGCCCTGCGCCACGGCCCGGTTGTAGCCCGTGACCAGGGCGCCGCCGCGGTCCACGATGGCGTTGTCGGTGCGGCCCCAGCTGCTCAGCGCCATCCAGTTGTAGGCCATGGTGGGGATGCCCAGCTGGCCCAGCGAGCGGATCTGCTCGATGAAGTTCTCGATCTGCTCGTCGCGCCCGTCCAGGCCCAGGCGCACCTTGTCCATCGGCGCGGTGTCCTCGGTGGCGATGAGCTTGAAGCCCCACTGCTCGTAGATCTCAATGTTGCGCTTGATCGCGGCAACGCTCCACGGCACCTCGTTGCGGTCGTCGGCCTTCCAACCGGCGCTGCCCACCGAGGCGAACATGCGCTGGTCCTGCTCGGCGCCATTGAGGACGCCCACCACGTTGCTGACGCCAGCCTGGCGGATGAGCTTCCACGAGTTCTCGGGCCGCGGCGGAAGGAATTCACTGAGTTGGATCATTGCTGCATAACTCCTGTTTTGGTGTTTTCAAAAGTAAATGTGCCCGTGCATGCGGTGCAGGGGCGGCGGGGTCAGTCCTTGGCGGGCAGGGCCGCGGCGATGCGGGCCAGCAGGCCGCCGTCCACGCGGATTTCCGAGCCGGTGACGAAGCTGGCCGCCTCCGACGCCAGGAAGGAGCAGACGTTGCCGATCTCCCGCGGCTGCCCCACCCGGCCCAGCGGGTGCATGGTGCCCCATTGGGCGATGAGCGCATCCTCCCCCGCATCGGTTCCGTCCGACCATGCCCGCGCGGAGGTGCGCAGCATGGGGGTGTCCACGGAGCCGGGCAGCAGGGCGTTGACGCGGACCCCATGGGCGGCCTCGTCAACGGCCATGGCGCGGGCCATTGCATTCAGCGCGCCCTTGGTCATGGTGTAGCCCACCACGTTGTTCTGTGTGGCCACGCCCTGCACGGAGGACACCAGTGTCACGGTCCCGCGGTTCTTGCGGATCTCGGAAATGGCGGCGTGGACGGCCATGAAGACGCCCTTGACGTTGACCGAGTAGACCCGGTCCAGGTCCGCCGGCGTGGTGGTTTCGGCGTCGCCGTAGGTCTGTATGCCGGCGGAGGTGACCAGGTGGTCGATCCGGCCGAACTCGGCCAGTGCCACCTCCACCATGCGGCGGTGGGTCTCCTCCAGGGCAACGTCGCCGTGCACGCCCACTGCCTTGCCGCCCGAGGCGAGGATCGCGCCCACTGTGGTTTCGACGTCGTCCGCGGTGAGCCCGTGGACCACCACGGAGGCGCCGTCCTCGGCAAACGCCTCAACGGCGCCCCTGCCAATCCCGGCCGATCCCCCGGTCACAATTACTACGCGGCCTTCATGCTTGCGGCTCATCTTTGTTCTACTACCTTCTCTGTCCAGAATCTTGCGGGGGTGGTATTTACAGCACGCCGAAGCGGGCAAACGCCTCCGTGGCGCTCATGCCCGCATCAATTGCCTTGCACACCACATTCTCCGTGGAGAGCTTGGCAACTGCCGCCTCGATGACTTCGGCCTCAACTTCCCTGGGCAGGACCAGGACACCGTCAATGTCGCCGATGAGGAGATCGCCCGGGGTCACCAGGACCCCGCCAATCCGCACGGGAACCCGGTAGTCCCGCACCACTGTGCGGACCGAGGAGTCCTGGCCGTAGCAACCCCAACCGAACACGGGGAAGTTACGGTCGAGCACCTGCTTGGTGTCTCGGTAGTAGCCGTCAACCACGGCACCGACGGCACCGCGCTGCTGGGAGGTGGCGGTGAGGATTTCGCCCCACGTTGCCACGGGCTGGACGATGCGCGGGGAAATGTAGACCTCGCCCGGCTGCAGTTGGTCCAGGGCCTCGGTCAGGTAGCCGAAGGGCTTCTTCTGGGGGCCGTGCACATCCGAGACCACGGAAGGCATGGCGCGTCCGGCCAGGCGCATGCCCGGGCGCATGGGGCGGATCTCCGGCGGCAGGAACTGGATGGTGCGGCCCATGGCATCGAGGATGTCGCCGATGACGGAGGTGTTGAGCCTGGTGTTGATGAGCTCGAAGAGTTCGGGATCGGTACGGGAGGTCATGGGATGGCCTTTCGTGGCTGTTGTTTCCATGGGAATGCGGACGGTTTAGCTGATGGGTGCGCGGCGCGTGCGCCACACGTTGACGAGGACTGCGATGAGGACCACGGCGCCGCGGACCACCTGCTGCGCGTAGGGGTTCACGCCGAGCAGGACCATGCCGTTGAGCAGGGCGGCAATGAAGACCACGCCGATGAGCGTGCCAACAATGGTGCCCTTGCCGCCGGAGAGGACTGTGCCGCCGATGATGCTGGCGGCGATGGCGTCGAACTCAAGGCCCATGGCGATGGTGCTGTTGCCGGAGGAAAGTTGGGCGCTTTGCAGCAGGCCCGCCACGGAGGCGGCGAGCGCGGAGATCATCATGACAACGATCTTGACGCGGCGCACGGGGATGCCGGAGAGTGTGGAGGCCTTGGCGTTGCCGCCGACGGCGTAGACGGAGCGGCCAAATACGGTCTTCTGGGCCACGACGCCAATGATGATCGCGGCGATGACAAAGTAGACCGCGGCCACGGGGATGGTGCCGAACAGCTTGCCGGTGCCCCAGTAGAAGAACGCCTCACTGGGGATCGGCATGGGGAAGTTGTTGGTCAGCAGCTGGGCCAGGCCGCGAAGTGCCAGGAACAGGGCCAGGGTGGAGATGAAGGTGGGCACGCCGAAGTAGGAGCGCAGCACGCCTGTGAGTCCGCCGAAGGCCACGGCGACCACCATGACCAGGATGACGGCTACGAAGAACGGCACCCCCTGCTTGACCACCAGGACGCCCAGCATGGAGGAGGAGAGCGCGGCCATGGAGCCCACGGAAATGTCGATCTCGCCCGAGACAATCACCAGGGTCATGGCGAAGGCCACGATGCCGAAGAAGGCGGCGTTCTGCAGGATGGCCAGCTGGTTGCCCACCGTCAGGAACAGCGGCGAGGCCAGGGAGAGGGCCACATAGAACAGGACCAGGACAATGAGCAGGCCCAGGCTCTGCCAGTTCTTGATCCGCCCCAGGGTTTCGGTGAAGCTGGCCCGCGGCGATGCGGCGAGGCTTCTGTCTTTCAGTGCGTTGGTCATTTGTTGTTCTCCTGTCGCATGGCCAGTGCCAGAATGCGTTCGGCGGTTCCCTGCGAACCAATAAGTTCTTCGTGGACGAGCCCGTCGCGGAGGATGAGCACGCGGTCGCAGACTTCTGCGATTTCTTCAAGTTCGGATGAGACGAAGATCGAGGACACCCCGGAGTCGGCGAGCTCGCGGATGAGCCCGTAAATCTGGGCCTTCGCGTGGAGATCAACGCCCCGGGTGGGTTCATCCAGCAGCAGTACCTGCATGCCGGCGGCGAGCGCCCGTCCGATCACGCCCTTTTGCTGGTTTCCGCCGGACAGTGTGCCGATCTCCTGCTGCGGCGAGGAGGCGCGGACGGACATGGAGTTCATGACGGTGTCCACAATCTTGGCTTCCTCCCGCGAGCGCAGCCAGAACTTGGGCAGCACGCGGCCGCGGGCCGAGAGCAGCAGGTTCTCCGCAATCCCCAGCAGCGGCACGATGCCCGAGCCCTTGCGGTCCTCGGAGGTGTAGGCGACGCCCAGGTTGAGCATCTTGCGCGGGCTGCGCCGGCGCTGGGCCTGCCCCTTGATGAGGACCTCGCCCGTGGCGTCGTCGCGCAGGCCGAAGATGGTCTCGAGCATTTCCGTGCGTCCCGAGCCCAGCAGGCCGGCGATGCCCAGCACCTCGCCCTCGTGGAGGGAGAAGGAGACGCCACCCAGCCGGTGCGGCACCTTGATGTCCCGGACCTCCAGGACCGCGGGGGCTGCAGTGCGGTCGCGCTTGGTGACGTCGCTGGCGCTCTTGTCCTCGCCGCTGATGAGCTCGGCCACCTGGTCGGAGCTGATGTTGGCCACGTCGTGCGTACCAATCTCCTGCCCATCGCGCAGCACCGTGAGGCTGTCGGCCACGAGCGGGATCTCCTTCATGCGGTGCGAGACGTAAATGATGGACATCCCGGTTGCGGCCAGGCGGCGGATCAGCGCCAGCAGGGCGTTGACCTCGTGGGTGTTGAGCGCGCTGGTGGGCTCGTCCAGGATGAGAACCTGGGGTTCGTCCACGAGCGCCTTGGCAATTTCCACGAGCTGCTGGTCTGCCAGCGGCAGCAGGCCCACCTCGGCGGTGAGCGGGATGGGCACGTCGAGCCGGGCCAGCGCCTTGCGCGCCATGGCCTTCAGTTCGGACTGGTCCACGAAGCCGCCCTTTTTGGGCCAGCGGCCAAGGGTGATGTTCTCTGCCACGCTGAGCCCGGGCACCAGGGAGAATTCCTGGTGCACGACGGCGATCCCGCCGGCTTGCGCTGCCCGGGGGCCGGACCAGCTGACCTTCTGGCCGTCCAGTTCAATGGTTCCTTCATCCGGCGTGAGCGATCCGGAGATGAGGTTCACGATGGTGGACTTGCCGGCACCGTTCTTGCCCAGCAGGGCGCGGACCTCGCCGCGGTGCAGTTCAAAGTCCACGGCGTTCAGTGCCGTGACAGTGCCGAAACGCTTGGTCAGCCCCCGGCACTTGAGAATTACATGGTTCATTGCCCGTCACATCCTTGGTTCCGGTGCATGGCGGGCCCGTGCGGGCCCGCCATGCACCACGGGTTCAAGTGGCTACTTGCCCAGGAACTTGTTGGTGGTTTCCGGGTTGGCGCGGTCGTACACAATGCCGGGCAGTTCAACGCTGTGCTTGTCCAGCTTTTCGCCGGCCATGACCTTCTTGGCCATTTCGTAGGCTCCCTTGGCGGTGCCCACCGGGTCCTGGCCCGTGGTGGCCTGCAGGTTGCCGTCGGCCTCGAGGATGAAGCCGGCGATCTGCGTGGAGATGTCGGTGCCGAAGACGGGCTTCTTGGAGCCCTTGGTGCCGATCACGGCGCCGGCGGTGCCGCCGTCGTTCGAGGCCCAGAACACGTCAACGTCGGGGTTGGCGGTGAGGATGTTCTCGGCCACGGGGGTGGCCTTGTCGGTCAGGTAGGCCTCCTGGTCGGTGACCACGTCCACCTTGATGCCGGCGGCCTTGAGTGCGTCCAGGAAGCCTGTCTTGCGCAGCTTGCAGGCGGAGGCCACGTCGCAGTTCAGGATGGCGAGCTTGACGGTGTCGCCCACCTTCTCCTTCAGGTACTTCGCGGCGGCCTCGCCCGTTCCGGTGCCCAGGGCGGTGTTGTCGGACTGGATCACGCCGTCAACGTTGGCGGGGTCGGCCGTGGCGCCCACGCAGTTGCCGTAGCAAATGAGCGTGATGCCGGCGTCCTTGATGGCCTTCATGGTGGCCAGCGATGCCTCATCGGCTGTGGGCTGGATCAGCACGGCGTCCATCTTGGCCTGGATCATGTTCAGCGCCACCTGGTTTTCCGTGGCGGGGTCGTTGTTGGACAGGCCCGTGGTGACGGAGCCGCCGTCGGCCTTGACGGCTTCCTCCAGGCCGGTCTGGATGCCCTGGAAGTAGGTGTCGCCCTGCAGCATGATCAGGCCAATCTTCTTGCCCGCCCCGGCTCCGCTTCCGCCGCTTTCACCTGCGGCGCCGGCGCCCCCGCTGCACGAGGAAAGGGTCAGGGCAAGCACCGCCGCGCAGGCAAGCGCTGCGATGTTCTTGGACAGCTTCATGGTCATATCTCCTTTGACATTCACTTTTGTACCGTTGCGAATCACTCTAACGACTTGTATACTAGTGCACAAGTATTCAAGTTGAACAGGGTGAAAGGATGGAATGATGACAAGCATGCAAAGCACCGACACTGCAGCACCGTCCGCCGGCCTGCCCGCGCCTGCCCTCCTCCCCTCGCTGGTCAAGCCCGGCAAGCGCTACCGAATCTCCGACGCCGTCTTTGAGCAGCTGAGCGAGTCGATCAGGAACCTGCAGCTGCCGCCGGGGATGCCCATTTCCGAGCCGGGCATTGCCACGTGGCTGCAGGTGAGCCGCTCCCCTGTCCGGGAGGCGTTCACGCGTCTGGTGGATCTGGGGCTCATCACGGTGGTGCCGCAGGTGGGCAGCCACATTGCGCCCATTTCCCTGCATGAGGTGGAGGAAGCGGTGTTCATCCGCAGCGCCCTGGAAACCCGCGCGTTCCAGCGGGCCATCGCCACCGGGCAGCCGGACACCACAGAAATCCAGCGGCTGGCCACCGCCAACCGCGCGGCCGCCGAGGCAAAGGACGCCGACGCCTTCTTCGACACGGACGAGCAGCTGCACGCCAACGTCTTCATCCTGGCCGGCATGCCCCGTCTGTGGGACCTGGTCCGGGGCACCAAGGTGCAGCTGGACCGGCTCCGCAGACTCAACCTTGCCTCCGCCCTCGCCGCCCCGGAACTTCTGGACGAGCACCAGGACATTGTGGACGCCCTGCGCAACCGCGATGAACAGGCCGGCCTGGAGGTCATCAACCGGCACGCCTCACGCATTCTTGTCACGGTGGAGAAGCACCGCGCGGAGAACCCCAGCTACTTCGCCCCCTAATCCGGGCGCCATCGGAAGGAAAGCCTTGCAAGAAAACGTCAGCGTTGCCGTTTCAGCCCGCCCCGAATGCGGCGAAGGCCCGGTGTGGCATGCCCCGAGTGAATCCGTTCTCTGGGTGGACATTGTCCGCGGGCAGGTCTTCCACACGCACCTGGAAACCGGGGAAACCACCAGCATTGACTACCCGGAAATGGTGGGCGCAGCCGCACCACGTGTAGGCGGCGGCGTGGTTGCCGCTGTCACCTCGGGCTTTGTGGGGATGGATTGCGATGGCAACATCACCAAGCGCGTCGACTGCCTGCCGGAGGGCATCCGCATGAACGATGCGAAGGTGGACCCCGCTGGCCACTATTGGGCAGGCAGCTGCGCCATGGACTTCGCCGCCGGGGCGGGCGGGCTGTGGATGCTGGACGCCTCCTGGGAGCCCACCCTGGTCTTGCCCGGGCTGACCCAGCCCAACGGCCTGGGCTGGAGCCCCGACGGAACGTTTTTCTACCTCGTGGAGACCCAGGACCGCACCATCCTGCGCTTCGACTTTGACCCCCTCACGTCCACCTTGTCGCCGGAACCCGTGGTCCTGACGGCGCCCGGCACCTTTTCCGGGTACCCGGATGGCCTGGCCGTCGACGCCCGGGGCCACCTGTGGGTGGCAGAATTCGCCGGCTCCGCACTGCACGAGATCTCGCCCGACGGCGCCTTGCTGCAGAGCATTGCCATCCCCACCGCCCAGCCAACATCCTGCGCCTTTGTGGGACCGGAGCTGGACCAGCTCTGGGTGACATCCGCAGCCGCCGGACTATCCATTGAAACCGACCCGCTGGCCGGCTCCATTTTCCTGGTGGACGGCCACGGCACCTCCGGCCAGCCCGTCCCGAATTTCGAGGGATAGACCATGCCCATCACCCTTCGCTCCAGCGCGCTGGAAGTTGTCATTACGCCCGAGCGCGGCGCAGACATTGTCGCCGTCACCGACCTCGCCACCGGCATCCAGACACTGGCAGTGTCCGCCACCGGCCAGGTCACGAGCGGCCCCGGCCAGTTCAGCGACTCCATGGTGAACTGGACCAACGGCTACCCCGGCGGCTGGCAGCTCATGGTCCCCAACGCCGGCCCCGCGCGGCTGCACGACGGAATCATGCAGGGCTACCACGGCGAGGCATCACTGGCGCAGTGGCAGGTCCTGGAACAAACCTCTTCGCGGGCCGTGCTGACCACCCAGTTATTCACAGCTCCCCTGCTGCTTGAACGCACGGTGACCCTCGACGGCGCCGAGCTCACCGTCCGGGACTTGGTGGTGAGCCAGTCCCCCGATGCGTGCAGCTTCCGGCTGGGCCAGCACCCAGCCTTCGGCACGCCGTTCCTGGACGAGCACAGTTACGTCACTGTCGATGCCGGGACGTTCATGGCCGACGCCGTTGCCCCCGGAACGCTGGCAGCCGCCGATTCCTGTGGCCACCCAGGTGAGGTATTGCCGGCAGGCCCTGTTCCCAACAGTCTTGCGATTCCGGCACCCGGTTCCGGCCAGGGCCTGTTCGGGGCACTGACCGATTTCCCGGACGCCCAGGCGGCGGCGACCTTTGCCAGCCCCACCCACGGATTTGGCATGCGCCTTGGCTGGGACCGGGAAATCTACCCGAACGCCTGGCTGTGGATGGAGGCGAACGCGGGTGCCGGCTGGCCCTGGTTCAAGCGGCTATTCTCAATGGCCGTGGAACCCGTGAACGTCATCCCTGGAGAGGGAGAAAGCGCCAGCGGGCACACCCGCGGCGGCACCGGCGTGTCCATCGCCGGCGGCGAAAGCCTGGTCTCCACCGTCACCCTCAGCCGGGTTCCGCTGCCCTAGAAACAGGCCCCCAAAGCACCCTTTCCTGCCACACGTGCACCCTTTTTGACCCCCAGCTACACCACCATTGTGTAATTCCAAGGAGAATCCCCATGCAGTTCAAACGACTCGGCCCCGTTGGCTCCGAGATCCCCGTGGCCGTTGTTGACGGCACCGCCTACGACCTCCGCCCGCTGACGGCCGACATTGACGGCGCCTTCCTGGGCGGAAACCCCGTCCAGGCGGTCACCGACGCCTTGGCCTCCCTGCCAGTCATTGAGGACGCGGCCTCGCTGCGCGTGGGCTCCCCCATTGCCCGGCCTGGCGCCATCTACTGCATCGGCATGAACTACGCAGCCCACGCACTTGAGGGTGGTTCGCTGCCGCCGGAGCGCATTGTCATGTTCATGAAGCCCTCCCACACCGTGGCCGGCCCGGACGACGACTTCGTGGCGCCGTCGGGCATGCCCAAGCTGGACTGGGAGGTGGAGCTGGCTGTCATCGTCGGCAAGCACGCCTGGCAGCTCGGCGCCGATGTTGACCCGCTGGACTACGTTGCCGGGTACACGGTGGCCAACGACCTGTCCGAGCGCCTGTGGCAGCTGGAGATTTCCGGCGGCCAGTGGTCCAAGGGCAAGAGCGGCCCGGGCTTCCTGCCCCTGGGCCCGGCGCTGGTGCCGGCGGAGCATGTGGATCCTGCCGACCTGCGCCTGCAGTGCCGCATCAACGGCGAGCACCGCCAGGACTCCCGCACCTCGGACCTGATCTTTGACGTGGCCACGATCATCCGCGACCTCAGCCAGTTCACGGTCCTGGAGCCGGGCGACGTTGTCCTGACCGGCACCCCCGAGGGCGTTGCCCTGTCCGGCCGCTTCCCGTACCTTCAGCCCGGCGACGTCATGGAACTGGAGATCGAGCAGCTCGGTCGCCAGAGCCAGCGCGTTGTTGCAGCGAACTAGGAAGGACTGACCCATGGGCAAGTTTTCAGGCAAGGTTGCAGTTGTCACCGGCGGTGCATCGGGCATTGGCCGCGCCACGGTTGAACGTTTGGTGGACGACGGCGCATTTGTTGCGGTTTTTGACCGCGACGAGTTCACGCCCATTCCTCACGCGCCCGACGCCGTTGCCAGCCACAGCGTGGACGTCACGGACCAGGCCGCGATCGATGCGGCAGTGGCGGCAACGCTGGAACGCTGGGGACGGATCGACATCCTGGTGAACGGCGCCGGCATCGGCGCCGCAGGCACCGTGCTCGAAAACGACGATTCCGAGTGGCAGCGCGTCCTGGACATCAACGTCATGGGCACGGTCCGCGTCACCCGCGCGGTGCTGCCCCACCTCATCGAGTCCCAGCCGGCCGTTGTGGTGAATATGGGCTCCGCCGTGGCGGTGACGGGCTTCCCCAACCGTGCTTTGTACAGCGCCAGCAAGGGTGCCATCACCTCGCTGACGCGCGCCATGGCCGCCGACCACCTCAAGGACGGCGTGCGCTTCAACTCCGTGTGCCCGGGCACCACCGAGACTCCCTGGATCGGGCGCTTGCTGGCTGCGGCCGCGGATCCGGCGGAGGAGCGGCGCAGGTTGGAGGCGCGCCAGCCCCACGGTCGTCTCGTGGCCGCGGAGGAAGTAGCCGACGCGATTGTCTACCTGGCCAACCCCCTGGCCGGCTCAACCAACGGCGTTTCGTTGTCGGTCGATTCAGGAATCCAGTCGCTGTACTCGGCGTAGCGGTAGTCGAGCCTGTCGAGACCCAGGTGGTCGAGCCTGTCGAGACCCAGGTGGTCGAGCCTGTCGAGACCCAGGTGGTCGAGCCCGTCGAGACCCACGGTGGTCGAGCCTATCGAGACCCGGATTTCGACAGGCTCAATCACCGTGTCCGGCCCTTCCCAACTGAGTTCTCCGCACCCCGGATGCTAAAATATAGTATTTGGATCGTTACGGGCTGACGTTGCCCCGAGGCAGGGGAAAGGCTCAATGGCAAGCGAGAAACCGCCGCGTCGTGCGAGCCGGACGGTGCTCACCGATGAGACGCACAACGCCATCCTGGCCCTGATCGTCAACCACCAGATCGCCCCGGGCGAGCACATCAACATTGATGCACTGGCCCGCGACTTGAACGTTTCCCAGACTCCCGTGCGTGAGGCCCTGGCCAGCCTGGAGTCGGAAAACCTCGTCGTCAAGCAACCCCTCCGCGGCTACACGGCAACACCATTGCTCACCCCGGCGCAGACGGACGACATGTTCCAGTTCCGGGCCCTCATCGAGCCGTGGGGCGCATCGCGGGCAGCGACGCTCCACACCGACTCCGACGCGGCGGCAATCCAGGCCGAACTGGACGTGGCCAGGCAAATTGATGCGGCCGACTTTGACTCGGCCTATGACCTCATGGGCGCCCACGACGCCCGGTTCCACGAGCTGGTGGCCAAGGCATCCAGCAGCAGATACCTGCAGGACACCCTCTCCCGCATGCACTGCCACATGCACATGGCCCGCCTCTACCAGGCGCGCAAGAGCTTCTCCATCGAGCAGCAGACCAACCCCGAGTTCGTGGCCACTGTTTTCAAGGATTTCTACAGCCCGGAGACGGGGTTCCTTACCGTCGTGGGCCACACGAAGATCGCCCAGGCCATCTTCGCCCGCGACGCCAAGATGGCACACGCATTGATGTACGAGCACATCGAAGGATCCCGGATCCGCAATGCTCCGGCAGTAGAGCTGATGGGCACCGCCTAAGCCGTGCAGCGCGGCGAACAGGGGAAGAGACAATCATGATCAACAGCTACAAATCAGGCGCAACACCCGTGAAACTGCCGGCCCGGTCGGTGCTCTCGGATGAAATCCATGCCGAGATCATGGAACTGCTGCTCACCCATGAGATCGCCCCCGGCGAGAACATCAACATCGATGCCCTCGCCAAGCAACTCAACGTCTCCCGCACACCCGTCCGTGAGGCGCTGGCACGGCTCGAGTCCGAGGATCTCGTGGCCAAGAAGCCGCTGCGCGGCTACACCGCGACGGCGCTGTTGACGGCAGAGCAGGTCGATGACTTGTTTCAGTTCCGTGCACTCATCGAGCCGTGGTCGGCCGCGCACGCCGCGCAACGCCACACCCCTGAGGACGCCGAGGCCATCAGGGCCGAGCTGGCGCGCGGGGAAGAGTACATGAAGCTCGACGTCGAACAGGCCTACGCCAAGATGTCAGAGCACGACAAGCGCTTCCATGAACTGGTGGCGCAGGTTTCCGGCAGCGACTATGCCCGCGATGCCTTTGAGCGCATGCACTGCCACCTGCACCTGTTCCGCCTGTACCAAAACCGCAAGACCGCCTCAGATGCCGCCCCGGAAAACGGGGATCAGGAGCTGTTCGGGCTCTACTACGAGCCGGCCACGGGCTTCCACGCATTCCGCGAACACAGCAACATTGCCGAGGCCATCCTGGCCGGCGACGCGGACAGGGCACAGGCCCTCATGCTGGCCCACATTGAGGGCTCCCGTGAGCGCAACCTCCAGGGCGCCCGCCTGCTCAACGGCTCCTGGGCGCGCAACGGTTCCTAGACACAAAGCGAATGGCCGCCTCCCTCCTTGCGGAGAGAGGGGGCCATTGGCGTGCAAGTGCAGACTAGCTCTTGACGGCGCCGGCCAGAACGCCGCGCGTGAGGAACTTCGCCGATGCGATGAACACCAGGAGAATCGGGATGGCGACCAGCAGGCCCACCAGGGCGATCTCGGGCTGGCGGATCGGCAGGATCGTGGCGCCCACGGCCGGGTTCAGCGCCGGTGTGGAGCTGAACAGCACGCCCAGGCCAACGGGCAGCGGCATGACTTCGCCCGAGCTCACAAAAACGTAGGGCAGGAAGAAGTTGACCCATGCCGCCGTGAAGCTGAAGAAGGCCAGCATCCCCATCAGGCCCTTGGACAGCGGGAGGGCGATCCGGATGAAGGTGCCAAATTCTCCGCAACCGTCGATGCGTGCTGCTTCATACAGGTCCTTGGGAATCGAGGACGTGAAGTAGATGTAAGCAAGAAAGACGCCGAAGGGGTAGAACGAGCTCGTGAGAATGATGGCCCATGGAGAGTCATACAGGCCAATGGCGGTGATCTCCAGAAAGAGCGGGAGGACCAGGGCAACGGGCGGAACAATCATGGCGATCAGCGTGATGATCAACAGCCCGCGGCGGAACGGCAGGGGTGCCGTGGCGAGCGCGTAGCCGGCCAGGATTGCCGTCACGCAGGAGATCAGAACGATCAACGCCGTGTACCAGACCGAGTTCCACAGCCACTGGAGCACCTGCCCATCCTGGAACGCCATGAGGTTGTTCCAGGCGTTCGCGTAGCCCTGGAACGATCCGAAGGCGAAGGGATGCAGGGTGGTGATCTCAACCGACGTCTTGGAGGGCGCCAGGATGAGCCAAATCATGGGGATCACGCTGAGCAGGGCAAAGCCGATCAGGAAGATCCACACAACGGTGCGGCCCGAGAGGGCGCCCAACCGGATCTTCTTGGGGGCGCGTGCCGTCACCGGGGCCAGCCCCGCGCGTACATCCGACAGCTCCGTGGTGGGGGTCGACGTCGTCATTTCTTGGTCACTCCTGATTCCTCGAAGAAGTCGGTCTTGAAGATGACCACGAGCGCAAAGACCACGCATACAAGGAGCAGCATGAGTGAGAGGGCACTGGCTGCCGCAAGGTCACCGGATTCAAAGGCGAAGGCGTAGCTCAACTGATTCAGCGACCAGTCCTTGGCAAGGCCTGTGTAGACGCTGCTGGAGATGAGGTACGGCTCAACGAACACCTGGAGGCCGGCGGCAAAGGTGAGGATGCCCATGTAGACCAGGTATTTCTGGATGAGGGGCAACTTGATGCGCAGTGCGATCTGCAGGCCGTTCGCGCCGTCGATCCTGGCGGCCTCAAGGATGTCGTCCGGGATGGACTGGAGAGATCCGTACTGGACGATGATCCAGTTTCCTGCGCCGGTGGCGAAGGCCATGAGCACAAAGATGACCATGAGGTTGGGCTTGGCCCAGATCTGGGAGCCCTGCGTGATGCCCACTGCGTGCAGCAGGTCGCGGTAGGGGCTGTAGGTGGGTTCCAGCATGAAGTACCAGACCATGATGGAAACGGCGCCGGAGATTGATGCCGGCACAATGTAGGCGGCGCGCAGGCTGACGGTCCACTTGGTGCGGATGGCGTCAAGGAGCAGGGACATGATGGCAACAACCACCACCATGAGCGGCACGTAGATCAGCACAAACACGGTTACGTTGATGAGCGCCGGCATGAACCGGAAATCCGTGACCACTGTCAGGTAGTTCGCCAGGCCACCTGCGGGGTTGGCCCGGGATGATCCCAACGACGTCGCAAACGCCATCACCACCGGGACGATGCCGAATGCCACCAGGAGGATCAGATACGGGGCGAACATGATTGAACCGGCAAGGGTCCCTTGCCATTTGACTCGTGAGCGTGCCATCAAATACGTGCCTTCCAGAAGAAAAATCCCGGGCCTGGAGGGCATGGAGCTGGTCCATGCCCTCCAGAAACGTGCCCGGGGGTGGTTACTTGGCTACTACCTTGTATCCGGAAGCCTCGGCAAGCTGTGCCATGTTCTTCTGGAAGTCGGTAACGGCGGTGGCGAGCTTTGCGCCACCAATAACCTGGGTGGACAGAACGGAGGTGACCGCACCGTCTGCGTTGAAGCGAACCGGCTTCACGGCCGGGCTGATGCGCTCGGCCTGGGCGGCCATCGCGGGGATGGGATCGGCAGCGTAGTACTTGTCGGCGCTGATCTTTTCTTTCCACACCTTCAGCGCGGGGCCGTAGGCGGGGTAGGTGACTGCATCCTTCTGGATCGAGTCATCGGTGGCGAGGAAGCTCACGGCGTCAGCCGCGGCCTGGGGGAACTTCGCATGCGAGGAGGCGACCCACACGCCGCCGCCCCATTCGCCGGAGTAGGCCTTGTCCTGGCCGGCCCACTTGGGCATTTCGGCTGCTGTCATGCGGCCTTCGGGGATGCCCCAGGAATCTGCGGGCTTGAAGACGAACTCGCCGAACCATGACGGGCCAACGGTCATGGCGACCTTGCCGGCCTGCGGGTACTTCTTCAGGAAGCCTGCATCGAAGGGATCCTGGGTTTCCATGACGCCGGCGTCAACGAGGGGCTGCAGGAGGTCTGTGACTTCCGTGCATTCCTTGGAGCCGGGGGCGATGCGGATGGTTCCGGAATCGACGACGTCGGCCATGGAGCAGCCGGCGGGCCACAGGAAGCCGTTGAAGAGGGCGTTGTTGGCCACTGTGCCGGCGATGTAGCCGGTGCCCTTGAGCTTCATGGCCGTGGAGGCAAACTCCTCCATGGTCTTGGGAACGGTGAGTCCCAGTTCCTTGAAGGTCTTGGTGTCGTACCAGAGGACGTTCTGGGCGAGGTCGTTCTTCAGGCAGTAGATCTTGCCGTCGATCTTGCACCAGTCGTTTGCCGTGCCGTAGCCGTCTTGGACTTCCTTGGAGACGGTCTCGTTCAGCGGGGCTGCGTAGCCGTTGGCCGGGTCCGCCCAGGTGGCGAAGTCGTTAGGGGCGCCGGAGAACACCACGTCCGGCCAGCCCTTCTTGGTGGTGTTGAAGAGCTGAATCTTCGAGATGAGCGTTGTCGGGTCAATGACCTCGATCTTGACGTCAACCTTGCCCTCGACGGCGGCCTTGTAGGTCTTCGCCGCAGGCTCGCGGGTGGCATCCACCCAAACCAGGATCTCGGGCTTGCCGGCTGCGTCGCCGCCGGCGGAGCCGCCACCGTTGCCCGGGCTGCAAGCACCCAGTCCGAGGATGAGCGCTGCCGCGACCGGAAGAGCAAGTGCAAAACGTTTCTTCATGGTGCTTCCTTTCGTTCCGTGAGTGAACGAAAGAAAGGCTCCTTCGCTCCTAGTGTGTTCTTGACCATACACGAATCTCGGCGATTCCTATATCCTATGCGCCAATATTAATTGCTTCGATTTTCGCAAGCTCCGCGGGCACTCCAGTGGCTCCGTGCGCACGGGGCTACGAGCGCTTGCGGCCCTTGATGAGCGGCGCCCAATCCTCGCGGCGCGACCACGGGGTCTGGTAGCTGGGTTCGTTGGCGTAGCGCGCGGTGCCGAGCCGAAGTGTGGCCCCGCTTCCCGGCTCAACGACCACTTCCAGCCACTGGGAGTCGACGGCGGTTTCCTCACCGAGCGAGCCGTCCGCGTTGACGATGGCAGCAGTGGTGAACTGGTGCTCGCCAAAGCCGCCGGCCTGGATGACAACACTGCGCGTCTCGGTGCCAATGTTGACCAGCTCGAGAGTCACGGCCTCAGGTTCGATCTTGCCTACCAGCGCGGCAACGTCGGCGGGCAGGCCCGGCCGCTTCAGCACGCCGTCGTAATAGCGCACCGTCGCATGCTGGAAGCCGCCGTGCGAGATGTGCATCGGGGCTCCCCACATGAGCTGGATGAGGGATTCGAAGTAGACGGGGTTGAATTCCATCCACGCGTGGATGGCGTAGCCGTCCACCTGGAAGGAAACGGTGTCGGGGTAGCCCTGGATGTGGGTCATGGTGTCCCAGCCGCGCGGGTCACCGTCGGTGGAGCGCATGCGGTGGAGCTGCTGCTCGATCAGCTCGATGTTGGCGTCGAGCACACGCTCGGGGTAGCCGGCGTTGCGGCCCTGGGCGTACTCGTACCAGGCCAGGGTGTTGACGTTGTAGTGCTTGACGGAGAAGGGAATGCGCGGGACGAGAACCTCGGCCCAGTCAGTTGAGCGCGGGACGCGTTCGACGCGTTTCTGGTCCTCGGCAGAAAGTGTGCGCGCCCACATGTGCACGGGGTAGAACGGCGTGGCCGGGCGGTAGTCGCCCCAGCCGCTGTCGAAGCGCTTGTGCGGGACAACCCAGCTGCCGTTCTCCTCGCGGCCCAGGCCAAAGTTGATGTCGAGCTGCTTGCGGGCCAGATCCAGATGGGCGTCGTCGCCGGTCAGGAGGTAGGCGTTCATGCCGGCGTTGACGATGGGCTCAATGATGGTGAGGAAGCCGTGCGGCCAGCGCCAGCCGTAGTGGCCGCCCCACCACTTGCCGTCCTGGTACTCCCCCACCGCGCCGGAAAGCCCCACGTTGTCGGGGATGACGCCCTCGGGGTTCGCCTCGGCGCGCGCCGCCCAGCGGCCCAGGTACTCAAGCACCCAGGTGCGGTGCTTTTCCTCGCCGGAATACATGAAGGTGTGGGCGAACTGGCCGGTGGCGTTGAGGTTGAGGGGAACGTCGCCGCGCGTGGTGCGCTTGTTCATGAGTTCGATGACCTCGGCGAAGATGTCGTCGTCCAGCCAGTTGGCGCGGCCGCGACCCTCGTCGAAGGGGGCTGACGCCATGTCTTCAAAGGGCGGCAGGTAGTCCACCAGCACGCCGCGGTGGCTGTCCAGGTCTTCTTCGGTCACCACGTGGCGCGGCCCGCGGCTGCCGCTCTGCGGGGCGGTGATGATGCCGAGTTCCTTGTTGTAGTTGGGCGCCAGCGGGTCTTCGCCGTTGTACATCTTGGCGAAGTTCTCGGCACGCTGGCGATCAACAAGTGATGACGGCTTGGCCAGGCCAAAGAAGTAGTGGAAGAGGTTGGCCTCGCCGTGGTGCATCCAGTCGTAGTAGCCGTCGAACTCGCGATCGATCTGACCGTACTGGGTCCACTGCCAGGTGATCATGTCCCACATCTTGCGGGCGGTCTCGTACACCTGCTCGCTGCCGCCGAGGCTGTAGAGCAGTGCGAGGTACATGAAGGCCTCGTAGGGATCGTCGGAGCCGTCCATGCCGGGCCACTCGTCACGCCAGATGAGGGTGCCGTCGTCACGGGTGTAGCGGGCAACGAATTCTTCCGACGCTGCATCCAGCCGGGCCATGATGTCGCGTTCCAGCACAGCCCAGCGGGGTGCCTCAACCGGGCAATCGATGTGCAACTGACTGAACTGCGGGCGGACCGCCATGGGTGTCTCCGATCATGGAATGAGGCCACTTCGGGAACTCTCCCGAGGCATCTTGCGTCAATAGTATAGGAAATATTATTTTTCGCGAGAATGGGGTTGCGAACGTGACGACGCTGATGGGCAATCTCCTGGGCCGCGATAGGTGGGGTACGACCGAGCATCTGGCCAAACCGCTTGCGGCACCATGAGCGATTCCTCCCTGGCAGAATGCGCCTGTGGCCCGTCTCTTCAGGCGCAGCTCAAAACTGCCACTGGGGACGGAATTTGGTTTGCCTATTCAAGCAGTAGCCTTGGCGCCGTTGGGGTGTCAGCGCTGGTCGAATAGTGAGCCGTTTTGTGGGGTGAATTGTGAGCCACGTTGATGGAACTATTCTGCCGTACTCTCGGTTCTTGTCGAGGGTAGTGAGTCGATTTGGTGGTCCTTGAGGCGGT
>NZ_JANKZF010000068.1 GCF_027568515.1 Arthrobacter sp. HY1533 | reverse complement strand
CTGGCCCTCATACACCGGTGGCGTCGCATACTCCGGTGCCTCCGGGGGCCGGGCAGGGATCTCCCACGGCTCCAGCCGTCGACCCCACCAACCCACACCACCAGTAACACCACCCCCGCCAGCAGTCCCGCCCGCAGCAATTCCTGGCCCTGGAGGGTCCGGCTGCTGCGGTGGAGCTGGCACTTCCGCAACGTCCGGAGGCTGTGGATCATCCGGTGGCCCTGGCGGGTCCGCTTCCTCTGCCGCAGCGGGTGCTCCCGCATCCTCTGGTGTTTCGGGCCGCCCGGGACGGCCGGGTTCCGAGCAATCGGCCGCTGGTGGGCCTGGCTGTGCCGTGGGAGTGGCGGTGGAGGGGAACAACCCGGCCACAGCTCCCAGGCCGTCCAGCAGGCTCGGTTGCCCCGCACAGCCGCCCGGCCCGCTACCGGCCACACCGTCAGCACCGTTGCTGACCGTCTCCGTGCCACCGGGGCCACTCTCGGCCCCGCTGCCAGTTGTGGCATCTTCGGTGTCGATGTTTTTGTGTTTGTTGGGGTTGGTGAACCCGTCCAGGGCGGCCATGAGTTCCTCGTGCTGCACAAGTGTCACGGCGCCGTGGAAACTGATCAGCCCGTTGCGGGGCCGGTGGAAGAACAAGCCTTGTTTCGCGAGCAGTTCGGCATGGCTGGGCTTGTGCCCGTCAGGGTCAATATGGCCCAGGATCTGGTTCCCGACCGTGCGCACAAAATCCGGGCCCTGCACCCGTGCGGTGTCCACCAAGGATTCCTCCACCAGCTCCAGGGTCTCGG
>NZ_JANKZF010000067.1 GCF_027568515.1 Arthrobacter sp. HY1533 | reverse complement strand
CTAGGGTGTGTCTCCCAAATGGTTGTGCGGTGGTGCGAGATGAATGAGGAGTGTCGCGTACTTCTGTTTTGACGGATGTCCAGTGGGTCCGTATCCAGCCGCTGATTCCTTGTTCCTCCGGCCGTCGGGGCCGTCCGTTTCGGGAGGAGCGCAAGGTGGTCGAGGGAATCATTTACCGGCACCGGTGCGGGATCCCTTGGTGTGATGTGCCGACCGAGTCCGGTCCATGGCAGACGATTTGGAAACGCCACCGCCGCTACAGCGGGGACGGCACGTGGGACGGGATCTTGGCCCAGCTACTCACCGCAGCGGATGCTAAAGGCCTGGTGGATTGGCGGTCTCAGTAGATTCCACGGTCAACCGTGCTCACCAGCACGGCACGAATCTTCCCCGCCCCACAGGGTGGACCCTTCGAGTTATATGAATCTGCTCGATGAGCCTCTCGACCATGCAATTGGCTGTTCCCGCGGCGGGTTAACCACGAAGATTCATGCCCTGGTCGATGGCAACGGCAGGCCACGGATCCGCCCGGACCGGGTGCGCGGAGACCAAGGCCTACTCCTCAAGGTCCATCCGGACCCAACTCAGGAACCGGGGCATCACGGCCGTCATCCCGCAACCATCCGATCAGATCGGGCACCGGAAACGCCGCGGCTCAGCCGACGGCCGGCCACCAGCGTTCGACAAGGACGACTATAAAGGCCGCAATGTCGGTGAACGGAACTTCAACACTTACAAGCAATGGCGCGCTCTGGCAACCCGCTACGACAAACTCGCCCCTACCTACCGAGACGGAGCCGTTCTCCGCGCCCTCACCATCTGGCTCACCGCTCTAAGAGACACGCCCTA
>NZ_JANKZF010000066.1 GCF_027568515.1 Arthrobacter sp. HY1533 | reverse complement strand
TGTGGAGCAGGGTGTGGTGGTGGCTGCAGAGCAGGCAGCCGTTCTCAACGCTGGTTTCCCCGCCTGCCTGCCAGGGGATGATGTGGTGGGCTTCGGTCCAGGTGGCCGGACTGGTGCAGTCCGGGAAGGAGCAGCCCAAATCCCGGGCGTACAGGATGCGGCGTTGGGCTGGCAGGAAGAGGCGTTGGGTGCGGCCGGCGTTGAGGATTTCCTGGCCCTGGCCGTAGACGATGCGGGTGATCTCCGGATCGCACAGGGCGGTGTCGAACAGGCGCAGGGGCAGGGGCCCGTTGAAGGTGGTGTTGATGGTCCCGGCCCCGCCGGGCGCAAAGGCCTTCTCCAGTTCGGTCTGGGAGCAGGAAAGGATCAGTTGGGCTTTCAGGCCGCCGTTGCGGGGTAGTTTCCCGGTGCGGGAGGCCAGCTTCACGCAGGAGATGAGCCCGTCCAGGAGTTGCTGCCCGCGGGTGCGGGTGTCCTTCACCGCCGGGTCGGTACTGGCGGGATCGATCGAATCCAACCCGGCCGCGGTCCGTTCCACCCGGGCCTCACAGGCCTCCCCGACATCCATGGAGCCGTTGGAGTCCCCGGCCGTGGCCCAGCCAGTTCCCCACTCGCAGCCGGCCTCATCCGCGTCGGTGTCGTCCGCCTCTGTGTCGTCCGGGCTGCGGCCATCGGCGGTGGCTGCGGCAAAGGCGGTGGCCAGGGCATTGGTGGCGGTGTGTTCCTGCCAGATGTTGAGGGTCTCGTCCCGGTGGGTCACCGGCCACCGGGACGGTGCGTCCTCGAAAATGTCGAAGAAGTCACTGCTGTTGGTGGTGGGGGTGGTCCAGCCGCGGGTGGCGGGTTCGGTGGGGAGCCAGAACCAGTCCTGGCCCTCATACACCGGTGGCGTCGCATACTCCGGTGCCTCCGGGGGCCGGGCAGGGATCTCCCACGGCTCCAGCCGTCGACCCCACCAACCCACACCACCAGTAACACCACCCCCGCCAGCAGTC
>NZ_JANKZF010000006.1 GCF_027568515.1 Arthrobacter sp. HY1533 | reverse complement strand
GGGTTGACAGGGCCCATAGAAGGGTCAGTCTGACACTGCAGTCGAAACCAAGACTCGCCAGCACGACCGCCACACCCGGACAGCACCTAAGAAAGCGGCCCCCACCAAAAAAGATGGGAGCCGCTCACCACTGCCTCTTGACAAAACTTCCTACATATCAGTCCGGCTGGGCGTCCGTCAGGATGAGGGCGCTGCGGCCGAACTGGCGGACCTTGGCGTCGTCCCACAACTGGGCCGGCATGGCGCCGCCCAGCAGGGTCCGCGGCAGGCTGGCGCCGTCACCCAATGGCACGTCGCTGCCAGCGATGATGATGTTGCCCGAGCGGCGCCCCTTCAACATGGGCGGATCGGCAATGATGACGGTGTGCTCAAAAGCCGCCGCGATGGTCGACGCTTCCCGGCGGGCCGTGGACAGCGACGGCGCGTCCCCGCAATTGACCACATAGACGCCGCCGGGCGCCAGCACCTTGCGGGCCGCGGCAGTGAATTCGGCTGTCGTGAGGGCATGCGGGGTCTTGGAACCGGCAAACACGTCCCGGATGATCAGGTCCCGGCTGGCTTCCGTGAGTGATTCCGTGACCTCGCGGGCCTCCCCCACCCTGATCTTGAGCAGCGGTGCCCGGGGGAGGTCGAACCAGTCGCGGACGTAGCTGGCCAGCGCGCCGTCGATCTCCACCACAACGTTGCGGGAGTTCGGGTAGGCGGCCACCAGGTAGCGGGGCATGGAGCAGGCGGCGCCGCCCAGGCTCAGGGTGCGCAGCTTCTCCCCGGCGGCCCAGCGGTCCTGGACCAGGGCCATGATCCAGCGCATGTACTCAAAATCCAGGCGCAGGGGGTCGGCCAGGTCCACGTGTGAGCTTTGCACGCCGTTGAGCATGAGCAGCCAGCCATTGGGGTTGTCGCCGTCGGGGATCAGTTCCGCCGTGCCAGTGTCGGTCCGGAACGTCCCGGCCACGGGCCCCTTGGCGGGTGCTTCCGGTTCGGATGCCGCGTTCTTGGGCGGTCGCTGCCGTCCCATCAGGAGTTCCCGCAGCGGCGGCGAAGGGGCGGGAGCGGCGAAATAGTCACCTGGCAAGCGTAGTCGAGGGCTGCTGCACGGACTCACGGACCATGCGCACCTCGGGCAGGCTGTGCCACTCCGGCGGCATCACCTTGGCCGCGCCGTCCAGGGCAAAACCGTTCCTGGCGTAGAAAGCCTGGGCCCGGGGGTTGTCCTCGAGCACCCACAGATAGGCGGCCTCCCTGCCGATCACGGCGTCCAGCAGCAGTTGGCCGGCGCCGCTGCCGTGCACGCGTTCCAATGTGTAAATCCAGCGCAGCTCAAGGCCCACGGGGGCGTCGGCGTCCCGGGCGGCGCCGGAACCTGCGACGCCCACAAGGCCGAGGCCATCATATGCAAGCATGGGAATATCTCCGGCCGCCAGCGCGACGCGGAAATTATCCACCCGGCCAGGCAGGGTTGCCCTGCGCATGGCGAAAAACTCAGGCGGCAGGTGCCGCCCGTAGGCTTCCTCATGGCATTGCAGGTGCATGCGCATGACTGCCTCGGCGTCCTCGGGAATTGCTGGGCGCAGCTTGATGTCCATCCGGCCAGCGTAGCCGAGCCCGCGGGCGGCTACTTCACCACGGCGATGGCGAAGCCGTCCCAGCCCTTGGAGCCGGCCGTCTGGATGGCGGTGGCCTCAAGCTCGGGGCTGGCGCCCATGAATTCCAGGGCAGCCCGGATGGCAGCGGCATCCACGTCGGAGCCGGGGTCCAGGATGGTGCCCTCCCAGACCACGTTGTCCATGACGACCACGCTGCCCGGGCGCGTCAGCTTCAGCGCCCACTTGAGGTATTCGGTGTTGTTGCCCTTGTCCGCGTCGATGAAAACGAGGTCGTACGGGTCCCCGCCAAGAAGCGTGGGCAGGGTGTCCAGGGCGGCACCAACGCGGATGTCCACCATGGGGCCGTAGCCCGCGGCATCAATGTTCCTCCGGGCCACGGCCGCATGTTCGGGCAGAAACTCGCACGTGATGAGGTGGCCGTCGCTTGGCATTCCGCGGGCCAGCCAGATGGTGCTGAAGCCGGCCAGCGTGCCAATCTCCAGGACCCGCCGGGCGCCGCCGATCCGGGCCAACAGCATGAGCAGCTTCCCGGCCGTTGGCGCCACCTCGATCCGTGGCATTCCGGCGGCGTCAATGCTGCCCACCACCGCGTCCATGCCGGGCCCGCCCTGCACGAGCGTTTCCGACAGAAAATCCTCCACCTCAACCCAGCCGGGCCGGCTCCGATGATCAACCATGCCCCCAGCGTAGGCCCGCGGGTGTGGTGCGCAACAGGGCTTAGGCACGACGCCGGCTACTCACCCTGTGCGTTCAGCGCGCCTTCCAGCCGCTCAACTTTGCCGCTGATCTCACCCGTGTGCCCGGGGCGGATGTCTGCCTTGAGCACCAGGGAGACGCGGGATCCGTAGCGGCCCACGGCCTCGGTGGCTCGCTTGACCACGTCCATTACCTCATCCCACTCACCCTCGATCTCGGTGAACATGGAGCCGGTGTGGTTGGGCAGCCCCGATTCGCGCACGATCTTCACGGCTGCCGCAACGGCGGTGTGGACGGAGGCGGAGTCGCCGGTTCCCGCGGGTGCGTCCGTGGGGGTGCCGCTGGGGGCCACTGAAAATGCCACAATCATGAATGTCTCCTCGGGTTGCTGCCGGTTGCCCCGGCGCCTTCATCCATTATGGGCAGTTCACCCCATGGGGGAGATTTCCCGTCCGGGATATGGTTTCTTCCATGCCCCTTTCCTTCCCGGCGCTCGTGCGCCCTCTTGCCCCCGGCGACTACGACTCCTACAGCGAATCCACCATGGACCCCGCCGCCGCCCTTGGCCTCATGTTTTTGATCATGGGCATCTACGCGCTCATCATTGCCGTTGTCTGGCTGGCCAGCGGGTTCTCCTGGGCCGGGGTCTTCAGCAAGGCCGGGCACCCGAAGTGGGCGGCCTTTGTGCCGTTCTACAACTCCTGGATCATTGTGAAGATCTCGGGCCGCCCGGCGTCCAGCTTCTGGCTGCAGTTCATTCCCTACGCAGGCGTCTACTGGGCAATCGTCTCCCTGAACGACCTGGCCAAGTCCTTTGGCAAGGATGCCGCCTACACCGTGGGACTGGTGTTTGTCCCCGTGGTGTTTGCCTCGATCCTGTCCTACGGTGACGCCCGGTACCTGGGCCCGGCCTACATGTCCCCCGAACAGAAGATGTACATGCAGCAGTACGGCCAGGGCTTCCAGCAGCAGTATGCGCAGCCGCAGTACTCCCCGCAGTACGCCCAGCAGCCGGGCGACAGCTCAGGGCCAGCCCAACAGCCGTAGCCCGGCCGCCGCAGCCGCTCCGGCCATCACCACCACCAGGAACGGCGCCTTGAACCACAAGGCAATGCCCGCCGCGAGCAGGGCGCCGATCCGCGCATCCAGCACCACTGACGTGCCGCTCGCGGCGGCATTGACCACTGTCAGGGACGCCAGGAGCCCAATGGTCAGGGTCCCCGCCACGCGGCTCATCCGCGGGTTGGCCAACACCTTGGCCGGGACCAGGTAGCCCAAGAGCTTGGTCAGGTAAGACAACACAACGGCCACCAGCAGCCACCACCACAGGCTCATTTCGTCTCCCCCTTGCCCGCGGCGTGGCGGGACTTGTCCACGTCGCCGGCCGGCGCGTGCTGCGGGTGCCGCGTGCCGGCGTCGTGCTTGTACGGCTCAATGTCAGGCTCCATGCCGTCGCCAACGTGGCCCGGGGCGTGCTCCGGCGTGGCTCCGTTGCGGAACCACCCGATCAGCCCGGCCACGAGCGCGGCGACCAGGATGGGCACGCCGGGCGGGACGAACGGCACAGCCAGCAGTGTCACCACGGCACAGACCACGGCGATGGTGGCGGGCTGGAATGCCTTGATCCGCGGCCACAGCAGGCCCAGGAACGCGGCGACGGCGGCCCCGTCAAGTCCCCACTGCTTGGGGTCGCCCAGGGCGTCGCCAATGACGGCGCCCACGGCCGTCATAATATTCCACAACAGGAATATGCCGACCCCGGCAACCCAGAAGCCGCGCGCCTGCTCGCCAGGGTCGCTCTGGCCGGTGGCTGTGGCGGTGGATTCGTCGATCGTGACGTGCGCGGCGGCAAAGCGGCGCCAGCCCTTGGGCCGCAGCAGCGCGTTGAGCTGCATGCCGTAGACGCCGTTGCGGATGCCCAGCAGCGCCGAGGCGCTCATGGCGGCGACGCCCGTGCCGCCGGCGGCGATGACACCAATGAAGGCAAATTGCGATCCGCCGCTGAAGAGCAGCAGGCTCAGCACCATGGTCTGCCAGAACGTCATCCCCGACGCAACTGACAACGCGCCAAACGACACCCCGTACAGGCCGGTGGCGATGGCGATTGAGGCGCCAATCCTGGCTGCCGGCGAGTCCCTTAGTTTCATGGCTCCATGCTTTCATGCGCACGGCGCAACTGCGTCACCGCGGGACGACGATGGGCATGGTGTGGGTGTCGATGGGCTCGCTGGACAGGCTCAGGTGCTCGGTGCCGTGCAGGGCGTCGGCGGCACGGACCAGCGCCAGGTGCGAGAAGGCCTGCGGGAAGTTCCCGGCCATCCGGCCCTGTTCCATGTCGAACTCCTCACTGAGCAGCCCCAGCTCGTTGGCCAGGCCCACCAGCTTGTCCATGAGTGCCACGGCATCCTTGCGCCGGCCCGTGTGTGCGTACTGTTCAACCAGCCAGAACGAGCAGGCCAGGAACGGGTGCTCGCCGGGTTCCAGCCCGTCCAGGCCACTCTCCGTGCGGTAGCGAAGGATCAGGCCGTGGCTGTCCAGAAGTTCCCGCTCCATGGCGTCCACAGTTCCCAGCATCTCCGGGGAGGTGTACGGCACAAAGCCCACCTGCGGGATGACCAGCAGGGACGCGTCCGTGGCAGTCCCGCCGTAGGTCTGGGTGAAGGAGTTCAGCTCCTTGTTGAAGCCGTACTCCATGATTTCGGCGCGCAGTGCGTCGCGGAGTTCCTCCCAGCGTTCCGCGGGCCCGGACAGGCCGTGGTCGCGCACGGCCCGCACGCCGCAGTCGAACGCTGCCCACATCATGACGCGTGAATGGGTGAAGTGGAGCAATTCGCCGCGCATCTCCCAGATGCCGTGGTCCTTGGCGGCCAGGTGCTTTTCCACAAAGCCCAGCATGGCCTGCTGCAATGGCCAGGAGAAATGGTCCTCGTGCCCGCCGCCCAGGCGCAGCTTCTCCAATGCCACGAGCACCTCGCCCACAACGTCGGCCTGGTACTGGCCCACGGCGCCGTTTCCGATCCGCACCGGCAGGGCACCCTCGTAGCCGGGCAGGTGCCCCAGCTCCCCCTCGCTGAGGTCCCGTTCACCGGAGAGCCCATACATGATTTGCAGGTCCTCGGGATCCCCGGCCACGGCACGCAGTAGCCAGTCCCGCCACTTCAGCGCCTCGTCCGCGTAGCCGTGGGTCAGCATGGCCTCCAGGGTCAGGGCCGCATCCCGCAGCCAGCAGAACCTGTAGTCCCAGTTCCGGGCGCCGCCGAAATCCTCGGGCAGCGAGGTGGTGGGGGCCGCAACAATGCCGCCGGTGTCCCCGTGGGTCAGCGCGCGCAGCACCAGCAGGGAGCGCTCCACAATGGAGGCGTACTTGCCGTCCTGGTTGTAGCGCTCGGCCCAGCGGTCCCAGTACGCGGCGGTTTGCGTCAGCGCGCGGTCAATGTCGATGGGCGGCGGAACCGGGCGGTGCGACGGGTACCAAATGAGCTCCTGCTGCACCCGCTCCCCTGCGGCCACAGTGAATTTTCCGGTGTGCCGGTGGTCGCTGGACTCGGGCAGCTCATCACCTCGCAGCACCATGGCGTCCGGCCCGGCCACGGCCACAATGGCCTCTGAGCCGTCCTCCTCATCCACGCGCCGCACCCACGGCAGCACCTTGCCGTAGCCGGGGCGGACGGTGATCTCCTGGGTGAACTCGACGCTTCCACTCAGGCCGTCGATGCGGCGCACAATGGAGGCGCGCCGGTCCCCCACGGGCATGAAGTCTGTGATGCGGGCAGTTCCGCCAGGCGTCCTCCACAAGGTTTCCAGGACAAAGGTGCGGCCCATGTAGGCGCGGCGTTCAACGGCCGCCTCCGGGTGGGCGGGTGCCATGAGCCAGCGGCCGTGGTCTTCGGTGCCCAGCAGGGCCGTGAACACCGCCGGCGAGTCAAAACGGGGGAAGCAGAGCCAGTCGATGCTCCCGTCCCGGCCGATCAGGGCGCCGGCGTGCAGATCGGAAAGGAGTGCATAATCTTCAATTCTCGATGCCATGCTTCCATGCAATCACACGCCGTCAAGGGGTGCCCCCAGCAATTCCCGGATCTCCCGCGGCCTGTTTGTGGTCACCTCGGCAACACCCGCGGCCACGCACAGCGCCAGGTCTTCTGCCGTATCCACTGTCCACACCCGCAGGGTGCGGCCGGCCCGCACCCACCGTTCCCCGTTGCCCGGGTTCGCCCGCAGGTACTCGACGCCGGGTCCGGCAAGGCGCGCCACGCCGTCGTCAATCAGCTTCTCACCGGCGGCCATGGCGCGGCGCAGCAGGAATGCTGCGGCATGCCCGACGGCGGCACCCACGTCGAGCTCTTCGCGCACCTCCGCGACGTCCACCTCCTCCAGGAGCTGGCAGAGCACGGCCGCCGGGACATGCTCGGCCAAATACTGGACGGCCCCGGGGTGGAAGCTCATGAACGAGACGCTGGTGTTGCCGGCCACGGACGTCTCCGGGTCCCAGCCGCGCAGGCGCAGCGTGTCCAGGGCGGCGTCGACCAGCCCCGGGTCAAAGTCTGCCCCGTACTTGAACTCGATGGCCAGGCCCAGGGGGCGGCCTGCGCCGGCCAGCACGTCCAAAAGCTCGGGCAGCGTGAGCAGCTGTTCGGGGATTGTGCCGTATCCGGGCGGAATGGGCGCGCCGTGCCAGGAGGCGAAGTCCAGCCCCCGCAGCTGCGCCAGGGTCAGCTCCGCGACGGCGCCGGTGCCGTCAGAGGTGCGGTCCACGTCGTCGTCGTGGAGCAGGACCAGGTGGCCGTCCGCCGTGAGGTGGAGGTCGCACTCGACCCCGTCGGCGCCGTCGTCAATGGCCTGCAAATAGGCGGCGCGGGTGTGCTCGGCGAAGGCGGCGCTGGAGCCTCGGTGGGCGTAGATCTGAACGTTCATGGCACCACGCTACGCTTGCATCATGGCTCAAACACAACAGCTTGGCCCCGCAACGGCAAAACCGGCTTCGGCATCCGATGTGCAAAAGGCTGCGGCCCTGCGGCGGATGAAGAACATTGCGCTGGGCCTGCTGGTGTTCATGGCCGTGGTGTTCTGCGTGGCCTTTGCCCTGCAGGAGCACTACCCGTGGCTGGCCTACGTCCGCGCCGCGGCCGAGGGCGGCATGGTGGGCGCCCTGGCCGACTGGTTTGCCGTGACGGCGCTGTTCAAGCACCCCATGGGCATCAAGATCCCGCACACTGCCATCATCCCCAACCGCAAGGACGAGATCGGCTCCTCGCTGGCCGAATTCGTGGAGACCAATTTCCTGTCGGAGGACGTGGTGTCGGCCAAGCTGGCCAGCACGCAGATCGCGCAGAAGCTCGGTGGCTGGCTGTCCAAACCGGAGAGTGCCGAGCGCGTGGCAAGCGAGGGCGCAGCCGCTATCCGCGGGGCCATGGCCGTGCTCAAGGACGACGACGTCCAGGACGTCATCGAGGCCATGGTGCGCAAGCATGTGCTCGAGCCGCCGTGGGGCCCGCCCGTGGGTCGGCTCGCCGAGCGGATCTTCGCCGACGGCCACCACCATGCCCTGGTGGACCTGCTCGTTGACCGTTCCACCACGTGGATCCGCGCCAACCACAACACCATTTCAGGGCTGGTCTCCGACCGCTCCCCCAGCTGGGTGCCGCAGTTCGTGGACGGCCTGGTGGGCGACAAGATCTACACCGAAATCTACAAATTTGCCGTGGCGGTGCGCGACAACCCGGACCACGAGGTCCGCCGGAAACTCGATGAATACTTGAAGGACCTGGCCCAGGAACTCCAGCACGACCCCGCCATGATTGCCAAGGCCGAATCCATCAAGGCGCAGGTGCTGGGCGATCCCGAGGTCCGCGAACTGGCCGGGCGCACCTGGGAGACGCTGAAATCGGCCCTCAACGACGCCGTGGAGGACCCCAACTCGGAGCTGCGCGTGAAGTTTGTTGGTGCCGTGCAGGAATTCGGCCAGCGCCTGGTCTCCGACGCCGAGCTGGGGGCCAAGGCCAACAAGTGGATCTCGGATGCCGCCGCGTACCTCGTTGGCACGTACAAGCACGAGATCACCTCGCTCATCACCGACACCGTGGAGCGTTGGGACGCCGAGGAGACCAGCCAGAAGATCGAACTCCAGGTGGGCAAGGACCTGCAGTTCATCCGCATCAACGGCACAGTGGTTGGATCCCTGGCGGGACTGGCCATCTTCACCGTCGCGACGCTCGTTTTCGGCTAGGCCGGCTCGCCGAGACTGCAGCACATGACGCTCTGCCTCAGCCAAAACGTCATGAGCTGCAGTCTCAGTTGGGCTGGCGCGGGACGGGCGGTATCTGGGGCACGGGATTCGGTGTCCGGCCCCTGAGCGCCTTCGGCACCTTGGGCGGCTTCGGGGCCTTGGGCACCCGCCGCGTGGCTTCAAGCTCGGCCAACAGCAGCGGCGGAATTTCCATCGGCGCGGGGCCGAAGGCGCGCTGGGCCGAGGCAATCACGGCACGGCCCATCATGTAGTTGCCCACGCCGCCCACGGCCGCGCCGATACCGAACGGCAGGGCCCTGCCAACGATTGAGGCGCTGCCCTTGGCGGCCATCTTCTTCAGGAACATTTTCTGCATGGGTGCCACGATGCCCTTGATGGCAGTCAGCGGAACGCTCTTGCTTACGCTTTTGCCCCATGCCTGCATGGGGGTGCGCCCCGTGCCGAGGGCGTGCCCGGTCAGTCCCTGCAGCATGGCCAGGCCCTCGTCCCCCAAAATGATCGCCATGACCATGACCTGGGCACTTTCGGGGTCCTGCAGCCGCACCCCGTGCAGCTCGGCAATGGACTGGGCGTAGAGGGCCGTGGCCTCCAGGAACACGACGGTGGCGGCGGCCGAAATGCCCAGCGCGGCGATGGTTCCCACGCCGGGGATGATGGCGGTGGCACCGATGGCGGCGCCGCCGGTGCCCATGCCGGAGAGGAAGTCGCGCTCCAGCCGCTGGCTCAGTTCAAAGGCGGTGGCATTCGGGTGGCGCTTGCGCAGCCGGCGCAGGTTGGCCAACACCAGGGGGCGCTGCACCTCCACGGCCCGCAGCAGCATGTTGTGGACGGCGGGCGCGGGCCGGCCCTTCTCGTCGAACGCTGCGCCGGCCGCGATTTGCACGGCCGGGTTCACCGGTTCCGCCGATTTGGCGAAGCCGGGAGCCGCGGGCATTCCCACGTGGTTGAGGTCCTTGCGTGCCATGATTTCCCCTGCCTGTCTTGCCTCAAGGGTAGCCGCCCCGCCTGGCCTGGCGCCCGGGGTTCACTCAGGGGAAAACCGCCCGCGCCTGCCCGGCCCCGGCGGTGGTTAGCCTGCGAGCGCGGCGGAAGTTCCGGCGTCGTTCTTCGCGGAGGCGCCAAACAGGCGGGTGCGCAGGGCCAGGAACAGCAACACCATGCCGGCACTGAGGAAGATGTGGCCCAGTCCGGCAATCCCGGGAATGGCTGCGGAAACGTCCTTGGCACCGTCCACCTGCAGCATCCCGTGCACCACCATGATGGCGGCGGTCAGCACCAGGCCGGCGTTGTACGTCCAGAAGAACCAGTTGAACAGTTTTGATTCGGAAAGGGCGAACAGCTTTTCCAGGATCAGGACAATCAGCAGCACAATGAAGCCGAGCGTCAGCAGGTGCGTGTGGACGATGGAGAGCTGCGTGTACCCCTGGAAGTCGGCCGCCTTGGTGTATTCGCGGTAGAAAAGTCCCGAGAGCACGCCGATGACCATGTAGGCGAATGCCGAATAAAAGAGCTTCTTCATGGAATTCCTTTTCGTCCAGGCCCGGTTGGGCGTTTACTTCCACAGTATGGACATGCCCGGCACAGTCCATCAACCATTCGGTTGACCCGGCGCCTTGTTGCGTGGGTGGTTTCTGGCTGTGCGCTCGTTGCCGCGGCGGTAGTTGCCGGTCACCCGGGCCATCAGCTGCTGGGGGTCGCCGGTTTCCGCATCGGCCAAGAATTTGTTGGCTGCGGCACCGCGCAGGGTGGCGGCCAGGCGCCCATGGTGGGTGACGGCGACGTCCCCGTTTGGGGAGGCAGTGAACTCGAAGCCGTCCGGTGCCCTGGCCACTGCGTGCCTACCCTCGCGGCCTGAAGGATCCGGGCACGTGGCCCGTGAGGAACGATGAGATGTCGGAAAGCTCGTCGGCGCGGGTGTTGTGGCCCAGCCCGTCGTACCGGGCGTGGGACAGCTCGGTGTTGGCCTCCAGCCATTCCTCCGTGAAGGCCGTGGCGTCCGGGTTGATGACGAGGTCCGCGGGGTCGCGCGCCCACAGGAACGGGATGCGGCGCGGCAGCGGTTCCATGGCGGCCAACAATTCGTTCTTCAGGGCGAAACCGGAGAGCCCCACACCCACGGTGAACATCTCCGGGCGCAGCCGCATGAGCGTGGTTGCCATGGCCATGCCCTGCGAGTAGCCCAGCAGTGAGACGCTGCTGAATTTGTGGGCTTCCATGGCGGTGTCCAGCCAGGCCAGCAGGGCGGAGGCGGCGCCCACGACCTCGGCGAAGTCGTTGGCCAGGAAATAGTCCAGCAGGAACCAGCCGCGGTCCCCGCCAATGTCACGCGGTGCCCTCGGTGCGGCGCACGTGAACCCCGCTGGCATGGCGCCGAACATGGCGGCCATGCGGGCCTCGTCCGAGCCATAGCCATGCAGCATGAGCAGCAACGGCGTCCCTGCACGTTCGGCCTCCGGCCGCGACCACGCAACGGTTTCCATGGGGCCAGACTACCCGGCGGCCCAATCCGCACAACCGCACCTTCTGCGCTTGTTCGCTGGCACCTGCCCACGGTTATGCGCAAAAGGTGCGGTCAAGCGGGGAAGGAGCGGTTGTGGCGGCACCGGACAGACCCCACCGCAGCCACGAATCTTTGTTTATGTGGGAATCGCATTGACAAACAAAGATAATCGCAGATAAAGTCAACTGAAACAACACCCTGTGACTCTCATCACGGGGGCCGGCGCCACCAGGACGCAGGCAGCACCACCGGAAGGAATCCACATGTTTGCGGAGGAACGGCACCGCAGGACCGCCGAACTCGTCAGCGTCCAGGGCAGGGTCGGCGTCAACGAGCTGGCCGAACTGTTTGCGATCACCCAGGAAACCGTCCGCCGCGACCTGGCCACCCTCGAGGAGGCCGGCCTGCTGCGCCGCGTCCATGGCGGCGCCGTGGGCGTGGACCGCCTCACCCGTTCGGAGCTGAGCCTGAGCGAACGCCAGGCCCAGCACCTGGATGAGAAGCAGCGCATCGCCGCGGCCGCCCTGGCCCTCATCCCCGCGGCGCCCACCGCCTCGATCCTGCTGGATTCGGGCAGCACCACGGCCGCGCTGGCCGAGCGCCTTGCCGGCTGGTCCCCCGCCAATCCGGGCGATGAGCTGCTGGTCATCACCAACTCCCTGCCCACCGCGGCGTCACTGAGCACCAACTCGCACCTGCTCCTGGACATCGTGGGCGGCCGAGTCCGCGGCCTGACCAGCGCCGTGGTGGGCGCCCGCGCCACGGAACAGCTCGGCGCGCTCCGCCCCGACATCGCCTTCATTGGCGCCAACGGCATCCACGCCGACTTCGGCCTGAGCACCCCCGACCCCGTCGAGGCCGCCACCAAGACCGCCATGGTCCGGGCGGCCCGGCAGGTTGTGGTTTTGGCCGACGCGTCCAAATTTGGCATCGAAACCCTTGTCCGCTTCGCAACCCTGGAGGAGATCGACACCGTGGTCACCACTGCCGCACCCGACCCCGAACTGGCCGCCGCCCTGGCCGCCGCAGGCGTAGAGGTCGTGGTGGCATGATCCTCACCTTGACCCCCAACCCGAGCCTGGACCGCACCATCGAGCTGGCCGGCCCGCTGGAACGCGGCGAGGTGCAGCGCGCCACCGCCGCCTCCCAGCATCCCGGCGGCAAGGGCGTGAACATTGTCCGGGCCCTCTCCGCTTCCGGTGTTGGCGCCCTTGCCTTGCTCCCCGGGGACGCCGGCGACGCCGTGGTCCGCGCCCTGGTGCTCGAGGACATCCCGCACCTGGCCATGCCCATCGGCGCAGCTCTGCGCAGCAACGTGGCCATCACGGAGCCCGACGGCACCACCACCAAGGTCAACGAACCCGGCCCGGTGATCACGCCTGCCCAGCTTGCGCAACTGCTGGCGCTCACGGTGGAAAAGTCCGACGGCGCCTCCTGGCTCGTGCTGGCCGGCTCGCTTCCGCCGGGTGTTCCCGTTGACTTCTACGCCACCGCCATCGAGGCAGTCCGCGCGGCGCATGGCCCGCTGGCTCCACGGATTGCCGTGGATTCCTCCGGCGCCCCTCTGCGCGAATGCCTGCGCGCCAATCCCGACTTGCTCAAGCCCAACGGCGAAGAGCTCGCGGAACTGACAGGCATTTCCAACGGCGACGCCCTGGAATCGGACCCGGCCGCGGCAGCCTCGGCAGCCATGGCCCTGGTGCAAGGCGGTGTTGGCGCAGTGCTGGCCACGCTTGGCTCCAAGGGTGCGGTGCTGGTCGCCGCGGACGGCAGCTGGCACGGGCGCGGCCCGGCCATCAAGGCAAAGAGCACCGTGGGCGCGGGCGATTCCGCCCTGTCCGGATATCTGCTGGCAACGCTGCGCGGGGATTCCCGCACGGCCTGCCTGCAGCAGGCGGTGGCCCATGGTGCGGCCGCCGCCTCCCTCCCCGGAACCATGGTTCCCTCCCTCGCAGAAACCACCCCGGCCACCGTCACCGTGACGGTCCTGGCCCCAGCCGAAGAGAACTGACATGACAACCCTTATCAACGACGATCTGGTCATCCTCGACGCCGACCTCGGCACCGACACCACCTCTGTCATCCGCCACCTTGCCGAACTTGTTGCCAAGAACGGCCGCGCCTCTGAAGTTGAGGGCCTCTTTGCCGATGCCCTGGCCCGCGAGCAAAAGACCTCAACAGGCGTTCCCGGCGGCATCGCCATCCCGCACTGCCGCTCCGGGGCGGTGCTGGAAGCCACGCTGGCCATGGCCCGCCTGAAGCCTGCCGTTGACTTCGGCGCCAAGGACGGCCCGGCCGACATCGTGTTCTTCATCGCAGCCCCCGCAGGCGCCGACAATGAACACCTCAAGCTGCTCTCCAAGCTGGCCCGTTCCCTCATCAAGAAGGACTTCACGGCGGCCCTGCGCGCAGCGGCAACCCCGGCCGACATCGTGGCCCTGGTGGCGGACGCGCTGGCAGACAAGCCCAAGCCGGCCGCCGCCCAGGAGGCCGCTGTACCGGAGGTCGCTGCACCCTCCGCGTCCCGCCGCAAGCGCATCGTTGCCGTGACGGCGTGCCCCACGGGGATCGCACACACGTACATGGCCGCCGATTCGCTCGTCGCCGCCGCCCAGGAGGCCGGCGTTGAGCTGCAGGTCGAAACCCAGGGCTCCGGCGCCGTGACGCCTCTGGACCCGGCCGTGATTGCCGCCGCCGACGCCGTGATTTTCGCCGTCGACGTAGACGTCCGCGGCAAGGAGCGCTTTGCCGGCAAGCCGCTGGTGAGCTCTCCGGTCAAGCGCGGCATCGACGAGCCCGCGAAAATGATCCAGGAGGCCGTGGCCGCGGCCGACAACCCGAATGCGCACCGCGTTCCGCACTTCGGCGCGGAGGAAGCCGCCGAGCAGAAGGCCGCGGCCTCGGGCGAAAGCCTGGGCGCCAAGATCAAGAAGGTCCTGCTGACAGGTGTCAGCTACATGATCCCGTTTGTGGCCGGTGGTGGCCTGCTGATTGCGCTCGGCTTCCTGCTGGGCGGCTTCGAGATCGCCGGCGCGGCTGACAAGATCCTTGCCAGCAGCAGCCTGGGCAACCTGCCCACCGAGTATCCGCTGCATGCCTTGGGCCCGCTCGGGGCGTACCTGGGTGCTGTCGCGTTCAAGATCGGCGGCCTCTCCATGGCGTTCCTGGTCCCCGCACTGGCAGGCTACATTGCCTTCGGGATCGCCGACCGCCCCGGCATTGCACCCGGCTTCACCGCAGGCGCCATCGCCGTCTTCATGGGCGCCGGATTCCTCGGCGGCCTGGTGGGCGGCATCCTGGCCGGCCTGGCCGCGTACTGGATCGGCAGCTGGAAGGTCCCGCGCTGGCTGCGTGGCCTGATGCCCGTGGTCATCATCCCGCTGCTGGGCTCCATCATCGCCTCCGGCGCCATGCTCCTGTTCCTCGGCGCACCCATCGCCGCCCTCACTGTTGGACTGAACAACTGGTTGACGGGAATGTCCGGGGCCTCCGCCGTCGTGCTGGGCATCATCCTTGGCCTCATGATGTGCTTCGACCTGGGCGGCCCCGTCAACAAGGTGGCGTACGCCTTCGCCGTGGCCGGCCTGGGCGCCGGCAGCATCGCCAACCAGGCGCCGTGGGAAATCATGGCCACCGTCATGGCGGCGGGCATGGTTCCCCCGCTCGCCATGGCCCTGGCCACCGTGCTCGACAAGAAGCGCTTCTCCCTCGCCGAGCGCGAGAACGGCAAGGCCGCCTGGCTGCTGGGCGCATCGTTCATCTCCGAAGGCGCCATCCCGTTCGCCGCGGCCGACCCCCTGCGCGTCATCCCGGCCTCCATGCTGGGCGGTGCCATCACGGGCGCCATGACCATGGCCTTCCACGTGACCTCACAGGCACCCCACGGCGGATTCTTCGTCTTCTTCGCGATCGGCAACCTGGGCATGTTCGCCCTGTCCATCCTGGTGGGCACCGTGGTGGCCGCGTTCTCGGTGGTTGCGCTGAAACGCTGGGCTGTCCGCAAGCCCGTTGATACCCTTGCAGCACCGCAGCCTGCTGGCGTGGCCGCATAGGCCCGGCCATGATTGTCAAAGGAGCAACCGTGCAGAACTTTGTTGGAGTCGGCGTCTTCCGGGGCCGCGTCATTGGCCCCGTCCGCCACATGCCGCCCGCCCTGGCCGAACCGCCCGCCGGTGAAAAGTTGGAAAGTTCGACGGCGCCGGAGACTGCCGCCGCATCCCTGAAGTCCGCGGGGGCAACCGTGAAGGCGGCCCTGCAGGAGCGTGCTTCACGGGCCGATGGCGCCGGCAAGGAGGTCCTTGAGGCCACGGCCCTGATGGCCACCGACCCCATGCTGATCAAGGCAGCGGTCAAGCTCATCAACACGGGAGTGTCCGCCGAGCGGGCCATCTGGGAGGCCGGAGACTCGGTTGCCCAGATGCTGACCAACCTGGGCGGCTACATGGCCGAACGCTCCCACGACGTCCTGGATGTCCGTTCCCGGATTGTTGCCGCCCTGCGCGGCGTCCCGGCCCCTGAAATCCCGGATGCCGCCGAGCCCTTCATCCTGCTCGCCGACGACCTCGCCCCGGCCGACACCGCCACGCTGGACCCCTCCAAGGTCATAGCCCTCGTGACGGCCGGTGGCGGCCCCCAGTCGCACACCGCCATCATTGCCCGCAGCCTGGGGCTGCCCGCCGTCGTGGCCGCAGCCGGCGTGGCCGGCATTGCCGAGGGCGACCTGGTGTTCGTGGACGGCTCCGCAGGGGTTGTCAGCACCGAACCGGGTGACGCCGAGCGTGCCGCCGTGGCCCAGTGGCAGGAGAAGGCGTCCCTGCTGGACGTTTTCGACGGCGCCGGGGCACTTGCCGACGGAACACTGGTTCCGCTGTTGGCCAACGTGGGCGGGGCGAAGGACGCCCAGGAGGCAGCCGCCGCCAACGCCCAGGGCGTGGGCCTGCTGCGCACCGAATTCTGCTTCCTGGGCAACAGCACCGAGCCCAGCCACGACGACCAGGTGGCCGCCTACAAGGGCGTCTTCGACGCCTTCGCGGGCAAGAAGGTCGTGGTCCGCACCCTGGACGCCGGGGCAGACAAGCCGCTGCCCTTCCTGACGGATTCCACCGAGCCCAACCCCGCCCTGGGCGTGCGCGGTTACCGCACCGACCTGACCACCCCGGGTGTCCTGGCGCGGCAGCTGGGCGCCATTGCCGACGCGGCAGCCTCCTCGGGTGCCGACGTCTGGGTCATGGCCCCCATGATCTCCACCCCGGCCGAGGCTGCCGACTTTGCCGCCATGTGCACGGCCGCGGGACTACGCATTCCGGGCGTCATGGTGGAGGTGCCGTCCGCGGCGCTGACATCACGGCACATCCTGGATCACGTGGCATTCGCCAGCCTGGGGACCAACGACCTCACCCAGTACGCCATGGCGGCCGACCGCCAGCTGGGCCCGCTCGCGGCGCTCAACGACCCCTGGCAACCTGCAGTGCTGGCACTTGTCCAGGCCACCGTTGACGGTTCCGTCGCGCAGGCAAAGCACTCGCCCGCGCTGGGGCTGGAAACTCCCTCGCCCAAGCCGGTTGGTGTCTGTGGCGAGTCGGCCGCTGACCCGGCCCTCGCCGTCGTGCTTGCCGGACTGGGCGTCAGCACGCTGTCCATGACCCCGCGCGCGCTGCCGGCCGTGGCCGCCGTGCTGCGCACCGTCACCCTGGCGCAGGCGCAGGCACTGGCCAACCGGGCCGTGGCCGCGGCGTCCGCCGCCGAGGCGCGCGAACTCGTCCGGGCGGGCCTGCCTGCACTGGCCGAACTGGGCCTGTAACCGGCCGCTGATCGAGCCCGATTCCCGGTGATCGAGCCTGTCGAGATCCCGGCCAAAACCCCCGCCGTCGTGCCCAGTTTGGGCCCGCGATGGCGGGGTTTTTTGCCTCTTGACAAAAGGGCTGCCAGGGGCGAAAATGCGCCGTCTGCTAGAATTTAAGGTCTGCCCGTAGCGATGCAGCAGAAAGTCGCAAGCAAATGAACTCCTTAAGGGGATGAGCAAATGCCCACAGACCGAAGCATGATTCAACCGGAAACAGGTGTTAAGGACACCGCAGACCGCATGCAGGCCCGGCCCAAATTGCCCCGCCTGCCCAAACTCAAAAAACGCCGGCTGGCCGTTGACGACGTAAATGTCGTGGACCAGCCGATGCTCAGAAAAGCCCTCGGCGGAACCGTCGTGGGAAACACCATGGAGTGGTACGACGTGGGCATCTTCGGATACCTGATCGCCACCATGGGGCCGGTATTCCTGCCCGAGGCGGACCCGGCCGTACAGACCCTGTTCCTGCTGGGAACGTTCGCCGCCACCTTCCTGGCCCGCCCGCTGGGCGGCGTGGTCTTTGGCTGGCTCGGCGACAAGGTGGGGCGCCAAAAGGTCCTCGCCGCCACACTCATGATCATGGCCGCCTCCACGTTCGCCGTGGGGCTGCTGCCCGGCTATTCCCAGATCGGACTCTGGGCCGCAGTGCTGCTGGTGGTGCTCAAGCTCGTCCAGGGCTTCTCCACCGGCGGCGAGTATGCCGGCGCCACCACGTTCGTGAGCGAATACGCCCCCGACAAGCGCCGCGGCTACTTTGCCAGCATCCTGGACTTTGGCAGCTACATGGGCTTCGCCATCGGTGCGGCCCTGGTCTCCGTGCTCCAGCTGACGCTGGGCCAGGAGGCCATGGAGCAGTGGGGTTGGCGCCTGCCGTTCCTGGTGGCCGGCCCGCTGGGCGCCGTGGCCGTGTACTTCAGGATGAAGATCGAGGAGTCGCCGCAGTTCCAGGCAACCCTCGACGCAGCCGAGGAGCACGCCAAGTCCGCCACCGCCGGTGACGAGGACGCCTCGCGCGGCCCCGTCCACCTGGTCAAGGTGTTCTGGCGCCAGGTGCTGCTGGCCGTGATTCTGGTGGCCGCCGCAAACACTGTGGGCTACGCCCTGACCTCCTACATGCCCACGTACCTGACGGACTCCAAGGGTTACGACCCTGTGCACGGAACCCTGCTGACCATCCCCGTGCTGGTCATCATGGCCCTGTGCATCCCCCTCACCGGGAAGCTTTCAGACAGGATTGGCCGCCGGCCCGTGCTGTGGATCGGGGCCTTGAGCACTGTGGTGTTTGCCGTTCCGGCATTCCTGTTCATTGGGGTCGGCGAGATCTGGTCCACCATGGTGGGCCTGGCCCTGATCGCCTTCCCCGTCACGTTCTACGTGGCGAACCTGGCGTCCTCGCTGCCGGCACTGTTCCCGACCTCGAGCCGCTACGGCGGCATGGGGATCTCCTACAACTTTGCCGTGGCCATCTTTGGCGGCACGGCGCCGTTCATCATCCAGGGCCTGATCACCCTCACGGGCAACGACATGATGCCGGCGTACTACCTGATGGCGACCAGCGCCATTGGCGCGGTGGGCATCTACTTCCTGAAGGAGTCCGCCCAGAAGCCGCTGCCCGGCTCCATGCCGAGCGTGGCCACGGTTGAGGAGGCCCGGGAACTGGTGCAGACGCAGGACGAGAACCCGCTGCTGGACATGGACTACCTGCCTTTCGACGACTCCTACGAGCCGCCCACTCCGGGCACCGGCATTCCCATCACGGTGGGCAGGCCCACCGTGGACGCCTGACAGGCACGGCAGCACGATTGCCAAAAGGGTGGGGGCGCATGCAATGGCATGCGCCCCCACCCTTTTGGCACCCACACGGGGTTGCGGACGCGGGGAATTCAGCGGCCGCGGTTGCCTGCCGCGGCCGACAACCGGTCAGGAACAAGGCGGCTGGCCGCCATGAGCACCCTGTATCGCCGGGACGGGATGGAGACCGCCTTGCCGGCCGCGTTGTCGGCCAGGCCCTCGCGAACCACCTGCTCGGCGTTCAGCCACATCCAGGGCTTCACTGCGCCCATGTTGGCGCCCATGCGTTCATGGAATTCGGTGTGCACAAAGCCCGGGCACACGGCCGTGACCTTGACCCCGCCCGGGCCGTAGCGCAGATTGGCGAAGCGGCTGAAGCTGACGCCCCACGCCTTGGCCGCCCCGTAGCTTCCGCGCGGAATGAACGCGGAGACGCTGGAGACATTGATAATGCGCCCGCAGCCCCGTTTCAGCATGCCGGGAAGGGCCGCATGGCTCAGTTCCAAGGGCGTCTGGACCAGGATGCGCAGGTGTGCGGCCTCCTCCTGGACGGAATTCTTCTCAAAGGCCTTCACCAGGCTGAAACCGGCGTTGTTGACCAGCACGGAGACGGGGACGGCAGGGTCCACAAGCCGGGCGGCCACGGAGGCAACGCCGTCGTCCGTCACCAGGTCCGCAGGCAGGACCTGGACGTCAATGCCAAAGTCATTGCGCAGCCGCACCGCCTTGGCCTCGAGGCGCTGGGCGTCGCGGGCAACAAGCACCAGGTCGTGCTGCGCGCGGCCCAGCTGCTGGGCAAACTCGGCACCGAGCCCGGACGTGGCGCCCGTGACCAGTGCGAGAGGGCGAACCACCTAGGATTCCTCCGGGTAGTCCGTGTATTGCACATAAGGTTCCGGGTGCTGGCCCAGGAAGCGCCGCACATAGGGGCAATGCGGGATGATGCGCTTGCCGGCGGCCACCACGTCATCGAGCGCGTAGCGGACCAGGACCTTGGCCAGCCCCCGCCCCTCGAAACCCGGCTGGCTGACAGTGTGGATGAGGTCGATGTGCCCGGGCAGGTCCTTGAAAACGATGATGACCGCCAGTTCATCCCCCATGTGGAGTTCATAGCGGTGGCGGGCATCGTTGCGGGCCATGCGCACCGAGGCGTCGAAGGGGTCTGCTTCCAGGGCTTCATTCACACTCATAAGGTGAGCTTGGCACACGAGGCTGGCGCTGGCAACAGCTCCGGCACCAGCCTTTCTGCCCTATTTCAGGAGGCTGCGCCGCCCTGCCACAGGGCCGTGAACGGGGCGCCGGAGGTGACGCGGTTCTTGATGCCCTCGGTGACAAATGCCTTGGCCGTGCGGGCGGCCTCCAGCGGGGTGGCGCCCTTGGCCAGCTCGGCCGTGACGGCGGCGGCCAGGGAGCAGCCGGCGCCGGAAACAGCCACCTCGCCAACCTTCGGGGAGGACAGGACCTCGAGGGTTTCACCGTCAAAGAAAACGTCGACGGCGTCGCCGCCTTCCAGCCGCACCCCGCCCTTGGCGAGAACCGCCGCACCGCTGATTTCATGGATCTTGCGGGCCGCAGCCTTCAGGTCCTCGACATTGTTGATGGCCAGGCCGGAGAGTGACTCGGCCTCGAAGTGGTTGGGCGTGACAAAGGTGGCCAGCGGCAGGATCTGCGCCTTGAGCGCCTGGTCGGTGTCCAGCGCGTGGCCGGGCTCCTGGCCCTTGCAGATCAGCACCGGGTCCAGCACGATGTGCTTGAATGCGGCATTTTTCAGTGCGGTTTCCACTGTGCTGATGGTGGCCGGGCTGCCCAGCATGCCAATCTTGACCGTCTCAAGCGTGGTGGGGGCACCGGAGTTTGCGCCGTAGGCGGCCGTGGTGGCTTCCAGCTGGTCGGCAATGACCTGCTGGTCCACGGGCACGAAGCGGTGGTTCCAGTTGTCCTTGGGGTCAAAGGAGACAATGCAGGTCAGGTTCACAATGCCGAAGACGCCCAGTTCCTGGAACGTCTTGAGGTCGGCCTGGGCACCGGCACCGCCAGTCGCTTCGGAGCCGGCGATGGTCAGGGCAAGTGCGGGGGCGTTGGTTGTCATGGCTCCATTTTGCCATCCTGCACCGGAGCTGAGCATTTCACCGTTACTGCCGGGTGAAACAAAAAAGAACCGCAGTCCGGCACCATGGTTCATGGTGCCGGCCTGCGGCTATAGCGGTGGGCCCTATGGGGCTCGAACCCATGACCCACGGATTAAAAGTCCGATGCTCTACCAACTGAGCTAAAGGCCCGACCTGTTGCCAGCTTCCAAAAGGTGTCCCCACCCTTGCAAAGTTGACGCATATCAGACTACCGCACGGTACGGCACAGAATGCAATTGCGCCGCACCGAGGAGGAGCACCTCCCGTCCCGCGCCATGCCGCCCATCGCTGCCGCTGCGGGCGGTCCACGGATTTGTCGTGCCGCCCGCCAGTTCCCTCGACCCGGCACGGCAGCGGGGGTAGTGTCGTCTCATGAACGATCGACCAGCCGCCAGCGCTCCCCGCCCCCACAAGCCGGTGCCCTTTGCACCCGCCGATTTTGAGCCGTTCGCGGGCGGCACGGACCCGGCCCGCGTCTCCGAGGCAGCGCACCTTGCTGCCCGGGCCCTGGTGAACAGCGGCCGCGCCAGCAATGACCCCGAGGTCACCAAGCGCCTGGTCAAGCTTGCGGACAAGCAGGGCCTTGAGGCCATCGCCGAGATGTGGGCCGCGAGCCCCGCCCGTTCCCTGCCCGGCGCCCTGTGGCGCCTGTACGCCCTGCGAGCCGCAACCCTGCAGGACCCCGAGGGCATCAGCGTCTTCTTCCGCGCGGGCCAGCAGAAGGCCCAGGTGGCCAACGCGGTGGCCGGCGTGGCCGAGCCTCCCGGCGCCGAGGAAATCACCACCATGGCCAACGCCATCCTGTCCGGCGCGTTCGACGGCGACTTCGACGTTGCGCTTGACCGTTCCGCCGCGTTCTGCCGCGTCGTGGCCCTGGGCCAGGCAACCATGGCCGTGGAGCGGGAGGCGGCACACTCCGAGCACGCCTCCGCGCTGACCAAAAAAGCCCACCAACTGGTCCGCACGGCGGAGGACCTGGAGGGTGCCGCGAAGTCGTGGCGCAAGGGTGAATTGGACTAGCACAAGGCCCGCAAAAACGGCTCCAGTTGACAGCCGGGGCAGGACGTAGAAGACTGAAAGCGGTGTCGAACCGTGGAACCCCCGGGCTCCATTTTATAGCCGCTTCGAGCGGCCCAGTGCCGAGAGGCGCTCCCGGTTCGACACCACTTTTATGCCCTGGAACCACCCGGAACCTGCTGGAATCCGCTATCGCAAAGGCCCCATGGTGAAGCTTCGACTTTTCCCCCAGGAGACGGCAGGGCTGCAGGCACTGGCCCGCATGTCCGAGCACATCCTGGCCGGCACCCAGACGCTGGCCGAACTGCTCGGGGCGGGCCGCGGGGACTTCGCCGCACTCACCGAATCGCTGCGCCGGCACGAGGCCGCGTCAACGGCAGATTTTGCAACGCTGCTGACCAACATGCGCACCAGCTTCATCAACCCGCTGCCACGCGAGGACATGTACGCGCTGGGCCAGCTGCTCAACGAGACCTCCGAAATGCTCACGGGCGCCGGGGAGGTCATTGAGCTCTACACGCTGGACCGCATCCCCACCCGCGTCAGCGACCAGCTGGAAATCCTCTCCCGCCAGGCCGAGCTGACAGCCGCGGCCATGAAGGCCCTCAACGACCTCGACAGCCTGGAGGACTACTGGCTGGAGGTCCTGCGCCTGTCCAAGCGGGCCGACCACACCCACCGTGTCATCGTGGCCGAGCTCCTGGACGCCCACAGCCCCTCAACGTTTGCCAAGTACAGCAACCTTGCCGGCCAGTTGGCCGCAGCCAGCCGCCAGATGCGCATGGTGGCCACGCAGGTGGGCAGCATCATCGTCAAGGAGTCCTGACCTTGGTGGGGTTCCTGCTCGGCGCGGTCATCGCCGTCGCCGCGGTTTTTGCGTTCCTCAACGGCTTCCGTGACGCCTCCGCCGCCGTGGCGCTCTCGGTTCGCACGCGCGCACTGACTCCCTCGCTCGCCGTCCTGCTGGCCGGCGTGTTCAACTGCGTGGGGGCACTGGCCAGCGTGGCCCTCACGGCCGCCTTTGCCGACAGGCTGTTTACGGTCCCGCCGGGGCGCAACGGCCTGGTGCTGCTGCTGGCGGCACTTATCGCCGCCTGCCTGTGGGGCATCTACCTGTGGTGGCGCGGCTACCCGTCCTCATCCACCCATGCCCTGATCAGCGCGCTCGTGGGCGCTTCCCTGGGCTCCGCCGTCATTGGGCACCCGCCCCTGGACGGCATCAACACCACCATGCTGACACTGGTCCTGCTGCCCCTGCTGGTCTCCCCCATCGTCGCCTTCGTGCTGGCCTTCCTGGCCGTCCAGCCCACGTCCTGGGCTGTCCGGAACACGGCGCCGAGCATGGTCAACCGGCGGATGCGCCAGCTGCAGTCGGTGGCCGGTGCCGCCGTCGCCTTTGGGCACGGGCTCCAGGACGGCCAGCGCACGACGGCGGTTGTCCTGTTTGCCCTCGTGGCCGCCGGTTTCGTGGGGGCCGGCGAGATTCCCGTATGGGTGCCCTTGTTCACGGCCGGGCTGCTGGCCGCCGGCACGGTGTTCGGCGGCTGGCGGATCTCCCACACCATGGGCCACCGCCTGGTGCGGGTTGACCCCATGCGCGGTTTTGTGGCCCAGATGGTGGGCGCGGGGCTGCTGTTTGTGGGTGCGATCGGCCTGCACATGCCGCTGTCCACCACGCACACAGTCACCTCGGCCATTGTGGGTGCGGGCGCCAACCAGCGCTTCGCCTCCGTCAACGGGCGCGTGCTCACCCGCATTGCCGTAGCCTGGCTGGCCACCCCGGTTGCCTGCCTGCTGCTGGGTGCCTTGTTTTTCCTGGCCCTGTCACCCCTGACCTAGTCCAGGCTTAAATCGCCGCGCGAGCTCGCACTCCTTGCCCAATCCAGGGTCCGGATGGGGCAAGGAGTGCGAGTTGACCTACGGATCAGGCGTTGGCGGCTGCGATGATGTCCCCGTGCAGGCGCAGCAGCGGGGCCGTGCGCTCCGCCGGTCCGCGGCCAAAGCCGCACTCGGTGGCGATGCCGAACTCCGCCAGCCCTGCCGTGGCGACGGCCGGGCGGGCAGCCGCAATGCGCTTGATGGCACCCGCAACCCCGTCCTCGTGGTGCACCAGGCCCAGGAACAGCTCCGTTTCGGGGTGCAGCGCCAGGGAGGCCAGCGGCGCGAAGTAGGCGTCGTCGTCGCGCTCTATGGGCACGGGCAGGTGAAGGAAGCCGATGGGCCGGGAGATCTTGGCGGAAAGCGCGTTCGCCACGGCGGTGAGGTTGCCGGCGTCGGCGGGCTCCGTGAAGTGCTTCTCGGCCACGTCGCCGTAGCAAAGGTGGATGCCGAATTCCACGTCGTCCGGGATGGTGGCGGCAACAGCGGCGGCCATGGTGGTCGCGGCGTCGATGATTTGTTCCGTGGAGGGGTCGTTGCCTTCCACGTACCAGCAATCGGGGGTGTTGCCGCGGACGGACACCTTTTCAATGTGGCTGAACTCGACGGCCAGGTCGATTTGGATGGACAGCTCGGCCGCCGGGATGACTGCGGCAATCTCGGCAATTTCGCGTTCCATGGCGGCGGCGTAGGCCGGGTAGACGGCGGCCTGGTCGGCGGGGGCAACATAGGAGCCCAGGGGCGCCATGGGCGAGGGGATGGCCACCTGGAAGCGGGTGCCCGCAGCGATGGTGCCGGCATCACGCAGCGCCTTGAAGTCGGCATAGCTGGCCAGGGCGGCCTCGGCATAGCCCAGCGGCCCGAACTTCAGCTCGGCGGCGGGCACTGTGCCGTCCAGCACGATCTTGCGCAGGTCGAAGCCGGCGACCATGAACGGTTCGCCCGGCACGCGGCCCAGGCCGTCAACGGCCTCGAAGCGGGTTCCCTGGAACAGGATCCAGTGAAAGCGCTCCCCCACCTCGCCGTCAGGGATGCGGGCAGCGTGGGCGCCGAGGTTTTCGGCCACGATCTCCAGGGTGTCTGCGGCGGTGGGCTGGTTGATGGATCCAACAAGGTGTGCGCCGCGGACGGCGGGAAGTGAGGTCATGTTTTCAGCGTAGCCCGGCCCCAAATCACCGCGGATCTGGGCACTTCACAGCCCCGTAACACTGGACAGCGAGCGTCCCGGGCGATACCCGCCGCCCGGTGGTTATCCGAAGCGGCCGGAGACGTAGTCTTCGGTGGACTTCTGGGAGGGGTTGTTGAAGATGGTGGTGGTGTCGGCGAACTCGATGAGCTTGCCGGGCTTGCCGGTCCCGGCAATGTTGAAGAAGGCGGTCTTGTCGGAGACGCGGGCTGCCTGCTGCATGTTGTGGGTCACGATGACCACCGTGTATTCGTCCTTGAGCTCATTGATGAGGTCCTCAATGGCCAGGGTGGAGATGGGGTCAAGGGCGGAGCAGGGCTCGTCCATGAGGATGACCTCGGGTGAGACGGCGATGGCGCGGGCAATGCACAGGCGCTGCTGCTGGCCGCCGGACAGGCCGGAGCCGGGCTTCTCGAGGCGGTCCTTGACCTCGTTCCACAGGTTGGCGCCGCGCAGCGACTTCTCCACGAGCGCATCGGCGTCGGACTTGGGCATGCGGCGGCTGTTGAGCTTGACGCCGGCCAGCACGTTGTCGCGGATGCTCATGGTGGGGAACGGGTTGGGCCGCTGGAACACCATGCCGATCTGGCTGCGCACGGTCACGGGGTCAACGCCGTCGCCGTAGAGGTTGTCGCCGTCCAGCAGCACCTTGCCCTCGACGCGGGCGCCGGGGATGACCTCGTGCATGCGGTTCAGGGTGCGCAGGAACGTGGACTTGCCGCAGCCGGAGGGGCCAATGAAGGCGGTGACGGACTTGGCTTCAATGGTGATGTTCACGTCTTCCACGGCGCGGAAATCGCCGTAGTAGACGTTCAGGTCACTGACATCAATTCGTTTGGACATAGCTGGTTTTCCTTCTGGCAAAAAGTTAGCGGCCGGTTTTCGGCGCAAAGATGCGGGCCACGAGGCGGGCACCGAGGTTCAGGAGCATGACAAGGATGATCAGCAGCAGGGCTGCGGCCCAGGCACGCTGGGTTGACGGGTCTGCGTTCGACGGCGAGGTGGGCGTCATGATCTGCGTGTAGATGAACGTGGGCAGGGAGGACATCCAGCCGGCAAACACGTTCATGTTGATGCTGGTGGCGAATCCGGCCGTGACCAGCAGCGGGGCGGTCTCGCCAATGACGCGGGCGATTGCCAGGGTGACGCCGGAGGCGATGCCGGAGATCGCCGTCGGAATGACCACCTTCAGGATGGTGCGCCACTTGCGGACGCCCAGTGCGTAGGCGGCCTCGCGCAGTTCGTTCGGGACGATCTTGAGCATTTCCTCGCTGGAGCGCACCACCACGGGGATCATGAGCACCGAAAGCGCGACGGCGGCGACGAAGCCCGTCTTCGTGCCGGGGCCCAGGATCATGGCGAAGAAGGCGGCCGCGAACAGGCCTGCCACGATCGAGGGGATGCCGGTCATGACGTCCACCAGGAAGGTGATGACCTTGGAGAACTTGTTGCCGGCGCTGTATTCCACCAGGTAGATGGCTGTCAGCAGGCCCACGGGAACGGAGATCAGGGTGGCCCAGAGGGTGATCAGCACCGAGCCCACAAGTGCGTGGTAGGCGCCGCCCAACACGGGGGTCCCGTTGGTGACTGAGGCGTTGTCGACGGCGCCCGTCACACCGTTCATTGAGGTGCCCAGGAAGCCGGGGGTCAGGAGCCCGGGGATGCCGTTTGCCAGCACGGTCCAGATGACCGAGACCAGCGGCAGCAGGGCCACGAGGAACGCGCCCACCACGAGCGAGGTGGCCAGCTTGTCCACGGCCTTGCGGCGGCCCTCGACGGCGGCGGAGACCGTGACGTTGGCGGCGGCAAAGAGCACCGCGGAGAGCACTGCCCAGCCAAAGACGTTGAAGCCGATGAGGGACATGAGCGCCGCGGCCACCACCACGGCGCCGCCGGCAATTGCGTAGGGCGTGTAGCGGGGCAGGCGGCCGCGGGTGAGCGCGGAGCGCTTGCGTTCGGTCAGTACGGTGGCCATGCTAGTTGGCTCCTGAGAATTCTTTGTGGCGGTTGATGATCCAACGGGCCACCATGTTGACCGCCAGGGTGATGAGGAACAGCACCAGGCCGGCGGCGATGAGTTCGTGCATGCGCAGGCCGAAGGCTTCCGGGAAGTCCAGCGCAATTTCCGCGGCAATGGTCTGGTTGCCGGAGCGGATGAGCGAGGCGATCAGCGGCCCCGAGGAGAGGACGAGTGCCACGGCCATGGTTTCACCCAGGGCACGGCCCAGGCCCAGCATGACGGCGCTGATGATGCCGCCGCGGGCGAAGGGAAGAACTGCCATGCGGATCATTTCCCACCGGGTGGCCCCCAAGGCCAGCGCCGCTTCTTGGTGCAGCATGGGTGCCTGCAGGAAAATCTCGCGGGTGAGTGAGGCAATGATGGGCAGGACCATGACGGCCAGGACAATGCCTGCGGTCAGGATGGTCTTGCCCGTGCCGGAGGCGGGTCCTGCAAAGATCGGGATCCAGCCCAGGTGCTCGGCCAGCCAGGCGTACGGGTCCTTAAGCGAGGAGGCCAGGAAGCTGGCACCCCAGGCGCCGTAGACCACTGACGGAATGGCTGCCAGGAGGTCCACCAGGTAGCCCAGGCCCTTGGCAAGATTGCGCGGGGCATAGTGCGAGATGAACAGGGCCACGGCCACGCCGATGGGCGTGGCAATGAGCAGGGCGATCGTTGCAGCAATCAGCGTGCCAACGACGATCGGGAAGATGTAGGCAAGGAAGCCTTCACCGCCGGTGATGTCGGCAGGGGCCGCGCTGAAGGTTGGCAGGGCCTGGACCACAAGGAACAGGGCCACTGCGAACAGCACGGCAACAATCAGCGCGCCGGCGCCCAGGGCCGCACCGGAGAACACTTTGTCTCCGATGCGACCCTTGCCGGCCTGCCCTGTCCCCTTGGGGGGTGCGAGCTTGGTGGTGGACAATCCAGTACCTTCTTTTGGCGCTTGCCGGCTGTTACTTGGTGCCGGAGCTGATGGATTCGAGGGCCGTCTTGGCCTTCGCTGCCAGCTCGGCGGAGAGCGGTGCGCTCTTGGCTGCCTCTGCCGCCTGCTTCTGGCCCTCGTCGCTCAGTGCGAAGGCACCGAATGCCTTCACCAGGTCGGCCGTTGCGGCGTCCGGGTAGCTGGCGCAGAAGACGCCGTAGGACACCAGCACTGCGGGGTAGGCCCCGGCAACTGTGGTGGTGCGGTCCAGCTTGAGCGAGAGGTCGTTGGCGGCGCGGCCTTCAACAACCGTTGCCAGGTCAACGGCCTTGGCGGCAGCCTCGGCGGTGACGGGGACGTAGCTGTCGCCAACCTTCAGCTCAACCTTGCCCATGGCGTCGGTGACTGCGGAGTCATCGGCGTAGGTGATGGCGCCGGCGGTCTCGGTGACGGTCTTGACCACACCGGAGGTGCCCTTGGCGTTTTCGCCCGGCAGGCTGGTGGGCCAGTCGCCCGAGGCCTTGTCGGACCAGACGGTCTTGGCGGCTGCGGCCAGGTAGTCAGTGAAGTTCTGCGTGGTGCCGGAGTTGTCCGAGCGGTGCACGGGCGTGATGGCCAGATCCGGCAGCTTTGCGTCCGGGTTGGCGGCCTTGATGGCGGGGTCGTTCCAGTTCTTGATCTCGCCGCGGAAGATCTTGGCGATGGTGTCGGCGTCGAGCTTGAGGTCCTTGACCCCTTCAACGTTGAATGCGACAGCGATCGGGGAGATGTACCAGGGGATGTTGATGGCGCCGGCGGGGCCGCACTTTTCCTTGGCGGAGGCGAGTTCCTCATCCTGCATGTAGGCATCGGAGCCGGCGAACTGAACGGCGCCTGCGATCAGGGCCTTGCGCCCTGCGCCCGAGCCTTCGGGTGAGTACTGGATCTTGGCGCCGGAGTTGGCGGACTCGAAGCCGGCCTTCCAGGCGTCCATGGCTGCGGAGATGGAGCTGGCGCCCGTTCCGGTGAGCGTGCCGGTGACGGCTGGGCCTGCTGCGCTGGTGTTTGCGCCGGCCGGCGGGGTCACCACGCTGTCGGTGCCGCATGCCGTAAGTGCCAGTGAGCCAACAGCCAGTACGGCTGCCACGCGGCCAATGTGAAGTGCCTTCACGCTTTTACCTCTTCGATGGGTTGCATTCCGATTCATTACCCTTTGACATTAGGGTCCACAGGTAAAGCACCGGCCCCCGCCGGGTGAACGGAAGGTTAACGCTGCGGGGATTCTTGTGCCCCACGTACGACGCCGGTCACATCCGCCCCGCTGCGGGCGCACCTGCCGCCGTGGCCGGGAGGGCGGGGCCCGCGAGCCACAAGCCGGAAACTTGACGCAGCTCACAGCAAAAAACTGTTGTCCCAGGGCAACCAATTCCATATAGTTGACATACATCAACTTTCTTCCGGCCACTTATTGGAGCCCTCTTGTCCCAGACAACCAGCACAGCAAAGGCAGCCCCCGGGCTGTCAGACTCGGGCATGACCCACCGCCAGGTGATCCAGTCCCTCACAGGCCTGCTCATGGGCATGTTCGTCTCCATCCTGGCCGGCACAGTCGTCTCGACGTCCCTGCCGGTGATCCTGTCCGATCTCAATGGCGACCAGACTGCCTACACCTGGGTGGTCACGGCAACCCTGCTGGCCACCACCATCTCCACCCCCATCTGGGGCAAGCTCGCGGACCTGTCCAACCGCAAGCTGCTGCTGCAGCTCTCACTGGTGATCTTCGTGGTGGCTTCCGCCATTGCCGGTTTCTCGCAGGACACCTCGATGCTCATCACCATGCGCGTCTTCCAGGGCCTGGGCGCCGGCGGCCTGACCGCCCTGAGCCAGATCGTCATGGCGGACATCATCTCCCCGCGTGAACGCGGCAAGTACATGGGATTGTTCGGCGCCGTCATGGCACTGGGCACCGTGGGCGGCCCGCTCATCGGCGGCTTCATCACCGACGCCATCAACTGGCGCTGGAACTTCTTCGTGGCACTGCCCTTCGCCGTGGTTGCAATCCTCCTGATTCAAAAGACGCTGCACCTCCCGGCCCAGAAGAAGCGCAAGGTCAGCATTGACTACGCCGGAATTGTGCTTCTGTCAGCCGGCGTCTCCCTGCTGCTGATCTGGGTCTCCCTGGCCGGCAAGGACTTCGAATGGGCCAGCCCCACCTCGGCGTGGATGGTGGGCGGGGCCATTGCCGCCCTGGTCGCCTTCGTCATTGCGGAGTTCAAGGCCGCCGAGCCCATCATCCCGCTGACCATGTTCAAGAACACCACCTTCACCCTCTCCGTGGTGGCCTCGATTTCCGTTGGTGTGTCCATGTTCGGCACCTCAGTGTTCCTGGCCCAGTACATGCAGCTGGCCCGCGGCGCCAACGCCACACAGTCGGGCCTCATGACCATCCCCATGATGGCCGGCCTGCTCATCATTTCCACCATTGGCGGGGCCATGATCTCCAAGTTCGGCAAGTGGAAGGCCATCATGGTCACCGGATCCCTGCTGCAGCTGGCGGGCCTGTACCTGCTCGGGACCATCCACTACGACACCAACTTCATCCTGGTCTCCCTGTTCATGTTCATCCTCGGCGCGGGCCTGGGCATGGTCATGCAGAACCTGGTGCTGATTGTGCAAAACGCTGTCACCCCGGCCGAGATCGGCGTGGCCAGCTCCGGCATCGCCTTCTTCCGCTCACTGGGCGGCACCATCGGCGTCTCCGTGCTGGGCGCCCTCATGGCCACGAAGGTTGTGGACACCATGGCCGGCCGCACCGGTGAGCTGCAGGCCGCCATCGGCGCCCTGGGCGAAAAGGGCAAGGAGGTCGGGGCCGCACTGGCCAGCGGCAACATCCCCTCCGTCCACACCCTGCCCGATTCAATCCGGGTCATCATTGAATCCGTCTACGGCGACTCCGTGGCCTACATCTTCATGATTGCCGCGCCGCTGAGCATCCTGACCATCCTTGCGGTGGCCTTCCTGCCCAACCTGCCGCTGAGCAACCAGACGCGCGACCAGCGCGAGAAGAGCGACGCCGCGGACGCCAAGGGCCACCCCGCCATGGAGGAGGCCGAGCTGGTCCTCGCCGAGGTCAGCGAGGCAAGCATTGCCGCCACCCCCAACACCGGCGCGATCGAGCGGGTCTGAGCATGGCCGACGTCGTCAATCCCTGCAATGGGGCTCCGGGCCCGGAACTCCCGCAGGACCCGGAGCTGGCGGGCGCCATCGAGGACACGCAAAACCAGCTGTCCAACATGATGGTCTCGGCACGGAAGAACCTGAAATACCGGGCCGCGGCAATCCATCCGGGCCTGCAGCCAATGGGCTTCAAGGTGCTGATGCTGCTGTTCCGCTCCGGGCCAATGCAGCAGTCTGAGCTGGCCCGCGGGCTGGAGGCGGACAAGGCCACGCTCAGCCGGATCGTCAAGCAGCTCGAGGAGCTCGGCCTGGTTTCCCGCACGGCCGACCCCGGCGACGGGCGGGCCACGCTGGTGGACATGACCGCGCCCACGCGGGAGCGCTACAGGGAAACCCAGCTCGGCGCCCGGCAGCTGCTCGTGGACAAGCTCTCACAGTGGGAGCCCGCCGAGGTCCGCCGGCTGGCCGATCTCCTGGCCAAGCTGAACGAAACCACCGGCTGAGCCGCCGGAACACCGGACACCAACAGGGGCTCCCCGCGATGCACGTCGCGGGGAGCCCCTCACGCATAGACTTGGCAGCATGCCGGACTCAGCCACCGGCCTGCCGTCCCGACAGGCCGCCACCGCACGATTCCTGAAGCGGCGTGCCCGCCTGGGCCTGCGGCGCAGCATGAATTCAATCCTCCCGGCATTCATGATGGCCATCTGTGCCGTGGGTGCCTACTACTTTTCGCAACTCGTCCTGGGCCACCAGGGCCCCCTGTTTGCCGCCACGAGCGCCATCATTGCCCTGGGCTTCTCCCGTGACCCGCGCCTGCGCCGGGTCCTGGAGGTGGGCCTGGGCTGCACCATCGGCATTGCGGTGGGCGACCTGCTGCTGCACTGGCTGGGATCGGGCATCTGGCAGGCAGCCCTGGTGCTGTTCCTGTCCATCCTGCTGGCCCGTTTCCTGGACAGCGGGGCCATTTTCACCACCCAGCTGGGGCTCCAGTCCCTGCTGGTCGTGCTGCTGCCCATCCCCGCCGGCGGGCCGTTCACCCGCAGCATCGACGCCGTGGTGGGCGGCTGCTTCGCCCTGGCCGTGACGTTCCTGGTGCCCAGGGATCCGCGCCGCGAACCCAGGGATGACCTCAAGGAGGTCCTGGGCGAACTCTCCCTGGTGCTGCGGGAGTGCGCCTCGGCACTGTCCTACAACGACGCCACCACCGCCTGGCACGCCCTGGTCCGCGCCCGGAGCCAGCAGGCCCGCATCGACTCCATGCGCCAAGGGCTGCGGGGGTCCATGGAGATCGCCAGGCTGGCACCCATGTACCGGCGGCACCTGCAGGAGGTGGACGGCATGGCCAGGCTCATGGAGCGGGTGGACTACGCCATGCGCTCCAGCCGAGTCCTGGCCCGCCGGCTGGCGAGCGCCATCAACAACGCCGCGCTGTCCGACGCCGGATCCATGCACCTGGCCGAGGTCATCGGCGAGACGGCCGCCGCCGTGGACGAACTGGGTGCGGCCCTGTCCCATGCCTCATCCGACGCGGCGATGTCCCACGCACGGGACTCGCTGGCCGACGTCGCAATCCGGCTGCACCCGAGCAAACTGGAGATCACACGCATGGAGGGAGAGACCCTGGTGCTGCTCTTCCGCACCCTCATGGTGGACCTGCTCGAGGCGGCCAAGATGGAGCCCTCCGAGGCCAGGGACCTGCTGCCCAAGCTGTAGGCCCGCACGGACGGGCCCCGCGTGTCACACCCCGGCGCTAGGGTTGAACCATGGCAGCAAAGAGCACAAAGACAAACGCCGGGCAGAACTTCCGCTGCACCGAATGCGGCTGGACGGCCGTGAAGTGGGTAGGCCGCTGCGGGGAATGCCAGGCCTGGGGCACCCTTGAGGAGATCGGCTCCGTGGTGGTCCGGACCACTGCCGCAACCACCGTGGTGCGCCCGGCCCAGCTCATCGCGGACGTGGACGCCTCCAAGGCCGCACACAACCTCACCGGCGTGCCCGAGCTGGACCGCGTCCTGGGCGGCGGCATGGTCCCGGGCGCCGTGATCCTGCTGGCGGGGGAACCCGGCGTCGGAAAATCCACGCTCCTGCTGGACGTGGCCGCAAAGTTTGCCCGCAACGTACACGGCCGGGAGCCGCAAAAGGTCCTCTACCTCACGGGCGAGGAATCCGCCGCCCAGGTCAAGCTGCGGGCCGAGCGCATCGGCGCGGTTGCCGACACCCTGTACCTCGGTGCCGAAACTGACCTCGGCACGGCGCTGGGGCAGGTTGAGGCCGTGCAGCCGGCCCTGCTGATCGTGGACTCCGTGCAGACCTTCAGCAGCACCATGGTGGACGGTGCCGCCGGCGGCGTATCCCAAGTCCGCGAGGTGGCGGCGTCCCTCATTGCCGCGGCAAAGCGGCTGAACATGACAACGCTGCTGGTGGGCCACGTGACCAAGGACGGCTCCATCGCCGGGCCGCGCCTGCTCGAGCACCTGGTGGATGTGGTCTGCCAGTTCGACGGCGAGCGCCACTCGCGCCTGCGCCTGCTGCGGGCCGTGAAGAACAGGTACGGGCAGACGGACGAGGTGGGCTGCTTTGATTTGACCGACGACGGCATCGAGGGGCTGGCCGACCCCAGTGGGCTGTTCACCTCCCGCACGGCCCAGCCCGTTTCCGGCACCTGCATCAGCGTGACCATGGAGGGCCGGCGCCCCCTGCTGGCCGAGGTGCAGGCGCTGCTGACCCCGGCCCTCGGCTCCTCGCCGCGGCGCACGGTCTCCGGCCTGGACTCCACGCGCGTGGGCATGCTGCTGGCTGTGTTGCAGCAGCGGGCCGGACTGCGCCTGGACGCCGACGACAGCTACGTGGCAACCGTGGGCGGTGCCCGCCTGAGCGAGCCGGCCATGGACCTGGCCGTGGCGCTGTCCATTGTCTCGGCCAAGACCGCAATACCCGTGCATGGCAAGTTGGTGGCGTTCGGCGAGGTGGGGCTGGCCGGGGAGGTGCGGCCCGTGCCGGGCATCAACCAGCGGATCATGGAGGCCAGCCGGCTGGGCTACACCCACGCCATCGTCCCGCGGAGCCCCACGGGCTTCGGCACCGTCCCGCCGGACTTCAAGGTCAGGGAAATTGACCACATTGCGGAGGCCACGGAGATCATCCTGCACGGCATGCCGGAACCGAGCCTCAAGCTGGGCTAAGTGCCCTCGGGGCGCCCGTTGCGGCGTGCCCCGGCGGCCCCGGCACGTCTCCGGGACCGCCGGGATCGGGCAAAGGACACAGATCGGTCAAGATGCGCGTCGCCGATGGCCCTGCCGCCCGGCAACCCGGGCCCGTTCCCACTATCATGGCATTGTGACTTGCGCGGATTCCCGTGCTTGAAAAGAAGGAACTGCCCATGATTCGCAGCCCCGAAGAGGCCCTGAAAGCCACTCTTGCCCGCGTTGCGCCGGGAACGCCGCTGCGTGACGGGCTCGAACGCATCCTTCGCGGCCGCACGGGCGCACTGATTGTGCTCGGTTCGGACAGGACCATTGAAAGCCTGTGCTCCGGCGGCTTTGAAATTGGCATCGACTTCGCCCCCACAAGCCTGCGCGAACTTGCCAAGATGGACGGCGCCATTGTCTGCGACAAGGACGCCACGAAAATCATTCGCGCCGCAGTCCAGCTGGTTCCGGATCCCAGCATTGAAACGCAGGAATCGGGCACCCGCCACCGCACGGCCGAGCGCGTCGCCATCCAGACCGGCGTCCCCGTGGTTTCCGTCAGCCAGTCCATGCAGATCATTGCCCTGTACGTGGGCGGGCTGCGCTACGTGCTGGAGGGTTCCGAGAAGGTGCTGGCCCGCGCCAACCAGGCCCTGGCCACGCTTGAACGCTACCGCGCCCGGCTGGACCAGGTGACCAGCTCACTGTCCGCCCTGGAGATCGAGGCCATGGTCACGGTGCGCGACGTTGCCGTCACCTTGCAGCGCCACGAGATGGTGCGCCGCATTTCCGAGGAGATCGCCGCCTACGTCCTGGAGCTCGGTGTTGACGGCCGGCTGCTGTCGCTGCAGCTGGAAGAGCTTTCCACCACGCGCGGCTCAGGTGCCGACATGGTGATCCGCGACTACACCGATCCCGAAACCACCGACGTCGACGCGGCCGTGACTGCACTGCAGGAAATCGACCAGGCCAGCCTGATTGACCTGAGCCTCATTGCCAACATTGTTGGCTTGGCCAGCGGCAACGACTCCCTGGAAGCCATCATCCAGCCGCGCGGCTACCGCCTGGTGTCCGGCCTGAAGGCCGTTCCAGGTGCCGTGGCCGGGCGCCTGGTGGACCACTTTGGCGGGCTGCAGAACCTGATGGCGGCCACGATTGACGAGCTCATGATGGTGGATGGCATTGGCGAACTGCGTGCCCGCAACGTCCGCGAGGGCCTGTCCCGCATTGCCGAGGCCAGCCTCCTGGACCGCTTCCTCTAGGCGGAAACGCCTGCGCCTGCCGCCTACTGCAGCGTGAACGTGACCTTGTCACTGGACCACTTGCCCAGGGTCGCCACGAAGCCGTAGGTTGCCCCGCCCCTGCCCGGCACGGAAACCATTTTTTCGCAGCCGGGGGCGTTGCGGTTGACCTTCCACACCAGGTTTGCGGTCTCCGAGGCGCCCGGCGCCAGGTTCTTGACTAGGTCGCCAGGGTCCACCTGGCAGTTCTTGGAGTTGAAGATGATGTCTTCGCCGCTGGTGACCTGGTACTGCATCTGGCTCGTGCCCACGTTGATGTCGCAGGGCGCCTTGCCGGAGTTGGTCACGCGCAGGGTCAGGACCGGCAGCTCCTCCGGCCCGTAGGCGGGCTTGTCCACGGCGGCTGTGACCTTGATGCCCGCCTCGTCGCACACGGCCGACGGCGGCGTCCCGGCTTTCGCAGCAGCCTTGGGTTTCGCCGTGGCTCCATCGGCAGCCGGGTTGGTGCCGGCGTCATCCGCGGAACCCCCGCCCAGCAGGCCGGCCACGAGGAAGCCACCGGCCACGATCGCCACGAGCACAAGCAGGGCCAGAATGGCCGCCACGAGGCGGCGCCGGCGGTAAACCTTGGCGGAAACCCTGGGCGCGGGTGCGGCGGAGGTGCGGCCGCGTCCCGGATTCCCTGTGTTTCCCATGTCTAAAGGGTATCGAAGGCCCGGGGCGCCCCGCACCAACCACGCCGCCGTGCTTCCTGTGAGAAAGGCCCCCTGCGGCCCGGTGGCCTAGAGTGGAATGCTGCGGGGCGTGTGAGGCGTCCCGGGAATCGCTCGACTTCAAGGAGTTTGCTTGCACCGGGAAATCCAGGACTGGTTCCTGCGTGAGGCCAGGGACCTGCCATGGCGCGGCGGCGCATCCCCCTGGGGGATCCTGGTCAGTGAGATCATGCTCCAGCAAACGCCGGTGGTGCGCGTGCAGCCGGTCTGGGAGGAATGGCTGGGGCGCTGGCCCACACCCGCGGACTTTGCCGCCGCCCCGGCCGCCGAGGTGCTGCGGGCCTGGGGCCGGCTGGGCTACCCCCGCCGGGCGCTGCGCCTGCATGCGGCTGCCGCACAAATCGTGGAACAGCACGGCGGGAAGGTGCCAGACACCTTTGAGGAACTTCTCGAGCTGCCCGGAGTAGGCACGTACACAGCGGCCGCCGTGGCTGCCTTCGCCTTTGGCCGACGCACCACAGTTGTGGACACGAACATCCGCCGCGTGCACGCCCGCCTCGTGGTGGGCCAGGCACTGCCCGCGCCGGCGCTGACGGCCGCCGAGATGGCACTGGCTGCGGAGCTGCTCCCGGAGGACGACGGCGAATCGGTGCTGTGGAATGCCGCCGTCATGGAACTTGGCGCGGTGGTCTGCACGGCGCGCAGCCCCAAGTGCGGCCTGTGCCCCGTGCTCGAGCAGTGCGCCTGGATTGCCGCGGGCCAGCCCGAACCCACCTACATCCCCAAGGGCCAGCCCTGGGCAGGCACCGACCGGCAGGTCCGCGGAGCCGTCATGGCTGTGCTGCGCGCGGCCGGCTCCCCCGTGCACGCCGACCTGTTCTGGGATGGAGACGCTGCCCGCGCCCACACCGAACTGGCCGCGGAACTGGGCAAGCTGCACGACCTCAACACGCACGCGCCCCAGCTGGAGCGCGCCCTGGCAGGCCTGGTGGCGGACGGCCTGGCCCAGCATTCAGAAGCCGGCTACCAGCTGCCAGCCTGACCGAGTCCGGCATCCGGTGATCGACAGGCTCGACCACCGGGCGCGGACGGATCCGGCGAGACGGACGCCAAGCGAAGCGGGATGAGGGGCTGGCGGCGTGGTGGGCGTCGCCGCGGACACACCGACGAAGTCGTGTGTGGCGCGGTGCGGGCACCAGCCCCTCATCCCGCGAAGCGTGCGCATCCTGCGGCGTGCGGTTAGATCTCGCCGAAGCCGGCCTCCACCTCGCTGCGCACCAGCGCGACGGCACGCCGGGCGTCAGGGCCGGTGGCGGTGACGTTTAGTTCCGTGCCCTGCCCCGCGCCCAAAGTCATGAGCATCATGACCGACTGCGCGTCCACGCCGTTGATCTCAATGTCCACATCCATCGCGCCCAGCTCACCGGCCAGCACCGCGGCCGGCCTGGCGTGCAGGCCCATGGGGTTGATGAGCGTCAGCACGGCAGTCACTGCGGTGGCTTGGGTCTCGACAGGCTCGACCACCGGAGGAGCGGCCGCCGGCTGCAGCGCGGTCTCGGCCGCCTTGCACACCACGTCCAGGGAAGCACCCGACTGGGCAGCCACGGCCGCGGCAATGGCACCTTCCACGAGTGGCGCATCGGCCAGGCGCACGTTCTCGGGGCTGCCCAGGAACTCCAGGGCGGATTCGGCCGTCATGACGGCCGAGCCGAGATCCGTCAGGACCACGGCCCCGTCGCCCGTGTCTGCCGCACCGAGCGCCTCCATGACCTTCTCCAGGGAGGTGCCGATGCCGCCGTCGTCCATGCCCCCGGCCGGGAGCAGCACCACGTTGGGCGCCATCTGGGCGGCCAGCTCAACCACGCCGGCGGCCAGCTGGGCGCTGTGGGACACAATGACCAGCCCCACGCTCATGCGCCGGCCGCCTGGGCCGCGGCGCGCAGGATGAGCGCCGAGGATTGCGCCCCCGGGTCGCGGTGCCCAATGGCCCGCTCCCCCAGGTAGCTGGCCCGGCCCTTGCGGGCAATGAGCGGCTCTGTGGCTGCGGCACCGGCCTCGGCTGCCGTGGCGGCGGCCGCCAGCACGGCGGCCGGTTCCGCCCCGGATTCGGCTGCGGCTGTTGCGGCGTCGACGGCCGGGGTCCAGGCGTCGATCATGGTTTTGTCGCCGGTCTCGGCCTTGCCGCGGGCCACCACGCCGTCGCGGGCGGCCGCCAGTGCTGCCACGAGGGTTGCCGCATCAAGCTCCGCGGCCTCGCCCACGGCCGTGGCCGCACGCAGATAGGCTGTGCCGTACAGCGGGCCGGCGGCGCCGCCCACCTTTGACATCAGGGTCATGGCGGCCAGCTTGAACGCGGCCCCGGGGGTGGCGGGCGGCTCGGCGTCGAGCTTTTCGAGGATTGCCGTGAAGCCGCGGTCCAGGTTTTCGCCGTGGTCGCCGTCGCCGATGGCCCGGTCCAGCTCAATGAGGGCCATGCGGTTTTCCGCCACGACGGTGGCGGAGAGGCGCAGCCAGGCGATGGCCCATGCGGTGTCGAGTGTGTTGGGCATTTACATCCCCCATCGCAGCGCAGGGGTGTTGACGGGTGCGTCCCACAAACTTGTCATTTCATCATCCAGGCGCAGCACCGAAATGGAGCAGCCCTGCATTTCCAGCGCCGTGATGTAGTTGCCCACCAGGGAGCGCTCCACGACGAGTCCGGCGTCTGCAAGCAGCTTGGCCGCGTGGCGGAACACAATGTACAGCTCGCTGGCCGGGGTGCCGCCCATGCCGTTGACGAACAGGAGCACCTTGTCCCCGGCGGCGGGCTTGAGGTCTGCCAGGATCGGTTCGAGCAGCCGTTCGGTGATGCCGTCGGCGTTTTCCAAGGGGATGCGGTGGCGGCCCGGCTCGCCGTGGATGCCGATGCCAATCTCAATCTCGTCCTCGGCCAGTTCGAAGCTGGGGACGCCCGCGTGCGGGACGGTGCAGGCGGACAGGGCCACGCCCATGCTGCGCACGTTGTCGTTGACGCGCTGGCCGATGGCGGCCACTGCGTCGAGGTTGTCCCCGCGTTCGGCGGCGGCCCCGGCGATCTTTTCCACCAGGACCGTGCCGGCCACGCCGCGGCGCCCGGCCGTGTACAGCGAGTCCTCCACGGCGACGTCGTCGTTCACCAGCACGGTGCGCACGGACACGCCCTCTGCCTCGGCCATTTCGGCCGCGGTCTCAAAGTTCAGCACGTCGCCGGTGTAGTTCTTCACAATGTGCACGACGCCGGCACCCGAGTTCGCGGCGATGGTCGCCGGAATGATGGCGTCGGGGGTGGGAGAGGTGAACATGGCCCCCGGAACGGCCGCATCCAGCATGCCGAATCCCACATAGCCGGCGTGCAGGGGCTCGTGCCCGCTGCCGCCGCCGGAAACAAGGCCCACCTTGCCCTCGCGCTGGGCCCCGCTTCGGGTCACGAAGAGCGGGTCGGGGTGGACCGTCACATGGCCGGCATGCGCCAGGCCAAAACCTTCCACGGATTCATTGACTACTGTCTTGGGATCATTGATGAGCTTTTTCATGACGAAACCCTCCGATTCACACAGCTTGGGTGGCGGCCGGCATCATTGCGGCCACGCCTTGAACACTACCCGCGGGAACTGGTGGTTGGTAGGGAAGCACGCCGGAGCTAGGCGCACTGGCGGGGTGCGCCGAATTGGGGCGCGGAAACGACCGTCTCAGACAGGTGAAGCTCCCACTCGAGGGGCTGCCCCTGCGAAACCGCCAGCACCCGTTGCTGCCGCTCGGCGGCGGAGAGTCGCTCACCCCATCCCGTGGAAGGTTCGACGGCGAGCACGGGTTCGGCGGCAAACTCGCCGTTGTCCCAGAACAGTCCCAGGTACGGCAGTTGCGTGGAGTCCCAGTCGAGGCGCAGCGAACGGCCCGTGGGCAAGCTGAGGACGGCCGCGTCGGCACGGATGTCCGGGTCCACGAAGGCCTTCAACGAGGTGCCGGCCGGCATGGTGGCGTGGCGCGGACGGGCGGCGAAGTCGAGAGCCTGCTCCTCCCCCGGATACATTTCGGTGAGCTCGGGGGCAATGCGGACACCGCCCGACTCCAGGGCAACATCCACCCCCGGTCCGGCGGCAAATTGCGGGTGGGCGCACCAGAGGAACGGAAGTGGGTCGCGGGATGTGGTGGTGGCCCGGTAGTGGAATCGCAGACCCCGTTCCGTCGCGTTGATGGTCCGGTCAAGGGTGACGGGCATACTGGGCAAGTCCACCGAAACGGCGAGTTCGCCCGGGCCAGCATGGTCCACACGCCACGGCATGTTCCAGACGTCGCCGTGGTCAGGCAGTGCCGGCAGCCGGGTGCCGCTGGGGGCTTCCGCGTCGGGGTCCGCCTGCACCGTGGGTGCCACCTCATCCCAGCCGCCCATGCCCGGGCGGACAAACGGCAGGCCCGTGCCGGCGGCGGGTGTGCGTTCACTCGCCGCCAGCCACTCCCAGCCGTCCGCCCCCTGCAGGCTCACAATGCGGGCACCCCGGTCCGGCTGCACTTCGCAGCGCAGTCCAGGGCCACCCACAAATACACTCACGCAGTGACACCACTGAGCATGGCCAGCTGTTCGCGCAATTCGGCGACCGTGCGGTCCCGCCCGTCCTGCGGATCTTCCGTGAACAGGAGCATGGTGGGCAGTGAGGTGGCGAAGAAGTCAATCCCTGCCGGGGTCGCGGCGAGCTCCGCAACGTATTCGGCAATACCCGAGACGAGCTGCCCGACTTCTTCCTCCCGGCCCAGCTTGCGCAGGGCCTTGGCTGAGTAGCAGCTCTGGTTGCTGTAGCTCTGCACGTTCATGGCCTGGAAGTCGCTGCGGATCGAGGCCGCCTGCTCCCATGCGCTGGCAGCCTCCGCGTCCCGGCCGAGGGCTGCGAGCGCATTTCCCCGCAATAGCTGGATCCGGGCCGAGTTGGCCAGCGGATGCCGTGCCTCGCCCAGTGAGCCGGGGCTGGCGAGCGCCGAGTCCACCCAGGCGAGGGCAGCAGCGGCGTCCTCGGCGTCCAGCGCATCCTCGGCAAGGGCAATGTTGGCGGCGTCCCAAGCCCCGAGGGACTGGCCCTCGCCGCCTTCCCAGGGCTGGAACTGCCGGGACAGGAGCCAGCCGCGGGCTTCCGCGGCCCGGCCGGATCCGGTCAGCAGGTTGGCGTAGACGACGCTGAGGTCGTCGCGTTCCCCGGCAAGTTCCAGGTGCGCTTCGAGCCGTTCGAGGCGGGATTGCTCCGTGGCGCCGAGGCGGGCGGCAAGCTGGTCGTATTCGTACAACAACTTGGCGTCCGCCGGCGCCAGTTCGCGGGCCCTGCCGTAGGCTGCGAGCGCCGCTTCGCCGTCGCCCTGGACGTTGTGTGCCGCGATGGCGAGGTTGCGCAGCACGATCACGAGCGAGGCGCGGTCCTGGCCACCTTCCCCGGAGGCAGCGGAAAGGGAGGACTCGGCCGACTTCCAGAAGGCCACTGCCTCCGCGTAGCGGCGCTTGTCGTAGTGCCAGTTGCCCAGCAGCATCGCTGCCAGGGGGTCGCCGGCGTCGTGCTTGAGCGCGTTTTCCAGCGCGGCAACGTCTGCCGTGCGGGAGGGCTGGCACAGGGTGCGGTCCACGGTCCGGGCCAATGCGCGGGCCAGGGCCGCGTCCTCGGAGCGGCCCTCGGCTTCCAGCACGGCTGCCCGGTGGTACTGCACCAGCGGGGCCACCTGGATCTGGCCGAGTGCATTGTTTTCGGCAGCCGTGGCGGCCAGCTCCAGGACGCGCAGGGCATCGCCGGCGAACCCGGCACTGGAGTATTCAATGGCGACATCGAGCAGGGTGGGGGCATCAGCGGTCAGGGGCAGGCCGGCGAGGTCGCGGGCCCACTGGTCCAGCGGGTCCAGCGCCAGGGTTGCGGCAATGCGGGAGTTGGCCTCGGCGGGCTTGTCCTGGGCGCGCAGCACCGTGGCCAGGAGGTCGGCGGCCTGGAGGTGGGCGCCGTCGAGCACCAGAACCTCACGCAAATCGGCGGCGGCAGCGGCGTACTGGCCGGCCCGGGCCTTCAGGCGGGCCAGGGCCAGGCGGGCGGGCACACGCCAGGCAGAGTTCCAGCTGGCCTTGGCCAGGTGGCGCCCGGCCTCGATGTCACGCCCCGTGCGGGTCAGCACAATGCCGAGCCGGTAGTGCGCCTCGCCGTCGGCCGGGTTGGAAGCGTGGGCCACCATGCGGGCAATCGCGGTGCGCAGCAGCTGTTCGGCCGTGGTGTGGTCGCCGGCCCAGGTGGCACGTTCGGCCAGGGCAATGTTGCAGCGCACCTCGCCGGGGTCGCGGCGCAGGGCCTCACGCCAGTAGGGTTCCGGCAGCCGAATGGCATGGCGGTACTGGCGCAGGTACTGGCCAATGAAGAACAGCTCGTCCACGGATTCCACGTCTTCGGGAGCGGGCGGCTCGGTGGCGGCGTCGGCTACCTCGCCCCCGGTGTTCGTTCCCTCGCGCATTTGCCAGCGGATCAGCTCGGTGGCGCCCTGGCGGACGGTCAACACGAGCTCGGTCAGCTTGGGTGCCGTTTCCAGCGTGAGCGTGTGCAGCAGCTGGGTGCCCGGTGCCAGGTCCACGGCCTGGGCATGGAGCGGCTGGCCGCCGGCCGTGTGCAGTTCCACGAGGCAGCCGGGCAGCTTCTCCGCTGCGGAAATGCCGAAGGTGGCGTCATGTCCGTCCACATCCAGGCGCACGGCAAGCTGGGTGGTGGCCTGGTGGGCCGGGCCGATCTGGTGGATGGGGTACCAGAACTGGCTGAAGGTCTTGGTCTCGCCGGGTGCGAGGAAGGAGAAGTCGGGTTGGTTGTCGGTGAAGACGCCGGCCATGAGCTCAATGTAGGGGCCGTCGCCATCGGTCAGCGCCGCGTCCCAGGCATGCCCGAACGGGGCATCGCCCCACGTCCAGAGCTTCTTGCCCGGTGCGTAGTGCCTGTCGGCCCAATGCACGAACCCGGCGCCGCGTCCGTGGTCGTAGCCGCCAAAGAAGTCGTCCTCGGTCTTGGTGACCATGTATGAGGTGGGCACGGGGATGTTCCGGTACCAGTCCAGCCCGTCACCGTCGGGCACCTCCGCCGTGCGCTGGGCGCTGTAGTCCACGCCGTAGTACGTCTCGCCGGCGGCCGGGGCCGGGTAGCTGGCCGTTGCCCGCTTGGCGTGGTCGGCCACTTGGTCCACGTCGGTGGGGAAGAATGCCTGGTAGTTTTCATCCACGGCCGCGGCAACGTTGGCCCACCACAGGAACGTCTGGGTCTCCTCCGTGCGGTTGTACAGGCGCACGCGCGCCTCAATCGCGGCGCTGTCCGGGCGAAGCCGGATGCCGTGCATGCCCTTCATGCGGGTGAAAGGGTCGTGGTCGGAGCACCAGACGGTCACGGCGCCGTCGTCCTCGTGCTCAATCTCGAAGTCGGTGGGAAGGAACGTGGCCGGGCGGTGGTGCTGGGGCCAGTTGAATTCGACGCCGCCGGAGATCCACGGCCCCGTCAGGCCCACAAGGGCCGGCTTGATCACGTTGTTGCGGTAGAAGAAGTCGTAGCCGGCCACCTTGTCGTAGCCAATGTGGATGCGCCCGCCAAGTTCTGGCAGGACCACCACGCGCAGCCATTCATTCTCGAGGTGGACGGCCGTCCAGGCGTGGGGTGCCTTGTCCTGGCTGACGCGCTCGTGGAACGGCATGGGAAACACCCGGCCCGTGGAGCCCTGGTAGACGCGCTGCTCGAAAAAGGCGGGCAGGCTGTCCGGCGCCAGCGGCATGTACGTGTCGATGACAAGCGGCTCGGCCCAGCACGCCACGGCCTCGGCGCTCTGGGCGGCAGGCACGGGGGGAAGGACGATTCGCGACGGGCTGGATGTTTCAGTGGTCATAAAACTAGGCTAAATGTTCGAAAGGCTGACTGGAATGGTGGTTCCAACGGGAAAACTGGACAAAACAATTATCCGCAGGTGATTCTGGTGGCATGCGCATAGCAGAAGGATTCCCGGGGCAGCGGCTGCGCGTCCTCCCCCGCCCCATGGCGCAGCAGGCGTTGCAACGGCCCGGCACACGGGCGCTGCTCGTGACCGATTGCGGCTATTTCCCGCAGGCCCGCGCGCACGGCCGGGTGCGCACGGAGCCGATCGCGCAGGCCGTGGTGCTGCTGTGCACCGAGGGCCGCGGCTGGTGCACGGTGGACGGCGTGGACCAAGCAGTCCGGGCGGGGCAGGCGGTGGTCATTCCACCGGGCGTGCCGCACGCCTACGGCAGCGACCCGGACGATCCATGGACGCTGTGGTGGATGCACTTGGACGGACAGGAGCTGCCTGCCTTGCTCGAGGTGGGCAGCGCCGTGGGGCCCGACACGGTGCGCACGCCGGCCAAGCTCTTCCGTGCGGTGGCCTTGCTCGAAGAGGTGGTTGAACTCATGGAGCGTGAACTGAGCCCGGCAACCCTGTTTGCTGCATCCGCGGCCGCGTGGCATTTCCTGGCCACGCTGGCGGATGCGGCGCCGCCGCAGGGATCACACAGTGACGTGGTTGGGCGCGCCAAGGACCGGCTGCAGCGCAACCTGGCCGATGGCACCAGCGTGGCGGCGCTGGCCGCCGAGGCGCGGCTGAGTCCATCCCACTTTGCCACGCTGTTCCGCAAGCAGGTGGGCCTGCCGGTCCTGCAATTCCAGACCCAGCTGCGCATGGCGCGGGCCCGGGAGTTGCTGGACACCACGGACCTTGCCGTCTCCGCGATTGCGGCCCAGGTGGGCTACCCCGACGCCTTCTACTTCTCCCGGCAGTTCCGCTCAATCCATGGCACCACACCGCTGCGTTACCGCTCGCAAAGCAAGGGTTGAGCGGGAGGCGGCCCAACCATTCACACCGCGGCGGTGCGCTCCGGGGCGGGCCCCGTGGACGGGCGGATGATTAGTTCGGCACCCAGATCCGGCGCGGCACCGGCCTCGCGGCCCAGCACGGCATCCAGGAGCAGGTCCACGCTGGCGCGGCCCATGTGCACGCGCGGACAGTCCACAGTGGTCAGCCCCGGCCACGCCATGGCCGCGGCGGGGATGTTGTCGAAGCCGGTCACGCTCATGTCGGCGGGCACATTGGCGCCGCGCTGCCGCAGCCGCTCGAGCAGGCCCACGGCCATGAGGTCATTGAAGGCGATCGTTGCCGTTGCCCGGCTGGCCAGGGCGAGGTCGCCGGCCTGCATCCCACCCGAGTACGACGGCGGGAAGTTGCCCAGGTCCACGAGCTCAAGTTCCGCGTTGGCGGCCAGGATGTGGGCGAGGGCATCCGCGCGCACCTTGTTGGTCCAGGATGTGGCCGGCCCGCCGGCGTAGGCGATGCTGCGGTGCCCCAGGGCAACAAGGTGGCCCACGAGCTGGCGCATCCCGCCTGCGTTGTCCCCGGAGATTGAGGGCAGCCCGTCCACGTTCCTGTTGACCAGGACCACCCGGATGTCCCGTGAAAGGCTGCGGATGGTGGCGTCGGTGCCGCGCACCGAGCACAGGATGATGCCGTCAACCTGCTGGGCGAGGGTGCGCGCAATCTCCGCCTCAAGCCCGGCGTCTTCGTCGGAGTCGGCGATCAGGACGTTGTAGCCCTGGGCCCGTGCACGCTCCTGGACTCCCTTGGCGACCGAGCCGAAGTAGGGGTTCTCCAAGTCCGGAACCACCAGGCCAATGCTGCCTGTTTGACCCGAGCTGAGACCGCGGGCGGCAGTGTTGGGGCGGTAGCCAAGTTCGCGGGCAGCCTTGACCACGTGCAGTCGGGTCTCCTCGGCCACCTGTTCGGGCTTGGACAGGGCCCGCGAGACAGTTGCAATCGACACGCCCGCCGCCTTGGCCACATCCCTGATCGTCACAGCCATGGCCACACCGCTCTCCATTCATCCGGCGCCACATGAGCGCGCACATTCATTCTGCAAACGTTTACAGTCTAGCGTCAAGGATCATCGCGCAAAGGCAGGAAATTATTGCACCACACTCCCGAAGAGGAGCCGATTTGTGCTTATATTGTGAGGAAGATCGCGCGCGATGAAACAATCCCGTCAACTCACCACGCATGTAACAGTATCGCATTTTGTTACATCCAGGACCGGGGGAAGCCATCCACGCCTGCTGCAGTCCATTCAATGAGGAAAGAGAAGCCCGTGAGCATTATTGAAAGCGTCGAGGTGCTCGTCACGAGCCCGGGACGCAACTTTGTCACCCTGAAGATCACCACCTCCGACGGCGTGACCGGTCTGGGCGATGCCACGCTGAACGGCCGTGAGCTGTCGGTGGCCGCCTACTTGAAGGAGCACGTTGTCCCGCTGCTCATTGGGCGCGACTCACGGAACATCGAGGACACCTGGCAGTACCTGTACCGCGGAGCGTACTGGCGCCGCGGCCCCGTGACCATGGCGGCCATAGCCGCCGTCGACATGTGCCTGTGGGACATCAAGGGCAAGGTCACAGGCCAGCCCCTGTACCAACTGCTCGGCGGCGCCTCGCGCAAGGGTGCACTGGCCTACGGCCATGCGTCCGGATCCGACCTGCCCTCGCTCTTCACCTCGATCCAGAACCACCTGGACCAGGGCTTCAAGGCCATCCGCATCCAGACCAGCGTCCCGGGCCTGGGCCAGGTGTATGGTGTGGCCAGCGACCAGCGCCCCGGCGAACGCTACGACTACGAGCCGGCCAAGCGCACGGCGGTTCCCACTGAGGAGGCGTGGGACAGCGAGGCGTACCTGAACCACATACCGGAGGTCTTCGCCGCAGTCCGTGAGAAGTTTGGCCCGTCGCTGCCGCTCCTGCACGACGCCCACCACCGCCTGACCCCGAACCAGGCCGCCATCTTGGGCAAGTCGCTGGAGCCCTACAAGCTGTTCTGGCTGGAGGACTGCACGCCCGGCGAAAACCAGGAGGCGCTGCGACGGGTCCGTTCCCAGACCACCACTCCACTGGCCATTGGCGAGGTCTTCAACACCGTCTATGACTACCAGACGCTCATCACCGAGCAGCTCATCGACTACGTGCGCAGCGCCGTGACCCACACGGGCGGTGTCACCGCACTGAAGAAGATCATTGACTTCGCGGCGGTCTACCAGATCAAGTCAGGCTTCCACGGACCCACCGACATCTCCCCCGTGGGCATGGCAGCACAGCTCCACCTGGGCATCGCGATCCACAACTTCGGCATCCAGGAGTACATGAAACACTCCGCGGACACGCTTGAGGTGTTCCAGACCAGCTACACCTTCGAGAACGGCCTGCTGCACCCGGGTGACAACCCGGGCCTGGGCGTGGAGTACAACGAGGAGCTCGCTGCCGGCTTCGAGTACACGCCCGCTTACCTGCCGGTGAACCGGCTCCAGTTGGACGGGACCATGCACGACTGGTGATTCGCAACAGCGCAAAGGGGCCGGCCCGCATGGGCCGGCCCCTTTGCGCTGGGCGGTGTTTGGCACCGCCAGGCTGCGGGCGCCGCAGCTAGTCTAGGCGCGGCTTGCAGCCTTCCGGGTCCAGGGCGTGTCCGGCCGCGTGGGCCCGGAACGTACGTTCCGCGGCGGCGGGGTCGCCGTCCAGGGCTTCCAGCAGCACCTTGTGGGAATCTGCCGCGGCGTGCCAGTCGCCTTCGAAGTTCGGGTCGGAAAGCACGTGCAGCGAACGCAGGCTCGGTTCGATTTACTCCCACATGCGCGGCAGGTACACGTTCCCGCTCAGCTCAACCACGGTGCGGTGGAACAGCAGGTCCAGGTCACGGAAGCCGGCAATGTCACCCGCGGCGGCGGCGTCGTGCATCTTCCCGATGACGCCGTCGAGCGTCCTGCGGGCCTGGGCACCCACCTTGCCGCAGGCCAGGGAGGCGGCAAGGCCCTCCAGCGCGACGCGCACGGTCCGGGCCTGTTCCGCCTCGTCCTGGCTGAAGGCCGTGACAAAACTGCCGCGGTGCGGGACGTGCGTGACCACGCCTTCATGGATGAGGCGCTTGAGTGCTTCCCGGACGGGTGCCTGGCTGATGTTCAGCTCGCGGGCCAACTGGGATTCCACCAGCTGGGATCCGGGCTCGAAGGTGCCGTCGCGGATGGAGGCCTTGATCAGTGCGTAGACCTGGTCGGACAGCAGTCCCCGGTCAAGGCTCATGGAGCCGTATTTTGTCTCGCCCATCAATTCAACCTCTTCATTGCTGCTGGTGGTGTGGGCATGGCAGCCGGTTCCGCGTCCGGAATTCCGTAGCAGGCCCGGGCAGTCCCGCCCCGAATGCTTGCCAGCTCCGTCTCCGTGCAGGAGGACAGTTCGGCCTCCACCCGGGCAAGCACCCCGGCGTAGTCAAGGCCCGTCCGGATGGACATGGGCCAGTCGCTGCCAAGCATGAGCCTGTCCGCACTAAAGGACGCCAAGGCGGCGCGCACAATCCGTGCGGGGGCATCCGCACGCTGTGTGTCCCCCTCAACCGAAAGTATGCCGGACAGCTTGGCGTGGACATTGCCGTGCCGGGCCGTGCGTTCAAGTTGCGCCTCCCAGCCGGCCTCGATGGGGTCCTGCCCGATCCCCACGTGGCACAGGACCACGGAAAGCTCGGGGAAGCGCCCGGCCAGGCGTGCCACGGCGGGCAGCTGGGACGGGCGGAGCAACAGTTCAAGCACCAGGCCGTTCGCGGCCAGGCCGGTGCACAAGGCGTCGATGCCAGGCATTGCGTCAAGGTCGTCGCCGGCGCCGCTGGCCGGGATGCGGATGCCGGCAACCGGCCCGCCCTGTGCCAGGGACTGTTGCACCGCCTCGTGGACTGCGCCGGCCCACGCACCGGGAACGTCACTGGGGGCGTACTGGAGCACCACGGCCCGGATGGCCGGGAAGGCTGCCGCCTGCCCGAGCAGCCAGTTCGCCTCCACCAGGGATTCGCCGGCCTGCACGCAAATGACCCCGTCGGCCAGGGGCGAGGCAATGTCGGCGTAGCTGTACCGCTGCGCCAGCTCGGGCACCTCGGTGAGCCACGGCAGCGCGAAAACCTCCGTGTCCCACAGGTGCACGTGCGCATCGACAATGCCCACGGCGTCATCCCACGCCATTCACTGCCCGTCCCACGTCTGGCCCTGCGGCGAGAGGCCGCCGGCCGGCAGGAGGCCCGCCGCTTCCAGGTCCAGCCACAGCTGCGCCGGGATGTGCTTGTGCCAGGCGTCCACATTCCTGCCCAGCTGTTCGACGTCGGTCACGCCCACCAGCACGGAGGTGCTTGCGGGGTGGGCCGCTCCAAATGCCTGGGCCACATCTGCCAGGGCCAGGCCGTGGCGCGCGGCGACGGTCTGCATGGCGCGCGCCTTCTCCAGCAGGTCCGCCGCGGCGGGGCGGTAGGCGAACGTTGCCGCATCGGAGGGGTCGGCCAGGATCCCGGAGTTGAACACACCGCCCACCACCACGCCCACCCCTCGTTCCAGGCATGCGGGGAACAGCTCCGCCGCTGCACTGGCATCCAGCAGCGAATAGCGCCCCGCGATGAGGATGACGTCCAGGTCAAAGTTGCGCACAAACTCCAGAGGCAGCTGCCACTGGTTCATGCCCACACCCACGGCACCAATGACGCCTTCGTCCCGCAGCTCCAGCAGGGTGGGGATGGCCGTGGCGCTGGCCTCGCCGGCGTGGTCGTCGGGGTCGTGGACGTAGACAATGTCCACATGGTCGCGCTGCAGGCGCCCGAGGGAGGACTCAAGGCTGCGCAGCACGCCGTCGCGTGAGAAGTCGTAGTGCCATGCGCCGGTGGCGGGGTCCACAATGCGACCCACCTTGGTGGAAATGGTGATGTCCGGGTTTCCGCCGATTTCCGACAGGGCAGCGCCCAGGGCAAGTTCAGCCTGACCGATCTCGTAGAAGGGCGCGGTGTCGAAGTAGCTCACCCCCATCTCGATTGCGGCCGCAACCACGCGCGTGGCCTCGGCCTGGTCGTCGCGGTTGTTCAGCTTGGCCGTGCCCAGGCCCAGCCGGCTGAGCGGGGTGCGGGATGCCCCCACCCGGGCTCGCTCGATGGTGCGTCTAGTCGGTGACATTGGAAGGCCCATCTGCGAACCACTGCCGGCACCCGGCCTGGCCCGGCGCGTTGGGCGGCTGGCAGCCGCGAGGGGCCCCGGCGTGGGGGAAGCTCTTCATCGATTCAGTCCTTCTGGTGAGGTGTGGTGAACCGACTTTATGAAAATCGATAATCGATCGCAAATGCTGCCCGCCATGCAGCCAATTGTTCGTTCATGTGACGCGCAGCAGCTGGAAATGACCGGTATGGGACCCCGGGCAGCAGCATCCCGTTGCCGCCCCATCCGGCCTACAGGTGGCGGATCATGCGGGTGTTGCCCAGGGTGTTGGGCTTGACCCGGGCCAGGTCCAGGAACTCCGCCACGCCTTCATCGGCGGAACGCAGCAGTTCCGAGTAGACCACCGGGTCAACGGCCCCCTGGTCGGCCATGACCTCAAAGCCGTGGCCCAGGAAGAAGTCCACCTCAAAGGTCAGGCAGAAGACCCGGCTGACACCCAGTGCGCGGGCCCGGTCCAGGAGCTGTTCAACCAGGGTGTGGCCAATGCCCTTGCCGCGCCACGCATCCGCCGTGGCCAGGGTCCGGATCTCGGCCAGGTCCTCCCACATGACGTGCAGGGCACCACAGCCCACCACTTCGCCGTCGATCTCGGCGATGAGGAACTCCTGGATGCCTTCGAAGTAGGTGACCGACTCCTTGGAAATCAGGATGCGCCGCTCCGCCAGTGGCGCCACCAGTTCCTTGATGGCGTAGACGTCTTGGGTGCGGGCGGGGCGGATTGCAAGGGCTGAAGTCACCAGATCAGTCTAAGACTCCGGGCAGCACAAAAAAGATTCCAAACCGGCCGGCACACGCAAAGGGCGCACAACCTCTTGGTTGTGCGCCCTTTGTGAACCGCGAATGCGGACTATGCAGATGCCGTGATGGCGTCCGGAATGGTCGGCTTGGCCGTGCCCACAAACGTGAACTTGGCGTCGTCGCCCTCTCCTTCGACGTCCACCGAGATGATGTCCCCGGTGTTCAGCTCGCCGAACAGGATCTTCTCGGACAGGTGGTCCTCGATCTCGCGCTGGATGGTGCGTCGCAGCGGGCGGGCACCCATGGCGGGGTCGTAGCCGCGGGTGGCCAGCAGGATCTTGGCAGCGGGCGTGAGCTCAATGCCCATGCCCTTGTCTGCCAGGCGGGACTCGAGGCGTGCAACCATGAGGTCCACGATCTCGATGATCTCGTCCTGGGTCAGCTGCGGGAAGACCACAACATCGTCAACACGGTTGAGGAACTCGGGGCGGAAGTGCTGCTTGAGTTCCTCGGTGACCCGGGCGCGCATGCGGTTGTAGCCGGTCTGCTTGTCCGATACCGACTGGAAGCCGGTGGCGATCGACTTGGAGATGTCACGCGTTCCCAAGTTGGTGGTCATGATGATGATGGTGTTCTTGAAGTCCACCACGCGGCCCTGGCTGTCGGTCAGGCGGCCGTCTTCGAGGATCTGCAGCAGCGAGTTGAAGAGGTCGGCGTGCGCCTTTTCAACCTCGTCGAACAGGACCACGGAGAACGGGCGGCGGCGGACCTTTTCGGTCAGCTGCCCGCCTTCCTCGTAGCCGACATATCCGGGAGGGGCGCCGAACAGGCGGGACACGGTGTGCTTCTCCGAGTATTCGGACATGTCCAGCGTGATGAGCGCGTCCTCGTCGCCGAACAGGAACTCCGCCAGCGCCTTGGCCAGCTCGGTCTTGCCGACGCCGGTGGGGCCGGCGAAGATGAACGAGCCGCCGGGGCGCTTGGGATCCTTGAGCCCGGAACGGGTCCGTCGGATGGCCTGGGAGATCGACTTGATGGCGTCGTTCTGGCCAACCACACGCTTGTGCAGCTCATCTTCCATCTTCAGCAGGCGCGTGGACTCGGCCTCAGTCAGCTTGAAGACGGGGATGCCGGTGGAGTTGGCGAGGACCTCGGCGATGAGTTCTTCATCAACCTCGGAAATCTCATCGAGTCCGCCGGACTTCCACAGGCGTTCCTTTTCGGCACGTGCGCTGATGAGCTTCTGCTCATCGTCGCGCAGCGAGGCGGCACCCTCGAAGTCCTGGGCGTCAATGGCGTCTTCCTTGCGCTTCTTGACCGCGGCGATTTCGCCGTCCATGGCCTTGAGCTCCGGCGGAGCCGTCATGCGGCGGATGCGCAGCCGGGCGCCGGCCTCGTCGATCAGGTCGATCGCCTTGTCCGGCAGGAAGCGGTCGGAGATGTACCGGTCGGCTAGCGTGGCGGCGGCGCTCAGGGCGCCGTCGGTGATGGAGACGCGGTGGTGTGCCTCGTAGCGGTCGCGCAGGCCCTTGAGGATCTCAATGGTGTGCGGAACCGAGGGCTCCTGGACCTGGATGGGCTGGAAACGGCGTTCCAGGGCGGCATCCTTTTCGATGTGCTTGCGGTACTCATCGAGCGTGGTGGCGCCGATGGTCTGCAGCTCGCCGCGGGCCAGCATGGGCTTGAGGATCGAGGCAGCATCAATCGCGCCTTCGGCGGCACCGGCACCCACAAGGGTGTGGATCTCGTCGATGAACAGGATGATGTCGCCGCGGGTGCGGATTTCCTTGAGGACCTTCTTCAGGCGTTCCTCAAAGTCGCCGCGGTAGCGCGAACCTGCAACCAGTGAGCCAAGGTCCAGCGTGTAAAGCTGCTTGTCCTTGATGGTTTCCGGCACGTCGCCGCGCACGATCGCCTGGGCCAGGCCCTCGACGACGGCGGTCTTGCCCACGCCGGGCTCACCGATCAGGACAGGGTTGTTCTTGGTGCGGCGGGAGAGGACCTGCATGACGCGTTCCATCTCGTGCTCGCGCCCGATGACCGGGTCAAGCTTGTTTTCGCGCGCGGCCTGGGTCAGGTTGCGGCCAAACTGGTCCAGGACCACCGAGCCTGCCGGCTGGCCTTCGGGCTGCTGGCCGCCGCTGGCGACGGGTTCCTTGCCCTGGTAGCCGGAGAGCAGCTGGATGACCTGCTGGCGGACACGGCCTAGGTCGGCACCGAGCTTCACCAGCACCTGTGCTGCAACGCCTTCGCCTTCACGGATCAGCCCGAGCAGGATGTGCTCGGTGCCAATGTAGTTGTGGCCAAGCTGCAGCGCCTCGCGCAGCGAAAGTTCCAGGACTTTCTTGGCGCGCGGGGTGAAGGGAATGTGCCCGCTGGGCGCCTGCTGCCCCTGTCCAATGATTTCCTGGACTTGTTCACGGACCCCGTCAAGGGAAATGTTCAAGGACTCCAGGGCCTTGGCGGCAACACCTTCACCCTCGTGGATGAGGCCGAGCAGAATGTGCTCAGTGCCAATGTAGTTGTGGTTGAGCATGCGGGCCTCTTCTTGGGCCAGCACAACAACACGTCGGGCTCGATCGGTAAATCGCTCAAACATTTTCGCCACACTCCTTTTACTGCGTACTTTGATGCTACGCAGTGCCGGCCACTTGTGGTGGCTTGTTCGCCACAGGGGAAATAGCAACTTTCAAAGAGGTCCCATTGGGGCACCCCGTTAAAGCACGACGGCGGGACCACCTTTTGTGGTGGTCCCGCCGGTGTGCGGGGCGTTTGGGCGCCCCAACCAGGTATTGCCTAGCCCTGCGCCGCGTTGTATGCGTCGCGAATTTCGGCCTGGATGCGGCCGCGCTCGTGCACCGTGTAGCCGTTGTCGCGGGCCCATGCCCGGATCTGGGCCACGTCGCTGGCACTCTTGGGCGCGGCTGCGGGGCCACGTCCACGGACGGCACGGCCGCCTACGCGGCGCCCGGCGCCAATGTACGTTGCCAGCGCGTCGCGCAGGGCCTGTGCATTGTCGGCGGAAAGGTCAATCTCATAATTGATTCCATCGAGGCCGAACGTGACATTCTCATCGGCCGGGCTCTGGTCAATGTCGTCAACAAGCGTGACGTGGATTTTCTGTGCCATGGGTCGTAATCGCCTCACATAGATTTGATGAATACTTCATGACAATTATGTGGCCAAAATTGAACCGCGTCAAAGAAAGATTGACTAAATCTTCATTTACTGGCCGGCGTCGCCGTTCGAATCCGCATCGCGTTCTGCCTTTGCCAGCGCATCACGTTCCGACCTGTCGGCATTGAATATAGCCTTCATGGCGAAGTAGAAAAGCGCCCCAACACCCAAAGAAGGCAGGATAACTGCAACATATTCCATAACCGTTCCGCTCCTACTCTGGCTTCATCAAGGGGAAGAGAATGGCTTCGCGAATGCCCGTCCCGGTAAAGAGCATGACCAGCCGGTCAATGCCCAGGCCAAGCCCGCCCATGGGCGGTGCACCGTATTCCAGGGCGCGCAGGAAGTCCTCATCGAGCTGCATGGCCTCGGGGTCGCCAGCCGCTGCGGCCAGGGACTGCTGGGTCAGGCGGTCGCGCTGGATGACCGGGTCAATGAGTTCCGAGAATGCGGTGCCTGTTTCGCGTCCGTCAATAATAAGGTCCCACGCCTCAATAAGGTCCGGCTTGTCGCGGTGCTGTCGGGCCAGCGGCTGGGCCGACGGCGGATAGTCGCAAACAAATGTGGGCTGGATAAGGGTGGGTTCCACAATTTCACCAAACAGCTCGGTGACCAGCTTTTCGGCATCCCAGGCGGGATCAATTCCCACCTCATGCTTTGCGGCAATGCTGCGCAATTCATCCGCAGTAGTGGCGGGCGTGATTTCAACGCCAACGGCGTCGGAAAGGCCCTTGTAGACGGGCAGCCAGGGCCATTCCCCGTCGAGATTGATCTGGCCGCGTTCGGTTTCAATTACCCGGGACCCGGTGGCGTCGGCCGCGGCAAGAATAATGCGCTGCATGGTTTTGGCCATGGTGAATTGGTCGCCGTAGGCCTCATAGGCTTCCAGCATGGTGAATTCGGGGCTGTGGGTGGAATCAACGCCCTCGTTGCGGAAAATGCGACCCACTTCAAAGACCTTGTCCATGCCGCCAACAACTGCCCGCTTGAGGTACAGCTCGATGGCGATGCGCAGGGTCATCGGCTGGTCAAAGGCGTTCAGGTGGGTGCGGAACGGGCGGGCCGAGGCGCCACCGTGGATGAGCTGGAGGATGGGTGTTTCCAGCTCGATGTACTCTTCGCCGTGCAGGGTGTCGCGGATGGCCTTGATGATGGCCGAGCGGGTGCGGACCTGCTCGCGGGCGGCGTCGCGCACGATCAGGTCGACGTAGCGCTGGCGGACGCGCATTTCCTCGGACAGTTCGGCATGCAGCACCGGCAGGGGGCGGAGCGCCTTGGATGCCATGGCCCATTCGGCGGCCATGATGGAGAGCTCGCCGGTGCGGGAGCTGATGACCTCGCCCTTGATGAACACGTGGTCGCCCAGGTCAACGAGTGACTTCCAATCTGCGAGCGCCTCCTCGCCGACGTTGGCCAGCGACAGCATGACCTGCAGGCGGGTGCCGGCACCGGACTGAAGGGTGGCAAAGCACAGCTTGCCCTTGTTGCGCACGTAGACCACGCGGCCGCTGACGCCAACAATCTCGCCCGTGGCGGTGTCGGCTTCCAGCTCGGGGTACTTGGCCCGGATTTCCTCCAGGGTGTGGGTCCGCGCCACCCCCACGGGGTACGCCTGATCGCCGCGTTCAAGCAGTTTTGCGCGCTTGTCCATCCGGACAAGCATCTGCTCGGAAACGTCGCTGGGCTCGGGGGTCAGGGTATTTTCTGCGCTCACGGTTCACTAGTTTAGTTGCTGAATCTGGGTGAACCCTCCGTGCCCCGTTTCAGCCCGCTGGGAGCCCCTGCCCGGCACCGGCCAGGACCGGGTCCACGGTGGATCCGCGGACCACCAGAGCGGCGTCCAGAGTCAGGTGCGGGGCGGCAGCCTGCTCCCCTGCCATGAGCCCGCGCAGCAGCTCCCCTGCCAGCTTGCCCATTTCCAGCGCGGGCAGCTGCACGGTGGTAAGGCCGGGGTTTGACGTCTCGGAGTAGGGCAGGTCGTCAAAGCCCGTGACGGCAAGTGCTGCCGGGACGGCAACCCCGGCCACGCGGGCTTCCTGGAGCACCCCGTAGGCGTGCGTGTCGGTGGCACACACGACGGCGGTCACCCCCTGGTGCGACCAGCCCGGCCACGCTTCGGTGAAGGCAAGCGCGGCGGCGCCGACGTCAATCGTGGCCTCGCCCTGCGCCGCGACGTCGATGCCGAGCCGGGCCGCTTCCCGGAAGAAGGCCTCTCGGCGGACACGGAAAGTTTCGGTGCCGGTGGTGCTGTCCAGATAGGCCACAGTGCGGTGTCCCTGCTGCGCCAGGTGTGCCGCGAGCATGCGGGCACCGTGGGCCACGTCGAAGTTCACCGAGGGGGCCGCGCTTTCAATGCCGGCGGCGTCCAGGAGCACCATGGGGTCGCTGACCTGCAGTTCGGCCAGGAAGCGGGCGCTGGGCGCGTCCACAAGGAGTCCGGCCGGGCGCAGGGCCAGGAGCCTGCGCACATCTGCGGATTCGGGCGTGTGGCCGGCCTCGGTGACGGAGAGGAGAAGCTGGAATTCGGGGCCGATTCCCTCCCTGACGCCGGCAATGACCTTCGCATAGAACGGGTTGGAGACGTCGGGGGCCACGAGGATCACAATGTTGCTGCGCCCCTTGGCAAGTGAGCTGCCCAGGCCGTTGACCACATAGCCCAGTTCGGTGACGGCTGCATCAACCTTGTCAATGTTGGCCTGCGAGACCCGGCCCGCTGTCTTGCCGCTGGTCACGAGCGACACCGTCGCGGCGGAGACGCCGGCGCGGGCGGCAACCATGGCCGCCGTGACGCGGCGGCCAGCACCTGCGGGCAGCTGCCCGCCCGGGGACAGCTCGCTGCTGTGCCCGGCGGTGCTTGGCGTGGGAGTTGTCGGCGGAGGCATGGATAGATCGTATCGGTGCCGTGGCCCGTGCGCCGCAGGCGCGGCACGTCAAGCGCTTGACGTGACCGACGTCAAGCGCTTAACGTGGATGGAGCGACCGTGCCGGGCAAGTCCCGCGCATGCCCCCGGCCAACCGGAGCCGCACCCCAACGACGTGGAGAAAAAGTGAACTCGGAAATACCTGCCACCCCTCAAACAGCAACGGCCACCGAGCCCCGCAAGATCATCCTTGACTGCGACCCCGGGCACGATGACGCCGTGGCCATGCTGCTGGCGCACGGCAACCCCAATATTGAGCTGCTGGCCGTGACCACAGTGGTGGGCAACCAGACCCTGGCCAAGGTCACCAGGAATGCGCTGAGCGTTGGCACCATCGCCGGCATCACCGGCGTCCCCTTCGCCGCCGGCTGCGACCGTCCCCTGGTGCGCAGCATTGAAACCGCGCCGGACATCCACGGCGAGTCCGGCATGGACGGCCCCGCCCAGCCCGAGTCCGCGATCGAGCTGGACCCGCGCCACGCCGTCGACCTCATCATTGACCTTGTCATGTCCCACGAGCCCGGCACCATCACCCTGGTTCCCACGGCCGGGCTGACCAACATCGCCATGGCTGCCCGCAAGGAACCGCGCATTGTGGAGCGGGTCAAGGAAGTCGTCCTCATGGGCGGCGGCTACCACGTGGGCAACTGGAGCCCCGTGGCCGAATTCAACATCAAGATCGACCCCGAGGCCGCCCACATCGTGTTCAACGCGGGCTGGGAAGTTGTCATGGTGGGCCTTGACCTGACGCACCAGGCGCTGGCCACCCCCGAGGTGTGCGCGGCCATCGACGCCGTGGGCACCAAGCCGGCCAAGTTCGTCATGGAGCTCATGGAGTTCTTCACCAAGACGTACAAGGACGCCCAGGGCTTTGACTACCCGCCCGTCCACGACCCCTGCGCCGTGGCCTACGTCATCGACCCCACCGTCATGACCACCCAGAAGGTCCCCGTCGACATCGAGTTGACCGGCACCCTGACGCTGGGCATGACAGTGGCCGATTTCCGCGCCCCTGCCCCCGCCGACTGCAAGACCTCCGTGGCAGTCAAGCTGGACCACGCGAAGTTCTGGAACATGGTCACCGACGCCCTGGTCAACATTGGCGAGGTTGACGCGTGAGCCTCTCCGTAAAAACCAGCAAGGCCGGCAACATCACGGCCCTGATGGTCGCACTGCTGACGGCCTGTGTGGCCTTCCAGCTCAACGCCTCCATGCTCAGCCCCGCCCTGGTCACCATGGGCGAGGAACTCAACGCCAGCCAGGCCGCCATTGGCCTGTCCCAGACCTGGTTCTTCACTGCCGCCGCCGTCTTCTCACTGTTCCTGCCGCGCCTGAGCGACATCATCGGGCGCAAGAAGGTCCTGGTGGGCATGATGATCCTGATGGGCGTGGGCTCCATCATCTCCGCCATGGCACCGGACATCACCTGGCTCTTCGTGGGCCGCATCATCCAAGGCGTCAGCGGCCCCACAGTCCCGCTGTGCCTGATCATGCTGCGCTCCGCCGTCAAGGACCCCAAGAAGTACGGGGCCCTCATGGGCCTGATCACGGCCGTCAACGGCGGCATCGCCGGCATTGACTCCTTTGTGGGCGGCTACTTTGCGGAGCACTTTGGCTTCCGCAGCATTTTCTGGCTCATGGTCGTCATCGCCGCTGTTGCCGTGGTCTTGATCGCACTCCTGGCCGGGGAGTCAAAGCCCGGCGAGGGCACCAAGATGGACTGGCTCGGCGTGTTCTTCATCGTCGTTGCCGTGGGTGCCCTGCTGACCGCGCTGAACGAGGCCAGCAAGCTCATTGGTGGCATGGCCACCGTCCCGCTCGTGACCTCCCTGGCACTGGCCCTGGTCTCCGTTGTCTCCTTCATGGCCTTCTGGAAGGTGGAGAAGGTGTCCCCGCACCCCATGGTTGAGACAGTGCACCTGCGCCAGCGCTCCACCTGGGCCCCGCTGCTGACCACCATGCTGACCATGACAGGCATCTTCGCGGTCATCAACGGCATTGTCCCGGCATTCGTGCAGGCTGTGGACCCCGGCTTTGGCATCGGCGCAACGCAGATGAGCCTGATCATCCTGACACCGTATGCCCTGCTGGGCTGGCTCTTCGGTCCCATCACGGGCCGCCTGGCCCCGGTCATCGGCTACACCACCATGCTGCGCGTGGGCCTGCTGGGCAGCATTGTTGCCCTGGCCATTGTTGGTTTCCTGGGCCTGCACAGCCTGCCGTGGATGATCACCGGAACCGTGTTGCTGGGCATCATGTACGCCGGTACGGTGAACATCATGCTCAATGGCCTTGGCGTGGTCCTCTCCCCCGAGGGAAACCCCGGATTCCTGCCCGGCATGAACGCCGGCGCCTTCAACCTCGGCGCCGGGCTCAGCTTCCTGGTCCTGCCGGCCGTCCTGGTTGCCACCGCCCCGCTGGGCGGCCACGGCTCCTACCTGACGGTGGTCATTGTTGCCCTCGCCATCACGGCGGCAGCCTTTGCCGCCTCCTTGCTGGTTCCCAAGCCCGTCGACGCAGAGGTTTCCCAATGACAGCAGCCCGCATAGTGGTGGCCGGTTCGCTCAACGCGGACCTCACCATTTACTCCGAACGCCTTCCCAACCCGGGCGAGACGCTGCACGGCAACGGCTTTGCCGTGAACCCGGGCGGCAAGAGCGCCAACCAGGCCGTTGCGGCGGCCAAGCTGGGCGGCACCGTCACCCTGCTGGGCGCCGTGGGCCAGGATCCCAACGGCGACATGCTCGTGGCCTCCACGGCCGGGGCAGGCGTGGATGTCAGCCATGTGCGCCGCACGGCCCAGCCCACGGGCGTTGCTGTCATCTCGGTTGATGCGGGCGGGGAAAACACCATCATCATCAACGCCGGCGCCAACGGCACCCTCTCCCCGGCCGACATGGCCCCGGCCCTGTTCGGGGACGCGGCCGTGGTGTGCCTGTGCCTGGAGGTCTCCCTGGAGACCGTGCAGGCTGCTGCCCAGGCCGGGCACGACGCCGGGGCAACAGTGCTGCTGAACCTCTCGCCCTACGCTCCCGTGGCCGATGCGCTCGCGCAGCTGACGGACGTGCTGCTGGTCAACGCCCACGAGGCCTCCCAGTTCCTGGGCGGCTTTGCCATGCCGGCCCCCGACGCACCTGTCGCGGACTGGCACGGCGCCATCGACAAGTTCGCCGCGCGCGGGCTGCACCAGGTCCTGGTGACACTAGGCTCACAGGGTTCCGTAGTGCTGGATTCCACCAACACCGCCGAGCCCGTGGTGCGCATTGCCCCGACAGTGGTTGACGCCGTTGACACCACAGGTGCCGGCGACGCCTTCACGGGCGCAGTTGCCGCACGCCTGGCCGACGGCAGCACGCTGGCCGATGCCGCCCGCTACGCCTCGGTTGCTGCGGCGCTGGCCGCAACAAAGAAGGGCACGCAGACCGCATACCCCACGGTGGCCGAGGTGGCTGCAAGGCTGTAGTCCCAGGCTCACGCAGAACGCCGGCTCCGCTGCCCTTCAAGGGCGGCAGAGCCGGCGTTTCCGTAGGCCGCGTAAAGGAGACCGAAAGGCCGCCCGCGGCCGTCGGGCGGATAGTCCCCACCCGCTCCCACTGCTCGCATGCTCGCAGCGGGCCCCTCGCGCCCGGGGGCCCAGCCGAGGAGATGCCGGTCTGCCGCCTGGCGGCTAACCGAGGAGCACGTTGTCGATGAGCCGGACGGGCCCCACCTTGGCCGCGATGATCGCCAGCGCCTGGCCCGTGAAGGGTGTGTCCTGGCAGAGCTCGGCCCGCACCGCGAGGGTGTCGGGGTCCACCACCTCCAGGTAGTCCAGTTCAACGCCCGGGGCGCTGCGCACCAGCTCCTCGGCGGAGCGAATGTCCAGCGGCTCGTGGGCGTCGGCACGGCCCTTGAGCAGCTCCAGGGCGCGTGAAAGCACCAGCGCCGATTCCCGCTCTTCGGCCGACAGGAAGCGGTTGCGGCTCGAGGAGGCGAGCCCGTCGGCGTCGCGGATGATGGGCACGGCCACAATGTCCACGGGGAAGTTCAGGTCCGCCACCATGCGCCGCACCAGGGCCAGCTGCTGGGCGTCCTTCTGGCCAAAGTAGGCCCGGTAGGCCGGGCGCCCGGAGCCATCCGGCGCGGCCAGGCCCGTGTTGGGCATGCCCACGTGGAGCAGCTTGGAAACCACTGTCAGGGCGCCGTCAAAGTGCCCGGGCCGGGAGGCCCCCTCGTGTATCTCGCCCATGGTTCCGCCCGTGACGCGGACCATGGGCTCGCCGCCGGGGTACATCTCCTCCACGGACGGGGCAAACATGATGTCCACGCCGGCCTCGCCCAGCAGGGCCAGGTCCGCCTCGGTGGTGCGAGGGTAGCGGGCCAGGTCGCCGGGGTCGCCGAACTGCAGTGGGTTGATGAACACGGTGGCCACCACCACGGAGTTCTCTTCAACTGCGGCACGGGCCAATGCTGCGTGGCCGTGGTGCAGGGCCCCCATGGTGGGGACCAGGCCCAGCGTGCCCGATTCTGCGGCACCGGCCCCGGCCCGTTCCTCCAGCAGCGCCGCGGTTGCGGCCTTCAGTTCGGCAATGGTTGTCACCAAGGCAATGCTCATGGTCTTCACTTTCTTCATTTCAGGACAGTCGACAACTCAAAAACTGCACGGCCCCCGCGTTCCGGGGCCGGGACGCGCCCTAGGCGCCGGTGGCCGCGCCGGAGGGCCCGGCGTCGTCCGCGGTGAGGGCGGCCTGCACGCCAAGGTAGGCCTCGGCGGAGAGGAGCCGGCGCTTGGCTGCGCGGGCGGCCGTTGCCGTGGCCATGGCGAGATAGGCGTCGAGGATGTCGGCCGCGCCGGTGTCCAGGGAGTGCTCGCGCAGGGCCGCCGCATGGGCGGCCACGGTTCCGGCGTCGCCGCGGGCCACGGGGCCGGTCAGCGCCGATTCACCGGAGGCCAGGGCGTTTTCCAGGGCCGCCCGCAGCAGCGGGCCCATGACCTGGTTGGGCGATTCCACGCCGATGTCGCCCAGCACCTGTGCCGCCTGTGCCACGAGCGTGACCATGTGGTTCGCGGAGTGGGCCAGGGCCGCGTGGTAGAGCACGCGGTCGGCCTCGGCGATGACCACGGGTTCGGCCCCCATTTCCACCACGAGCGCCTGTGCGATAGGCAACATGGCGGGATCGGCCGTGACGCCGAAGGTGCAATCCGGCAGCCGGTTCAAGTCAAGGCTCATGCCCGTGAACGTCATGGCGGGGTGCAGGGCCAGTGGGATGCCGCCAGCGGCCTTCACGGGGGCCAGGACACCCGTGCCGAAGCGGCCGGAGGTGTGTGCAACCAGCTGCCCGGCCTGCCAGGCCCCCATGGTGCCGAGCCCGGCCACGAGCTCGGGCAGCACGTCGTCGGGCACGGCCAGGAGCACCAGCTCGGCGCGTTCCACAATCTCGGCCACCTCAAGGACGGGGACCCCGGGCAGGAGCAGCTCGGCCCGCTCCTTAGATGCCTCGGACACGGCGGAAACACCGACGACGGCGTGCCCGGCTCCGCGCAGCGCTGCCCCCAGGACGGCGCCCACCTTGCCGGCGCCAATGATTCCGATGCCCAGCCGTCCCGGCTTAATCGCCACGGTTTGTCTCCTCATTGCTGTTGTTTGCTTCTGTTGGCGGCGGCGTGGCGGGCACCTCCGGCGCCAGCCATTTTTCCGCCCTGTGGATGCGCCGCGCCATGGCCGCCCGCAGGGCCTGGGCATCAAAGAGTGCCAGGGCGTTGGCCACCGACATGTGTTTCACGAGCGGCCGCACGGGCCCCACCGTCGAGTGCAGCTCAAAGCTGGCCAGTCCCAGGGCGGCCGCAAGCGGACCCTGGCGCAGACCCAGCGACTGCGTGCGCTCGTGCGGCACAACGTCCAGCTGCCGGTAAACGAAGCCGCGGCGGCACAGCAGCGCCGTTCCGGTGGCGTGGAAGGCGTTGCGCCGCCAGGCCAGGGGGTCGACCCAGCGGGCCTGGCGCGGCGAGTTCACAAAGCCCCCGTCCGTGCCCTTGCCGCGCAGCCCGGCCGTGAACACCTCGAAGGGCCGGTCCGTGCCGGGGTCCGGGAACACCAGGCCCAGCACTGTCATGACCTCATCAAGGGTGCCTGCGGGCAGGAGCACCGAGCGTGTGCCGTTCTGCGAGGAGTCCGCACCGTAGCCGGCCACGTTGACGTGCACCTTGTACCAGCCGGCCATCCGCCAGATGGGGCCCTGGGTGACGCCGACGGCCTGGACCCGGCCCGGCGGGATGGTCTGCGCGCGGGTTTCGAGCATGCCGTAGTGCAGGCGGACGCCGTCCGGGGACACGGCAACCCGGAAGTTGTAGTCCGTGGTGACGGCTTTCCAGTAGGCGGCAATGAAGGCAAGCGCAATGGGGATGGCCGCCACGAGGATGGAGGGCTCCTTGCTGAGGGAGACCACAACGGCCCCCGCAATGCCCACGATCAACAGGGAAACCGTGGTGCCGCTGAAGAACGCCGCACCGACAATGCGGCCAGGATTCAGCGTCAGGACATGGTTCTCCGGGGCCTCGTGGACCTGCCCCGGGGCCTGCGGGTCCATCGGAACGCCCGCCGCACGGGCAAGGATTGCCGCCCGCAGCCGCTTGGCCTCGTCCAGCTTCAGGAAGGACAGCTTCATGGCCGACTTCCCGCCGTCGGCCACCTCAAACTTCAGCTCCGCGAGCCCAAAGGCGCGCGCCACGAGCGGCTGCACAACGTCGATGGCCTGCACCCGGTCAATGCGCGCCTGGCGCTGCTGGCGGAAGACCACGCCGGAGTTGATGTGCACATGCTCATCCGTGACCTGGTAGCGGGTGAAGCGCCACGACAGGAAGAAGGAGATGCCGAAAATGACGACGGCGGCACCCACCACGGCGCCAATGATCCCCACGGGCGTCCCGCCAGTCACGGATCCCCCGTCCTCCCAGCCGCCGGCCAGCAGGGAGTCGAAGGAGTTGCGGCCAAAGATGAAAATGACCGCTGCCACGGCAACCCAGCCGCGGACCAAGGGCGAGACCGGGTGGACCCGGTGCCAGGTCTCTTCGGAGTCGGTGGTGAAGACGGGATCGGCGGAGAGGGGGCCGCCGGTGAGGGGGCCGCTCACAGCCCGGCCAATTTGGCCTCACCGCGGGCCGAAAGCGCCTCGCGCAGGCGTCCGGCCTCGGCGGCGGGCAGGCCGTTGATGACGGCGTTGGTGCCGGGGGATGCGGTGTGCAGGTGGATGGTGCTCAGGCCCAGCATGCGCTCCAGCGGACCCATGGTGACGTCCACGTACTGCATGCGGCCGTAGGGAACCACCATGACGCGGCGGAACAGGATGCCGCCCCTGACCAGCAGGTCCTCGTTGCGTTCGGCGTAGCCGATGGCCCGCACCTGGCGCGGGATCAGCACCATCTCCCACGCTGCGATGACAAGCACCACTGCGGGGGCCGCCCAGGCCAGCCAGGCCGGGTATCCGCCCCACACGCCCGTGAGCTTGAGGGCCAGCGGCACCATGGTGATGGCCAGAAAAATGAGAGCGCCGATGCCGGCGGAAATGAAGCGTGCGGTGATGAGCCGTTCGGAGACGCGCAGGAACTGCACACCCTCGGGGTCAATGGCGCTGCTGTGCTGCCTAGGCAAATTCTTCCTCTCCGTGTCCTTCGCGCTTGGTGCGTGGGGGCGCAGGCGGTTCGCCGTCCTCGGGCGGGAGCTTGCAAAAACGTTCGACGGCGACGCCCACGGCCACCATGACCACGCCGCCGGCCATGAGGGCTGCCATCTGCCAGATCACGCCCAGCTCGGTGCGCAGGCCCAGCGTTGGCAGCTGGTCCAGCAGGATCCCGGTGTGCCAGCCCAGCAGCACGGCCCCCGCGTAGGCGCAGGCCTGGGCCAGCACCACTGTGCGGGCGGCCATAAGCGGGTCAAGGACCTTGTCCCGCTTGCCGTCGCGCCAGCGGCGCACCTTCAGGCCCAGGATCAGGCACACAACAACTATGAGGCCCATCGTGGCGAGGGAACTGAGCGGCAGCACGGGCAGGGCCAGGCTGGCGCGGGAGGTCAGCTCGGTGGCCACCCATCCCAGGACGGCCAGGACAATGGCCACGGCCACCAGCCATGCAGGCCTGATGGTCCGCATCGTGCTTCTCATGTTCGCCTCATCGATTCGGTAGTGGACTTGCATCTTTAACCGTACTGGTTTTTCGCCGGCTTGGGACTTGCCGGGGTCCGGAGCCTGCCGTGCCCTTGCCGTTGCGCAGTGCGCGCGTTTCGGGCTAGGCGTCCTGCCCGGCTGTCCCGGGTGCGTGGGAGATGCCTGCCATGTCGGGCGCGGCGGCGGCCAGCTCGGCCACCGACTTGCCGTCCAGCGTGGCCGCAGGGTCCATGAGGGACCACGGGAACAGCACAAACGCTCGTTCGGCGGCGCGCGGGTGCGGCAGGGTCAGCACGGGGTCGGCGCTGGCCAGGTCCCCGTAAGTGATGATGTCCACGTCCAGGGTCCGGGCTCCCCAGCGCACCTCACGGGTGCGGTGGTGCGCGAGTTCCACGGCCTGGCAGTGTTCCAGCAGCTCCAGCGGCTCCAGCACGGTGTCCACGGCGATGACCATGTTCAGGAAGTCAGGCTGCCCCGGCGGGCCGCCCACCGGCTTGGTGGTGACCACTGGTGAGACGTTCTGGAGCCGGACCTCGGGGCGGTCCACGAGCTCGGCGACGGCCTCCATGAGGGTGCCTTCTCGTTCGCCGAGGTTGCTTCCCAGGGCCAGGATGGCCCGGGTCAGCGGGCGCACGGCGTTCATGCCCCGTCCCGTGTGCGGCGGACCGTGATACTGACGTCGCCAAACGGAACCTGGATGGGCGCCTTGGGCTTGTGGACAGTGACCTCGACGGCGTGCAGCACCGGGAAGTCGGCCAGCAGGCGCTCGGCCGTGCGGACGGTGAGGGTCTCAATCAGGTCAAAGGGCTCACCTGTCACCATGGCCACGATGGTTTCCGCGACGGCACCGTAGTCGGCGGTCTTGGACAGGTCGTCGGTGGCGGCGGCATCGGCGACGTCCATGAACAGCACGGCGTCGGTGATGAACGGCTGGCCGTCGCGCTTTTCATGGTCAAAAACGCCGTGGTAGCCAATGGCGGCGACGCCGGTGAGCCGGATCGTGTCGAGGTGCTTCACTTCTCACCCGCGGCAGCCAGGCGGGCCTCGCGGCTTGCCTTGCCGGCCCTCATCCGGGCGGCGACCTTGGCAGCGTCAAGGCTCGCGCCGACGTCGTGCACACGCACGCCCCACACGCCCTGCGCACCGGCCAGCGCCGTGGTGGCGGAGGTGGCGTCGTCGCGCTCCTTGGGGGCGGCGGCCTTGCCCGCGGTGGTCAGCAGCGAGCCGAGGAAGCGCTTGCGGGAGGTGCCCACCAGGATCTTGTTGCCCATTTCGGCAACGCGGTCCAGGTTGGCCAGCAGCTCCCAGTTCTGCTCGGCGTTCTTGGAGAAGCCGATGCCCGGGTCCACGATGAGCAGCTCGGGCTTGACCCCTGCGGCGTAGAAGCGTTCGCGGATCGCGGACATTTCCGCCACCACGTCCTCCACCACGTCGTTGTACTGCGTGAGTGAATCCATGTGGAGGGAGTCGCCGCGGCTGTGCATGAGCACGTAGGGCACCTGGCGTTCGGCGATCAGGGCGATCATGTCGGGGTGGACGTTGGCGCCGGAAACGTCGTTGATGAGCCCGGCACCGGCGTCGATGGCCAGGGCGGCCGTGGAGGCGTGGCGGGTGTCCACGCTCACCAGGGCACCGGCCTTGGCCAGGGTGGAGATTACGGGCAGGATGCGGGCCTGCTCCTCGGCCTCGTCCACGGGGGCCGCGCCGGGGCGGGTTGATTCGCCGCCGACGTCAATGATGTCGGCGCCGCCGTAGAACATGCGCAGGCCATGGGCAATGGCCGTTTCCATGGAGTTGTACTCGCCGCCGTCGCTGAAGGAGTCCGGGGTGCAGTTCAAGATCCCCATCACCACTGTGCGGTCCTGGGGCAGCGACGCAAAGGTTGCCACTGAGCGGCGGGCCCGCAGCACGGGCAGGGGGGATGTGGCCGGGCCCGTTCCGGGGGCGGCTGCGAGTGAATCCATGGTGTGTTGTTACCTTCCGAGAATCAGGCTCATGGCCTCGGCCCGGGTTGCGGGCTCGTGGAGCGAACCGCGCACCGCACTGGTGACGGTCTTGGCCCCTGGCTTGCGCACGCCACGCATGGACATGCACATGTGTTCGCATTCGATCACGACGATGGCACCCACGGGGTTGAGGTGCTCGATCAGCGCGTCGGCGATCTGGGTGGTCAGGCGTTCCTGAACCTGCGGGCGCTTGGCGTAAATGTCCACCAGGCGCGCCAGCTTGCTCAACCCGGTCACCCGGCCGTCGGCGGCCGGGATGTAGCCCACGTGCGCACTGCCGTGGAACGGCACCAGGTGGTGCTCGCAGGTGGAGTAGAACGGGATGTCCTTGACCAGCACCATTTCCTGGTGGGCAATGTCAAAGGTGGTGCCCAGGATTTCCGCCGGGTCCTGGTGGATGCCGGAGAACATTTCCGCGTACGCCTTGGCCACGCGCTTGGGCGTGTCCAGCAGGCCGCTGCGTTCCGGGTCCTCGCCGATGGACAGCAGGATTTCGCGGACCGCGGCCTCGATGCGGGGCAGGTCCACCTTGTGTCCGCCGGGGGTGCCGGCGGGCACAATGCCGTGGTCGTCGTCGTGCTCAGTCACGAAAGGGGATCCTTTTCTCTTGGATTACGGCTGGCCGGGCAGTGCCGGTCCGTCGCCCTTGCCCAGTTCAATGCCGGGCCGCTGGCCCGGGGCGTCGATGGCACCGTCCAGGTGGGCGCTGGCCAGCTGGTCCTGCGGGGACACGGCGTCCGGGCTTGGCAGGCCGGCGGCCTGCGCCTCCTGGCGCTCCTTCTCGGTCACCACGGGGGGCAGGTCCGAGACGGGGCGGGTGTCCTTGGACAGCCACACCTTGCGCTCGGCCGGCTTGCGCAGGTCCTTGAAGATTTCCGCAATCTCGGCCTGGTTGAGGGTCTCGCGCTCCAGCAGCTCCAGGGCCAGGCGGTCCAGGACGTCGCGGTTGGCGATGAGTGCCTCGTAGGCGTCGTCGTGGGCCTGGTCGATCAGCTTGCGGATTTCCTCATCCACCACAGCGGCGACGGATTCGGAGTAGTCGCGGTCGTGGCCTGCGCTGCCGCCCAGGAAGGGCTCGCCGCCTGCCGCGCCGAGCTTGACTGCGCCGATGCGCTCGCTCATGCCGTACTGGGTGACCATGGCGCGGGCCGTGGACGTGGCCTTCTCAATGTCGTTGGAGGCGCCCGTGGAGGGGTCGTGGAACACGATCTCCTCGGCGACGCGCCCGCCCATGGCGTACGCCATCTGGTCCAGGAGCTCGTTGCGGGTGATCGAGTACTTGTCGTCCTCGGGAACCACCATGGTGTAACCCAGGGCGCGGCCGCGGGGCAGGATGGTGATCTTGGTGACCGGGGCCGTGTTGTGCATGGCCGCGGCAACCAAGGCGTGGCCACCTTCGTGGTACGCGGTGATCTTGCGTTCCAGCTCCTTCATGACGCGGGTGCGCTTCTGCGGGCCGGCCATGACGCGGTCAATGGATTCATCAAGGGCGCGGTCGTCAATGAGCTGGGCGTTGGAGCGCGCAGTCAGCAGGGCGGCCTCGTTGAGCACGTTGGCAAGGTCGGCACCCGTGTAGCCGGGGGTCTTCTTGGCCACGGCGTTCAGGTCAACGCCGGGTGCCATGGGCTTGCCCTTGGCGTGCACCTTCAGGATCTGCTCGCGGCCGTGGCGGTCCGGGGCCTCGACGGGGATCTGGCGGTCGAAGCGGCCCGGGCGCAGCAGGGCGGGGTCCAGAACGTCGGGGCGGTTGGTGGCGGCGATCAGGATGACGTTCGTCTTGACGTCGAAGCCGTCCATTTCCACGAGCAGCTGGTTGAGTGTCTGCTCGCGTTCGTCGTTGCCGCCGCCAATGCCGGCGCCGCGGTGGCGGCCAACGGCGTCGATCTCGTCGACGAAGATGATGGCCGGTGCGTTGGACTTGGCCTGCTCAAACAGGTCGCGGACACGGGAGGCACCCACACCGACGAACATTTCAACAAAGTCGGAGCCGGAGATGGAGTAGAACGGCACGCCGGCCTCGCCCGCAACGGCGCGTGCCAGCAGGGTCTTGCCGGTTCCGGGAGGGCCGTAGAGCAGCACACCCTTGGGGATCTTGGCGCCCACGGCCGTGAACTTGTCCGGGCTCTGCAGGAAGTCCTTGATTTCGTGGAGTTCCTCCACGGCCTCGTCCGCGCCGGCCACGTCGCTGAAGGTGACCTGCGGGTGGTCCTTGGTGAGCAGCTTGGCCTTGGACTTGCCGAACTGCATGACCTTGGAACCGCCGCCCTGCATGCGCGAGAACAGGAACCAGAAGATCAGGCCAATGAGGATGAACGGGATCAGCAGGGACAGCATGCTGGACCAGAAGTTGTTGGACGCCGGCTGGTCGTCGAATTTCTCCAGGTTGGCGCTGTCAATGGCTGCCACCATGGTGGTTGCGCGGTAGCCGCCGTAGTAGAACTGGACGTTCTTGCCGGCCTTGCGGCCTTCGGCAGTCGTGTAGTCGTCCTTCAGGACCAGATCCACGCGGCCCTCGGAGCCAAAGACCTTGGCCGAGACGACCTTGTCGTTCTTGAGCAGGTCCAGTGCCTCAGAAGTGCCGATGCGGCTGGTGCCCGTGCCGGTCAATGTGAAAAGGCCGGCCCCGATGAGGACAACCACCACAATGATCCAGACAAACGGACCCTTGAAGAGTTTCTTGACTTTCATGTGTTCGAGGCCAGGCCTCGTCCCTCCTGCTCAACCAATTCTTACCGTGCAGGGTGCTTGAGACACATCCCCACAGAATAGCTTTACACCGTTCGCACTGCTACACGTGCGGGAACCGCCAATAGTTCCCTGAGGGCATAAATTCCGGCCGCCGAAAAAGTGACAAAACCAGCACCCGGCAAGGACCGCCGGCGCTGGCTCGACATTTTTCCGGCTGCTATCCGACCCCGTCGGCCGCGGGCGGCCTTAGGGGTCTCCTTTACGCAGCCTACAAAAAATGCCGACTCCAGCGCCTGTGCGCTGAAGTCGGCAAATTTGGGTTACTCGTAAACGTGCGGTGCGAGCGTGCCGATGAAGTCCAGGTTGCGGTACTTCTCGGCGAAGTCCAGGCCGTAGCCAACAACGAATTCGTTGGGGATCTCGTAGCCGACGTACTTGACGTCGATTTCCACCTTGGCGGCGTCGGGCTTGCGCAGCAGCGTGCAGATTTCCACGGAAGCCGGGCCACGGGACATCAGGTTGGCGCGCAGCCACGACAGGGTCAGGCCCGAGTCGATGATGTCCTCAACGATGAGGACGTGCTTGCCCATGAGGTCCGTTTCCAGGTCCTTGAGGATCCGGACAACGCCCGAGGACTGGGTGCCGGAGCCGTAGGAGGAGACAGCCATCCAGTCCATCGTGACGTGGCTGTGCAGCGCCCGGGACAGGTCGGCCATGACCATGACCGCGCCCTTCAGGACGCCGACCAGCAGGACGTCGCGGCCCTCGTAGTCTGCATCAATCTGCGCGGCCAGCTCGGCCACGCGTGTTTGGATTTGTTCCTTGCTGTAAAGAACATGCTTAAGATCGGCTTGGACGTCTTGTGAATCCACCCATGGCTCCTGGTTGTGAAGGTTTGCTACTGGCTTGGTGCTGCGGTGCGCCTACGTGGTGCGCTTAAGAACAAGCTTCCCATAGGCGCGGCCCTCGTGGGGAACACTTTCCTTGCGTGAAATGCGCCAGGCACTGACTTTGCCGGCCAGCTGCACCGGCCCCGCCGAGCCCTGGCGCGCCAGCAGGCTTTCCGCCGCGGCCAGCCGCTCAAGGCTCGGCTGGACGCCGCCAAGCTCGACGGCGGCCAGCGCCAACACCCTCATCCGCAGGGCCGGAGCCAGTGCCCTGAGCGCATCCTCGGGCAGGGAAATGGCGTCCGTGCCGCCGTTTTCGCCCCCGCGCTGGGCCAATTTTTCGTATTCGGCGGCTGCCAGCTCGTCCAGGAAGTCCGCGTCGTGGCCGAGGATCGCGGCCGAGCGGGCCAGTGATTCGGCCACGCCCGGGCCCAGCTCGGCGGCCAGGTGCGGGATGACGCTGCTGCGCACCCGCACCCGCAGGTAGGCGGGATCCTGGTTGGCGGGATCGTGCCACGGGTCAAGGTCCAGGGCATCGCATATGGCCAATGTCTCATCGCGCCGCAGCCCCAAAAACGGGCGCAGGTACATGCCGCGGCGTTCCCGCATGCCGGCCAGGGACCGGGTCCCGGAGCCGCGGGCCAGCCCCAGCAGGACCGATTCGGCCTGGTCGTCCATTGTGTGGCCAAGGAGCACATGGTCGGCACCGAGCTCCAGCGCCGTCGCCTCAAGTGCGGCAAAGCGGGCGGCGCGGGCGGCGGCTTCCGGGCCCACGCCGTCGTGCTCAAGGTCAACGGTGCGCACCACCACGGGGTCCAGGCCCAGGCCAGCAAGCACGGCAGCGGTGTTGCGGGCCACCGCGGCGCTGCCTTCCTGCATCTGGTGGTCCACCACCACGGCGCCCACGCGAACCTCGCCGCGCTGGGCAAAGAAGGCACAGACGGCGGCAAGGGCCAGGGAGTCGGGGCCGCCACTGCAGCCAACCAGCAGCAGGGGCGGCTTGTCCACGGGCCGGTTTTTGCCAGTGGTTTTCAGTCCCAGGAGTGCACCCACCATGGCACGGGCCTTGCCAACGGTGGGGTCCAGGCGGCCGCGGGGGCGGCTGGGGCGGGCTGCGGCGGGGAAGGAAATGGTTTCCATTTACAGTCCCATCCTTTCAATCCAGAGACGGGCGTTGTGGATTTCGGGTTCTGTGGGCAGGTTCTCCGCCTGCGTCCAGACGTTGTTGAAGCCGTCCATGCCCACCACGGCCACGGTGTCGCGGACAAACTTGGCGCCGTCGCTGTACTGGCGCATCTTGGCGTCCAGGCCCATGATGCTGCGGATGAACTTCTCAATGATGCCGCGGTCCTTGCCCCTGCTGTTGAAGCGCTGGCGGATGGTGCGCACCGTGGGGACAATGCTTTGGTCCACGCCGTCCATGACCACGTTGGCGTGCCCTTCAAGCAGGCTCATGACGGCCGTCAGGTGGGACAGGGCGGCTTTTTGCTCGGGGTTCTGGAGCAGGTCCAGGAGGCTGCCGCGGCTGCCTTCCGGTTCCTCCCCGCCGCGCCGGCTGCCCAGCGCCTTGGCGCTTTCCAGCAGGCGTTCGCCGAGCTTCTCCGAGTCGCCCACCAGGAGCGAGCCGAGCTTGCCAATTTCACCGAGCATGTGGTGGCGCAGCCAGGGCGCGGCGGCAAACTGCACGCGGTGGGTTTGCTCGTGCAGGCACACCCACAGGCGGAAGTCCGCGGGGTCCACCTTGAGTTCGCGTTCCACAGTGATGATGTTGGGGGCCACGAGCAGCAGGCGCCCGCCGGAGGCCTGGCTTGCCGCGCTGGCTGTGGGGGCCAGGGCGGAGAAGGGGTCGTACTGGCCCAGGACCTTGCTGGAGAGGAATGCCAGGGCGCCGCCCAGCTGGGCACCCGTGACGGTGGCGCTGAATGCTGCGGCCGGGCTGCCGGGTGTCGGGGCCGGCTTGCCCCCGGCCTTTGCCGTTTCTGCGGCCTTGTCGGCGAGCGCCCGCAGCACGGGGTCCATCATGACGGCGAAGCTTTGCGTGTTGGCCTTGGCCCAGGATGCCCTGTCCACCACCAGGACCTCGGAGTCGCGCAGGTCCCGCGCGGCCTCCAGCCTGCTGATTTCGTGGACGTGCGGCACTGATTTCTCGGCCATGGCGCGAAGGTTGTCCACCGCGGCGGAGATTTCCGAGCTCGGCAGGTCGGGGCCGGCGGGAGCCAGGTTTGCCGCCGTCCGGGCGGCCAGGTCCCAGTTGACCATGCCGGGGGACGCGGGCGGTGCGGCTGCTGCTTTGCTCTGCTTGCTCATGTCCACCATCAGATCACAGTTGGCTGGACGCGTGCGCTGCGGCCTGCCCCGGCAAGGGGCCGCGTTTCACAGCTTCAACACAGGAAGGATCTTGGCCGGGCATGGGAAACCCGGCCAGACTTTGATTAGACCCTGCAAAAAACACTGCCTTCACAGGGCGGCGCGCCGCTAGGGTGGAACCACCAGCCGCCGGCCGCCCCAGGGCCGGCCATCACGAGAGAAACGCACCCATGAGCGAGCCACAGCGGAATTCCTTCACCGACCTTCCGCAGCTGTCCCACCCGGACGGCAGCCCCATCCGCGCGCTGGTGGTTGACGACGAGGCGAGCCTGGCGGAACTGATCAGCATGGGCCTGCGCATGGCCGGCTGGGATGTTACCACGGCCCCCGACGGCGCCGAGGCTGTGCGCACGGCCCGCACCTTCCGCCCCGATGTGCTGGTCCTGGATGTCATGATGCCCGGCATGGACGGGATCGAGGCCCTGGGCAAGATCCGCGAGTTCGCCCCCAACATCCCGGCACTGTTTTTGACCGCGCGCGACGGCGTCCACGACCGGATTGCGGGCCTGGCGGCCGGGGGCGATGACTACGTGACAAAGCCCTTCAGCATGGAGGAACTCATGCTGCGCCTGCACCGGCTGGTGCAGCGCTCGGGCATCGCCTCATCCGACAACGCCGAGATTGTGGTGGGCGACCTTGTGCTGAACTTTGACACCCGCGAGGTCACCCGCGGCGGCACGGACATTGACCTGACGGCCACGCAGTGGGAGCTGCTGCGCTACCTCATGGAGAATGCGCGCAGGGTTGTCAGCAAGCCCCAGATCCTTGACCAGGTGTGGCACTACGACTTTGGCGGGCAGGCCAATATTGTGGAGCTGTACATCTCCTACCTGCGCAAGAAGATCGACGCCGGGCGCGCACCCATGATCCACACCGTCCGCGGCGTGGGGTACGTGCTGAAGCCGGCCGCTTCATGACCGGTCCCGCCGGATCCGCCACATCCGGCACGGACGCCCGGCCAGCAGCGCGCCGCAGCCACAGGCTGCGCACCAAGCTGATCGTTGCCATGCTGGCGCTGCTGGCGGCCATCTGCGCGAGTGTGGGGGTTGTCAGCCACCTCGCCATGAACACCTACCTCACGGCACAAATCGACTCCGGACTGCATGAGGCTGCCGCGCGTTCCTTCGGCCCCAAGGGACCTCCGCCGGGCAGCAGCACCACCGACCCGCTGCCTTCCGGCCAGCCCAACCCCCTGGACACCCGGGGCCAGCGCCCCGGCACCCTCCTGGCCCTGTTCGTGAAGGGCGTGGACACGTCCTCGGCTGTGGTGCAGAACGACGGCTCCACGGTCCCCCTGACAACGGCGGACCTGCTGCTCGTGGAGAAGCTGGACCCCAACGGCCCGCCCACCGAGCTGGCCCTGTCCAGCGGCCACTACCGGGTCTCCGCCTCCACGGCCATGACAGGCACCGGCGGGCTGCTGGTGACGGGGCTTTCCACCACCGAGCGCGACTCCATCCTGCGCTCCCTTGACCTGGTCACCACGGTTGTTTCGCTGGCCGGGCTGGGCATCATCGGCCTGGTGGGGACAGTCATTGTCCGCCGCTCGCTGCGGCCCCTGGATGAACTGTCCGCCGTGGCAACCACCGTGGCAACGCTGCCGCTGGAGTCCGGCGAGGCTGCCATTCATGTGCGGATTCCGCCCATGGCCGCCCAGCCCGGCACAGAGGTGGGCGAGGTGGGCGTGGCGTTCAACAACATGCTTGACCACCTGACCCGTGCCTTTGCCGCCCGGCATGCGGGCGAGGTGAAGGTGCGCCAGTTTGTGGCCGATGCCAGCCACGAGCTGCGCACGCCCCTGACCTCGATCCGCGGCTACACCGAACTGGTCCTGCTCAGTGAAAAGCTCACGCCCGCGGGCACGTCAGCCCTGCGCCGGGTGGACAGCGAATCCCGGCGCATGTCAGCGCTGGTTGAGGACCTGCTGCTGCTGGCCCGGCTCGACGAGGGCCAGCGCGGCGAACTGGCAGACGTTGACCTGACCGACCTGCTCATGGAAACCACGCAGGACAGCAAGGTGGCCGCCCGGGACCACCACTGGTCGCTGCAGCTGCCGGAGGAACCCGTTTCGGTGCACGCCGTGGAGTCGGAACTGCGCCAGGTCCTCATCAACCTGCTCTCCAACGCGGCCAAGCACACGCCCGCAGGCACCAGCATCCGGGTGGGCCTCGCGGTGGCCGGCGCAAGTGCCGAGTTGTCCATCGAGGACGACGGCGACGGAATCCCCCAGGAGTTCCTGGAGCACATCTTCACCCGCTTCAGCAGGGCCGACCCTGCCCGCGCCAGCAGCAGCGGAGGCAACAGCTCCGGGCTGGGGCTGGCCATAGTCCAGGCCCTGGCCGAGGCCAACGGCGGTTCCGTCGCGGTGGAAAGCACACCCGGCCGGACCCGCTTCACGCTCCGCCTGCCCACCATGTAGGGGCAGCCTGCCGGGCGCCGGGCGGGGCGCCGGCAAGGCTCACAGGATCAGCACAAGATCGCGAAGCATGTGGCACAGGGTGGCCCCATAAAAAAGAAGCATGACTACTTCTCCCCCACCCACAGAGCCGGCCACCACCCACCAACAGGCCACGGACGCCGGTCCCGGCAACCCGCCACAACCACCCGGCACCAAGGGCCGGCCCAGCCGCCGGGTCGTCTTGGGCGGCGCGCTTGCCATGCTGGCCTCCGCCGGCGGGGCCACGGCCTGGGCCCTGGACCGCTTCGTGGTGCAGCACGTGGAAATCGACGACGTCACCTCCTACGAATCCAGCCAGGCAAGCTCCACGGCGGGCGCCAACGGGGCAGACTCAGCTTCCGCCGCCGTCGTGGACGGGGACAGCTACAGCTCCCCTGAGGCATCCATTTCCATTGGGCAGGTGAGCAGCGGCAGCGGCGACGCCAGCCTGAAGTACTTCACGGCCGATCTCAAGCTGAGCGACGCGACCGCCCTGAAATCGGCGTTCGCGGACAACAAGTTCGGCGAAAACATCACCGAGAACACCTCGGCCATCGCCGCGGACAAGGACGCCATCTTTGCCGTCAACGGCGACTACTACGGATTCCGCGACACGGGAATCGTGATCCGCAACGGCGTTGCGTACCGCGACAAGGGTGCCCGCGAGGGCCTGGCCTTCCACCGCGACGGCACCGTAGAGGTCTATGACGAGACCGCCACCAACGCCAAGGCGCTCCTGGCCGCCGGCGTCTGGAACACCCTCTCCTTCGGGCCATCGCTCATCGAGGGCGGCGCCGTCAAGGAGGGCATTGACGATGTGGAGGTGGACACCAACTTCGGCAACCACTCCATCCAGGGCCTCCAACCACGGACCGCCGTGGGCGTGCTGGGCCCCAACCACCTGGTGTTCGTGGTGGTTGACGGGCGGTCCACCGGCTACAGCACGGGCGTCACCATGACCGAACTGGCCCAGATCATGCTGGGCCTTGGCGCCACGACGGCCTACAACATCGACGGCGGCGGCTCCTCAACCATGTACTTCAACGGGGCCCTGGTGAACAACCCGCTGGGCAAAAACCAGGAACGCGGCACCTCCGACATTCTCTACATTGGACGGTAGGCACACCATGATCATCTTGATCCCGGCCTTTGAACCGGATGAAAAACTCCCCGCTCTCATCCAGGAACTGCGGCACGCCGCCGCGGAGCACCCGGTCATCGTGGTCAACGACGGCAGCGGCCCCGCCTACGAGCCTGTTTTTGCAGCGGTGAAATCCCTCGGCGCCACAGTGATCGGCTACCAAAACAACCACGGCAAGGGGCAGGCCCTCAAGACCGGCTTCAGCTACATCGCAGCCAACCACCCCGGGCAGCCTGTGGTCTGCGCCGACAGCGACGGCCAGCACACCGTCACGGACATCCTCCGTGTAGCGGCGGCCGTGGGCCCGGACAACGCCATGGTGCTGGGCGAGAGGCACTTCAGCGGCCAGGTGCCGCTGCGCAGCAGCTTCGGCAACAGCGCCACGCGGTTCTTCTTTGCCCTCGCCACCGGCACCTGGCTGCGCGACACCCAAACCGGCCTGCGCGGCTACCCTGCCGCACTGCTGCCCTGGCTGCAGGGCGTGCGCGGCGACCGCTACGAATACGAGCTCAATGTGCTGCTTGAGGCGCGCAGCCGTGGCTACCGCTTTGACAGCGTCCCCATCGCCACGATCTACCTGGCGAACAACCAATCCTCACACTTCCGCCCGCTCCGGGACTCCCTGCGCATCTATGCACCGCTGCTGAAATTTTCACTGTCGTCGTTTCTTGGCTTCCTGGTGGACACGGTTGCGTTCGTGGTCCTGTCAGCGGCCACCGGATCGCTCTGGATGGCTGTCCTGGGTGCGCGCGCCATCAGTGCGGGGGTCAACTTTGCCGTCAACCGCACCCTGGTCTTCCCGGAGGGTCGCAGCGTTTCGCTGCGGCGGTCCGCCGGCCGCTACGTGGCCCTGGCTGCCGTGCTGCTGGCCGCCAACTACGGGCTCCTGCTCAGCTTCACCCAGGCCGGGCTGCCCTCCCTGCCCGCCAAGGTGCTGACCGAACTTGTCTTGTTCCTGTTCAGTTTCGCGGTGCAAAAGCGCTTCCTGTTCCGGAACCGGAGCGCCGCGGGCGCCCGAAATCCGGCGCCGGCCAAAAAACGAGCCGCATTCACAAGCCCAGCTGCCCGCCGGCACAGATTCAGCACAGCCTCGGGCGAAAGTCTGGTTGTAGGAACCCCACCCGAACATTGAACTTGGAGATCAAAGAATGAACACCTGGATATTTGTGGCCGCCGACCTGCTGGCCATCACGGCATTGACCTTCGGCATGTACCTGCGCCGCCACCGGCGCCGCGACCTGGTGGTCTCCTACCTCGGCATCAACGTGGGCGTCCTGGCAGTGGCCACTGCGCTCTCAAGTTCGGCAGCCGGCGTCGGACTTGGCCTGGGGCTCTTTGGGGTCCTGTCCATCATCCGCCTGCGCTCCACCGAGCTGTCCCAGCACGAGGTGGCCTACTACTTCTCCGCATTGGCGCTGGGCCTGATCGCCGGCCTGGGCGTGGAGCCGCTGTGGCTCTCGCTCTCCCTCATGGCCCTGATCCTGGTGGTCATGTTCCTGGCCGACAGCCCCCGTGTGCTCCCCGCGTACCGCCAGCAAAGCGTCGTCCTGGACCAGGCCATTGCCGACCCCGCAGCCCTGAACGCGCGGCTGGAAGAGGTCCTGGGCGGCACCGTCCACACCGTGATTGTCCAGTGCCTGGACCTGGTCAACGACAAGACAACAGTGGACGTGCGGTTTGAGGTTGGGACCGGAACCCGGCCGGCCGGCGAACCCCGCGGGCCGCTCCTTGAACAGCTGCCCCTGCCTGCCACCAAGGCCCTGGACCAGGCCGGTGCGGCATGAACCCGGCCGTCCCGGCAGGCATCCTTGCGGAGGTGCCCGTGGAAACACAGATTGCCCCACTCCTGGGCGCCCTTGACGGCATCGGGCTGGAGGAACTCAACGCCACGGCGGCCCTGCAAACCCGGATCGACAGGAAGTACCTGGTCCCGGCCACAACATTTGCCCGGCTGTTCGGCAGCTTCGACGCAGACATGCGCGTCCTTGACACCGGCGGCCTGCGGGTCTTCCGCTACGACTCCGTCTACTTTGACACCCCGGCACTGGACAGCTACTTCCTGGCCGCACACGGGCGGCGCCGCCGCTACAAGATCCGCACCCGCAGCTACCTGGACAGCGGCGCAAGCTTCCTGGAGGTCAAGACGGAGGGTTCGCGCAGCGCCACCGTGAAGGAACGCATCCCCTACAGCCCCGCGGACCGCTCCACCATCACCGCCGCCGGCGCCGCCTACATTGCCGAGACGCTCGGCAGCACCGGCCAGCAACCGCCGTCGAAGCTGGCCCCCGTCCTGGAAACCCTCTACGGACGCATCACGCTTTTCCTGCCGGCATCCAACTCCCGGGCCACGATCGACCTCAACGTCGCCTGGTCGCTGCCCGGCCAGGCACCCCTGGTCATGGCGAACCAGGTGGTGGTGGAGACCAAGTCAGGCTCCGCCCCCGGCCAGCTGGACCGCCACCTCTGGCACCACGGAATCCGCCCCTCCCGCATTTCCAAATTCGCCACCGGCATGGCCACCCTCATGCCGGAACTGCCCGCAAACCGCTGGCACCGCACACTGCGCCACAACATGCCGCAGCCCACCAACCCAGCAAGGACCACACCATGAAATTCTTCTCCAAGGCCCAGCGCACCACCTCCGTCGCGGCCCTCGCCCTGGCCCTCGCGCTGGCAGGCTGCTCCGCACAGGCACCAGGCACGACGCCGGCCACCACCTCCAGCGCCACATCGTCAACACCCGCCGTGACGACCTCGGGAACGTCCGCGGAACTGGCCAGCAGCATTGCGGAGGCAACCCACTTCGACGCTGACGACCTCACGTGGGACGCCGCCAAGGAAACCACCATCACCCTGTCCAACGGGGCCAGCGCCGCGGCTGGCGAAAACGCCGGCAGCGTGGCGGTGGACGGCAATGTGGTGACCATCAAGGCCGGTGGCACATACCGGGTCAGCGGATCGCTGGCCGACGGGACAATCGTGGTCGCGGCCGGCGAGGAGGACGTAGTTCGGATCGTGCTGGACAACGCCTCCGTCACCAGCTCAACCGGACCAGCCGTTGACATCAAGAGCGCCAACGAGGCACTTCTGTACCTGGCCGACGGCACCAGCAACACACTCAGTGACGCTGCCAGCTACACAGACACGGGCACGGATGCGCCCAGCGCCGCCGTCTATTCCCTCGCAGACCTCACAGTTGCCGGGCCCGGCGCCCTCACCGTCAACGGAAATTACCAGGACGGCATCACCTCCAAGGACGGGCTGGTGCTGGCCTCCGGCAATGTCAGCGTCAAGGCGGTGGATGACGGCATCAAGGGCAAGGACTACACAGTGCTCCTGGACGGCATCTACTCGGTGACGGCAGGCGGGGACGGCATCAAGTCCACGAATGAAACAGATGCCGACAGGGGCTGGCTGCTCGTGGCAGGGGGAACCCTGGACGTTTCCGCCGGCGACGACGGCATCAAGGCAGCCACCACACTGACCATCAGCGACGGCACCGCCACTGTGTCAAAGTCCGAGGAAGGCATCGAGGCTCCACACATCGCCATCTCCGGCGGCACTGTCACCGTGAACTCCAACGACGACGGCCTGAACGCCGCCGGCGGGGCATCCACCGGCACCAGTGATGCGGCCGGCGGGGCACCTGCCGGCGGCATGGGCGGCGGAATGGACACCGTGGGCGACTTCTCCCTGGACATTTCCGGCGGGAGCGTCACTGTCAACGCCGAAGGCGACGGCCTGGACTCCAATGGCAACGCCTCCATCAGCGGCGGCACCGTGGTGGTCAACGGCCCCACGAACGACGGAAACGGGGCATTGGACGTCAACGGTGAACTGGCCGTCACGGGCGGCACCGTCGCCGCGGCCGGCAGTGCCGGCATGGCTGTCACGCCCGGCACCTCCTCCACCCAGTCCGGGCTCCAGATCACCTTCGACTCCGCCGTCCCGGCAGGCACGGCCATTCAGCTCGCCGACTCCTCCGGGGCAGTCGTGGCCACGTTCGTCACCTCGAAGCAGACGGCCTCGCTGGTCCTCTCCAACCCCGACATCAAGGCCGGCGCGCAATACACCGTCTACACAGGCGGCACGGCCAGCGTGAAGGCAGGGCTGGGCACCGGCTCAACGGCCGGGGCCACGCAGCTCATGGCGGTCACCGCGGGCGAATACACCGCAGCCCGAGGCCCCGGACGGCGCTAGCCGCTCCCGGCCACCACCATTTCCCCCAACCAAGCAAGGATCCACCATGGCAACAACCACCCTCCTGGAAAAGATACGCAGCAAGGCTGCCGCCGCCGCCGCGGCGGCCGCAATCCTGGCACTGGCCCTCTCGGGCTGTTCCGGCGCCGCGACATCCGGCGCCGCCACGGCCAAGGCCGGAACTGCCATCACCGGCAGCACTGCCTTGTTCGACGCCGGCGCCTCCCACTCCGTGAGCCTGAGCTGGGATGAGGCCGACTACGATGCCATGATCGCCGCCTATGAGAGCGATTCCGACAAGGCCTGGATCAGTGCCGACATCACGATCGACGGAACACTCATCAAGAATGTGGGCGTGCGGCTCAAGGGCAATTCCACGCTGCGCAGCCTGGGCGGCACACAGGGCGGCGGCATGGGCGGCGACCGTCCGGCCGGGCAGCCACCGGCAGGAACGGATGGCACCCGGCCAACTGACCTGCCCACCGACATGGCCGGCGGCGGTCCGGGCGGAGGCGGCATGGCCCCGGGAGGTGGCGGCGGCATGGACACCTCATCGGGCATCTCCGCCGACGATCCGGCCTCGCTGCCCTTGCTGATCCGCTTCGACAAATACGTCAAGGGCACCAGCTATGAGGGCCTGACCGAGCTGGCAGTGCGGCCGGGTTCCCCTGTCATCAATGAGGCACTGGCCTTGTCCATCACGGCAGCCACGGGGCAGGCCTCCCAGCGCTACGCCTACACCACCTACTCGGTGAACGGTTCGGCCACCCAGACCCGGCTGCTGCTGGAAAACCCCGATGAGGCCTACGCCGAGAACCTGGCCGACGCCGGAGGCACCACAGGCAACACCGTGGTGTTCAAGGCCGACGCCGACTCCAGTTTCAGCTACCAGGGCGAGGACCTTGCCACCTATGCGGACCAGTTCAAGCAGCTGAACAAGACGGATTCGCAGGATGCGACGCCCATTGTGAAGTTCCTGAAGTGGCTGCAGGACGCCGATGCAGCCACCTTCGACGCCGAGCTGGCCGACTGGGTGGATGTGGAATCCTTCGCCAAGTACGCGGCAACACAGAACCTGCTGGCCAACTCCGATGACATGTCCGGCCCCGGACAGAACTACTACCTCAGCTACGACCTCTCGACGAAGAAGATCTCAGTCATTTCCTGGGACCTGAACCTGGCCCTGAGCGGCAACGCCACAGCGGATCCGGATGCGGCCCTGTCCATGGGCGGCGGCCGGGGCGGCGCGGGCGGAAATGGTGCAGGGGCGGGCGGCACGGCGCAAAACACAGCATCCACCGGCACGTTCAAGAGCCGCTTCCTGGCCTCGGCCACATTCAAGAAGCTCTATGACAGCGCCTACCAGGATCTGTACGCCCAGGTGTTTGCCAAGGGAACTGCCAAGTCCCTACTGGCGGACATCACGGCGTCCATCCCGGCCAGCGATGCCCTGTCGGCGCAGGACATTGCGGCGAAGTCGGCCACGGTGGCGACCTTCCTGGACCAGCGCGGAACTGCGCTGGAGAAGGCCCTGGCCGGCTAGCTTTTCGCCAGGACTGCCGCTGCGGCGTCGGCCACGGGCCGGGCTGCGGCGGCACCGTCGCTGAAGCCATTGCCCAGGATGGAGAAGACCAGGAGCCGGCCGTGGGCGTTGACCACATAGCCGGACAGACCGGTGACACTGTTCAGCGATCCGGTCTTGGCCCGGACCAGTCCCGCTCCCCCGAGCTCGGGCCCGGAAGCAAAGCGCCGCTCCAACGATCCGCTCAGGCCCGCGATGGGGAGCCCGGGGAGAGCCTGGCCAAGGTCCGATCCGGGGTCGGCCAGCATGAGCGTGAGGACCTTGACCAGTTGGGCCGGGCTGATGAGGTTCCCCACCGCCAGTCCGCAGGCGTCCGTCATGGTGATGCCCTCCATGGGAACCCCAAGCGATTCCACAACCTCACGCACGGCGGCCACGGCGCCGGCGTTGCTGGCTTCCTTGCCCAGCTTCAGCGCCGTCATGCGGCCCATGACCTCGGCCACGTAGTTGTCTGATTCGTCCAGCATGTACTGCACCTGGCCGGCCACGGTGGCAGACTCCACGGAACCAAGCACCGACCCCGGCTGCACCGGACCGGCGCCCGCCGCACTGGATGCCGCTGGGGCCTTGCCCCGGGTGATGGCGCCGTTGGTGGCAACGCCGGCATCCTCGAGGGCGTGCGCGAAGGCCTCGGCGACGGCCACCGCGGAATCCTGCGGGCGCGGGCCGCTGAGGACCTCGGGGGCAAGCCGCCCGGCGTTCAGCGCCATGGGGAAGATGGGCGCAATTTCACCCGCATCAACGTCCCCGTCGGCCCAGTCCGGGTTCAGCGCGGGGCCTGTGAACAGGGTGTCGTCGATGCTCAGGGTCACCGGGCCCTTGACGCCGGCAGCGGCAAGCGCCGCGGCGGTCTGCCGGGCCAGGTCCTCGACCCCGGCATGGCCCATGACCTTGGCGGGGTCGCCACCGCCGTCGGAAAGCATGGCGTCGCCACCGGCCACAAGGACAACTTGGTTGGGTGCGGAACCGGCCACGGCGCGCGTGCTGAAGCGGGTTTCCGGGCCCAGGGTTGCCAGCGCCGCCGCGGCGGTGAGCAGTTTCAGGTTGGAGGCGGGTGTGGCCGCGGCCTCACCCTTCTGCGAAAACAACGTCTTTCCCGTCAGGGCGTCGGCAACATACACGCCAAAGGTGCCCGCGCCGTCGAACGCCAGTGCTTCCTTCATGCCGGCGGCAATCGTGGCCGCATCCGGCAGGGGGGCGTCGTCCGACAGGGGCGCGATCCCCGAGATGGTCCCGATCGACGTCGGCATTTCCTGGGCGGCGGGAAGGACAGCCACGGCTGCAGGGTCCTGCGGGAGAAAGGCGGGTGCCAGGTGCAGCCCGGCCGGCACAGTTACGGCGGCCAGTGCGCAGATGAGCAAGCCGCTCGTCACGGCTTTTGACGTGCGTCCCATGAAGCAGGCGGTTCCTTCGAAAGCTGGCGGAACGGCGGGCTGGGAGCCGGTCCGGAAAAGGGCAGTCTTCCGCCCGTAAATGCCGGGCGGGTTTTTAGCGCAAGGAAAGCGCCTATATCCTCATACTAGACGGAATTTACGCGTGAGGCCGCGCCAGGCCGCGCACACCCCATCATGAGGAGCATTACGATGAAGCACGACGTCACCATCGAGATCCCCCGCGGATCACGCGTCAAGTACGAAGTTGACCACGAGACCGGCCGTGTCCGCCTGGACCGTGTGCTGTTCACCTCAATGCAGTACCCCACGCACTACGGCTTCTTCGACAACACCCTGGGCGAGGACGGCGATCCCCTGGACGCACTCGTCATGCTGCAGGACTTTGACCTGCACCCCGGCGTTGTTGTCGATGCCCGCCCCATCGCCGTGTTCAACATGACCGACGACGGCGGCGGCGACGCCAAGGTCCTGTGTGTTGTTGACGACAAGCGCTTCGACCACATCCAGGAACTGTCCGACGTGGACGATTTCCTGGTCAAGGAGATCGAGCACTTCTTCACCCGTTACAAGGACCTGGAGCCCGGCAAGTGGGTCAAGGCCGAGGGCTGGGCCGACCGCGCAGCTGCCGAGGCCGAGCTGGAAGCCTCCATCAAGCGCTACGAGGCCACCAAGCACTAAGGCTCTTCCTTCAACTGGCCCGCAGCAGTGGTCGATAAAGTCACGATTTCCGTGATTTTTTCAGCCACTGCTGCGGGCCAGTTGTTTAAGGAACGGGTCAGACCAGGCTGCGCAGGACGACGGCGGCACCGTCGTCGTAGACCGAGGCGGCCACCTCGTCAGCGGCTGCCTTGACCTCGTCCTCTGCCTGGCCCATGGCCACGCCGCGCCCGGCCCAGCGCAGCATCTCAATGTCGTTGGAGCCGTCGCCCACCGCAACGGTCAGGCGCGGGTCCACGCCGAGCGACTCGCGCAGCACCTCAAGCGCCGACGCCTTGGTGACCCCGGCTGCGGCAATGTCCAGCCAGGCGCTCCAGCCAATTGCGTAGGTGACCCCGTGCAGACCGGCGGCGGAGATTGCATCCGCGAATTCCTCGGTGCTGGCCTCGGCGCTGTTGACCACCACGCGCACGGCCTGGGCCGCCAGGAGGTGGTGGAAGTCGACGCCGCGGGCCTCGATGCCGAAGCTGGCGTCCTGGAAGCGGGAGGTGGCCAGGAAGTTGCCTTCGGCGTCCTCCACGGCGAAGCGGGCGCCGGGCACACGGTCGCGCAGGGCCGTCAGGGCGGGGGCCGGGTCAAATGTCACGCGGTCGATGACCTCGTAGCCGTTGGCCAGTTCGGGGTCCAGCCGGATGGTCACGCCGCCATTGGAGCACACGCCGTAGCCGCGGCGCAGGCCGATGGCCTCCACGATGGGAAGCAGCGCGCCGAGTGAGCGTCCCGTGGCGATGATGACGTGGTGGCCGGCGTCGACCACGGCCCGCGCGGCCTCGCGCACGCCATCGCTCATGGCGCCGTCGTGGTCCACCAGGGTTCCGTCAACATCAAGGGCCACGAGGTAGTTTGTCTGTTCATTGATCCGGTCATCGATGCCGGAAATTGCACTGTTTACTGTCATTGTCATGCATCCAGTCAAACAGATTGGCCCGAAAATGCCACCTGCATTGGCTGTTAAAGCAGTGAACGCCGGGTTAATGTCCACAGGGAACTGCACAGTGTGGACATTAATCCGGCGTTCATCCGGGCCGGGAACTACAGGACCGGGAACACTTCCATGCCGCCCAGGTACTTGCGCAGGGCGACGGGGACGTTGACGGAACCGTCGGCGTTCTGGTGGTGTTCCAGGATGGCCACGATCCAGCGCGTGGTGGCCAGTGTGCCGTTCAGGGTGGCCACGGCGCGTGTGCCGCCCTTGCCGCCGTCGTCCGCCACGAGGCGTTCGCGGATGTTCAGGCGGCGGGCCTGGTAGGTGGTGCAGTTGGAGGTTGAGGTCAGCTCGCGGTAGTTCTCCTGCGTGGGAACCCATGCCTCGCAGTCGAACTTGCGGGAGGCGGAGCCGCCGAGGTCGCCGGCCGCGGTGTCGATGACACGGTAGGGCAACTCCACCTTGGCCAGCATTTCCTCTTCCCACGCGAGCAGGCGCTGGTGCTCCTCGGCAGCCTTCTCAACGGTGGTGTAGACAAACATCTCAACCTTGTTGAACTGGTGCACGCGGATGATGCCGCGGGTGTCCTTGCCGTGCGAACCGGCCTCGCGGCGGTAGCAGGAGGACCAGCCGGCGTAGCGGACGGGCGCATCAACGTTGATGATTTCGTTGCCGTGGTAGCCGGCCAGGGCCACCTCGGAGGTGCCCACCAGGTAGAGGTCGTCCTCGGCCAGGCGGTAAATTTCGGCGTCGTGCTCCACGTCAAAGCCGGTGCCGGCCATGGTTTCGGGCAGCACCAGGGTGGGGGTGATCATGGGCGTGAAGCCGGCCTCGATGGCCTGGTCCATGGCCATCTGCAGCAGCGCCATTTCCAGGCGGGCGCCGACTCCCTTGAGGAAGTAGAAGCGTGAGCCGGACACCTTGGCGCCGCGCTCCATGTCGATCGCGCCAATGAGCTCACCAATTTCCAGGTGGTCCTTGGGCTTGAAATCGGGGAATTCGCGGGGCGTGCCGACGGTCTTGACCACAACGTAGTCGTCCTCGCCGCCTTCCGGGACGCCCTCGGAGATGAGGTTGGGCATGCTGCGCACCAGGGTGTCCTGCTCGGCACTGGCGGCGTCGGCCGCGGCGGAGGCCGTTTTCACGGCTGCCGAGAGTTCCTTCACCTCTGCCAGCAGGGCCTGCTTCTCCTCGCCCTTGGCTTGGGCCACCTTTTTGCCGAAGGCATTTTGCTCGGCGCGCAGGGCCTCAAAGGAGGTGATCGCGGACTTGCGGGCGGAGTCGGCGGCGATGATGGAGTCCACCACAGACGGTTCGGCACCGCGGGCACGCTGGCTGGCACGGTAGATTTCGGGATTTTCGCAGAGGTCTCGTACATCGATCACGTGCTAAGCCTATCCAATCAAAACAAGTTGACGGGATAAGGTTGAGCAATCATGCCAACTGAAATCCTCGCCGTCGTCATTGTGGCCGCCATTGTGCTCACCGTTGCCATCAGCTGGCTGGGCGTGCGCAAGCTGGCCCAGCAGCACACACGCAGTGCCGCGGCGGATTCCCCGCACAAAATTCACCTGGCAAAACAGCAGGTTGCATTCATTTACAACCCCACCAAGAACGGCTCCGCCGACGCCAAGACGCTGATCAGCCGTTCCGTTTCCAAGGCCGAATGGCCCGCCCCGATTTTCCTGGAAACCACGGCCGAGGACCCCGGCTACTCCATGGCCAAGGCAGCGCTGGATGCCAAGGCCGACGTCGTTCTCGTGGGCGGCGGCGACGGCACCGTGCGCGCCGTGGCCCAGACCCTGCGCCACACCGAGGTGCCCATGGCGATCATCCCGCTGGGCACCGGCAACCTGCTGGCCCGCAACCTGGACATCGACGTCACGGATGTTGCCGGCAGCGTCCAGGTGGCCTTGTTCGGCCACCAGCGCCACATCGACGCCGGGCTCATGGAGATTGAGGACGGCATCACCGGCTCCGTGGCCAAGCATTCATTCATGGTGATTGCAGGCCTGGGCATGGACGCCGACGTCATGGGCGACACCAACTCCAAGTTGAAGGAGCATGTGGGCTGGCTGGCCTACAGCGAGGCCGGGCTGCGCCACATGGCCGGGCCGCGCAAAAAGGTCAGCATTGCCCTGGACGACGAGCCTGCCCAGCAGCGCAAGGTCCGCTCAGTGCTTTTTGCCAACTGCGGCCTGCTGCCCGGCGGCATCGACTTTGTCCCCGACGCCCTCATTGACGACGGCGTGCTGGACGTGGTGGTCATCAGCCCGCGCAGCGCCCTGGGCTGGCTGGCCATGGCCGGCAAGGTGGTGCTCCGGCACAAGAACAACGTGCCGGTGATTGACTTTTACCGGTCCCGGAACCTGGTGATCCGCACGGTGCTGCCCGTGGAAACCCAGATCGACGGCGACCCCACGGGCCCGGCGACCTGTGTGAAGGTCAGCGTTGAACCCAAGGCAGTCCTGGTCCGGGTTCCCGGACCCAACAACCCGGCCTAGCTAGTCCGTTTCAGGGCGCTGCGACTGCTCCTTGATGAGGCGTTGCTCCTCGTCAAAGCGCAACTCATTGGCGTCGTCGCCCTCGTCGCCCACCGAGGTGTCCCGGCCAACATTGCTGCCGGGATTGACGATGGTGCCGTCCTGGCTGCTTCCCTTGACTTCATGCGGATCCATGATGGCTCGCCTCTTCCCTGGTGGGGCCGGTTCTTGCGTCGTCCCCACGGACTCCCGCAGGGATACGCCAAGCATAGGCTCGGCTCCGCCGCGGGGAAAGGGATCAACACACGGCTTATTTTCGGGCCAACATTGGGATCTTCGTCACGAAGCGTGTGTCCCACTTGTGGGAGGGCGGCCGGGCACCCTTAATGGAAGTAACCCCACCAGCTGCTTTAAACCATCGAGGCCCCGTTGAGCAACCCGTCCCCGGATATGCCGGACCACCAGTCCCCCAATCCGCTGAGCTTCAAGGTGCCCGCGGGCCTGTTGCTGATCCTGCTGGGAACCTTGGGTTTCATGGCCGCATTCGGCCAGATGCTCTCCTACATGTTTTACATCAACAACTGGCTCAGCGTGGTGCTGTCACTGCTCCAGCTGCTGGTCACGGCCGCCGTGGTGGGCGCCGGCGCCATGATGCTGATGCGCAGGGCAGTGGCCGAACGGCTGAGCCTCGCGGCCGGGCTCGTGGGCACAGTGGCCCTGCTGGTGCTTGATCTGGCCGGCTCCCTGGTCATGAACGGAACCGCCTCCGGGGCGCTGCTGCCGAGCCTGACGGCCATTCCCATCGTTCTCCTGCTGGCTGTGGGCATGTTCCGCAGCCGGCACCTGCCACGCCTGCGTGCACGGCGGGACGAGGAACCGGCAGAGGCTGCCGCGGCGGTTGCGCCGGCGCCCGCCAAGATCGCTGCTGCGCCCGCAGCTGTGGCCAGCCAGCCGAAAAAGGCAACAGCGGCCAAGGCACCCGCCACGGCCACCAAGGCCAAGCAGCCCGCACCGGCAGCCAAGGCCGGCCCCGTCACCTCTGCCAACCCCATCAACAAGGCCAAGGCTGCAGGCAACTCAGGCAAGAACACCAAGGCCAAGGCTGCCCCTCAGGCAAAGGCTGCGGCCCCAAAGCGGCCCACCCAGGCCAAGCAGCCGGGTGCGGCTGGCGCAGGAAGGCAGCCGGGCCCGGCCCGGCCGGTGTCCAAGCAGCCCGCCAAGCCCACCGCAGGGGCCCAGTCCAAGGCGGCGTCCGCCCCGGCCAAGGCCAAAGCCAAGCCGGCAGCCAAGTCCACCTCGGGAAAATAAGCTCCCGCCGGGAACCTTAAAGCAGCGACTGAACCCAGGCGGCGGCGTCGTCGAATGCGCCGTCGGAGTTGTAGGAACGGATCTGCGGCTGCTGCTTGTCGGCCCGCGGGTAGGAACCCAGGAACCGGATCTCGGGGCTCACCCGGTGCAGGCCGCGCAGGGCATCGGCCACCCGGGCATCCTTGATGTGGCCGTCCACGTCCACGCTGAAGATGTAGTGACCCAGGAACTGCCCCGTGGGCCGGGACTCAATGCGGCTCAGGTTGACGCCGCGGCTCGCGAACTGCTCCAGGATTGCCATCAGGGCGCCGGGATGGTCATCGGGCAGCGGGATGGCCAGGGTGGTTTTGTCCGCTCCCGTGGGTTCGGGCAGGGAACCCGGGCGGCCCACCAGGACGAACCGGGTGACGGCACCAATGTTGTCCTCGATGCCCGCCGCCAGGATGTTCAGGCCAGTCTGCTGTGCCACGAGAGGCGCGCACACGGCAGCCTGGAACGCGTCGGTGCCGGCAACGAGGGCGTGTGCGGCGGCCGCCGTCGAATTTGCCGGGGCATGCGTGGCGTTGGGGAGGTTTTCTCCAAACCAGTCCCGGGTCTGGGCCCAGGCGTGCGGGTGGGTGCCCACGGCCGTGATGTCCGCCAGGGAAACCCCGGCCGGGGCCACCAGCACAAAGCTGACCGGGACCACCACTTCGTGCAGGATCCGCAGCTCAATGCCGTTCGAGATGGCATCAAGGGTTGCCGGGACACCGCCCTCAATGGAGTTCTCAATGGGCAGCATGGCGGCGAACGCCTCGCCGCGGCGCACCTTGGCCAGGGCGGCGGCCGCCGTGGTTGACGGAACCCGCTCCATGGCCTCGGCGCCTGGAACCTGCAGCAGGGCAGATTCGGTAAACGTCCCCTCCGGCCCAAGAAAGGTCAGCGGCAGGGCGGAATCAAGGGGCGCGGAGGTCATGTTTACCGTTTCGTTTGCGGGGCGGGTGGGACTAGAGAACGCGCGGGGTTTCCCCGCTGGAGGACACCATGGGCTTGTCGGCCTCAAACCAGGCCCCCATGCCGCCCACAACGTTGAAGGCGCTGTAGCCGTTTTCGTTGAGCCACGTGGTGGCCCGGAAGGAGCGCCCGCCCGTGCGGCAGATGACGTTCACGTCCGTGTCGGGATCCAGTTCCTCAAGGCGCGCCGGCAGCTGCTCCAGGGGAATGTGCAGGGCGCCGTCAACGTGCCCGGCCTCCCATTCGTAGTCTTCACGGACATCCAGGATCACCGCGTCGCCGCCGAGTTCGCCAACAGTGACGTTCATGATGTCTGACATGTTTTTTCTCCTAGTGCATAAAAAGCAATACGGACTAAGCCTAGTCCCCACGACCTCCCCAAACAGGCGGCTTGCTCCCCGGTGCACATCAACCCGCGGCGGCCCAATCCAAACAAGATTGTGACGATCTGTGTCCAAAGTGCAAAAATTGTTGCTGTGAGTTCACAAAACAGCCCCGCCAATATGGCCAAGGCACCCCAAGACAGTCGCGACACCTCCTTCTTCGGACAGCCAAAGATGCTGCTGAACCTGTTCAGCGTCGAGCTGTGGGAGAGGTTCTCCTTCTACGGCATGCAAGGCATCCTTGCGTACTACATGTACTACTCCGTCACGGATGGCGGGCTCGGCATTGACAAGGTCACTGCCCTTGGCATTGTCGGCGCCTACGGTGGAGGCGTTTACCTCTCCACCATTTTGGGCGCTTGGGTGGCTGACCGGCTCCTGGGCTCAGAGCGTGTGTTGTTCTACAGCGCGATCTTGATCATGGCCGGGCATATTTCCCTCGCCGTCCTGCCCGGAACCCTTGGCCTGGCCGCAGGTTTGATCATGGTTGGCATTGGCTCCGGTGGCTTGAAGGCCAACGCCACATCGCTGGTTGGCACCTTGTACGCCAAGGACGACGACCGCCGCGACGCCGGCTTCTCCATCTTCTACATGGGCATCAACATTGGCGGGCTCATCGGCCCCCTCGTCACGGGCTGGCTGCAGGTCACCTGGGGCTTCCATGTCGGCTTTGCCGCCGCCGCAGTGGGCATGGGCCTTGGCCTGATCCAGTACGGCCTGACCCGCAAGAACCTGCCGGAATCGGCACACCACGTCGCCAATCCCCTGCCCAAGGCCCAGTACCTGAAGTTCGGGATCATTGCCGCTGTTGCGGTCGCGTTGATTGTTGTGGCAGTTGCCCTGAAGTTGATCACCGCCGGGAACTTGAAGTGGATCATCGTTGCCGTTGTCATCATCGCAACGATCGCCTACTTTGCCGTGATCCTGGCAAACAAGACGTTGACTCCCGTTGAGCGCAGCCGGGTGTTCTCGTTCATGCCGTTGTTCCTTGCCAGCGCAGTGTTCTGGTCCCTGTTCCAGCAGCAGTTCACCGTTGTGGCCCTCTACGCCGATACACGCTTGAACCGCTCGGTGTTCGGCTGGGAAATGCCGCCGAGCTGGGTAACCTCCATCAACCCGGTCTTCATCATCGTCCTCGCCGGCGTGTTCGCCGCGCTCTGGACCAAGTGGGGTGCGCGCCAGCCCGGCACGCCCGTGAAGTTCTCCGTGTCTCTGGTGGTCATGGGCCTGGCGTACCTGGCGTTCATCCCCTTTGCCGCCACGGCATCGGTGCCCCTGCTGGCCATCGTGGTCATCCTGCTGATGTTCACAGTTGCCGAGCTCATGCTCTCCCCCGTGGGCCTGTCACTGGCCACGAAGCTGGCCCCGGCCGCATTCAAGACGCAGATGGTGGCGCTGTTCTTCCTGTCCGTCTCGCTTGGAACGGCCATGTCCGGCGTGCTCGCCCAGTGGTACGACGCCGACAATGAAACCCCCTACTTCCTGGTTGTCGGATTGGTTTCCATTGCCTTCGGTGTCCTGCTGTTCCTGGCACAGAAGCCCATCAAGAAGCTCATGGCCGGGGTCATGTAGCCCTTGGCTTGAATGCACGACGGCTGCGTCCGGTTAACGCGAAACGGCGCGCCACTCCATGAGTGGCGCGCCGTTTGCGCTTAACCGTGCGCGGGTTCAGGGCGGTTGCTCAGTACCCGCTGTAGGAATCGCCGCTGAAGGCCACGAGGCTGAAGATCACGAACGCATACAGTCCGCCGTAAATGAGCAGCGCCAAGTAGTTGGTGATGAGCCCGGTGATGGCGAAGCCGCGGCCCTGGGGGCTCTCGCGGCTCATGCCCAGGTGGCCCAGGATGACCCCAACAATCTGCGGGACCATCAGGAAGCCGAAGCCCACCACCAGGGAGGCCAGGCCCACGATCATGCTGGCCAGGCTCAGCCCGCGCGGGCCGCTGCTGTACGCGGGGTAGCCGGTGCCGCCCTGGTAGTAGGTGGGTGCCGGGTACTGCGGTTGTTGGCCCTGGAACTGCTGCGGCTGCTGGCCGTAGGGAGACGGCGGGACGTACTGCTCCTGGCCGTACGGCTGCGCGGTCGGCTGGCCATAGGGCGGGGCAGGCTGCTGGAACTGCGCGTTTGCAGAGGCGTAGGGGTCCGGCGGAACCGGCGCCTGGTAGGGCGGAACCGGCGGGGGAAAGTAGCCGGCCGGGGGCTGCTTGTACGGCTCCTCCGGGATCGGCTGGGTCTGCTCAGGCTGGTTCGACACGTGTGGCTCCTGCGGGATTGGGTGCCCCGGCAGCGGGGAAATGGTTGCAGTGGAAACTGCCTTCCATCGTAGTCCAGCGGTTGCCCGCCGCGGCGTTGCTGGCCGGCAACACGGTTCACAGTATGGTCACGGGGTGCCAAGGCAGCGCTGCTCTGTCATGCTGGAGCCATGTCGAGCCGTGCGGGCACTGTTGCCCTTCCCCAGGACCTTGTTGACCTTTCCGCCTTGTTGGATGCCTACTACGACCTGACCCCGGACCTCAGCGATCCGGCGCAGAGGGTTGCCTTTGGAACCTCGGGCCACCGTGGCAGTTCATTGAAGACGTCCTTCAATGAGGGCCACATCGCCGCCATCACGCAGGCCATCGTGGAGTACCGCGCCGGGCAGGGCATCACCGGCCCGCTCTTCATGGGCAAGGACACCCACGCGCTGAGCGACCCCGCACAGAACACGGCCCTCGAGGTGCTGGCCGGCAACGGCGTGGACGTGCTCATCGACGCCCGCCACGGCTACACCCCCACACCCGCGGTCTCGCACGCCATTCTCAGCTACAACAAGGGACGCACCGAGGCGCTTGGCGACGGCATCGTGGTGACGCCCTCCCACAACCCGCCCGGCGACGGCGGCTTCAAGTACAACCCGCCGCACGGCGGCCCGGCCGATTCCGACGCCACGGGCTGGATCGCCAACCGCGCCAACGACCTTCTCGCAGACGGCCTGCGCGGTGTGCGCCGCGTGCCGTTGCAGGACGCCATGGCGGCCTCCACCACGGGCAAGTTCGACTTCCTCTCCGGCTACGTGGACGACCTCCCCTCGGTCCTGGACCTGGATGCCATCCGGGCCGCCGGCGTGCGCATCGGTGCCGACCCCATGGGCGGCGCATCCGTGGACTACTGGGGCGAGATCGGCGAGCGCCACAACCTGGACTTGACAGTGGTCAACCCCACGGTGGACCCGCAGTGGGCGTTCATGACCCTGGACTGGGACGAGAAGATCCGCATGGACTGCTCCTCCCCCTTCGCCATGGCATCACTGATCAACAAGCTCAGCACCGGCGCGCCCTATGACATTGCCACGGGCAACGACGCCGACGCCGACAGGCACGGCATCGTCACCCCGGATGCCGGGCTCATGAACCCGAACCACTACCTTGCCGTGGCCATCCAGTACCTGTACACGCACCGTTCGCAGTGGCCCGCCACGGCCGGGGTGGGCAAGACCCTGGTCTCCTCCTCCATCATTGACCGGGTTGCCGCCGACCTGGGCCGCCAACTCGTTGAGGTCCCCGTGGGCTTCAAGTGGTTTGTGCCCGGCCTGCTTTCCGGCGAGGGCGTGTTCGGCGGCGAGGAATCTGCCGGCGCCTCATTCGTGAAGAAGGACGGCTCCGTCTGGACCACCGACAAGGACGGCATCCTGCTGGCCCTGCTGGCTTCGGAAATCACCGCCGTGACGGGCAAGACGCCCTCGCAGCACTACTCGGCGCTGACCGACCGCTTCGGGGGGCCGTCGTACGCCCGCATCGATGCGGCTGCCACCCGGGAGCAGAAGGCCGCCCTGGGCAAGCTGTCCGCGGCCGACGTCTCCGCCACCACCCTGGCCGGCGAGACCATCACGGCGAAGCTGACCGAGGCCCCCGGCAATGGTGCGGCCATTGGCGGCCTGAAGGTCACGACCGAAAACGCCTGGTTCGCCGCCCGCCCCTCCGGCACCGAGGACGTCTACAAGATCTACGCCGAGTCCTTCAAGGGCGCCGAGCACCTGGCCCAGGTCCAGGCCGAGGCCAAGGCCCTCGTGGACGGCGTCATCTCCTAGCGCCGCAGCGCAGGCCGGGCAGGGTCCCGGGTCTCGACAGGCTCGACCACCGGTGGTCGAGCCTGTCGAGACCTGGCCCTGCCGCCTAGTGGTGGGCGCCGAGTTCGTGCTCGGCGTGGCTTTCCGGTTCCAGCTGGAATGTTGAGTGCTCGATGCTGACGGCGAAGTGCCCGGCAACGCAGCTTTGCAGGGCGTCGAGCATTTGGGGCGCGTGGCCGTCGTGGAAGCAGTCGTCCCCCACCACCACGTGCGCCGAGAGGATGGGCAGCCCGGAGGCAATCTGGCTGGCGTGCAGGTCGTGGACGCTGCGCACGTGTTCCAGGCCCAGGATGTGCTTGCGCACCTCGTCCAGGTCAAGGCCCGAGGGCGTGGACTCGAGCAGCACGCTGATGGTTTCCAGCAGCAGCTTCACGGTGCGCGGCAGGATCAGGGCGCCAATGAGCATGGCCACGATCGCGTCGGCCTGCATCCAGCCGGTCACCGAGATGATCACGGCGGCCACGATGACGGCCACCGAGCCCAGGGCGTCGTTGACCACCTCGAGGAACGCGGCGCGCATGTTGAAGTTCTTGTTGCGCCCGCCCAGCAGGACAAACATGGAAATGATGTTGCCCAGCAGGCCCAGGACACCGAACACGATCAACTCGCCGGAGGCTATTTCGGCCGGGTGAAACAGGCGCTGGACACCCTCCACCAGGACCACAAGCCCGACGGCGAGAAGCACCGCGGCCTGCGCCGTGGCCGCGAGCACCTCGGCCCGGGCGAATCCCCAGGTGCGCCGGCTGCTGGCCGGGCGGACCATGAGCCGGGCCGCGAGCAGCGCCATGGCGAGGCCGCCGGCGTCGGTCAGCACGTGCGCCGAGTCGAACAGCAGCGCCAGGGAGCCGGTGAGGAGTGACCCGATGACCTGCAGGACAAAGACCGCCAGGGTGATGCCCAGGGCAACGGCTATGCGGCCCTGGTGGCTTTCGCCCGGGGCGCCTGCGTGGGAGTGGGAGTGATCGTGGCCTGACATGCCTCAATAGTACAGCGATGGCTGAATACAGCAAACAATGTATGATATTGAGAATGAAGCCCATTAGCAATGCAGCGGTCCTGGCCCGTTTTGGCTATGCCCTCTCCGACCCCACGCGGGCCGAAATCCTCATGGGCCTGGCCCGGGAGCCCCAGTACCCCGCGGAGCTTGCCACCACACTGGGCGTCTCGCGCCAGAGCATCTCCAACCACCTCTCCTGCCTGCGCGAGTGCGGCCTCGCCGTGGCCATCCCGGAGGGCCGCCGCTCACGGTACGAACTGGCCCATCCGGACCTGGCGCACGCGCTCAACGACCTGCTCGGCGTGGTGCTGCTGGCCAATGAGGGCCACGTTCCGCACCCCTGAGGCCCCTGCGCCAAGCAAACATGCCCCGCTGGCGATATTCTGGTCTGCGGACTGCGCACAGGCGCGGGAAGAATATGGGAGACGCGGATGAACTTGCTGGGCACAAAATGGAGCGTTCACGGTGATGGCAGGACCATCGCACCGGGGCAGGTTGTCACCCCCGACGAGCGGCTGAGCTGGCCCCGGACCATCGGCATCGGCCTGCAGCACGTGGTGGCCATGTTCGGCGCCACGTTCCTGGTCCCCCTCATCACCGGCATGCCGCCAGCCACCACCTTGTTCTTCTCCGGCATCGGCACCCTGCTGTTCCTGGTCATGACGCGCGGTCGCGTGCCCAGCTACCTGGGCTCCAGCTTTGCCTTCATTGCCCCGATCATGGCCTCGCAGCAGCAGTTCGGCGTGGGCGGCGCGCTGGGCGGCGTGGTGGTTGCCGGTGTGACACTGGCCGTCCTGGGCCTGCTGGTGCAGAAGTTCGGCGCCTCCTGGATCAACCGGCTCATGCCGGCGCCTGTCACGGGCACCATTGTGGCCCTGATTGGCCTGAACCTGGCCCCCTCGGCCAAGGCAAACTTTGAAAAGGCGCCCATCACGGCCCTTGTCACGCTGCTGGTCATCATCCTGGTCAGCGTGCTCTTCCGCGGCATCCTGGGCCGCCTGGCCATCCTGGTCGGCGTGATTGTGGGCTACCTCGTGGCCGTGCTGCGCGACGAGGTTGACTTCTCCAAGATCAACGAGGCCGCCTGGCTGGGTCTGCCGCACTTCCAGACCCCCACATTCCACTTTGCCGTGCTGGGCCTGTTCATCCCCGTGGTGCTGGTCCTGGTGGCCGAGAACATTGGCCATGTGAAGTCCGTGGCACTCATGACCGGCGAAGACCTGGACCCCTACGCGGGCCGTGCCATCATTGCCGACGGCGTCGCCACCACCCTGGCCGGCCTCGGCGGCGGCTCCGGCACCACCACGTACGCGGAAAACATTGGCGTCATGGCCGCAACGAAGGTGTACTCCACCGCCGCCTACTGGGTGGCCGGCATCGCCGCCCTGCTGCTGAGCTTCTCCCCCAAGTTTGGCGAACTGATCGCCACCGTCCCGGTCGGCGTGCTGGGCGGTGCGGCCACCCTTCTCTACGGCATGATCGGCGTGCTGGGTGTGCGCATCTGGGTGCAGAACAAGGTGGACTTCTCCAACAACATCAACCTGACCACGGCCGCCGTGGCGCTGATTGTGGGCATCGCGAACTTCACCTGGGCCGCCGGCAGCCTCACCTTCGAGGGCATTGCCCTGGGCACGGCCGCCGCCCTGATCGCGTTCCACGGCATGACAGCGCTGGCCAAGTGGCGCGGCACGGCCCCGGACCCGCTGGCACCCGAGGCGGAACCCGCCCCCACCAAGGGCTAAATGCCGTTGAGGGCCTCGGAGGTGGCGAGCGTGGTGTACCGCGCGGCATCCGCCAGCGCCGCCTCCGGGGAGCCCGCAACATCTGTGGCACTGACGGCCGCCACCACCCCGTGCACGGCAAGCTGCTGCGGCGTCACGGTGATCCGTCCGGCAACCACGACGACGGGAATCCCCCGTGCGTGCGCGGCGTCGGCCACGCCGAGGGGCCCCTTGCCGGAGAGCGACTGCACGTCCAGTGAACCTTCGCCCGTGATGACCAGGTCGGCGTCGTCCAGGTGGGCCTCCAGCTCGATGAGGTCCGCCACCAGGTCAAAGCCGCGCTCGATAGCTGCGTCGGCGTAGGCCACAAACAAGGCCGGAAAACCGCCTGCCGCGCCGGCCCCGGGAATGTCAATGTCCACGCCTGTGGCCTCCCTGACCACCGAGGCCAGATTGCGCAGGCCGGCATCGAGAAGTTCCACGGCGTCAGGATCGGCGCCCTTTTGCGGTCCAAAAACATGGGCCGCGCCGTTGTAGCCGTAGAGCGTGTTGTCCACGTCGACGGCCATGCGCACCTTGGTGCCGGCCAGGCGCGGGTCAAGGCCCGTGGCGTCCACGGCAACAACATCGATGAGTGATCCGCCGCCCAGCGGGACCAGGTTTCCGGCGGCGTCCAGCAGCCGCAGCCCCAGGGCACGCAGGGCGCCCGTCCCGGCGTCGGTCATGGCCGAGCCGCCCAGGCCAATGATGATTTCGGTGGCGCCGGCATCCAGCGCCGCGGCAATGAGCTGGCCGGAGCCGTAGGAGTGCGCGCGCAGCGAGTTTTCCACCGTGGGCTCGCTCAGCAGGTAGCCGCTGGCCTGGGCCGTTTCAATGACGGCCACCCGGCTTTCCGTGTTGTAGCCCCAGACCGCCCCCACGGGCTTCAGGATGGGGCCCACCACGGCATTCAGGCGCTCCTGGAAGCCCGCCGCGACGGCGGCCTCCACGGTGCCCTCACCGCCGTCGGCAATGGGCAGTGACGTCACGACGGCGTCGGGGTAGACCCGCAGCGCGCCTTCCGCCATGGCGGCGGCGGCCTCGGGACCGGTCAGGGTCCCCTTGAACTTGTCCGGGGCAATGAGGATGCGCATCCCCCCATCCTGCCACCGGGCACCGACTTGGAAGAACAGTTACGTCCAGTAGCCGCGCTCGCGCATGACCCCGGCCAGCAGGTCGGCACGGTCGGTCATGATGCCGTCCACGCCCAGCTCGAAGAGCTCGTGCATTTCCGCGGGCTCGTCAATGGTCCACACATGCACCTTCAGGCCCAGCGAGTGGGCCCTGGCCACGGTCTTGGCCGTGACCAGCTCCAGCCGGTTGTGGCGGCGCGGTATCTGCAGCACGTTGACTCCGCGCATGAGGGCCCGGGTGAGTAACGCGGGCAGCCACGGCGAGAGGAAGAAATAGGCGGCCAGCAGGGACTTTCCCGGGGAACTGGCCACGGGGCGGCTGAGCCCGGCCAGCACCTTGCGCCGGCGCCGCTCCGAGAAGGAGGCCACGCAGATCCGCTCGTGGAGCCCTGCCTCCTCAATGACCCGCACCAACGGCTCAACCGAGCCTGCGTCCTTGACGTCAATGTTGAAGCGCGCCGCCGGCAGTGCGGCAACGAACTCGGGCAGCGTGGCGATGGGTTCGCGCCCGCCGATCCGGGCCTTTTCCACCTCCGCGTAGGGCAGCTCGGCAATGGCGCCGTCCCGGTCCGTGGTGCGGTCAAGGGTGGAGTCATGGAACACCATGGCCACGCCGTCCGCCGTGGCGTTCAGGTCCGTCTCAACATACTGGTACCCCAGGTCAAGGGCTGCCTGGAATGCCACGAGCGAGTTCTCCAGCCCGTCGCGGGAAAAGCCCCGGTGGGCAATGGCAAGCGGATGTGCCGAGTCCAGGTAGGGCAGGACCTTCTGTTGTGTCATGTCCGCAATGGTACGTCGCTCAGGCCGGCCGAAGCGCGGCAAGACGCGACTCAATCACCTGCGCCACGCCGTCGTCCTCGAAGGCGGGCGCCTGCAGGGCCGCGGCGGCGAGCGCCTCGGGGTGCCCGCTGGCCATGGCGTAGCCGTATCCGGCCCAGCCGAGCATCTCAATGTCGTTGGGCATGTCGCCGAAGGCCACCACGTCGGCGGCGTTGATGCCGCGGGCCGCCGCATAGCGGGCCAGCGTGACGGCCTTGTTGACGCCCAGCGGCCCCAGTTCCAGCAGGGCCAGCTCGGGCGCTGAGTGCGTGACGGCAATGAGCGGGCCGATCGCGGGCGCAACCAGGGCCATGAACTCGTCGGCGCTGCCGGAGTGGAGCACGGCCAGCATCTTCACGATGCCGCCGTCGGCCATGGAGGGGACCAGCTCACCCACGGGGAATTCGCCGCTGTCGGCGGCCCGCGTGCCGAAGAAGCCCTCCTCGACGTGGAAGCCATTGAGGGTTTCCAGGGCGAAACGCGGGTTGGGGGCCAGGCCGGTGATGATGCCGCGGACGCGCTCCACGGTGTCCCAGTCCAGGACGTGGGATTCGGTGACCTTTTCGGCCGCCAGGTCATACACCACGGCACCGTTGGAGCAGATGACAGTGCCGAGGTGGCCGATCTGCTCACGGATGGGGTCCAGCCAGCGCGGCGGCCGTCCGGTCACGAAGACCACATCCACGCCGGCGTCGGCGGCTGCGGCGAAGGCATCCACCGTGCGGGCACTGATCTTTCCGTCGTGGCCAAGGATGGTGCCGTCAATGTCGCTGGCAATTAATCGCATACCCAAGGCTATCCAACTTCACTCCCGCGGCCGGCCAGGGCCCGCTGGGCGGACGCGCAGCCGCTGGCCGGGGCCCGGGCCGCCCCGGCGCCGCTAGAGCTCGTACAGCCCCGTCAGCCGGGCGCGGCCCAGCGTGTGGAAATGCAAGTTGAATCCCAGCGTGGCGGGCGTGGCGTCGGCAGCCAGGCCCAGCGACTCCACATCCACTGCATGAACCACCACCAGGTACCGGTGGGGACCGTGGCCCGCAGGCGGCGCCGAGCCCATGTAGGCCGGGGAGCCGGCGTCGTTCCGCAGCGTCAGCGCAGCTGCCGGCAGCTGGAGCGAACCGGGGGTCCCGGCACCCTCGGCCAGTGACACCACCGACGCCGGCAAGTCCGCAACGGCCCAGTGCCAGTAGCCGCTTGCGGTGGGGGCGTCAGGATCGAACATGGTCACGGCAAAGCTGCGCGTGCCCTCCGGGAAGCCGCTCCAGGACAGCTGCGGGGACTTATCCCGGCCCTGCGGGTGGGCTCCGGCATTCACCTGGGCGGGGGAAAACACGGCACCGTCGGCGAATGATTCGCTGCGCAGCGTGAACTCCGGGACCGGGGCAAGGAAGGAATAGGGGTCGTAGTCGAACACGGTGCCGCCTTTCAGGGGGATGGGATTTTGCCGGCCGGGCGGCGGCTAGGCCTTGATTTCGGCGCGGCTGGGCGGGTTGGCGCCGGCGCGGGAGACGGTGACGGCTGCCGCCCGCGCCGCATAGCCGATCACCTCGGCCAGGGCTGCCGTGCCCAGTTCGCGCAGTTCCCCGCGGCGCTGGGCGCCGTCGAGTTCCCGGTCCACGAGCGCCGAAAGGAGTGCTGCCATGAAGGAGTCACCGGCACCGACCGTGTCCACCACGTCCACCTCGGGGACCGCGCAGGAGACCTCGCCGGCGGCGCACACAGCCCACGGGCCCGCACCGCCCTGTGTCACCACAACAACTGAGGGGCCCTGCGTGCCGCCCAGGGCAAGCCACCGCCGGGCCGACTCCTTGGGGTCAACGCCGGGGTAGAGCCATTGAAGGTCCTCGTCGGAAGCCTTGACGACGTCGGAGAGTCTGACAAACTTTTCGGCCTGTTCCCGGGCGTAGGCCACGTCCGCGATGATGCTGGGCCGGCAGTTGGGGTCATAGGCAATCGTGGCGGAAGGGTGCGCGGCCGTGACGGCGGCCAGGACCTGCTCCGCGCCGGGGGCCAGCATGGTCGCGATGGATCCTGTATGAAGAAGGGTTGTGGCGGCCAGCATGAAGCCGGGCGCGCCGTCGGGCCCTGTCAGCGCCGGCAGGGTCCAGTCCAGGGCGAACTCGTAGCTCGCGGCGCCGTTTGCATCGAGTTCCGCACGCGCCACCGAGGTGGGGAGGGAATCGGGCACCAGCGGGACCATGACGGAGTTGCTGCGCAGGTGGCCGGCCACCATGTCACCGTATGCGTCCTTGCCAATGCGGCCCAGGAACTGCACGGGGTGCCCCAGGCGGGCCAGGCCCACCGCCACGTTCATGGGGCTGCCGCCCACGTGCGGGACGGGGTCCTTCCCGGGGTGCACAACTTCATCAACAAGGGCCTCGCCAATTACTGTCAACATGGCACCAGCCTACGGCCCGGCGAGCCCTCTCCGGAGGAACCGCACGGGATAAGCTCATCAAGACAATCGGCAGGCAGCGCGGCGGCAGCGGCGCGAAGGATACGGAACGGCAGGCACGGCAGTGGGCAGTACGGCATCCCGAACCCCGGGCATTCGCGATGTGGCAGCACTGGCGGAAGTGTCACCGCAAACCGTCTCGAGGGTGCTCAACGGCCACCACAGCGTCAGGCCGGAAACACGCGAGCGGGTCCAGGCCGCCGTCGAGCGCCTGGGCTACCACCGCAACTACGCCGCACGCAGCCTGTCCACGGGGCGCACGCAGATCATCGGCCTGGTCACGTTCAGCACCGAACACTTTGCACGCTCCATTGTGGTGGGCAGCATCGAGCAGGCCGCCGCAGAGCTGGACCACTCCGTCATCACCGCCACGGTCGCGTCCATGGACGCCGGGACGGTGGAGCATGCCGTGCAGGCCCTCGTGGACCGCGGCGCCGACGGGATCATCCTTGCCGTCCCCATGATCGAGGCCGGCCCGCTGGTTTCCAAGATTGGGCTGACGACGCCGATCGTCACCCTGGACGGTTCCCGCACCGAGTCCAGTGTACTGCTCGTAATCGACCAGTCCCTCGTGGCCGAGCTGGCCACGGCGCACCTGCTGGACCTGGGACATGAAACGGTGTGGCACCTTGCCGGGCCGCAGGACTGGATCGAGGCGTACAACCGCAGCGAAGGATGGCGGACCACCCTTGAGCGGGCGGGGCGCCAGGTTCCGCCGGAGCTCGCGGGCGACTGGTCCCCCGAGTCGGGGTACCGCAACGGCTTGGTTGCCGCACGGATTCCTGAGCTGACGGCCATTTTTGTCTCCAGCGACGAGATGGCATTTGGCCTCATCCGTGCCCTGCACGAGAGCGGGAAGAGAATTCCGCAGGACATTTCCGTGGTGGGCGTGGACAATATTCCGCTCGCGGAATACAGCTCCCCTTCGCTGACCACGGTTGCCCAGCCATTCCGTGCCATTGGCAGGCTCGCCGTGCAGCGGTTGCTGCACAGGTTGCAGGGCGCCAATGAGCCGTTCCCGGCCTTCTCCCTGTTCCCGGAGCTTGTGGTGCGCAACAGCACCAGCTTCCCGCCGCGGGGCTAGCGGCACGCACTGTTTGGCAGGAATTTACGGCGTCTTTCGGCGCTGCCGCTCGCACGGGCGCGGCCCGGGCGTTTAGGCTCGAGGCATGAGCAGCAACTGGGAACGACTCGACGAATCTCTGCGCCCGGCGGTCAGCGCCTCCGTGGCCGAGTATGAACGGACCCGCCCCACGCTGGAAAAGGTCACGGCCGAGATGGAGTCGCTGATCCGTGGTGTCTTGGCGGAGGCCGACGATGTCCCGCTGTTCGTCACGAGCCGGACCAAGACGGTGGAATCATTCCGCGAAAAGGCCTCGCGCATGCTCACGGAGCCTGACACCGCCCCCGCATTGCAGTTCCCGGAGCCGCTGAAGAACCTCACCGACATGGTGGGCGTGCGCGTCATCACCACACTGCCGGGTGAAAACGCGCAGGCCGCGAACCTGATCAAGCGCCAGCGCAGCATTTTTGACTGCCGGGGCGACACCGAGAAGGACATCGGCTCCATCGAGTCCGGAACCTACGGCTACTCCAGCCGGCACTTGATCCTGCGGACCATCCAGAACGACGTGGTCCGCAACTACCAGGAGCTGCTGGACCCTGACACAAAGCCCAACGGCAGCTACTTCTTTGAATGCCAGATCCGTACCATCTTTGCCCACGCGTGGAGCGAAATTGAGCATGACATCCGCTTCAAGTCCCAGGACCCGCGCGCCTGGAGCCCCTACTTCGACCGGCAGTTCACGGCCACTGCGGCCATGCTGGAGACTGTGGAATCGGCCTTCTCGGAGCTGCACGACCGCTATGAAACAGTCACGAGCTACTGGGATGTGGACGGGGAGGGTGATGTCTCGCTGACCCCGAACCGGATCAAGGCGGTGTGGCAGACATTGCTGCCGCATGTGGACAGGAAGGCCGACGACGACTGGGGCTGGGCTGCGGAGCTCGTGGCCGCGCACGGCCTGGGCAAGACAGTGGACCTGGTGGCTCTCCTGCAGCCGGAGATCATCTCAAATGTGCGCAAGGCGCTGGACCACAGGTACTCCCCCGGCCCGGACAGGCTGCTGGATGACCTGCTGCTGTGGCAGTTCGGTGAGAGCCACATTGACCTGACGGCAGAGGATGCCGCGGCAGAACAGACTCCGCGGCGCGACAGCCTGATCCGGCGGCACCAGCAAATGGCCAGGTACCGGAAGCTGCAGGGGTTTTAGCGCAGCGGGTCAGGCCATGAACAGCTCCAGCCGATCCTTCCGCTTTTCCCAATCCGGCATGACCTTTGTCAACAGCTGGTAGAAGTCCCTGCTGTGGTTCGGTATCTCCAGGTGGCACAGCTCATGCGTGATGACGTAGTCAATCCCGTCCACGGGCGCGCGCACCAGGTGCGGGTGCAGCAGCAGCCGTCCGGAGGCTGACATCGATCCCCAGCGGGATTTCATGGCCTGGAGCTTAATGCTCGACGGCGTGAAGTCACCTTGGGCGGGAAAGCGCTCCCGGCACTGTTGCAGCCGCTTGCTGAATTGGATCCGGGCATGGTCCAGGTACCAGCCGTCCAGCAGGGTCTTGATGCGTTCCGCATCATAAAAATCAACGCCGGAGACTAGGAAGAAGCCGCGCACAGCCCGGACACGGGCCTCCGTTCCGGGTTCCATCCGCAGGCGGTAGCGCCGCCCCAGGTACAGGTGGGTTTCACCCGGCACATATTGCCGGGGCGGCGTGCGTGGGGTGAACTGCCGGAAGTAGGCCTGCTGCTGCAGAATCCAGCGCCCGCGGATACGGACCTTTTCCGCGATGGCTTCGAACCCAGCTTCCTGCGGCGCCGCCACGACCACATCGCCTGTTGGCTCCACGCTGATGGCCAAGGTTGCTCGGTCCCGGAACCCCACCCGGTAGTGAATCGTGCTGGTGCCAAACTGCAAAGTATGAAGTTCTGTCACCGGGGAAAGCGCGCCTTTGCCACGTTGATGACCTGGTGCGGCAGGGTGTCCAAGAGTTCGGCATCGACGTGCAACTGCAGGCCGTCGCCCAGTTCCTCGTAAATGTAGTCCTCCAAGGCCGTCCTCAGCTCGTTCTGCCTGTCGTGGTTGCTCCACATGCCCACAATGAGCAGCCCGTCCACGATGTGGATCAGGTCAACGGCCACCTTGGCAAATTCCTGTTGCGTCAGCGCTTCGCTTCCGCGCAGTTCCGTAATGACCTCATTCACCACCCCGTAGACGGCGATGGCGTCATTATTGCCGCGAATCAGCGCAGGAACGTGTTCCCCGTGGTCCTTGGCGGCGGTCTTGCCGGCCAGTTCCTTGGCCGTGAGCAAGTACTTCTCGGCATCCCGTGTCCTGCGGTATTCCTCGATGGCCTCCTGCAAGAGCGTGGAGAATTTCTTGTAGAACGCCGGGTCCTCTTCCATGCGCAGCTTGATGGTCTTCTTCAGCGCACTGACAATCCGGTCTGCCTTTGAGGCGGTCGTGGTCCCTTCTTCTTCAACAACGGCACGAAGGGCTGCGGGGTCGTTGATGTTCACCAGTTCCACGATGGTTTCGGCCGGCATAGCCGTTACATGGTCGTCCAGGAGGCGCTGGATCTTGGGCTCGTACTCCCGCAGGTCCACCACTTCCTGGTAGCGCAGCTGCACGGCACGGCGCAATGCCGTGAACTGCTTCCAGTCCGCCCGGTACTTCTCCACCTCATGCTCGGAGCAGACATCCAGCAGTTTGTCGCTTGACAGCGCAATGTGCAGGCACCGCCCAAACACGCGGAGCACCGCGTAGAACTCGGCACGGAGGTCCTCCGGCTCCAAAAATTGCTCCAGCGCCTCCATGTCCAGCTTGTTCGGCACCTTCCGGAAAAGGTCCCACACATCGGCCCAGCGCTGCGGCAACAGGCGGATCTGCTCCCGGACGTCGTGGACCGCCCCGGCGAGATCTTCGTCGTCGTACCCGCCCAGCGCGCTGTAGGTGCCCATGGCATCATCGAGGTTGCCCAGCAGGCCTTCGTAGTCGATGACGAAGCCGAATTCCTTTTCCTTCTTGGCCGTCTCATCCTCGAAAAGTCTATTCACCCGGGCTACAGCCTGCAGGAGCGAGTGGTCGCGCAGTGACTTGCACAGGTAGAGGACTGTGTTGCGCGGGGCATCAAATCCGGTGAGGAGCTTTGAGACCACAATGAGGATCTCGGGCCCGCCCGATTCCTTGAATGCGTCGATGATGGTTGAATTGTAGGCGGCTTCGCCACCGTACTTCTCCATCTGCCGGTCCCAAAACTCGCGGACAAGGCCTGTGGCCTCGGCGTCAACCTGTTCCACGCCCTCGTACTCGTTCGGGGCGGAGATCACCACCTCGCTGCTGACGTGGCCAATCTCGTCCATGACCTGCTTAAACCTGATGGCCGATGCCTTGTCCGGGGCCACCAGCTGCGCCTTGAACCCCGTGCCCTGCCAGAACTTACGGTAGTGCTCGGAGATGTCAAAGGCCTTGGCACGGATGGTCTGCCCGGTCTTGCCCAACACGTCGATGCGCGAGAACTTGCGCTTGAGGTCCATCCGCTGTTCGTCAGTGAGGCCTTCGCTGATCTTCTCGAACCACTTGTCTATGACGTTTTCAGCAATGTTCTGCTCAACCCAGCGGCCTTCATAGAGCAAAGGCACGACGGCGCCATCGGCCACCGCCTGATCGATGGTGTAGCGGTGGATCAGCCCTCCAAACGTGGCCGCTGTGCTCTTGTCGCCCTTCATGAGGGGCGTTCCGGTGAAGCCCATGTAGCAGGCGTTTGGGAGCAGACGCCGCATGGCGACGTGGAAGGAACCGTACCCGCCGCGTCGCCCTGTTTGGGTGCGGTGGCTTTCATCAACCAGCACAAAGATGTCCTTGGAGATGTCGGCGTCCCGGACCTTGGCCGCATTTTCAAACTTATTGATGATAGTGGTGATCAGCGGGGTTTTGTCCCTGATGAGCTCGGCCAGGTGGGTGCCCGTGGTGGCCCTCACCGGGGTGAGGTCGCAGGAGCGGAACGTGCCAGTGATTTGTTTGTCCAGGTCCTCCCTGTCCGTGACGATCATGATCCTGGGTGCGTTGAGCCGGGGTTCCAGGGCCAGGGCCTTGCCCAGTATGACCATGGTGAGGGACTTGCCCGAGCCCTGGGTGTGCCAAATGACGCCGCCGTTGCGCGGCTTGCCGTTGCTGGAGGCGGAACCATTCGGGCCTGCACCGCCTGCAACCACGCGGTCCAGGGTTTTCCGGACGGCAAAGAACTGTTGGTGGCGCGCGATCTTTCGCTTTCCACCGTCGAATACCGTGAAGCGGCGGACCAGGTCCAGAAGGCGTTCCGGCCGGCACAGCGCATAGATGAGCCGGTCCTGGGCGCTGGGAAGTCGGTCCCCTTCGGCAGTGAGCTCGTCAAAATAGCCGCAGGCAGAAGCCATGTCGCCGCTAAAGAGTCCCTGCTTTTGGGCCTCCGTCAACGGGGTATTGATGACTTCGCTGATGTCAGATTCGGAGTCTTCGTCGTCACGCCAGATGCTCCAAAACTTTTGCGGTGTGCCCACTGTGGCGTAAATGGCCTCCTGACGGTTCATGGCGATGAGCAGCTGGGCAAAGTGGAAAAGCTGTGGGATGTTGTCGGCATTTTGGTAGCTGATGAGCTGGCTGCCGGCTTTTTTGATGTTTTCCGTGGGCCGCTTGTTTTCAATGACAATGAAGGGGATGCCGTTGACATAGGCCACCACATCACACCTCTTGGTGGAGACAGATCCGGTGCGCTCTACCCTGAGCTCAGCCGTCACGTGGAAAACGTTGTTGCCCGGCTTGATCCAGTCAATGTAGTTGAAGTGGTGGCTTTTGGTGTCGCCGTCGATGGTTTTGGAAATGGCCGTGCCCAGAACCAATGTGTCGTATGTGTCCTGGCTGGTGGCGTTGAGGCCCTTGAGCTTGTCCGGCTCCGGGACCAGTTTGCGGATGGCCTCGTGGGCGTCCGCCACATCAAAGGGATATTCAGTACCGCGGAATGTGAAGCGGTTCAGCTTCAGCAACTGCTCCGCCAGGATGTTTTCAAGCAGCACGTTGCGCAGCCTTCCACCCCGTTGCCGGGCCACTTCATCCTGGCTCAGCGGTGTGAAACCCAGCTGCACCAGCAATTGCAGCGCGGGCACTTGCGATTGGTGTTTCTCCGCGGCATTGAACATTCCTTCAGACACTGGCGGCCTCCCCCTCGTCAACATTTACCCTGATCTTGCCCGTCAAGAGCTGCTGCATGAGCCCGCGTTTCTGCGTTTCCATTTGCGACAACAATGCCCTCGTATGGTTCAGTTCATCATCCATTGACGCGGCAATGTCAGAAATGCGCTTTTGTTCAGTCATTGGAGGAACCGGAAATGGCAGAGTTGAGAACTGCTTCCAGCGCAAGCTTCCTCGCCGATCCACCGTTGCACTCGTGCTGGCCCTGAACATCTCCGCGTAATGCTTGGACTTCAGGACAAGAATGGCAAACTTGGCGTAAATTCGTGCCTCATCAAAAGCAAACACCGTGTAAATCGGGCTGACTGCACCAGCATCCACGACATTCTGAAGGCCTATGGATCCTTCCTCAATGTGGTTGCTGGGAAAGCCAAACTCGTTTCGCAAGACAACCTTGTAGTTACTTAGATCTGCACTGTGGACGGTCCGACCAAAGTAGTCACTCGAGCGCAAGAAACCATGATGTTTGGAGCAGCTCAGTACGGCATCCGTTGAGAGATCCGCGTTGCGCACTGATCGTTCGGAGGCAACTTCGCCAATTCTCATGATGTTCCAGGCAGGGTTCGCTTTGACCCACCTCGTACCCTGGGGCGCTCCTTCGCCAAAGATCAGTCGAGCGACTATGGCACCGCGTCGTTCGACTTGCGCGGCAACGCTTCGCGACATCCAGTCGATCGCGTCATCCCAGGTGCGGAGGATTTCAGCGATCTTGCGCTGCTCCGGGAGCGGTGGGTATGTAACCGTGAGCCTTTTGAACAGTGGCAGACCGATCGTCTTGATCGTCGATCCAACGGCCATTCGCTCAAAGTACGATTTCTGAGATTGAAGCAGATAGTACAGAAACCATGGACTCATGCTCCCTTTGGATTCACAGTCCCACGCGATGAAATGCTGGCTAACTGCCATCGGCCGAGCCAGCACAGCGAGTTTTCCCACCCCAGCATCCCGAGACATTACGACGGTTTCCGCAGGGTGCAAAACAGCAGAGGAATGGCTAACGCCCAGCGAACTAATCCGTCTAGCGGTCGTGTTGATGTAACCAGCATCTAATTGCCCGCTGTCGGCCAAAGAGACCCACTCAATATCGCCATCCCAGTAGTCGGCTCGTCTCTGGTCAGGTGTATGCCCACTGCCACGGACCGCAACATCATCCAGCAGGCTCACGGTCCAGCCGCTTGGAACGGTCATCGTTTACCACCTTCGGGTCGGCTCAGTTTCTCAAGTTCTGCAATATCCGCATTGTCGGCGGCGAGCGCCTCGGAGCTGCGGCGGCCGGCATCGAACTTCTCGTAGCGGCCATACGCCAGGGCCTTCGCCACGGCAGCCTGGACACTGCCGGCGTTGCTCAGAACCTCTCGGTCATTGAACTGCAGGAAAGCGTCCAACTTGGTGGCCCACTTTTCCATGGTGACCTCTTTGCGCTGCTGGGCCTGGTCCTCTGCGTAGTCAAGGTACATGGTGACGATGCGGTTCAACTGCTCAACTTCCTCCTCGGAAAGGTAGTTCTTGGCAGTGTCGACGTCGCCCTTGCGCACGCGCGACCCCGCCCAAGTTGTGAGCCCCATGTTCGGGGCGTTCTCATCGCTGCGGGCCTTGATGATTTCCGCTGCTGTCTTGCCGGTCACCGCGTAGAGCATCTTGTTTTGGACCTTTTGGAAGAACAGCCTCGATGCCCCGGATTTGGGATCGTAGTCAACAGCAGTGGCGTACAGGTCCTTCACCTTTTGATAGAAGCGCTTCTCGCTTGCACGAATGTCACGGATCCGGGCAAGCCACTCGTCAAAGTAGTCCCACTGCTCAACACCCTTTAGCTTGTCGTCATCCATGACGAAGCCCTTGACCAAGTACTCATGCAAAGTAGTCGCCGCCCAGCGGCGGAACTGGCTCCCTCTCGGCGAGCGCACCCGGAACCCGACGGCAAGAATTATGTCAAGGTTGTAGTGCTTGAGGCTTCGCTGAACCTCCCGCCCACCCTCAAATCGAACTTGTGAGTAATCGTTACAAGTTGCCCCCTCATCAAGCTCACCATCCGCATAGATAGAGGCGACGTGCTTGGTGATCGCCTGCGGCGTGGTTTGAAACAACTCGGCAATTTGCGCCTGGGTCAGCCAAGCTGTGCCGTCAACGGCGCGCAACTGGATACGGGATTCGCCGTCGTCAGTTGTATAAAGTACGATTCCCCCTCCGGGGGTTGCCGACTCAGACATCGATGCCCAGCTCCTTTAGGTAGCCGCTCATCTTGGCACGGACTTCAACCAGTTCCGCCTCAATCTGGACAATTTCCTGCTGTACAGAGGCAATGTCGATCTCTTCCTCCGGCTCGAAGGTGTCAACATAGCGGGGAATGTTCAGGTTGAAATCGTTGTCGGCCAGCTCTTCCGGCATCGCCAGGTGGGAGTACTTATCCAGTTCCGAGCGGTCCCGGTAGGTGTCTACGATCTTGTCGATATGGGCTGCATCCAGGAGGTTCTGGGTCTTCACGGAAGTGAATTCACGGCTGGCGTCGATGAACAGAGTGTCTTTGCGAGCAGCATTCACTCCGCGCTGTTCACGTGAGCGGTCAAAGACCAAGATTGCGACTGGAATGCCCGTTGTGGTGAACAGGTTGGCCGGCAGCCCAATGACAGCGTCGAGCAGGTTTTCCTCAATCAGCGCACGGCGGATTTTGCCTTCAGAACCCCCGCGGAACAACACGCCGTGGGGGACGATGACGGCAATGCGCCCCTTGCCTGGTTGTGCTGTCTCAATCATGTGGCTGATGAACGCGTAGTCGCCCTTGCTCTTGGGCGGAACGCCGCGCCAGAACCGGCCAAAGGTGTCGGTTTCCGCATTCTCAGCCCCCCACTTGTCGAGAGAGAACGGCGGGTTCGCCACAACGACGTCGAACTTCCTCAACCTGTCATTTTCCAGCACGGTAGGGCCGTTGAGGGTGTCGCACCAGTCAATTCGAGCAGAATCGTTCGCGTGCATGAACATGTTCATGCGGGCCAGCGCCCAGGTTGCGCCGTTGACCTCCTGGCCAAAGAGCTGATAATCCTGTGAGCCAACTTCCTTGGCTGCCTCGATGAGAAGCGAACCTGAGCCACACGCAGGGTCAAAGATGGTGTTTCCCGCTGTGGGCCCGGCAATCTTGGCCAGCAGCGTGGACACGGAACTGGGCGTGTAGAACTCCCCCGCTTTCTTTCCCGCATCCGAGGCAAAGCGTGAGATCAGGTAAATGTAGGTCTCACCAATGATGTCTTCGCTGACCCTGGACGGGCGAAGGTTCATATCCGGCTTGGCAAAGTCCTCCAGCATATTCTTCAGGCGGCGGTTGCGGTCCTTGGTCTTGCCAAGGTTCGACTCAGAATTGAAGTCGATGTTGCGGAAAACGCCCTCAAGCTTGCCGCGATTGACGTACTCGATTTTTGCCAGGGCCTTGTTGATCAGTTCACCTAGGTTCGGGGCCTCACGTTGGCGGTAGAGGTCGCCGAAGCTAGCGCCTTCCGGCAGCGGGAAGCGTTCGCGCTGCATGCGACGACCAATTCGCTCTGCGTTGCCGGCAAACTGCTCGGCATACTGCTCGGCATGGTCTTCCCAAACATCTGAAATGTACTTAAGGAACAGCATGACAAGGATGTAGTCCTTGTACTGGGTGGCGTCCACGGCACCGCGGAAGGAATCACACGCTGCCCATGCCGCATTGTTGATGCGCTGCTGGGTGATCTGGTCTGTCATCGGGGTGATCCTGTTCTAGCGTGCGGTGTTGGGGGAATCTTGGGCGGCACTTTGCAGCTGCAAGTCTATTAATTGGTGCCGACATTGGAGCAGCCTGGCTTCCAATCGCTGCTGCTGCGCCGCGAGGGTTGCGGCTTTGGCAATCTGTTCTTGGCGGTCAAGGGGAGGCAACCTTAGCTCGACGTTTTCCAGGACTGACTTGGAGATCATCTGGATGGTTTGTCCCTGAGAGGATTGGCGGAAGTACTGCTGCGAGGCCCGCTGGTTGAGTACCCAAGCCAAATAGTGTGAATTCACCTTGACCCTGTTGGGGCGGATGACAAAGAGAGGCATGACCGCAATGGCAGGCTCCTTAATCTCTTCCGGGACCACCCACGCGGTGGTGAACTGCCCGCGGGATCGAAAGAGTATGTCCCCGTACGTCAGGACGTGCCGGGAGACTGCTTCATCGGTGCGGGCCAGGAATTCAACACCCGCGAAGCCTTCAGCCGTAAAGTCGCTTTGCTGGATAGCGAGAACTCCCCCCGTGGACCCTTGAACCCCGCCTCGAGCGGTGAAGCTGGACCGAACAATGGCGACATCCCCCAGCTTCACGACTTCAACTCTATATGTTCCATATTGACATACTATCACAAATTTCATCTATATTTTGGATATAGAAGATATTCTGCTTTCACCTCAACCCCGTATTTCACGCCTATGTTGCCCGGACCCGAAGGCCCGGGCAACAAGCGATCAGGAACCTAGCAGAGACGCAGGCCAAAAATGTTGCAGGGAATGAAGAACATCCCATAAGTGCTCGCGACGTTGCCGGAGCCAGCCAGTCCGGTGCCCCCGAGGCCGGCGCCTTCGGTGGTCGACGGGGTTTCCGCCACAACGGAAACGCTGGAATCTTCGGTGGCGCTGCTGGCCTGGGCCGGGGACAGTCCCGGGGCCAAAATGAGACCTGCGGCAAGGATGGCGGCTGCGCTTGCGGTGGCAAAACGTGATTTCATGGCGGTACCTTTCGAAGCAAAGTGGAATGGATCACCAAGGCATGGTGCTTTCCAGCTTAGGGGGTGCCAGGGACCAATCACACCTTCTCTGCGATTTTTCTTGCCCGCGTTAGACAGCTCTTGAAGGTCACACCAATCCGGAGCGCAAGGCGGTGATGACCAACTGCAGCCGGTCGCGGGTCTGAAACTTCCTGCCCAGGCGCACCAGGTGGTACTTCACGGTTGACTCCGAGAGGAACAGGGAAGCGGCAATTTCGCTGTTGCTGAGGCCTTCGCACAGGAGCTTGAGGACATTTTCCTCCCGTTCCGAGAGTTCAATGACGGCTTCGGCGCCGGAGGAGGGGCGGCTGCCGCGGAGGTCTTCCACGAGCAGGTGGGCCACGGCCGGGTCAATGGGGCAGTCGCCGGCGTCGACCTCCCTGACGGCGGCAACTATGCGACCGGGCTCGGCGTCCTTGACAACGTAGCCGCTGGCGCCGGCAATGAGGGCGGCCTTGAGGTAAATGTCGGAGACATGCCCGGTGACAACCAGGATGCGGATCTCGGGCATTTCCGCCACGATGTGCCGGATGGCGGCCACGCCGTCCATGACGGGCATCTGCACATCGATGATCAGGACGTCGGGACGGTGTTCCCTGACCAGGTCAATGGCTTCCTGGCCGTTCTCACCCTCTGCAACCACCACCACGTCCTGGGTCTGGGACAGGTAGGTGCGCAGGGCGCCGCGGACGAATTTTTCATCGTCGACGATCACGACATTGATTTGCTTGGTTTCTGCCACGCTCACACTCATGCTGACAGTCTACGTAACCGGGCTCTTGGCGCGGACACTTGCCTCGCGCGGATGGCGGCCGGGGCAGAGCCGGCCAGATGCGTCGACGATCAGCGTGCGGGTGTGGGGAAGGTGCCCGACGGCCAGATTCCCTCGGGGCACCGCTTGCCTGACTGGGCCGTGCGGCCTGCTGCTGGCATGTGCTTGGCGTTCATGATGATCTCCGTGATCGTGGGCCGGGCCTGTGAAGCTCCAGCCGAAAGGTAGTGAATGCAATGTTCCCCAACACCTTTGACGCTACGCAGCCGCAATGCGCCATTCAATGAACTTGGGCAGGGACTGTCCAAACGGATGACGCGTTTGGGCCCTATTTGCCAAGAATTGTCCACACGGCCAACTTCCCGGCTGCCCGTGCCAACGCGGTGGCGCTAGTGCAGGGTCTGGCGTTCCTTGAACGGCAGGACGGTCCGCACGCTCCACCAGCCGGCTTCGGGGCCGGCCTCGAGGGTGCCACCCAAACGGGAAGCGCGTTCCCGCAGCCCCGCCAGCCCGGTTCCCGAGACGGGAAGCCGCGGGCGGCCCGGGGTCATGAGGTTCTTGATGACAAGTTCGATGCGGTCCTCGCGGACGTCCATCAAGATTTCGCACCTGGTGCTGCTGTCGGAATGCTTGACCACATTGGTGGCGCTTTCCTGAAGAATCCGCAACACAGTGGAGCGGAGGCCATTGGGGGTCGAGTCCAGTTCCCCCGAGGTGGAGACCCGCGTGGGGCAGCCCAGGCCGTTGAGCCGCTTCTGGGATTCGGCGACACTCAAGGCCAGGTCAATCGTGGCCGGGCTGGGTTGCACACTTGTTTCCGACAACGGCTTGCCGGCCCCGGCGGCCTCGTCGGCGCGGATGGTTTTGAGCAGGCGGCGCAGATCATCCAGGGAGTTCCGCGCCATGGAGCCAATCTCATTCAGGGCGTGGCGCTGCGCGGCGCTGTCCGGGGTGATGGTGCCCAGGTTGGCCTGCACGGCAATCATGGTCAGGCCGTGTGTCACCACATCATGAAGCTCCCTGGCCAGGGCCATGCGCTGCTCCTGGGCGGCCTTGGCGGCTGTTTCCTCGGACAGCTTTTGGGCGCGCTCAACGTTGATGGCCCGCTCGCGCATGAGCTTGATGGCCAGCCCCGGCGTGGTGATGAGCAAGGTGACAGGGAAGTAGGCCCACAGTTGCAGCACCCCGAGCCCGGAGACGAACGGCACCCAGAGCAGCTGCCAGATCAGGAAGCTGCCCACCATGACAGCCAGGCTGCGGATCGAGACGCGGTAGGCTCCCAGCGCAATGGCGCCGAAGGCAAGCAGGAGGGGCCCGCCCAGCTCCACCTGCGGCAGCATTGTGGCCAGCATGACGAGAAAAAATGGCGCGACCAACTTTGGCCGGAATGCCAATGCCATCCACACAACCCAGTAAGCCACTGTGCAGCCAAGGGCCAGCCACGGGTACTTCAGGTTCTCATCGGGAAGAATGAACAGCCGGACGTCATCGAAGGCTGAAACCGTGATGATGACAGCGATGAGGAACGACACCCACAGCGTAAATGGCGAGTACCCCAGCTTCAGCAGGGCGACCGGGCCGGCATTCTGCCATGCCGCGGGTGTGGGTTGGAGGAGCACCCTGGATCTCTTCATTCAGCTATGTTCCCAGCTTTTTTGGCATTCCACGATCCAGGCGTTACCGCAGGACAAAGCCAAGCCCCAGCTCGTCGTCGGCATCAAGGGTGAACTTGCCCTCGCCGACAGGAAAAGCCCTTCCGCTGACCTCCACGACAAGTCCGCCGCCGGGATCGGAAACACTGTCCACCACGCGGGCGGCAAACCGTGAATCAATGATCGAGTAGTGTTCCAGCACCTCGCCGTCCGCCAGCTCCCCCGCATCGCTGAGCAGGGCCACCCGTGCCGCCGTGCCCGATCCGCTGGGCGACCGGGCCACCTGCCCGTCGGCAAAAACACTCACATTGCGCTGTGCCAGCCCGGGGCCGGCATGGGCCACAGGCTCGTGGAAGATGGTGCCAAACACGCCCTCGCGGCGGGGGTCGGCCGGGTGCTGGGCAGCCGGGTGGTCCGCCAGCGCCGTGGCCACCTGGTGCCCCGCGGCCACCACCTTGGCCAGGTTCGACGGCGTGACCTCCAGTCCCGCCGCTGCCGCCGGAAGCGAGGCGTACAGTGCGCCGCTCCAGGCCAGGTCAACGCGCAGCCGGCCAAAGTCGGCGGTCTTGACCTCAATGTCCCGCGCCACAACGTGGGACGGGACGTTGTGGAACGCCACCTCGCGCACTTTGCCCTCGGCCATGGTGACCCGGGCCGTGACGCGGCCCGAAGGAATGTCAATCACCACGTCAGTGTCGCCGTCGTCCGGGGCCCGCACGCGCCCGCTGCGGACCGCCCATGTGCCCAGGGCCATGGTGCCGTGCCCGCACACCGTGGAGAATCCCTCCCGGTGCCAGAAAAGAGCGCCAAAGTGGGCTCCCTGGTCGTTGGGCGGCACCACGAAGCCGCCGTACATGTCGGCGTGGCCGCGGGGTTCATTGACAAGAAGCCGGCGAATCCGGTTGGCGTCCCCTGTCATGGCGCGCTCACGCCGTTCCCGCACGGTGTCGCCCTCAATGGTGAAGGGAAGCTCCGGAACTATCCGGAAGGGCTCGCCTGCCGTGTGGTAGTCGTACGTTTCAATCTCCCACATTGCTGCTTTCACGTCTCGGCGCCCCTTGGGTAGGCAATCCGTCCCGGGCGGACCCGGGACGTTTTTGTCAATATGGCACGGCCCCCTTGGGGTGTCAATGACCGGGCAGCCCGGCGGAGGGGATGGGGAGAGCTGCATGGGGAGGCCAGCCCATCGACGGGGCTTGTCAGGCTGCGATAGATTCTTAGCAATCGCCCGGCCGGAACAACCCGGCAGGGGCGGAACAACTGCGGCAGGCCCGCAACTATTCACAAAGGATGTGCATCATGGCAGGTATGCTCGGCAGCGATCCCCAGGACATGGCGGAACTGATCTCCAAGCTGGGAACGGCAATTGACCAGATCCAGTCGGCCATGGGCACCCTGGATGGCAAGGTCAACTCCGTGAACTGGAAGGGCCCGGACGCGGAGCGCTTCAAGGGCACCCAGTGGCCCCAGTCCAAGCAGCAGCTCAACCGGGTCATCAACGACCTCAACGACGTCAAGACCCTGGTGAACCGCCAGAAGTCCGAGCAGGAACGCGCCTCGGCCTAAGCCCTTCGCACCCCGCACAAAGATCCGGCCCGCAGCAGACGCTGCGGGCCGGATCTTTGTGTTTAGTCAGGGGCGGTGCCGCGGGAAGCTTAGCGGCGGCCGCGCTTTTGCGCCCGGGCCTTGCCGCCGGGGCGTCCGCCACCGCGCAGGTTGGGTCCGGCCGTCTTGGCCTTGGCACCCTTGCCGCCTGCCGCCGTGCTGCTCTTGCCGGTCTTGGCGCCCTTCTTCGGCGCCGCATCCTGCTTGGCCTGGACGGAGGGCTGGCGGGAGCTGTTGGCGCTGCGGCCGCGGACCACACCGACGAACTCCTGAATGACGGCTTCCTCGTCCTCGGGCAGCTGGCCTTTCGTGTCCGGCCAGGCCAGGGCGATGCTGCTTTCCTGCACCCCGTGGAGGAGGCGGGAGCGCAGCGTCTTGCGGCTGAGCAGGCGGGCCACTGACATGGGCAGGATCAGGATGCCCAGGCCCGCCTCCACGAGGTCAAGGGCCTCGTCCACATTCGCCATGGGCGGCAGCGGCTTGCGTGTTCCGGCCGCGATCTCGCTGGAAATGTCACGCCATTCCGGGAAGTCGTCGGGGTCGGCGAGCAGGTATTCGTCGGCCAGCTCGGCAACGTCCAGTTCCTCGAACGCGGCAATCGGGTGGTCCTTGGGAGCAACCACCACGGAGAGTTCGCTGTACAGCGGAATGACGTGGAGCCCTGTCTTGTCCACGGGCATGCGCACGAACGCCATGTCGGCCTTGCCGGCCAAGACGGCGTCGAGCTGCCGCTCCTCGGAGACCGGCTTTGCGGCCAGTGGCACGTCCGGCATGCGCTCCTGCCAGCGGTGGAGCCACTTTCCGGGTGTGACACCCGGGACAAAGGTCACTGTAAGTTCGCGGGATTCAGGCACCTGCCAACACTAACGCACAGTTTTCCACTAAACTACCGCTCCGCCACCGGTACCCTTGATACATGAGCATCAAACCTTCCCCCCAAGCCATGAAATCCGCCACAGCGGCCAAGAAGCTGGGCATCCACCTGCCGGCTGCACCTGCAGAGTTCCAGGACAACGCAATCAGCCGCGAGGAATTCAAGGTTTTGCAGGACACCCCTCCGGAATGGCTGTCCGAGCTGCGCCGCACCGGACCGCACCCGCGCCCGGTCATTGCACAGAAGCTGAACATCTCCATTGGCGGCCTCAACCGCTCCAACATCACCGAGGCATTGACGACGGCGGAGATCACCTCGTTGCTGGCCGCTCCCCCGGCGTGGCTGGTTGAGGAACGCGCCGTGCATGCCAAGGCCCGCGCCGAGGCAAAGCTCGCCAAGGAGCGCGAGGCGGCCCGCCGCCCCAAGAGCTAGCTCCACCTGGCGTGCGGGTCACACCGCCGTCCACGAAAAATGACACCGATCCCCCTTTCTGAGCCCGGAATCCCAGGCTCAGAAAGGGGGATCGGTGTCATTTCCCCGCGTTACGGGTTGTAGACCTGGCTGGCGCGGCTCAGGACCTGGCCCTTGAAGAACTCCGGGTGGCGCCAGTACATGAACAACATGAGCACTGCGCCCAGCAGGATCACGCCCGCCCCGAGGATGAATACCAGGCCCAGTCCCCCAATGTTGGAGCCGGAGCCGTAGCTGGGGTCCATGGAGTCGTAGGCGGTCTTGAAGAACATGACCAGCAGGATCACGCCGCCCACCAGGGGTGCCAGGAACTTGAAGAAGAAGCTGCGGGCGCCACGGAAGGCTTCTGCCCGGAAGTACCAGACGCAGGCCAGTGCGGTGATGCCGTAGTAGAAGCAGATCATCATGCCCAAGGCCGTGATGGTGTCCCACAGCGCATTCTCGGAAAGTGTCCGGGTAATCACGTAGAACGCGGCTGCGGCAATGGCTGCCGCAATGGTGGCGTAGCTGGGCGACTTGTGGGTTGGGCTGATCTTGCTGAAACTCTTGGGCAGCGCCTTGTAGTGGCCCATGGACAGCAGCGTCCTTGCCGGGGACACGAACGTGGACTGCAGGGACGCGGCCGATGAGCTCAGGATGGCCAGCGACATCAGGATCGCGAACGGCCCCATGACGGGCCCGGCCAGCACGGCAAAGATGCTGCCCTGGTTCTCGGGGTTTCCGGCGCCCAGCCCCTCGGTGCCAATGCCGGCAAACGCCAGTGTGGCCAGTGAGACTGTCATGTAGATGACCATGATGACAACAACTGTTGCCGTGGCGGCCCGGCCCGGCGTCTTTTCCGGGTTCTTGGTCTCCTCGTTCATGGTCAGGGTGACGTCCCAGCCCCAGAAGATGAAGATCGAGAGGGAAACGCCGGCCGCGAACTGCGAGAACGATTCCACGGCGAAGGGGTTGAACCAGTCCGGCGTGATGGCCGTGGCATCAAAGGCCGTGCCGTTGGCCACGTGCGCGAACGCGGCGATGGCGAACCAGCCAAGGACCAGCAGCTGGAAGCCCACCAGCACGTATTGGAACGTCTTGGTGGTTTCCATGCCGCGGTACGAAATCCAGCAGGCCCCGGCTATGAACACCAACGTGGTGGCAATGTTCAGCGGCAATATGGTGGTCAGGTCCGCCAGCTCCGGGTTGGAGAAGATCTGCGCCAGCATGAGGTAGAAGAAGTCCACCGCCACCGCAGCCAGGTTGGACAGCACAATGATGGTGGCGGCAATCAGCCCCCACCCGCCCATCCAGCCGATCCATGGGCCGAAGGCGCGCGATGCCCACGTGAAGGAGGTGCCGGCGTCGGGCATGGCATTGTTCAGCTCCCGGTAGCCCAGGGCCACCAGCAGCATGGGGATGAAGCCCACCAGGAAGATGGCCGGCAGGTGCACGCCCACCTCCGAGACCGTGGGGCCCAGGGCGGCGGTCAGCGTGTAGGCGGGGGCGATGCAGGAGATGCCGATGACGACGGCGCCGATCAGGCCCACGGAACCGGCCTTCAGGCCCTTCTCGCTCAGGCCCCGTTCAACTGTTTTTGACGTGCTCATTGGGGTGCCTCCGGGGTTTCGGATTCAACGATGGGGACCTGTCCGGTGGAGAAGAGTGCCTCGGACTGCGGCACGTAGTTGCGCGGGACCACGATCATGGGCACCGGCAGCGCCCGCAGGATGCGGTTGGCCGTGGCGCCGAGGAAGATGGAGTTGTTTTGCGCCAGGCGGCTGGAGCCGATGAGCAGGATCTCGCCCTTCTTCCAGTCAAGCGCGTCCACGGCGTCCTCAATGGTGCGCCCGTGCCCCACCACGACGTCGACATCGAGTTTGTCGAATGCGTCGACGCCCACTCCCTGGCTGGCCTCGGCAACGGCACGCAGGTGGGCTTCTGCCTGCTCCACCGTGGCGCCGGAGCTGTCCGCGCCGAGGGCCACGAGCGAGACGAGCCGCAGGGGCAGCTCGCGGCGCTTGGCCATCGCGATGCCCGTGCGCAGCACGTCTTCGGCCCCGGCCCGGGTGCCAAGTGCGCAGGTCAGCCGGGTGATGGGCTTGGTGCGGCTGTACCCGGACGGCGCCAGGACCACGGGGAGCGTCGAGGCGTGCAGCAGTGAGCTGGCCACGGAGCCGATCGTGAAGCGCTTGAAGAGGCCTGTGCTGCTGGCCCCGATGACCAGCAGGGCGGCGCCCAGCTCCGTTGCGGCGGCGATGAGCGCCTCGGCCTCGGACTCGCCGCGGCGGATGTGCGCCTGCGCCGGAACGTCGTCGGGGATCAGGGCCAGGCCTTCGTCGAGCCACTGTGACACCTGCTCGGCCAGGATGTCGCCGAACCCGGCAACGGGCGGGTAGACGCCGTTGTAGGGCGAATCCTCGGGCATCACCATGACCAGGTCCAGGGAGGCGCCCTGCCGGCGGGCCAGTGCCACGGCCAGATTGACGGCATCGCCGCCACGGGCGTTGGCGGAATATCCAACTACATACCGCATAAGGGTCCTCCTCAGGACGAATGGGTCATGAAAAAACTAAGGGTGAATCCGCCAAAAGCTGAGCGCAGCCGACGGCGAATCCGGCGGCGCGTGAGCGGAATTGGGGGCTGGCGGCGTGGTGGGCGTCGCCGCGGACACACCGACGAAGTCGTGTGTGGCGCGGTGCGGGCACCAGCCCCCAATTCCGCGGAAGCGCCGCCGGTTACGCCAGTTCTGCGATCAGCTTGTTGGCGGTGAACTGGCCCATGCGGACCGCCCCGTCAACATGCTGGTAGCCTTCGGCGGCGAGGTCGGAGCAGGACCAGTGGATGGGGCCCACGGGTGCCAGCTGGTCGGGGCCGTAGCGGTGCAGGCCGCCGAGGTCGTAGCTGGCGGCGTAGGCGCCTCGGGTCCATTCCTCGGATCCCCAGTCGGACTCGTAGTAGACAACCGGTTCTGCTGCGGCGTCGCCCAGGAATTCGGCCAGCGAGGCCGTGATTTCCTTCTTGCGCTGCTCTGCGGAAAGGGTGAAGGCGTAGTCGGCCTTCTCGTCGGAGACAAAGCCGACAAGGGTTCCGCGGGGGTCCTCGTGGTTCGTGTTGTCGTACACTTCCTGGACCAGCGAGGAGGCGCTGAAGCCAGTGCCTGAGAGGCCGTCTTCGCGCCAGAACGGCGTTTCGTAGACGGCGTGGACCTTGATGACCAGGCCCAGCGACTGGTGCTGGTGCATCTGGTGCTGGCGGCGCGGCAGCGGCGGGTCGAAGGAGACGCGGCTGTAGAGGTTCGGCGGCACGGCCATGACAACGCGCTTGGCGGTGATGGTGGCGCCGTCGGCGATCACTGTGGCAAGGTAGCCGCCGTCGGTCTCTTCCCAGCGGACGGTGCGGGCCGGGGAGTTCAGGATGACGTCCTCGCCGAGCTCTGCGGCCATGGCGAGCGAGACGCCCTGCATGCCGCCCACCACGCGCTTGTCGAGGATGAAGTTGTCGTCCACCAGGTTGGAGAAGGAGCCGGCCGAGGAGGCCATGAACACTGCCTGCAGAGCGGAGAAGGCGTGGGCCGGCTTGGTGAGCATGCCGCCGGCGATGAACAGGCCAATGTTGTTGCAGGCCTCCTCGTCGCTGGACTGGGTGCGCAGCCAGTGGTGGAAGGAGATGATGTCCAGTTCGCGGGCCTGCGGGTGGTCCCACGGCTTTTCCGGGTCCATGAGGGCCGCGAGCGCGTCGAGGGTGTCGATGAGCTTGTTCATGGCCGCTTCGGTGTCCGGGGAGACGGGGAACATCTCGCCCGTGTAGCGGGTGCGGGTGCCGTCGGGGGCCACGTAGACGCTGTCGCCGTCGCGGTAGCGGGAGTAGGTGTCCAGGCCGAGTTCGCCGAGGAGCCCGATCAGCGCGGTCTGGTCCGGTGAGACCCACTGGCCGCCAATTTCCAGCCACGCGCCGTCAATGGTGTTGGACCAGGTGCGTCCGCCAACTCGGTCGCGGGCCTCGACGACGGCCACGCTCAGGCCGGCCTTTTTCAGCTCACGGGCTGCGGTGAGTCCTGACGGTCCGGCGCCGATGATGACGACGTCGCGGTCAATTGCCTGGTTTTCTGCGGATGCCATGTGTCCCTCTCCTGTGAGCTGTCCGGTGACGGGCTTCACTAAATGAATGCGGTTCATTTAGAATAGACTGTAACGGACGTCACCGATCCCCGTAAAGGGGCGCCAAGGATCTTTTTGCGCACGGTGGCGCCAAGGAGGGAACATGGATCCGGTGGAAATAGTGCAGAAGGAAGTACAGGAACGACGCCGGGCCGGCCGGCCCCCGCGGGCACTGCTCAGTTCGGCGCGGATCACCAGGGCTGCCCTGAAGCTGGTGACGAACGACGGCTACAAGGGGCTCACCATGGCCGCGTTGGCAAAGTCCCTCAATGTTGCCCCGTCGGCGCTGTACAACCATGTGAGCTCCAAGCAGGATGTGCTGCTGCTCGTTGAGGATCACCTCATGGGCAAGGTTGACGTGTCCGGCTTTGCCGGCCTGCCGTGGACCGAGGCCGTCACCCGGTGGGCGCGCTCCTACCGGGACGTTTTTGCCTCGCATTTGCCGCTGATCCCCGTCATCGCGCTGCTGCCAGTGACCAACGCACCGGCCACAATCACCATGTACGAGGCCGTGACCAGGGGCTTCCAGGGTGCGGGCTGGCCCGAGGAAACCATCATTGACGCCGTGGTTGCGCTGGAATCCTTCATTTATGGATCCGCCTATGACGTCAACGCCCCCGCGGACATCTTCGACGCCGGGGACCTGGCACCCACGGCACCGCGCTTCACTGCGGCCGTGGCCAGGCGCGGCGCCGGCGGCACCGGCAATGCGGAAATCCGCAACGACGCGGATGCCGCATTTGAGCTGGGCCTGCGGGCCATGGTGGCGGGCCTTGCGGCAACACTTGGCCCCTCCGCGGCACCGCGGCACTAGCCGCGTCTGGGCACGGCCTTGGCCCGGACCGCCGTTTTGGCGGCAGCCCGGGCCAAGGTCCCCATCAGCTCAAATCCGTCCTGTCAGCGGATCAGGTGGCTGCCCTTGTACATGAAGCCGTCGGCCGGGGCCACCTTCGGGGCCGCCCGCCGGCTGCCGTCCTCGAAGAAGCCGGACTTTGTGGTGGCCAGGGTCATCACGGCATGGGCCGCGGCGTCCCCGAGCTCATTGAGCGCCGCCGTGCTCAAGTTGTTAGTGGTGTCGCAGGCCTGGTGGTAGCACGCGTCGTAGGGTTCTCCGGCCGTGCCGCCATAGATGGCTGCCTCCTCCGCGGTCTTGAGGTCTTCGGCCCCGCTGAAGAGCCCGCCCGCAGGGATGCCCACGGCAATGAAGGGACCGTAGTCCGATCGGCCGTCGAAGGCCGTCGGTGAGGTTGCCAGGCCCTGGCCTGCGAAGTAGTCGGTGAAGACCGATTCAATCTGTGCCGAACCGGCCGGACCGCCAAGTCCTTCGGGATCGGCAGAGCCGTCCCCGTCATAGACGAACCGCACATAGTTGGGCGATCCGAGCATGTCGAAGTTCAGGTTTGCGTAGATGGTGGACAGTTGCGGGTCCGTAAGGCTGGCAACGTAGTGCTCGGAACCCAGCAGGCCGGACTCCTCCGCGCCCCAGAAGGCAAAACGCACCTGCTGGCGCGGCTTGATCTTCAATTTCTGCATCTGGATGGCCGTTTCAAGGACCACGCTGGTGCCGCTGCCATTGTCGTTGATTCCCGGGCCCTCCAGCACGGAGTCCAGGTGCGCACCCACCACAACTGTCTTGGCGGGATCGCCCTTGGGTGAATCGGCGATGATGTTGGAGGTGGTGCGGGTTTCATTGATGATGTTGGTGCCAACCTGAACACTCACGGGGCCCGCCTGGGTTGCGTTGTACAGCTCAACCCCGTCCGCGTAGCTGGCGCCCACCACGGGAATGGCTGCCGGTCCGCCCAGCGTGACACCGCTGAGAAGGTCGGTCCGGCCGGGGTTGCCTTCATTGAAGACCACGGCCGCGTCATATCCGGCGGCCACGGCATTGGCCACCTTCTCGGCGAAGGTGCATGTGCCGCGCTGGATGAGCGCCACCTGGGGCTCGGTCGCCGAGGCCGGCACGAAGTCCCCCGCGGCACATCCGGAGGATGAACTGGGCGCGGGCGTTGCCGGAATGACCGCGTTTACCGTGGCAACCAGGGTGCCGGTCACCGTTCCGCTGCCTGAGTACTGCAGGGATTCGGTCTCGTACGGCACCGTCGACGGCGAGACCTGGCTCAGGGTGGCCGGAGTGACCTCCTGGTAGTAGGGGAACTCAAACTGCTGCTCGGTGACCTTGTATCCGGCCTTCTTGAGTTCCTTCTTGACGTAGTCGACGGACGCCGCATAGCCCGGAGTTCCCGATGCCCGCGTGCCGTCGTTGTTGTTGGCGATTCTCTGCAGCGCCCGCTCGTGCGCCAGGATTCCGTTTACCGTTACAGACTTGCGCAACTTGTTCGTGTTGACGTCGTCGACGGCTGACGCGGCCGTTACCGGAACCAACATGGCGGCAACAACCGCCCCGGCTCCCAGCAATGCTCTTGCTCGCATGGTCTCTCCTTATTTAATTGCCTCCCGATCGGCAGGCAATGCACCCTGCCGAGATTTCCCTAAGTCAATAACTTCCGATAGATCCGTTATCATTTCGTTACCTTGGGTGCTGGCAGACAGTTGTTTGGGCTGCATTTGCCGCACCTTGCGTCATATCCACGTTCTGGCCGGCAAAGCTTCCACTAGCCACGTCCGGCGGCCCGCCATAGGCTGGCAAGAGCACGCCGTCCAGCCACACCACAGGAGCTTTCCATGGGATTCAGCATCAGCAACGCCGCACTGCGCCTCGTCTCCGGGGCCTTCATCCTCAATGCCGGAATAGGCAAGCTGGACCTGGCCCCGGAACATGCCGCCGGGCTGCAGGCCGCCGCCGGCGAGCTCATTCCCCAGGTGGCCGACCTGACGCCGGAGCGATTCGGGAAGTACCTCAGCTACTCCGAAATTGGCCTGGGCGCGTTCCTCCTGGCCCCGTTTGTCTCCAGCCGCCTGGCCGGCCTGGCCCTGGGCGCGTTTTCCGGTGGACTCGTCGCAACGTACCTGAAGTCCCCCGGCATGACCGAGCCTGACGGCATCCGCCCCACACCGGCAGGAACAGCCATGGCCAAGGATTTTTGGCTCGCAGGCATCGCCGTTGCCCTCCTGTTCAACCGCCGGCGCCCGACGAAATCCAGCTAACCCGGCCCGCGCCGTCGGGCCAAGGCAAGGTGCCAGGGAAAAATGCTGGCCAATGGGGCACCTGTGGTGGCAGGCTGAGAGGGCAAAGCTGACTGGGGGTTCTTGCGCCATGCAATGCCCGCGCACCGGAGGTCATCTTGGAAATTCCTGCCACGCTTGCACCCGAAAACACCCCCAACGCCGGATTTGACGCCCTGCGCCGAAATCTCTCCGGCCCCCTGCATGAGCCCGGCGAACCCGGATACGCCGAACTGGCCACCCCATGGAACCTGGCCGTTGCAACGAGCCCGGCCGCTGTGCTTGAGGCGGCCAATGCCCAGGACGTGTCGGAAGGGCTGAGATTTGCCGCCGCCAACGGCCTGCCCGTTGCTGTCCAGGCCACGGGCCACGGCATAGCCAGCGACCTGGCCGGCACGCTGTTGATCCACACCCGCTCACTCAACCGCTGCGAAGTGTCGCCAAACGGCAACGGCGGGTCGGCCTACACCGGGTCAGGGACCACCTGGACCAGCGTGCTGGAAGCCTGCGCCGACCCCGGCCTGGCCGGCCTGTGCGGCTCGGCCCCTGGCGTCAGCGTGGCCGGCTACACCAGCGGCGGCGGCATCGGCCCCATGGCGCGGACCTTCGGCGCGGCCTCGGACAGGGTCACCGCAATTGACGTTGTGACCGGCGACGGCGTGCTGCGCCGCGCCACCGCCGAGTCCGAGCCCGAGCTCTTCTGGGGCCTGCGCGGCGGAAAGGGCTCCCTGGGCATCATCACGGGCATGGAATTTGGCCTGCTCCCGCTGCCCATGGTCTATGGCGGCGCACTCTTCTTCGGCACAGACAGCGTGGAACGCGTCCTGCGCATCTGGGCCCAGTGGTGCCCCACCCTGCCCCGCGCGGCCACCACCTCCGTTGCCCTCATGCAACTGCCACCCATGCCCGGCGTCCCCGCACCTCTGGCCGGAAAATTCACCATTGCCGTCCGCTATGTCTACGCCGGAGACCCGGACGACGGCGGCAGCTGGCTTGCGCCGATGCGCGCGGCCGGTGAGCCGATCATGGATGCGGTGGGCCCCCTGCCCTCGTCCATGATCGGCATGGTCCACTCCGACCCCGAGGACAGCCTGCCCGCGGCGGAAGCTTCCGCGCTGCTGGCGGACTTCCCCGAGGCGGCGGCCGAGGCCCTCCTGGACTGCGCCGGCCCAGGCACCCATTCCCCGCAACTGATGGTGGAGATCCGCCAGTTTGGCGGTGCGCTCTCGGATGAACCGGACATTCCCAGCGCCCTGTGCCACCGGCAGGCGGGCTATGGCCTGTACACAGTGGGGGTGGCGGCACCGCCCGAGCTGGCACCCATCCGGTCCCATGCGGCAGGGCTGCTCCAAAGCATGTCCGGATGGGCATATGGCGGAACACTGCCCAACTTCTCGGCCGGCACCGGCGCCGCCGGCTTTAACGCAAGCTACACGGCGCAGACACTGGACCAGCTGAAGGAGCTGGCCGGCCGCTTTGACCCGGACCGGCTGTTCCGGGTGGGGCAGGTGCCAACGCGGTAGGCTCGGAACCGGCCAGCACGCCAGTCCCCAGGAGCCCCCATTGACCAGCCCGTCCCCAAAACGCGCCGCGGCAACACAGCCGGCAACCCCTGCGGAGCGGATGGCGGCCCAGCCGGGCATGGCCGTGCGCCGGGGCAGGCTCGCCCTCACCAACGGCTCCGCCGGCGGCCTCGGCCTGACCCCGCACCAGGCCATGGTGGCCGACCTTCTGGCCGTGCGCGCGGCCCTCGACGCGAACGGCATCGAATACCTGCTGGTGCGCGGCAACGACGAACGCCCGGTCCTGGCCATCGACCTGCTGCTGCGCGACCGTCTCGAGACGGCCCTGGCCGAAGCCTTCGCCAATGAACCGTTTTATGCGCGCAGCGTCGACACGAAAAAAGCCACGGTGCTCGTGGCCGACGGCGCCTTGGCGGCGGCGCCGGAAACCCGGATCATGCGGCTGTTCCGCCCCAGGGTCGAGCCTGCAGGCGGGTTGTTTTACGGCGCCGGCTGGGGCGTGCAAATTGAGCTGTGGGAGTTCTCCGCCAGCCACATCCGCCTGCCCGTGGAGAATTCGCTGACCAGGCGCATGGTTGAGCGCCGCGACGCCGCGCTGCACACGGTTCAGCTCCACGGCATGGAGTGGCCCACGATCGAGAACATGTTCATCGACCACGTCTTTGACATCCGCTTCGACATTGACATGGTGTTTTCCTGGGTGGACGGCAGCGATCCGGAATACCAGGCGGCCCGCCGCAGCCTTGAGGCAGGCGCGCAGCTGGGCGAGGGCGACGGGCACGAGTCGCGCTACCGCCAGGTTGACGAGCTCAAGTACGCCTTGCGCTCGGTTCACATGTTCGCCCCGTGGGTCCGGCGGATCTTCATCGCCACCGACTCCCCCGCCCCGGAATGGCTTGCAAGGCACCCCAAGGTGGCGCTGGTCCGCAGCCACGAGCACTTTGCCGACCCCTCCGTGCTGCCCACCCACAATTCCATGGCGGTGGAATCGCAGCTGCACCACATCGAGGGACTGTCGGAACACTTCCTGTATTCCAATGACGACATGTTTTTTGGCCGGCCCGTGTCCCCCGAATTGTTCTTCACCGCCGGGGGCATCACCCGCTTCATGCTGTCCCCCAACCGCATTGGGCTCGGTGGCAGCGAGGTGGGGCGCAGCGGCTTCGAGAACTCGGCCAGGGTCAACCGGCGCCTCCTGTGGGACCGGTTCGGGGCATTCACCACCCACCACCTGGAACACAGCGCCGCCCCGTTGCGCCGCTCGGTGATGGCAGAGCTTGAGGCCGAGTTCCCCGACGAGTTCCAGGCCACCGCGGCCAGCACGTTCCGGGCGGCGGAGAACATCTCGGTGACCAATTCGCTCTACCACCACTACGCGCTCCTGACAGGGCGTGCGGCCATGCACAGGGATGGCCGGGGCATCTACGTGGACACGGCTTCCTCCGCAGGGCTCGCCGAGCTGCCCCGGATCCTGGCCCAGCGAAACGCCGACTTCCTCTGCCTGAACGACGGCAGCACGGGCGACGCCACGCCGCATCAGCGCCGCGGGCTGGTCACGAACTTCCTGGAAAGGTACTTTCCGTTCAAGGCGCCGTGGGAGATTTAGGCCGGTTCGGAACTCACACCGTGCGCGGCAGGCCCTTGACGTAGGCGGCCTGTCCGCCGTGCTGGACGCAGTCGTCAATGATGCTGATGAGCCGCACGCCAAGGGTGACTGGCGGGTTCCATCGCTTGTCCACCACCCGGTCCAGGTCCGTCGCAGCCAGCCCCCGCACATAGGCGATGCTCTGCGCCAGGACGGCCTGGTGGTATTCGCGCAGCAACTGAAGTGATTCCACGTGCACAGCGTCCACCTGCGCCGACGAGTGCCCGTAGCCGTGGTCCCCGGGGTCCAGCGCAAATCCAAACCGGCCGGCGTATCCGTCCCGGCGCCAGACGGATTCGGTCCCGGCAACGTGGGCCAGCTGTTCATCCTGGGCGCGGCCAAGGTGCCACACGAGCCAGGTGATGGAGTTGCCCACTCCGCCTGGGCGCCAATTGGCGTGCTCCGGCTCCAGCCCGTCCAGGACACCGGAAACAATCGTGTCGATGCGGCTGAAGGCGTCTTCCAAAAGTCCAGAGATTTCCATGCTGGCCATGCTTCCACCGGAGGTGAGACGTGTCGAGGGCCAGGGATTTCGACAGGCTCAATCACCGGCGACTACGTCAGGATGATGACATCCAAGGTGCGGGGGCCGTGGACGCCCTCCACCCGCTCCAGCTCAATGTCGCTCGTGGCGCTGGGTCCGCTGATCCACGTCTGCGGACGGGTGGCTTCAAGGCGTGCAATGGCCTCCGGCAGCACTTCCACAATCTGCTCAGCGAGCAGGATGCATACGTGCCGGTCAGGGACCAGCGAGATGACGCGCCGGCCCTGGTCCTCGCTTCCGGCGAGCATGATGGTGCCCGTCTCCGACACCGCCACAGCCGCGGCCGTCACCACGGCATCCACGGCATCGAGTTCGGCGGTGGTGAGGCGCGCATCAGGTGCGTCGACGTGCACGGCCGGGGACCCGGCGTCGTTCTTCACCGCGGACAGCCAGGACTCCGGCAGGCCGTGCGGCACCACGATCGAGGTGCTGCCGGCCAGGAGTTCGGCGAGCTGTGCGGCGGCACCTTCGGCGGGCGTGACAAAAACGTTTGCCTTGTAGTCAACGAGCCGGTCCACGAGCTGTTCGAGCCGCTGCTCCGCGGTCATCTGCGAGCTGCGGCGGTAGGCCCGGGGAACCACGGGGGTTTCCGGCGCGTCCTGCAGGGCCGACTTGATGCGGTTCATGATGTCCTCGCGGGCGCTCATGCCTGGTCCCCTTCGGTGGTTGTGGATCCGGGCACGACGGCGGCCACGGGCTTGTGTTCCTTGGCCCACCACTGGCGGAACGACTGGGTCGGTGGCGCGGGGATGTCCCTGCTTTGCGTCCAGCCTGCGGCGATGCCGGGCAGCTTCTTGATCGTCTTGCTGCGGCCCGCCGCGAGCTTGCCCAGGGGCAGCCCCTTTTCCAGCAGGTTCAGGTGCGAGCCGCTGGAGAACGCCCATTCGGCGCCCTTCATCATGAGGTCCATCTGGGACGGGAGCCTGGTTTTGGAGCGCTTGGAATCGACGTCCTTGCCGCGCAGGTGGACCAGGATCTCGGGAATGTTGATCTTCACGGGGCAGGCGTCGTAGCAGGCGCCGCACAGTGAGGAGGCGTAGGGCAGGGAGTTGTTCTCCTCGCTCTTGATGCCTGTCATGAGCGGGGAAAGGATCGCGCCAATGGGTCCCGGGTAGGTGGATCCGTAGGCGTGCCCGCCGGTGCGTTCGTAGACGGGGCACACGTTCATGCAGGCGCTGCAGCGGATGCAGTTCAGTGCGGTGCGGCCCATCTCGTCGGCCAGGGCGGCCGTGCGGCCGTTGTCCAGCAGCACCAGGTGCACGTTCTGGGGTCCGTCGCCGGGGGTGACGCCCGTCCACAGGGAGGTGTACGGGTTCATCCGCTCGCCCGTGGAGGAACGCGGCAGCAGCTGCATGAACACCTCAAGGTCCTCCCACTTTGGGAGCAGCTTTTCAATGCCCATGACGGTGATGAGGGTTTCCGGCAGGGTCAGGCACATGCGGCCGTTCCCCTCGGATTCCACCACTGTGAGGGTTCCTGTGTCGGCCAGGCCAAAGTTGGCGCCGGACACCGCCACCTTGGCGGAGAGGAATTTCTTGCGCAGGTGCGCCCGGGCGGCCTCGGCCAGGCGGGCCGGCTCGTCCGTGAGGTTCGGGTCAACCACCGGCATTTCGCGCAGGAAGATCTCGCGGACCTGGCTGCGGTTCTTGTGGATGGCCGGGACCAGGATGTGGCTGGGCTTGTCATGGTCGAGCTGCACAATGAGCTCGGCAAGGTCGGTCTCGTAGGCGGCGATGCCCTGCTCTTCCAGGTACTCGTTGAGCCCGATTTCCTGGGTGGCCATGGACTTGACCTTGACCACCTCGGTTTCGCCGGTTTCCCGGATCAGCCCCGTGACAATCTCGTTGGCTTCCTGGGCGTCCCGGGCCCAGTGGATGGTGCCGCCGCGGGCCGTGAAGTTGGCCTCGAACTGCTCCAGCAGGGCCGGAAGGTTCGCCATGGTGCCATCCTTGATGGCGCTGCCGGCGTCGCGCATGTCCTCCCAGTCGGGAAGCTCGGCCACAACCTTCAGCCGCTTGTCGCGGATGGTGTGGGTGGCGTGGCCCAGGTTGGCACGCAGCTGGGCGTTGCCGAGTTCGCGCTGTGCGGCCTGGGGGAACGGCTCCGTGGCGTTGAGGTTGCCGTGGCCGTAGACCGGGAGCGAGGGCATGCCCAGGAAGGTGTTGTTGCTCATCGCTTGCCCCCTGCCAGCATGACCTCGCCGTTGACGGAGGCGGGTTCTTCCAGCGTGCTGGCCAGGATCTCGGCGAAATGCAGGGTCCCCACCTTGCTGCCCTGCCGGGACAGCCCGCCGCCAATGTGCAGCAGGCAGCTGGCGTCCCCGCCGGAGCAAAGGTCGGCGCCGGTGCCGCAAATGTTCGCGGCCTTGTCGTCCATCATTGCGCTGGAGACGTCCGCGTTTTTCATGGAGAAGGTGCCGCCAAAGCCGCAGCACTGGTCGGCCTCGGGCAGTTCCACCATTTCAATGCCGCCCACGCTCGCGAGCAGGTTCAGCTGGCGGTCCTGCAGGCGCAGCAGGCGCATGCCGTGGCAGCTGGGGTGGTAGGTGACCTTGTGGGGGAAGTGGGAGCCAAGCTGTTCCGCCGCGTTCGTGATGCCCAGAACGTCGGTCAACAGCTGGGAAAGTTCATACGTCTTCGCGCCGACGGCGGCCGCGCGGGCTTCCAGGGCCGCGTCGCCGCAGCGCCGGGCCACCAGCTCGTGCTGGTGCTTGACGCTGGCAACACAGGATCCCGAGGGCGCCACGGCGACGTCGTAGTCGTCCGTGTCGAAGGCCTCGACGTGGTTGGCCACAACAGCGTGGGCTTCCTTGAAGTAGCCGGAATTCACGTGCATCTGGCCGCAGCAGGCCTGGCCGGCCGGGAACACAACCTCGTGCCCGAGCCGTTCCAGGATTTTCACCGTGGCCTGTGCCGTGCGCGGATACATGGCATCGACGATGCAGGTGGCGAAGAGCGCAATTTTCATGATCCCCACTGTAGGACAAAAGCCGGTCGATGTGGACTGACCACACCCTAAGTTGCTCCGCCGGACGTAAATGAAGGACTTCATGGCGGATTTCCGGCCGAAATGATCATATGATCAAGTTCTTCGGCGTTTACCCCAAATCAGAGCTAAGGATGGACCCATGTCCAGAAGCGTGGCAGACCGGCGGGCGGCAATCCTTGAATTGGTGCGCAGCAATGGACCGCAAAAGGTGCGGGACCTGGCCGCCTCCCTGAACGTTTCGGCCGTGACGCTGCGCCGTGACATTGAAGAGCTGGCCGAACAGGGCATCCTGCTGCGCAAGCACGGCATGGCGTGCCCCCTGGACCCCACGGCGGCACCGCCGCGCCCCCAGGCCACTGTGGGCCTGGTGGTTCCGCACAGTGACTACTACTACGACGGCATCATCGCCGGCGCCAAGCGGGCATGCGCGGAGGCAGGGGCCCGCCTCATTCTGGGCGTGTCGGCGTACAACCAGGCAACCGAGCGGCAACAGGCCATGCGCCTGGTGGCCAACGGCGTGGACGGCCTGGTCATTGCCCCCACGCCCAACCAGGAGACAGGCATGCTCAGCGCCGAACAGGAAGAATGGCTCGCCGCCCTCACCGTGCCCACAGTGCTCATGGAACGGCCCGCTTCCCCCTCCGGGCCCGCGAGCCTGCTCGACTCGGTCACTTCCTCGCACCGCGTTGGGGCGGCAGTTGCGGTGCGCCACCTGGCCCAGCTCGGCCACCGCAACATTGCCTCCCTCATGATCCAGGGCCCCAACACGGCCCTGATCCTGGCCGGCTACGAGGAGACCGTGGCAGCGCTTGGGCTCAATTCAATAGGCGTCGTCTTCGAGGGCAGGCAAGGCTCCGACGACGCCGCCGAGGCGTTGCGCGGCCTCATCGACGGGGGGGCCACGGCGCTGTTCATCCACAACGACCAGCTGGCCATCCGCGCCCTGACCTGGCTGCAGGATGCCGGCACACGAGTGCCCGAGGATGTCTCCATCGTCGGCTACGACGACGTCATTGCCGCGTATGCGACCATTCCCCTGACCGCGGTCTCGCCCTTCCGCGCCAACGTGGGCCACCGCTCCGTCAGGCTCCTGCTCGAGCGAATTTGGGGTGCCGGCCCGCTGGCCGAAGCGGCCGAACACATTGCCCTTGTCCCGCAGCTGATCCCCCGTGAATCCACCTCGGCACTCAACTAATTCTTTCATTTCTTTCGAATCCTTTGCTATTTCCCTGATTTCTTTCGTTTGCCTTGACTATGCTTCGGGCGACCTTGCAAGATGTGACTACCCACACATCGACAAGGGAGTCATCTATGCGCAGTATCCGCAGGTCCACATTCTTGAGTGCCGCCGCCGGCATGATCGCTGTTGCAGTGCTGAGCGGCTGCGGCGGCGGCACGGCAGCCAGCACCCCGGAAGGCCCCGTGGAGATCACGTTCTCCTCTTGGTTGAAGGGTTCCAAGAACGTTGTCGACGCCTACAACGCCGCCCAGAGCGAAGTTCATGTCACCTTCAGCGAGGTGGCCACCTCCGCGGACAACTACCCGCAGCTGACCAACCAGGTCAAGGCGAAGACGGCCCCCGACGTGATCACGGTGGAGTACCCCCGGGTTTCGGAAATGGCCACGCAGGGCGTGCTGAAGGACATTTCAAAGGAGGCCGGCGAGCTGGTGTCCACGCAGTTCGCACCGTCCATCACGTCACTGGTGAACTTTGGCGGGGCAACATGGGGCGTCCCCCTGGATGCCGGTGTGCTGCAGATGTACTACCGCGCCGACTTGTTCGAAAAGTACGGCATCGAGGTGCCCAAGACCTGGGCGGAATACTCGGCGGCAGCCGCCAAGGTTGCGGCCGCCGACCCCAAGGTTCGCCTGGCCTCCAGCCCCGTTGGCGACCCCGCCATGTACGCGGCCCTGGCCTGGCAAAACGGCGCCAAGTGGGGCTCGTTGGACGGCGACTCCTGGAACGTTGACATTGACAGCGACGCCACAAAGGCTGCCCTCAAGGTCCAGCAGGACCTGGTCAGCGCCAAGCTGCTGTGGACCGAGGATGCCCCCGTCCTGGCACAAAAGCAGGCCGACGGCCAGCTTCTTTCCGTCATCAGCGGCTCCTGGTACGGCGCCAGCCTGAACACAGCCTTCGCCGACCAAAGCGGCAAGTGGCGTGTTGCACAGCTGCCCTCCATCACCGGGGAACCCTCGGCAGCCATGTACGGTGGCTCCAGCTTCGGCATCTCCAGCACCAGCGAGAAGGCCGAAGCCGGCATCAAGTTCATCAAGTGGATGACCACCACCCCCGAGGGCATCAAGGCCCGCATCTCCGGCAAGTCGACCGTGTTCCCCGTCAACGAGACGGCCCGCACGGCGGCAGCCGCAGCCTTCGACACCGCATACTTCGGCGGCCAGGACATCTACGAGGTTGCCGGCAAGGGCCTGGCGTCCATTCCCGAGGGATGGGTCTGGGGACCGGCAACCATCACCACGTTCACCACCTTGGTGGACGAGGCGACAAAGGTGAAGGCCGGCACCAGCACCCTCCAGGACGGATTGCCGGTTGCCCAGAAGGCAACTCTTGCCGACCTGAAAAACCGCGGAATTTCCGTCAAGTAACTCAGCCAATGCTGCCGCCGGCCACCCCCGGCGGCAGCAGCATGGTGCCGGGCCGTCCCCGGTGCGCTCACTCACCGAAGGGAACCCCATGGTTGGCGCCATCGCGAAGACCAGAACACCCACCAAGTCCGGCCACAGCCGCCGGCAGACCCGCATCGCCTGGGCATTCATTGCACCGTTCTTTGCCCTGTTCTTCGCCTTCACCATTGCCCCAATCGTCTATTCGGCGTACCTGAGCCTGTTCTCGGAGAAGTCCAGCGGATTGGGATTCGGCGGCATCAAGAAGACATTTGTTGGGGTGGAGAACTACCTGCGCGCCTTCCAGGATTCGGTTTTCCTCACCGGTTTTGTCAACGTGGCCATGTACTGCCTGATCTACATCCCCGTCATGATCATGCTGGCCTTGATCATCGCGCTTTTGCTGGACTCGGCCGTGGCGCGGGCCAAGTCGGTCTTCCGCGTGGTGTTCTACATGCCAACCATCGTCCCCGGCCTGATCGCGGCCATCATCTGGACGTACCTCTACACCCCCGGTGTCAGCCCGGTGGTGGACCTCTTTGAAATGACAGGGGCAGGCTGGGACATGGGCGGGCAGCTGGCAGCCCTGTTCTCGCTGTCCAACATCACCATCTGGCTGCACACCGGCTACAACGTGATCCTGTTTTACGCCGCGCTTCAGGCAGTGCCGCGGGAGGTGCTTGAGGCCGCCACCGTGGATGGGGCGGGCGCGATCCGCACGGCGTTCGCCATCAAGGCCCGCATGATTTCCGGCGCAGTGGGGCTGGCCGTCCTCTTCACCGTTGTCGGGGCCATGCAGCTCTTTGCCGAACCACTGCTGCTGCAGGGCAAGGCCACAGCCATCAACAGCACCTGGACGCCCAACATGTTCATCTACCAGACAGCGTTTGAGAAGCATGACTTTGGCTACGCGGCGGCGACCGCATTGATCTTCGCCTCCCTCATCGGACTGCTCTCCTGGGCAGTGACAAAGATCGGAAACAAGGCACAGGCATGAGTTCACCAACCATCACCCGGGCCCGCACCGGCACCCCGGCCCCGGAACTTCCCGCCAAGCGGCGGATCAAGAAGTCAGCGCCCGTGTGGTCCTCCAAGGCCGCCGTCAACATCATGCTGGTCCTGTTCTGCCTGTACACCCTGCTTCCGCTGACATGGCTGTTGGTGGCTTCCACCAAGGACACGAGCGATCTCTTCGGAACGCCCGGCTTCTCCTTTGCCGAGAACAATTTCTTCACCAACCTCACCGAGCTGTTTACCTGGGAGAACGGCACCTACCTGCGATGGCTGCTGAACACGGTTGGCTATGCCGTGTTTGGTTCCGTCTGCTCCGTTTTTGTCTCCTTCCTGGCCGGCTACGCCTTCGACAAGTTCGACTTCCCCGGCAAGGAACGCTGGTTCGGTTTCATCCTGGTGGGTGTCTTGATCCCGGCTGCCGTCACCACCATGCCCCTGTACCTGCTCGCAGCCAACGTAGGTCTGGTCAACACCTTCTGGGGTGTCTTCCTGCCCAGCATCGCCAGCCCGTTCGGCGTCTACCTGGCCCGGGTCTTTTGCAACGGCTATGTGCCCAAGGAACTGATCGAGGCGGCCCGCCTTGACGGGGCCGGTGAAATGCGAATCTTTGCAACCATCGCCGCACCGCTCATGAAACCAGGCATTGTCACCCTGCTGTTGATGGCCTTCAGCGCCAGCTGGAACAACATCTTCCTGCCGCTGGTCATGCTCACCGACAACCAGCTCTTCCCCATCGCGCTGGGCCTCTACTCCTGGAACGGCCGTTCCGAGGCCGAACCCGAATTTGCCCACCTGACCATCATCGGCTCCCTGATTGCCATCATTCCCGTGATCGTGCTGTTCATGTCCCTGCAGCGGTTCTGGAAGTCCGGCCTCGGCTCGGGAGCCTTGAAGTAAGTGAACACAGTGACCACCTCACCCCGCCGCCCCCAGGCCACCCTGGCCATGGAGCCCCACCTCGTCAACCGGCTGTTCACCCCCCAAGCCCTGCATCACTTGAAGTCCCTGGTTTCGCTCCAGGACACCGTCGTCAGCGATTCAGGCAGCACCGATGCCGAGCTCGGCAACACGGAGATCCTGATTGGCGGTTGGGGTTGCCCCGTCCTGGACACGGACATGCTGGCGCGCATGCCGCTGCTGCGAAGCGTGGTGTACACGGCCGGAACCGTCAAGGGCTTTGCCACGGATGAACTCTTTGCCCGCGGGGTGGACATCAGCTCCGGAGCCGACACCAACGCCCTGCCCGTTGCCGAATACACCTTGGCCACGATCCTGTTGGCCGGGAAGAGGGTCTTTGAGCTCGACGCCGGCTACCGCGCCACGGAAAACTACCGCCCCTTTGTGCGGACCCCCCGGCAGTGGGGAAACTACGGACTCACGGTTGGCATTGTCAGCGCCTCCCGGATCGGCCGCCGGGTCATCGAACTGCTGTCCCCGTTCGACGTCAACGTGCTGGTGTACGACCCGATCCACACGGTCGACGGCGTGCAGAACGTTGAATTGGACTACTTGCTGGAGCACAGCGATGTGGTCAGCCTGCACGCCCCCGAACTGCCCGAGACCCACCACTTGATGGACGCCCGGGCACTGTCGCTGATGGCGGACGGCGCAACGTTGATCAACACCGCCCGCGGCAGCCTGGTTGATGACGCCGCACTCTTGACAGAACTGCATTCACACCGCCTGCGTGCGGTCATCGACGTCACCGACCCCGATGTTCTTCCGCCCGGTTCGCCCTGGTTTGGTGCCCCGAACCTGACCCTGACCCCGCACATTGCCGGATCCCAGGGCAATGAGATGTTCCGGCTGGGCGATTCGGCGGTGCGCGAGGTTGAGCGGCTGGTTGCAGGGTTGCCCCTGAAACACCTTGTCCACCAGGCGGCACTGCACATCACGGCCTGAAATTTTCCTGCATGACCACCATATGAAAGGCACAAAGTAGTGACTATTTCTCATATTTCACGGCGTACCCTGTTCCGCGCGGCCGGCTCCGCAGCCGTGGCGGGGCTGCTCCTGGGCGGCGCGTCCACCCCCGGCTTCGCGGCCACCCCGGCGTCCTTGGTCGAGTTGATTGTCCGCCGCCGGGCAGTGCTCACCGGCGGCCTGGACGCCTCCGCCGTTCCCGAGCTCAGCGCGCAGCTGGCTGCGATCGTCACCAAAACAGCAGCAACATGGGAGTCCATGGACACCTCTGCCGGCCGGACCAGCCTGTGGGCGGACATCCCGCTGACAGGCATTGGCCAGTCGGCCACGGCCACCAGCAACATGGCGCTGCAGTTCAGCCGGCTCTTCGATTTGGCCATGGGATATGCGGTGCCCGGCACCGCCCAGACCGGCAATGCGCAGCTGGCGTCGGACATTGTCTCCGGCCTCCAACTGCTCTCCGACACTGCCTACAAGCCGGGCATGAAGGCCGCCGGAAACTGGTGGTTCTGGGAAATTGGAAACCCCCGCAAGGTGGTGGACATCCTGACACTCATGCACAGCGAAGTCCCCGCTCCCCTGCGCACATCCCTGCTGGCAGCCGCCCGCTGGTTTGCCCCCAACCCCAACTGGCGTGGCCGGGCCACAAGCTTCGCCGAAACCGGCGCCAACAGGGTGGACAAGGCCCTGGCCTGTGCCATGCGCGGCATCCTCGACGCCAACCCGGCTGAGATCGCCTTGAGCCGGGACGCCCTGAGCGACGTGGCGGGCTCGGGCAGGAACAGCCTGTTCAAGCTCGTGACCTCCGGCGACGGCTTTTACGCGGACGGCTCATTCATCCAACACGGCAAGCTGCCCTACGCGGGAACGTATGGCGTGGTTGCAATGGCCGGCGTCGCCGAAATCATCAACATGTTGGGCGGCAGCGACTGGGAGGTGGTTGACCCTGACCGGGCAACGCTCCTGGACTCGGTGGAGAACACGTTCGCCCCGTTCGTGTGGGACGGGCGTGTCATGGACACCATTCGTGGCCGCGCCGTTTCGCGTCAAAGCGCGCCGGACTATGCCGACGGATTTGCCCTGATCGGCGCAGTCCTGCTGCTGGCCCCGGGGGCCGGCGAACCATACACATCGCGTTTCCTGTCCTTGGCCAAGGGCTGGCTGCTGCGCTGCACCGACCAGTCCATGGTGGGCCACCCAACCCAGCGCCTGGCCCGGTCATTGCTGGCTCTCGACGTCTTGAACAATGCGTCCGTGCAGGCCGCACCCGCGCCGCTGTACACCCGCATGTTTGCCGACCAGGACCGCCTGGTGCACCACCGTCCGGCGTGGGGTTCCACTGTCAGCACCTCGTCGTCGCGAGTGGGCCGGTACGAGTGGGGCAACGATGAGAACAACCACGGCTGGTACCAGGGCGACGGCATGAGCTACGTCTACACGCGCACCGACCTGGCCCAGTTCAGCAGCGACTACTGGCCCACCGTTGACCCGTACCGCCTGCCCGGAACCACCGTGAACCTTGAGCCGCGGCCCAGCGGGTCTTCCGGGGCAGGCACCGGCATACCGGGGGCCTACCGGCCCTTTGCCGGTGGCCTGAGCATCAATGCCAACCGTGGCATCGTGGGCATGGACCACCTCAACCACAACAAGTCCCTGTCGGCCAGGAAGTCCTGGTTCTTCCTCGACGATGCCATGGTCTGCCTCGGCGCAGGCATCACGGGCACAGGCGGTTCCGAGGTGCTGACCACTTTGGAGAACCGCTCCTATGCCCCGGGACAGGTGCCGTCCCTGCGCCTCGACCACGCAATGGCAAAGCTGTCGGCGGGGGAAAGCCGACAGGTCACAGGCTCTGTGCACATTGACGGATACGGCGGAGTCGTTATGCTAGATGTGCCCAACGCAGCCACCGAGGCAACGGTGTCAGTTGTGGCCCGGACAGGGAACTGGCGCGCCATCAACTCCGGCGCGGACACCGGCGGCAGTGATGCCCCGGTCGCCCGCGACTACGTCACCATCACGGCAGCACACGGAAGCGACCCCGTGGATGCCGGCTACGCCTACATGGTCCTGCCGGCCGCCCGGCACTCGGACACCTTCAAGAACCAGGCAAACCCGGGCGTCCGGGTCCTGGCCAACGACTCCTCCAGCCAGCTGTTGGCAGTCACGGGCGAGTCGCTGACCCTTGGCAACTTCTTTGCCGCAGCATCCTCAGCCGGATTTACCGCATCCGGCTCCTGCTCGTTGGCAGTCCAGGACCATGGCAAGGAGTTGACGGTCACCGTGGCGGATCCTTCCCGGACCCAATCCACCGTCCGCCTCACAGTGCCGGACAGCGGCAGGAAATGGGACCGCGTGCTTGCCGCCGACACGGGTGCCAGCATTGTCTCCACCCAGCCGTTGACCCTCGAATTCGCAGTTGGCGGAAACCGCGGGCACCAGCTGAGCATCACGCTGGGGCGCTAAAGCCCAGGCAAGTGGGGCCCGTGGCCAGGATTCCTGGCCACGGGCCCCACTGCGTCCCAGTGGGCCGCAGCTCCGGACTACAGCGGCAGGCCCGCCCCGGGCTTGAGGTTTTTCATCACGAGCGTAGAGCGCAGGCGCAGCACTCCCGGAAGGCTCGTCAGTTCCGTGTCAAAGTACCGCTGATAGTCGTTGAGGTCCTCGGCCATGACCTTCAGGATGAAGTCGGGATCGCCGAACAGGCGCTGGGCCGAGGTGATGTGGACGTTCTGCGCCACCTTCGCCTCAAATTCATCAAGGGTTGCCCGGTCAACCTGTGCCAGCGTCACGAACACAAGCGCCTCAAAGCCCAGGCCCACAGCGGCAGGATCAATGACGGCCCGGTATCCGGTGATGGCGCCTGACGCCTCCAGGTCCTTGAGCCGTCGGTGGCACGGGGCCACTGTCAGACCCACCTCTGCGGCCAGCGCAGTGGCACTCATGCGGCCGTCATTTTGGAGCCTGCGCAAAATTTCCTTGTCAATGGCATCAATCACAGTAATATCTTATCGCCACCACGCCGAGAAGGGCCAAAAAAGGTAAGCACTTCTGCGAAACATTTCCCTAAACTTGCCCTATTCAGGCAACACTTGGGCATTATTGGCAGGAGCATCATGGAACCGCAGGCATTCTTTGGCTTCATGGTGGTTGCCCTGACGCTTGCCGCCACCCCCGGCCCGGACTGGGCCTTTGCCATAGCCGTCGGGCTGCGGGAGCGCAGTTTTGTTCCGGCCGTGGCCGGCATGTGCAGTGGATACGTCCTGCACACCATCTTGCTGGCGGCCGGAATCGCCGCCCTCATGACGGCCTTCCCGGCCCTGTTGCTGTGGCTGACAGTGGCCGGCGCCGTGTACCTGTTGTGGCTTGGCATCAAGACCACCAAGACCTGGCGAGGCGCCAGCCTCTCAGCCACGGGCGCCACAGCCATCGGACCCAGCGGCGAGCTCCCCGCCCCGGACGCCGCGCCCGCCACACCCTCGGGATCAGCCTGGGGCTCCTACCTGCAGGGTTTCGGCACCAGCTCCATCAACCCCAAGGGCATGCTGGTGTTCGTGGCGCTGACGCCGCAGTTCATCCGCCCCGACGCCGCGTTCTCCGTGCCGCTGCAATCGGTGATCCTGGGCATGACGTTTGTCGTTTCAACGGCGCTGGTTTATTCGCTCGTGGCGGGCGGGTCCCGGCGGCTGCTGCGGTCCCGGCCGGGCGCCGCCCGCGGCGTGACCCTGTCCAGCGGCATCATCATGTGCGCCTTGGGCGCAATCCTGCTCGTGGAACAGATCGGCCCCGTCACGGAAGCCGCCGGCCGGCTGGCTGCCCTGGGATAGGCCGCGGCCTGGCAGCCGGGTCAGTGTCGGGCCGAAAAATCGGCGCCATGGCCCCCGGGGTGCGATTTGTACATCTTGGCAATGAGTTTGGGATCCACAATTTCAGTGCGAATCACTTCGCTCAACGCAGCGGCCGTCGTGGTGATCCCAGTCTTCCGCCGCACTTCCTTGCGGAGCTCATCCAAAACCGACTCTGAAAGGATGAGGTCCAACAGGGCGCCCGGTTCCGTAGCGGCACGGTGGCGCCAGATTTCGTCGATGCGCCGACGCTTCAGGGCCTCCTTGTGCAGCAGGAACATTAGCTCCGTCTTCTCGGCCAAGGTGGCCGGCCCCAAGAGATCGACCTCGAACGCCAGGTCGACGACGACCGGCAGGCCGCCGGTCAAGTGGTACGCCTGCCACACGGCACCATTTGTCAGCACCATCCACTCGACACCTTCATTGACCGCATACATCAGCACTTGGCGCAGGTGGCGTTCATTGAGCTTCTGGCTGATCCTTTTGACCTCGATGAAGGCCACCATCTGCTTGTCGATCCGCACCCCGTAGTCGGCAAAGTCCTGCTTCACCATGTACTCCGTGGTCAGATCCTTGAACTTGTCGTAGTCCAGCCCTTCGCACAACATATCGGTGACGACCATGCGGGTGTCACCCTCATTGGCATCGCGGGCCCGCAGCGCCTCCAGGGGCTGAATGTACCGCTTGATGGCCTCCTGGACCTGTTCAATGGCAGCCAACTCCCACTTGGGGGTTCGGGACACCGGCACCGCCTGGACTTTGGGGGTGACCTTCGCAGGTTCAGGCTGCGCGGGCAGTTCAGCGACCGGAGCGACAGGCTCTTCCTGCGTGTCCACCACCGGCGCGCTGTCACTGACGGCGATGTCCTCTTGGCGGCTGCTTCCAACCGGAACCCGAAGCTCGTCGGGCAAGTGCAGCAGTGGATCTGCTACGCCGAAGGCCGCCTGCTTGAGCATCCAGTTGATCGTGGGTTCCCACATCTCCACCACGGCGGCGCCCGATCCCTCGACTGAAACCACCCTCGTGCAAGCGATCAACTCAAGGTGAGCAGGTTCCGGGACAGGATGGCCTGATTGGGCAGCGACTGCCGCCCACTGGACCAAGATGTTGAATCGGTTCTGTCCTTTGGCATCCAGCAAAATGTCATTCACAGGTCTCAAACTCCTCGCACATCAAATGTTGATCGTCCACAGCCCCCGTGCAGCGTTCAAGTCGAGGCCTCGCATTCCGCTTGGACAGCTTTCACGTTCTTGGCCCTGACCATACTGCTTGCCGACCCGGACGTCTCCAAGGCGCGGCTCTTGCCCGTAACAATCGCCGACCACCGCTTCTCAGAAGGCGGACTGCAGCCTGCCAAGGCCTCGCCACGGGAACTTTTCCGGCGCCCCAGCCATTAGGCATATGTATGGGGAATGGAGATAATTGTGTTTGAACGATCCACGCGTGAGCCGTCGGGCCGCGTGCGGCTGTACGTACATCAACCACAAACCCCCGGCGCCTTGTGCCGGGGACCACTTGAGGAGCTTGTCAGCGCGTGTTCATGAAGACTTTTGGCTGGTCCCTGGGGATCACCGTCGTCGCGCTGGCTGTTGCCTTTTTGTACGGCGGCGTCCAGGCTCTCATCCTGTGTGCCGTCCTGGGCGTGTTGGAAGTCAGCCTGAGCTTCGACAATGCCGTGGTCAACGCCCGCATCCTGGAAAAGATGAGCGCGTTCTGGCAAAAAATCTTCCTGACCGTGGGCATCCTCATTGCCGTGCTGGGCATGCGCGTGGCCTTCCCCCTGCTGATTGTGGGCATCACGGCCAACCTCAACCCGGTCCAGGCCGTCCAGCTTGCCCTGGAAAAGGGCAGCATTGAAACGCCCGGCAGCTACGCCTACCTCCTCCATGAGGCGCACCCCCAGATTGCCGCCTTTGGTGGCGTGTTCCTGCTGCTGCTGTTCCTTGACTTCATGTTCGAGGAGCGCGAACTTCGCTGGCTCGGCATCCTGGAAAAGCCGCTGGCCGTCACTGGCCGCCTGCCCGGGGCATCCACGGCCATTGCCCTGTTGATCCTGGTTGCCTCAGCCGCCATGGTCCGCCCCGGCAAGGAAGTTGACGTGCTCATTGCCGGCATACTCGGCATGGTCACCTACGTGCTGGTCAACGGCCTGGGCGGACTTTTCAACATTGAAGAGGACGACGACGCCCCCGCGCAGGCCTCCTCCGGCACCCGCGGCGTGGGCAAGGCGGTTGGCAAGGCCGCGTTCATGCTGTTCCTCTACCTTGAGCTGATCGACGCATCGTTCTCGTTCGACGGCGTGATCGGCGCCTTCGCGATCACCTCGGATCCCATCATCATCGCCCTGGGCCTGGGCCTGATCGGCGCCATCTTTGTCCGCTCACTCACCGTCTTCCTGGTCCGCGAAGGCACCTTGGACGAGTTTGAGTACCTGGACCACGGTGCCCACTGGGCCATCGGCGCCCTCGCCATCATCCTCCTGCTGACCATCAGCATCGACGTCAACGAAGTCGTTACAGGACTTATTGGCGTGGCCTTCATCGGCGCCGCCTTCCTGTCCTCCATTGTCCGCAACCGGCGCGCGGCCGCCCAACCTCCCAAGGTTGATACGCTGGCCAGTTAGCCCGCACCACCGTTTCCGCACCACCAACTAGGAGAAGAACGTTATGGGACTTAGTTTGCAAAAGGGCCAGGCCCTGTCACTGAAGAAGAACGACGGCGGCGCCCTCACCCGCGTGCGCATGGGCCTTGGCTGGGATTCAGCTGCCCCGGCCAAGCGCGGCCTCTTTGGCGGCCTGAAGAAGGGTGCAGAGGTGGACCTGGACGCTTCGGCCATCCTCTTTGACGCCACCGGCAACGCCCTGGACACCGTCTTCTTCAACCAGCTCAAGAGCAAGGACGGCTCCACCCAGCACACGGGCGACAACCTGACCGGCGAGGGCGACGGCGACGACGAAGTGATCCTGGTTGACCTGGCCAAGGTCTCCCCTGCCGTTGCCCAGATCGTGTTTGTCATCAGCAGCTACAGCCGCCAGACCTTTGACATGGTGGCCAACGCTTTCTGCCGCCTGGTGGATGAATCCACGCCCGGCTCCCCCGAGGTTGCCCGCTTCCAGCTCACGGATGCCGGAACACACACGGCCATGATCATGGCCAAGGTGTCCCGCGAAGGCGCCGGCTGGAAGTTCACGGCCATCGGTGAGCGTGCCAACGGCCGCACCGTCATGGACCTGGTCCAGCCCGCAGCCGCAGCCCTGTAGGGTGGCGCCAGGGGCCCAGCGCCCTTGTTGTCATCTTCTCTTCGCAATCAAAGGAGTTTAGTTCTCATGGCATCATTGACCCTTTCCAAGGGCAGCAACCTCTCCCTGACCAAGGCCGATCCGGGCCTGCAGTTGGCCATGGTGGGCCTGGGCTGGGATCCCCGCACCACCAGCGGCGACGCGTTTGACCTGGATGCCTCGGCCATCATGGTCACCGCCTCCGGCAAGGTCCGCAACAACGACGACTTCATCTTCTACAACCAGCTGGAGTCCAAGGACGGATCAGTTGTCCACCAGGGGGACAACCGCACGGGCCTGGGCGACGGCGACGACGAACAGATCCTGATCAACCTCGCCACGGTGTCCCCCGATATTGCGCGCGTGGTCATCGTGGTCTCGATCGACCAGGCCGAGGCCCGCCGCCAGAACTTTGGCCAGGTCCGCGACGCGTACTGCCGCGTGGTCAACCAGGAAAACGACGCGGAGATCGTCCGCTACGACCTCTCCGAAGACGCCGCCTCCGAGACCACCATGGTGTTCTGCGAAATTTACCGCAACGGCGCAGAATGGAAGTTCCGTGCTGTTGGCCAGGGCTATGCGAGCGGCCTGTACGGCATCGCGACCGACTACGGAATCGTTCTGGACTAGCTTTTTGCTTTATGGGTGCGCGGCCCCGGCGCCGCACACCCGCCCCCACAAAACTCCACTGAAGTAAGGACAAGAAATCTCATGGCTGGATTGACTCTTGCAAAGGGCAACAACCTCTCACTGACCAAGACCGACCCGGGCCTGCAGAAGGCCGTCGTTGGCCTGGGCTGGGACCCCCGCACCACCACGGGCGAGGCCTTCGACCTGGACGCCTCGGCACTGCTCGTGGCCGCCAACGGCAAGGTCCGCTCCGGCGACGACTTCATCTTCTACAACCAGCCCGCAGCCAAGGACGGCTCAGTCACCCACCTGGGCGACAACCGTTCAGGTGAAGGCGCCGGCGACGACGAGCAGATCCTGATCGACCTGGGCCTCGTGGCGGCCGACGTTGAGCGCGTGGTCATCGTGGTCTCCATTGACCAGGCCGATGTCCGCCGCCAGAACTTTGGCCAGGTCCGCGGCGCCTACTGCCGCGTGGTCAACCAGGCCAACGACGCGGAAATCGTGCGCTTCGACCTCTCCGAGGACGCAGCCCCCGAGACCTCCATGCTATTTGCGGAAATCTACCGCAACGGTGCGGAATGGAAGTTCAAGGCCGTGGGCCAGGGCTACGCAACCGGCCTGGCCGGCATCGCCACCGACTTCGGCGTCCCGCTGGGCTGACCAACCCCCTCCCGCCCGCGGCATCCACCTTCACAGCTCAGGAAAACTGGAAAACCATGACAACACCGCTGACCCCTCCCACCGAAACCGAGACCGCACTGGTCCTGAAGGCCCCGGACGCACCGGAAATCGTCGTGGCCGAACAGGCTCCCGGCATGGTTCCGGTCCCCGTTGAACGCCAGGCGGAGATCAACCGCCAGGCCAAGGAATTCATCGCCGAGATTGCCACGGTGGATGCCCGCAGCCCCGAGTTCACCACCAAGGTTGACGGCATTTCCAAGCTGGCCGGCTCGGAAATGACCAACTCCTCCGACGCCTCCAGCCGCATGCTGGAGCGCTCCTCCACCTCGGTGGCCGGGGCCAAGAAGAATGGCAACGGGGCCCAGGCGCAGGTCGCAGGCACCCTGAACGATCTCCGCTCCACGGTGGAAAGCCTCACCCCCAACAACGCCGACCTCGGCACGGGGCGCAAGATCCTCGGCTTCATCCCGGGCGGCAACAAGCTGGCCAAGTACTTCCAGAAGTACGAGTCCGCACAGACCCAGCTCGACGCCATCATCAAGTCGCTCATGGCCGGCCAGGACGAGCTCCTGAAAGACAACGCCTCGCTGGCAGGGGAAAAGGTCAAGCTGTGGGAGACCATGCAGAGCCTGAGCGAATACGCCGTGTTCGCCAAGGCCCTGGACGAGGCCTGTGTGGAGAAGATTGACGCCACCCGCGCCTCGGGACAGATCGAGCAGGCCCAGAAGCTCGAGGCCGACGTCCTGTTCCCGATCCGCCAGCGCCACCAGGACATCCTGACCCAGCTGGCTGTTTCGGTGCAGGGCTACCTGGCCATGGACCTGATCCGCAAGAACAACCTTGAACTGATCAAGGGTGTCGACCGGGCGCGCACCACCACCATTTCGGCGCTGCGCACAGCGGTCATCGTGGCCCAGGCCCTGGCCAACCAGAAGATGGTGCTGGACCAGATCGACGCCATCAACACCACCACGAACAACATGATCCTGAAGACTTCCGAGATGCTCAAGGACCAGACAGTGCGCATCCACCAGCAGGCGTCCACCTCGGGCGTGAGCGTGGAGACGCTGCAGAAGGCCTTCGACAACGTCTTTGAGACCATGGATGCCATCGACACCTTCCGCGCCTCGGCCGCGAAGAACATGGAAGGCACGGTGCACGCCCTGGAGGACGGGCTGGCCAAGGCCAAGCCTTACCTGGAGCGTTCACGCCAGTCTGAACGCGAGTAGGCTGAAAAGAACGTTCGTTCGAGACAAGGGAATGCGATGATTGGCCGTTTTGTGGGGGGCAGGTTTGGCGGCGGCGGGGCACCTCAGGTGCCCGACCGCCCCGCCGTTGACCCGATTGCGGAGGAGATCGCCCAGATGGGCGTCTCCGTGGACGCGCTGCGTGCGTCCGTGCGCCGTTCCGGCAGCCGCCTGCCCCCGCTGTTGTCGTCCCAGCTGCGACAGCTGGGCGACCTCATGCGCGACGCCGTCGCGGACATCGCCATCCGCGGCTGTTCCACGGAACAGCGCGTGCTGCTCAACGCCATGATCTGCAGCTACGTGCCCACGCCGCTGCAGGCCTACCTGGCGCTGCCGGAGGCACACCACGACGAGGAGGCCGCGGCGACCTTCCTGTTCGCGGAGCAGCTGGCCACCCTCGAACAGACCTTGGCGGACCTGCTCAACCAGATCCGCATCGGAGCCGTGGAGGAACTCTCCACGCACGGGCGCTTCCTGGCGGACAAGTTCTCCGCCCAGGACGCTGCCCTGCAACTTCAACAACCACCATCTGAAAGGGACCCATTGCGTTTGGAGGGCCAGTCTTGGCAACACTAGTGGCAGGGGCCAATGCCGCCCTGACCGCCGAGAACCCCGGCCTCGACCACGTGGTGGTGGGCATGGGCTGGGACATCATTCCCAGCAACGGCCCCCAGGCAGAGCTTGTCCCGTTCGCGGTGATGTGCGACGCCGGCGGCCAGGCCGTGTCTAATGAGCACCTGGTGTTCTTCAACCAGCTGGTCAGCGCCGACGCATCCGTGACCTTTGTGGGCGATGCCGACCAGGAACAAATTGACGTGGACCTGGCCCGTGTCCCGGCCGAAATTTCCAAGATCATCTTCCTGGCCTATGTGGACCCCGAGTTCCGCGGCCAGGGCACCTTTGGTTCCGTGCGCAGCGCACACATCCGCGTGGCCACGGCCGAGAACCGCGAGCTGGTCCGCTTCGACCTCGCCACCACAGGCCTGGAAGCTGTCACGGCCATGATCTTTGGCGAGCTGTACCGGCACCGGGACGACTGGAAGTTCCGCGCACTGGGCCAGGGCTACCGCACGGGTCTGGCCGGCGTGGCCAAGGACTACGGAATCAGCCTCTAGGCACCCCGTGAACCATTCCACCTCGCCCCGAACCGACCTGGTCTTTTTGCGCCGCCGCATCAAGCCCGGCAGCGCCCAGCCCGCCGCGGTGCAACCCTCCGCTGCACAGGCCCCTGCCGCTGCTTCGCCGGCCCCCTCGGCCGGCCTCAGCCTGGGCCGGCCGTCCGCCCCGACAACAGCCCCTGCCGCTGCACCTTCATCCGGGCTCACGCTGGGCCGCCCGGCCTCAGCCCAGCCCGCTGCCGCCATGCCACAATCACGCCCAAGCCAGGCGGCACCCACGGCGGGGCTCGTCCTGGGCGGCGGCGCCCCGGCGTCGTCAAGCAACCCCCGGGCCCGCATGCTGGCGGCCCAGCGCGAGAAATCCAAGCGCGAGGACCACGAGGTGGGACTGCTGTTCCCCGCCCCGCGGATCGAGGACGTCTACGAGCTGAACCTGGTGCAGCGCCTCCTGCGGCTGACACCGCTGCAGTCGGCCGTGGGCACGCTGGTGGTCAGCGGCAGCACGGCGGCAGCCTGGGAAAGTGTGCGGCGTGTGACCGGCGGCCAAACCGTGGACGGACACAAGGCCGGCACTCCCGTCATGACCAGCGGCAACCGCGAGCTGGTGGGCTACCACGGCCGGGATGCGCTCATCACACTGCGCCATGTGCGCGAGCTGCGGCGGGCCATCTTCATCAACCGCAGCAGCGCAGCCATGGGCGTGCGGCTGTTCTCCGGCGACACCGTGGCCCTGCCGCCGGCGGCCGACGGGGCGCAGATTGTCCTGCTGGTTCACCGGATCGGCAATGTCCTGGAGCTGCGTGCCGAACCCGTCCCGCGGGACTGGCAGGACCAGCAGATTTGGCAGGAGTTCGACTTCACCATGACCCACCAGGCGCCGTCGTCCGCCTACGGGCGCTAGGCGCCACCGTCCACACCACCCAGGCAGCACCATAAAAGAGGGCCCATGCGACACTTCCGTTCCCTGACTGCGGCCTCCTCCGCTGCACTCTTCCACCGCCTGCCCGCCGAACTGTCGGCAGCCAGTGCCCCCGAGCTGCAGGCCGTGGCGCTGGGTGGCACCCTGTACACGCCCGCCAACCGGCCGGACCTGGTCAAGGACGTGCTGCGCCAGCGTGACCTCGGCGCCGTGTCCATGGTCCTGTGCCTGGAGGATTCCATCCCCGACGCCGACGTTGCCACGGCCGAAGAGAACGTGGTCTCCGCCCTGGCAACGCTCGCGGAGCGCGGCGAGGACCTGCCGCTGCTCTTTGTCCGGGTCCGGACGCCGGGGCAGATGCTGTCGGTGGCCCGCCGTGCCGGGGACGCAACAGCCGTTTTGACTGGCTTTGTCATCCCGAAGTTCGACAACGAGAGCGGCACCGGCGCCGCATTCCTTGAGGCGCTGCACATGGTCCAGGCCGAGCTCGGCCTGGATGGCGCAACACCCGGGCGGCACAGGCTGCGCGTCATGCCCATCCTGGAATCCCCCGCCGTGATCCACGTGGAGACCCGCGCCGCCGCACTGACCAACATCCACACGCTGTTGGCCGCCAACCGCCAGGACATCCTGTCGGTGCGCATCGGCGCCACCGACATGTCCAGCGCCTTCGGCCTGCGCCGCTCCCGCGACCTCACCATCTACGACGTCAACGTGGTGGCCAACGTCATTGGCGACATCGTCAATGTCCTGGGCCGGCCCGAGGGCGGATTCGTGATTTCCGGACCCGTCTGGGAGCACTACTCCAACACCGAGCGTGTGCTGCGCCCGCAACTGCGCCTGACCCCGTTCGTGGGCCCGCACGAACAGGAATTGCGCCGGCGCATCATGACAGCCAACCTGGACACCCTGATCCGCGAGATTGAGCTGGACCTGGCCAACGGCCTGCTCGGCAAGACAGTCATCCACCCCACCCATGTGTCCCTGGTGCACGCCATGAGCGTGGTCAGCCACGAGGAGTACCTGGACGCACTGGCCATTGCCGGAAACGAGCACGGCGGTGCCGCGGCGTCGCCCTACGGCAACAAGATGAACGAGATGAAGCCGCACCAGGCCTGGGCCCGCCGCACCCTGCTGCGCGCCGAAGCCTATGGCGTGGCCGCCGCGGACGTCACCTTCGTGGACCTGCTGGAAGCGAACATGTCATGAGCACCTGGAACGGCAATTTTGTTTCGGAACGCCTGGGCGTTTCCATCCACAGCGACCCGGCGGCCTTTGTGCCTGTCGAGGACCTCGTTGGTCTGGCACTGCGCCGCAACCCCAAGCGAGCCCACCTGCTGGTCTCCACCGTGCTGGCCAAACACATCCCCACCGAGCCCGCCCTGGTCATCGCCGCCGGTGAGCTTCTCGGGGCAATAGTTGCCATGGAGCTCGCCGCCCTGGGGCACGACGCCGCTGCTGCCGCCCCCACTGCGGAGGCCGTCGCCGCCGCCGCGGCGCAGCTTGGCGAGGTCCTGCGGCGGCCAGTCGGCCAGCGCCGGGACGCCATTGACATCCTCGCCACGCAGGTGGCGGGGCTGCGCACCCAGGTGCCCGGCGCCGTCGTGATTGGCTATGCAGAGACGGCCACGGGCCTGGGCCGGCTCGTGGCCAATGCCCTGGGCGCCTGGTACATCCACTCGACCCGGCATGCCACGCCCGGTGTGGAACCGGTGGCGGGCTTCGAGGAGGGGCATTCGCACGCGACCTCGCACGCCATGGTGCCCACGGACCCGCATTGGCTCGACGGCGCCGGCCCCGTGGTGCTGGTGGACGACGAGTTCAGCACCGGGTCCACCGTCATCAACACCATCCGCGAGCTGCACGCGCTGTCGCCGCATCCGGTCTACATCGTGGCGGCACTGATCGACCTGCGCGGCGCAGCCGACCGGGCCCGCTTTGACGCCCTCGCCGAAGAACTCGGCTGCCGCATTGCGGTCACCGCCCTGGGAACAGGCCGGATCGAGCTCGGCGAAAGCATCCTGGACCGCGCCGCGGACCTCATCTCCGGGCTGCCCGATCATGTGGCCGATGCACCCCTGGCCGGCCGCCTGTCCGTGCTTGAGCTCTCCGCCGCGGACACGGCCCCCGTCCGCAGCGACCGTTTTGGCAACGCCTCACCGCCGGCCACCGCAGACGTTGCCGCCATTGCCTCCCACGTGGCCGCCCACCTGGGCTCACATGGCTGCCGGGGACCCGTGGCAGTGGTGGGCTGTGAGGAAAACATGTTCCTGCCGCTGGCCGTGGCCCGCGCGCTGGAAGACCTGCTCCCGGGCACGCCGGTGCTCTTCTCCACCACCACCCGCTCCCCCATCGTCCCGGTGGATGATTCGGGCTACGCGGTTGCCGGGGCCCTGCGCTTCGCCAGCCACGACGCCACCAACGACGGCCCGGGCATCCGCTTTGCCTACAACCTCAGCGGCGCAGGGCAGCGCCCCGGCACCATCCTGGTGTTCCCGGAACCGGGCACGGGCAGCAGCGACGTGACCACCAGCTCCGTCCCCGGGCTGGAGCCGCTGGCGGCGGCGATGGCCTCAGCGGCCGACGACGCCGTCGTGGTTTTGCTGCCGGCCAATGACCCCGCACGCCAAACAGAGGATGCCCGATGAGCCAGACAGCCCTGCCAACGCCCCTCACCGGGCCGGATTTCGGCTCCTATGCTGCCGGCGAGGTCACCTGGCTGCTCAAGGACCTGAGCCACCTTGCCCTGGAGGCGCCCACGGCCGAGCGGGAGCACGCCATCCAGTCGGGCGCTGCCAACTACGCCGAATCGCTGCCCATGGAGTACTCCCCCAGCGCCGAGTACCAGGAGCTGTACACGCAGGCGGTTGAGCGGGCGGGCCGGCGCATCGCCACGGCCGTCGGCGTGGTCACCGAGCTGGCACTGGCTGCCCGCAACAACCAGCCGGTCCTGGTGTCGCTGGCCCGTGCCGGAACCCCCATTGGCATTCTCATGCGGCGCTGGGCGCACCACGTGCACGGGATCGAGCTGCCCCACTTCACCATGAGCATTGTGCGCGGTGTGGGCTTGGACAAGACTGCGCTGCGGTACCTGGCGGAAAACTTTGACCCGGAGCGCATCCTGTTTGTGGACGGCTGGACCGGAAAGGGCGCCATCTCCCGCGAGCTGACCGCGGCCCTGGACGGCTTTGCCGCGGAGACCGGGATCCGCTTCCCGGACGAGCTCGCCGTGCTGGCCGACCCCGGGCACTGCGTGTCCATGTTCGGCACCCGGGAGGACTACCTGATCCCTTCGGCGTGCCTGAATTCCACGGTCTCGGGCCTTGTCTCACGCACTGTTTTCAACGTGGACCACATTGGCCCGGACGATTTCCACGGCGCCAAGTTCTACTCGGAGCTGGCCCCCAGCGACGTCTCCAACGAGTTCCTGGCAGCCATCGAGGGCCACTTTGATGACGTCCGCAGCGAGGTTGCACGCCAGGTGGCCGCGCACAACGCCGAAGCCCCGGAGCCCACCTGGGCCGGCTGGCAGGCCGTTGAGCGCATCAGCACCGGTTACGGCATCAACAACGTCAACCTGGTCAAGCCCGGCGTCGGCGAAACCACCCGGGTCCTGCTGCGCCGGGTCCCGTGGCGCATCCTGGTCAACCCCGACGCCATGGACGACGTGGCCCACGTGCTCCTGCTGGCCGAACAGCGGGGTGTCCCGGTTGAGCAAGTGCCGGAATTGCCCTACAGCTGTGTTGGCCTGATCCACCCCCAATTCGACAAGAGCGCCGTCGGCGCCGATGGAAAGGCCGTGCCCAACGCATGACATCCCCCACCTTGGTTGCCTGCGACCTGGACCGCACGCTCATTTACTCCAAAAGCGCGCTCTGGCTCGAGGGCGCCGACAAGGACGCCCCGGCCATGGTCGTGGCGGAGGTTTACGACGGCGCACCCCTGTCCTTCATGACCCTCGCGGCCCAGCAGTTGCTGGGGGCGGTCAAGGAGTCCGCGACGTTCGTCCCCGCCACCACGCGCACGCAGGCGCAGTACGAGCGCGTGCAGTTGCCCGGACCGGTTCCCGAGTACGCCATCACCTCCAACGGCGGCGTGCTGCTGCACCACGGTGTGCCGGATGCCCAGTGGAACGCCAAACTTTCGGCGCTCATGGCGGAGAGCTGCGCCCCGCTGGAAACCATTGAGGCGCACCTCTCCAAGCCCGAGTTTTCGGCGTGGATCCTGCGCCTGCGCCGGGCCGAGGACCTGTTTGCCTACGCCATCATTGACCGCGATCTCATGCCGGACTCCTTCGTGGCCGAGCTGGAGGAGCTGTGCGCGGAGGCCGGTTGGAGCGTGTCCGTCCAGGGCCGCAAGCTGTACTGCGTGCCCGCGCCCATCAACAAGGCCGACGCCCTGGCCGAGGTGGCCCGCCGCACCGGCGCCGCCAGCGTCATTGCCGCCGGCGATTCCCTGCTGGACCAGGGCATGCTGGAGCTGGCCCACGTGGCCTTCCGCCCCATCCACGGAGAACTGCACGACGCCGGATTTGCCGCCTCGCACCTGCGCCTGACCTCCGTTCGTGGCATCCTCGCCGGGGAGGAAATGCTGCGCGAGATCCTGGCCGAGGTCACCGCCGCCTGACCGGGACACTCCTTGGCTGCTAGCATGCAGGGATGGCATCGACTAGGGAGATTCAAGTCACCTTCGACTGTGCTGAGCCCGTTCGGGTCGCTCGTTTCTGGTGTGAGGTACTGGGGTACGTCCTCCCGACGCAGGAGGGGTTCGATACATGGGATGACTTCGATCGTTCGCAACCGCCTGGGGATCAAGGCTCTTGGTGTGCCTGCGTGGATCCTTCAGGTTCGGGCGCTCGACTGTACTTCCAACGTGTCCCGGAAGGCAAGGTCCTCAAGAACCGTCTGCATCTCGACGTACGGGTCGGTACCGGGCTCGTGGGCGACGAACGCCTGGCTGCGCTGGAGAGTGAATGTGGACGTCTGGTCGCCCTCGGCGCAAAACGCGTACGGCTCCTGCCAGCCGACAGCGACAACGAGTCGTGCCTCGTCATGCAAGACGTCGAGGGCAATGAGTTCTGCCTCGCTTGAGATGAGTGGCCCGACATCTGTCCCAGGGAAGTTCTGGCCGAGGATGTTGATGATCGCCGCCCAAGGCAGGCGCAACCATTGACCGAATTGCCACGCCGCGAGTTGGCCACACCAGGAACAATGCTCACGGCCGCGGCCATGAGCGGGAAGTTGATTAACCGCTAGTTAAGTGATTGACTCAACCGCATGGAAAGTCATTTGGAACATCGGAGTGACCCGGCATCCGCCCGCGAGGCGCTCGAGGCGATCGGCACTGACCGCGGCCGGATCGGCGAACGTGTAACGGCCGAGACGTGGTGGACTGCCCCTGCGCAGGGCCTGGGTGTTGCGCTTGTCATCGCGGCACCCGCGGCCGGGCTGCTCTGGGCGTGGTTGCCCTTTGTCCTCAGCATAGGGATCTTCGTCGGCGTTGAGGTGTTCTTTCGTAAGCGCAGCGGCCTCGGCATTACCCGACCGGCTGGTCCTCGCGGGCTCTGGTTGCTGGTTGCGCTCTTCTTGATCATCTTCTTCTCGTTTGTGATCAGCATGAAGCTCGCGTTGTTCGGTCTGACAGGGTGGGTTGTTGCCCTCGCTGTGGCCGCGGGTGTCATCACCGCGGTCATCGTCGTGGCATATGACCGCGCGTACGCTGCCGAGGTGCGCCGTGCGGGCTGACCCCCGTTTTGACGAAGCGATCCACGCACCAACGCGGCTGCGACTGTGTGCGATGCTGCGCCCCCTCGCCGACGCGGACTTCGCGTCGATTGCCGCGACGCTGGAGCTCAGCGAGGCAAACCTGTCAAAGACCGTGAGAAACCTGGTCGAAATTGGCTATCTCGCAACGAGCAAGCAGGCCTCCCCGCAGCGGACGGACGCGCGCCAGACGACCACAGTCAAACTCACCGCGCAGGGTCGCCGCGCCTTCGATGGGCACCTCGCGGCGCTGCGGGCGATGGCGGGCGATTAGGGCGTGTCTCCCACTTGTGGCTTGATTGACGCCCGATTCTGGGTGTGTGGCTTTTAGCCTGGGTTCTCATTCTCGTCGTTTGGGCAACGGCATACGGGACATCAAACTATGGTTGGGCAGCCGATTCGGCGATGCGCCGTTTCAGGGCCGCCGAGAAGGCCCGATAGTTGTCATAGGCCGCGTTTTCTTGACTCCCGATTTCGGCGAGTTGGACCTCCATGGCGCTTAGGGCTTCCTCATGACGGTTGAGAAGCCACAACGCGACAGGCGCACGGAACACTGTCTGCCATCTGTGGCCTTCTTTCGCCACTAGCGCCTGGGACATGGTCTCTAGAGTGACCCTCTTGCGCATGTAAGGCAAACCATAAGCATTTAGGCTGGCAAGGATGTCTGCGATGACCTCATCATTCGTCTCGGGGTCTTCGCGAGTCAGTATCCAGTCCATTCGGCTTTCGATTGGAACCAAATACCGTAGCGGTTCTGAAACCGTTGGTGGCACGTACTGGTGGAACTTTCGGCCAGTAATCTCAGCCAAGTTGCGTTCCAGCGACTGAATGCGCACACCACATATGGGGTGCATGTTCAACTCGCCTGGTCCGCCGGCTCGGCTTGCGTAGTTCAGTCCGAGAATGCCGAGAGCATCGTCGTTGAGGTCCATGGTGAAGATCCCATCGGCACGCTTCCTGAATCCGGCGCCCACCAGCGCTTCACAGAGTGACGCCTCCCCGGGATGCATTCGAGAGTTCACCATTTCGTCCCCCATATTTCCTAGTCAGGAATCGCGATTCGGGCCGCACCTGCATTTCAAAACACCACACCCACCAAGACGTCCATCGCCTGATCACACTGTACGACCAGAGTTCGCCGCTCTACAGCAGAGGCGGGAAGTTCCTCAAGCTGCCGCAGCCGAATAGCTTTGCTGCCTCAATGCCATGAAAGTTCAGGTCGATTCAGCGATGATCCGTTTTAGAGCTGAGGCGAAGTCCCGGCAGTCGTCATAAGCCGGGTTTCTTTGAGTGCCGAACCCGGCGAGTTGTTCCATGATGGCAGCTAGGGCCTCCTCTTTGCGATTGAGAAGCCACAAGGCGGTTGGAGCCCGGTACCAGGTCACCCATTTGTGACCCTCGTTGGCCACTAGCGCCTGGGACATGGCCTCCAAGTTTGCCCTCTTGCGCATATAAGGGAGGCCATAGGCATCTAGGCTCGCCAGGATATTTGCAATGACCTCCTCATTCCCCTCGGTGTTTTCACGAGTAAGAATCCAGTCCACCCGCTGTTCTTTTGGAACTAAATACCGCAATGGTTCGCACACGGTTGGGGGATTGTACTGGTGGAATTTTTCGCCCCTAATTTCAGCCAGGGTGCGTTCCAGTGACTGAATGCGTACACCACACACAGGATTCATGTTCAATTCACCTGGCTCGCCAGCGCGGCTGGCACGGTTTAGGCCGAGCCAGCCCAGAGCGTCGTCGTCGAAGGCTATTGTGAAACTCTCTCCGGCGCGCTTCCTTAATCCGGCGCCCACCAGGGCGTCACAGAGTGCCATCAATCCGGGATGATTTAGCGAACTCACTACTTGTCCTCCAGAACTCTTATCCGAGAATTGTTGACTGGATCCCGCTGGTTGCGACCACGACGACTCAATGCCCATAAACACACTACGAGCTAGGAACTGCACCTTCCCAGAAGAGTCAGGGAGAACTCGGCCTCTCCACAATGTCAGGATTTGAGTCCACACGAGGCCATCTTTTTGGCTCTGGCAGTCAATGCGGGACCCTTCAGCCGCCGCCTGATCCCGCGGGGCTCGCCTTAGCCATGCGGTCCTGGTGCGAAGGACAGCCGCTGGACCACTCCGCCGTCGAGCCCGCGCATGGTGAGCTCCAGGGACTGGTCCGTGGCCATGCCTTCGATCCACGTGGCGGCTTCCTCGCTGGCGGGGTCGTCGTCGGGCCCCCCCAGCCACCAGCTGGCCGTAGGGGAAGGTGTCGCCGGGCGGCAGCCAGGCCGGGAAGTGCGTGTGGCCCGAGACAACCACCTGGGCGCCCCATTCCTGCAGGGCGGCATCCCATGCGTCGCGGCTCCGGCGGCTGAACCAGTCATAACCTTCGTTGCCGTAGTCCACCTCGGTCTCGTCGATCCAGCGCAGTGGAATGTGGCAGAAGACCACCTTGTAGGGTGCATCCCGGATTTCCGGGCGGGCCGCCACCTCCCGCAGCCACTGGGCCTGTTCGGCGCGCAGCGGGTCAAAGGCCACCCGCCCCTCAAACGTCGGGTGGTCGTCGGGCTTGTCCTCACCCGTGTGCAGCACGATGCAGGCCACCGGTCCGCTGCGGAACGCCGAGAACGGCCGGTCCTCCGGCGTGGCCACGTAGTCGCCCAGCTGGTAGGCCCACGTTCCCCTGACGTCGTGGTTGCCCACCACCACGGCCAGCGGGCGGCCGGCACTGACGTCCTGCCCGGCCGGGTTCAAAATGGTGGAGACGAACTGCCCGTCGTCCTTCCAGTCATTGCACAGGTCCCCGTTCCACACCAGGAAGTCAACGCCGGGAGTGGCGGCGTGGAGGGCCCGGAGCGTGGCGTTGTTCTGGTGGGTGTCGTTCCAGACGGCGAAGTGCGTGCCGGCTGCCTCCGGATCCAGCGTCCGCACCGTCTTCCAGGGGCTTTCATGGCGTTCGGGAGGGCCGGCCACGGACTCGGTGACGGCCCGAACCGACCGTTCCTCTCCGGGAAGCCAGCCCTCCACTCGAACACGCAGCACCTTTTCGCCCTGCGGCACCATGCCGAAGGCGTCGGAGCCCGCCGTTCCACGGCTGCCGTCCGCCGCCTCCCACTCGAGCCATCCGCGGCTCAGGCGGCCAACGCCCCACACGGCCTCAAAGCCGTCGGTGCGTGGTGCCATGACGGATGGCGGGCTGGTCACGAGGTTTGAGGTCATGGTTCTCCTGTCATTGAGGGTGGCGGTGTCACTGGCCCAGTTCAAGGCTGAAGCGGAACAGCAGGTCGTCGTCGAGCCACATGGTGAAGTTGGTTCCCCAAACATTGTTGTGCAGGTTCACGTGGAATCCGTCCTCCGGCTCGGCGACGGCGTTTTCGTTGCGCAGCAGCGCCGGACGGCCAACAGCCACAAGTGCTGCATCCAGCGGCCGCAACGCAAAGCTGCGTTCGCCCGCGTGCGCCACCTCGGCCACGGCGTGCAGGCTCCGGTTGCCGTTGCGGACAACGTCGCGCGGATCCACCCGGGTGCCCAGCTTCCCCAGCGACCACGTGCCGGGGCCGGTCAGCGGGCGGAAGCCGAGCCAGCCGGCCTCCGGCAAACGGGAGGCGTCGGCGCCGCAAAGCTCTAGGCTGATGCCAATGGGGCCGGGCTCCGCGGGGAAGCTGTAGTTGAGCCGGATGTCCCGGGGCGCACCCCACAGCTCACTGGCCTCCGGGGGAAACGCCAGCCGCAGTTGCGCCACCGACTCCGTGCCGGACTCGAGCACCTCGGCGGACACCACGGAGGGGGTGAACACCGTGGCCGGCTGCGTGGCCGCGATGTTCAACCCCGGCTTGCTTTGGTCGGGCACGGCCCAGAAGCCCGTCTCCTCGATGTCCCGGCAGTACTCCTGAACCCAGCGGGCCTCATCGCGCTCGTCAAAGGTCTGGTGCCGGTAGCCGGCCAGCGCGTTGTCCGGACCGGCCCACTGCACGCCGTCCGCATCGAGCAGCGAGACGAGGGCGCCGTCGTCCCCGAAAACCGCCGCGTATGCGCCGAGCGCCTGCTCCTGCCCAACGGCAAAGGGCGTGCCAGGGCGGGCGCCGTGTGGCAAGGGCGAGCACTCCGCGATCACCCTCCTGGCCTGTTCCGCGCGTTCCGGGGACAGCGCCGCCACGGCGCGGTCCACATGTGCGCGCTGCTCCGCCCATGACCGTTCAAAGGCCGCATAGCCCAGCCCCTGCGGGGTGGGGTGTCCGGAGAAGGCCCAGGCGAACTCGTCGAAGTCGGCGGGGTTGGCAGAGGGGTCAATGGTGTCCGCCGCACGGGCCGCCGTGAAGTCCGCCTTGGTGTAGTTCACGTAGTCGGGCAGGAATGTCTTGAGGTCTTCGCCCCAGGTGTGCTCCGGGACCAGCAGCAGTCCGTCGCTGAACGCGTCGCACTCGGGCGTCCCGGCCACCAGCTCCCCTGTTTCCAACCAGCGTGTGCGCAGGCGCAGCAGGGCACGCAGCCGCGCCGTGAGCACGGGGTCGCTGGCCACGCCGTGGATCCAGGAGTCGCCAATTTCCGATTCAACCACGGGCAGCTCCGCGCGGTTTTCCAGCACGGCATGGGCAAAGGCGTCGAGGGTGGAGGCAATGATTTCCGCCCCCGGATAGCTGGCCTGCAGCTGCGCAAACAGCTCCTCAACGTCCTCGATGGGCGGGGGCCCAAAGTTGTCCCCCGTGTGGGCCAGGTGCAGTGCATGGGTGCCTCCGGGGGCCACGGCGGCACCCAGCTCGGTTGCCCCGTAACTCTGGGCGTAATTGACCACAACCTCGCTGCCGTCCGGTGCCCGCCAAATGAAGAATTCGGGAACGTCAGGCACGGCCGATGCTCCGTTGACCCCCAGGTGCAGGTACTCCAGGCCCGCTTCGGCCAGCAGCGGCACCAGCCCTATGGTGTGCCCTGGCACGTCAGTCATCTTGGCGGCCATGGTGTGCCGGTTGAACCGTGCATCGAGGCGCCTGCCAATGGAAATGCCGTGGCGCACCAGCCCCGGGTCCATCAATTCCGTGTGGGTGGTCATCGGCAGGCCGTGCCAGCTGACATGGCCGTCCCGGATGGCAGCCTCAAGCCTTGCCTGCTCCTGCTCCGTGCCCAGCCGGAACGCCTCGTGGATGAGCCACGAGCCTGTGGTCCAGTGGAAGCGCGCCGGCCCGCCGCGGCGCTCCAGCTCCTGGGCAAGGTCAATGGCCCGCGGCAGGTAGTCGTGGATGTACCGATCAGTAACATTGCGTGCGTAGTCCGTGAAGCCAAGGTCAAGATGCGTTTTGAAAACGACATGAAGCGTGCAGATCATTCGTGACTCTTTCGTTATAAAGTTTCTGAAGCATGACTGTTTACGCAAACATTATCGTGTCGTATAGTCGGTGGCAACGCAAACATTTTTTGACAGAAGAGGCTCAAATGACGAGGAAGTCATTCTCCGGAGTTGTCGGGGAGGTACGGAAGTGACAGATGCATCTATCAGTTCCTCCTCGCACACCGCGGACCGGATCCGTGCGAGGATCAGCAAGGAAGCACAGCCCGCCAAGGGCGAGTTCCGCAAGAACAAACGCAACTGGTCGGGTTGGTGGTTCGTCGGGCCGTTCATGCTCGTCTTCACCCTGGTCTTCATTGCCCCCCTGCTGTATGCCATCTACCTGAGCCTGTTCCGCGAATCCCTCATTGGCGGCAACGCCTTTGTGGGATTCGGGAACTACATGCTGGCGCTGAAGGACCCCAAGTTCTGGGACGCCACGCTGCGCGTCTCGATTTTCCTTCTCATCCAGGTGCCCATCATGCTTTTCCTGGCCATGTTTGCCGCCCTGGCACTGGACAGCGCCAGGCTGCGCTGGGTCCCGTTCTACCGGCTCTCAATCTTTCTGCCCTACGCCGTCCCGGGCGTCGTGGCGGTCATGATCTGGGGCTACATGTACGGCTCGCAGTTCGGCATGGTGGCCGACCTCAACAACTTCCTCGGCATTGAGCTGCCGTCCCCGCTGGCCTCCAACCTCATCATGGTGTCCATCGGCAACATCGTCACGTGGGAATTTGTGGGCTACAACATGCTGATCTTCTTCTCGGCACTGAAGGCAGTTCCCCAGGAACTGTATGAGGCCGCCGAGATTGACGGTGCGGGAACCTTCCGGACCATCTGGAGCATCAAGCTGCCCCAGATCCGCGGGGCCATCCTCATTGCCACCCTGTTCTCCATCATCGGCAGCTTCCAGCTGTTCAATGAACCATCCATCATGCAGTCCATTGCACCGAACGCCATCACCAGCTACTTCACCCCGAACATGTACGCGTTCAACCTGTCCTTCGCGGGCTCGCAGTTCAACTACGCGGCAGCCATCGCCATCATCTCCGGCGTCATCACCATGGTTGTTGCCTACGCCGCACAAATAGTCGGGAACAGGAAATGAGCGCAACCGTGACCGAGAAGCCCACGCCGGCCGAGCGCCGTCGCACCCCCAGCCGGCTCGCCAGCGGCCGGATGGCCAACGCCGGACGCGCCCGGAACAAGACCGCCAAGAAGGTCAGCCCGCGGCACCAGCGGGCATCCATAACGCTCACCGTGCTGATGACCCTGATGCTGCTCTACTGCCTGGTGCCGCTGTTCTGGCTGCTGGTCAACGCCAGCAAGACCAAGGAACACCTGTACAACTCCTTTGCGTTCTGGTTCAGCGGCCCTTTCGCCTTGTTCGACAACATCGGGCAGGTCCTCACCCACGGGGACGGCATCTTTGTCCGCTGGTTCCTGAACACCGTCATGTACGTGGTGGTTGGCGCCGGTGGTGCCACTGTCCTGGCGGCGCTGGCAGGCTACGGCCTGGCCAAGTACAAGTTTCCGGGCCGACGGGCGGTGTTTGCCATCATCCTGGGCGCACTGGCCATCCCCGGCTCGGTCCTGGCGGTGCCGCAGTTCCTGCTCTTCAGCGGAATGGGCATCACCAACACACCGTGGTCTGTCATCATCCCGTCCATGGTCAGCGCCTTCGGCCTGTACCTGGTGTGGGCCTACGCCTCCCAGGCCATTCCCGACGAGTTGATCGAGGCGGCCCGGATCGACGGCGCCGGCGAGATCCGCATCTTCTTCTCCATTTCGCTGCGGCAGCTGGCACCGGCGCTCATCACAGTGCTGATGTTTGCCGTGGTGGCCACCTGGAACAACTACTTCCTGCCACTGATCATGCTCAGCGACCCCAAGTGGTACCCACTCACCCTGGGCCTGAACCAGTGGGCGGCAGCAGACAGCTCCGTGGGCGGCGTGCCCATCCCCCACCTGGTCATCGCCGGGTCCCTCCTGACCGTAATACCGATCTCCGCGGCCTTCCTGTACCTGCAGCGCTACTGGCAGTCAGGGCTCACCGCCGGAAGCGTGAAATGAGCCGGAACCCCGGCTCGCCCAACAAGTTGTCCCAAGCGAAAGGAACCACCATGAAAAAAGTTACCCCCGCACGCTGGCTTCGAATTGGCGCCACAGCCACCGCCACAGTGCTGCTGGCAGGCACGTTGTTTGGATGCAGCAGCGGCAATGACGCCGGATCGGGCCAGGCCGCCGTCAGCCAGGCCGACATTGACGCGGCAGTGCAAAAGGAAACCACGCTGACATGGTGGACCTGGAGCGACGGCAACCAGCCGCTGGCCGATGCATTCATGAAGAAGTACCCCAAGATCAAGATCGACATGGTCAAGCTGGAGAACCCCGACGCCGTGGTGACGAAGCTGCAAAACGCCGTCAAGGCGGGCAAGGGCGCCCCCGACATTGTCCCCGTCGAATACCAGACCCTCCCCCAGCTCACCCTGGGCAAGGCACTGGCGGACATGACCCCGTATGGCCTGGACAAGTTCAAGGCCAACTTCAGCGATTCAACGTGGAACGCAGTCAACGTGCAGGGCAAGCTGGTGGGCCTGCCCCTGGATTCCGGCCCCATGGTCATGATCTACAACAAGGAGCTTTACGCCAAGTCAGGCGTCACCGAGGCACCCAAGACGTGGGACGAATTTGCCGCGGCATCCAAGAAGATCCACGCCACCGACAAGGACGCATACATCGCCAACAGCGGCGACGCAGGCTTCTTCACCAGCATGATGTGGGCATCCGGCGGACAGCCGTTCAAGGCCGACGGCGAGAAGGTCACCATCAACCTGCAGGACTCCGGCACCAAGAAGTTCGCCGACAACTGGGGCGCCCTGCTCAAGGCCGATGAGCTCTCCCCCGTTGCCACCTGGTCCGATGAATGGACCAAGGCGCTGAACCAGGACAAGCTGGGCACACTGCTCATCGGTTCATGGATGATCGGCGGCATGGACGACTACGGCACAGGAAAGTGGCAGGTTGCCCAGATGCCCACTGCCGACGGCAAGCCCGCCACAGCGGAAAACGGCGGCAGCTCCCTCGCCGTGACCGAGCAGAGCGCCAACAAGGCAGTGGCCGCGGCCCTGCTGCAGTTTGCCGCCGAAGGCGAAGGCCGGACCGTGGTTGAGGCCAACGGCTTCCCGTCCTCCACGGCAACCATGGAAAACCCCGAGTGGCTGAACAAGGAATTCCCGGCCTACGGCGGCCAGAAGGCCAACCAGGTTGGCGTTGAAGCTGCCAAGTCGGTTGTTCCGGGATGGCAGTACCTGCCGTTCCAGGGCTACGCCAACAACGTCTTTGGTGACTCCGTGGGCAAGGCGCTGGGCGCCAAGGGCGACATCAACGCCGCCCTCGTGGACTGGCAGCAGACCCTTGTCGACTACGGCAACACACAGGGATTCACGGTCAACAAGTAACAGCACCACCATCAAGCCCGCGCGGGGGGCCCGCCCCCGTGGCAGGCCCCCCCCCGGCCAAGAACCAACAAGCGCACACCAACCCCCACACCCACCCCGCGCGGGGGGGGCGCGTCCCTCGGGGGCCGCCCCCCCGCGTGCAATGACACAACAGGAGCATTGATGCCTTCCTTCGCCATCGGTGAGACAGACTTCCTCAAGGACAACACGCCATTTCAGGTGCTCTCGGGGGCCCTGCACTACTTCCGGGTCCACCCGGAGCAGTGGGCCGACCGCATCCACAAGGCCCGTCTCATGGGCCTGAACACGATCGAGACCTACGTTCCCTGGAACGCGCATGCCCCGCGGCGCGGCGAATTCAACGCCACAGGGCAGCTGGACCTGGGCCGCTTCCTGGACCTGGTCCATGCCGAGGGCATGCAGGCCATTGTGCGGCCCGGCCCCTACATCTGCGCCGAATGGCACGACGGCGGCCTGCCGCGGTGGCTGCTGGCAGATTCGTCGCTGAAGCTGCGCAGCAGCGACCCCAGCTACCTGGCCTTGATCGCGGAGTACCTCGACGCCGTGTACACAATCGTGGCCCCCCGCCAGATCCAGCACGGCGGACCGGTCATCCTGGTGCAGATCGAGAACGAGTATGGCGCCTACGGCTCCGACAGGGGCTACCTGCAGGCCCTGTCCGACATGACGCGCGAGCGCGGGATCGACGTCCCCCTGACCACTGTGGACCAGCCCACGGAGGAAATGTTGGGCAACGGCAGCCTCCCGAGCCTCCACCGGACGGCGTCGTTCGGCTCCCGCTCCACCCAGCGCCTGGGCACGCTGCGCAAGCACCAACCCACCGGGCCGCTCATGTGCTCCGAATTTTGGTGCGGCTGGTTCGACAGCTGGGGCGAGGCCCACCGCACCACAGACGCGGCCGAATCCGCACGGGAACTGGACGAGCTGCTGGCCGCGGGCGCTTCTGTCAACATCTACATGTTCCACGGCGGCAGCAACTTTGGCTTCACCTCCGGCGCCAACGACAAGGGCACGTACCGGCCCATCGCGACGTCGTATGACTACGACGCACCGCTGGCCGAGGACGGCACGCCCACCGAAAAGTTCTGGCGCTTCCGCGAGGTCATTGCCAAGTACGCGCCCGTGCCCGAGGAGACCCCGCCCGCGCGGGTGCCGGCCCCCAGCTTTGTCGTGCCGCTGCAGGGCAGCGTTCCCCTGTGGCAGCTTCCACTTGCCGGCGCCCGCGACTTCGATGAACTTCCGACGCCGGCCCAGTTCAGTTCCGCCGGCGGCTACTCCTGCTACACCACAACCATTGCCGCCGGGGGCCTGCTGGCCTTCGCGGAGGTGCGTGACCGCGCGCAGATCTTCCTCAACGGCGCCCCCGTGGGCACCCTCAGCCGGGACCACCATGAACGGTTCCTGCCGCTGCCTGCCACTGCGCAGGGGGAACTGGCAATCCTGCTGGAGGACCAGGGCGGGGTGAACTACGGGCCCCGGCTGGGCGAAGCCAAGGGGCTCATGGGACCGGTGACCCTGAACGGTGCGCCGCTGGCCGGCTGGCGCGTTGGAACAGTGGACCTCGATGACCTTGACGCCGTCCGGGCGGCACTGGCCGCGGCCCCCGCAGTAGGCCAGGGCACCGGCGTGTGCGGCCCAGCCTTCATTTCCGGCACCTTCGAGCTGCCGGAGGCGGCGGACCTGTTCCTGGACACGGCCGGATGGGGCAAGGGTGTTGCCTGGATCAACGGCTTCAACCTGGGGCGCTACTGGAACCGCGGTCCGCAGACCACGCTGCACGTGCCGTCCCCGCTGCTGCGCTCAGGCCGCAACGAGCTCATCGTGCTGGAAACCGTGGGAATGGACGCCGCCGTGGCCCGTTTCGCCACACGGCCAAACCTCGGTCCCACCGAGGAGTGATGCCCGGACCAGCGGGGCGCGGGGCAACCCGACGCCCCGCACCGGGGTCCCGGATTGTGCACGGCCCCGGTTCAGGAGCTGAGCTGCCCCCGCACGGGGCCGGTACTGCTGCGCACCACGAGGTCCGTGGGGATCAGCTTGTTTTTCGGGGCCGCCTTGCCGTCGATCATGGACAGCAGCAGGGCCGTGGCCCGCTTGCCCACCTCGCCGAAGTTTTGGTGGATGGTGGTCAAGGCCGGCCAGTAGGCCGCCGCATCCTCGGCGTCGTCAAAGCCCACAACACTGACGTCGCCGGGAACCTGCCAGCCGCGCTCATGGAAGGCATGCATGATGCCCAGCGCCATCTGGTCGTTGGCGGCGAAAACCGCCGTGGGCGGATGCTCCCCGGCCGCTATTTGGCGGCCCACCGCAACCCCGGAGGCGGCGGTCCAGTCGCCGCGCAGCACGGGCGGCGCGTCCAGCCCGGCGGCCTTCATGGTGTGCAGATAGGCTTCCGCGCGGCGTTTGGCCGAGAAGGAGATGGCGGGCCCGGATACGTGCAGGATGTCCTTGTGGCCCAATTCGATCAGGTGGCGGGTGGCCAGCCTGGCGCCCTGCTCCTGGTCGGTGTCAACAATGTTGTAGGGCTGGGATCCGTCGGAGTCCACGATGACCAGCGGCAGCCCGGCGGTGAGCTGCAGCTTCTCGGGGGACTCCACCTCGGCGGACATGATCAGGATGATGCCGTCAACGGCCTGCTCCTCAAGCCGGCCAAAGGCCCCGGCAACATCCAATTGGGTGGGGTCCAGCACGGGCAGCAGCGTTGTGGTGTATCCGGCCGTGGATGCCGCCTCGGCAACGGCGTCAAGGGTCCGTTCATTGCCCAGCGTGGTGAGGCTGAAGGTGACCACGCCAATGCTGCGGAAGCGCCCGGACTTCAGGTTCCTGGCGGCGCTGTTGGGCCTGTAGCCAAGGGCCTTCATGGAGGCCAGCACCTTGTCCCTCGTGTCGGGCCGCACATTTGTGGCCCGGTTGGCCACGCGGGAGACGGTCTGCGCCGAAACCCCCGCATGTATCGCCACGTCCTTGATGGAGGCTCGCGCATGTGCCGCGGGTTCCGGCTTCTGAATCTCTGTCTCAGTCATCATGGTGACGTAAACACTATCTGAATCAACCCCCGAAAGGAACTCCCATTGTGAGTGAAATGCCCGAGCTTGGCCTCGTGATGCGCGCCGCCGGCGTTGCCCTGGTTGTGGACCTGGGCGCCAATGCCCTGCCGGAGATTGTGCACTGGGGCGCCGACTGCGGCCCGCTGGACCAGCGCGCCTACCGGGCCCTGCGGCTCGCCGGCGTCGCGCCCGTAGGGGCCAGCGAAGTGGATGAGCCGGTGCGCATCTCCATCCTGCCCGAACACACATTGGGGTGGATGGGCCGCCCCGGGGTGGGCGGCTCCCGGGGCGGGACAGCGTGGTCGCCACGGTGGCGCACGGGGCGAATCCTTCTGGATGGCCGCGAGCTGGACGCCGGGCAGGTGGTGAACTGCGGCGCGGGGCGCCTGGAGGTCGAGGCGGAGGATGAGCAGGCCGCCCTGCGGCTTCTGCTCACGCTCGAATTCTCCCCGGAGGGAATCCTGCGGACCCGGGCTTCGGTGGTGAACCTGGCCGCCGGGACGTACCAGCTCGATGATCTCCTGCTGTGCCTGCCCACCCCCGCCATCGCCAGCGAGAGCCTTGACTTCGCCGGGCGCTGGGCCGGGGAACGGGCGCCCCAGCGCCGCCCCGTGACCATCGGCGCCCACCGCCGCGAGGGCCGCCACGGACGCACCGGGCTGGATGCGGCCACAATCCTGTCCGTGGGGACGCCGGGCTTCGGCTTCGCCGACGGTGAAGTGTGGGGCATCCACACTGCCTGGTCCGGCAACCATGTGCACCAGGTGGAGCGCGGGCTCAGCGGCGTCCAGCTGCTGGGCGGGGGCGAGCTCCTGCTCCCCGGGGAGGTCCGCTTGGGGCAGGGCGAAAGCTATGAGAGCCCGTGGGTGTACGGCATCTACGGCCGGGGCCTGGATGATGCGGCCCGGCGCATGCACCGCCACCTGCGCGCCCGCGCAACCCACCCCAGGACGCCCCGGCCCGTGACCCTGAACTCCTGGGAGGCCGTGTACTTTGACCATGACGAGCAGGGGCTGCTTGACCTTGCCAGCCGTGCCGCCGGGGCCGGTGTTGAACGGTTCGTCCTGGACGACGGCTGGTTCGGCGGGCGGCGCGGCGACCGCGCGGGCCTGGGCGACTGGACCGTGTCCCAGGACGCGTGGGCCGGCGGCCTGCACAGGCTCGTGGACCATGTGAACTCCCTCGGGATGGAGTTCGGGCTGTGGTTTGAACCGGAAATGGTGAACATGGATTCCGGGCTGGCCAGGGAGCACCCCGAATGGATCATGGCCACGGGCGGGCGGCTCCCGGTCGAGTCCCGCCACCAGCAGGTCCTGAACCTGGGCATTGAGGAATGCTGGGAACACATCCTCAACGCCATGGACGCCATCCTGAACGAATACAACATTGCCTACATCAAGTGGGACCACAACAGGGACCTGGTCGACGCCGGGGCGCAGCCCTCGGGTGCCCCCGGCGTGCACAGCCAAACGCTGGCCTACTACCGGCTCGTTGACGAGCTGAAGCGCCGCCACCCGGGACTGGAAATTGAGTCGTGCTCCTCCGGCGGGGGCAGGGTTGACCTGGGTGCCCTGGCCCGGACCGACAGGATCTGGGTTTCGGACAACAACGATCCCCTGGACAGGCAAATGATGAACAGGTGGACCACCCAGCTGGTTCCCCCGGAACTCATGGGCTCCCACCTGGCGTCCGCAACCTCACACGTCACGGGGCGCACCCACTCACTGTCATTCCGCGCCCAGACGGCCATGTTCGGGCACCTGGGGGTTGAGCTGGACTTGCGGCTCGCCAGTGGGGAGGAGCTTGAAAAAATTGGCAGCTGGATAGCCCTGCACAAGAGGCTGCGATGCGTCCTCCACCACGGCGATGTGGTCCGGCTGGACCACCCGGACGGCTCGCTGGCCCTGCACGGGGTGGTTTCCGCCGACGGCGCCCAAGCCGTCTACTCCTACGTTTCGCTCGCCCGGGGCGTGGTGTCCAACCCCGGCCGGGTCCGTCTTCCTGGCCTGGACCCGGCCGCCTCCTACCGGATCGAACCCCTGTTTCCCGACGGCGGGTCCGGCTACGTCCAGGGCATCCCGGCATGGTGGGATTCAAGGTCAACTGGCAGCATCGAACTGGGCGGCGCCTTCCTCGCAGGGGTGGGCATCGCCATGCCGGTCATTCACCCCGAACAGGCGGTGCTGCTGCTGGCAACCCGGATCTGAGCGCTGCCGGGCCCTGCCGGAACGGCCGGAGGGGCCCGTGTCAGTGCCCGCAGGTAGGCTTGAGGGCATCCGAACACCACCCACCCGGGGAGAACTACGCCTTGCCTGCACCACGCCCTGCCCGCACCATCGGGGCAGCCGAATTCATCATGGGCTCCGTGCTCGCCACAGTCCTCTTCACGGCCACGGCGTGCGGCGGCGCCTCGGCAGCGAAGGAGGTGCCGCCGTCGTCCACGGCCGCTGCAACGGCCCGGGCCACCCAGGAGCCCACGGACCTGGACACCGCACCGCTGGACGGCGATGGGGTTCCGGACCCCGGGAATGCCAGCCTGGCTGGCAACGTGCAGCCTGACTACGCATCCACGGCACTGGAGGTTTTGGCCGGGCTGCCCATCAAGGGCCGGGCACCAAAAACCGGGTACAGCCGTGAGGAATTCGGCCAGGCGTGGGCGGACGTGGACAGGAATGGCTGCGACACCCGCAACGACATCCTGGACCGGGACCTGGACGCCAAGACCTTCAAGCCCGGCACGCGGGACTGTGTGGTGCTCACGGGCGTCCTGGATGATCCCTACACGGCCTCAAGAATTGACTTTGCGCGGGGACCGGACACCAGCAGCGCCGTGCAGATCGACCATGTGGTGGCACTCAACGATGCCTGGCAAAAGGGTGCGCAGAAACTCACCGTGGAACAACGCACGGCCCTGGCAAACGATCCGTTGAACCTGCTGGCCGTGGACGGTCCCAGCAACCAGCAAAAGGGTGCGTCCGACGCCGCCACGTGGCTGCCGCCCAACAAGGCCTACCGCTGCCAGTACGTTGCCCGGCAGATCTCGGTCAAGGCCACCTACAAGCTGTGGGTCACGCAGGCAGAACACGACGCCATGGCCAAGGTGCTGGGCGGGTGCAAGGACACTCCCGCACCCACCAACCAGGGCGCCCCTGCCACGACGCCGGCCGAGCCGGCCCCGGTGAAGCCTGTCATCCTGCCGCCCGTGGCGCCGGTTGCCCCGGCTCCCCCGGTTGAGGCAGCCGCACCTCCTGCACCGCCGGCCGCACCGGTTGCTCCGCTGGTGGAAGCTCCAGCCGCCGCTTACTACGCCAACTGTGCCGCCGTGCGCGCAGCGGGTGCTGCGCCGATCCGTGCGGGCGATCCCGGCTTCCAGGCCAAGTTTGACCGCGACGGGGACGGGGTTGGCTGCGAGTAGGGCAACATCAGCCCTGCTGCGTGCGCCACTCGCCGAGTTCGGCCAGCAGGGCCGCCTTGCGGTCCGCGCCAGCAAAGGACGAGCGGATTGAGTTTGCCGCCAGCGTGGCCACGGTGTCGGCATCGAAGCCGAAGCCGGCCACCAGGGCGGCAAAGTTGTCATCCACGTAGCCGCCAAAATAGGCCGGGTCATCGGAGTTGACGCACACGTTCAGCCCCGCCGCCAGCATCTGCGGCAGTGGGTGCTCTGCCAGCGTGTCCACGGCGCGCAGGCGCACATTGGAGAGCGGGCAAACCGTCAACGGCACCTGTTCGGCGGCCAGGCGGGCCACCAGCGCGGGGTCTTCCATGGAGCGGATGCCGTGGTCGATCCGTTCCGCGCCCAGCAGGTCCAGCGCGTCGCTGACGTAGCTGGGCGGGCCCTCCTCGCCGGCGTGGGCGATGAGGCGCAGCCCTGCCGAGCGGGCCCGCTCGTACAGGCGCACAAATTTGGCCGGAGGGTTGCCCACCTCGGCCGAATCCAGGCCGATGCCAATGATGGGCGCGTCCAGGGCCAGCAAGTCCTCCAGGATCTCCAGCGCTGACTGTTCTGGCTCGTCCCGCAGGAACGCCGCAATCAGCGCGGTGGTCATGCCGAATTCCTGCTCGGAGGCGGCCAGGGCGGCGGCAATGCCGTTGACCGCGGTGGCCAGCGGGACCCCGCGGGCCACATGGGCCTGCGGGTCAAACATGATTTCTGCGTGGCGCACGCCGCCGGCCGAGGCACGGGCCAGGTAGGCGCGGGTCATGTCCGCGAAGTCTGCTTCGGTGCGCAGCACTGACATGTTGGCGTAGTACAGGTTCAAAAACGACTGCAGGTCGGTGAACTGGTACTGGGCACGCAAATCGGCCAGCGAGGCATGCGGCAGCTCAATGCCGTTGCGCGCCGCCAGTTCCATGATGAGCTCGGGCTCCAGGGTGCCTTCAATGTGCAGGTGCAGCTCGGCTGCGGGTACATGGCGCGTGGTCATTGCATCTCCTCTGGCTTCAACTCTTTGTCCTGGTATCCATTGTTGCCCGGCTGCGGGAGATTGGCCGCAATGCCCGTGGAAACGAAACAGCCCGCGCTGGTCAGCGCGGGCTGTTCACGTTTGGCCGGGGCACCATGTGCGGCGCTCCCATGCGGGTGGCTTGAACCATGCGGATGAGTAATGGTCATCGCAGCCACCTCCTTTCACAAAAAGGGGTGGCGGTCAGCGGATGTTGAACAAGTCAACCCGGATCATGTCCTGCTGCAGGTTTCCCCGCATCCGCTCAAACTTCTCCTGGTCCACCGGCGCGAAGAACACCCTCTTCACGGCCGACAAGCGGCCGGGATAAGACGATTCCTGTTTCATTTTTTCACCTCCCCAAATGACCTAGTGAATGCAATTATTGTATTTTTTGGCGCGACAAATAAAGCCATTGTTTATTCCCTAACAGGGCATTATGAGAGCACAAAAATGCGCGAATGATTTTGTGCATGAATTTCGGCAGCACCCGTGCGCGGACCCAGGGCCCAACGATCAAGGGGAAAGCCAGCCCGACCTGACAGGTCCGGGCGTTCGTAACTTAAGCGGTTACGACGCCTGATTCGCGTGCCGGGAAGGGGCCTTGCCGAACTCATGGACTTCGGTCTTGATTACTGTAAACATCATGGCCTCCTTTCAACGTGCATGCGGACATTCCGGGGGAATTCACCGGAACTGTTTACCAACCTACAACACAATCAATCCAAAACGCCAGCCCATCCGGCAAATTAATTCAAATATTTCTTGGACGCATTCCGGCGGCCCGGCGCACGGGCGGGAATGGCTGCGCCGGCACCCCGGAGAGTGGGCCACAATTGCCTCTGGAAACTGGCCGGGTTCTGGCTAGACTTTAAGCGTGAGCTCACGCAGCGACCAGCCTTTGGTTCCGGCAGTTTGGCAACGCCATGACACGGAGATCCTGCCGATATGGCGTGAGCGGCTTTGCGCCGAAATGGGCCCCACCGTGGCGAGCCGCTATGCGGCGGGGCTCTTCTTTGAGGACAGGCGCCGGCCCATTGCGCAGTGGTTCAATCCAGCCCTGGGTGCCGCGTTGCTGGTGGGGCTGGAGACCTCCGCGGAATGGCCCGTGCAACGCTTTGGCCTGTACTACGCCCCCGCGGGCGGCGGCGTGGTCCGGGTCCACATGAACACGCACGAGTGGTTCACACGCACACCAAAGCAGTCCCCCACGGAGGAAGAGGCTTTCATCGGTGCCGTGCGATCGGCCGAATCCTTCCTGCAGGTGGAGATGGACTTCATCTAGGCGCCGAGCGCCATTTTCAAGCCCAGGAAAAGCATGACGGCGGCAATCAGCCCGTCGAGCACGCGCCACGCGCCGGGCCGGGCAAAGATGGGACGCAGGAACCTTGCCCCGTAGCCCAGGGCGCTGAACCACGCAACGCTGCCCAGTGCGGCGCCGGCACCAAACCACCAGCGCAGTTCCCCATGCTGGTTGGCCAGGGTGCCCAGCAGCAGCACGGTGTCCAGGTACACGTGCGGGTTCAGCCAGGTCAGGGTCAGCGCAGTGGCGAGCACGGCCTTGCGGGTCAGGCTCCCCTGCCGGCCGCCGGCGGTCAGAACGCCCGGGCGGAAGGCGCGCTTCGCGGCAAGCGCCGCGTACCCCAGCAGAAACGCCGCGCCGGCCAGCCTGATGACCACCACGACGGCCGGAACTGCCGTGATCACGGCCCCGATGCCGAGGATCCCGGCGCCAATGAGCACGATGTCGCTGAGCATGCAGACCAGGACCACAAGCCCCACATGCTCGCCGCGGATGCCCTGGCGGAGCACAAACGCATTTTGGGCGCCGATGGCGACAATGAGGGCAAGCCCGGCGCCGAGTCCGGTGGCTGCAGTTCCAAGAATTTCCAGTGGCATCACAGCTTTGAAGCTACTAGGCTCGGCCAAGACAGTACAGCTAATTATTTTCACGTTGCATAAGGAAAACTAATGGCATCGTTCCAAACCGAGCAGCTGCGCACCTTCCTGGCGGTGCTGGACCATGGCACCTTTGATGCGGCCGCCCACCGCCTGCACGTCACGCCGTCGGCCGTTTCACAGCGCATCAAGGCCATGGAGCAGGCAGCCGGGCAGGTGTTGCTCCAGCGCACCACACCCATTGCCCCAACCCCGGCCGGCGCCGTGGTCCACAGGCTGGCGCGGCAGCTGCGGCAGCTGGAAGCTGATGCGGCCGCCGAACTCGGGCTGGCAGGCACGGGCCCCGGCACCCTGGCAGTTGTGGTCAACGCAGACTCCCTGGCCACGTGGTTCCTGGATGCCCTGGAGCTCATGCCCGAATCCGCACAGCCAGCCATTGAGGTGGTGCGCGAGGATGAACAGCACTCCGTGGGGCTGCTGCGCTCCGGCGCCGTCATGGCTGCCGTGACGGCCACGGCGGACCCCGTGCAGGGCTGCTCGGCAACCCCCCTGGGTGCCATGGCCTACCGCGCCGTGGCCTCCGCAGGCTTCATGGGCCGGTGGTTCCCGCGGGGGTTCTCATCCGGCGCGTTGGATGCAGCCCCTTCGCTGAACTACGACCGCACCGACACACTCCAAAGCAACTTTGCCGCAGCCGTTGCCGGCGGGGCGTTGGCAGGGCCGCGGCACTATCTTCCGGACACGCTGCAGCTGGCCGACGCCGTGGCCCGCGGCCTCGGCTGGGGCCTCATGCCACAGGCCCATTGCAGTGCGGGGCTGAAGGACGGTTCGCTCGTGGATCTGGTCCCCGGGCACACCACGCGCATCCCGCTGTTCTGGCAGCGGTGGCGGATCGAGTCCCCCGCATTGGACGTCTTGACGGATTCGGTGCAGCGCGCCGCCAGCCTGGCACTGGACCAAGGCGCGCACCGCCAGGACGGCTAGGCCCGCAGTGCCGCGCCCATCTGCTCCACGATTTGGCGCAGGATCGGTGCGGGTGTGGCAAAGTTCAGCCGGACAAAGCCCTTGCCGGCATCCCCGCACAATCCGCCCTCGGTCAGGGCAACGCCCGCCCGGGCGGCGAAGAACTCGGTGGGCGTCCCCTCGAAGCCGCCCAGGTCCAGGGCATTGCAGTCGATGAACGCCAAGTATGTCCCCTCGGGCATGGCAAAGGAGGCGCCCGGCAGCTGCTCCGCCACGAGCCCGGCCAGCAGCATCCGGTTCCGGTCCAGGTACGCCAGAACCTCTGCCAGCCAGGGCCGCGCATCGTTGTAGGCGACGGTGTTGGCCACCACGCCCAGCGGCGTGGCGGAGTGTTCTTTGAAGCCGCCCTTGGCCTTCCACACGGCGGCGTCAGCCGCATTGGAGAGGATCAGCTGCGCCGTCTTGAGCCCGGCAAGGTTCCACGCCTTCGAGGCGGAGGTTGCCGTCACTGTGTGCCCGGCAGCGGCGGCACTGACCGATGCGTACGGAACGTGCGTGCCGCCGTCGTACACCAGGGGCGCATGGATCTCATCGGCAAAGACCCTGGCGCCGCGGCGCTCCACAATTCCTGCCAACCGTTCCAGTTCGGCGCGTGTGTACACCTTGCCAATGGGGTTGTGCGGGTTGCAGAGAATGAGCAGGTCGCCGGGCGCGAGCGCATCCTCAAGCCCGGCAAAGTCCACGTCCCAGGAGGCTGCCCGGACCATGGGGAGCTGCACAAGTTCGCGCCCGTACAGGGCTGGCAGCCACATGAACGGCATGTAGGCAGGCGTCATGACGACGATCCGTCCGGTCTCCGGGGTGAAGAAGCGCACCGTGCACTCCAGGGCCGTGAGGACGTCGGTCACGGGGCGGATCCACTCCGCCGGGACGTCCCAGCCGTGCGTCTCGGCCATGAATGCGCTGGCGGCCCGTCCCATGCCGGGGATCAGCACGTTGGGCAGGTAGCCCACCCGGCCGGAGGCCACGGTCTCCGCGACGCGCGCGGCGATGGGCTGCGCCAAGCCAAAGTCCATCTCCGCCACCCACGCCGGCAGCATGTCAGGGAACTCTGACCACTTCAGGCTGCCGACGCTGCGCAGCTGCCCCGCGGTGATCGCATCAAAACGGGCTGTCGCGTCGGTCTGTGGTGTTGCCATGGCGGGGCGCTCCTCTGTCACACTGGTTTGGTCTTCGATTCACCCTAGGGCAATTCCGCGCCCCCAACCGGCACCCCGCCTGCCAGCCAAGGACCCACCCATGACCTCCCTTCCCCGCCAGCGACGCAACCAGGCTGTTTTGGTTGCCGGCCAGCTTTTGTCAGGCGTCGGCGTCGCCTCGGGTGTTGCCGTGGGCGGCATCCTGGCCGCCGAGCTGGCAGGCACCACGGCGGCCTCCGGCTTTGTGCAGACGGCCTCGGCTCTGGGCGCAGGCCTGGTCGCCGTGCCGCTGGCCAACCTTGCCGTGCGGGCCGGGCGACGCTGGGCCCTCAGCGCGGGCTTTGCGCTTGGGGCCGTGGGTGCCACGCTGGTGCTGCTGGCCGCGGAGCTGGGGCAATTCTGGCTCATGGCCGCCGGCATGCTGTTCTTTGGCTCGGCCACGGCGGCCGGCTTGCAGGCCCGCTATGCAGCGGTGGACGGCGCCGCCCCCGAGAAGGCAGGGCGGGCCATGGCGATCGTCATCTGGGCCACCACCGTGGGCTCCGTGGCCGGCCCCAACCTGTCCGAACCCGGCCGCCTGCTGGGCATGAACCTGGGCCTGGTGCCCCTGTCCGGGCCTTTTGTGTTCTCCCTTGTGGCGTTTGTGACGGCCGCCCTGGTCATTGCCGTCTTCTTCCTGGCTCCGGCGGCAAACGCCGGCGCGAAGCCCGTCAAGTCCGCCAAGCAGCACGGCGCGTGGCGGGCGCTGCGCCTGGCCTCACGCAATCCGCGCGCCCTGTTTGCCCTGGCGACCGTCACGGGCGGGCACGCCATCATGGTGGGCGTCATGGTCATGACCCCCGTGGCCATGAACGCGCATGGGCATTCACTGGAGATCATCGGCATCGTGATCAGCCTGCACATCCTGGGCATGTACGCCGCAAGCCCCGTGTTTGGCTGGCTCGTGGACCGGATCGGCGCGCAGTCCGTGGCGTTCATTGGCATGGGCATCTTCCTGGCCGCGATCGCCCTCGGCGCCGTGGTCTCGGACAGCAGCGACCCCATGCTCATGTCCGTGGCCCTGGCCATGCTGGGCCTGGGCTGGTCGGCGTGCCTGATCGGCGGCTCCTCGCTGCTAAACCAGTCGGCCCCCGACGATCTCCGCGTCCCGCTTCAGGGCGCCAACGACATGATGATGAACTTTGGAGCCGCCGGAATGGCCGCCCTGGCTGGTCCGGTCCTGGCTTGGGGCGGTTTCTTCTGGGTCAACATGATGGCCCTGGCCGTGCTCCTGGTCATGGTCACCCTGGCCCTGCGCGCCCTGCGCACGACGCCGGAACGCGCCTCCGCGGAGCCCGTCACCGACACCGTGGCGTAGCCGGGCGGCGTCCCAACCCGCGCGGGGGCAGTTGTTAAGATCCGAGCATTGCCGGCAAGCCTCGGATCTTAACAACTGCCCCCGCGGCGCTCCGGCCCGTGTGCGGGTGTCCCTAGCTCCCCGACGTCCTGCCCAGGATGTGCCGCAGCGCCGCCTCCAGGTCCGCATGCCGGAACGTGTATCCCGATTGCTGGACCTTGTCCGCGGACACGCGCTGGCTGGCCAGGGCGAGTTCTGCGGCGCCCTGCTCCCCCAACAGCAGCCTGGGCCCGAGTGCCGGGACCTTGAGGGCGGCCGGGCGGTGCAGCACCCGGCCCAGGGTGCGGGCAAATTCGGCTGCCGTCACGGGGTTCGGGGCAACACCGTTGACCGCACCCTCAAGGGACGGGGACAGCGCGGCATGGGCGAATATGCCGGCAATGTCATCAATGCCGATCCAGCTCTGCCACTGCCCCGAACCCAGCGGCCCGCCCACCCCCGCAAGGTACAGCGGCAGCAGGCGCTGCAGCACGCCGCCGGACGCGGATTGCACGATGCCCGTGCGCACATTCACCACCCGGACACCGGCCCCGGCGGCAGGCGCACAGGAAGCCTCCCAGTCGCGGCAGACGCCAGCCAGGAAGTCGCTGCCGGCGGGGTCCGATTCAACGAGCGGCCGCGGCCCGGCCTGGGCATGCGGGTCCGCCCCGTAGTATCCAACAGCCGAGCCGGAGACCAGGGTGCGCTCCACGCCGTCGGGCGCCAGCCCTGCCAGCGTTTCGGCCAGCAGGCGGGTTCCCTGGATCCGGCTCCGGTAAATGGCATCCTTGGTGGCCTGCGTGAACCGCCCGCCGATGGGGTGCCCGGCCAGGTTGATGACCACCTGTGCCCGGGCCAGCGCCGACGCATCGATGTCTCCGGCGGCGGGGTCCCAAAAGATCTCGTCTCCGCTGCGGGGCGCCCGGCGGACCAGTTTCAGCACGGTGTGGCCGCCGCCGGCCAGCAGGGCGCACAGCTGGCGGCCCACCATGCCGGAGGCGCCGCTCACCGCAATGGCCAACGGTTCCTGTATATGCCCGGCATGGAATGCAAGGTCGCCCAGCAGCTGCCGTTCCCGGAAGGCAAACATGTGCGCCAGTTCCGTCTCCATGCGCTGCACTGCCCAGGCTCCACGGGCCGGTGCCGGCAGTTCATAGCGCACCTCGTCCACCATGACGGTGGTTCCCGGGGCGCCGTCGGCAAAGCTGTGCCGGTGGGTCCAGGAGGCCAGCGGGCCCTTGTCCATGACATCCGTGAAGCTCTCGCCGGGCACCAGTTCGGTGTGCAGGGCGTCCCAGCGGATCTCCGGATGCGTCCACCGCTTGCCGGCGATGGACGGCGGCAGCAGTCCGCGCACGGTGCCGGCCGCCGATCCCAGCCACATGCCCAGCCCGCCGGGGGCACCCACGCCCATGGCCGCCGTCGAGCCGGGGTTCAGGCCGTTGCTTGGCTCGGCCAGGATGGTCCCAAAGAACGACGGCGTGAGCCGCACCAGGGCGCCCGGCCGGGTGAACCAGCGGAAAACTTCCTCGCGCGGGTGGGGAATGTGCGTTTCATGGCGGAACGTGGGCATGGCGCCTCCTGGGTGGATAGGTCCCATCTTGCCGCATTCGGCTGTGCGGCGGGGCCGGCGCGGGAATGTCCGTGGCCCTTCGGGCTAGGCAGCAGGCCGGGTCTGCGGCGAATGGTGCAGAAAGGCCGACGCGGGAAGTTTCGTCGCGTCCTGGATCGAGATCTGCGCGGCCTTCAGGTGCCTGAGCACCAGTTCATTCCCCAGGCCGTAGCCGGCCCAGCGGGGCAGGTGGCCTTCACCAAAGAACCATGTGGCGTGGCCATAGCCGGTGGTGTGCAGCAGGGGCGCTGCTTCTGCCCAGAGTTCATTGAAATCGGCCCTTGCCTTGGCATAGGGCGGGGTGTGTCCCGTCATCAGGCTTTCATACACGGTTGCCAATCCCTCCGACACGAGGGCCTCCAGCAAGGTGGGGCCGTATCCAACACTTCGCCACCGGGCTGCATGGTTCAGCTCGTGGGCCACGGTGCCGGGCAGATTTGTGCGCCAGTTGATGAACTCTGGATTCTCAGGTTCGACGGCGATGACCACCAGGCCTGCGCTGGGCGCATATCCCCCCACGGCCAGTTCCTGGATGGGAAGGTACGTATATTCGGTTGTGAGCACCACGTCGATGCCGGCAATGCCGAGGTCGGCGGTGAACCGTGCCACGCATTCCTGCATCAGCATTTCAAGGTCCCCGGCCACTGGTGCATCCATGCGGGCGGCGGCGTTCAGCACTGTCACGGTGTTGGCGAGGGCGCTCATTGCTCGATCCTAGTGGAACGTTGGCGTGGCGGGGCCGGCACGGCAATGTCCGTGGCCCTTGCTAGATTCAAGGTGCGCACCGCTCCCCGCACGGAAGGCTCCACATGTTTCTGCTTGACTCCCCCGAGGGCAGCCGGCCGCTGATTTTCTCGGCCTCGGACCTCGTGACGGCCAGTGAATGCCAGTACCGGACGCTGCGGATCCTCGATGAAAAGCTGGGCCGGACGGCGAAGCCGGGCTTTGCCAAGGACGAGATGCTGGAGCGGGCCGCCAAGCTCGGTGATGCGTTTGAGCACAAGATCCTTGATGAATACACAACAGAATTCGGCGAGTGGGACAGCGCCGCGGGCAAGGGTGTGAAGGACGTTGCGCGGGGCGATTTGAGTTGGGCCGGGCTCGAGGCCAAGCGCGAGGAAACCTTGGAGGCTCTGCGCATCGGCGCCGACGTGGTTTTCCAGGCCACCTTCTTCGACGGCTCCCTGGTGGGCTTCGCCGACTTCCTGATCCGGCAGCCCGACGGCTCCTACGCAGTCCACGACACCAAGCTGGCACGGCATGCCAAGGTCAGCGCCCTGCTGCAACTGGCCGCCTACGGGGACCAGCTGCAGCAGTACGGCATTCCCGTCCACCCCGTGGCCACACTGAAGCTCGGCGACCGCAGCGAAAGCAATCACCCCATGCCGGACCTGCTGCCCGTGTTTCGGGAGCACCGCGGGCGGTTCCTGGCACTGACGGGCGCCCACAGCGCCCAGCCGCTTCCCGTTTCGTGGCTGCAGGAAGGCATCGGCTACTGCGGCCGCTGCGACTACTGCGCGGAGCAAGTCAAGCTGCACGAGGACCTGCTGCTGGTCAACGGCATGACGGGTTCGCAGCGCCGCAAGCTCATGGCGCAGGGCATCGGCACGGTCCGGGAACTGGCGGGCATGGCCATCCCTGACACGAAAGGCCCGCTGGCCCGCCTGCGCGACCAGGCCCGCATGCAGCTGGGCATGGAACCGGGCGTGGTCACCGTGACGGCCGGCAAGGACGGCACCGAACATGAGATCAGCTTCAAGGTGCTGCGGGATTCGGTCAGCAAGTTGCCCAAGCCCAGCCCCGGCGACATCTTCTTCGACTTTGAGGGCGACCCCCTCTGGCAGGATCCAGCCACGGAAAAGTGGGGCTTGGAGTATCTTTTCGGATCGATCGAGGCCGTTCCCGAGGATGCGAACCCAGCCACCGTGCCCAACGGCGAGCTGGTGTTCAAGCCATTCTGGGCACACTCCCGCGGTGAGGAAGGCGAGGCCTTCAGGGCTTTTCTGGAGTATGTCGAGGCTCGGCGGGAAATATGGCCGGACATGCATGTTTACCATTACGCGCCCTATGAAAAGTCGGCCCTGCGCAACCTTTCGGTCATCCACGGCGACAGCACATCCGAGGACACGATCGATGACTGGCTGCGCTCCGGCCTGTTGGTGGACTTGCTGGACACCGTCCGGCAGTCGGTGCGGATCTCGGAGTCCTCCTACTCCATCAAGAAGCTCGAACCGTTCTACATGGGCCAGGACACCCGCTCCGGCGATGTGAAGGATGCCGGTGCTTCCGTGGTGGCCTACGCGGACTACTGCGCGCAGCGCGATGCCGGGAGCGGCGGTGACGCTGCCATGGCAGCCAAGGCGGAGGAAACCCTTGCCTCCATCAGCGACTACAACCGCTACGACTGCGTATCCACGCTGCGCCTGCGCGATTGGCTGTTCGCCATCGGGGCCGCCGTGGAGGTGGAGACCTGGTCCGAGGGCAGCGGAAAGCTCAGGCTCCCCGAGGAAAAGAAAGGCGGCTTCGAGCCGAGCCCCGAGGAGGCGAAGCTGGCCGGCTACATCGCCGCGCTCAGGGAACAAAAGGGCTACGAGTTCAGTGCCGAGGAAAACGCGATCGACATGGTGGCAGCCGCCGCCAGCTACCACCGGCGAGAAGACAAGCAGTTTTGGTGGGGCCACTTTGACCGACTGGAAAAGGGCCCCAATGCCTGGACTGAGGAACGCAACATGCTGCGCATCGAGCATGTTGAGATGGTTCAGGATTGGGCCAAACCGGCCGACAAGCCCCGGGCCCGGACCGAATCCCGCACCCTGAGGATCACGGGGACCGCCACGGAAGGATCGGACTTCCGCCCGGGAACCACGTGGTTTGGCATGTACAACGCCCCCTTGCCCGAGGGAATGGAGGACGACCCAACAGAATCCAGCAAGGCACCGGCCCTGCGAGGCGGGCTGTTCAACACCACAGTGCTCGAGGACGTCTCCGACCCCGCAACTCCGGAACTGACCACCCTGCTCGTGGAGGAAAAATCCACCACCAAGGTGCAGCCCTACAGCCAGCTGCCCATTGCCCTCGCGCCCAACAAGCCTGTCCCCACCGCCAGCATCCGGGCAGCGCTCTCGGAACTGGCCACCACAGTTGGCGGCAACGTTCCCCACCTGCCCAAACACCCGGGCCTGGACATCCTCCGCAAGTCAGCACCCAGGCTGCACGACGGCGCAAGCCTCCCCTCCGCGATCGTGTACGGGGACGGGCACAGCACGCAGGAGCACGACTACATCTCCGCCATCACCGGGGCCGTGCTGAACCTGGACCACTCCTACCTTGCCGTCCAGGGCCCGCCCGGCACCGGAAAGACGCACGTGGGATCGCACGTCATCGCAAACCTCATGGCCAGGGGCTGGAAGATCGGCGTGGTGGGCCAGTCGCACGCCGTGGTGGAGAACATGCTGCGGGCCGCCGTGGACAAGGCCGGGGTGGACCCGGAGCGCGTGGGCAAGAAGCTCAACGGTGCCTACGAGGTGCCGTGGAAAGTCACCGACGACAAGCAGTTTGGCAAGCTGCTTGGCAGCCAGGGCGGGGCACTGATCGGCGGCACGGCCTGGACCATGACGGGCGCCAACGTGCCGGAGGGGTCGCTGGACCTGCTCGTCATTGACGAGGCCGGGCAATATTCGCTGGCCAACACCCTGGCCGTGGCGCGCGCAACGAAGAACCTGCTGTTGCTTGGGGACCCGCAGCAACTGCCGCAGGTCACGCAGGGCTCTCATCCGGCGCCTGTTGACGAATCGGCGCTGGGCTGGCTGTCCGCCGGCCACGCCACATTGCCGCAGGAGTTGGGCTACTTCCTCGCCGATTCCTGGCGGATGCACCCCGAGCTGTGTGCCGCGGTGTCGCGCCTGAGCTACGAGGGGAAGCTGGCCTCGGCCCCGGCCGCCGGCCAGCGCCATCTTGCCGGCAAGGCGCCCGGCGTGGAAACCGTGTACGTGGCCCCGGCCCCGGGCAGCGGCCAGGAGAACAAGCAATCCTCCCCGGAAGAGGCCGAGGAAGTGGTGGCCCAGGCCCGAATACACCTCGGATTGATGTGGACCCCGGGACAGGACAAGGAACCGCGGCCGCTTGGGCAGGAGGACATCCTGGTGGTGGCCGCCTACAACGCGCAGGTGCACCTGGTGCGCGCCACCCTGGACAAGGCGGGCCTGTCCGGGGTGCGCGTGGGCACGGTGGACAAGTTCCAGGGCCAGGAGGCCCCCGTGGTGCTGGTGACCATGGCCTGCGCCGACCCGTCCGGTGCGCCACGCGGCATGGAATTCCTGCTCAACCGCAACCGCATCAACGTGGCGGTGTCCCGCGGGCAGTGGCGGGCGGTCATCATCCGCTCCCCAGAACTGAGCAACTTCATGCCGTCACGGCCGGAGGGCATGGCGGAGCTGGGCGCGTTCATCGGCCTGTGCACGCCCCGGGACAGTGGGGCGCCAGCCATGGCATGATCTCACCATGGACCACCTCAGCACGAACCGCAGACGACACCGGCAGCTCCGCCTCCTGGGCATGGTGCTTTGCGGCGCGGCTGCCGCGGCGTTGACGGGCACTTTGGGGGCGTGGATCTACGCCCCGGCCGTGGGCTGGGCCGTGGCGGCCCTGATCTACAACGCCACCGTCTGGTTCACAATTGCCCCCATGGACGCCGGCCGGACGGCTGCCCACGCCATGGAGGAGGATCCCGGCCGGAGCACCTCCGACCTGCTGATCCTGCTGGCGGCACTGGGCTCGCTGGCCGCCGTAGGACTGGTCATGGTGGGCAGCCATGACGCGCACGGGACAGGCAGGTTCCTGCTCGCGTTGCTGGCACTGAGCTGCACGGCGATGTCGTGGCTCATGGTGCACACCCTTTTCACGCTGCGCTACGCCGAGATCTACTACCAGGGCGAACCCGGCGGCATTGGCTTCAACCAGGACGAGCCGCCGCAGTACACCGACATTGCCTACATGGCCTTCAGCGTTGGCATGACGTACCAGGTCTCGGACACCAACATCACCACGCGGGCCATGCGCTCGGCCGTGCTGCGGCACAGCGTGCTCGCCTTTGTGTTTGGCACGGGCATCCTGGCCACCACCATCAACCTCGTGGTCAGCCTCGCAGCCTAGGCCTGACGGTCGCCCGGCGCGCCGTGCCCGGCCAGCCGTCCCAGGGCGGCCTGGCGGCGGCGGTGGCCAAGCTTTTCGTCTGCAATGATCATTCCGGCCGGTGCCGCAGCCACAATCACCAGGCACAGGGCCACGGGCGCCTGCGCCAGGGCAAGCAACACTGCCCCGGCCGTGGCGGCCACAAAGCCCGCGGCCATCCACAGGTGCAGCGGATCCAGTTCCACCATGACGGCGTAGAGGCCAACAAGCGCCAGGGCGAACACTGCAACAGGGATGGCCACGGCGGCAACAACCCCGGCCTCGCTCAGGGCTGAGTGCCCCTCGAGGTAGTACGCCACCACGTGCAGCCCTGCCCCTGTCGCCGCAATCGCCGAGAACACCAGAATGTGCGAGTAGCCGAAAATGTATGACACATTGCGGTTCGCGTGCAGGGCCTGCCCCGAGGGGAGTATGAAGTACAGCCACCACATGGCAAAAGCCAGGCCCGTCCCGGCGAGCCCAACAACCGCCGTGTCCACGCTCCAGCCGTGCGTTGCCACGAGTGCACGCAGCGCCTCAATGGTGCCCAGCAGGCATTCGCCGAGGGCAATGATGACCAGCAGGCTGTACCGTTCCGCGATGTGGTGCGCGTGCCACGGCGTCCGCACCCTGCGTTCGGCCAGGCCCGGCGTGGACATCTCCAGGACAAACAAGGGCGCCGCCATGAGGAACATGACAGGAATGCTGGTCTCCACAAAGATGACCACGATCCAGCCCAGCTGCGCAATGGCCAGGTACTTGGCGTATTTCAGGCAGGTGGCGCGCCTGCCAGGATCCTGCCTGGCGGCCCGCAGCCACTGGAACACGAGGGCAAGGCGCATCACCACATAGCCCAGCACCATGACCCGGTTGTCCACGTGCCCGCCCTCAACAATGGAGGAAAACATTGGCTCCAGCCCCATGGCCAGGATCAGCACGCCCACCATCTGCACCATGGTGACCAGCCGGAAAACCCAGTCGTCGGTGTCGTAGGCGCTGGCAAACCAGCTGAAGTTGATCCAGGCCCACACCACGGCAAACATGGCAAAGCCGAAGGCCAGCAGGCCTGCGCCCACATGCCCTTCCGCAAGGGCGCCGGCGAACTGGGCCGCCGCCACGCCAAAGGAAATGGCGAACGTCAGGTCAAAGAACAGTTCCAGCGGCGTGGAGACGCGGCCCTTCTCCAGCGGGTCGCGGCCGCCCATGGCGGCAAGTGCGTGGCTCAGCGGATTGTTGGACACGGCCGTCTCACCATGCGCCTACAAAGGCTCGCCAAAGAAGGTTTCGGCAATCCGGGCCAGGTGGTGCGGATCATCCACCCCGCACAGCTCGCGGGCGGAATGCATGGACAGCAGCGGCGTGCCCACATCCAGCGTCCGGATGCCGAGCCGGGTGGCCGTGAGCGGGCCAATCGTGGAACCGCACGGCACATCGTTGTTGGAGACGAATTCCTGGTACGGGGCGCCTGCCTTCGCGCACAGCACGGCCCACGCGGCAGCACCCACGCCGTCGGTGGCGTAACGCTGGTTGGCATTGATCTTCAGCAGCGGGCCGCCGTTGAGCACGGGCAGGTTGGCGGGGTCGTGCCGTTCGGCGTAGTTGGGGTGGACGGCGTGGCCGGCATCGGCGGAGACGCAGAAAGACCCCGCGAAGGCCCGGCGGCGCTCGCTCACCGAGGCACCCAGGCCGTCGGAGACCCGGGTCAGGACGTCCTCCAGGATGGGGCCGCAGGCGCCGGAACGCGAGCCTGAACCAATTTCCTCGTGGTCAAAGGCGGCAAGGACCGGGATTACGGGCTCCCCCGCAGCCGTGGCGTCGGCCGTGGCAATGAGCGCCACGAGCCCGGCATGCACGGACGTCAGGTTGTCCATGCGTCCTGCGGCGAAGAATTCGTTGTTCGCGCCAAACACCTGGCCCGGCTGGGTGTCGGCCACAACAATGTCGTAGCCGCCAATGGTGGCAGGGTCCACTCCCGCGCGCCCGGCCAGCAGCCCGAGCAGGTCCTCCTGCCCGGCGGGCCCCTGGCCCCACACGGGGTTCATGTGCTGCTGCTTGTCCAGCTTGAGCCCGTCATTGGCGGCGCGGTCCAGGTGGATGGCAAGCTGCGGAAAGCGCAGCAGGGGGCCGGTGGCCACAAGGGTTTCGGTGCCGTCGAGGTCCACCAGGCGTCCGGCAAACTGAAGCTCCCGGTCCAGCCAGGAGTTGAGCAGCGGGCCGCCGTACACTTCCACGCCGGCCTGCAGCCAGCCGAAGCGTCCCGTGGTGGGCTTGGGCTTGAGCTTGAAGGACGGGGAATCGGTGTGTGCGCCAAGGATGTTGAATGCCGTTGTGGCCGTGGCCGTCTTGGGCACGATCCAGGCCATGATGGCGCCGTCGCGGATCATGAAGAACTTTCCATGCACGGGCCATGCTTCGCTTTCGGCGAGCTGGGTGAACCCGGCCGCCGCGAGCCGCCGCCCCGCCTCATGCGCTGCGTGAAAGCTCGACGGCGAGGCCTCGATGAAGTCGCGAAGGTCCAGGATGTGCTCAACAGAAGTCATGTTTCGATTCAATCATACATCTGGGCGGGGGGGGGGGGCGCCCCCCCCCCCACCCCCCCCCCCCCCCCCCCCGCCGTCGTAAAACTACTTGCCTGCGGAGACTGAGGCTGCCGTGGCGGCAATGCTCTTCTCGCCGAAGAGGCTCTGGTAGCTCAGGCCCGCAATTGCCGCACCGATGAGCGGGGCAACAATGAACAGCCACACCTGGCCCAGGGCTTCCGGACCGGCGAACCAGGCGACGCCGATGGAGCGGGCCGGGTTGACGGAGGTGTTGGTGATCGGGATGGACACGAGGTGGATCAGGGTCAGGGTCAGGCCGATCGACAGGCCGGCAAAGCCCTTGGGTGCGCGCTTGTCGGTGGCGCCCAGGATGACGTACAGGAAGATGGCGGTCAGGATGATCTCGGCCAGCAGTGCCGAGAGCATGTTGTAGCCGTTGGGCGAGCGGTCGCCGTAGCCGTTGGAGGCAAAGCCGGAGGTGACGGCGTCAAAGCCTTCCTTGCCGCTGGCAATGGCAAACAGGCCCAATGCAGCAACTGAGGCGCCCACCACCTGGGTGACCATGTAGGCCGGGACGGCCTTCCACTCAACGCGGCCGGCAATGGCCGCACCAAGGGTGACGGCCGGGTTGAAGTGCCCGCCGGAAATGTGGCCCACAGCGTAGACCATGGCCAGCACGGTCAGGCCGAAGGCCAGGGCAACGCCGAGGAAGCCGATGCCCATGTTGACTACGTTGCCGTCGCTGCCGGCAAGGACCTGGGCGGAGAAGATGGCGCTGCCGCAGCCGCCGAAGACAAGCACGGCGGTGCCGAGGAATTCCGCCGTGAGGCGGGCTGTCATGGATGTGTTCATAAGTTCATCTGTTCTCTAGAAAATGGTGCTTCCTGGTTTCAAGATCCATCAGGTCCAGAGGGCAACAGACAAACTGGCATCCCCCATGCCGTTAGAACTTGTTGCTACAAATGCTATGGCACGCGAGTTACAGACGTAGGTACAAAATGTAAACATTACGGTGTATTTTTGCCCAGGCGCCGGGCGCGCCGGCTTTGCCGCTAGTAGTCGGGGTTGCTGGGGGTGACCATGCCCGTCTCGTAGGCGTACACCACCACCTGGACGCGGTCGCGCAGGTGCAGCTTGGTCAGGATCCGGCGCACGTGGGTCTTCACGGTGGCCTCGGAGAGAAAAAGGGTGTGCGCAATCTCGGCATTGGAGAGCCCCTGGGCGATGCACTGCGCCACCTCCAGCTCCCTCGGGGTCAGGTCCTCCAGCAGCGGGTCCACCTGGTGGGCCGGGCGTGTCGGGCTGTTGCGGACAAAGTTCTCCAGCAGGCGTTCGGTCACGCGCGGGGCCACCACGGCATCGCCGCTGGCCACAAGGCGAACCGCCTGGACCAGGTCCTGCGGCGCCACATCCTTGAGCAGAAAGGCGCTTGCCCCGGCCTGGAGTCCGGCAAAGGCGTATTCGTCCAGGTCGAAGGTTGTCAGGATGATGACCCTGGCCTCGGAGTGCGATGAGCTGATCCGGCCCGTGGCCTCGATGCCGTCCATGAGCGGCATGCGCACATCCATCAGCACCACGTCGGGCAAAAGCCTGTCCACGGCGGCAAGTGCCTCGATGCCGTTGGAAGCTTCGCCCACCACGGCGATGTCATCCTCGCCCTCCAGGATCAGCCGGAAGCCCATCCGCAGCAGCGGCTGGTCATCCACCAACAGCACCCGGATGGGCCCGTCCACGGATTCGCCCACAATTTCCCCCTCAAATTCTTGGTTCATGCCTGGCCTTCGGCCGGGTGCAGGGTGGCAACGACGAGCCACCCGCCCTGCGGAACCGGTCCGGCGTCGACGGTTCCGCCGTAGATGCGCGCCCGTTCCGCCATACCCACAATGCCACGCCCCGTGCCCACGGAGGCATTCATGGTGCCGTGGCCGTCGTCCCGAACCCGGACGCACAGCTCCCCGCGGTGGGGACTGTATTCAATGGACACCAGCACCCGGGACACCGAGGTGCCGTAGCGCAGCACGTTGGTCAGCGATTCCTGCACAATCCGGTAGACGGTCAGGGCCAGCGCCGGGTCCGCGGGCGCGGGCGGGCCTGACTGGCTGAAGCTGATGGGCAGGCCGGCCTGCCGGAAGCCCTCAACCAGGGCGCCCAAGTCGGTCAGGTCCGGTTGTGGGGACCGGTTGGCCCCGCCGTCGGCGCGCAGGACCCCGAGCACGCGGCGCATGTCCGCCAGGGCGGTCCGGCCGGTCTGGGAGAGCTGGCCCAGCACCTCCCCGGCCTGTGCAGGATCCCGCTTGACCACCACGGCGGCACCGTCGGACAGGGCCACCATGACTGTCAGCGAGTGGGCCACCACATCGTGCATTTCCCGGGCGATCCGGTTGCGTTCGGCCACCGAGGCGAGCTGCGCGTTGCGCACGGCCCACTGGCGCAGTTCCTCCTCGTGCCGGCGGCCGCTGCGCACGCCGGCGCCAATGCCGGCGGCGATGATGTTGGCCAGCAGCATCATGATCGCGGAGATCACGCTGGTCTGGGCGGCGGTGGGCCCGTCAGCCACGAGGTATTCGGAGGGGAACTGGAAGAAGAAGAGTGTGTAGAGAATGAGCGGGATGGCGCTCAACAGGGCGAGCGAGAAGCTCAGAAGGGCGCGGTGTGCAACCGCCACGGCATAGAGGGCAAACCAGATGCTGATGCCGATGTTGCCGGAGTTGGGCACCATGACGGCGTTGAGCACCTCAAAGACGGAGAGGATGGCCAGCACGGCCAGCGGCCTGTCCCGGCGGAACATGAGCACCACGGCGGAGGCCAGCACAATGATGGTGTGCACCCGCAGGTCCATGTCGGCCGCGGCGCTGATGTAGATGCCGGAGGTCGCGGCCAGGTAGGCCAGGGCCACCACCACGTCCATGACGCGGGGGTGGCTGTGGAAGTAGGTCCTGAACACGCCGCGGCGGCGGGCCGCAAATTCTTCGGCCCGCCGCTCAACGGAGGGTGGTTCGGCGGGGAAGGCGGCCGTTCGTTCCGCGTTCCCCGCCGGTTCTGGTGTGCGCATCTGAGTTGTCCCAAGAACCCCGAAAGGGGTTCATCAGCAGTCCCTAGATGTCGCGGGTCTTGAGGGAAATGGTGGCGGGGACCAGGAAGAGCAGGATCCAGCCGAGGAAGACCATGCCGCCGGCGAAGGGGCTCAGGAAGGCTTCCTTGTCATTGATCTCCAACATGCGGCCGCCGGAAACACTGGGCACATACTGTCCCACGTACTTCCAGAACTCGCCCGGCGCCATGCCCAACAGGCTGGTGCCAATTTCCAGCAGGAACATCAAGGCCACCAGGACAATGATGCCGCCGGCGGAGCTGCGCAACAGCGTGCCCAGGGACAGGCCGATCAAGGAAACTCCCGCAACGTACAGGCCGCCCATCAGGATGGAGTAGGCCACGCCCTCCAAGCCAAAGGAAATCTCAATGCCGTAGGCGCCGAAGATGGGCATGGCCACGAGCATGGTGACCACGGCAGCCACCAGCGTCAGGAAGTAGGAGACCACCACCAGCACCGCGGCCTTGGCAAAGAATGCCGGGAGGCGCCGGGGCACGGCCGTCATGGTGGAGCGGATCATGCCCGTGCCGAATTCGGAGGAGATCAGCAGAACTGCCAGGGCACCCAGGATGAGGATGCCGATTTGCAGGCCCGCATTCGGGATGGCGTACAGGTTAAAGCCAAGGGCCTCCTGCGCCTGGGCCGCGGTCATGGGTTCCGAGGGTGCACCCGGCATTCCCATGCCCATCCCGTTCTTCATGGCCCTTTCAAACGTCATGGCCTCCACCCAGGCTGTCATGGCGCCAACACCCACCATGGCCACAAAGGTGAAAAGCAGCAGCAGCCGGGTGGAGCGCAGGGAACGGAACTTGATCCATTCACTGCGCAGCACGCCGGCAAATGTCACGGAACCGTGTGCGGCGCGCCCGGGTGAGGAAATCGTCGTCGTGCTCATCTTTAGAGTCCCTTCGTGGCTGCGGCCGGCTCGGCGCCGTCGAATTCTTGCGAGTGGTATTCCACTGCGTCCTTGGTGAGGTTGAAGTAAGCGTCCTCGAGCGAGGTGGACAGCGGGGTCAGTTCGTAGACCAGCACCTGGTTGGCCAGCGCAATGGCGGCGATCTGGCGCGTGTCCAGGCCGGAAACTTCAAGGGTTTCGTTCTCGTTGCACTCGACCTTTACGCCGTTGCCGCCCAGCAGCTGGCTGAACCGGGTGACCTCGGGGGTGCGCACCCGCACCTTGGCCTGCTGGGTGCCGGCCAGGATCTCCGCGATGGGGGCGTCGGCAATGATCTGCCCGCGGCCAATCACAATGAGGTGGTCGGCGGTCTGCGCCATCTCGCTCATGAGGTGCGAGGACAGGAAAACTGTCTTGCCCTGCCCGGCCAGGTGCTTGGCCAGGTTGCGCACCCACAGCACACCCTCGGGGTCCAGGCCGTTCACGGGTTCGTCCAGGATCAAAGTCTGCGGGTCGCCCAACAGGGCCGAGGCAATGCCCAGGCGCTGGCCCATGCCCAGGGAGAATCCGCCGGCCCTCTTCTTGGCGACGGCGGCCAGGCCAGTCATGTCGATCACGTCGTTGACGCGCTTCTTGGGGATGTTGTGCGTGGCGGCCATGGCCAGCAGGTGGTTGTATGCGCTGCGCGAGGTGTGCACGGCCTTGGCATCGAGCAGGGCGCCCACCTGGTGCAGCGGGTCCTTGTGCTGTGCATAGGACTTGCCATTGACAGTCACGGTGCCGCGGCTGGGACGGTCCAGGCCCACGATCATGCGCATCGTGGTGGACTTGCCTGCGCCGTTCGGGCCCAGGAAGCCCGTCACCATTCCCGGCTGGACGGTGAAGGTGACACCGGCCACCGCCGTCTTGGCGCCGTAGTGCTTGGCCAGGTTTACTGCCTCAATCATGGACGTCCCCTTTGGATGGTCGCCGGGCCACAACGGGCCGGGCCTTTCGAATCTATTACCACCGTACGCAACTGGCCGGCCGATTTCGCCCATCTCAGGGATGATTCAGGGTCCGCTCAGGGTCGTCCCATCGGATGATGCCGCCCAGCCCCGCCCCCTAGACTGGCCAGATGCCATCCCCCGAACCCGTCAAGACCCTGCCCCCGAGCGGCGGGGCCGCCCGCCCCCTGGATTGGCCGCGCAGCCGGCTTCTGTGGATTGCCGTGCCGGCCCTGGCCATGGTGCTGGCAGGCGCGGTAATGCTCGCCGCCACGGGGAACAATCCCCCGTTCCAGAAGTTCGACGCCGGCTGGTACCAACTGATGCTCGGCTCACGGACGCCGTGGCTCACCGGCGCCAACCGGGTGCTGGACTTTGCCGGCAACGCAGGCATGGTGATTTATTGCGTGGTGCTGTTCCTTCTCCTGCTGCGGCGGCATTGGCGGCTTGCCCTGTTCACGGCGGGGGCCAACCTGGCCGTCCTGGGTACCACCCACCTGTTGAAGTTCCTGGTGGCGCGGCCGCGGCCGGAGGACCGCCTGGTGCCGGTGGATTCCGGCTCATACCCTTCAGGGCATACAAGCGCCACTGTGGCCGCCATGCTGGTGACGGCGATTGTGCTGGGCCGGGCGTGGATGTGGATCAGCGGCGCCATTCTCGGCGTGGCCATGATGTACAGCCGCACCTACCTTGGCGCCCACTGGGTTTCCGACACGGTTGCCGGGGCACTGCTGGCGGTGGGCCTGGTACTGCTGCTGTGGGCGCTGATGAAGGATAAATGCCTTGTGGGGAATGTTCCGCCGGGCTAGCTGGTGGCGTTTTCGAGTTCCGCCTCGGGCAGGGGCCTGGCGGCCGGGGCCGTGAGGATGGAGGCCACGATCGCCACCGCGATGGCCAGCAGGGCCCAGCGGATCGTGACGTGGTCGCCCAGGAATCCCAGCAGCGGCGGCCCGGCCAAAAACGCCACGTAGCCGATGGTCGAGACCACGGAGACACGCGCGGCGGCCCGGGCCGGATCGTCGGCGGCGGCCGACATGCCCATGGGGAACCCCATGGCGGAGCCGGCACCCCAGAACACGGCGCCAACCCCGGCCAGCAGCATGTTGGGTGCCAGGACAAACAGCACCAGGCCCAGCAGGGCGGAGCCAAGGCTGCCGTAAAGCACGGGGACGCGGCCAAAGCGGTCCACGAAGCGGCCGCCGCTGAATCTGAACAGGGTCATGGAGGCAACGAACACGGCGAACATGATGGCACCCTGGGATTCCGAGGCACCGAAGCCGTCCACGGTGGCCTTGGCGATCCAGTCGTTGGCGGAGCCTTCGGTCAGGGCGGCGCCGAGGACCACCAGGCCAACCAGCAGGGTGCGGCTTTCGGTCCAGGCGCTGCGGCCCTTGGCCCCGGCGGCCGATTCACCCCCGGCGTTGCCCACGGTCTCCACCTCGGGCAGGAAGTGGCGGGGCACAAACACCATGACCAGGACCACGGCCACCACGATGGCGAACAGGTGTCCGGACATGCTCACATCCAGTGCCGACAGCCCGGCCCCCACGAGCGCCCCGACCAGGGCACCACCGCTGAAGCCGCCGTGGAACTGCGGCATGACGGTACGGCGCAGGTGGCGCTCAACGGCGGCCCCCTCGATGTTCTGGGCCACGTCCCACAGCCCGATCCCGATGCCGAAGAAGAACAGGCCCACGGCCGTCAACGGCACGGCGTGCATGGCAAGGGCGGTGGCAATGACGAGCCCGCCGAATGCCGCCGTGAAACCGCCAATCCGGATGGTGCTGGCCGTGCCCACGCGGGCAACCACTGTGCCGGCCAGGGGCAGGGCAATGACCGATCCGGCCGCGATAGTCAGCAGGAGCAGCCCCATCTCCCCGGCCGTCAGGTCCAGGATCCGGGTGACGGCGGGGATGCGGGCCGCCCAGCTGGCGAACACGAAGCCGTTGATGGCAAAAACGGTAAAGGTGGCAATGGCCGCGCGGCGGACCGTTTGCTGGTTCATGGTGGATTGGCTCTTTACGCAGGGGGCTGGTGGCACTTTCAGTCAACTCTAGTGCCGTGCCGCACCTCCCAGGGGCGCGCGTCAGGCGGGCTGCGTTTCCGCCAGCTCCGGCACCTGGACAACACCCGCGAGGATGTAGTCATGTGAATGTGCGGAGAGGGCGTCGCGGCCCAGCTTGCCGGTCAGCACGCCCACGGAAATGCCGCCGGCGTTGCGGCCGGCCTGCACGTCCACCACGGTGTCGCCGGCAGCAAGGACCTTGCGGACATCGTGCACGCCGGTCCTTTCCATGGCGCGGTGGATCATGTAGGGGGCGGGGCGGCCCTGGGCCACGTCGGAGGTGGTGACCACGGCATCGACCGTGCTTCCCTCCCCTGCACCCACGCCCCAACCGAGCGATTCGAGCAGCGGGTAGGCCACGTCGTCGTCGAATCCGGTGGTCAGCGCCACCTTGATGCCGCGGCTGCGCAGCGTGGCAATCGCGGCGGCCACGCCGGGCAGCGCAACCGGTGGGGTTGCGGCGTAGCGTTCGGCCAGGATTTCACGGAAGCGGACAAAGGCGGCGGCCACGCGTTCCTGTGTGGGCTCCTGCCCGCCCAGCTCCATGAGGGCGGTGATGGCCGTGACCTTGTCGGCCCCCATCCATTCCTGCAGGTCCGCAACGGCCACTGGGGCCCCAGTTTCCTGCACGGCGTCCTGCAGGGCGATGTAGACGATTCCGTGGTCGTCAACGGTGGTTCCGGCCATGTCAAAGACGGCAAGTTCAATCATGGAGTTCATTTCCTTCTGGCGTCGGGGATCCCTGGATGCGGGCCACGGGGGCCCGGCCGTGCAGGGTGTTGTGGATCATGAAGTTGGCAAGTTCGGGCCGGTACCTGTCGTCGGCGTATTCCAGCGGCTGGTTGCTGCTGGAGTACGTCACGCGGCGTTCGCGCAGCAGTGGCGCACCGGGCGCCACGCCCAGCAGGGCGGCATCGGTGGCATCGGCGGCGACGGCGTCGATCACGTGGCGGGCGCTGTGCAGGTCAATCCCACAGGCCAGCAGGTGGCGGAAGGTGGAGCCGGAATCGGGGTCAAAGGCCAGCAGCGGTGCCCCGGCGGCCAGCACAAAGTGGGAGCGTTCAACCATGGCCGGTTCACCGTCCAGGAGGCGCTGGCGAAGCAGTTCCACCACCGGCTCGCCCTCCGCGATGCCCAGCTGCCCCGCAGCAAGCGGCCCTGCCGCCCGGCGGGCAATCTCAATGGTCTTTTGCCCTGGCGTCCGGCCGATCGTTTCCGCCCATTCCGTGAAGGACATGAACGTCTCCACGGACTGGGATACCACGCCGGGGCTGACCACAGGCGGCCGCCCGCGCCCGCCGGAGATTCGCCCCTCGGAGCGCAGTGCCGCAAGGGCCTGCCGGACAGGTCCGCGCGAGGCGCCAAACTCGCGGCACAGCGCGGACTCGGAAGGCACGGCGGCCCCTTCGAGCCAGCGGCCGGAGTCGATCCGGTGCCGGAATTCTTCCCGGAGCTGTTGGTGGATGGGCAATGTCATGACTTGATCCTACAAGTGGAAAATGGCCTAATTCCGCGGATTTGGGCCCCTTTGACTTGAACAAATGGCGAACTTTCGGGGGCCAGGATGAACCTTGCCCAAACTTGTCAATACAAGTGCCGCCGTGGCTTGCAAGGGCGGCACCTGTCAGGGAAAAGTCGGTTCCATGAGCGAATTGAATGCAAAGTTTCCCGCCACCGATGTCCTGATTGTGGGCGCCGGAATCACCGGGCTGGCCCATGCCGCCGAGGCCGTGTCCCGTGGCCTGACCGTGCGCATCATTGACCGTGACACGCGGGCCGCAGGCGCCTCGATCCGGAACTTTGGGCATTGCTGCGTCAGCGCCCAGACCGGCGAGCTGCTTGAGCTGGCCACCGTGGCGCGGGAGGGCTGGCTGCGGCACAGCGCCCGGGCTGGATTCTTCTCGGTGGAGTCCGGCGCCCTGGCCGTGGCCCGCAACAGTGCGGAGATGGCCGTGCTGGAGGAACTCGCGGCCCTCCGCGGTTCCGGCAGCGTTGAGCTGGCCCCGGCCGGCCGGGTGCGTGAGGAACTTTCCGGCGGCGGCGACCCCGCCATCGTGGGCGGCGCCCTGCTGCGTGAGGACATCCGGGTGGACCCGCGCCAGGCCGTGGGCAGCATGGCTGCCTGGCTGGCCGCCCAGCCGGGCGTTTCCTTCCTGTGGCGCACCTCCTACCTGGGCCCCGACGACGCCGGCACCTCAGCAAGCGGGACCGTCACCGTGCGCACCTCCCGCGGGCAGCTGTCTGCGGCACGGGTGATCGTGTGTGTGGGGCACGACCTGGACTATGTGCACCCCGAGGTGGCGGAACCCTTTGAGGTGAACCGTTGCGGCCTGCAGATGGCGCTCGTGCGCCCGGCCCGCCCCCTGGACATCCGGCGCGCCGTGCTCACGGGCACGTCAATGCTGCGCTACCCGGCTTTTGCCCAGACGGCCGCCGCGGCAGGGCTGCGCACCGAGCTGGAAACCAACAGCCCGGAACTGCTCGCGATCGACGCGAACCTCATGCTGACCCAGCGCCCCGACGGCACGCTGCTGATCGGCGACAGCCACCACACCGAAACAACGCTTGACCCGTTCCTGGACGAGGCCACCTCGGACACGCTCCTGGACGGCGCCGCCAAGCTGCTGGGCGCGGGCCCCTTCACCGTGTTGCAGCGCTGGCAGGGCATTTACGCCTCAAGCCCGCAGCAGAGCTTCCTGGTCAAGGAACTGCAGCCCGGCGTCACGGCCGTGTCCGTCACCAGCGGAATTGGCATGACCATCAGCTTTGGGCTGGCCAGGAAGACGTTCGCCCAGTTCTAGCGGGCGCGCTCCACCCGCTTCTCGTCCCACACGGGCTCGTCAGATTCGTAGACCTTGCCGTCGGAGCCAAAGACCAGGAAGCGGTCAAAGGAGCGGGCGAACCAGCGGTCGTGCGTGACGGCCATGACGGTGCCCTCGAAGGAGTCGATGGCCTTTTCCAGGGCCTCGGCCGAGTGCAGGTCAAGGTTGTCGGTGGGCTCGTCAAGCAGCAGCAGGGTGGCTCCGGAGAGCTCCAGCAGCAGGATCTGGAACCGCGCCTGCTGGCCGCCGGAGAGGGAATCGTACTTCTGCTCCGAACTGGAGGCCAGGCCGTAGCGGTCCAGCGCGCCGGCGGCTGCCTCGCGGCCCAGCCCGGAACGGTGCTCGTCGCCGCGGTGCAGGATGTCCAGCAGGGTCCGGTTCAAAAGGTCCGGCCGGGCGTGGGTCTGGGCAAAGAATCCGGGCCGGATGCGGGCACCGAGCTTCACCTTGCCCTCGTGCGGCACATGGGCAATGTCGACGTCGGACACGGGCTCGTGTTCCTTGTCCGGGTCGGATCCGCCGGCGGCCAGCAGGCGCAGGAAGTGGCTCTTGCCGGAACCGTTGGAGCCCAGCACGCCCACCCGGTCGCCAAACCAGATCTCGGCGTTGAACGGCTTCATCAGGCCCGTGAGCTCCAGCTTGGTGGCCACGATGGCGCGCTTGGCCGTGCGGCCGCCCTTGAGCCGCATCTTCACGTTCTGCTCAATGGGCAGCGCCTCCGGCGGGCCCTTCTCCAGGAACTGGGCCAGGCGGCTCTGGGCGGCCTGGTAGCGGTTGGCCATGTCGGAGCGGAACGCGGCCTTGGTCTTGTACATGTTGACGAGTTCCTTGAGCTTGACGTGCTCCTCGTCCCAACGCTTGCGCAGTTCTTCAAAACGGGCATTGCGGTCCTCGCGGGCCTTGACGTACGACTCGAAGCCGCCGCCGTGGGTCCAGCTGGAGGCGCCGTTGATGCCTGGCTCCAGGGTGACGATGCGGTCCGCGGCGTTGGCCAGCAGTTCGCGGTCGTGGCTGACGAACAGCACTGACTTGTCGGATTCGGCCATCTTGGCCTCGAGCCAACGCTTGCCCGGCACGTCAAGGTAGTTGTCGGGCTCATCGAGCAACAGCAGCTCGTCGGGGCCGGAGAACAGTGCCTCCAGAACCAGGCGCTTCTGCTCGCCGCCGCTCAGTGAGGCGGCCTTGCGGTACTGCGCCGTATAGAAGTCCATGCCCATGGCGGCCATGGTGACTTCGTCCCAGGTGGTTTCCATCTCGTAGCCGCCAACGTCGCCCCAGTCGGCGATGGCCTGGGCGTACGCCATCTGGCTGGGCTCGTCGTCGCGCTCCAACATGGCCAGCTCGGCCTCATCCACGGCCTTCCCGGCGGCGGCAATGTTGGCGGAGGCCACGGACAGCAGGAGGTCGCGCACAGTGCTGTCGTCACGGACCTGGCCCACGAACTGCCGCATGACGCCCATGCTGCCGGAACGGGAGACAACGCCCTCGTCGGGCTTGATGTCCTGGCAGATGATGCGCAGCAGGGTGGTCTTGCCGGTGCCGTTGGGGCCGATCAGGGCCGTCTTGGTGCCGTCGGAGACGCGGAAGTTCACCCCGTTCAGCAGCTGCCGGCCGTCGGAGAGGAAGTAGTCAATGTTTGCAACGTCAATATGTCCCACTTGGCAATTCTCCCATCCCCGCGCGCACTTCCCCACCGCAAGCCCCGCTGGGTGGATGGGCCCACGCCTGCGAGGGACCCGCTGCTGGGCCCACCAGCGCGAGGGACCCATGCGAGCTTGCGAGCAATGGGAGCGCTTGGGGAGGCACGAGCAGTGGGAGCAGGTGGGGATATCCCCACCCCTGTTTGACCGGCTGGCATGATGGTTTCAGGACCACGTTGCGGCAAGGATTGGTACATGTTCACTTCACCTGCCCCCACGGCGCCCCGCTCCTGGTTCATCCTGCGCCCCGCCACATGGCGCCAAATGGGCGCCGACCTGGCCTACATCCTGCCGGGCTTCGTTGTCTCGCTGGTCTCTTTCGTTGTCCTGCTCACCCTGTTTTCGCTGGGTGTCTCCACCCTTGTGGTGTGGGTGGGGCTGCCCATCCTGGTGGCTACCCTGGTTGTGTCGCGCTGGTTTGCCGGCCTCAACCGCGCCGCCTTGCGCCACTGGGCCGGGGATATTCCGCCGGTGCACTACAGGGCGCCACACAAGAATTCCGTGGGCGGCATGTTCAAGAACCTTGGGGATCCGCAGCTGTGGAAGGACTTCATCCACGGCGTCCTGGTGGCCTTCCCGCTGCGCACGGCAAGCTTCAGCATCGCCATCAGCGTCCTCGCCACGTCCCTTGGCGGCCTGACGCAGTGGTTCTGGCTGCGGTTCCTGCCCCAGGACAACCAGCCGCTGGCCCAGCTCATCGGCCTGGACAGGTGGCTGGGCGTCAGCCCCGACACGGCGGAGTCCTGGTTTGGACTGGCCTATGGCGCGGTGCTTCTGGTGCTGCTGCCCTTCATCATCCACGGCCTCGCCGTGGCCGATGCGGCCAGCACCCGGGCGCTGCTCACCAACGAGAACGCCGCCCTGCGTGCCCGCGGCGAGGAGCTTGCCGCCAGCCGGGCCCAGGTGGTGTCCGAGGAGGCCAGCACGCTGCGCAAGATTGAGCGCGACCTGCACGACGGACCCCAGCAGCGCCTGATCCGCCTGCAGATGGATGTCGAGGCAGCCCAGCGGCGCATGGCCACCGACCCGGAAGCCGCCCACAAGCTCATGGACGGTGCGCTCGAACAGAGCCGCGAGGCCCTCACCGAGCTGCGCCAGCTCTCCCGCGGAATTGCCCCGCCGCTGCTGGCCGACAGGGGCCTGCGCGCGGCCGTGGAGTCGCTGGCCGCCAGGTCCACCGTCCCGGTTTCCGTCACGGGCAGCCTCGGGCAGGGCGTTCGCCTGGCCGAAGGCGCCGAGAACGCCGCGTACTTTGTTGCCTCCGAGGCCCTCGCGAATGTCGCCAAGCATTCCGGCGCCCGGCAGGCCGCCGTCATCGTTGACGCCACCCCCGCCGAACTTGTCCTTGAGGTCACCGACAACGGCACCGGCGGCGCCCACCTCGGCAAGGGCCATGGCCTCGCAGGCCTCGTGGACCGCCTGGCCGGCGTCGACGGGACGCTGGAAATCAGCAGCCCTGAGGGCGGTCCCACCACCCTGCGCGCCAGCATCCCGTTGGGTGCCTGACGGCGCACACGGCACCGGCCACTACTGTGGAGGCATGCGTGTTGTCCTTGCCGAAGATTCCGTCCTGCTACGTGAGGGACTCATCCGCCTGCTCGAAGAGACCGGGGCCCAGGTGTGCGCGGCCGTGGGCGACGGCACCGAGCTGATGGCCGCCGTGCGGGAGCATGTGCCCGAGCTGGTCATCACGGACGTCCGGATGCCCCCCTCACACCGGGATGAGGGCCTGCGCGCGGCCCTGGCGATCCGGGCGGAATTCCCCTCGGTTGCCGTCCTGGTGCTCTCGCAATATGTGGAGCTGGACTACGCCGGCGAACTGCTCGCGGGGGCCTCCGGCGGCGCCGGCCTGGGGTACCTGCTCAAGGACCGGGTGGCCCGCTTCGAGGACTTCGCCGACGCCATCCGGCGGGTGGCAGCCGGCGCAACTGTCATTGATCCCGAGGTGGTGACGGCCCTGCTGTCCAACCGCTCGGCCGCCGACCCGCTTCACACCCTGAGCCCACGCGAGTCCCAGGTGCTTGGCCTCATGGCGCAGGGCCTGACGAATTCAGGCATCGCCAAGGTACTCGTCATCAGTGCCGGCGCCGTCGAAAAGCACATCAGCTCCATCTTCATCAAGCTGGGCCTGCAGCCGGGTGCCGACGACCACCGCCGCGTCCTGGCGGTGTTGAGCTTCCTCCAGCACGGCGGCTGAACCGGACCACGGAAAAGGGCCCGTCCGCACTGTGCGGACGGGCCCTTCCCCTATGTCAGGCTGCGCTGTTTATGCACGACGGCGGCGGGTGACCACCATCGCGCCGGCACCTCCCAGCACCAGCAGCAGGGCGATGCCTGCCGGCAGCATGACCTTGGCACCGGTGCTGGCCAGGCCGTCACCGTTGCCTGCCGTGTTGCTGCCGCCGTTGCCTGCCGGCTGGCTCGGCGTGGGCGTTCCCGTGGCGGGCGGGTTGGTGCCTGCCGCGGCAACAACCACTGCCGAGCGGGCCAGCACGGTGCCATCCTGCTCCAGCGTCAGCTCGTGGGCGCCGGCGGCGAGGTTCGCCGGGATGGTGCCCGTCAGCGTGACCGTGCCGTCGGCTGCGGCCTTGGCCGTGGCCAGCTTGACGGGCTCGGAGTGGATCCACAGCTCGTAGCTTGCACCGGGGGTGAGGTTCTTTGCCGTCACGGTGACAGTGGAACCTGCCTTCGCGGTGCCGGGGGCCGTGATGGACGGGGCCTCCGGCTGCGGCTTGCCCACGGGGGGAACCACGGCGTTGGCCGTGGATGCCGCCGACAGGCCGGCCTTGTCGGTGGCACGGTAGGAAACGGACACGCCGTCCTTGCCTGCCTTGATGGCAGCGGTGTAGGCCTGCCAGGTGGCGCCGCCGTTGGTGGAGTATTCCACCGAGGCGATGCCGGAGCCGGAATCGGCGGCCGTCAGCTTGACGTTACGTCCATCAACCTTGGCAACAACGGTGGGCACCTGGGTGTCCACCTTGAACTCTGCTGCCTTGGCGTCCTCGACGTTGCCGGCGGCGTCAGTGGAGCGGTACTTGAAGCCGTTGACACCCTCGGGCAGTGCAACTGCCTCGGTGTACGTGCTCCAGGGGCCGTTGCCAATCTGGTATTCGGTCGCAGTGACGCCCACGTTGTCGGTGCCGGCCAGTTCCACGGTCGGTGCCGTGGTGTACCAGCCGCTGGCGGCCGGAGCGGCCGGCACAATGGTTGCCGTGGTGACCGGAGCCTGCTCGTCGGCGGGCGGAGCCTCCGCGCAGAGGAACTTGGCGTTGCCCCACACGCCGTGGGCGCCGTTGATGGAGCCGCCGGAGATCGGGTCGACCTTCAGTTCCACGTAGGAGACGCCGCTGAGGTCAATGTTCAGCTTTTCCGGGGCAAAGCCCTTGACAAGTGTGCGGCTCTGGTAGAGCACCTTGCCGTCGCCCACCACCGTGAAGATGATGGTGCCGCCGAAGTCGCCTTCCAGGCCAATCTCGGAGGTGAAGCGGGAGCACTGCTCGCCCACGTAGTACGTGAGGTTGGAGGCCGCGTGGACACCCATGCCCTTATCGTACGTGGTGGTCTTCGGGCTGGCCGGGTCGGTGCGGTCAACAATGGTCAGCGGGACATCGGGCGAGTTTGCCGCATCCTTGTTGACCACGTCCTTGCCAATGACGCCGTAGCCGTTGCTGGCACTGACGGGGGTCACATCGGAGATGAAGGAATCCTTGTCCGGGGCCGTGGGCAGCGGGAAGTCCACTACCTGCCAGTCAAAGATCTTGACGTTCTCGGCAACGGGCAGCTGCACCGAGGCCAGCTCCTTGTTGGGGAGCAGGCGCACAGTGCCGGAGTAGATCTGGTAGCCGGTTCCTGTGTATTCCGGGTTGGCGGCCTGGGTCTTGCTGTTGCGGCCCATGGCCTTGATGGCCACCTTGGCGCCCCTGGTGTCGCCCTGGGGCAGCCAGTTGGGGAAGTACGGGGCACCCTTCTGGACAGTTCCGTCCTTGTAGGTGATGGTCAGTTCCGGGCTGACGCCCGATCCCGCGGCGGCCGAGCCGAGCACGGCCAGGTCGGTGCCCTTGCCGGTCAGCGCGATGGTCTGCCCGTTCAGTGCAACGGCGTTGTTCTTGTTCGCGCCTGCTGCAGGCCAGGTGTAGTTGACCTCGGTGGGCAGGCCGGCATCCACTGTGACAGTGGATCCCGGGGTGACCCCGCCTGCCGGGAGCGGGGCGGTCGCCAGCTGCTCGGAGCTGAAGGACGCTCCGCCGCCGTCGAAGTTGCCCAGCTTGTCCGCAAAGGCGCCGCTGGCGGTGGTGACGGAGATGTTGTTGAATGCACCAGCCAGTGACCCGTAGGCCACGTACATCTGGTTGGAGCCGGAGACTTCCTGGGGAGCCCCCTTGGAGTCCTTGTATGTTGCCTTGGCCCCGATGCTCTGCAGCCCCGCCTCCGAAGCCGCTCCGGGGAGCAGGTCAAAGGTTGCCTGGACAGTCGCGCCGGGGGCCACCTGGGCCACCGTTGCACCCTGTGCATTGCTCACGGTCCAGCCCGCGGGGACCACGGGGGTGATGACCACGTTCGTCTTGGCGTTGCTGCCCGTGTTGGTGAAGGTTGCCGAGGCCGCGGTCTTGCTGCCCTGGAACACCTTGCTTTCCAGGTTCACGGCCACGGCTGCCGCCTTGGCGTCCGAGTCCGTGCCGCCGACGGCGGAGGTTGCCTTGAGCGTGACGGTTGCCGTTGCGTTGGAGGCAATCGGGCCGGCCTTGACGTGGACCGTTCCGCCGGCATCCGCGGCGTCGTAGTACCAGCCGGTTGCTGCGGCTTCCAGTGCCGCGGCGTCGGCTGCCTTGGGCAGCGTGGTTGCGCCCACGGTGACCGAGGACGGTGCCGAGCCGCTGTGGACGGCCAGCTTGTAGGGGCGGGCAGCAGCCTTGCCGGCGTAGTCGCCGTCGCGCTTGCCGATCGTGACGCTGACGTCGCCGCCGTTCTTGGCGGGCGCAGCAACCTTGAATTCCTGGACGCTGGCCTTGCCGTTCTTGTATTCGCGGCTGACCTTGTCATCTTCCTTCAGGGTGAAGGAGGAGGCTCCGGCGGGGTAGACGTCAACCGTGAGGGCTGAATTTTCCGGGACCAGGGAGGCGTTGCGGGCAATGGGGCCCTTGGGCACCACGGCGCCTGCCCGGACAAAGATGGGCAGGGTTTCCAGCGGGGCGCTGTAGCCGTTGAGGACCTGGCCGCCCTGGTGGATGGCGCCGCTCCAGTAGTCGATCCACTGGGATCCGGCGGGCAGCACAATGCCGTTGCGCACCGGAGTGGAGGTGGAGACAGGGGCAACCAGGTAGTCGCGGCCCAGCAGGAACTGGGTTTCGGCTTCCTTGGTGTAGGACAGCGGATCGTTGGGGAATTCCAGCGGCATGCTGCGCATCATGCCCACGCCGTTGGCGTTGGAATCAACGGCCAGCGAGTAGATGAAGGGCATGAGTTCCTGGCGCATCTGCAGGTACTTGCGGTTGATCTCGGTGGCTGCCTCGCCATAGAGCCAGGGGCGCTTGTCCACGCTGGCCCAGCCGCTCATGGAGTACAGCTCGGGGGCGAACGCCTTCCACTGCAGGTCGCGGACGTAGCTTTCGGTGCTGCCACCGAAGATGCCGTCCACGTCGGAGGCTGTGAAGGCCTGGCCGGAGTTGGTGGCGCCGGCCATGGCCGGGACGGCCCAGCGGACGGCGTCCAGGTTGCCGGAGTGGTCGCCGGTCCACGGCACGCCACAGCGCTGGGCACCGGCCCAGCCCTCAACCATGAGGGTGTTGGCGCGGCCCGCGGAATACGTCTCGATGCCGCCCTTGGCGCTTTCACAGCCGGTCAGGGCCATGCGGTAGCCTGCACCGACCCAGGCGACGTCGAGCTTGCGCAGGGCAATGCCGTCGGTGCCGACTTCCTTTTCCTGGTTGCTCAGCGAACGCTGGGTCCACAGGCCGGTCTTGAGGTCGGCCTCGGCCTTGATGGCCTTGACCGTGTTGCCCAGGCCCTTGTCGGTGCTGTTGGGGTCGTACGGGGCATTCTTGTCGAATCCAGCCGCATCCTCGGTGTATTCACAGCCGTAGCCGTCGTTGACGATCATCCAGCCCGCGGGCATGTTGTTGGCCTTGAATTCCTTGGCCGTTTCAACGGAGTCGTAGGTGTGCTGCTTCTTGGTGGCGTTGGGGTCCGACGGCGGGGCCTCGCCGCGCAGTGCACGGTTGTAGCAGTCGGCGTCGCCATATTCCAGGCCGTACACGGGGGGCAGGTTGGGGCGCCCCGTCAGCTTGGTGTAGCCGTCCAGGCTCTGCTTGTAGTCGCCCACAAAGTAGTAGGCGTCGAAGCGCTTTTCCCTGTGGGTTGTGGTCTCATTGGCCGTGAACGTGTAGGAGCCGGGCGCAAAGGTGTTGCGCAGGACGCCGTAGCCGGCGCTCGTCATGTAGTACGGGACCGCGTTGGGGTGGCCCTCGTCGTCCCAGTCGAAGTTGTTGGAGATGTTGATCGTGGAGCCGGTGTGGACCACGCGGCCGTTCTGCATGCCGCCGCCCAGGAACTGCTCGCCGGCCTTGGGGGCCAGGTGCTGGGTGGTGGTGTTGGCACCGAAGCTCAGGGCGGAGGATTCCTGCCACACAACGCTGCCGTCGGCGCGCTTGAGGGTGAAGGCGCCGGATGCCTTGTTGACTTCCAGCTTCACCTTGGCCGTGGACATGGTGATGACACCGCCCGCGTCGGCCACGTTGACCGTGCCTGCCTTGAAGTCGGCCGCACCCACAACGATGTTGGCGGTGCGCGTTGCGTCGGCAGGTGATTCGGGGCTGTTGGCCGGATCCGAGAAGGATCCCGTGGGGGTTGCCTCAAGGCGGAAGTTGCCATCGTCCAGGAAGGTCACGCGGATGGCGCCGGTGGCCGGGGCCAGGCTGACCACATTGCCGGCCTGCGTGAAGGTGCTGATGGCGCCGAGGGTGGAGCCGTTGCTTTCAACGGGGACCTCTGGCTTGATGTTCGACGCCGCAATGGGCGTTCCGGGGGCGGCGAGGGCCGCCTGGGGCAGTGCCAGTGCAGGAACGGCACCGGCGGCGAGCAGGCCGGCCAGGGCAACGGCCACACTGCGCCGGCCCATGGCCCGCCGTCCCTTCTGTTTTGGCGGCGTGGTGGCCGGTTTCTTCTCGTGGAACAACGGCATGCGAACCAACTTTCAGTGCGAGACGACTGTTTGTGACTACTTGCATCTTGAAATACTCACCAACAATCACTGAAGACTGTGACGCAGGTCAAGTTCGGGGACTTTTGTGACGCATACCACTGCGGGCGCAGGGGCAGTAAAAAGGTCCCGTCCCGCGTCATGGAGACGCTGGACGGGACCCGTTCGCTGACAATTATGGAGTTGGGGTGGCGGTGCCCGGCTCCGTCGCTTCGCTCGATTCCGTTGCCGACTGGCTTGTGGCCAGTCCGGTGCCCGAGGGGGCCACCGTTACCGGTTCGGTGGTGCCCGCATCCGTTGTGGCCGGGGCGTCGCTGGTGGGGTCCTCGGTGGCCGGCGGCGGCGATGCGGGCGGTTCGGTGGTTGCCGGCGGCTCGGTGGTCGCGGGCGGGGTTGTCACCGGCGGCGTGGTGATGGGCGGAGTGGTGACGACAGGCGGCGTCGTCGGCGTGGTGACAGGTGGCGTCGTGGGTGGCTTCGTCCCGGGTCCTGTTGTGGCCGGCGGCTTGGTGGCTCCCGGCTTCGTTGGGGTGGGCTTGGCCGGGCCACTGGTCTTGCCTGGTGTGGTGGCCGCGGAGCTTGCTGCCGCAGAGGCTTTCTTGGCCTCGGCATCGGCCTTGGCCTTGGCGTCTGCAGCGGCAAAGGCCGGCATGGTGAAGTAGCTCGAGGAGGAGCTGACATCGGACGGTGCATGGATGAAGGTGCCCACCGAGGGGTTCAGTGCGCTGATCATCTTGCCGTTGCCAATGTAAATGCCAATGTGCGACCAGTGGTTGGGGCCGTCGGGATTCTGCACCACAATGTCACCGGGCTGCGGGTTGTTGGTTTCCACCATGGGCACCCACTGCTCGGTGCGCGGCAACACCACCCCGGCCTGCGCGTAGGCCCACTGGACAAATCCTGAGCAGTCCCAGCCGTTTTCAAAGCTCGTGCCGCCCCAGACGTAGCGGTGCCCCAGGCCCTGGTAGGCGGCGGCGAGGATGTCCTTGCGGACCTGGGAGATCAGTTCCGCGGACACCTCGGGAATGTCCCCGCGCATGGCATTGACCCCCCGAGCCAGGTGGGGCGTGTTGCCGTTGGGGTCGGTCAGGTCAAAGATCTTTTTGGCGGCGGGCTTTCTGGCGCTGATCAGGGTGTTGGCAAAGGAAATTTTCGCCCCCAGCCCCTGGGCGGCCACGGAATCAAAGCCGGCCGGCTGGACGTCGGGGGACGTGGCCTGGGTGCGGCCGGCCTGCTGGACACTAAGTGCTGCGGCGGCGTCGGCGGAGGACGTGCCAACATAGCCGGCCCCCACAAAACCACCGGAGGCCAGCAATGTGCAGACCACGGCCATACTCAACTGGTATGTCCGTGACTTGCCTCGCGAAAACGTCACTAGATGGTCCTCCTGCATCATTGCACGCGGTAGTGCTGAGCTTACGCCGATTTGGCCAGTCGCCCACTGAATTTCCGAGAAAAAACACAACTTGTCAGAATCGATCCGGCCACGAAAGCGATCCGAACTATTTCCCACATATGTTATGCATATCACACGGTAGTCGAAGTGTGTTGCGGCTGCGCCAACATGACGTGAACATTCAACGAAGCGGCAGGGAAAGGCAGGTGGAGTCCTCAGCCGGTGCCACGGATGATCCGCCGGGCCACCGCCACGGAGATGGCGGCCGTGCGGTTGTCCACATCCAACTTGTCGTAAATGTGCACCAGGTGGGTCTTGACGGTGGCTTCGGAAATGAACAGTTGGCGGGCGATCTCCTTGTTGGCCATTCCCGTGGCCAGAAGTTCCACGAGCTCCACCTCCCGCGCGGACAGTACGGGGGCGGGGTTGCGGATCCGGCCCATGAGCCGCGCCGCCACCTCGGGGGCCAGGGCCGTCTGCCCCGCCGCCGCCTGCTGCACTGCGGCGCGGATCTGCTCCGGCGGCGCGTCCTTGAGCATGTAGCCGCTGGCGCCTGCCTCCACGGCGGCCAGAATGTCGGCATCCGTGTCGTAGGTGGTCAGGATCAGCACGGGCGGGGCCTCCGCCAGCTCCTTGATGGCCTTGGTGGCGCTGACCCCGTCCATGCCGGCCCCCATCTGCAGGTCCATGAGCACCACGTCCACGGGCTCGCCGAGCATGGCCAGGCGCTGGACCTCCTTGATGGCGGCGGACCCTTCCGGTGCTTCGGCCACCACAGTGAAGCCTTCAAATTCCGTGAGCATGGCCCGCAGGCCCGCACGCACCACCGGGTGGTCGTCCACCAGCAATATGCGTATTTCAGCCATTTTCATCCCCTTGAGCCGCACTTTGCCCTGCATCCAGCGGCAGCCGGATGGCCACCACGGTACCTTCCCCCGGGGCCGACTCTATGGTCAGGGTCCCCTGTTGCGCCACGACCCTCTCGCGCAGCGAACGCAATCCAAATCCGCTGCCGTCTGCCCTCCCCGCCACGGTGTCCGCCAGCGTTTCGGGCTCAAAGCCGCGGCCGTCGTCGTACACGTCAAGGGTCACCTCACTGCCCAAAAAGGCCAGGCTGACCACGGCGGAGCCCGCCGCGGCGTGCAGCCAGACATTGGCCAGGCTCGCCTGGGCGGCACGCAGCAGGGTCACGCGGTACGGCTGGGGCAGGTCCACGGGTTCGCCGTCCAGGCGGAAGGTGCATGTGAGCGTTCCACCCCGGGCGGCAGCCTCCCGCTGCGTCTTCTCACACAGCCGGGACAGGCTCTCCACAAGCGAGGTTTCGGCCAGGGCCGGGGAGGAGAGCCCACGCACAAAGTTGCGGGCCTCGGCCAGGTTCTCCGCGGCGGTGGCCTCAACCATGGCAAGGCTCTCGGCCGTGGAGTCCAGGTCACCGGATTCCAGGCTGCGCCGTGCTGCGCGGGAGACCAGGATGATCGAGGAGAAGCCCTGGGCCAGGGTGTCGTGGATTTCGCGGGCCAACCGGGCACGCTCGGCCAGCACGCCGGATTCATGCTGGGTTGCGGCAAGTTCGGCGCGGGTTCGGCGCAGTTCGTCGGCTGCCAGCCGCTGCGTTTCACTCTCCTGGTACAGCAGCATGTAGGCCTTGGAGGTTGCCACGGCGAAAGCGGCACCAAACACGGGGCCCACCACCACTGCCAGGGGCGGGACCGCGGCGCCCGAGGCCGCCCACTGGGACCACACAACGCCGGCCGTCATGAGCACCACCATGGCCAGGCCCGCCCAGCGGGGCAGCAGGTGCAGGTGCAGGAAGAACAGCGGGAAGACAAGCCAGGAGAACTCCACGGAGCCGATCATGAGCACGGCCCACAGTGTCGTCACCACGGCCAGCCACAGGATGGCCAAGCGGCGGGGGTTGCGTGCCAGCGTTCCGCCGGCGAAGCGTTTCTCGGCGACGGTGCCCACCAGGTAGGCCGCGGCAAGAAGCAGCGACAGGGCCGGGTAGATGTAGCGTCCGGCGCCCGCGGCCGGCTCCACTGCGAGGCGGACCATGCCCACGGCCAGCAGCACGGCAAAGCCAACGTGCAGGCTCACGCGCAGAAAGCGCAGGATCATGCCACTGGTCACGGGCGGCGCATCCACGGCAGACATGCCACCAGCCTAGTTCCCCAACCCGCCCGGCGTATCAACCAAATGGTTGACCGGCGGATCAACCCAACCACTTCCGGGGATCATCCAAGCCTGCGATGGAAGGTGCGCGCGTCCGCGGGAGAGTGGAAACACCAGAAGAATCCGGACAAATCCAGGTGGTCCGGCACACGAAAGTAGCTCCACATGTTCCTCGCGATCCGAGACATCCGCTTTGCCAAGGGCAGGTTTGCCCTCATGGGCGCCGTCGTGGCGCTCATCAGCCTGCTGCTGGTGCTGCTGTCCGGCCTCACGGCCGGCCTGGGCAACCAGTCCACCTCGGCCGTCGCGCAGCTGGGCGGCGGCTCGGGCAGCGGCGTCAGCCAGATCGTGTTTGGCGCCCCGGCCAAGAACGACCCCAAGGTCTCCTTCACCGAAAGCCAGGTCACTGCCGGCCAGGCCGGTGAATGGGCCAAGCAGCCGGGCGTGGAGTCCGTGGTGCCGCTGGGCATCAGCCAGAGCCGCTTCCAGGGCGCCGGGGACAGCCTGGGCATCACCAACGTTGCCGTGTTTGGCTTGGGCACCCCGGCGGGCGGCGGGACGGCCGCGGACGCCGGGATCGCGCCGTCGGACATCAGTGACACCACAGTGGTGATCGGCGAAAGCGTCGCCAAGGACCTCTCCCTGTCCACGGGCGACGCCGTGACGATTGCAGGCACCGAACTGACGGTTTCGGGCATTGTGCCGGACCAGTGGTACTCGCACAGCTCGGTTGTCTGGACCACGCTTCCCACCTGGACAAAGGTGGCCCACCTCAGCGACCCCGAACAGATTGCCACCGTGCTGGCCGTGACCAAGCAGCCGGGTGCCACTGTTGACACGGACGCCGCCAACGCCGCAGCCGGCACCGTCAGCACCACGCGCAGCGGATCGTTCGCCGGGCTGGGCGGATACAAGAGCGAGAACGGCTCGCTCATGATGATGCAGGCGTTCCTGTACGGCATCTCGGCCCTGGTGATCGTGGCCTTCCTGACGGTGTGGACCGTGCAGCGCACCCGCGACATCGCAGTGCTCAAGGCCCTGGGCGCCTCCGGCAGCTACCTGCTGCGCGACGCCCTGACCCAGGCGGCCCTGGTGCTGCTGGCCGGAGCAGGCCTGGGCGGGCTCGTGGGCATTGTGGGAGGCGTCTTCGCCTCGCAGGCCGCACCGTTCCTGCTCACCCCGGCCACCACGCTGCTGCCCATCGTGGGCATTGTGGCCCTGGGCCTGGCCGGCGCCGCCCTGGCCGTCCGCAAGGTCACCCGCGTCGACGCCATGATCGCCCTCGGCGGCAACTGACCTCCCCCGCCGCCCGCCGAAAACCCTTTCGCACACTTTCCCAAGGAAAATCCCATGACTGCTTTGAACCTCATCAACGTCACCCTCGAATACCCTGACGGCGAAGGCACCCTGAAGGCGCTGGACGCCGTGGACCTCGCGGTGCCCGCGGGCCAGTTCGTCTCCCTTGTGGGCCCCTCCGGCTCGGGCAAGTCGAGCCTGCTGGCCGTTGCCGCCACCCTGGTCAAGCCGAGCTCCGGCCTGGTCATGATCGACGGCGTCGACGCCACCGCCCTGGGCGAAAAGGCACTGGCGGAACTGCGCCGCGACAAGGTGGGCATCATCTTCCAGCAGCCCAACCTGCTTGCCTCGCTGACCTCGATCGAGCAGCTTGTCATCACGGACCACCTGCGCGGAAAGCCCCTCAAGGCCGCCACCGCCCGGGCAGCGGAATTGCTGGACCTCGTGGGCCTGGCAGACTGCGGCAACAAGCGTCCGCACCAGCTTTCCGGCGGCCAGCGCCAGCGCGTCAACATTGCCCGTGCCCTCATGGCGCAGCCCAAGGTCCTGCTGGTGGACGAGCCCACGGCGGCACTTGACCACGAACGCAGCGCCTCGATCGTGCAACTCCTGCGCGAGGTCACCGACGAATTCAAGGTGGCAACCATCATGGTCACGCACGACACCGAGTTCGTTCCGCTCACCGATGCCGTGGCCACCATGCGCGACGGCGTCCTGGCGGCACCCGTGCCTGCCGGCGCCGGCGTCGGGGCAGCCTGAGCTTTTGCGAAGGCCGGGATTCCGGCCCCATGCAATAACATGAAGGAAACGCACGTCCAGCCCAGCGCGATCGGAGCTTCTCCCACCATGAAACGCATTGCAGCCCTTGCCGGCAGCCTTCTTTTGGCCCTCACCATCTCCTCCTGCGGTGCCGCAACCGGCCCCGTCGGCACCTGGGGGGACGGCTACAAGGTCGACAAGGCGCCGTACCTGGAGCTCTCCCTGGCAGCAGACCAGGACCCCAGCTTTGAGCAGGCCGGCTTTGTCAAGGGCAGCGACGGCTGCAACCGCCTCAGCGGGCAGTGGTTCCTGGTGAAGGGCGAGCTTTCCTTCCAGCAGCTTGGCGGCACCCTGATGGCCTGCGAAGGCGTGGACACCTGGCTGTCCAAGGCCGCCGGCGGCCACATCGACGGCGACACCCTGACCGTCACGGATGCCTCAGGCAAGACCCTGGGCACCCTGGACCGCCGCAACTAGCACTGCCGCAAACGGCCCGTGGGGTCGGGGAACCATGAAGGTTCCCCGACCCCACGGGCCGTTTTTGTTAAGCCTGCAGCCCCAGCTCCGGCGCGGGCAGGCCGAAGGTGTTCTTGAGCGCCGAGCGTGCCGCCAGCCAACCGGCCATGCCATGCACGGCCGGCCCCGGCGGGGTCGACGCCGAACCCAGGTACAGCCCGGCTGCGGGCGTCCGCCAGGGGTCCGGGGACAGGACGGGCCGCCTGATCAGCTGGGGCAGGGTCACGGCCCCCGAGCTGATGTCCCCGCCAATGTAGTTGGCGTTGTACGCGCCCACGTCCCGGGCGGTCTGGGTGCTGCTGGCCAGGATCAGCTCCCTGAATCCGGGCGCGTGTTTCTCCACGGCCCTGATGATGTCCTCGGTGCAATCCCTGGTGGATCCTGCGGGGACGTGGGTGTAGGCCCAGAAGGTGTGCTGCCCGGCAGGGGCGCGGCTGCCGTCAACCACCCCTGCCTGGACGGCCAGCACATAGGGGTTCTCCGGGTGGCGCCCGGCCAGCACCTCTTTTTCGGCGAAGGCGATGGCAGCGCGCGTTCCACCCAGGTGCAGGGTGGGTGCCTGGCGGAGTTCCTCCGCCGTCCAGGGCACAGGACCGGAGAGGGCAAAGTCCACCTTGCAGACGCCGGCCCCGTACCTGAAGGATTCCAGTTGGCGCATATACCGTTCCGGCAGCTGGTCGCTTGCCATAGCCGCCAGGGCGCGGGGCGTGGTGTCACAAATGACCGCCTTGGCCCCGGTAGCCGAGCGCAGCTCCGCGACGCTGTCCACCCTGTGTGCGAGCTCGATCCGGCCGCCATGGGCGGTGAGATCGTCCGCCATGGCTGCGGCGATGGCCTGAGAACCGCCCCTGGGCACAGGCCAGCCGCCGGCATGCGCCAGCACCCCGAGCAGCAGCCCGGCCCCCGAGGTGGCCAGCGACGGCAGCCGGCCGATCGCATGGGCGCCCACACCTGTCAGCATGGCCGGGGCCACATCGCCGGCGAATCCCATGTTCCACGCCGGGGTCCCCTGCAGGAGGGTCCGGAGCCCGTAGTTGACCACGGCGGCCGGATCCCTGGGCAGCCGCAGCAGGCTTCCCTGGGTGAAGTCAATGACGCCGTCCAGCCGGCGCAGCAACGGTTCCATCAGCGTGCGCCACGCCCGGCCATCGGCGCCCAGCCCCTCCACCGTGCGGTCCAGGCTGCGGTGGGCAATGCCTGCCCTGCCGCCGTCCAGCGGGTGGCCGTAGGAAATCTCCGGCACCAGCAACTCGATGCGGCGCCCCAGCTCAAAGGCCCTGAAGAAGGGCGAGGCCAGTGCCATGGGGTGCACGGCGGCACACACATCGTGGCGGAATCCCGGAAGCGTCAACTCGGCGGTCCGGGTGCCGCCGCCCACCGAATCCGCGGCCTCGAACAGCTGGACCGAAAGTCCGGCCCGGGCCATGGTCACGGCGGCGGCCAGGCCGTTGGGGCCCGACCCGACGACCGCGACGTCGACCACGCTAGGCCTGTTCCGCCCCGGCGGCCAGGGCCTGCGAAGGGTCGGCAGGCGGACCGGCCAGGACACCTGCCTGGGGGTCGTCCACGCCGCCGCGCCGCACCACATCATGCTCCGGCGCGTATATGTCCCGAACCACCAGGCCAAGCAGCGCGCAGCTGGCGGCCCCTGCCAGCAGGGCGGCAATCACAAAGTAGGGGGTGTCGATGGCGTGCTGGTTGCTGGTCTGACCAAGCACCTTGCCCTGGAACAGCATGAGCGCAATGAAGTGCGTGATGACGGCGGCCTGCCACAGCAGCACGGGCCGCCAGCGCGGCAGGGCCAGGGCCAGCAACGGCAGCAGCCAAATGGCATGCCAGGGCTCGGCGGCCTTGTTGACAACCGTGAAACCGGCAACCGCTATGAACAGCAGCTGGGCCACGCGGGGCCGCCTGGGGGCGTAAAGCGCCAGCCAGGCCAGTCCCATCAGCAGGGCCACGAACAGGATGGCCGCCAGTGCATTGCTGGTTCCGAGCCCCAGCTGCGGCAGGCCCATGCGCCCGGCCACGAGGTTCCAGCCGCCGTACAGCGATGATTCCGAAGGTTCGGCAGCGATGAGCTTCTTGAGGTAGTCCGGGAAGGCCGGCGGGTTTTGGGCCATGACCGGGGCCAGGACAAGCAGCCAGGCGATGACGGCCGCTGCAGCCATCTCCAGCATCTTGGTGGCGCGCCCGGTGCGGAAGCCCAGCAGAACCAGCGCCACCAGTATGACCGCCGGGTACGGTGCGGCCATCCCGGCCACGCCCAGCACAGCGCCGGCCCACAGGGTCCGGCGCCGGGCAAAGAGGAACACGGCCAGGGCCACCAGGGCTGCCGCCCAGAAGTCCCAGCTGACAAACGCGGTGAGCACAAGCACGGGGCTGGCGGCCACAATGGCGGCGTCCCAGGGGCGGCGTCCTGCACTGCGGGCCACCAGGACAACCGTGGCGATCCAGAGCACGGCGATGAGCGCGGCATTGAGGTCGAAGAACGCCAGCTGGCGCAGCGCGCCGTCGCCGGAGCCCTGGGTCAACCAGGCGGTGAGGCCGGCAACCCAGCCGGCCAGCACGGGCTGGTCAAACGTTGACCCCTGGCCCAAGAAAGGGAACACGGAGCCCAGCTGGTTCTCCGCAAAGGCGTTGGGGAACATTGACCAGCACACGGTGGAGTACTGGTCGGGTGTGGTCCAGCCGGAGGTGCGGCAGTGCCCCTTGCCCATGACCGCGATGAAGGCCGACACGGCCGCCATGATGACAAGGACCCGTTCCACGGTGAAGAACCCGGGGTTGGTGCGTCCCGGCCCTGTCCGCTTGCCCAGCGGCCCGCCCACAGGCTCCGTGAGGGTGCGCAGCAGTGCATCGCTGCGTGAGGGCACAACTATGGGAAGCCGGGTGGAAGTCCCCGTGGCCTGTGAATCCTGCATGGCTACGAGCCTACCGGCTGGCAGGGGCGGCAATCGTCGATTGCGTCACATCCGCGGCGGTGCCGCGGCAGCGGGCTCGGCAGTGGCTACAGCCCCCACTGCTCCACGGCCGGGGTCTTCTTGTCCCAGCCCAGCGTGCAGACCTTGGCGGTGCCGAGCATAAAGTGCCGGCCCTGCCCTGCCGGGAGCCCCAGCCAGCGGGCTGTGAGGATGCGCAGGAAGTGCCCGTGGGCCACGAGCAGCACGTTCGCCGGGGCGCCGTCGTCCCGCTTCACGGCGCGCACCCGCTCCACGATCCGGTCCGCGCGGGCGGCAACCTGCTCAAGGGTTTCGCCGTTGGGCACGCCGTTGTCCCAGATGAGGTAGCCCGGGTTCTGTGCGCGCACCACAGCACTGTCAATGCCTTCGTAGTCGCCGTAGTCCCATTCCACGGCGTTGGGCTCCAGCTGCGCGTCGGGGAAGCCGGCCAGGGTGGCCGTGCGGCGCGCGCGCTGCAGCGGCGAGGTCAGGACCAGGTCAAGTTCGACGCCGGACAGGGCCTTGTGCGCGGACCGGGCCTGGGCCTCGCCCTCCTCCGTCAACGGCAGGTCGGTCAAGCCCGTGTACTGCCCGCTGCGGGACCATTCGGTTTCCCCGTGGCGCAGCAGCCACAGCTTGGGGCCGCCGGGGACGGGTGCTGCCGCGGGGGTGGTTCCGTTGCTCATGGTGTTCCTGTCGCTTGGGCCTCTTCAGGCTGGGATTCGGGCTGTTCGGCCCACCACTGCCGCAGTTCGGCTTCGGCGCGCTCCGGGCCCAGGGGCCCGTGCTCCATGCGCTGTTCCAGCAGGAAGTTGTAGGCCCGGCCCACAACCCGTCCCGGCTTGATGCCCAGCAGCGCCATGATGGCGCCGCCGTCAAGGTCGGGGCGGATGGAGTCGAGCTCCTCCTGCTCGGCCAGCACGGCAATGCGGGCCTCAAGGTCATCGTAGGCGAAGGAGAGCCTGTCGGCCTTGCGCTGGTTGCGGGTTGTTACGTCAGAGCGTGTCAGGCGGTGCAGGCGCTCCAGGAGCGGCCCGGCGTCGGTCACGTAGCGGCGCACGGCCGAATCGGTCCAGCCGGATTCGCCGTAGCCGTAGAAACGCATGTGGAGTTCCACGAGCCGGGAAACGGCCTTGATGGAGTCGTTGTCAAAGCGCAGCGCCTTCATCCGCTTGGCCGTGAGCTTGGCGCCGGCCAGGTCGTGGTGGCGGAAACTGACACCGCCGCCGGGCTCAAAACGGCGGGTCTTGGGCTTGCCGACGTCGTGCATCAGGGCTGCAAAGCGGAGCACAAAGTCGGGGCCGGGCACGGCGCCGTCGGGCCCCGTCTCCAGGGAGGCTGCCTGCTCCAGCACCTGCAGGGAGTGCTGGTAGACGTCCTTGTGGCGGTGGTGTTCGTCGGTTTCCAGCTTCAGGGCCGGCACCTCGGGCAGCACCAGTTCGGCCAGGCCGGTCTCGACCAGGATGTCCACGCCCGTGCGCGGGTGGGCGCCGCAGATGAGCTTGACCAGCTCGTCGCGGACACGCTCGGCGGAGATGATGCTGATGCGCCCGGCCATGCCCGTCATGGCCGCCAGGACCTCGGGGTGCAGGGAGAAGCCAAGCTGCGAGGCAAACCGGGCGGCGCGCATCATGCGCAGGGGGTCGTCGGAGAAGGAGTCCTCGGCGGCACCCGGGGTGCGCAGCAGGCCGGCGGCCAGGTCCTCCGCGCCGCCGAACGGGTCCACGAGTTCCATCTCGGGCAGCCGCAGCGCCATGGAGTTGACGCTGAAGTCGCGGCGTTGCAGGTCATCCACCAGCGAGGTTCCGAAAGCCACCACGGGCTTGCGGGAGTCGGGGTCGTAGGCCTCGGCCCGGTAGGTGGTGACCTCAATGAGGAGCACCTCCTTCTTGCGGTTCCGCTTGCGGAAGCCGATGGTGCCGAATTCCCGGCCCATTTCCCAGTGCGAATCCGCCCATTTGGCGGCCACGGCGAGGATCTCATCGGGCGTGGCGTTGGTGGTGAAGTCCAGGTCGGGGGACGTCCGGCCCAAAAAGAGGTCGCGGACGGGCCCGCCCACGAGGGAAAGTTCGTATCCGGCGTCGGCAAAGAGCCGTCCAAGTTCAAGGACAACCGGGTCAAAATTAGAGGTATCAGGCGCAAAATCCATGGTTGCTTAAGAATGCCAGACTTTTGCACCCGCGCGCTTTCCCCGCCCCCGCCAACTGAGGGGGCCGCGGGCGGAAACCACCCCTGCGGCCTGTCATCATCCGTGGCCAAAGGTAGCTAGAGTGGACTCCATGGTCCACCCCGTGCCGCGCGCGCCCAAGAGGAACCCGTTGCCCCCCGCAACGGGCAATTCGGCCGTGCCCGCCGCACCGAGCTCGCCCAGCCAGCTGCCCACGGTTGAAGAGGTCTCCGCCGGCGGCGTGGTTGTTGACATGCTCGACGGCGTCCCCCGGGTTGCGATCATTGCCCGCATCAACCGCGGTGGCCGGCTCGAGTGGTGCCTGCCCAAGGGCCACCCCGAGGGCAGGGAGACACACGCCGAGGCCGCCGTGCGTGAAATTGAGGAGGAAACCGGGATTGCCGGGGACGTCCTGGCCACACTGGGCAGCATCGACTACTGGTTCACTGTCAGCGGCCACCGGGTGCACAAGACAGTCCACCACTTCCTGCTGCGTGCCACGGGCGGTTTCCTCACCATCGAGAACGACCCCGACCACGAGGCCGTCGACGTCGCCTGGGTTCCGCTTGACGAGCTGGCCCGGAAATTGTCCTTCCCCAATGAGCGCCGCATCACCGATTTGGCCCGGGAACTGCTGCCCGAACACTTCCAGGCCTGACGCACTGCCGCGTGCCGCGTTGTGGTTCGGCATACGGTGCTGCCAGCAGTCTTTGAGCCTGCAGTGAGAAGATGGGAACAATGTCTAACCATGAACGGGTGAACATCCCGCCCAAACCAACCTCAGCGCCACGGTCGGCTGCCCTGCAGGCCAGCATGGACACCTCGATGCTGGCCGTCGTGCAGGCCTCGCCCCAGGCGGCCATGCAGGCGTCCCCGTACACGCAGCAGCAGCCGGCGGCCACCCACCTGAACGTGGGCCGCACGCCGTCGACCATTCTGGCTGAGCACGCACCGCCTGCCGAGCCCGAGGCCGAGTCATCCGGCGGCAGCATGCGTTCCAGTGCCGTCCGCTCCAGCGCCTCCATGGCGATTGGCACCATGGCCTCGCGCATCCTGGGCTTCGTCAAGGGCATTGTGTTGGGCATTGCGATCGCCGGCAGTTCGGTGACAGTGGCCAACATTTTTGAGGGCGCCAACAACCTGCCCAACCTGATCTTCCTCATGATTGCCGGCGGCGTGTTCAATGCCGTGCTGATCCCGCAGATCGCCAAGGCCAGCAAGCAGCCGGACAAGGGCACTGACTTCATCTCGAGGCTGCTGACCCTGGGGGTCATCGGGCTGCTGGTGCTGACCGCCGTGGTCATGGCGTTGGTGACTCCCATCATGGGGCTGTCCACATCCTTTACAGGCAAAAACCTTGAGCTGGCCATCACCTTTGGCCTGTTCCTGCTGCCGCAGATCTTCTTCTACGGCCTGTTTTCGCTGCTGGGCCAGGTCCTGAACGCGCACAATTCCTTCAAGGCGTATGCGTGGGCGCCCGTGCTCAACAACGTGGTGGCCATCGCGGGCCTGCTCGTGTTCATTGCCGTATCCGGCCGTGCCACGACCAACCCGCACACCGTGGACAACTGGACCACGGGGCAGACCTGGATGCTGGCGGGCACAGCCACCCTGGGCATCATTGTCCAGTCCGCAGTGCTGCTCATTCCCGTGCACCGCCTGGGGCTGAAGCTGCGCCCCAAGTTCGGCTGGAGGGGCACTGGCCTGGGTGCAACGGCCAAGGTGGCCGTGTGGACCATGGGCACCATGATCATTGGCAACCTGAGCTTCATTGTCATCTTGCGTGTGGCCACGATCCCGGCCGGCGGCGACGGCGGGCCCGGCTCGGGCTCCACCATTCCCGGCCTCTTCGCGCTCAACCGCGCCACCGAGCTGTACATCATGCCGCACTCCATCATTGCCCTGTCCATTGCCACGGTGATGTTCACGGCCATGGCGCATGCCGCGGCGAGCAAGGACCTGGCCGGACTGCGCACCTCACTCGCGGGGGCCCTGCGGACCACTGGCATGGCCACGGTCTTTGCAGCCGTCGCCCTCGTGGTGCTGTCAGGACCCTTTGGGATGTTGTTCAGCGGTGGCTACGAAACCACCGGCCGCCAGATCGGCGTCACCCTGTCGATCCTGGCCATTGGCGCCCCGTTCTACAGCATCAACTTCATCCTGAACCGGGTGTTTTATGCACAGGAAAACGCCCGGACACCTTTCACCATCCAGTGCATCATGGTCTGCATTGGCTTGGGCACCGCACTGCTGGCTTCGCTGCTGCCGGAGGAATTCATCATCTACGGCCTGGCCGCCAGCTACACCCTCACGAATGTCCTTGGACCGGTGGTGAGCCATGTTCTCCTGCGCAAGAGGCTGGGCGACTACGGCGGCGGCCTGATCATGCGCGCGCACATGCGATTTGTCATAGCGGCACTGGCCTCCGGGATCGTCGGCGAACTGGGGCTGCGCCTGTTTGGCAGTTCCTCCACCGGCGGATTCATGTGGAGCTCAATCGGCGCCTCGGCAGTGACCCTGGCCGTGGTTGGCAGCGTCATGGCCGCCGTCTACGTGCTGGTGCTCAAGCAGCTGCGCGTGGCCGAGGTCGATGCCGTGCTCAACCCGCTGCTGGCGAAAGTCCGGGGACGGCTGCCCTCCCGCCGCTAGCCAGATTTCCAAAACAGGCGCGTCGGGCGCGTCCGGCAACCATGGAACTGGCAGTTTTGTCCGATAGAATCAGTGGAAATATGGCTTCGTGCGCATGACTCCACAAGCCACCATGCATGCAATGAGGAGGACTTGGTGCCACAACCCATCGATGTGGGCTCCATCCTTGGCGGCCGCTACAAGGTGACCGGCCGAATCTTGGCCTCCGCCGAGAACGACGTCATTCTGGACGGCCTGGACCAGGTGCTCAACCGCCCGGTCAGCATTCTGGTCGCGGCTGTCGACAATTCGCACCACCTGACCCAGAGCGCACGCGAGGTTGCCACGGGCGCCCGCATGTCCAATGTGTCCATCCTGGACCTGGGGGTGGCGGAAAACGCCACTTACCTCATTGCATCCCGGACCTCACCGGCGGACCTGCTGGACCTTGTGGTCCCCACGGAGCCGGTGGAAGAGGTCTACCAGGAGCCTTTCTTCACGGACACGCTCGGCACCGAAATCTTTGGCAAGGCCCGCGATGCGGCACCGACTGGCAGCCCGTACGTGTACGAGGACAACTCGCCCATGACGCCCGGTCACCCGCAGCCCGTGGTGCGCCGCGAGCCTGCGCCGCAGCCGGTCCGCCCGGCCGCAACACCGCCCACGGCGGCAGTGCCGCCCCAGGCAGCCAGGCCGGCCCCCGCCGTCGTTCCTCCCGCGGCTGCGGCGGCCCCGGCACCTGCCCCGGCCACAGCTGCTGCCCCCAAGGTGACGCTGTGGGACGAGGAAGACTACGGATTCATCAATGAGGACCACGAGGAAACCGCAGCACGCCGCCCGGGCACGTTCCCGGCCGCGCTTCGCGGCGACGACGATGGCGACGGCGACTCCGGCAATGGCGGCTACGCAGACGGTGACCTGCTCGAGGACGAGGACGACGGCAATGCGCCCCGTACCGGCGGCCGCTGGCTGACCGGCGCCATTGTCAGTGTCCTTCTCATCGGCGCACTCATTTTTGCGCTTCAGCACATTGGCACGCTCTTCAATGGCGGAGACAACCAGGCCGGCACCACCACGTCCGCGGAAACTCCGCAAGCCAGTGCAGAGCAGACGTCGGAGAACTCCGAGAAGCCCGCGGAACCGGCCCCCGTGGCCCCCGTGGTCAAGGGCCTGACGGACATCACCACCTATGCTCCCGGCGTGCAGAACTACAGCGAGGCCTACTTCCCCCGGCTGAAGGACGCGATCGACGGAAACAAGGCCACCTACTGGCCCACCGTTGAATTCTCGAACGCCGACTTTGCCGGCCTGACTGAGGGCGTGAACCTTGTGGTGGAGCTGGCGGAAGAATCCACCATCAGTTCGGTGACAATCAACCAGCTGGCCGGTTCCGGCGGGCAGTTCAACATCCTGACCAACAGCAAGCCGGAGCTGGCAGGAGCTGTGAAGATTGGCAGCGGTTCGTTCAGCGCACCGGACTTCACGTTCACCGCCGCCCCCGGGGTCAAGGCAAAGTACGTCATCATCAGCTTCACGGAACTGCCCAAGCTGCAGCCGTTCATCACGTACCCGTACGGGCTGAAGATCACCGAAATCAGCATCAAGTAATCGTTGACGATATTCCGCCGCACTTCCGCGGCGGAATATCTTCACACCTGTCCCCGTTGTGGATAGCGAAGGTCAATTGGGCTGCCACACTGCGGCCCGGTCACTGAAGGAAGAGGAACACCCACCCGTGAGCACGCAAGCCACCCCCGCAAGCGATGTCCGTGACGTCATCATCGTCGGCTCCGGCCCCGCAGGCTACACAGCGGCGATCTACACCGCCCGTGCGGACCTCAAGCCGCTGATGATCGCTGGCTCTGTCACCGCCGGCGGCGAGCTCATGAACACCACCGAAGTGGAAAACTTCCCCGGTTTCCCGGAGGGAATCATGGGGCCGGACCTCATGGACAACCTTGGCCAGCAGGCTGAGAAGTTCGGCACCGAAGTGATGTACGACGACGTCACGTCGGTCGAGCTCGAGGGCGACATCAAGACCGTGACCCTGGCCGACGGCCAGGAGTTCAAGGCCCGCACCATCATCATTTCCACCGGTTCCGCATACCGCGAGCTGGGCGTTGAGGGCGAGAAGCGCCTGGTGGGCCACGGCGTGAGCTCCTGCGCAACGTGCGACGGATTCTTCTTCAAGGGCCACGACATCGCCGTCATCGGCGGCGGCGACTCCGCCATGGAAGAGGCCATCTTCCTGACCAAGTTCGCAGAATCAGTGACGGTTGTTCACCGCCGCGACACCCTGCGCGCTTCCAAGATCATGGCCGACCGCGCCCTGAACCACCCCAAGATCAAGTTCGTCTGGAACTCCGAGGTTGTGGGCGTTGACGGCGAAGAAAAGGTCACTGGCATCCGCCTTAACAACCTGGTCACGGGCGAGAAGAGTGAACTGGCCGTCACCGGCGTATTTGTTGCTATAGGCAACGATCCCCGTGTTGACCTGGTCAAGGGTGTTCTCGAACTCACCGAGGCCGGCACCATTGCCGTTGAGGGGCGCACGTCCAAGACCAGCGTCACGGGTGTGTTTGCCGCGGGCGACGTTGTTGACCCCACCTACCGCCAGGCCATCACGGCCGCGGGCTCGGGATGTGTCGCCGCACTGGATGTGGAGCACTTCCTGGCCGATCAGAATTCCTAAGAGAAAGTAGTTCGCCATGAGCAACGCAAAGAGCGCAACTGATGCAACATTCGCCGAAACGGTTCTGAATTCAGAAAAGCCCGTCATTGTGGACTTTTGGGCAGAATGGTGCGGCCCCTGCCGCAAACTCGGCCCCATCCTGGACGAGATCTCCGTTGAGTACTCGGACAAGGTCGAGGTTGTGAAAGTTGATGTTGACGCCAACCCGGCAATCTCCGCCAAGTACGGAATTACTTCCATTCCCGCCGTGTACCTGTTCCAGGGCGGCGAGGTGACCGGCACGGTCATCGGCGCACGCCCCAAGCAGTACTTCGAGAAGGAATTCTCCGGCGTACTCAGCTAGTCAGCTGCAGGGCCTTCCATATATGGGTCTCAAGCTTTGAAACTGTTGAAAGGTGTGGATCGGACATTGTCCGGTCCACACTTTTTTTGTGCCTTATTTCGCTTCCCCCAGATCGATCCTAAGCGTCAGAAAATGGATTGGCTTGCGGGCCGCATTGGGCGATTTTGGCCCTCTTTTGGGCTTTCCCTTGACCGCTGTCTCGATTCACTTCTGGTTTCACGTGAAACGGAAGTTTGGTCCGTCCGGTCACCGGTGGTCGAGCCTGTCGAGACTCGGTGGTCGGCCTTGTCAGCAGCGACTCAGCATGGCGCCCGCCTAGTCTGACTCAAAACATGCCCGAAGCCATGACTCTCCCTGGCCCAGTCACTGCTTCGTGAAGGGAAAGACGACGCCGGCGCATGTGGACCCGGACGCTGGCCGGGCGACTCGATCGCGACCGCAACACTACCAACGCCGCATCACTTAATGCTGGTTTTCTGCCAACGCTGCATCACCTCTGACCTGGAATCGAGCAGCCCGGTGGTCGAGCCTGTCGAGACCCTGCCTCGGTGGTCGAGCCTGTCGAGACCCGGCGCAGCCCCGGTGGTCGAGCCTTTCGAGACCCGGCGCAGCCCCGGTGGTCGAGCCTACCCCCGGTGGTCGAGCTTGTCGAGACCCGGCCGGGCCCGGCCCCGTGATGCGAAAATATGTCCTTGAACTTCTCCACAACCATTTCACTACCAGCAAATTTGATCTATAATTGATGTATGGGCGGTTCGGTGAATTTCCCGGCTAATCGGGAGGGTTCCTCCACCACAGGTGCTGTGGCGGAACTGCTGGATGCCTTCACCTTTCCCACCATCATCCCCTTGGCCACCGACATTGCGGCCCTGGAGGGTTTGCCCGATTATCCGGATCCGAACATGGCCGCTGTTCCCGATGCCACCGTCTCAGATAGGGCCAGGGATGTCCCGGATTCCCGCCTGACCGGGGTCCGGGCCCTGCAGGACAGCACCACGACGGCCTTGGCCGCGATGCACCGACACAAGAACCAGGGCGCTGCCCTCACCGCGGTGTTGGTGGAACGAATGCTCTCCGCGGCGGAGGCCGAAGCGGCCCTGCTGGAGTTGGATCCGTGGCAGCGCGAAACATCCCGGGCCGGGGTGCGGGCCGAAATCGCCGCGCTGTTTAACATCACCGAAGGCTACGCCGGGGCCCTGATGATCGATGCGGCCACCCTGGTCCGCCACCTCCCCGCCACCATGGAGCAGCTCTCGGCGGGGGTGTTGGGGTGGGAACATGCCGTCATCATCGCCGAAGAAACCAGCCTCCTCCGCGCCGCCCACCTGCCCCAAGACGTGATTGACGCGTTCGAACAAGTGTTGTTGGGGAAGGCGGAGCATGCCACGCTGCACAGTTTCCGCGAGAAGGCCCGCCGCACCCGGGAACGCGCCTACCCGGAAACCCTGGTCCCCAAAACCCGGCAGGCCTATGAGCGCCGACAGCTGGGGATCAGCAGGTCCCGGGATGGCATGGCCTGGCTCAACCTCTACGGCCCCTCACCCACGATCGAGGCGATCTGGGCCCAATGCACCGCGACCGCCCAGGCGGCCCAAGGCCCCCACGAGGAGCGGACCCTGACCCAGCTGCGTGCCGACATCGCCGCCGCCCTCCTCCTGTGCCAAACCCTCGAGGCCAATAACATCCAGGCACCCGCACCCGCATCAATCAACGAGCCCAACACCCCGGAACACCCAGCGGCACCAGGCGGCGCAGGCGGGCAGAGCACCTGGTTCACCACCCTGGCCGATACCGGTCCGGACCCCTGCCAGGGCGGGGCGTTCCCTGACCCTGACCGCCTCGGCCCACACTTCTACTCCTGGCAACTTCCCGTCTTTGACGACCCCAACTATCAGGACCCGGGCTTCCGGGAGCCTGACCCGCGCAACCAGCCCGACTGGCAAGTACCCGGCCAACCACCACACCTCACGGCCATGGGAAGCAAGGGCGCAGCCGGGCCCGAAACCAGTCCGGAGGGGAGCAGTGTGTCTGGATGTGGTGGTGGGGTGTGGCCGCCCATGCCACTGGTCACCCCGATCCTTCTGGTGCCGGCGTTGTCGCTGCTGGGGTTCACGGACGAGCCGGCCTGGATGTCAGGAGCAGGACCGATCAGTATCGAAGTCGCGAAGTACCTCACCGCGAACGCGCCGTCCTTCTACCGGGTCCTGGTGGACCCGATCAACAACCAACCCCTGGATGCCGCCCCCGATGTCCACCGGGTGACGAAGGCCATGGAGATCAGGCTTTTGATGAGGGACGAGTATTGCGTGTTCCCGGGCTGCAACGCCCGGGCGGTGAACTGCGAGGCCGACCACCTCCAAGCCTTTAGCACCGGCGGACCCACCACCTACGACAACCTCGAATCCCTGTGCAGGCTCCACCACAGGCTCAAGCACCACAAAGACGACAAAACCCGCAACGGCCGCATCCGCACCGAGCAAACCTTTGAACGGCAATCCGTCCACCCCCGCGCCTGGAGCCCCCGCAAGACCCCAGAGGGCATCGAATGGACCAGCCCCACCGGCCACCAACACCCACCCGAGCAACACGACACCCAACCACCGGTCTACAACGAAACCCTCAAAACCCTCATCGACGCCACCCTGAAGGCACTCCAACAACGCCAGGGACAGTCCAATGCACCAGAGCCCTGCCAGGGCGGGGATCCCGGACCCGAAACCCACCCCGACTGCATCGACGAAGACGACATGGACCCCGAAGATCCCCGCTGGGAAAGCTATTTTTGGGACACCGACAACCTCCCCGAACCACCCGCCCCAAGCGAGGAAGACGAGGAATCCCTCGACCCCACGAGCATCGAAGACTACCTCCGGCGCCACCACGGGGCCGATTGACCAGCACTAATGAAACTCACCGATTGTCGCGAGGGACGCTCAGAGGTCTGGCATCAGCTCTTGATCGGCCACGTTTCACGTGAAACTACAAGCAGGTCCGCTGCTACTGGGCGATCCACTTTACGGCCTCAAATCGGTTGCTCGTCGTCAGGGCGGGTCATGGATATTGATCTTGAACAAAGGGCGACTGTCCGAGCTTCTAGGAGCTACTAGACTCACGCCTTTCCCGTGTTCATCGTGTCCGACGTCAATGGACCATTGCTCTTTACGGCGGCGAACTGTCGGGTGGCCGGACACGCCCCAACCGATCCGCCGCCCATGTCCAAGGAACTCGTTGTCACTCGTCGGTGAAGATACCAGCCAACCTCGAGCAGGAATTGTTGCATGGAGCAAGAACGGCCAGCAGGGTCCGGCCCGTGTTGCCAGAGCGACCGGGCTTCCTGCACTTCCAGTGCCCGGTGGGAGCATGGACCTCCGGAATAGCTGGTCCATACCGATGTGGCGAACTTCGCCCCTACCTTGCGATGACGGTGGCCGCGCACACCCCGCTACTAGCTGTAATTGGTCATCACGCTGGTGACACTGGGTTGATTGGTGTTGTTCCGATGCTGGTGTGGATGTGTTCATCGTTGTAGCGGATCAGCCACGGGCCAAGAGCTTGGGTTCCTTGGGTGTTGCTGGTGCAGGGGCAGTGCGGCTTGAGCGCGGCTGAATTCCGGTAGGCGAAGGCGTTGGCGAGCGGGGAATGATCATCGATGACCGCGTGTATGTAATCGAACGCGGTGAGAACCTTCTTGTATTTGTGGGCCACGGTCGCTTCACGCCCTAGGGCCCTCCATCCACCGCCGTCGGGGATCCGGCCTAGCTTCATGACATCAAGGTGGATTGGTTCGCCCGGGTGTTCGCGTTCGTAGAGGCGCCCGGTGATGCGCTGGGCCCGGATCAGATCCCCGGCGACCAAGTCGCACCAGGCCAGCCACACCCTCGACTCGGTAGCGATGCACCCAACGAGAGGCGCACTGGCGTGGGACATCGGAATCTCCGGAACGTGAAGGTTTGGACAACTCCCCTAAGCCCGGATGCTCCCCCTTTTTTCAAGACCGCAGCGCCTCCAACCTCATGACCAGGGACAACTAGCTCAAGCAACCCCTATCCGCGGCATCGGATCCGACTACGCCCATGTGGTCATCGCTGACCGGAGACAATTGCTTACTCCCAAATTCATGCCATCCTGAGGTCGTCACCGCTTGGGGGTCTTGCGTCGGGTAGCGACACCTTTCGCCCCACCCAGTAGTTTTGCCGCATCAAACTCGTCCTGGCCGATATAGCTGGCACCTGCCAGACACAGCCGCGCTCGAGCACTTCATCGCCGACGTTGGGCGGCACCACGTCATCATTGGAACAGAACCCTTCAACTAGGATTCACCTGGCCATTGGTCATGTACATCAAGCGCCAAGACAAACGTCCATGGGCTTCCCTGTGCTCCAGCTCAAGCGACTTCCGGGGATTGTTGTTTGTAGAAGGGGCCGTTGTTTCGCATGTAGTCGAGGACGTGGCGGCGATCAGAACCTTGCTGCCTGAAAGTGATGGGCGCTCACCATGGAAGGAAGTCCCTGGCCGTGGAAGGCTGCAGCTCGCCGCGCAACCTAGAGCCATGCCGGCGGACGCGCACAGGCGAACGGCACCTTTGAAAGTACTGTCGTCACCGATGCTCCGGAGAATTTTCGCCCTGGTCTTGATGCCGACGCCTGACATGGAGAACAAGAACTATGAAGGAGGGCGGTCATGGACCAGTAACCCACTTCGTTGGCATGGAGCTCCAGTTGGTGCTTCAGCGCCTTGCTCCGGGCAGCGACACTGGGAACAGTGACCTCCACGGCCCCTTGCCGGCCACGTTGCCGCTGGTCTCTCCCACAGGGGCCACGATCTCCTCCACCAACCCTTCTAGGACCTCGTTGGAATGGCCCCGGGCGCTCAGCCGCACATTGGACCAGGATGCATTCCGAAACCAAGCGCGGTCATCGGGATTCCTGGAGACGGCCATCTCCAGCGAGGTAAAGCATTGAAACAAGGAAACACACATCCAGTTGAGCGCCGGGAGAACGTCGCCCTACCGGTCCACGGCATCGACAGTAGTGACCCTAGGCCGGCCTGAGCCGCAGCGGTGGTCACAAAGACACTCCCCCTGCGTCTCACCGTCGGGGCATGATCGGGGCTCTCGTCTTTGTCCAGTCCATAGCGGGCACCAGCCGCATCGTTCTTGATCGCGCCGCCCCGCTACACAACCTTGGAGCCAGAGACGACAACCAATGTCCCCCACGTTGCGAAGAGACTGCTACGCTTCGGCTCCGGGCCATGCCCCAATTGGCGCTTACCGGCTTCATCGTCGCACCAGGATGCACAGCAGGAGGATTCTTGGGGCGGTCTCATTGCTGGGAATGTCAACGAGAAATTAGTTGGCTAGAGGTCTTTGCTCATGCGAATGGAAGTAGGTTCGTAGCCCAGCGATTCATAGAGCCGGCGCGCCGCGGTGTTGAAACCAAATACGTGAAGTCCCAAGCGGGTGCCTCCATGCAACCTGACCTCATTCTCGGCCAGAACCATTATTTGCCGTCCGTACCCAAGTCCCCTGAACCGCTCGTCGACGACCACGTCCCACACCCACCACTCGCTCTTTGGTGCATCTCGTTGTGGACCAATCCAAATGGTCCCGACGGGTGTTCCCACTTCATCCACGGCCATTCGAACCACATGACCAGGTTGCGGCCTGCCGTCAGGAAACATGTCCTTGAACGATTCTTCTGCTGTCTTTCGTGCGAGGTCGGGGGCCTCCCCCGATCTGATGCGATCACCCACGTAGTCCTCGAGGCTGCTTCGAAGCCACGTCCGAATTTGCTCCCCGGTCATTTTCACAAGCTTGAGATTCATAGATAGATTCTGCCACGGGAGATTTGCGTCCCACCTTTCTGGGAGCTGCACGGCGATCTCCGCACGTGGTTTGGGCCTCTCGGGACCGGTAGCTCGAGAATCCTGATCGTTGCGGGCTTCCCCCTAGGGCCGTCCAGGGACCGGGCGCCTCACCAACTCTGCGGCAAATGCTATCGGGTCCCATTGGGCTTCCACGCGCACACGACCGAAACGCGGACCATTGCTCGGGGAGACGGGGTGCATCATGGATATTGCCCTGCGGGGCTTCCGGGCTACAGGTCCCAAAGTTGAGGCAGTGCCGGGCCGCTGCTTCCGCAATCAGCCGAGCCAGGGCCGGACCATCGACTCAGCTCCATGTGGAATCCCGGCCTGGCCTCACTCATGGCAATTGCCTTGATCGCTGGCCCAACGTCCGCGGTGAGGCACCGCTACCGAAAGTACCCTTTGCCTAGACGAACCGCGGGACTGGGAAGTGCCTTGCACCGCCCGCGGGGCGCTGGCGGGCCCTACAAGCCGCCCAGCAGGGCCCTGTGCGCCGATCGGCGCCCCTGAGCAGTATCCACTCCCCCGAAGGTGCTATCGGGCCTCAGGGGGCCACGCAGCCCCTTGGTATGGCCATTGGACCTGTCTGAGGAGCCCAATCGGGATCATTTCCCCCAATGCGACTCTCTCCAGAATCGCCCTTGCGATCCATTTGCGTCCATCCGGACACTCATTCGCGTGTTTCCCAGGTGGCATGAACATCATTCGTTCCAGGCCGCCCTCCCTGGTTGGCGCCATGATCCTAGATCTCCAATTGGATCCGCCAGCCTCAATCCGGTGAATCTCCCAAACTCGGGATCACCTCACGGCATTGTTCCACGTGAAACATCGAGCGTCCTCGCCCTCATCGGGAACCGGTGGCAGCGACCCACGCGGAACGTCTCGAATCAACGGGACGCGGCTGGATAGTTCCTCGGACCCAATTTCATTCCCGCGTGAACTACCTCCGGAGGAAGGTGATGGCAATGAACACAAATCACCATCCGGCCCGACGCGGACAGGCCCCGAACATGCCGCTGTGTCGAAAGAACCGCAGCAACTGCCAGCGGCTTCAATTCGCCGCTGTTGGCCCACTCTGAGCAAAAGATGCCAATCAGAATCTGGCGCTTAGGATCAATCCTGGAGAAGCCACTCAAATGACAACGGGGACTGTTTCACGTGAAACAGTCCCCGCATAAAGCGCTGCGACTAGTTGCCGCCAGTGCCCAACACATCCATGATTCGGTTCAGGTCTTCAACCGAAGCAAACTCGATGCTGACCTTGCCCTTGCGGGCTCCCAGGGAAATCTTGACATTGGTATCGAGTCGGTCGGCCAATGAGCTGGCCAGGAAGTCCAGGCGCTCGTGGCGTGGGCTCGGGGTCTTGCCTGCCGGCTTCTTCCCGTCCAGGGGTGCGTGGTAGAGCTGAACGGCTTCCTCGGTGGCCCGGACGGACATGCCCTCGGCCACAATCTTCTGTGCGAGTTGCTCCATGGCTGCCGGTTCCGGAAGGGCCAGCAGCGCCCGCGCGTGCCCTGCGGAAAGGACTCCTGCAGCCACGCGGCGCTGGACAACGGGAGGAAGCTTGAGCAGGCGAAGGGTGTTTGAAACCTGGGGCCGCGAACGCCCGATGCGGTCGGCAAGCTGCTCATGCGTGGTGCCAAAGTCCTCAAGCAGCTGCTGATAAGCAGCAGCCTCTTCCAGCGGATTCAGCTGGCTACGGTGCAGGTTCTCCAGCAATGCGTCGCGGAGCAGGTTGTCGTCAGTGGTTTCGCGGACGATGACCGGAATTGTCTCAAGTCCGGCAGCCTGGCTGGCGCGCCAACGCCGTTCACCCATGACCAATTCGTACGGCTGGTCGCCTGTTTCGGTGGACTTGCGCACCACGATCGGCTGCAGGACGCCAATTTCACGTACTGAATGGACCAACTCGGCCATGTCGTCTTCATCAAAGACAGTTCGTGGCTGCTTGCGGTTCGGGTGGATCAGCCCAACGGGAAGTTCCATGAAAGTGGCGCCGGGAACCTCAACAAGCTCCACTGGCTCAGCGGCAACAACTGGCTTCTTCGCAGCGCGCGTAGGCTGCGCAGCTCCCGCAGGCTTGCGGCTCTTGGGTTCAGGAAAGAACAGGTCCACGGGCCGCGTGGGCAGCGAGGATCCTGTTTCATCGCCTGAAGAACTGGGGATTAGGGCACCCAAGCCGCGACCAAGACCCCTGCGCTTGTCAGTCATTGAGACATCCTCCATTGAATGAACCCCACCGTTGTCGGGTTCTGATGAACTTCATTGTAAGTTGAAAAGTGTGCAGCCCTGTGGAGGCTACGGTATCGACCGCTCGGCAAGTTCCGCGGCGGCTTCAAGGTAGGACAATGCGCCCGTTGACGACGGGTCGTACGTCATGACCGTCTGCTGGTAGCTGGGGGCCTCTGAAATACGCACAGAGCGCGGAATCAGGGCCTGAAGGACCTGCTGGGGGAAGTGTTCGCGCACATCTGCCGCCACATGGGCCGCCAAATTGGTGCGGCCGTCGTACATGGTGAGCAGGATGGTGGACACCACCAAGTCAGAATTCAAGTGCTTCTGAATCATTTCGATGTTCTTCAGGAGCTGGCTCAGGCCCTCCAGTGCATAGTATTCACACTGGATGGGGATCATGACCTCGTTGGCAGCGCAGAAAGCATTGACCGTCAGCAATCCAAGGCTTGGCGGGCAGTCAATGAAAATGAAATCCAACCGTTCCTGGCCATTGTTGGCGCGGAACTTCACGTACTCATCAATTGCCCGGCGAAGCCGCTGTTCGCGTGCCACCAGGGAGACCAGTTCAATCTCGGCTCCAGCCAGGTGAATGGTCGCCGGTGCGCAGTACAGGTTGTCAATGTCAGGGCATTCCGCAATGACTTCAGCCATGGAGACGTCGTTGATCAGCACATCGTAAATGCTGTCCACATCCGCGTGGTGTGGCACGCCAAGTGCCGTCGAGGCGTTTCCCTGTGGGTCGATGTCAATGACCAGGACCTGCAAGCCTGCGGAGGCCAGAGCTGCCGCCATGTTGACCGTGGTGGTGGTCTTGCCGACGCCACCCTTCTGGTTGGCAACAGTCAGGATGCGCGTGCGTCCGGGCTTCGGCAATTTGCGGCCCAGCAGCCGTTCGCGGCGCTTGGTTTCATTGACCAGCTGGCTCGCAATGGGGCTGCTGTCATCGAAGTCATTGTCGAGCGGGCTAATGGCCGCCACGTCTGTTTCACGTGAAACATTCAGTTTCACACCGGAATAATCAACCATTTTTGGTTGATTTGAGGCATTCGAACGTGCCGATCCCAAGGTCATGAACGGAGGGATCCGTTGCGAAGCTGCTTCGCTGCTGGTCACGCTGACACTCTCACTTTCCTGTGGCGTTGTTTGCCGTTCTCTAGCCTATCGGTTCCAGCCGACAGGCGCGGGGATCAGCGCCGCTTCACCTTTACACGAACTACAGTTGTCGGCTCTTCCAAGACATCCCGACCGGCCACAACAACCTCGGTAAGGTAGCCACCAAGATTCCTGATGGTCTTGCCTGCCGTGGCGATTTCCTCTTCAGCGCTGCGTCCCTTGATTGCCAAGAGCTCGCCCTCGCCGCCAAGAAGCGGAATGGTCAGCGGCGCCAAGGTCTTAAGTGCGGAGACGGCCCGAGCCGTCACCACTGAGCACTCCACCTTGCCGATGGCAGCCTCGGCCCGTGAACGGATGATCTCAACATTGCTCAGGCCCAGGTCCATGACGACTTCCTCGAGCCAGACCACGCGCCGCTCCAGCGGTTCAATGAGGGTCAGGTACAGGTCCGGGCGGGCAATGGCCAGGCACAGGCCCGGCAGGCCGGCGCCACTACCCACGTCGGCGACCTTGGCGCCGTCGTCAATAAGCTCCGCCACCACGGCGCAGTTCAGGACGTGCCGGTTCCACAGGCGGGGAACCTCGCGGGGGCCGATCAGCCCGCGCTCAATGCCCGATGTGGCCAGGTGTTCAACGTAGCGCTTGGCCAGGTCAAGCCGGTCACCAAAAATACGCTCCGCTGCAACGGCTTCCTGCTCAGTAAGTTCCACCACTGTTTGCATCCTCTTAAACCCATAAAATCCAGATCCCGGCCACGCGGTTCACGCAGCGGCCGGGATCAATTGGAAAACTTCTTCAAATGGCGTGCACTACTGTGCAGCCGTCACCACGATGTGGCGCTTGGGGCCTTCGCCCTCTGACTCTGACTCCAGGCCCAGCTCGGCAATGGCGTCATGGACGATCTTGCGCTCGTAGGCGCCCATCGGCTCCAGGGCCACGGACTCGCTGCCGGCTGCAATCTGAGCAGCCGCATCGTTGGCAATCTTGGCCAGTTCCGCGTTGCGGCGGTCCCGGTAGCCCGAGATGTCCAGAACCAGGCGCGAGCGGCTGTCCGTTGCCGAAAGCACGCTCAAGCGGGTCAGTTCCTGCAGGGCGTCCAGGACTTCGCCGTCCTGGCCAACCAGGTTCGCCAGTGAATCCGATCCTTCTTCCGCCACGATGGAGATGTAGGTGCGGCCACTGCGGACCTCAATGTCGATGTCGCCGTCGATGTCGGCAATGTCCAGCAGCTCTTCGAGGTAGTCGGCGGCGATGTCGCCTTCCTCCTCCAAACGGCTGACGGGAGCCTCAGCGGATTCGTCCGCGGGTGCCTGCACAGCAGCCTCCACGGTAGCTTCGGCGGGGGCAGTTGATTCTTCAGTGGCAGTCGGCACTTCTTCAGGCATTATTTCTTCTTCCTGTTCTTGCGCTGCGGCTGGCTCCGCTGGCCCTTGGCCTCAGGAATTTCCTCGACAGCTTCCTCGACGACGGTCTTCTTTGACGCGCCCAGCAGCGGCAGGCCCTTGGCCTCGCGGCGCTTCTGGTACTCCTTGTAGGCCGGGGACCCGGGGGTGGGCATGCGGCGGATGACGAAGAACTGCTGTCCCATGGTCCACAGGTTGGTGGTGGTCCAGTAGATGAGGACACCGATGGGGAAGTTCACGCCACCGATACCGAATACCAGGGGCAGTACGTAGAGCATCATCTTCTGCTGGCGCATGAACGGGCCCTGCATGGCTTCTTCAGACATGTTCTTGGACATGATCTGCTTCTGCGTGATGAACTGCGAGGCGATCATGGCCACGATCATCACGATCGACAGTGCCGCAATGGCGAAGGTCAGGTTGCCGCCCTGCATGGAAGGCAGAAGTGCGTCGGAGAGGCGTGCGCCAAAGATGGTGGCCGAATCGAACTGGGCCACCTGGTCATGGGTCATGGCCCCGATGCCCTTGGTTTCCTGGTTGGCCTTGGCCACGCCGGAAAGCACCTGGAACAGGGAGAAGAAGAACGGCATCTGGATCAGCATGGGCAGGCAGGCCGAGAACGGGTTGGTCCCGTGTTCCTTGTACAGTGCCATCTGTTCCTGGCCCATGGCCTGGCGGGACAGCTGGTCGGTCTTGCCCTTGTACTTGGCCTGCAGCTTCTTCATGTCAGGCTGAAGTGCCTGCATGCCGCGCTGCGCCTTGATCTGCTTGACGAAGACAGGAATCAGTGCCGCACGGATCACGAGCACCAGGCCAATGATGGCCAGCGTCCACGTGACACCGGAAGCGGCGTCCATCCCCAGCCAGGTCAGGACGTCATGGAAGGAAACCATGATCCATGACACGACCCACTTAAAGGGGAACAGAATTGTATCGAAGAAACCCATATTTCTTTATCTATCTCCTCAAGCCGCTTCGCGGCCTTGTGTTGCCTGTTGCTTGGCCAGAAAAACGTGCGGATGGTTCAGCTGGACAATGAGGGGCACCGTGGAAGGGTCGTCCCAATCAACATTGGCCGGCGAAGGCACCGGATCGAGGCCGCCTGCGCTCCAGGGATGGCAGCGCAGAACCCTGCGCGCAGCGTACCAGCTTCCCTTGACGGCACCGTGAACGGTGACGGCTTCAAGGGCGTAAGCCGAACATGATGGAAAAAACCGGCACACCTGCCCATAAATGGGTGAGATGACGCGCCGGTACAGCTTAAGAAGGACAATCAGGACGTTGCGGGGAAGATGCCACAGGAAAAGCACGACGGCGGAAAGCCACCTGGGTGCCTTGCCTGCGGTTTGTGAGTGGCTCACAAAACATCTTCTCCTTATGGCCCTATTGTTCCTCGACTGCGGCAGCTGCCGGGGCAGGCTGCGCAGCTTCTCCCATCCTCCCGCCCAAGCGGGGGAATGCGGTGGAAAATGCCTTGCGGTAGTCCGTGGCCAGCTCACTGAAGGAGGCGTTGGCGGCGGCAGGCAGGGCCCGCACCACAACGTTTATTCCACAGGGATGCTCTTTGACTGTCGCAACAACTATTTCCCTCAGTCTCCTCTTAACGAGGTTCCGGGTCACAGCGTTCCCAACAGTTTTCGCCACGATGAACCCAACTTGGCTGGGTGCATCCGGAGAAGTGGACACCACATATAACACTAAGTTCCGGCGTCCATTTCGGACGCCGGAACGTACAGTATGTGAGAAGTTGGCGGAAGTCCGCATTCTGTTTCTGGTGGCCAGCACCGTGCGACCTACCGCTACTTCACTAGGGCCTGGCGAATTGCCAAGCAGTTATTGTTTAGGCCGACAGCTCTACGCGACCCTTGCCACGGCGGGCGGCCAGAATGGCGCGGCCGGCGCGGGTGCGCATACGAAGGCGGAAGCCGTGCTTCTTGGCACGACGGCGGTTGTTCGGCTGAAAAGTCCGCTTGCTCACGGTAGTTACTCCAAGACAATCAAAGATGCGCCTTGCCCGCAGCTAACAGGGTAAGAAAGGGGTCGACGCTAAGTATATGGATGCCGGCTTCTCGCTTCTCAAGAAATACTTGACAAGCGTACGCGGTAGCGCAAAGCAGACACATGGGACTTCACAACATTAGGTCATTGGCGCACCTGCAGTCAAACGGCCAGACGCCCGATCGGCCGCCAGGCGGCTCCCGGCAGTGCCCAACAGAGCACTCAACAGGGTTCTGCAGGAGCCGGGGCAGTTCATCCACAGCTGTGCACAACTCCGTGGACAATGCCTGTGGAAGAAGCCCGATCCGGCACACCCCTGTGACATTTATCCACAACCCCTTTCTCCAGCTATCTTCTGGAGTATCCATCCTTTAGGCTAGGCCAGTAGCAAGTTATCCACCGATGTGCATAACTCTGTGGATTACGGCGGTTTAGCCGTATTTGGGTTGCTTCCCCCGCATCCAGTCCACAGGCCTGCGGTGTGTAACGGACATCACGGGCAGCGTGGGTTAACAGACAAGCATTCCGGTGGGCCAACCGGCGTTAAGGTAAGGAACATTCAATGAGCACTGAGGACATCAATGACGTTGGAAGTTCCTGGCGACGGGTCATCCGCATCCTGGAACAGGATGAAAGGGTTTCCCCGCGGCAGCGCGGCTTTGTGGTTCTCACACAGCCCCAGGGCCTGATTGGAAACACCCTGCTGGTTGCGGTTCCCAATGAACTGACGCGCGAAGTGCTGCAGAACCAGCTCAGCACGGCACTCAACGATGCACTGGGCCAGGTGTTCTCCGAGGAAATCAGCTGCGCCTTCAGCGTCAACGCAGACCTGGTGCCGCCGGCAAAGGAAGAAGAGCCGGCCCCGGCCCCCGTGGCCATCCGCACGGAACAGCCTGTGCACCACGAACCGCAGGAACAGCCCTCGAAGCCGGCCCCCACACCGCCGAGTACCTCGCAGGAGTTTGGCCGGCTGAACCCGAAGTACATTTTTGACTCCTTTGTCATCGGTTCCTCCAACCGATTTGCGCACGCCGCGGCCGTTGCCGTCGCAGAGGCCCCGGCCAAGGCCTACAACCCGCTGTTCATCTATGGTGATTCGGGTCTGGGCAAGACCCACCTGCTGCACGCGATCGGACACTATGCCCGCCGCCTGTACACGGGAATCCGCGTCCGGTACGTGAATTCGGAGGAATTCACGAACGATTTCATCAACTCCATCCGCGATGACGAGGGCGCCAGCTTCAAGCAGCTGTACCGCAACGTGGACATCCTGCTGATTGACGACATCCAGTTCCTGGCCAACAAGGATGCCACCCAGGAAGAGTTCTTCCACACCTTCAACGCCCTGCACAACCACAACAAGCAGGTTGTCATCACCTCCGACCTTCCGCCGAAGCGCCTCCAGGGCTTTGAGGAACGCATGCGTTCACGCTTCGAGTGGGGCCTGCTGACCGATGTGCAGCCGCCGGAACTGGAAACCCGCATCGCGATCCTGCGCAAAAAGGCCATTGGCGAAGGCCTTTCCGCCCCGGACGACGCCCTGGAATACATCGCATCGAAGATCTCCACGAACATCCGTGAGCTCGAGGGTGCCCTGATCCGCGTCACCGCATTCGCAAGCCTGAACCGCCAGCCGGTGGATGTTGGCCTGGCCGAACTGGTGCTCAAGGACCTCATCACCGACGACGGTGCGCAGGAAATCACCTCGACGGCGATCCTGGGGCAGACGGCCGCCTACTTCAACATCTCGCTGGAGGAGCTGTGCAGCAAGTCCAGGACACGGACCCTGGTGACTGCCCGGCAGATCGCCATGTACCTGTGCCGTGAGCTGACTGACATGTCCCTGCCGAAGATTGGGCAGGAATTCGGTGGCCGCGACCATACAACTGTGATCCATGCAGACCGCAAGATCCGCGAGTTGATGGCCGAACGCCGGGCCATCTACAACCAGGTCACGGAGCTGACCAACAAGATCAAGCAGCAGCAGCGCGAGGGATAGTCCGCGCAGCGGAGAAAAATTTCTGAGAAATTAACAGCTGTGGATAAGCCTGTGGATTAAAAGGGCACAAGTGCACACTCCCTGCGGATAACTCAGGGGGTCCCTGTGGATCATTAAATTGGCGCCAAAAGTTCTCCACTTCGCCCCACAGCCACAAGCGGGATGACCCCACAGGCTGTGCACAGGCAACTTCGGTGCGATCCCGTGACGCAGGGCAGTTATCCACAGTATCCACAGGACTTATTAACACTACGAACTACAAGAATTCTTCGTTTCAAAGAACATTTACCTTTCCCCGGTTCGACGCCCTGCAGGCAGTGCAGAGCAATGCCCACGTGGGCAGTTCTAGGGGCTAAGCTGTCTCCAAGCATGTAATTTGCGTCCTCCTGCTGTGGGCACTTCCACCTGGCAGCACTGTTGGGCGCTCACTGAACTTTTTTCGCACCATGAAAGGCGGCACCCTTCCGTGAAGTTCCGAGTCGAACGGGATGTTCTGACCGAAGCAGTCAGCTGGGCCGCACGATCCTTGTCACCACGCCCTCCTGTCCCCGTGCTTTCCGGCCTTCTCCTGAAGGCCGAGGCAGGGACACTGAGCCTGGCCAGTTTTGACTATGAGATCTCTGCGCGCCTGCAGATCCCTGCTGACATTTCCGAGGAAGGCACCATCCTGGTGTCCGGCCGCCTGTTGGCAGACATCTGCCGCAGCCTGCCGGCAGCCCCGGTTGATGTTGAAACCGACGGCAGCAAGGTCACGCTGACCTGCCGCAGCAGCCGCTTCCATCTGGCCACCATGCCGGTAAGCGACTACCCGGAATTGCCGGCCCTGCCGGAAGTGAGCGGAACAGTGGACGGCGAAGCGTTTGCCCAGGCCGTTTCCCAGGTCATCATTGCCTCGAGCAAGGACGACACCCTGCCCATCCTCACCGGCGTGAAGATGGAAATCGAGGGTGACCTGATCACCTTGCTGGCAACTGACCGGTACCGCCTGGCACTGCGTGAAATCCGCTGGAACCCCAGCACGCCCAACATCTCCACGGGTGCGCTGGTCAAGGCAAAGACCCTCAGCGAAGTGGCCAAGACCCTTGGCAGCTCAGGCAACATCAACATTGCCCTCTCTGAAAACAGCGAGCTCATTGGTTTCGAAAGCGGTGGCCGGCGCACAACCTCGCTGCTGGTCGACGGCGACTACCCCAAGATCCGCTCGCTGTTCCCGGACACCACGCCGATCCACGCAACGGTGGAAACCCACGCACTGGCTGAGGCCGTTCGCCGTGTGTCGCTCGTTGCCGAACGCAACACCCCGGTTCGCCTGATTTTCACCGACGGCCAGCTCACCCTCGATGCCGGCACCGGCGAGGACGCACAGGCTTCGGAGAACCTGGAAGCCACCCTGGTTGGCGAGGAAATCACTGTTGCCTTCAACCCGCACTACCTCAGCGAAGGCCTCAACGCCTTTGACAGCAAGTACGTGCGTTTCTCCTTCACCTCGGCACCCAAGCCGGCCATGCTCAGCGCACAGGATGACATCGACGGTGAACGCCGCGACGAGTACCGCTACCTGGTCATGCCCGTAAGGCTGCCCAACCAGTAGGACACCCGCCGCAGCCGCCCCTCATCAAGAACCCACACCATGGAAGAGAGCTAGATAACGTGCATATTGGACTCGTTGGACTTGGAAAAATGGGCTTCAACATGAGGGCGCGGCTGCGTGCAGCCAGCATCGACGTCACAGGATTCGACAGGAACCCGGACGTCACCGATGTGTCATCCCTGCAGGAACTCGTTGCTGCGGTTCCGGCTCCCCGGCTCATCTGGGTCATGGTCCCTTCCGGCGACATCACGAACTCCGTCATCACCGAGCTCTCAGGTCTCATGGAACCGGGTGACCTCCTGGTCGACGGCGGCAACTCCCGCTTCACGGAGGACCAAAAGCACGGGGAACTCCTTGCCGCCAAGGGCATCGGCTTCATGGACGTTGGCGTTTCCGGCGGTGTCTGGGGACTGGAAAACGGCTACGGCCTCATGGCCGGCGGCTCAGCTGAAGATGTGTCCCGGGCCCTTCCGGTCCTGGACGCACTCCGCCCGGAAGGCGACCGCGCGGACAGCTTTGTCCACGTGGGCGAAGTCGGAGCCGGCCACTACGCCAAAATGGTCCACAACGGCATTGAGTACGGTCTCATGCAGGCCTACGCCGAAGGCTACGAATTGCTGGCGAAGAAGGACATCATCGCGGACCTGCCGGGAACATTCCGGGCCTGGCAAAAGGGCACCGTTGTGCGCTCCTGGCTGCTGGACCTCATGGTCAAGGCGCTCGATGAGGATCCCGGCCTGGAATCCATTGACGACTACGTTGAGGATTCCGGCGAAGGCCGCTGGACTGTTGAGGAAGCCATCGCCAATGCGGTGCCCGCCCCTGCCATCACGGCCGCCCTCTTTGCCAGGTTCGCATCACGGGAAGACAACTCGCCGGCCATGAAAATGGTCTCGGCACTCCGCCACCAGTTCGGCGGACATGCAACAAAACCTGCCGGTTCCTAGCGGTGGATGATTCCGGGTTCCATGTATCTTGAACACCTTTCGCTCACCGATTTCCGCAGCTACGCCCAGGTCGACCTGACCCTGACACCGGGTGTCACAGTACTCGTGGGCTCCAACGGCCTGGGCAAGACCAACCTGGTGGAATCAATTGGCTACCTGTCCACGCTTTCCTCACACCGGGTCAGCAGCGACGGCCCCCTCCTGCGCTTTGGCACGGAACGGGCCCTCATCCGGGCCCAGCTGGTCAGGGGCGGACAAAAAGTCATGGTCGAGGTGGAGGTCAATGCGAGCCGGGCCAACCGGGCACGCATCAACCGAGCCAATCCCGTCCGGGCCCGGGACATCCTGGGCATTTGCCGCACTGTCCTCTTTGCCCCGGAGGACCTGGCCCTGGTCAAGGGGGATCCCGGCAACCGGCGCCGTTTCCTGGATGACCTTCTGGTTGTCCTGATGCCACGCCATGCCGGCACGCGCAGCGACTACGACAAAGTGCTCAAGCAGCGCAACGCACTGCTGAAATCCGCACGGTCACAGCATTTTTCCCGTTCAGGCGTCTCCGAATCACAGCTGGCCACCCTGGATGTGTGGGACCAACACATGGCTGCTGCCGCCGCTAAGCTGCTCGCCGCCAGGCTCGAATTGCTCAACCGGCTCCGCCCACACATGGCCGAGTCCTATGCCCAGCTGACAGATGGTTCCAAGGTTTTGCGGGCCATATACCGCAGCAGCCTGGACCCGATTGGCGCGCAGGAGCAGCCCGGAATGCACGACGGCGGTGCCCCCGACATTGCCGGCGCACCATCGGGTCCTTCCGCAGAAGACGGCGAAGACCTGTCGCTGCTCAGTGTCGATGACCTCGCCGAACGCTACCGCGTTGAATTGGCAGCCTCCCGAAGCCGCGAGCTGGAGCGCGGAATGTCACTCGTGGGCCCGCACCGGGACGAGCTTGACCTGCTTCTGGGACAGGCGCCGGCCCGGGGGTACGCATCCCACGGGGAGTCCTGGTCAATTGCCCTGGCCATGCGGCTGGCATCCTTTCATGTGCTCGACGAGGACAGGCACGTGGACGGCAACCAGCCGATCCTGATCCTTGACGACGTTTTTGCCGAGCTGGACGCCCAGCGTCGGCGGAAGCTTGCGGCCATGGTGGCATCCGCCGAACAAGTCCTCGTGACGGCAGCCGTGGGTGGCGACATTCCCCAGGAACTGGCGGGCTCCACCGTCCAGGTGATCCCCGGCGGCGTGGTCCCCAATGAGTGAGCAGCCCCCGGGCTTCTCCGAGGAGGATCCGACGGGCCAAAAACACAGCCGGGAGGCTGCGGCACAGGACCACACCACAGAAGTTGATGCGGCCCAGGCGGCCCTGAACCGGATGCGGCGGATCGCCAAGGGCCGCGGGGAACTGAGAATTTCACGGAACAAGTTGGGGCAAAAGGCTTCGCCGGGCAACAAGCGGACGCCGTTCCTTGATTCAAAAATTGGCAGCGGCCGCGACCCGCAGGGCCTGGGCAATGTGGTCAGCCGGCTGGTGTCGGACCGGGGTTGGAGTTCACCCCTTGCCGTGGGCTCGGTCATGACACGCTGGGATGCCCTGGTCGGCCCCGACATTGCCGCGCACTGCCAGCCGGAAAGTTTTGAGGCCACCACCCTCCACGTCAGGTGCGACTCGACAAGCTGGGCCACCCAGTTGAGGCTGCTTTCCTCATCGCTGCTTGCCCGCTTTGACGAGGAACTGGGCCGCGGCGTCGTCACCAAGATCATGGTCCTGGGCCCGGCCGCGCCCAGCTGGCGCAAGGGATTCCGCAACGTCAAGGGCAGGGGCCCCCGGGACACCTACGGATAGATCCGCCCACCGTTTGGATGAACTGCACAACGCGCTGCAGGGCGATTCAAACACCCTTTGGCGTACAGCTCCTCAAAGAAGGCCGAACGATTGCGTTCTAAGTGGGTTTTCTGGCCTCGCAGGGCACGTTGGCGCCCCATATGGGGGCTCCACAAGGTAGAATCGGAGCATAACCGTCTCTCCGCGGCGCTGTGGCAGTTTTTTGGTTTCGTTGAGAGCGGTATTTATCTGCCTACCCAGAGGAATTGATGCACGGGCGAGCAAGCACCGTGTGCCCTTTCCCGTGCTGGCAATCGAGCTGAACAACAAGAGGGGTCGAACGCGCCTGTGACGACGAACAATTCGGATAGTGCCGTGAATCCAGTGCCTGAAGACGCGCAAACAAGCGCGGAGACGGCCGCCGCGGAAGCGGCAGCCTCCGGCCACTACGATGCCAGCGACATCACAGTCTTGGAAGGCCTCGAGGCCGTCCGCAAGCGTCCCGGCATGTACATCGGATCCACCGGCCCGCGCGGCCTGCACCACCTGGTCTACGAAGTGGTGGACAACTCGGTGGATGAAGCCCTGGCCGGCTACTGCGACCACATTGACATCACCCTCACGGCCGACGGCGGTGTGAAGGTCATCGACAACGGCCGCGGCATCCCCGTGGACATCCACCCCACCGAGGGCAAGCCCACGGTTGAAGTGGTCATGACCATCCTGCACGCCGGCGGCAAGTTCGGCGGTGGCGGATACGCCGTCTCGGGCGGTCTTCACGGCGTGGGCATTTCCGTGGTCAACGCCCTGTCCCGCAAGGTTGACACGGAAATCCGCCGCAAGGGGCATGTCTGGCGCATGAGCTTTGCCGACGGTGGCAAGCCCCAAGGCACCCTGGTCAAGGGTGAGACCACCACCGAAACAGGCACCACGCAGACGTTCTACCCGGACCCCACCATTTTTGAGTCCGTTGAGTTCGACTTTGAAACCCTGCGCGCGCGGTTCCAGCAGATGGCCTTCCTCAACAAGGGCCTGAAGATCTCCCTCACGGACGACCGCGCCACCGCCGACGACCACGACGGCGACCCGGACCTCGACGCCATTCCCGAGGGCAAGGACGTCGCAACGGGCAAGCGCGTTGTTGTTTACCAGTACAACGACGGCCTGCTGGACTACGTCAAGCACCTGAACACCTCCAAGAAGTACGAGACAGTCCACGAGGACGTCATCGCCTTTGAAACCGAGGATTCCAGCCGGAGCATGGCCGTGGAAATTGCCATGCAGTGGACCACGTCGTTCTCCGAAAGCGTCCACACCTACGCGAACACGATCAACACGCATGAGGGCGGCACCCACGAAGAGGGCTTCCGCGCCGCCATGACGTCCCTGATCAACCGCTATGCGCGCGAGAAGAACATCATCAAGGAAAAGGATGACAACCTCACGGGCGACGACATCCGTGAAGGCCTCACCGCCGTCATCTCCGTGAAGCTCTCCGAACCCCAGTTTGAGGGACAGACCAAGACCAAGCTGGGCAACTCAGAGGTCAAGGGTTTCGTCCAGCGCGTTGTCACCGACGGCCTGGGCGACTGGCTCGAACGCAACCCCGGCCCGGCCCGCGACGTGATCCGCAAGTCCATCCAGGCCTCCATGGCCCGGCTCGCGGCCCGCAAGGCGCGTGAAAACACCCGCCGCAAGGGGCTGCTGGAATCCGGCGGCATGCCCGGCAAGCTCAAGGACTGCCAGTCCAAGGACCCCGCACTCTCCGAGATTTACATCGTGGAGGGTGACTCCGCAGGCGGCTCGGCCGTGCGCGGCCGGAACCCAACCACCCAGGCCATCCTGCCCCTGCGCGGCAAGATCCTCAACGTCGAGCGCGCCCGGCTTGACCGGGCCCTGGGCAATGCTGAAGTCCAGGCCATGATCACGGCGTTCGGCGCCGGCATCGGCGAGGACTTTGACGTGGCCAAGGCCCGCTACCACAAGATCGTCCTCATGGCCGATGCCGACGTGGACGGCCAGCACATCACCACGCTGCTGCTGACCCTGCTGTTCCGCTACATGCGCCCCTTGATTGAAAACGGTTACGTCTACCTGGCGCAGCCGCCGCTGTACCGCATCAAGTGGTCCAATGCGCCGCACGACTATGTCTTCACCGACAAGCAGCGCGACGCAGCCTTGGCCGCCGGTGCCGCAGCGGGCCGCCGCATCCCCAAGGAAAACGGCATCCAGCGCTACAAGGGCCTGGGCGAGATGGACTACACGGAACTGTGGGACACCACCATGGATCCGGCCCACCGCACCCTGCTGCAGGTCACCATGGACGATGCAGCCGAAGCCGACCAGATTTTCTCCATCCTCATGGGCGAAGACGTTGAATCCCGACGCAACTTCATCCAGCAAAACGCCAAGGACGTCAGGTTCCTCGACATCTAGGCCACGCCTTCATGGCAGCTGCGACATAGAGCGATTCAGACATATATTGGGAATGGAATATAAAAGATTATGAGCGACGAAACACCGCAGAACCCCGGCGAGCCCACGGTGGATGACACCAGCGCAGAGGTGCTCGAGGGAAACCTGATGCATGACAAGGTAGAGCAGATTGATCTCCAGGATGAGATGAAGCGCTCGTACCTGGACTACGCCATGGCCGTCATCGTGGGGCGTGCCCTGCCTGACGTCCGCGACGGGCTCAAGCCCGTGCACCGCCGCGTCCTGTACGCCATGTTCGACGGCGGCTACCGCCCGGAGCGCTCCTTCAACAAGTGCGCCCGCGTGGTTGGCGAAGTCATGGGCCAGTACCACCCGCACGGCGACTCGGCCATCTACGACGCCCTGGTCCGCCTGATCCAGGACTGGACCATGCGCTACCCGCTGGCCCTGGGCCAGGGCAACTTCGGCTCGCCCGGAAACGACGGCGCCGCAGCACCCCGATACACGGAAACCAAGATGGCCCCGCTGGCCATGGAAATGGTCCGGGACATCGACGAGGAAACCGTCGACTTCCAGGACAACTACGACGGCAAGAACCAGGAACCCACCATCCTGCCGTCGCGTTTCCCAAACCTTTTGGTCAACGGCTCCTCCGGCATCGCCGTGGGCATGGCCACCAACATTCCCCCGCACAACCTGCGCGAGGTTGCCGAGGGCGTCCAGTGGTACCTCGCCAACCCCACGGTGGGCCGCGAGGAGCTCCTGGAAGCGCTCATCGAGCGCATCAAGGGCCCGGATTTCCCCACCGGCGCACAGATCCTGGGCCGCAAGGGCATCGAGGACGCGTACCGCACGGGCCGCGGCTCCATCACCATGCGTGCCGTGGTCAACGTGGAGGAAATCCAGGGCCGCACCTGCCTGGTGGTCACCGAGCTGCCGTACCAGGCCAACCCGGACAACCTGGCCATCAAGATTGCCGACCTGGTCAAGGACGGCAAGATCTCCGGCATTGCCGACCTTCGCGATGAAACCTCCGGCCGCACCGGCCAGCGCCTCGTCGTCGTGCTCAAGCGCGACGCCGTGGCCAAGGTGGTCCTGAACAACCTGTTCAAGCACACGCAGCTGCAGGAAAACTTCAGCGCCAACATGCTGGCCATCGTGGACGGCGTGCCGCGCACCCTGCCGCTGGATGCCTTCATCCGCCACTGGGTCACGCACCAGATGGATGTCATTGTCCGCCGCACCCGCTTCCGCCTCCGCAAGGCCGAGGAAGAAGCGCACATCCAGCGGGCACTGCTCAAGGCACTGGATGCCCTGGATGAAGTCATTGCCCTGATCCGCCGTTCGTCCACCACCGAGGAAGCCCGCGACGGGCTGATCCAGCTCCTGGACATCGACGAGATCCAGGCCAAGGCCATCCTGGACATGCAGCTGCGACGCCTTGCCGCCCTGGAACACCAGAAGATCCAGGACCGGGCCACCGTCCTGGAAACCATGATTGCCGAGTTCAACCGCATCCTGGCCGATCCGGATGTGCAGCGCGGCATTGTCAGCGACGAGCTGGCAGAAATCACCGCCCGCTTCGGCGATGACCGCCGCACGGAAATCATGATGGGCTACGACCCCAACATGAGCATGGAAGACCTCATTCCCGAAGAGGAAATGGTTGTCACCATCACCCGCGGCGGCTACGTCAAGCGCACCCGCAGCGACAACTACCGCACGCAGCACCGCGGCGGCAAGGGCGTCAAGGGCGCCGCGCTTCGCGGGGACGACGTCGTCGAGCACTTCTTTGTGACCACAACGCACCATTGGCTGTTGTTCTTCACCAACCTGGGCCGCGTCTACCGGGCCAAGGCCTACGAACTGGCCGAGGCCGGCCGCGACGCCAAGGGCCAGCATGTGGCCAACCTGTTGGCGTTCCAGCCGGACGAGAAGATCGCCCAGGTCATGGAGCTCAAGGACTACCAGCAGTCCCCCTACCTGGTTTTGGCCACCAAGAACGGCTTGGTGAAGAAGACGTCCCTGGAGGACTACGACACCAACCGCTCCGCCGGCGTCATTGCGATCAACCTGCGCGACGGCGACGAGCTGGTCTCGGCCCAGCTGGTCTCCGACACGGATGACCTCCTGCTGGTGTCCCGCAAGGGACAGTCGATCCGCTTCACGGCCAGCAACGATGCGCTGCGTCCCATGGGGCGTGCAACCTCCGGTGTCACGGGCATGAAGTTCCGCGACTTTGATGAGCTGCTCGCGGCCGCCGTTGTCACTGAAGACTCCTACGTGTTCATTGTCACCGAGGGCGGCTATGCCAAGCGGACCGCCGTGGACGAGTACCGCCTGCAGGGCCGTGGCGGCCTCGGCATCAAGGTGGCCAAGCTCGTTGAGGACCGCGGTGACTTGATCGGCGCCCTCATTGTCCAGGAGGACGACGAGGTGCTGGTGGTCATGAGCGGCGGCAAGGTGGTGCGCTCGGATGTGTCCGAGGTGCCCGCCAAGGGACGCGACACCATGGGTGTCATTTTTGCCAAGCCGGACAAGAACGACCGCATCATCGGCATCGCCCGCAACAGCGAACGCGGCCTCGAGGAAGATGAGGACTTTGTGGAAGGCGACGCCCCCGCGGAGGCGGGCGAAGGGGACCTCGAAGCCAAGCCACAGCTTGATGAAGTACCGTTGAATGGTAATGATGGAATAACTGGAGGTACCGAGTGAGCACCAACAACCCGACTCCGCGGCCCGGCTCCGCACCCAGGGTAGGCGCCCCGGCACGACCCCCGCAGCGCCCGGCGCAGCGTCCCGCACAGCGCCCCACCGGCGCACCGGCCGCCGGCAGTGCCGCGGCCAAGCGACCTGCACCCAAGGCGCCGCCGACGCTGGTCAAGCCCGCGCCCAAGGCCAAGGCACGGCGTGCCCGGCTGCTGGTCAGCAAGATCGACCCGTGGTCGGTCCTGAAGATGGCCTTCCTGCTGTCCGTCGCCCTGGGCATCGTGACAGTTGTGGCATCCATTGTTCTGTGGTCCGTGCTGGACACCATTGGCTTGTTCGACAAGGTCAACTCCTTCATCAACGACATCCAGGGCCAGGAGGGCGGAACACCGTTCGACCTGCTGAGCATCGCCTCACTGGGCCAGGTGGCATCGTTCTCCACGATTGTCGCCGTGGTGAATGTTGTGTTGTTGACCACACTTTCGGTGCTGTCGGCCTGGCTGTACAACATCTCAGCCACCCTGGTTGGCGGCATCGGCGTGACCCTGACGGACGACTAACGACTCGTCCAACAGCCAAAAATCCTTGAATCGGCGGGCCAGCAGGCCCCTGCGGCCCGCCGATTTTGGACTTTGGGATTCTGTGGGGTAAAGTTTTGTCTCGGCCCGGTGAGGGTCACTGAGGGCGTATAGCTCAGGCGGTTAGAGCGCTTCGCTGATAACGAAGAGGTCCCTGGTTCAAGTCCAGGTACGCCCACGGAACCTGCTGGTTCTTGGCAAGGATGGTGTGCATTGAAGAAGTTGCTGGTTTTGGCCACTGCTTTGGTCGCTGCAGTTTTCCTGAACAAGAAATGGCGGGAATCCAAAGTTGTGAAGACAACGTGGAGCAAGTCCACAGATTCTGTGATTTGAATCTTTGGCCCGGCTTTACATATACTTGAATCTGCCTCATGGGGGCATGGCGCAATTGGTAGCGCACCTGCTTTGCAAGCAGGGGGTTCGGGGTTCGAGTCCCCGTGCCTCCACCATGGGAAACAACCCCGGTCTTCGGACCGGGGTTGTTTTGTTTGTCCCCGCGTGCCCTAGGCTTGGTTGGTGATATTACTACTGGCCGTTGTGGGCATTTTGGGCGTTTCCGCCTCTGGACCCATCATGGCGGCCACTGCGGCCCCCGCCCTGACCATCGCGCTGTGGCGCAACGTTTTCGGGGCACTGGTCCTGGGCGCCCCCGCGATCGCAAAGAATCCCCGCCTGTTTGGGTCCCTGACCCGGGCGGAGCTGAAATACACGGCACTCGCCGCGACCGCCCTGGCCTTCCACTTCGCCTGCTTTGTCACCTCGGTGAAGCTGACCAGCGTCGCAGCCGCAACGGCCCTGGTCTGCCTGCAGGCGGCATGGATTGCCCTGTTCCAGTGGATCAGGGGGGCAAGGCCGCCGCGGCCCGTCCTGCTGGGTCTGGGCACCGCCCTGCTGGGCGTTGTGGTCATCACCGGCTTCGACATGGGCGTCTCGCGGGAGGCCCTGATCGGTGACCTGCTGGCAGTCGCCGGCGGCGTGCTGGCAGCGATCTACACGATGGCCGGCTCCAAGGCACGCAAGACCCTCTCCACAGGCGTTTACTCGAGCCTCTGCTACGGCCTGTGCTCGGTGATCCTGCTGGCCATGTGCCTGGTGTTCGGTGCGCCGCTGGTCAACATTCCGCCGGAGGCCTGGTGGGGCATCATTGGCGTCACGGTTGCCGCGCAGTTGTTTGGGCACACCATCTTCAACTACCTGCTGGCCACCATCTCACCGCTCGTGGTCTCCATGATGATCCTCGTGGAAATTCCGGGCGCGGCCATCCTGGCCGGCATCTTCCTGGGGCAGCAGCTCCCGCCGGGAACTTATGTTGGCCTGGCACTGATCCTGGCCGGGCTGGCCGTGGTCATCATGCGCCAGGGCCGCAGCGGGCTCAAGAAGTAGTCAAGGCTAAAGGGAAGGGCCCGGATCCACTTGGATCCGGGCCCTTCCGCGCACTGCTTCTACTTCTTGGGTTCGGCAGGCTTCGGTGCGGCAGGCTTGGGCGCCGCAACCGGCTTGTCCACCACGTCCTCAACAGCGTCGGCGACTGCCTCCTTGGCGTCGTCCACTGCCTCCTTGGCGTCGTCCACGACGTCAGCCACCGTGTCGGCAACATGCGCACCGGTCTTGGCAGCGCCGTCGTCCGCGGGGACAGGGGCAGGAACCGGGGCAGGCACGGGGACTGGGGCGGCGGCCGGGGCCACGGGGGCAGGCGTCTTCCACGGGTCGGCCACGGGCTTGGACGCCTTCCAGGCAGCGGCACCGGCAGCGGCCGCAGCGGCAATTATGCCAACCACGATCCAACCCTTGCCGGACTTCTTTTCCTTCTTGGCAGCCTTGGCCAGCTCATCCGCAAGCTTCTTCGCTGCCTCGGCGGCAGCCTTTTCCGCCTTGGCCACGGCCTTCTTGCTGCCGGCCAGCTTAACGGCGGCCGCCTCGACCTGGCGGGACACCTTGGACTTGTCCAGCGCGGCCTCGACGGCGTGGGCGGCGTCGCCCAGCTTGTCCGAAACCATGGGCAGGAAATCCTCCACAACCCGGTCCTTGGCGGAGGTGATGGCGGGGGCGGTCCGATCCAGTGCCTCCTGGATGTGCGGGGTGGCCTCGTCGACGGCATCGGAAATCCGCGGGGCAAGGCGTTCCAGGCCCTCCTGCAGCTTCGGGGTGACGGCCGCAACGCCGACCGCCGTGTACTCCGCGGCCCTGCGCAGGCCGTCCTGGACGATCGGGGAAGCGTGTTCAATGCCCTTTTCAATGCGGGGAACGGCCCAGCCCAGGGCGGCCTCGACCCGCGGTGCGGTCCACTCCCGGGCAGTCTCCACGTGGGGGGCCGCCCACTCCAAGGCGTTGTCGACGCCGGAATTGAGTGAGTCTTCCAAACCTTGGGTCAAGCGGTCAACCTTCTTCACGTTTCCTCCAGATGTAGGCAGTATCATTCTTCAGCCTACGTCCACGTGCGCCCCGTTGCCATCATTGCCAGTTCGCCGGGCGCGGAATGCCCTGACTTCTCAGAAAATTTCCACGCTTACGTGGCAGAATGGCGCCATGACTGCTATCCCAACCGCAAAAGCAACTATCAGCACGAGCCTCGGCGACATCAAGGTTGACCTGTTCGGCAACCACGCGCCCAAGACCGTGGCGAACTTCGTTGGCCTGGCCACCGGAACGATCGAGTGGACCCACCCGGCCACCGGCGAGAAGACGAACGCCCCCCTGTACAACGGCACCATCTTCCACCGCATCATCAAGGACTTCATGATCCAGGGCGGCGATCCCCTGGGCCGTGGAATTGGCGGCCCCGGCTTCCAGTTCGACGACGAAATCAACCCTGACCTGAACTTCAACGACCCCTACAAGTTCGCCATGGCCAACGCCGGCATCCAGGGCGGCCGCGGAACCAACGGTTCACAGTTCTTCATCACCACTGTGAACACGAGCTGGCTGCAGGGCAAGCACACCATCTTCGGCGAGGTGACCGACGAGGCCTCACGCGCCGTCGTGGACGCCATCGAGGGCGTGGCAACCGGAGCCGGCGACAAGCCGCGCGAAGACGTTGTCATCAACTCCGTCACAGTCGAGCAGCTCTAACAACGGCTTTGCCCTTCACGGCTTTGGCCGCCGGACCCCCATGGGGAACCGGCGGCCAAGGCCTTCCTTTTATCTCCCCTGAGGACCCGATCCATGAGTTCTGCATTCCCGGTCCAGGAACCCGCCACCGGCATTCCTGTTTGCCCCCGCCACCCCGACCGCGTCTCCTATGTGAGTTGCCAGCGGTGTGGCCGGCCAACCTGCCCGGAATGCCAGCGCAGCGCAGCAGTGGGGGTCCAATGCGTGGACTGCGTGCATGAGGCAAGCAGGTCCGTGCCTTCGCGCCGCACCATCTTTGGCGGCGTCGCCCGCGCCGGCAGGCCCGTTGTCACCATCACCATGATGGCCATCTGCGTTGCCATGTTTGTCGCCAGCTGGGTGATTCCGAAGGACTTCATTTTCCAGACCTTCGCCTACGCCCCCTTCCTGACGGAGTCCGAGCCGTGGCGCATGATCACCTCCGCGTTCCTGCACTCATCAAACTTCATGCACATTGCCTTCAACATGTATGCCCTGTGGATCCTGGGCAATGCGCTGGAACCGGCATTCGGGCGTGTCCGTTTCCTGGCCGTGTACCTGGTCAGCGCCCTTGCCGGGTCTGTGGGCGTCCTGCTGCTCTCACCCATTGACACGGCAGTGGTTGGCGCCTCGGGCGCCGTGTTTGGCCTGTTCGGGGCCCTCTTCGTGGTGCAGCGCAAGCGTGGCGGGGACGTGCGCCAGATTGTTGTCCTTTTGCTCATCAACGCCGCCATCGGCTTCCTTCCCGGCGTGGGCATTGCCTGGCAGGCCCACCTGGGCGGCCTGATCGCCGGGGCCCTGTGCACAGCCGCCATCGCCTACGCACCGGCCAAGAACCGCAATTTGGTCCAGTGGGGCGGCATGGCCGCCGTTGTGGCCCTCCTGGTGGTCCTGACGGTCTACAAGGTCTCCACGTTCCCCAACTTCATCCTCGGCTGAGCCGGCTGTAGCTGCCGCCGTAGTGGACCAGGGGGGACAGCTCCCTGGTAAGTGGCGCATCCTCCCCCATTGACACCACATTGCCCACCACAAGAAGGTGGGTCGCCGCCTCGTGGACGGCGGTGGTCTCCACCTCAAAATAGGCCAGCGCGCCGGCTATCACCGCATTGCCGGTCACTGGGCCGCGCCTGAATTCAACCTGGCTCAACAGGCCCTCAATGGGCGTGCCCGGGCTGGCCAGCCAGTTCGCCGCCGACTTCTGGTCCGCCGTGAGAATAGACAACGCCCACGCGCCCCGGGCTGCAACAGCCTGGGCGATCCGGGACTCCGCATACAGGCTGACGAGCAATGTCGGTGGGTCATAGGACACTGACAGGAAGGAACTCACCGTGGCCGCATGGTCGCGGCCGCGTTCCGTGGTGCTGATGATGGCCACTCCGCTTGCCTGTTCACCGCCCAGGCGCCGGAATTCGTCGATCGCATCCTGTGTCAATTGCTGTGGGAAAACTCTGTGGGCATCGAGGGGATCAGCTAGTTCCATGGCATCATCGTCCCATGTATCCACAGTTATCCACATGGATGTCCACATATGGGCATAACTTACAGAGCTGTAGTTCTAGTAGTTGAGGATTCGTCGTACACGGTGTTCTCCACAGGGTTGTGCACACTGGGCATAAGTTACACACATGTAATTCCACAGCTGTGGATTACTTTCCCGCGCTGATTTTGCCGGGTTGCCGCGAAATGGGTCACAAAGTTATCCACTTCTGTGGATAACTTTGTGAACAACTATGGATAACCACAGTTTCGAAAATTGCTTGTGGATAGTTCGAATGAGTTGTGAACATCCGTGGACAACTCTGTGGGTTGTGGGAAAAGGTTACCCACAGTGTGGATAACCTTGGGGACAGTCGCATGGGCGGCCTGTGGATTTGTTCTTTGCGCCGAGGGCAAGTCCAGATGCTGGCGATTGCGTCGACACATTGCATGTGGCTACATAGACTGAGGCTAGTTTTTGTGGTTTCACTTCATGGCGGCGCCCGGCAACGGCGCCGCCACGGTCGAGCAGGTCCCGCAGCTGGGGACTGAATTTCACGAAATGGGGATTTGTGGCCCGCCGGGCAAACGTTGGGGACATAGTCAACGAATTGAACGGCACCTCTTCGAGGGGGGTGCTGATCGTCGGTTCACGCGGCACGGGTAAGACGTGGACACTGGGCCAGATTCTTGCTGCCCTTGGCCCGGAATCGGTCACCATCAGGTTTGCGGCCAGCAAGGCGTTGTCGGCCATACCTTTCGGGGCAGTGAACGCCCGCGTAGGCGCAAACCTGGTCCGCAGCAGTGACTACTATGAGGTGCTCAACGGGCTGCTGGATCAAATCAGTGACTCCGTCACGGCCGGGCATCGTGTTTTTCTCATGGTGGACAACGCCGAACACCTTGACAGCCAAAGCGCGGCAATCATCATCCAGGTGGTCATGTCCACCGAGGCCAAGCTCATCCTCGTGGACCAGCCCGGCGGGCACCACACGCACCTGCGTGAACTGTGGCGCGACGGGCACCTGACCCGCTTTGAACTCGCCCCGCTGCGGGCCGAGGAAGTCCAGGCGTACCTGGAGGGAGTGCTTGGAGGCAAGGTTGCACGCCCGGCCGCCGACTACCTGACCAGCCGTTCGGCGGGAAACCCGCTGGTCTTGCGGGGCCTCGTGGCGGGGGCCGAGGAGGAAGGCTCCCTGCGAAAAGTCAACAATGTGTGGATACTGGACCATCCAGCCGACCAACTCGGCGTGGAGTCCTGGGAGTTCCTGCAAATGGAGCTTGACCATGTCCCGCCGGGCTCCCGGCGCATCATTGAGATCTTGGCGCTGGCAGGGCCGCTGCCCCTGGATGCGCTGCTGGATTTGACGGGCCCGGAATCCGTTGACGACATCCAGCAGCGTGAATTGGTGGAGATTGTCCCCGGCGAAGTCCTCACTATGCGCTTGTCCCGCCAGGCCACGGCGGCCTCCATCAGGGCCATTGTCCCCGTGGGCCGCAGCCGGCGCCTTTTGGCGGATGTGGGAGAGGTCCTTCCCATGGACGACCACCTGGATGCCGAGAGGATCATCAACTTCACCCGCTGGTCCCTGGACTGCGGGCTTCCGGTGGGCAAGGACAGGATTCTGGAGGCCACTGTCTGGGCAAACCAGCTCATGCGCCCCATTGACGCCCTGCAGTTCAGCAGCAACAAGACAGGTGTTGCAATTTCGGCCGAATTGATGGCGGAACGGGCCATTGCGCTGCTTAACAAGAACCTGCCCGATGAGGCCCGCGCCGTTGCCCTGCGGGCGCTGGACCTGGCAGATTCGCCGAAGGCTGCCGCCGCGGCACTGCGGGCGGTGCACCTTGCCCATGTCTCGGAGGTGGACTATGAAAAGCGCTTCAATGATGCACTCGCCCGCCATGAAGACCGCTTCGGCACAACGGCACTGAACGAATCTTCAACTCGGGCCGACATCGATGTCCTGCTGCTTCTTGCCGCCAGGGACGTCTCACTTGGAGACGTTGCAGCCGCTGAAACACGCATCCAGGACCTGCTGGCCCACCCCGGCACGGCCAATTCGGGCGATCAGGTCCTGCTCAAGTCCCTGCAGTGTGAAGTGCTCAGTGCCACGGGGCAACTGACCGGCGCAGTGGAAATGGCCATGGAGGTCATTGGTGTTCTGGAGCACCCGGCCGGATTCCCCCGGCCGGACATCGCCATCCTCGCCTACTCACGTTCCGTCGCGGCATTTATTTACGACGGCGCATGGAGCCATGTGGAATTCGCCCTGGATCCGGCGACGTTCACCAATCCGGACATGATGCTCTATTCGGGCGGCCTCCGGGATCTGGCCGAGGCCATGATGCACTGCCGGCGAGGCCACATTGAGGAAGCACTGGTCTCCCTCGAATCGGCCGTGGGCGCCCTGGGCGACTATGACCCCTGGTCGGTCCTGACCACGGCCCTGGGGCTTTTGGCCTACTGCCAGGTCATGCGTGGAGACCTTGCAGGCTCGCAGGAGTCCCTGAATCACCTGGCCTCGCAGAACCGCCGGAGCGGCAAGTTTTATGAACTTGACGGAGCGGCTTACGCCGCAGCCGCCCAGGTCATGACCGGGCAGGCCGAACTTGGCCTGGCCCGACTGCGCAGCCTGCAGCGCGAGTGCCTGAACCGCGGCTACCTCGGCATCGAACTGACGGTGCTGGGGCTGCTTGTGAGGATTGGGGACAGCGCATCCGTGCCTAGGCTCGCCGAGGCCTCCTTGCAGCTTGAATCCACCTGCAAGGACTTCTATGTGGAGTGGTCCAGCGCCGTGCAGTCGCAGGATCCAGCCAGCCTGGACCGGGCCAGTGCAATCGCCCTTGACTACGGTTTTGAACTTGTCGCCGTTGAACTTGCCACCCAGGCGCTGAAGAAGTTCAATGACCGGGGCAAGGTCCACAAGAGCCGCAAGACCGCCAGCAAGGTTGTGGCCATGCGCGAGCAAATGCCAGGCCTGGTCTCTCCGGTGTTCCAGTCCATCGACCAGCCCAAGATGACTCGGCGGGAGCACCAGATTGCGTTGCTCGTGGCCCGGGGGGAATCAAACAATTCCATCGCCGAACGGTTGAATGTTTCCCTCCGCACCATCGAGGGGCACCTGTACAGGACGTTCATCAAGCTGGACATCCAGTCACGGGAACAACTGGCCGCCCTGATGAACGGCGACCGCGCAAAGGTGCCCTCAGAGGCATATTCCTCTTGAGGGACCACTCTTAATCGAGCCAAGCCACTCCATGGTTGTGTGCCCGAAAACCGCTGGAATTAGAGTGGCCGCCGCCAAAAAATGTGTTTCCCTTCCCAAAATTAGAGTGATCGCCACTCGCGTTTTCATTGACGGCCCCTTCCTACAATGAGCAGGCACACCTTGTGCACCGGGTCTCTCGTTGGGGGGGGATTTAGTCATGGAATTTCTGCCGGCTCGTCATGGAACCAACGGAGGGAGACGCCTTGCGTCCCCTCCCGAGCATTTCCTTGCTCGCAACCATGGGGGAACCACGCAACAGGGCAACCATGGTGGCCAACCGCCGCCACAAGGAAAGGACTCTCTGGCGTCCCCCGGCGCCAGAGGAGAAACGGCGGTCGAGTCCCCCAGCTGACCGCCGGGCCGAAAGGCGCGAAGGCCCTTGCCATCCCCCGGCAGGGGCCTTCGTAGTGGCCCGGGACGATCTGCATTGCCCTGTTCGCGAGACTGGCTTCGGCCTACCATGGAAGAAAGCTGACACCCGCGCCGGGCAATCCTGCGCGGTGGTGCCGGAGCCGCGAAAGGCAGGGCAGCACAATGTCGTCTGGGCATGATGATTCACAGCGTGAAGAAGAAACAGGGACGCCACAGGCCACACCCGGACGGGGACGGTACGTCCAGGGGCAATATGGCAAGGCCGGTGCGGAAAAGGGGCACGAGGCCGGGGACTCGGAGGGCCGCTTTGTCGAAGGGGACTACGGGGCCGCCGGAACGGAGGGCGCCAGCGAAGGAGACGGTGCCGGAAGGTTCGTTGAAGCCGACTACGGCACGGCCGGAGACGTTCCGGGCCGTGCCGCAGGTGATGCCAGGGGCCGTTACGCGCAGAGCGACCCGGGGGAGGAAGGGAAGCCTGGCGGCTAGCTCCGCCAGCGCGTGGTCATCATGAACCCGGCCAGGGCGATGGCGAAGCCAATGCCGATGTTCCAGTTGTGGATGTTCGGGATCGGGAAGGCGCCGTCGGAGATGTAGTACGTGATGATCCACGCCAGGCCAAGCAGCATCAAGGAGACCATGACCGGCACAAACCACACGGCGTTGGGCTGCTGTGCCTTGGTGGACGGAGTTTGGGCCGGGCCCTTTGCGGGGCGGCGACGCGACTTGGACTCAGGCACAGGAGCTCCTTGACATTGCGGCCGCAAAGAGGGCCGATTCGGTGGTTGGCAAGGCAGTTCATTACCTGTGGGTTTGCGGGGCAAATTGTTCCAGGCCGGTAAACTGCCGGTATTGTTGACGTAATTCTAGCTGCATTTAACGCAGCCATTGATTGCATGACATTGACGCCAAAACCCAGTCAGGAGACCCGCGTGGTTCAATCGCCAGGCCACCTCGATTCTGTCGTGGGCGTTGACGAACTCCTCGCCGGGAACAACAAGGCACGGGCGCAGCGCAAGCGCTCGGACAGGCGCCGCCGTGATCAGCGGCCGCGCCAGGGATTCTTCCGCACACTCGTGCAGGTTGTTGGCGAGCTTCTCATCACCGCCGGCGTCATCCTGCTGCTCTTTGTGGTGTGGGAACTGTGGTGGACCAACATTGAGGCGAATACCGCCCAGCAGAATGCAGTCTCCCAGTTTGCCCAGGAATTCCAGGGCCCCGTGACTCCCCCGCCGCCCGGGGGCTCCACCGACTTTGGCCCGCCCAAGGTCATGGCCGTCCCGGATGCCCCCAGCACGGTGTTTGGTGTTGCGTACATCCCGCGCTTCGGCAAGAACTACAGCCGGCCCCTCGTGGAGGGTGTGGCCCAGGCCCAGCTCGACACCCTGGGCCTGGGCCGGTACGAAAGCTCCACCATGCCTGGCGGGGTGGGAAACTTCGCCATTGCCGGCCACCGGCAGACCCACGGGGCCGTGCTGGATGCCATCCACACCCTGGTGCCGGGCGACAAGATCTACATCCAAACCAAAGACGGCTACTACACGTACGTGTTCCGCAACAACCAAGTCGTCATGCCCAACCGGGCCGATGTGTTGCTGCCCGTCCCCACACAGCCGGATGCCAAGCCCACCGAGCGGTTCCTGACCATGACCAGCTGCAACCCGCGGTTCGGCGCCGAGGAGCGCATCATTGCCTACTCGGTGCTTGAATCCTGGCAGCCGGCCAGTGCCGGACCCCCGGCCGCAATTGTGGCCCAAGTTGCTGCGAACCAGAAAGGCTGAGCATGTACGGCTGGATTTTTAGAAACCTCCCCGGGCCGCTGTGGTTCCGCATCATCACGTCTATCCTGTTCATCGCCGCAGCAGTGCTGGTGCTCATGCAGTTTGTGTTCCCGTGGCTTTCCCAGTTCAACCCCCTCAACGACTCAACGATCGGCGGTGGCGTCTGACATGGCAGTGCGCATCCTAGTCATAGACAACTACGACAGCTTTGTGTACACCCTGGTCGGCTACCTGCAGCAGCTCGGTGCCGAGACCACTGTGGTGCGCAACGACGACGTCACCCTCGCCGAGGCCATTGAGCTGGCCGAGGCCCGCGATGGTGTGCTGGTCTCCCCCGGCCCCGGAACGCCCGCAGAGGCCGGCGTGTGCATTGAGCTGATCAAGTGGTGCGGAAGCAACAACAAGCCCATGATGGGTGTCTGCCTGGGCCACCAGGCCCTTGCCGAAGCCTACGGCGGCACCGTCACGCATGCCGAGCAGCTGATGCACGGCAAGACAAGTGAAGTTCTCCACCATGGCACGAGCGTCTTTGCGGGCCTGCCCAGCCCAGTAACGGCCACACGCTACCACTCGCTGTCCGCGGTTCCGGCAAGCATCCCGGACGTCCTGGAAGTCACGGCTGAAACGGCCGACGGCGTGATCATGGGTTTGGCGCACAAGCACGCACCTTTGTGCGGAGTTCAGTTCCATCCGGAATCCGTGCTCACCGAGGGCGGCTACACGATGCTGGGCAACTGGCTCGAGTCGGTCGGCCTGGCAGGTGCTGCGGCGAAGGCCGCAACCCTGAGCCCCCTCATCAACAGCTGAAAAGTTAGGGTTTCGCCGGCGGGGAGTCCTTGGGGCCCTTGCTGGGCCCCTCCGTGGGGCTGGTGGTGACCGAACCAGTTGGCTCCTGTGTTGGCTCCACGGTTTCCGGCGCCTTGGCAAGGGTCACCACAACGGTTGTCCGCTGCGCCACGGCCGTGCCTGCCTGGATGGACTGGCCGGTGACCATGCCTGGGGTGACCACGGAGTTCTCCACCTCCTCGAACGTCACGTCCAGGTGCGTGGAGACCTTCTTGAGCGCCTCCGTGACGGATTCCTTGACCTTGGCCGGATCCTTGGTCAGGTCGAACAAGGACGGCATCAGCACCTGGCCGGTGGAAATCTTCAAGGTGACGGTGGTGCCGACCGCAACGCTGGTGCCGGGGGCAGGATCCGTGGTGACCACCTGGTTGGCCATGATGGTGCCGTCGTTGACCATTTGGTTGGGCCCGATCACCAGCTTCAAGTCAAGCAGGATCTGGCGCACCTCTGCCTCGGTGCGGCCCGCGAGATCCTTGGGGATCTCAACTTCTGACGGGCCCTTGGAGACAAAAACGTCTACGTTTGCGCCCGGCGCGGCAGTGGACCCGGCCGGCGGATCCGTGCGGATCACCAGCCCGGCCCTGACCGACTTGGAGAACTCCTCGGTGCTGTGGGGATTCAGGCCAAGCGCCAGCAATTGCGCCAGGGCGTCGTCCTTGTCCTTCTGGGCAAGGTTCGGAATGCTGACGTTCTGGACTGCGTCAGGCTGGGCGTTGATCATGTTGTAGCCCACAATGGCGCCACCACCCAGGACAAGGGCAAGCAGGACAAAGAGTGTGACCATCCAGGCCCGCCGGCGGCGCTTGAGTGCGGGGGGCACCTCCGCTGCGTCCTCGGGTTCTCCGCTGTCGGTGGTCAGCGCTCCCCCGGCCATGACCTTCGCCATGGCACGGGTGGAGGGCCCGTCGTCGGGCAGCATCGCCTCGGTGTCGGCCAGACTGGCGACCAGTGGAACTATCGCTGTGGATTCGGGGGCGGGAGCCGGCTGGCTGGCACTGTCCGGGGGCATGATGCCGGCGCCGGCAGCGCGCAGGGCACGGCGGAAGGAGGCTGCGTCCTGGAAGCGCTGGTTCCTGTCCTTCTGCAGGGCACGCATAAGCAGCGCGTCCAGTGCCTGGGACAGCGCGGGATTGAACGTGCTCGGGGCCGGGGGCAGTTCGCGAACATGCTGGTAGGCCACCGAGACCGGCGAATCGCCCGTGAAGGGCGGCCGGCCGGCAAGCATTTCGTACAGCAGGCATCCGGCGGAATACAGATCGGATCGGGCGTCAACACTTTCGCCGCGGGCCTGTTCCGGGGACAGGTACTGTGCCGTGCCCATGACCGTCTGCGTCTGGGTCATGGTTGCCGCGGAGTCCGAAATGGTGCGGGCAATGCCGAAGTCCATGACCTTGACCTGACCCAGGACGCCGCGGTCGTCTTCCGTGACCATGACGTTGGCGGGCTTGATGTCGCGGTGGACGATTCCGGCACGGTGGCTGTAGTCAAGGGCGGCCAGGACACCCATGGTGTAGTCAAGCGCCTGCTCGGTCGTGATCGACTTGGCCCGGATCAATTCGCGCAGGGTCTTGCCATGGACATACTCCATGACGATGTAGGGCAGGTGGGTGCTGTCGTGCGGCACATCTGAGGTGATGTGTTCACCCGTGTCGTACACGGCCACAATCGAAGGGTGGTTCAGGCCTGCAACGGCCTGGGCTTCACGCCTGAACCGGGCCTGCAGGTGGGAATCCCTGGCAACATCTGCCCGGAGCAGCTTGATGGCCACCGTCCGGCCCAGGCGCGTGTCGCGGGCCTTGTAGACGTCGGCCATGCCGCCCCTGCCCAGCAGCCCGCCGATCTCATACCGGTCATTCAGGACGCGCGGAACACTCATGGTGACTGTTTGTCCTTTCGGTTGAGGGTGGGTTCGCAGGGCTGCCGGGCAGTGATGGGGCTACTACTTCGGGTCCGCGGTCGGTGCAGTGGTGGCCTCGGCGGCGGGACCTGTGGAGACGTAGTACGTCACCACCGAACCCTTGGGCGTTGGTGTTCCTGCGGCAGGGTTGGTGCGGATGACTAGGCCCGGTGCCACGGTTGCCGACGGCTCCTCAACGCGGGCCGGCATGAAGCCAGCAGCAACCAGCGCGGCATCGTAGGCGTTGCCTTCCTGCCCGGCCGACGACGGAACCGGAGCGGTTTCGGTGCCCTTGGACACGGTGACAGTGATGGTGGAGCCCTCAGGCTGAAGGCCCGTCGGCGTCACGGAGATGACGTTGCCCTCAGGCACCGAGGCGCTGAACTCATCCGCCCGGGTCACCACCAGCTTGCCGCCGGTCAAGATGCCGTTGACCTCATCAAAGGTCTTTCCAACCAGCATGTTGCTGATGACATCGAACTGCTTGGGGGCTTCCGTTGTGGGCTCCTGCGTCGCCTCGGTGGGCTCGGGAGCCGCGGACGTGGTGGGCGGCGGGGCAGAGGTCTTCGTGACGGCCGGTGAGGACGTCTTGCTTTCCGTCGGGGCCGGGGAATTGCCGAAGAAGCCTGTACCCTGCAGCAGGAGGGCTCCCACGGCAAAGACGAGAAGGGCAATGAGGCCTACGAGCGGCCAGGTCCACGGGCTGCGGTGCTTCTTGGCCGGGGCCTCGGGCGGAAGGTCATCCTCCTCGGACAATAGCTCGTGGGAGCCTTCGTGCTCAGCATCCCAGGCGCGCTCGGCGCCGAGAATTTCCGCACGTGTCGGCGCAGGCGCCTCTTCCATGATGGTGGGCAGCGCCGTCGTGCTGGGCTCTGAGATGCTGCCAACCACTGTGGTGGGCGCTGTGGCATTGATGTCCACGGGGGCCGTGATGGGGCCGGTGGTCGCCTCGAACAGCAGCATTCCCGGCACCGCGGCATGGGCGGCCTTGATGTCGCCTGCGCGGATGGCGTCAGCGGCCTCGGCCAGCTTCAGGGCATTGGCCGGGCGGTTGGCCGGCTCCTTGGCCAGCATCGACATCAGCAGTGCGCGCACGGGTGTGGGCAGGGTGTCGGGCAGCGGCGGCGGGGCGTCGTTGACCTGGGCCAGGGCGATGGCGATCTGGGATTCACCCGAGAACGGGCGGTGCCCCGTGATGCACTCATAACCTATGACACCCAGGGAATATATGTCGCTGGAGCCGGTGGCCACCTGTCCTGTTGCCTGCTCCGGGGCAAGGTACTGGGCCGTGCCCATGACCTGTCCGGTCTGCGTCAGCGGCACCTGGTCGGCCAGGCGGGCAATGCCGAAGTCGGTGATCTTGACCTTGCCGTCGGGGGTGATCAGCAGGTTTCCGGGCTTCACGTCACGGTGCACCAGGCCCTGTGCGTGGGCCACGGCCAGGGCGCGGGCGGTCTGCGAGATCATGGACAGGGTCCAGTCGGCCGACAGCACATGCTCGCGCTCAATCATGGCGGACAGGGGTTCGCCCGGCACCAGCTCCATGACAAGGTAGGCGGAACCGTCCTCTTCGCCGTAGTCAAAGACGTTGGCAATGCCCTCGTGGTTCAGCAGCGCAGTGTGCTTTGCCTCCGCCCGAAAGCGTGCGCGGAAGCCGGGATCGCCCGTGTATTCATCCTTGAGGATCTTGATCGCGACAATCCTGCCCAGGACCAGGTCCTGGGCCTTCCACACCTCGCCCATGCCGCCGATGGCAATGCGTGATGTGAGTTGGAACCTGCCGCCTAAGGTGATACCGGAAATAGGCCTCACTTGTTCAACACCGCCTTGAAGAGTTTGCTTGCATTTGGACTGGTAAGTTCTGCGCCGGTGGCCACATTGACCCTCGGCATGACGATGGTGATGACCACTTCCGGGTCATTTGCCGGCGCGAAGCCCGTGAACCATGCGTTGTTCAACATTTCTCCGTTTTCATCGAGCCCGAGTTCGGCCGTACCCGTCTTGGCGGCCACTTCGACGCCGGGAACGGCAGCCGCCGCTCCGATGCCGTTGTCCACCACGCTGACCATCCAGTCCCTGATCTGGGCTGCAATCTCAGGGGTGGTCGACTGGCGCAAGACCTCGGGCTCAAGGCTTGAAACGGTCTTCAGGTCAGGGGTGCGGACCGTCTCCACGAGGTTTGGTGCCATCTGCTTGCCACCGTTGGCGATGGCCGCGGTCATCATGGCGATCTGAAGAGGTGTTGCGATGACATCCCGCTGGCCAATGGCGCTCTGGGCCAGCGACGGGGCATCCAGCACGCCCAGGCTGCCGGGGAAGCGGCTGGCTTCAACCGCGGCGGGGAACTTCAATGACTTGTCATTGAAGCCAAACTTCTCGGCCTGGGCCGTAATGGCGTCCTGGCCCAGGTCCAGGGCAATGCTCGCGAACGGTGTGTTGCAGGAGTTCTCCAGCGCAAAGGCGAACGTGGCCTTGTCCCGTGTGTAGCACTGGCCATACGCGTAGTTGGGCAGGCTGTAGTCGATGCCGGGGAAGGTCAGGTTTGCCGGGTTGGGCAGGACACTGTCCTTGTTGTACTTCCCGGACTCCAGGGCGGCGGCCGTGTCGATGATCTTGAACACCGAACCGGGCGCATAGGCCTGCCGGTAGGCGGAGGAGCCGTACAGGTTGATGCCCGGAATGGCCTGGAGCTCGGCCATGGAGGCGTCAAAGGCCTTCTTGTCGTGCGTTGCCATGAGGTTGGTGTCGTAGGACGGCTTGGACGCCATGGCGATGATGGCACCGGTCTTGGGGTTCATGGCCACGATGGATCCGCCAATGCCGTCCGGGATCATGTCATAGGCCATCTTCTGGATCTTGCTGTCGATGGTCAGCTCCACGGAGCGGCCCTGCGGCTGCGCACCCGTGAACACCTGGGCGATGCGGTCAAACAAGGCATCGCTGGAATTGCCCGTCAACTCATCCTTCATGGCTGCCTCCACGCCGTACTGGCCGGAGAACTTGCTGAAGAAGCCCGTGAGGCCGGCGTACAGCAGGGGGTCGTTGTACTTGCGCTGGTACTTGCAGTCAGTGTTGGTGGCAACGGATTCGGCAATGGCCTGCCCGTCCACCAGGATGGGCCCACGGCTGCTGCAGAAGTTCAGCTCCAGCTGCCTGTTGTTGTTTGGATGGGCGTTGAGCGAGTCCACGTCAAAGAACTGCACGTAGGAGATCGAGCCAAAGAGCAGCGCAAACAAGGCGATGGCTACTATCCAGGAATTGCGGATGGCCTGGTTCATGGTGCCGGCACCTCCTTCTGGGCCTGGTCAATGGTGGGAGTCGTCTCGACGGGCGCGGGCGGCCCCGTCACGTCAATGGGGCGCCGGGCGGCGTCGGAAATCTTCAGGATCAACGCAACGATGATCCAGTTGGACAGCAGGGAGGAACCGCCAGCGGCCAGGAACGGCGTGGTCAGGCCCGTCAACGGGATCAGCCGCGTCACGCCGCCGATGATGACAAAGCACTGCAGGGCCACGGCAAAGGAAAGACCCACCGCCAGCAGCTTGCCGAACGCATCGCGCGTGCCCAGGGCGGCCCGGAAGCCACGCGCAATGAACAGGGCGTACAGGCACAGGATGGCAAACAGGCCAACGAGCCCGAGTTCCTCGCCAATGCTGGCAATGATCATGTCCGAGTTGGCCAGCGGGATGCTGTACGGGGCGCCCTGGCCAAAACCGGTGCCGAGCAGGCCGCCGTTCGCCATGCCAAACAGGCCCGAGACGATCTGGCCGCTGCCGAAGGGCGCGCCGATGTATTCCGGGTCAAGGGCGTTCACCCACACATCGATGCGCTGGGTGACGTGCGGGAAGATCTGGTACGCAGCGACTCCGCCAACGGCGATCAGGGCAAGCCCAATCAGGATCCAGCTGATGCGGCTCGTGGCCACATAAATCATGACCATGAACAGGCCAAAGAACAGGATCGAGGTGCCCAGGTCGCGCTGGAACACCAGGACACCCACGCTGGCCAGCCAGGCCACGATCATGGGCGCCAAGTCCCGCACGCGCGGCAGCTGCAGCGGGCCGATCTTCTTTCCTGCCAGCAGGATCAAATCCCGGTTGGAGGAAAGATACCCGGCGAAGAATATGGCCAGCGTGATCTTTGCAATCTCGCCCGGCTGGAAGGTGAACGGGCCAATGGCGATCCAGACGGTTGCGCCGTTGACGTTTCCGGCGCTGATGCCGGGGACCAGGGGCAGAATCAGCAGGACCACTGATGCCAGCAGCGAAATATATGTGTAGCGGCGCAGGATCCTGTGGTCGCGCAGGAACCACACCACGGCAATGGCAGCAACAACGGCCAGGGAGGTCCACATCCACTGCCGCTGCCCCGCGGTGTCGCCTGTGGCGATGTCCAGCCGGTGGATGACGGCGAGGCCGAGGCCGTTCAGGGCCACCACAACAGGCAATATGACCGGATCGGCATACTTTGCCTTGAACCGCAGGACCATGTGGAAGGCCAGGGAAAGCCCCGCCAGAATGGCTATCTGGGCGAAGAAGTCGTTGTCAAAGGTCCGACCCAGATTCAGGTTCACCAGCGCATTGGCCAGTGCGGACATGCCCAGGGCAAGGATCAGCAAAAGCAGTTCCGTGTTGCGGCGGGGCTTGGCCACTGTTTGCAATTGGCTCATTTTCCGCCTCCGGGAATGCAGCTGGGCTGTGCGGTGGATGTTGCCGTGGGTTGTGCCGTGGCGGTTGCCTTGCCGCTTGGCGTGGCACTCGGTGTTGGCTTGGCACTCGGTGGGGCGGAGGTGCCTGCCGAGGGACTTGCGGTTGCCGTGGCGGTGGTTGCCGGCGCCAGGAATTCACACGGAGGCAGGCTGGTGCCTGTGCCCAACTGCAGGTCGCTGATGATCTGTTCTGCATCGCCGAGCGTTGATGCCGGCATGGTGCCTGCCACCAGCTGCTGCGAATAGTCCGGGAGCGAGGAGACCTCGACGCTGGTTTCGCGGTACAGGTGGGACAGTGAGATGGGCCCCAGGGACTGTGACACACCCTGGTAGATGGCCACGTTGCCGTTGCTGGTGCCCACAAAGTACTGTGTCTGGGTCCAGGCATAGGCGGCCCACGAGGCGGCCACGATTGCCAGTGCAGCCAGCGCGCCCACGATGGCCAGCACCAGGGGACGCTGTCGCAGCCTGGGCAGCGAAACCTCAGTGTCCTCCACCAGGGTGGGGCGGGTGGCGGTCTTGTGCGTGAGAACTGTGGCGGCACGCTGGGTGGCCGGGTGCCGTTCCAGTTGCGGGATCTTGCCCTCGGCATTGGCCGTCAGTGCCGCACCCACCAGCTCATGCTTGCGCGAGGACAGCTCCTTTGCCACGGCTGCGGCCCTGATGTGGGTGTCCAGCGCCTCGGCGTCATCGGTGCCTTCGACGGAACCCTCGGCCTCGTCGACGCCCTGGGCGTCGGTGGCCGCGGCAGGCGCCACCCCGGAAGCGGCGACGGCGTCTGCCGGCGTGACCCCGGCGGCAACTGCCGCCTCCGGCGCGGCCGGGGACCCGGCGTCGTGCTTGTCTGGGGACTGCTCCAGCGGCGGCAGGTCCGGCTCATCCGAAGGGTCGGCGGGCACTGTGTCCAGGGCTGCGGTGTGGGTTTCGACCGGGACGGCCTCGGCGATGTCGAAGACAACAACGGTGACGTTGTCCGGCGAACCCGCCGCCAGGGTCAGCTCGATGAGGGTGTCGGCAGCGGTGGCCAGCGACTTGGTGTGCCGGATGACCTCTTCAACCATTTCGTGGCGGACAAAGTTCAGTCCGTCCGAGCACAGCAGCCAGCGTTCACCGGGGCTTGCGTCAAAGTACAGGAGGTCCAGTTCCGGTGAGGCGTCGACGTCGCCCAGCACGCGCATGAGCACGTTCTTGTGGGGGTGGACCTCGGCTTCGGCCTCGGTCATGCGGCCCTCGTCGATCATGCGCTGGACAAAGGTGTGGTCAGTGCTCAGCTGCTCAAAGACGCCGTCCTTGAGCCGGTAGGCGCGGGAATCGCCAATGTGGGCGAATGCCAGCCGCTCGCCAGCGAGGAGCAGTGCGGTGACCGTGGTGCCCATGCCGGCAAGTTTGGGATTGACGTGCACCAGCTCGGAGAGCAGCGAATTGGCGCTCTGGATCTCATCGGCAAGATGGGCCCCGGCATCGCCGTCGTGGTGGTTGTGGTCAAGGTGCACCAGGTCCAGGACTGTGGAGGCGCTGGCAACGTCGCCGCCCGCGTGCCCGCCCATGCCGTCGGCAACCACGGCCAAATACTCGCCCACGTAGGCGGAGTCGTCATTCTTTGCCCTGACCATGCCCACATGGGATCTGGCCGCATAGCGCAGGACCAGCGGGTATTCGGCCATGCTCACGGCCTCAATTCGATGACCGTTTTGCCGATCCGCACGGGGACCCCAAGTTCCACAGGCAGGGCGCGGGTCAGCGCATTGCCGCCCAGGAACGTTCCATTGGTGGAACCCAGGTCTTCGATGAACCAGCGCGTGCCCTGGGGGAACAGACGTGCGTGGCGGCCGGAGGCGTAGTCGTCCTCCAACACAAGTGTGGCTTCCTGGGCGCGGCCCAGCAGGATGGGTGTGCCGGAAAGTTCCAGCGTGGTGCCGGCCAGCGGGCCTTCGGTCACCACGAGCTGGCGTGCCTGCACCTTGGCCGGAGGGGCATCCTCAACAAGTTCGGGATGCCGGCGGGCCTGCCTGGCCGTGGGTGCGCCCACCTTGGCCTTGCGGCCAATGACCAGGTCGCGGCGCATGGCAGCAACGACGGCGAAAACCATGATCCACATGAGCGCCAGGAAGCCGAAGCGCAGGATGGTGACAACAAGGCTGAGATCGTTCATCGGCTGCCACCTCCGCGGGCAGGCAGGATGCGGAATGTAATTTGGGTGCGTCCCATGGTGATGCTCGATCCGTCGTGCAACTCAGCGGAGCCCTGGATGCGGTGTCCATCCACATAGCTGCCGTTGGTGGACCCAAGGTCCACGGCAGTGCCGGCGCCGCCTTGTGTGCGGATTTCCAGGTGTTTGCGGGAGACGCCTGTGTCGTCGATAAGAATGTCGGCTTCCGAGGAGCGGCCCAGAACGATCGAGGGGGCGTTAAGGGAGTAGCGCTGGCCGTCTATGTCCAGCACGGGCTGGCCCTGGACTGCCGGGGTGGCAGCCTGGCGCTTGTAGACCGGCGCGGGAGCCGCGGGAGCCGCAGGGGCGGCGCCGGGGACCTGGCCGGGCCTGGACGGCGGGCGCGGCGGGGCCGGCTGGCTCGCACCAGGTGCCGAGCTCTCCCGCTCGGTGGAGGACTGGACCTCGAACTGGCCGGGGCGCAGTTCGCCGTCGTGGTTGAAGGCCACCCGGACCGGTCCCTGCAGGACATAGCCTTGGCTGCGTGCATGGTTGATGACCACGTCGCACAGTTCCTCGGCGAGCGTCACACCCCAGGAACGGGCGCGCTCAAAGTCCGCGTCGCCCAACTGAATGTTGAAAACGTTCGGGGCAAGTGTGCGCCCGGCGTCCAAGGTCATGGCCTTGTCGTCAAGCTCCCTGCGCAGTGCGCTGGCCATTTCCACAGGCTGCAATGACTTGGAACCAAGGGAGAAGGCTCCGCGAACTGCCTTTTCAATGCCCTTTTCAACGTTGTCAAACAATCCCATGCGCTCTCCTCTCCTCTGCCAGTGCCCGCTGCAAGACCGCAGCAGGGCCGTGTCCAGCCGCGCCCTCGGCGGGCGCAGACTGCCAGTTGCCCGCGCCGCGGACAACCCTGTTCAAGCTTGATACTACTGCCGGAATCTTTGAATACACCCATTGATCGGCCCGGATGTGGCAAATTTCCTACCTGGGTAGGGGTTTGTCAAAACTTTTTTGAAGTCTCCAAAATCCGCGCAATCTCGGGGTTTTCTGGGCCCTGGGCGCCTCGAATCGAAGCCGTTTGGGGGCCGCAGGGGACCTCGTTTAGGCAAATCGGCCAAACGTCCTATATGCTTGATCTCGCTGTTCCACTGAAAGACGAAATCACTTCGACTGTTCGGTGGGTAGCGAAAAACGCGCGAGTGGCGGAACGGCAGACGCGCTGGCTTCAGGTGCCAGTGTCCGAAAGGGCGTGGGGGTTCAAATCCCCCCTCGCGCACGTTTTGAAAAATCCCCGGTGAAACCCAAGGTTTCCCGGGGATTTTTTGTGCCCGGAAACAGTCTGACGGCATCCAAGGCCGGCCAGCTTCCCGCAAGCTGCTTCAGCCCGCTGTTCCACTCCTATATACCCGCTGTTCCACTCCTATATATAGGGACGCTGAGCAAGCGACTGTTGCCCGCCGCGCATACCTCTATATACTGTGCAGCAAACACACGTCCCTATATACAGTGCAGAATTCCTTCGCTGGCTGCCTGCCCCTGTTCCATGGATGCACGCCCGGCATAGGATCGGTGAATGAACAACCTCATGATTGGCATTGGCGTCCAGCTTGGCAGTTCCGCAGTGGCCATTGTCCTCGCAGCGATTCTCCTGCGCGGCTTTGGCTTGAACTTCGGGGGATTCCTGACTGCGGTGGTGGTCTTCACCATCGCCCAGTCGCTCTTGGCGGGCCTGGTGGCAAAACTGGCTGGCAAGTACGCCCCGGCCCTGGCAGGTGCGGCCTCGCTTGTATCCACCTGGCTGGCACTGATAGTCGCCACACTCCCCTTTGGCGGAATCCGCATCCACGGCTTCTTCACCTGGATCTGGGCCGCACTGATCATCTGGGGAGTTACGGCGCTTTGTGCGGTGCTTGTTCCCAAGTTCCTCCTGAAGCAATCCGCCCAATAGACCTCATTTGCTTGGCGTGGCAGGCAGGGCAGCCCGGCCAGGGCACCCACCGGCCTTCCGATTTGCGCAACGCCGAAAAGGTGTGTATTGTTTTCCGAGTTGCCCCGGTTGATGGGGGAACGAAAACCCCTAAAGATTGTGGCCGGTTTTGCCGGTTGTTTTCTTGTGTTTTGGTGGTGTTGGTCTGCTTGAGAGTGGATTTGCATTACTGAGATATTGCGGGTAAGCTTGAAAAGTTGCCCCGGCACTGATCGTCACGGACTGTTTGTTGGTTCTGGTGTGTTGGCTGGGTGTGGTTGTTGTTTGAGAACTCAATAGTGTGCCAAGTTTTATTGATACCAATTT
>NZ_JANKZF010000065.1 GCF_027568515.1 Arthrobacter sp. HY1533 | reverse complement strand
TGTACTTGGCCATGAGGTTGGTGACGCTCGGGTCTTGAAAAAAGGGGGAGCCTCCGGGCTTAGTGGAGTTGTCTAATCCTTCACGGTCCGGAGGTTCCCATGTCCCACGCTAATGCCAGACTCACCTTTCACGGAAGAGCTTTGCTGATACGCCGGGTTCTGACTGACTGTCGTCCCCTCTCGCATGTTGCCAAGGAACTCGGTGTTTCACGCCAGTGCGCCTCCCGCTGGGTGCACCGCTACCAGGTTGAGGGCGTGGCTGGGTTGGTGGATCGCTCCAGCCGCCCCCACACCAGCCCGACCCACACCAGCCCTGCGATGGAGGAGGCGGTGGTGGCGGCCCGTCACCAGATGCGGTGCGGGCCGGCCCGGATCAGCCAAGCAACCGGGGTGCCGGAGAGGACCGTGACACGGATCCTGCACCGCCACCACGAACCCTTGCTGGCCTGGTGCGACCCGGTCACCGGGGACCTGATCCGGGCCCAGCGCACCACCGGGCGCCGCTACGAACGCGAACACCCCGGCGAACTGATCCACATTGACGTCAAGAAGCTGGGCCGGATCCCCGATGGTGGCGGCTGGCGGGCCCTGGGCCGTGAAGCGACCGTGGCCCACAAACACAAGAAGGTCCGGACCGGGTTCGATTACATACACGCTGTGATCGATGATCACTCCCGGCTCGCCTACGCCGAGGTCCTGGAGGATGAGAGGGGTGCCACGGCCGCGGCCTTCCTGCTCCGGGCAGCTGACTTCTACCGACGAAACGGCATCCCCCACATCGAACGAGTCATCAGCGACAACGCCTTCGCCTACCGGAACTCAGCCGCGTTCAAGGCCGCCATCGCCGAGCTCGGGGCAGTGCAGAAATTCATCAAGCCGCACTGTCCCTGGACCAACGGCAAGATCGAACGCTTCAACCGCACCCTGGGAATCGAATGGGCCTACCGGCGCCCCTACACCAGCAACATCCAACGCACCCAAGCCCTTGACCCATGGCTCAACCACTACAACAATGAACGCATCCACACCAGCACCGGAACAACACCCATCAACCGAGTGTCACCAACGTGATGGCCAGGTACA
>NZ_JANKZF010000064.1 GCF_027568515.1 Arthrobacter sp. HY1533 | reverse complement strand
GAGTTCTCAAACAACAACCACACCCAGCCAACACACCAGAACCAACAAACAGTCCGTGACGATCAGTGCCGGGGCAACTTTTCAAGCTTACCCGCAATATCTCAGTAATGCAAATCCACTCTCAAGCAGACCAACACCACCAAAACACAAGAAAACAACCGGCAAAACCGGCCACAATCTTTAGGGGTTTTCGTTCCCCCATCAACCGGGGCAACTCGGAAAACAATACACACCTTTTCGGCTTGAATCCAATTGAAAGCGTGTGACGCTCGGCACTCCAATGATGTCGCTGCCCAATGGCGCATGAAAACCCTGGAATTACGCGGAATCTGGGGCCTCACGGCGGCTGACGCTCCGCCCTTTCTGCACCCCACCGACCACCGGCAGGGTTGTCGCCTGAAACCAAAAGCAAATGATTTGTGATCGAAGCCGCAAAAGTTTTCCTGCTTTATGGCCGATGTCAATCCTGCAGGGCGCTCAATCACCATCCACATCACGAGCGGCGCTTCCTTCAATGCATTGATATGGCCGGCACTTGCTCATTTCAAGCTGCATGTGTCGATGTCGGGCACCAGGTACGCGCAGGAGACCAGGGCTACGCACTGCAAATGCCGAGTGATATCTCCCGCCGCATTCGCCGGCGACACTGCGTGAGAGTGTGAAGAGGGTTCGGGGGCAGCCCTAACACCGGTTCACCAGGGTGCCATTGGCATCGCAGGGCAGGGAGACTTGTTTCCGCCGCCACACGTGAGCTCGTTTCCAGCCCGCCGGGCCCAGGCAGACAACAAGGGCCGCCCTGCAGGCGACCCTCCCCGCTGTGCCGGGGCTTATGGGATCCTCGGGTCCCCGGCACCTGTCAGGCAACGGGCCCGTGGCCTCTTCTGCCTGGTTGGCTGGCCGGCCCCGATCCGGTTGTGGCTGTTAAACGAAGAATGGCCACCTGGTGGGGTGGCCGTGTTTGTTTGTTAAATGCAGGGAGGCCCCGCACCGTGTGGTGTGGGGCCTCGACCTGTTTTTGGTGTTGTCCGGCGGTGTCCTACTCTCCCACATCCTCTCGAATGCAGTACCATCGGCGCTGTGGGTCTTAGCTTCCGG
>NZ_JANKZF010000063.1 GCF_027568515.1 Arthrobacter sp. HY1533 | reverse complement strand
TGGTGGGTGGTTAGGCTGTGGCCTTGACCTGCCCGTTGTTGAAGTACTCCACGAGCTCCGCCGGCAACGCCGGGACCTCCAAGGCCCCTCCCCCGGAACGCAGCGACTGCGCCGCCAGGATCCCGGCAGCCACCGCCTCACGCGCAGCAACAGGAGACGTCTCCGTGGCCCCACCCTCACGGGCAAACCGCAGGAACTCCTCAATCAACAACGGATCAGCACCACCATGGCCACCCTCACCATCACGGATCTCCACCTCCACATCCGGAGCCACAAAACCCTCCTGCGAACGCGTGGTCCACACCTTGATGACATCCCCGGGACCATCACCAAAGTTCTCAATCCGACCCTTGGTGCCAATCACCGTGTAATTGCGCCAGTAATCCGGAGTGAAATGGCACTGCTGGTACGACGCCAACGCACCATTGTCCAAAACCATCTGCATCATCGAAATGTCCTCAACATCAATGACCGGGTTCAAATCCGTCTGCTCCGTGGGCGGCCAGTTATCCAAGGAGAACCAATCCCACATCCGCCGATCCGAATTGTCCCGGCGCGAGGTCACATCCCCATACACCGCCAGATCGCCAATGGCAGAAACACGGCGCGAATAACCATTGGCCAACCAATGAATCACGTCAATGTCATGCGCACCCTTCTGCAACAACAACGAGGTGGAATTGGCACGCTCGGCATGCCAATCCTTGAAGTAGTAATCCCCGCCATTGCCCACAAAGTGACGGCACCACACAGCCTTCACCTCACCAATGGTGCCGGCCTCGATCAACTCACGCATCTGCACCACCACCGGCATATGACGCATATTGTGCCCCACATACAACCGCGTCCCGGACTCAAACGCCGTCGTCAGGATCGCATCCGCCGCCTCCAAGGTCACATCCAACGGCTTCTCACAAAACGTGGGAATACCAGCCTTCAGCGTCCGCACAGCCACCTCGGCATGACGATTATCCGGCGTCAACACCAACACAGCATCCAAACCAGCCCCGAGCAACTCATCCAAATCACCGGTCACAACCGCAGACGGAATCTTCTCTGCCGCATCAGCCCGGCCACGCTCAGACAAATCACACACCATCACCACCTCAGAACCCAGGCCCGGACGATGCACCTGCTTCCACAACGAGGCCCGCAAACCAAAACCAACAATCCCCACCCGCATATCCCGCACAGGAACACCCGAACCGG
>NZ_JANKZF010000062.1 GCF_027568515.1 Arthrobacter sp. HY1533 | reverse complement strand
CCGGAAGCTAAGACCCACAGCGCCGATGGTACTGCATTCGAGAGGATGTGGGAGAGTAGGACACCGCCGGACAACACCAAAAACAGGTCGAGGCCCCACACCACACGGTGCGGGGCCTCCCTGCATTAACCCCACAAGCCACAACACGGCCACCCCACCAGGTGGCCATTCTTCGTTTAACAGCCCAACGACGGCTGCAGGCCACGGCCCTTGGTGGGTGGGCGGCCCGGGCATGCCGCACCGCGGGTACCGGCACCGGAGAGGGGATCCTGTGCCGCGGGACTGCCGCTGCGGGTGGGATGGTGCTGGTGGGGGCGAGCTCAGGTGGTGCCGACGCGTGTGTTGTGCTGCTTGGCGGGGTCCTGGGGCGCGGTGGTTTGTGTAGTTTGTGCTGGCTGCGTGGGTTCCCTGGTTGGTGGGTAGTGAAAGACACAGTGGCTGTGCCGGCCTGGGAGTGGGCTTGGCTGTGGTCCTGGGGAAGGTGCCGGTGCCGAGGGCGGGGCGGGGGAGTGGGCCCTGTGGCAGATATTGCCGGCGATGTGGGGCCGTGGTGTCTGTGCAGTGCTGGTGCGCGAGCAGTTTGGGGTGTGGCTGGAGAACTTTCTTTGTGTCGTGGGTCTCCTGCTTGAGGGGTTCCGGGGCTGTTGGAGGCCGGTTTTCGGTGGTGTATCTCAGGTCTCATTAACGGGTTTTCGGGGCTGAAATTCCCCGCCAATTCAGGGAAGTTGCCGGTGTCAGGGGCTGCTTCCGGAGGCTGTGGGGGCCGTGGAGGGCCCGTGTGGTTTGCGCGTTCGCAAAAAGGTGTGTATTGTTTTTCGAGTTGCCCCGGTTCATGGGGAAACGAAAAACCCCCACTTCGAAGCCGGTTCTGCTGGTGTTCTGGTGGGTTGCCCCGGCACTGATCGTCACGGACTGTTTGTTGGTTCTGGTGTGTTGGCTGGGTGTGGTTGTTGTTTGAGAACTCAATAGTGTGCCAAGTTTTATTGATACCAATTTATTGTATTGAATTGGTTATTTGGTTGGTTGTTGCCGCCCCTGTGGTGACGGCTGGCCGTTTAGCTGGTTTCGAATTTAGTGCACGCAGCTATCATCTTTTTCCGGTGTGGTTGTGTGTGTCTGTTTAGTTATTAACGGAGAGTTTGATCCTGGCTCAGGATGAACGCTGGCGGCGTGCTTAACACATGCAAGTCGAACGATGAACCCCGCTTGCGGG
>NZ_JANKZF010000061.1 GCF_027568515.1 Arthrobacter sp. HY1533 | reverse complement strand
CCCCGCCAGCCAGCACCACCCCGCCATACAACAGACATTGAGGAAAGGACGCTGCCGGAACATGAATCGACCCACCATCAAGACAGTCGCAGCCGAGGCCGGCGTGTCAACCGCCACGGTGTCCTACGTACTAGCCGGGCGGACCCGCGGCCAGGGCTCGGGCATCTCCAACGAGACCAGCAGGCGCGTCCATGAAGCCGCCGTCAGGCTTGGCTACCGGGCCAACCAGGCTGCCAGGGCCATCCGCACGGGCCGCTCCAACCTCATGATGCTGTCCCTGACAATGCTTTCGGACCCTTGGTCGCTGTCCGTCTCACGGGCAGTCGGTGGGGCGGTCGCCTCCGCCGGTATCACCCCCATGATCCTGGCCGACACCGACTGGCGCCTGGCCATCCCACGCCAAAGCGCCGACGTCATTTTCATTGACGACGCCGGCCGGCCCGGTGACGCCGAACTGCTGGCCGAGCTCTCACGCACCAACACTCTGGTGGTCTTCAGTGAAACGCTGGAGCCCGACGGCTACGACGTCATCCGGTCACTGTCCGGGTCCTCGCTGGACGCGGCCATGGACCACCTGACCGCGGAGCACACCAGGGTTGCCTGCCTGACACCGGCGGGCAGCCTGCGCACCCCGGCACCCATCAGGTACCAGGCGTACCTTGACGGGCTGGAACGGGCCGGGCAGCCGTTTCGCCCCGAGCTCGTGGCAACCTTTGACGGCGACGAACTCAACGCCTACCAGGCCGCCGTGGAACTGCTCAGCAGCCCCGAACCACCCACTGCCATCTACGCCACCTCGGACTTCGCGGCCATTGCCGCCATCCATGCAGCCCAGCGGCTGCGGCTTGCCGTCCCGGACGACGTGGCCGTGGTGGGCGTCGGCAACACCATCCAGGGCGAGGCCATGGCGCCATCCCTGACAAGCACCGGACCCGTGGGGTTCTTTTCCGGGCTGGCCGATTTCCTCGTGGAACGCGCCCAGGACCCCGACAGCCCGCCCCGAATCCTGGAGTTCCCGTGGCAGCTGCTGCTGCGCGACTCCACAACGCACCACCCCCAAGATTTGCTGTACCCAGAGAGAGAAGTGATGAAGTGACTGATTTGTTGGAGTCTGTGGCCGGTTCGGGTGTTCCTGTGCGGGATATGCGGGTGGGGATTGTTGGTTTTGGTTTGCGGGCCTCGTTGTGGAAGCAGGTGCATCGTCCGGGCCTGGGTTCTGAGGTGGTGATGGTGTGTGATTTGTC
>NZ_JANKZF010000060.1 GCF_027568515.1 Arthrobacter sp. HY1533 | reverse complement strand
GGCGGATTCTGGGGGTCGTTGCAACACGACTGGTGGTTAGGCTGTCAATAGTATGTCGCGTAGGCGCTCGGCTGGTGTATTCCAGCCGAGCGTTTTACGTGGTCGGCCGTTGAGTTGTTGGGCGACGTGTTCGAGGTCTTCGGGGCTGTAGACGCTCAGGTCGGTGCCTTTGGGGAAGTATTGGCGGAGGAGACCGTTGGTGTTTTCATTGGTTCCGCGTTGCCAGGGGCTATGGGGGTCGCAGAAGTAGACGTCAATGCCGGTGGCGATGCTGAAGGCTTGATGTTGGGCCATTTCACTACCCTGGTCCCAGGTGAGGGAACCGCGTAGATGCTCCGGTAGTGTGCTCATGGTTTTGATGAGCCCGTCACGCACGGTTTCAGCGGTGTGGTCGTTGGGTAAATGTACGAGCATGACGTAACGGGTGCTGCGTTCGACCAGTGTCGCGATGGCTGATTGGTTATGAGCGCCCGTGATCAAATCTCCTTCCCAATGCCCTGGAACGGCCCGGTCCTCGATCTCTGCGGGGCGTTCGGAGATGTTGATCATGGAGTCTTTGAAGCGGTGTGTGCGTTCTTGCGGGCCAGTGCGAGTCTTGCGTCGTGTTCGGCCGGTGCGCATCGCTTGCTGGATTTCAAGTTTGAGTCTGCCCCGGGCTTGGAAGTACAGGGCTTGATAAATCGTTTCGTGGCTCACGCGCATGTCCTGGTCGTCGGGGAACTCTAGAACAAGCTTGTGTGAAATTTGTTCTGGTGACCAATGCTGACGCAGCCCGTGTTGAATGACCTCTTTAAGTTGCGGGCAGGCATCAATCTTGCGGGTCTTTGGCCGGGGCCGGCGTGCCACGGAAGTACGGTGGGCACTGTAAGGGGTGTAACCGCTGATGGGGTTGCTGTTGCGTTTGATCTCTCGGCTGATACTTGAAACATCCTTGCCGATTGCCCTAGCGATCGCGCGTTGACTGAGGCCTTGGGCGAGCATGTCATAGATGATTTCCCGGTCGGCTAAACAAAGAAACCGTCCATCAATGGGGCGCTCGAGCTGCACCATTGATGGGGCAGGCGGTGGACTGGAATCCGACGAGTTCCTCACTCCTGAGTTATAGACCATCACGACACCGTCAGGGTAAATACGACCGTTCTTCGTCCGGCGTATCCCGTGATCCCATTCCTGCGCGGTCGTGCGGTGAATTCCCAACCGAGTCGCTGCCTCGTGGCGTGTGAGCCCGGCATTGCGCAGTTGCAGGAAGTCTGCCCGGCTGGGCTGTTCCGAACGCATACGGGCCAACCCAGCCCGCCGGATCCAGGCATAGCAAGTGTTCCTATCCAAGCCAAGAGACTTCGCCGCCTCGGTCACGCTACCCAAACGGTCGAACAGATCGAAGAACTCCTGCTTCACTTCCGGCGAGGACCGCCGCCATTTCCGCGGCAACTCTGGATCCCCCACCAGATCCAACTTTTTCGTTAAAGACGACACGGTCGTTGCAACTCCTAAAACTAGGTGTTGCAACGACCGCTAGAACTCGCCC
>NZ_JANKZF010000059.1 GCF_027568515.1 Arthrobacter sp. HY1533 | reverse complement strand
TGTCAGCGCTGGTCGAATAGTGAGCCGTTTTGTGGGGTGAATTGTGAGCCACGTTGATGGAACTATTCTGCCGTACTCTCGGTTCTTGTCGAGGGTAGTGAGTCGATTTGGTGGTCCTTGAGGCGGTAGCTGGATCCTTTGAGGGTGATGACTTCGGCGTGGTGGACGATCCGGTCGATCATGGCCGCTGCCACGACTTGGTCACCGAATACCTCACCCCAGCGGGCGAAGCCCAGGTTCGAGGTCAGGATCAGTGAGGCGTGTTCGTAGCGGGAGGAGACGAGCTGGAAGAACAAGTTCGCGGCGTCTTGTTCGAAGGGGATGTATCCGACTTCATCGACGATGATCAGCCCGTAGCGTTTGAGCCGGAGTAGTTCCTGCGGTAGCCGACCGGCTTGGTGCGCGGTCTGGAGCCGGGTAACCCAGTCGGTTGCGGTGGCAAAGAGCACCCTCTGGCCCAGCTGGGTGGCCCGGATCCCGAGCCCGATGGCGAGATGGGTTTTACCGGTTCCGGGTGGCCCCAGGAGCACGACATTGGAGGCTTCTGCTAGAAACGCCCCGGTGGCAAGGTGCGCGAGGACATCGCGTTTGATGGCTGGTTGGTGGTCGAAGTTGAAGTCCTCCAACGATTTTCTGGCCGGGAACCCGGCAGCCCTGGTACGGATCTCTGCCCCCGATGCTTCACGGGCAGAGACTTCCCGGGACAGGATCGCAGCGAGGTACTCCTCGTGGGACCACCCGGCGTCCCTGGCTTGCTCGGCCAGCCGTGCGGCGGAGTCCCTGATTCGGGGCGCCTTCAAAGCCCTCGCCAAATACTCGATCTCTGAGCTGGTCTCTTTCGCAGCACTCATGAGGAGATCATCCCGTCATCGAGGACCACGCCAAATACCCGGTCGTACTCGGCCAGATCCCGGACGAGATCATCTATATCCCCGGCATCAGCCACTTCAGGATTTTGGAATGCCGCCCGCAGTGTCTTCGCCGCCTGAACGTGGGAGGGATCAGTGATGGTCAGGCCCCGGTCCCAGGATCGTGGATGCGTGCCAATATTCCTGTCGCCGATGCTGATCCTGACAGTTTCCAGATCGGCACTGACATCAACGAAGCGTCCGATGGCCTGCGGATCCACCGAGTAGTCATTGGAGGAAACCCGTACGTAGTAGTCCCTTGGCAGACGAACCTTGGCATGGAACCCGGTCACCGGTGCTACCGGCGGCAGCTCGATCATTGCCGCACGATCAGTGGGCAGCAGTTCCGCAGGCCGTGCCGCGGTGCTCCGGACCAGGCGCGTGTTTGCCTTGCTCAACCACACGGCGAGCTGGTCATTGAAATCAGTGGGTGAGGTGAACGTCCGCCCCGGTAAAAAGGAACTTTCAAGGTATCCATTGGCCCGTTCCACGATGCCCTTGGTCTCCGGATCGTAGGGTTTGACCTGCACGATCCGGGTTGCCAGCACGCCAGCGAACGCTGCCACCCCGGCGGCGTAGCGGTTGCGGCGGCCGATGCCGGTCTCGTTGTCCCAGATCAGCCGCCGCGGAACAGCACCCAAACCACCCAGCAACTCCCACATCCCCGCCAGTAAATCCCCGGTGGTTCGGGATGGAATCATCCTCGCCATGATGAAGCGCGAATGCGAGCAAACCATCACCAACACCGGGAACACCCGCGCCGGACCGGTACCGCAGGGAATCTTCACCGCTGGAAAGACCAAATCACACTGGATCTGATCCCCTGGTTCATAACTGATTCGGTCCGCTGGATCGGCCGGCGCGTACTCGGGCCGGATCCTCGCCACGTTCTCCCGTAACCAGGCAGGGGAACCCGACCAGTGGATCCGCTCGGCGATCACCGTTGCCGGCATCCTGGGATTTTCCTTCAACAGGACCCGGATCCTTGGCTCCACAGTCTTGATCGCCGAAGCCACCGGCACCCGCTCATATTTGGGTGGGCCCTCGGATCTCACCGCCCTCGCGACAGTGTTCCTAGAGATCCCCAACCGCTCCGCTATCGACCTCATCGACTCGCCCTCAGCCAAATGCAATCGCCGAATCAGCGCCCAATCTTCCACTGTGATCACCCATCCAATCGTTCAGACTAGGTGGCTCAACTTTCAACCGTCACAATGGCTCACTTTTCGACCGTCACCGACA
>NZ_JANKZF010000058.1 GCF_027568515.1 Arthrobacter sp. HY1533 | reverse complement strand
GTTAGACGATATGAGGTGAGGGCCGGGGCCTTCTGTTTCACAGCTTCCGTGGGTTGCCAGTGAACAACCTCCCTGGCTTTGCGGCCTTTGGAGCGTTGCATTGGTAGTGCCACATGTGAGTTTTGGGAGGTCCCGGCTATGTTTCAGCATACGTTTATTGGGCTTGATGTTCACGCGGTTTCGGTGGTGGGATGCGCGTTGAATCCCGTCACCGGGGAGCTGGTGAGGATGGCCATGGATTCAGACCCGGTGGTCGTCCTGGACTGGATCCGCCGCTTCGAGCCACCCGTGAAAGCGGTCTACGAGTCGGGCCCGACCGGGTACGTGCTCGCCCGGCACCTGCGCGAGGCCGGGATCGATTGCGTGGTCGCGGCATCCTCGAAACTGTTGCGGGCACCGGGCGATAAGGTCAAAACCGACCGTCGGGACGCCCGGCTGTTGGCGGAGATGCTGGCCCTGGGCCAGGTCACCGAGGTTCGTGTCCCGACACGGGAGCAGGAGGACCTGCGGGATTTGTCCCGGTTGCGGGCCACGGCGGCAAGGGACTTGGCCCATGCCCGCCAGCATGTGAACGCGACTCTGCTGCGGCACGGCATCCGTTACCAGGAGAAGACGAAATGGACGAAGGCCCATGGGGAGTGGCTGCACCGGCAGCGTTTTGATTCGCCGGTGCTGCAGTTCACCTACGACACCGATGTGGAACAGGCAGAGCTGCTGGCCGCCAGGTTGAAGCGCATTGACCAACGCGTCGCCCAGGCTGCCAAGGACTGTGAGTATGCCCAGGTCATCAACGCGTTGATGTGCCTGCGTGGCATCGAGGTCACGAGCGGGTTCGGGCTCGCCGTGGAGATCGGGGACTGGACCCGGTTCACCGGTGCCACCATCGGCTCCTACGTTGGTCTGGTACCCAGTGAACAGTCCTCAGGCCAATCCCGGCACCAGGGCCCCATCACGAAAGCCGGCAGCAAGTATGCGCGCAAGCTGTTGATCGAGGCGGCCTGGCAACACCGGCGCCCTTATGCTCGGCCCGGGCTGCGCCTGCTCAGACAGTTGGAGTTGGTTGGTCCGGACACCCGGATCCGGGCGTTAGAAGGCAACCATCGCCTCCACCATAAATGGGACGTCTTCGATGCCCGCAAGAAACGCTCCGTCACGGCCAACACCGCGATCGCACGTGAACTTGCTGGCTGGTGCTGGTCCTTGGCCGCACCCCTGCAGCGCAAAGACCACGAAGGTCAGGGCCACATGACTGCGGCCTAACAAGCGTGCTTTCCGGAGTGTGGCGGCCGTGACGTGGCAGCACTTTGGGGCTAACTCGAGACCGGACTATGAGCAAACGACCCATACCGTTGACGCTCGATGTTAGACAGCGATACGCCCCAGCCGAACAATCGTCATGCGGCAACCAAATCCGCGAATATCTCTAATGGGTGGTAGCCGACCCGAGGCTGGCTGGCAGACTGGTTGCTATTCCTGCCGGGTGTGACTCAGCGTATATCTGACCTGCCCGCGTGGCAGTGTCTTTAGACTGACTCGTCCGCCCGGTGGGAGCGGCACCAGTTTGGCCCACTGCGATGGCTTGATAGAAGGTTGTCCGCCCCGCCCTGGCTGGTGGGTCGTGACTCGTTAGAGATTTGCCTCGAAGTGACTTCTCCCCGGACCGGCGCCGTGACGGCCCCTACCGGAAGGAGATGCCACAGTGACCATCGTGGCTCAGAAGTACACTCACATCGTCGGGGTGGATACCCATGCACGGACCCACACCTATGCCGTTTTGGCCTCGGTGACCGGCCAGGTCATTGACACCTCGACATTCCCCACCAGCCGGGCCGGTATTTCCCGCGCCATCGGCTGGATGCAGCGACGGACAGCAACAGGGGAAGTCCTGGTTTCCGTCGAAGGCACTGGTTCCTACGGGGCAGGGTTGACCCGCGCCCTGCACGCCGCGGGCCTGCCCGTGTGTGAGGCCAGACCGCCGAAGCGGCAAAGCCGTGGCGCGGCCGGCAAGTCCGATGCAATCGATGCCCGCGCCGCTGCACGGGCCGTCCTTGGTACCGACACCGCAGCCCTGATCCAACCTCGGGCCGAAGGGGAACGAGCTGCACTGCGCGTCCTGCTGGCTGCCCGGCGCTCCATGGACGGACAACGCACCGCGGACAGGCACGCCCTGACTGCACTGGCCCGCACCATGGACCTGGGACTCGATGCCCGCAAGGCCGTCACAGACCGGCAGATCCACACGATCGCGGCCTGGCGTGACCGCCCAAAGGAGGACATTGCCACGAAGGTTGCCCGGTCCGAGGCCAGACGCCTGGCCGCCGCGGTGCTGCAACACACAAGGGAGCTGGAGGCCAACCGGACCATGTTGGCGCAGCTCGTGGACCAGATGGCCCCCGGCCTTCAGGGCCTCCGCGGTCTTGGGCCAGTGACCGGTGCCATCATCCTGGCCGCATACTCCCACCCGGGCCGCATCCGTTCCGAAGCGGCCTTTGCCGCCCTCGCCGGGGTGAATCCGATCCCGGCCTCTTCGGGCAACACCACCCGGCACCGCCTCAACCGGCACGGAGACAGGCAGCTGAACCAGGCCCTGGACATCATTGCCCGAACCAGGATGGCCTCCGACCCGGATACCCTTGCCTATCTTGACCGGCGCACCCGGGAAGGCAAAACACGTCGGGAAATACGCCGATGCCTCAAGAGGATCATCGCCCGGCAGATCTACCGCTCACTCGGCACACTCATGGGTTGACAGGGCCCATAGAAGGGTCAGTCTGACACTGCAGTCGAAACCAAGACTCGCCAGCACGACCGCCACACCCGGACAGCACCTAAGAAAGCGGCCCCCACCAAAAAAGATGGGAGCCGCTCA
>NZ_JANKZF010000057.1 GCF_027568515.1 Arthrobacter sp. HY1533 | reverse complement strand
ATCATCTTTTTCCGGTGTGGTTGTGTGTGTCTGTTTAGTTATTAACGGAGAGTTTGATCCTGGCTCAGGATGAACGCTGGCGGCGTGCTTAACACATGCAAGTCGAACGATGAACCCCGCTTGCGGGGGGATTAGTGGCGAACGGGTGAGTAACACGTGAGTAACCTGCCCTTAACTCTGGGATAAGCCTTGGAAACGGGGTCTAATACTGGATATTGACTTTTCCTCGCATGGGGATTGGTTGAAAGATTTATTGGTTTTGGATGGACTCGCGGCCTATCAGCTTGTTGGTGAGGTAATGGCTCACCAAGGCGACGACGGGTAGCCGGCCTGAGAGGGTGACCGGCCACACTGGGACTGAGACACGGCCCAGACTCCTACGGGAGGCAGCAGTGGGGAATATTGCACAATGGGCGAAAGCCTGATGCAGCGACGCCGCGTGAGGGATGACGGCCTTCGGGTTGTAAACCTCTTTCAGTAGGGAACAAGGCCAGTGTTTAGCTGGTTGAGGGTACTTGCAGAAGAAGCGCCGGCTAACTACGTGCCAGCAGCCGCGGTAATACGTAGGGCGCAAGCGTTATCCGGAATTATTGGGCGTAAAGAGCTCGTAGGCGGTTTGTCGCGTCTGCCGTGAAAGTCCGGGGCTCAACCCCGGATCTGCGGTGGGTACGGGCAGACTAGAGTGATGTAGGGGAGACTGGAATTCCTGGTGTAGCGGTGAAATGCGCAGATATCAGGAGGAACACCGATGGCGAAGGCAGGTCTCTGGGCATTAACTGACGCTGAGGAGCGAAAGCATGGGGAGCGAACAGGATTAGATACCCTGGTAGTCCATGCCGTAAACGTTGGGCACTAGGTGTGGGGGACATTCCACGTTTTCCGCGCCGTAGCTAACGCATTAAGTGCCCCGCCTGGGGAGTACGGCCGCAAGGCTAAAACTCAAAGGAATTGACGGGGGCCCGCACAAGCGGCGGAGCATGCGGATTAATTCGATGCAACGCGAAGAACCTTACCAAGGCTTGACATGAACTGGAAACACCTGGAAACAGGTGCCCCGCTTGCGGTCGGTTTACAGGTGGTGCATGGTTGTCGTCAGCTCGTGTCGTGAGATGTTGGGTTAAGTCCCGCAACGAGCGCAACCCTCGTTCTATGTTGCCAGCACGTGATGGTGGGGACTCATAGGAGACTGCCGGGGTCAACTCGGAGGAAGGTGAGGACGACGTCAAATCATCATGCCCCTTATGTCTTGGGCTTCACGCATGCTACAATGGCCGGTACAATGGGTTGCGATACTGTGAGGTGGAGCTAATCCCAAAAAGCCGGTCTCAGTTCGGATTGGGGTCTGCAACTCGACCCCATGAAGTCGGAGTCGCTAGTAATCGCAGATCAGCAACGCTGCGGTGAATACGTTCCCGGGCCTTGTACACACCGCCCGTCAAGTCACGAAAGTTGGTAACACCCGAAGCCGGTGGCCTAACCCCCTTGTGGGGAGGGAGCTGTCGAAGGTGGGACTGGCGATTGGGACTAAGTCGTAACAAGGTAGCCGTACCGGAAGGTGCGGCTGGATCACCTCCTTTCTAAGGAGCACCAAACACCACGGCGCGTTCCGCATGGAAGACGTTGGTGGTGCGAGGAGAATAATCCATTGCGAGAACGATTGTTTCTCGGTGGATTGCTCAAGGGTGGAATATCAATAAAACAGCCGATGATCGGCATCTGGCAGCCTGGTTCGAGTACAACACCTTTTGGGGTGTGCGGAAAAGACCGTACGGGTTGCTGGTGTCCTGGTTGTTATGCGTTTGGCACACTGTTGGGTCCTGGAACAACAACAAGCCCTCCCTTTTGGGGGTTGGGTTTGTGGTTGTGCCTGGTTTCCCCCACACAACGGAACTTACCGACATGAACA
>NZ_JANKZF010000056.1 GCF_027568515.1 Arthrobacter sp. HY1533 | reverse complement strand
TACAACACCTTTCGGGGTGTGCGGAAAAGACCGTACGGGTTGCTGGTGTCCTGGTTGTTATGCGTTTGGCACACTGTTGGGTCCTGGAACAACAACAGGCCGGATCCCCTCGTGGGGTTGGGTTTGTGGTTGTGCCTGGTTTCCCCCACACAACGGAACCGCTGGGCGGTACCGGCTTGGATGCTCTTTGGAGTGTTTGGT
>NZ_JANKZF010000055.1 GCF_027568515.1 Arthrobacter sp. HY1533 | reverse complement strand
TACAACACCTTTTGGGGTGTGCGGAAAAGACCGTACGGGTTGCTGGTGTCCTGGTTGTTATGCGTTTGGCACACTGTTGGGTCCTGGAACAACAACAGGCCCGAATCCCCTCGCGGGGGTTGGGTTTGTGGTTGTGCCTGGTTTCCCCCACACAACGGAACTTACCGACATGAACACCTTTGGTGTTGTTGGTGGGGATGTGTGTGGTGGGGTTGTTGTTTGAGAACTACATAGTGAACGCGAGCATCTTTATAAGAAGCAATTTCTTTGAGATATTTGAACCTGGATCTGACACTTTTGGGTGTTGGTTTTCATGGTTCTCTCGATAAGTAT
>NZ_JANKZF010000054.1 GCF_027568515.1 Arthrobacter sp. HY1533 | reverse complement strand
GTTGGTGCTCTGGTTGGGGATGTGTGTGGTGGGGTTGTTGTTTGAGAACTACATAGTGAACGCGAGCATCTTTATAAGAAGCAATTTCTTTGAGATAATTGAACCTGGATCTGACACCTTTGGGTGTTGGTTTTCATGGTTCTCTCGATAAGTAAGATTGATCAACATGTGTGGTCAAGTTTTTAAGGGCACACGGTGGATGCCTTGGCATTAGGAGCCGAAGAAGGACGTAGGAATCTGCGATAAGCCTCGGGGAGTTGATAACCAAACTTTGATCCGAGGGTGTCCGAATGGGGGAACCCCGCTACCCGTCGCAAGGCGAGGTGGTGACCCGCACCTGAATATATAGGGTGTGTGGAGGGAACGTGGGGAAGTGAAACATCTCAGTACCCACAGGAAGAGAAAACAATAGTGATTCCGTTAGTAGTGGCGAGCGAACGCGGAACAGGCTAAACCGTGTCATGTGTGATAGCCGGCGGGCGTTGCATGGTGCGGGGTTGTGGGATTTACCGTTACAGTTCTGCCGGACTGTTGAGGGGAATGGTGCATGTATAGGTGAACGGCTTTGAATGGCCGGCCGTAGAGGGTGAGAGCCCCGTAACTGAAATGCAGTGCACTCCCTGGTGAGTATCCCAAGTAGCACGGGGCCCGAGAAATCCCGTGTGAATCTGTCAGGACCACCTGATAAGCCTAAATACTACCTAATGACCGATAGCG
>NZ_JANKZF010000053.1 GCF_027568515.1 Arthrobacter sp. HY1533 | reverse complement strand
TGGGGATGTGTGTGGTGGGGTTGTTGTTTGAGAACTACATAGTGAACGCGAGCATCTTTATAAGAAGCAATTTCTTTGAGATATTTGAACCTGGATCTGACACTTTTGGGTGTTGGTTTTCATGGTTCTCTCGATAAGTATGATTGATCAACATGTGTGGTCAAGTTTTTAAGGGCACACGGTGGATGCCTTGGCATTAGGAGCCGAAGAAGGACGTAGGAATCTGCGATAAGCCTCGGGGAGTTGATAACCAAACTTTGATCCGAGGGTGTCCGAATGGGGGAACCCCGCTACCCGTCGCAAGGCGAGGTGGTGACCCGCACCTGAATATATAGGGTGTGTGGAGGGAACGTGGGGAAGTGAAACATCTCAGTACCCACAGGAAGAGAAAACAATAGTGATTCCGTTAGTAGTGGCGAGCGAACGCGGAACAGGCTAAACCGTGTCATGTGTGATAGCCGGCGGGCGTTGCATGGTGCGGGGTTGTGGGATTTACCGTTACAGTTCTGCCGGACTGTTGAGGGGAATGGTGCATGTATAGGTGAACGGCTTTGAATGGCCGGCCGTAGAGGGTGAGAGCCCCGTAACTGAAATGCAGTGCACTCCCTGGTGAGTATCCCAAGTAGCACGGGGCCCGAGAAATCCCGTGTGAATCTGTCAGGACCACCTGATAAGCCTAAATACTACCTAATGACCGATAGCGGACAAGTACCGTGAGGGAAAGGTGAAAAGTACCCCGGGAGGGGAGTGAAATAGTACCTGAAACCGTGTGCTTACAATCCGTCAGAGCAAGCGTGCACCTCGGTGTAGTTGTTCTTGTGATGGCGTGCCTTTTGAAGAATGAGCCTGCGAGTTAGTGTTACGTCGCGAGGTTAACCCGTGTGGGGAAGCCGTAGCGAAAGCGAGTCTGAATAGGGCGAGTTTAGTGGCGTGATCTAGACCCGAAGCGAAGTGATCTACCCATGGCCAGGTTGAAGCGCGTGTAAGAGCGCGTGGAGGACCGAACCCACTTCAGTTGAAAATGGAGGGGATGAGCTGTGGGTAGGGGTGAAAGGCCAATCAAACTTCGTGATAGCTGGTTCTCCCCGAAATGCATTTAGGTGCAGCGTTGCGTGTTTCTTGCTGGAGGTAGAGCTACTGGATGGCTAATGGGCCCTACAAGGTTACTGACGTCAGCCAAACTCCGAATGCCGGCAAGTGAGAGCGTAGCAGTGAGACTGTGGGGGATAAGCTTCATAGTCGAGAGGGAAACAGCCCAGACCACCAACTAAGGCCCCTAAGCGTGTGCTAAGTGGGAAAGGATGTGGGATTGCTTAGACAACCAGGAGGTTGGCTTAGAAGCAGCCATCCTTAAAAGAGTGCGTAATAGCTCACTGGTCAAGTGATTCCGCGCCGACAATGTAGCGGGGCTCAAGTACACCGCCGAAGTTGTGGATTTCAAACAATACCCAAGCCAGTAATGGTTCAGGGGTTTGGAGTGGTAGGGGAGCGTCGTGTGGGCATTGAAGCCGCAGTGTGAACTAGCGGTGGAGCCCACACGAGTGAGAATGCAGGCATGAGTAGCGAAAGACGGGTGAGAAACCCGTCCGCCGAATGATCAAGGGTTCCAGGGTCAAGCTAATCTGCCCTGGGTAAGTCGGGACCTAAGGCGAGGCCGACAGGCGTAGTCGATGGACAACGGGTTGATATTCCCGTACCGGTGAAGAACCGCCCATATTGAACCAAGGATACTAACCACCCAAACCACCGTTTGCGTGCCTTCGGGCCAGGAATGTGTGGGGAGCGTGGGACCTGACTTGGGGAGGTAAACGTATTAACAGGTGTGACGCAGGAAGGTAGCCGAGCCGGGCGATGGTAGTCCCGGTCTAAGGATGTAGGATCCACGATAGGCAAATCCGTTGTGGTGTCTTCAATGACGATTCTGAGATCTGATGGGACCCCCGCATGGGGGAATTCGGTGATCCTATGCTGCCTAGAAAAGCATCGACGTGAGGTTCCAACTGCCCGTACCCCAAACCGACACAGGTGATCAGGTAGAGAATACTAAGGCGATCGAGAGAATTATGGTTAAGGAACTCGGCAAAATGCCCCCGTAACTTCGGGAGAAGGGGGGCCTGCCCCGTGAAGGACACTAGCTGTCCGTGAGCGGGTGTGGGCCGCAGAGACCAGGGGGAAGCGACTGTTTACTAAAAACACAGGTCCGTGCGAAGTCGCAAGACGATGTATACGGACTGACTCCTGCCCGGTGCTGGAAGGTTAAGAGGACCGGTTAGCTACTTCGGTGGCGAAGCTGAGAATTTAAGCCCCAGTAAACGGCGGTGGTAACTATAACCATCCTAAGGTAGCGAAATTCCTTGTCGGGTAAGTTCCGACCTGCACGAATGGAGTAACGACTTCCCCGCTGTCTCAACCATAAACTCGGCGAAATTGCAGTACGAGTAAAGATGCTCGTTACGCGCAGCAGGACGGAAAGACCCCGAGACCTTTACTATAGTTTGGTATTGGTGTTCGGAGTGGCTTGTGTAGGATAGGTGGGAGACTGTGAAGCTGCAACGCTAGTTGCGGTGGAGTCATCGTTGAAATACCACTCTGGTCACTTTGGACATCTAACTTCGGCCCGTAATCCGGGTCAGGGACAGTGCCTGATGGGTAGTTTAACTGGGGCGGTTGCCTCCTAAAAAGTAACGGAGGCGCCCAAAGGTTCCCTCAGCCTGGTTGGCAATCAGGTATCGAGTGTAAGTGCACAAGGGAGCTTGACTGTGAGAGGGACACCTCGAGCAGGGACGAAAGTCGGGACTAGTGATCCGGCGGCACATTGTGGAATGGCCGTCGCTCAACGGATAAAAGGTACCTCGGGGATAACAGGCTGATCTTGCCCAAGAGTCCATATCGACGGCATGGTTTGGCACCTCGATGTCGGCTCGTCGCATCCTGGGGCTGGAGTAGGTCCCAAGGGTTGGGCTGTTCGCCCATTAAAGCGGTACGCGAGCTGGGTTTAGAACGTCGTGAGACAGTTCGGTCCCTATCCGCTGCGCGCGCAGGAAATTTGAGAAGGGCTGTCCTTAGTACGAGAGGACCGGGACGGACGAACCTCTGGTGTGTCAGTTGTACTGCCAAGTGCATCGCTGATTAGCTACGTTCGGATGGGATAACCGCTGAAAGCATCTAAGCGGGAAGCCCGCTTCAAGATGAGATTTCCATACACGTAAGTGTGAGAGGCCCCCAGCTAGACCACTGGGTTGATAGGCCGGATGTGGAAGCGAGGACTAAAGACTCGTGAAGCTGACCGGTACTAATAAGCCGATAACTTACACCACACATAACTTATAAAATTACTGTGCTCGCGTTCACTATGTGGTTCCCAAACAACAAACCGTTTGGAAACCAAAACAGGTTGTCCCCTGTGACCACCCCCACCCCCAAACGGTGCGGAACGGTCACCAGGAACCCTGTATAATAAAATACTGTTGCTCCAAGAGCACCCAACAAGCCACCCAACCAAGAAACATTGGTATTGGGGAACGAGTTACGGTGGTCATAGCGTGGGGGAAACGCCCGGTCCCATTCCGAACCCGGAAGCTAAGACCCACAGCGCCGATGGTACTGCATTCGAGAGGATGTGGGAGAGTAGGACACCGCCGGACAACACCAAAAACAGGTCGAGGCCCCACACCACACGGTGCGGGGCCTCCCTGCATT
>NZ_JANKZF010000005.1 GCF_027568515.1 Arthrobacter sp. HY1533 | reverse complement strand
CGGCCACAGGTGGCCGGGCCCGTCGAGGCCTTTTCGGGAAGGGCTACAGCGTGCCGACGGCGATCTTCAGCATGCGGCGCAGCGGCTCGGCGGCACCCCAGAGGAGCTGGTCGCCCACGGTGAACGCGCTGATGTACTCGGGGCCCATTTCCATCTTGCGGATGCGGCCCACGGGAACTTCCAACGTGCCGGAAGCGGCCACGGGGGTCAGGTCCGCCATGGAGGCTTCCTTCGTGTTGGGCACAACCTTGGCCCACTCGTTGTCGTTGGCCAGCAGGGACTCAATCTCCGCCACTGACAGGTCCTCGCGGAGCTTGAGCGTCAGGGCCTGCGAGTGGGAGCGCATGGCGCCGATGCGCACGCACAGCCCGTCCATGATCACGCGGTTCGCGTCAGTGGTGCCGAGGATCTTGTTGGTCTCAACCCCTGCCTTCCACTCTTCCTTGGACTGGCCGTTGCCCAGGTCGGCGTCGATCCAGGGGATCAGGGAGCCGGCCAGCGGCACGCCAAACTGCGAAGAATCGATGCCTTCGCGCTGGTGGGCCAGGACCTTGCGGTCAATTTCCAGGATGGCCGACGCCGGGTTGTCCAGTTCGGAGGAAACCTCGGAGTTCAGGGTGCCGAACTGGTTCAGCAGCTCACGCATGTGGCGGGCGCCGCCGCCGGAGGCAGCTTGGTAGGTCATGGAGGTGCCCCACTCGACCAGGCCGTTCTTGAACAGCCCGCCAAGTCCCATGAGCATGCAGGAAACAGTGCAGTTGCCGCCCACAAAATCCTTGACACCGCCGGCCAGCCCGGCGTCGATGACGCCACGGTTGATGGGGTCCAGCACAATGATGGAGTCGTCGTTCATGCGCAGCGTGGAGGCCGCGTCCATCCACAGCCCGTCCCAGCCGCGGTTGCGCAGTTCGGTGTGGACGCGCTTGGTGTAGTCCCCGCCCTGGGCGGTCACAATAATGGGCAGCTTGGCCAGCGTGTCAATATCAAAGGCGTCCTCGAGCTTTCCGGCGTCGCCGGAGCCTGCAATCGCGGGGGCACTGCCGCCGGCGTTGGAGGTGGAGAAGAAGACGGGGTTGATATCGCCGAAGTCGCCCTCGTCCTGCATGCGCTGCACCAGGACGGAACCGACCATGCCGCGCCAGCCAACCAGGCCGACGGAAGGAACATTGTTGTTGGTCATGCCTCCCAGTTTAGGGGGGAGGGGCAAATCCGGTGTAGTTCGTTTCACCCTGCGAACAGGCACGACGGCGGGACGCACCTCCGCGCCCCTGTGCCGGCGGGTGCCGGGCCGGCCACCATGACGGGCTCAGCGGGTGTAGTTCCCCGGCCCGGGGTTCACGGCAGGCATGGGGCCGCCGGACGGGGTGGGCAGGCCCCGTTGCCTGCGCAGAATGGTGGCCTTGGCCTCGATGACCATGTACCGGCCCGCAACAAAAAGCAGGAGCAGGGAGATTGCCAGCGCAAACCAGTATCCCCCGTGAAGTCCGCCGGGGGTGTCGCGGGCGGCAGCCACCATGATCCAGGCCATCATGCCGACAAGGAAGAGCATGGTTGTCACCAGGACCACCCAGCCCCACACCGTCCTGATGACCAGGTTGGAGTGCCCGCGCGTGACTCCGTATTCCTCGTGAAGGTAGCTGATCAGCTCGCCGTTGTTGGCGCGGGCCAGATAGCGCTTCTGGCCGGTGGCAACTGCCGCATCATGCCAGTCCATGGCCTGCCGGTCGCGCAGCAGGCGCTGCTCGTGCTTCTCGCGTTTCTCGCGCTGCTTCTGGTGCCAGCGCTGGTCCCGTTCAGCTTTGGAACGCATGGCTGGTCCCCAATCGGGAGTGGTTGCGGCCACCAAGGAAACAGCGGCGAAGACAATGGGGATGGAGCTTTGGATCCGGATGTTGCCTGGCTCGTGCGGTTCGGAGGGCTGCTCCGGTGCAGGCCAAGGTCACCAGTCCTTGCGCGGCACGCCGTTGGCGGTGAGCCACTTCTGCCGGCGGTTGGCGATGATGAACCCCCAGGCGGCCATGGCCCAGGCGCCAAGGGCCATGGCCCCGGCGCCGTAAAACGACGGCTCGGCCGGGCCTGCCATGATCATTAGAAAAACCAGGAAACCACCCATCAGGAGCATGAAGACGCTCACCACGCGGATGCCGTTGGGATTCTGCAGCGGTGTCTTGCCATGGAAGGTGTAGTCCTTTGGGACCCCGCCCGGCCCGTATTCGTCCTCGTACTGGCTCACGTTGAAGGGATTCGGGTCGTAGTTTCTCGATGGTTCCTGTGGATTGTCCAACGCTGTCCTGCCGTCGCTTGTGTGTTCCTGGGATGTGCCGGGGTTCGGCTATTCGGCCGGCGTGGGCAGGCCCCGTTGGCGGCGCAGCCTGGTGGCTTTTGCTTCTTTCGCCAGGTTCCACGCCGAATAGGCGATCACCAGGCCGAAGAAGGCAACGGCAAACCACGCGCCCGCAGGCACCCTGTCGTAGCCGCGGCTGATGGCCTGGAACACCAGGCCCAGAAACACCAGCTCACACGCGACCAGGACGGCGTGGCCCCAGACCGTGTGGATTTTGGGGCCCAGGCCGCTGCGGCCCACGCCGTACTCCTCGGGCAGGTAGCTGACCAGCTCGCCGTTCCTGGCGCGCCGCAGCACCCGCTTCTGGCCGGCAGCAACGGCCTGTTCGTGCCAGGCCTTGGCCTGCTGGTCCCGCCATTCGCGCTGGGGATCCGCCGCCAAGGCCTAGTCCTGCCGAATCGCGCGGATGCGTTCGAGCACGTCGGCATCGCTGAGTCCGGTAATGGGCTCAATGTCCCCGGGGCCGGGGGAGTTGTAGCCCACCGTCCAGGTGGTGCCTTCGCGCTTGAGCAGGAGTTGCCGGCCGCTGCTGTCCTCGCGGCGCTTGATGGTGGCACCGCCGGCCGGGTTTTCTTCCAGGTGCTTGCGCATGATCCAGAAATTGCCCTCGGCTGCCGTGATGTCCGGCTTCTGCGCCATGGCGAACCAGGTCAGGTACGCCCGGGGCTGGAGAATGATGCCGTAGTTGGGTGCGTCGACACTGATGACGCTGTCGCCGCCGTCGGCCGTCAGGAGCGAAATTTCCATGCGCCGGGTGGCCGTGGACAAGGCATGGGTCACAGCAGCAACGGGGCCCTTGATGCTCAGCTCGCCCCCTTCTTCAACCGTGGCGAAGCCGCGGGCCACAAGCGAGGAGGCACCCGCGAACAGCACCTTGTCGTCGTCCAGGTCATCGGCGATGCGCAGGGCTGCGGCGCTGGCAGTTGAGGCGTCGCCCCGCACAAGGTTCAGCAGCGCCACGAGTTCGGCAAAACCGAAGCCGATTGCATCCGGGAAAACCTGGTCAGCGGGCGTAGTTGCCTGAGTCAAGATCATTTCTCCTCATTGTTGGAAGCCAAATTCCTAGAAGCCAAAGAACTTGGCAACTTTCTTTCCTGTGTCGGCCACAGCGTCCACAGCAGCCTCTGCGCCTTCGGCAATCTTTCCTCCAACGTAGTTCACGGAATCGTGGATGACGGGCACGTTGTCGTAGAGGAACAGGGCGCCGCTGGCCACGGCGGCAATCGGCCCCACGGGCGGGGGTGCGAAGGATGCGGCGCCAAATCCTGCCTTGACCAGTGAGTAGGCGCCCTCCCCGGTTTCACCCTTTGAGAAGTGGTTGAGGCTGTCAAGGGCATCAAGGCCCACACCAACGCCGCCGAGCACCTTGCCGGCGCCGTTGAAGAATTTGAAGGCCTTGCCGTCCTCGGCCAGGTTGAAGGCCGTGTGCCATTTGCCGTCAAACATGTCCGATGACATGTTGGCGAACTGGCTGAAGGCGTTGTTGGCCCGGAAAATTTTCCAGGCTTCTTCGCTGAAGAATCCTGCACGGTTGGCCTGGGTCAGCATGCCGCCAATGTCGAACAGGCCCGCACGCATGTTGGGAATCAGTTTGGCCCAGTTGTAGGCATCCCAGCCCTGCCGGAACGGCGAGTCGCCGTCTGCCAGCCAGTCCGGGCCATATTGGTAGCCCGAATCGCCCTTGCCGCCGGGCGCGCTGCCGGGACCCGTTCCCGGCGCCCCGGACGGCCCGCCCAGGCTCGCCACGGAGCTGGCTTTTTCCTGCTCCGTGGCGTTGGTTTTGAGCTGCTCGGCGGTTTCATCCAGCATGGACGCGGTGCGGGCAATGACTGCCCGGTTCTGGCCGCGCCACTGTGCGGCAAACCGCTGTGCGTCCTGGCCCTGCCAATAGCGGGGGAGCTGATTGACGGCCCCGTCGATGATCCGCTGCGCCTGCGTCAGGCTCTGGGACTTGCCGGAAAACTCCTTGGCCAGGGCGCGCAATTCTTCAACATCAGCGCCCAACATTTCGTTCATCGTGGCTCCGCGGGTTTGGGGACAAGGTCAGGTTCAGGATCACATTGAGCTTAGTGGTGGGCCCGTTGTGCGGCGATGGGGTGGACTCCCCATGAGCCCTACTCGGCCTGGAACTCTGTGTCGCCCTTGGCCCACATGGTGATCCGGTATTCGGTGCCATTCTTGGAGGTGTGCCAGCCCTCCAGCGGCGAGGCCCCACGGAATGACCAGTCCTGGCCCAGCCCCGGGGCCTGCGTGTCACCGGAAACGTCCGAGTTGATGACCGTCACCACGGCCACATTGCAGTGCTCGGCTGCCTGGGCATAGACCTGGCCGCCGCCGATGACCCACACCTCGTCGCCGCCGGGGGAGAACTGCGCCTCAACGAGTGCCTCCTCCAGCGATTCAAGCACGACGGCGCCACTTGCCTCGGGTGTGGCGCCCCAGCCTTCCTGCCGGGTCACCACAATGTTGGTGCGCCCGGGCAGGGGGCGGAACTTCTCCGGGAACGACTCCCAGGTCCTCCGGCCCATGACCACGGGGTGGCCCATGGTGACGCGCTTGAAGTGGGCCATGTCCTCGGGCAGCTGCCAGGGCATGCCGCCGTCGGCGCCGATGATTCCCTGGTTGGTTTGTGCCCAGATCATGCCCACAATGGGCTGGCTGAAACGGTAGGTGGAAGCGGGCTCGCTCATACGGCTATCGGTGCCTTAATCGTGGGATGGTGCTGGTAGTCGAGAATCTCAAAGTCTTCAAAGCTGTAGTCCAGGATGGACTCCGGCTTGCGGGTGAAGCGCAGCCGCGGGTAAGGGTACGGCTCGCGGGAGAGCTGCTCGGCAACCTGCGCCAGGTGGTCGTCGTAAATGTGCACGTCGCCGCCGGTCCAGATGAATTCACCCGGCTCCATGTCCAGCTGCTGGGCCACCATCATGGTCAGCAGCGCGTAGGAGGCAATGTTGAAGGGCACGCCCAGGAAAGTATCGGCGGAGCGCTGGTACAGCTGGCAGCTGAGCTTGCCGCGGCCGTCCTCGGTGGGGGCAACATAAAACTGGAAGAAGGCGTGGCACGGCGGCAGCGCCATGTTCTTCAATTCGCCAACATTCCAGGCGGACACAATGTGCCGGCGTGAGTCCGGGTTGTTTGCCAGGGACTCCATGACCTGGGTGATCTGGTCGATGTGCTCGCCGTCCGGGGTGGGCCAGGAGCGCCACTGGACGCCATAGACGGGACCCAGCTCGCCGTCGTCGTCCGCCCACTCGTTCCAGATCTTGACGCCATTTTCCTGCAGCCAACGCACGTTGGAGTCGCCGCGCAGGAACCACAGCAGCTCCATGGCAACCGACTTGAAGTGAACGCGCTTGGTGGTGATCAGCGGGAAGGATTCACTCAGGTCAAAGCGGAGCTGGCGGCCAAAAACGCTGCGTGTGCCGGTTCCGGTGCGGTCCGACTTCGGGGTGCCGTTGGCCAGCACATCCCGGAGCATGTCCTCGTAGGGGGTCTCAATAGTCACGCCCACAAGTCTACTGGGAGCCCCGCTGGTTCAGGCGTCCCTGCAGCAGTGAGATCAACATCCTTCCGTCCAGCCCGGCCCGTTCCCCGGCATCCAGGAGATGTTCGACGGCGGCCATCACCTCCGAGGTTTCTTGCAGCCCAGTCGGTTCTCGAGCCTGTCGAGACCCGGCCACCACCGTTCCCTGCCTCCGGTTGGTCGTGACCAGTCCGGCGGCTTCAAGTTCCTTGTAGGCGCGGGCCACGGTTCCTGCGGCCACGCCGAGATCGGCGGCGAGGCTGCGGACCGTGGGCAGGCGTGTGCCTGGCGGAAGGCTGCCCACGGCAATGAGAGAGGTGATTTGGGTCTGGACCTGCTCGTAGGGTGGTGTGGCCGTGGTCAGGTCAATGACGATCTGTGCTTCCATGGTGCTACTTGCTCATGCTTGGCTTGTCCGAGCCCTCGGGTGAGACATCCGCCGGACTGTAGGCCCTGACCGGAAGGAACAAGGCAATTGCCCCCAAGGCGAAACACAGGGCGGCAACCACGGAGAGATCGACCTGCAGGGTGTGCGGATGGCTGGTGGCGGGCGGCTCAGCCATGGTCAGCACAAGGCCGGCCAACGCGAACCAGCAGCTGGTGACCGTTCGGGCGATCCGAAACAGCGACCGGCGGCGCAGGGTTGCATCCAAAATGGCCGGAACATTGACCAGCGCCGGGCGCGAACGCACCACCCACCCCGCGGCCAATCCCGCCAGAAGGATGGCAACCGCCAAAATGCACGGGACCACGCAGATTGCCCACGGTGCAGGGAAGCCGTCCCACCGGCGAGGCGGCACCGACGTGGAGGATGCCACGGCATAGACGATGGCCGCGGCCAGTGCCAGTGCGCTCAGCCCAAAGCCGACGTGGACCCATGCGGGCAGGGGCGCCTCCAGTGGCGGGCGGTCCCCACTGTGTGAACCCGCCCTCGACCCGTAGTTGCGCACCAGGACCATTTCCAGGGCCAGATAGGAAAAGACCATGAAGATCATGGGCAGCGAGATGCTTCCCATCCATCCCAGCCAATCCCGCAAGGCGTAGCCGAGCAGGGCGCCGGCTGCGGCCGATGGAACGAGGACGACGGCCGTGGAATCCATGAGTCGAGCCGCGCTGAAGCTCTCCCTGCTGGGCCGGAACGGACGCGCGTGTTCAGCGTCGGGAAAAGACGTAGCCAGCTCGAGGGTCGGTGGCTTCCAAAAGAACATCGTCGCCAACACGGCCATGTTCACCAGCCCCAGCCAGTTCGTGTAGGACATGGTGTCCGACCCCGGCCTGGGCTGCGACAAGTAGTTCCCGGCAATTGCGGAGTACCCGGAGGCAACAGTGGCTGAAAGCCGCAGCAGCCGGTTCATACCAATGATTCGCAGCGTCTTGTTTTGCTCGGGCGTCAGGCTTTCCAGGGACCTGCGTGAGGCAATGAGCCGCATGACCAGCAGGGTGCCGGCCGCCAGCAGAAGCAATGGCAGCGTCAATGCCACTGCCAGCACCCAGCCGTCCACCTTCCCCATGGTCCAGGCGCTCAGGGTGCCGGGAGGGGGTGAGGAAACGGCCTGGAATCCCCGGGTTGCAGCAACAAATGGAATGACGGAGGCGGTGAGCAGGAACGACCCTAGAACCGTCCAGCCCAGTGCGGGTGGGACGTAGTCGCGGACCCGCCGAAATTCCAGGGTGGCCACTCGCTTGGCGGATTTGGGTGCCGGCCAGGTTGCCTGCCCCAACGCATGGATGGCGATGACGGCAGCCACCGGTCCGAGCAGTGCAAACCACGGAATTGATGCCCACGGACTGCCAGGCTGGGATGCTTGTCCGTAGTGGTAGGTGCCGCTCTGTCCCGCTGCTGCCAAGCTGCTGAACATCCAGGCGATGAGTCCGGTCCAGTACGCGTGCTTTCTCACCTGGTGCAGTTGCGGGCCGCCGCGGGGCGTCCACACGGCAAAGCGGATAATGGAATAGAGCAGCACGCACACGAGTGCAAGAGGCAGCCCAAACGGAATGAGCATCTCCAGAAACGTTGGTGCCAGCGGATTCGGATCCATCACTTCCCCCATGACTTGACGATCTTTGTGTCGAGTGTACGGTACAAAGAATGCCAGTGGAACGAGGAACCGGGGTTTGCCGTTCTGAAACTAGTCCGTCAACAGGTCCGCATGCTGGGCGGCAACCACGTTGGGGTGGGCGCGGAGCCGGTAGCGAAGGGCGTTGTCGCCATAGGTCGACAGGATCGGGCTGTTGCCCGGGTCGGCCGACACCCCGCGTGCCTTGGCCTGAAATTCCGGGCTGGCGGCGAGCCGGGGCATGGTTGCGTCAAGGGCCGGGTTGAAGAAGAACGGCAGGGAGATCCTGTCGTTGCCACGCAGCGGCGAGATGACGCGGTGCAGGGTGGCCTTGAGGTAGCCGTTGGTTGCCAACTCGAGCATCTCGCCAATGTTCACCACGAAGGTGCCGGGCACCTGCGGCGCGTCGATCCACTGGCCCTGGTACTCCACCTGGAGGCCGCCCTTGCCGGGCTCAACGAGGAGCAGCGTGATGACGCCGCCGTCGCGGTGGGATCCCACGCCCTGCACGGGATCCGGGTTGGATTCGCCCGGATAGCGGACAATCTTCAGCAAGGGGAATGCCTGGGCTGCGAACGCCGCATCAAAGGTGTCCTCGGGCGCCCCCAGCGAGAGCGCCAGGGACCGCAGCAGTTCCAGTGAGATGGCGCTGAGCCGCTCGGTCCATTCGGAGACGACGGCGCGCATCTCCGGCAATCCCTCGGGCCACAGGTTTGGGCCCTCCAGCCGCCAGTAGTCAGGCACCCCGGGGCCCGGCGCCACGGTGTCGCGCTCCACCCCGATGTCAATCTGCTCGCGCCAATCCACGCCTCCGTCGGTGAGCTCGCCGCCCATGCGGGTGTAGCCGCGGAATTGGGGGCTGTGGATGTTCTCCACGGCGAGCTTTACTTCCTCGGGCAGTTCAAAGAAGCGGCGGGACACCGAAAGCATGGCGTCCGTGAGTTCCTGGGGCACGCCATGGCCGGACAGGTACAGGAACCCCACCTCGTGCATGGCATCCCGCAGGTCATTGCGGAACGCGGCGGCTTCCTCCGGGCCGGCACTGAGCCGGGAGAAGTCCAATACTGGCAGCGAATCGAGTGACGGCATGCTATATATCCTTTGCGGCGACGTTGGCAAGCGAAATCCCTTATTCGCTCCAATGTTACGTACCGAAGGTCCCCAATGGGCAAGTGCATGTCGAATTGCTACATCCGGGGCATCCAGGTGCCCCGGAATCCGCATGTTTCCGGGGCACATCCCGCCCGGGTGCGGTGTCAGTCCTCGTAGGGCTTGTGCTGCTCAAGTGCCACGATGCGGCCCGGTTCGGCGACGGACACGTGGGCCACGAGGACCTCGCCCGGAGCCAGGTAGGGGTCATGCACGGGCAGTGCCGCGGCCAGTTCCGGGCCCATGTGGTTGGCCAGGGTGGCCAACACAGTGGGCATGACGGGCCGGTGCGTGCACAGGGCGGTGGCGCTGGAGCGCATCAGCAATTTCTCCACCACGGAGGCAGCCTTGGCGGGGTTCCGTTTGTGGTCCGCTTCCGTCAGCCATGGCACCACTTTCACCTTGGCCTTGGTGGCCTGGGCGTAGGGGGAGATGGTGGAGATGCAGCGCATCCAGCCGCTCGTGTGGATCCGGCCCGGACCCCAGGACATCAGGAGCCGTTGCAGGTACAGGGCCTGGCGCTTTCCCGTTGCGGCCAGCGGACGCTCGCCCTCGGCCCGGGTCCACGAGGACCGCGGCTTGGCCTTGGCATGCCGGATGACCAGCAGGGGCCACGTGTCCAGCGTGCCGGCCTCATGTGCGGCCAGCAGGGCATCCAGCGGCTCCACATCGGAGGGGTTGGACAGCAGGCCGCGCGCCTTGGTGGGGCTGCACCAGATGGCGGCGTCCACTTCCTTGCCGTCGGGCAGCGGCGGCATGTCATCCACCGCGGCAGCCCAGTAGTGGACTTCCTTCAGGCCCGGCTTCACGGCGTAGCGGATGGAGGGCAGCCGGATGCCCAGGGTGATGGGCAGCGCCACCTCCTCATACACCTCCCGCACGGCGCACTCGGCAAGGGTCTCGCCCTTGTCCAGCTTGCCCTTGGGCCAGGACCAGTCGTCGTAGCGCTGGCGGTGGATCAGCAGGACTTCGAGTTTCCTCTTCTTGACGCGCCAGCACAGGGCGCCTGCTGCGTAGATGGAAACGCCTGTGAAGTCCTCCACGGCATCCTCAAGGTGTTCAGTGTTGCGCATTACCGGTGCAGTGCGGATCGCGGACGTGAACGGCTGGCAAGCAGCCATGACTGGACGTCAAGCAGGGGTTTTCCATCGGCGTCGAGGTGGTGGCGTTGCCATTCGCCGTCCTCATCGAGGTGCCAGCTGGATGTGCCGGGATCCAGGTACCGGTCCAGGAGGGAGTTGACCTCGTGAATGTCTTCCTGGTTGGACAGCCGCACCAGCGCCTCGACCCTGCGGTCCAGGTTTCGGTGCATCATGTCTGCCGAGCCGATGTACACCACGGGGTCCCCGCCATTGGCGAAGGTGAAAACACGCGAGTGTTCCAGGAAGCGGCCCAGCACGGACCGCACGGTGATGTTCTCGCTCAGGCCGGGCACGCCCGGACGCAGCGAGCAGATGCCGCGCACAATCACGCCAACCTCCACGCCGGCCTGCGAGGCCCGGTAGAGGGAGTCAATGATGGACTCGTCAACCATGGAGTTGACCTTGATGCGCACCCGGGCCGGCAGGCCGGCCTTCTTGTTGGCGATCTCGGCGTCGATGCGCTCAATCAGGCCCGATCGGACCGAGCGCGGGGCCACCAGCAGGCGGTTGAACGTGGACTTGGGCGCGTAGCCGGACAGCTGGTTGAACAGCTTGGACAGGTCCTCGCCCACCTGGTTGTCGGCTGTCAGCAGCCCCAGGTCCTCGTAGTAGCGGGCCGTGCGGGGGTGGTAGTTGCCTGTTCCGATGTGGCAGTAGCGGCGCAGGCCGTCCTGCTCCTGGCGGACCACGAGGGACAGCTTGCAGTGGGTTTTCAGGCCCACGATGCCGTACACCACGTGGACGCCGGCCTGCTCGAGCTTGCGGGCCCAGGAAATGTTGGCCTGCTCATCGAAGCGGGCCTTGATCTCCACCAGGGCCAGGACCTGCTTGCCGGCCTCGGCGGCATCCACCAGGGCATCCACAATGGGGGAGTCGCCGGAGGTGCGGTACAGGGTCTGCTTGATGGCACGCACCTTGGGGTCCGCGGCCGCCTGCTCCAGGAATGCCTGCACGGAGGTGGAGAAGGAATCGTAGGGGTGGTGCAGCAGGATGTCGCGGCGGCGCATGGCGGCAAACACGTTGGCGGCCTTGGAGGTTTCCGAGGCGTTCAGGTCCCGGGAGGTGTGGGCCACGTGCTTGGGGTAGCGCAGGTCCGCGCGGTCGATGCTGCCAATGATGGACAGCCCGCGCAGGTCCAGCGGGGCCGGCAATGAATAGACCTCGGTCTCGTCAATGTCCAGCTCGCGCACCAGCAGGGCAAGGATGCTCGGGTTGATGTCCGTGGCCACCTCGAGGCGCACGGGCGGGCCGAACTTGCGCCGGAGCAGTTCCTTCTCGAGCGCCTGCAGGAGGTTTTCGGCGTCGTCCTCTTCCACTTCGAGGTCCTCGTTGCGGGTGACGCGGAAGCTGTGGTGTTCCACGATTTCCATGCCGGGGAACAGCTGGTCCAGGTGCTCGGCGATGACCTCTTCCAGGGGGATGAAGCGGGCCACGCGCCCGGGCACGGTGCCGGCGCGTGGACCGTCCAGGGGCACCAGGCGAGGCAGCAGGTCCGGCACCTTCAGGCGGGCAAAGAGTTCCTTGTCGCTGACCGGGTTGCGGACCACCACGGCCAGGTTCAGGGACAGGCCGGAGATGTAGGGGAAGGGATGGGCCGGGTCAACGGCCAGCGGCGTGAGAATGGGGAAGATCTTCTCGGCGAACATCTTGGCCAGCTGAATCTTGGAGGGGTCATCCAGTTCGTCCCAGTGGACCAGGTGGATGTGCTCGTAGGCCAGCGCCGGCCTGATCTGGCTGGCAAAGACGTGCGCGTGGCGTGACTGCAGCTCGTGGGCGGCGTCGCTGATCTGCTCCAGGACCTCAAGGGGGCTCAGCCCCGCGGGGGAGGGCACGGCCAGGCCTGCGGCGATGCGGCGCTTCAGGCCGGCAACGCGCACCATGAAGAACTCATCAAGGTTGGAGGCAAAGATGGACAGGAAGTTCACCCGCTCCAGTAGCTGCAGCTCGGGGTCTTCGGCCAGTTCCAGCACGCGGGCGTTGAACGCCAGCCAGCTCAGCTCGCGGTCAAGGAACCTGTCGCCGCTGATGTCGCCCTCGGGAATGAGCGTGGGCTCGAACTCCGGAATCTCGATCCGGTCCTGCGTGGCCCTGGATGCCGGCACTTCCCCGGAGAAAAATCGTTCCGGGCTGCTGCCCGGCAGGGTGTTCAGGGATGCCTTGTAATCGCGCTTCATCAACAAGTCCTCGTAGTCGGTATTGCCTTGAATCAACCATACAAGCCGCGGCCGCAGGCGCCACCCGCGGGCAGGCTACGCCGACATGGGCCCGTACATGACATCGGAATCCCACTTGGTGAAACCAAGCTTGCGGTAAAGCGACACGGCCGCCTCATTGTCGGCGTCCACGTACAGCATAATGGCCCGCATACCGGTCTTTTGCAGGTGGGCAATGCCGGCCTTGGTCAGGATTCTGCCCAGGCCCATGCCCTGCGCGCCGGGCGTGACGCCCACCACGTAGACCTCGCCCATGGCCTCCTGCCCGTGCCGGCCCGGGTGAACTTTGGTCCAGTGGAAGCCCAGGATCTGGTCCTCATCATTGACGGCAAGGAAAAATCCGGCCGGATCGAACCAGGGCTCGGCCATCCGGGCCCGCAGGTCAGCCAGGGTCATGGCGCCCTGCTCCGGGTGGTGTGCAAAGGCGGCGGCGTTGGCAGCCAGCCAGCCTTCCTCGTCCTGGCCGGGGATAAATGTGCGCAGCCTCACGCCGTCGGGCATGTCCGCCGGGGCCGCCTGCTGTGCCGCCAGGTCCCCGGATTGCGGAGCCTGCCGCACCAGGCGCATGCGCCACAGCTCGCGGATGGCCCGGTAGCCGTAGCTGGCGGCAAGGTCCGCGGCGGCCTCGTGGTCACCGTGGGACCAGGCCTTGATGCCCTGCAGCCCCCTGACCTCCACGAGTTTGTCGGCCAGCATGGCGCCCACACCGTCGTTGCGGTAGGCCGGGTGCACCACAATCTCCAGGACACCCTCGTTGCCATTGAGCACCACCACCGCCACGCCGGCCAGGTCCTCGCCCGCTGTGGGGGAGGCGTCCTCCGGCGCGTAGGTCAGCAGGGTCAGCACGCTGTGCGGGCCGGCCCCGGTGGATTTCAGCTCCACGAGCGTTTGTTCGGAAAAGGGCGGGTTGCCGTCGGCGTCTTCCGCGGCGTCCACCACCGCCTGGATTTCCCGCAGGATCTCGGGCCCGGGCGCACCGGGGATCACGGTCACGGGCCAGCTGTCTGTCTTTGCGGGGCTCATGGCAACAGCCTAGTGGGCGGACGCGGGCGATAGCGAGACCCGGGGCGCGGATCGCTGCCTCATCCAGCGGCACCGGCACGGACGGCCCCGTTGCCGGTTTGCATGCCCGCTGGGCGTGGCATAGAGTTTGGGAGCAGCGCAGCCGGATTCCGGTTGCCGCAGGCGGCAGGGATCCGCACCAGGATCGTGCCTTGCACCGGGGGGATGCACCAGTGGGGTGTCCTCGATACGTTCGACCCGTATGTCCTCCACCAGTGGGAATCGACCCGCAGCAGGGTGGCGAAGAATTCATTCTTTGCCATCAGCTGCGGGTCTTCCTGTTTTCCGGGCACCTTGCGGTGCCTTTCGGGGAAGCCCGGCCAGTCCCGGGCGGTGCCCGGCTAAGCCAGGTGTTCCAGGTCCTCACGGCGGACGGCTGATTCCAGCGGCAGCCCCGCGACGAAGCGTCCAAGGTCGGCCAGCGCCTCATCCACCATGCGACGTGTTTCCTTGCCCAGCGACCCCGCCACGTGGGGCGTGAGGATCACGTTGGGCAGCTCGTACAATTCACTGTCCGAGGGCAGCGGCTCCGGTTCCGTGACGTCCAGGATGGCCGTGAGCCGGCCCGTGCGGCACTCCGCAGCCAAGGCTTCGTGGTCGATGAGGGCCCCGCGTGCCGTGTTGATGATCGTGGCGCCGTCGGGCAGTGCTGCCAGCTCCGCGGCGGCGATCATGTGGCGGGTACTGGGCAGCGACGGGGCGTGGATGGACAGGATCTCCACCTGCGGCAACATGTCGGCCAGCGGCAACAGCTGCGCACCTGTGGCGGCCACGGCTTCCGGGTCGGCGTAGGGGTCGGCGACCAGGACTGTGGTGTCCGCCAGAATCTGCAACAGCTCGGCCACCCGCCGGCCAATCTTGGAAAATCCAACAAGCCCAATGGTGCGGCCCATGTTGCCCAGTTCCCCGCGGCGCTCGGCGATGCCACGCTCGCCGCGGAGGCTGCGGAAGTCGTTGGCCAGAACCTGCGCCCGCTTGCCGGCCAGGATGATGCTGGCAAGGGTGAACTCGGCCACCGGAATGGCATTGGAGTTGGCGCCGTTGGAGACCTCGATCCCGCGGTCCCACAGGGCATCCGTGGCGAAGGTGCGCACCGAGCCCGCACAGTGGAAGACGGCCCGCAGCTTCGGCAGCCTGGCCAGGGCGGCCCCATCCAGCAGTGGCACGCCCCAGCTGGTGATGAGCACCTCCACGCCGGGAAGCCAGTCTTGCACCTCGGGGGCATCAAGGGACGGGGCCCACACCGTTTCCCCGAGCGTGGCCAAGTCGGCAAGCTGCCGCAGGCGCGCGCCGTCGAACTGCACGGAAAAGGTGTCGGCGCTCATCAGGACAAGGGCGCGGGGCAGTTCAGGCACGGCGGTGGTTCTCCTCGTGGCGGGCCAGGCACTCAGTGTTGCGGGGCGTCGGCCATGGATTCTTCAGGGGACTTGGACACGGTGAGCCTGTAACCCACGTTTCGGACGGTGCTGATCAGGCTCTCATGTTCGGAGCCGAGCTTAGCGCGCAGCCGCCGGACGTGGACATCCACGGTGCGCGTGCCGCCGTAATAGTCGTAACCCCAGACCTCGTTGAGCAGCTGCGCCCTGGTGAAAACCCGCCCCGGGTGTTGTGCCAGGTACTTGAGCAGTTCGAATTCCTTGTACGTCAGGTTCAGCACGGAGCCGTGGACCCGGGCCGTGTAGCTGTCCTCGTCGATGACGATTCCGGCGGCGTGGATTTCCTGGCCCGTGCCGTCATCCGTGTCCGCCGCCCGGGTCAGGGCCAGGCGGATGCGGGCCTCAACCTCGGCCGGGCCCGCGGACTCGAGGATGACGTCGTCGGCCGCCCAGGATGCGGTCACGGCGGCCATTCCACCCTCGGTCAGCACCAGCAGCAGGGGAACGCTGATGCCCGTGGCGCGCAGCAGCTGGGTCAGCGAGCGGGATCCGGCAAGGTCCTTGCGGGCATCGACAAGGATGACGTCGGAGGGCTTGGCATCGAGCAGGGCCGTCGGAACGGCGGGGAGAATGTGGACGCTGTGGCTGAGCAGTTCAAGCGCAGGCAAAACTTCCACGGAACTGCCGTGGTTGTTGGTCAGCAATAAGATCTGCGACATGACGTCCTCACAAGGTCAAAAACGCGCATCTTTGAGCGACGGAACAACTGCGAACACCAGGTGCCACGGCGGTGCCACGCGTCCGACGCCCCGCCCACAAGGTTGTTCCACAGTGTACCGGCAGAATAAGGCAGGATTGGTGTGTGAAGTCATCAATTGCCGGACTTGTCGGAATACTCGCCCTCGCACTGCTCGCGGCAGGGCACTACCTTGGCCTGGGCTGGGCCGTGGGTGCCGCCATGGTCCTGGCTGCCGTGTTCGGCCTGGGCTGGCCGCACTATTTGGGCATTCCGGCCAAGAAGACGCTCGGCAGCGTGATCGCCCTGACGGGTGCAGCCTCCGCGCTGACCGCGGGCATGTCCGCTGGCACCGAGAACTTGTCATGGACCCCCATGTACATTGCCGTAGGTTTTGGCGCCGTCATGGTGGTTCAGCTGATCCGCGGCACGGGGCAAAAGCACCGGCTGGAATCGACGCTTGGCGCAGGTGCCGGTGTCGCCATTGCAGGTTTCGCCGGCGGCTGGGTGGCCTCCCTCAGGTTCCTGGGCGAACCTGGCATGACCCTCATCGTTGCCATCAGCGCCACCGTGGCGCTCCTGTCCGGCATGCTGCGCTGGCCGGACAGGGTCCTGGCGCCGCTGACCATTGTGCTGTCGGGCCTCGCCGGCCCGTTGGCCGCATTGCTGTTCTCCGACGTCCGCATTGTCCCGGCCATGGTCCTGGGCATGCTGGTGGGCGCTGTCATTGCCGCCTTCCACAGGCTTCGCACCCTTGCCGGCATGTCTCCCAGCCGCTTCGGGATGGTCGCTGCCGCCTTGGCGCCGGTGCTCTCGCTGGGCACGCTGGTGTATTTCGTGGAGAAAATGATCCTGCACTAGCGCTGCGGCAGGGCCAGTCCGGACGCCGGCGCAGAACATTGTAGGATGGCAGCATGAGCGTACTTGCCTTGGAAATCTTCTTCATTTGCCTGTTGGCACTGGCCGGCGTGGCCATGGCCTGGTTTGCCGGACTGGTGGTGTGGCGCCTCTTCAAGGGTCAGCAGTAACCTGCCATGGCCATTGAAATCCCCACGGACCTGACCCCGGAACTGGTTCCGCTGTCCTGGCTGCTCGGCACCTGGAGCGGTGCCGGACGGCTCGGCGCCGGCGAAGCCGACTCCGAATTCTTTACCCAGACCGTCACGTTCAAGGCCAACGGCCTGCCGTACCTGCAATACACGGCGGAATCCTGGCTCACCGACGAGGACGGCACTGTGCTGCGCCCCCTTTCCGTCGAGACCGGGTTCTGGCAGCTTGACCGGCCACTGACCGAGTCCGACGGCGGCCCCGGCATGACCCCGGCCGACATGGTCCCTGCATTGCGTACGGCCGACGACGTCGAGGCCCTCCGCAACGCGGACGGCGGCTTCGACATCATGGTCAACATCGTGCACCCGGGCGGCATTTCCGAGCTGTACTACGGCACCATCAAGGGGCCGCAGATCCAGCTGTCCACCGACGCCGTCATGCGCGGCGCCGGCTCCAAGGACTACACGGCCGCAACCCGCATCTTCGGCCTCGTCAACGGCGACCTCTTCTGGCGCTGGGATGTTGCCGCCCACGGCAAGTCCCTAGACGCCCACGCTTCAGCAGCCCTCCACAAGGTTCCCGCCTAAGTACTTCCGGCGCAGGACCGCCATTTTTCCGGCGACTATGCCACTTTGCCCAGTCGGCGGCGGAGCCGGCGTCTTCGTAGGCGACGTCAGGGAGGCCGAGGCCGGCCACGGCCGATTGGCCGGAAAGTCGCCGAGAAGATGCCGGTCCGCCGCCGCATGCGCGGAATAGGTCCCCAACAGAAGGTGTTGCACCGGTTATGAGCTATTTGAGTCCTTTGTTGAACCGCCATGGTGCCGTGCAGGCCGGCGGGCTTGATGCCGGTGTTGCCGCCCACTACGGGGATCCCAACCGTGAGCAGCGCCTGCTGGCGGGCTACCTCGGGAAACCGGGGAGCGCCGTCGTCGATCTTTCCCACCGCGGCGTGGTGACCGTTTCCGGCCCCGACCGGCTCAGCTGGCTCAACACACTTTCCTCCCAGGACCTCACGCGGCTCGCACCCCACGTGGGCACGGAGCTGCTGCTGCTCACCATCCAGGGGCGCATTGAATTTGACGCCCGCGTGGTGGACGACGGCGAGACCACCTGGCTGATTGTCGAGACCGACGAGGCTGAGCCGCTCGCGAAGTGGCTGACGTCCATGAAGTTCATGCTTCGCGTGGAGGTTGCCGACGTCTCCGCGGACTGGGCCGTGGTTGGCTCCGTCACCGAGGTGGACGGCTGGGGCGAACGTCTCGTGTGGGTTGACCCGTGGCCCAACGTTGGTGCCGGCGGGTACAGCTATGCCGCGGCTCCCGAGTCCAGCCACCCTGGCCTGGAGCGGCCCTGGCGCGAATATCTGGTCCCCTCCGCGGAGCTCGAGGAGGCCATCGGGGCCCGGCCACTGGCCGGCGCCTGGGCGGCCGAAGCCCTGCGCATAGCGGCCTGGCGGCCCCGCCGCGGGGCTGAGACGGACGAGAAGACCATTCCCCACGAGCTGGACCTGCTCCGCACCGCCGTCCACCTGTCCAAGGGCTGCTACAAGGGCCAGGAAACCATCGCCCGCGTGCACAACCTTGGCCGGCCGCCGCGACGGCTCGTGTTCCTGCAACTGGACGGTTCCCTGCACACCCTGCCGGCGGCTGGCAGCGAGGTCTCGTTCGAGGACCGCGTGGTGGGAACCGTGACCTCCGTGGCCCAGCACTTTGAGATGGGGCCCATAGCCCTGGCCGTCATCAAGCGCTCCGTGGACCCGGAAGCCGTGCTCACGGTTGATGACGACGGTGAGAAGTACCCGGCCAACCAGGAATTGATCGTGGCCACCGACGCCGGCCAGGTGGTGGGACGCGCCACCGGGTTCCTGCGGGCGCCCCGGTAAAAGACTCCCTGGCCCCCGCGCCTTCCATGGCGTGGGGGCCAGCCTGTGATTTCCACGACGAACGTTGGCGTCGAGTATTCCACGTGGAATACTTCTTGTGGAATAACAACGGAGCCGAGGCAAGGGAATGCACATCATGGCAACGGCAAAGGCGTTGACGCCCCTGGCCATGGCAGCCCTGGGGCTGCTGGTGGAGCGGCCCATGCACCCCTATGAGATGTATCAGCTGCTGATGCACCGCCATGAGGACAGGCTGCTGAAAGTCAGGCCCGGCACCCTGTATCACGCAGTGGGCCGACTGGCAGAGGCGGGCCTCGTCGAGGCTACGGGCACCGACCGCGACGGCAACCGGCCCGAACGCACCACCTACGCCATCCTCCCTGACGGGCGGGCGCGCCTGACTTTCGATGTCTGCGCACTCCTGGCCCAACCTGCCAAGGAGTATCCGCGCTTCCCGCAGGGACTTTCGGAGGCGCACAACCTGCCGGGCGGTCAGGTGGTGGAGTTGCTGGAGCAGCGTGTCGCGGCCCTGGAAGGGGACATCGCCGCACTGGAAGCCGATGCGAAGCTGGCCCTGCAACGCCAGGTGCCCCGCCAATACTGGATCGACGTTGGCTACCAGCAGCACCAGCTGCGGGCCGAGCTGGCATGGGTCAAGCAGCTGTGCAAGGAAATACAGGACGGCTCGCTGCCGTGGCTGCCAGTGCCCGGGGACGGCACTGACGGCAACGATGCCAGCGAACTTACACACAACTTTCAAGACTAAGGATCAACCCATGGAAATCGTGGCAAAACCGTGGCCCGCGTTATGGGCGCTCGTACTGGGATTCTTCATGATCCTGGTGGATTCAACCATCGTTTCAGTGGCGAACCCCAAGATCATGGAGGGCCTGAACACTGACATCAACTCCGTCATCTGGGTGACCAGCGCTTACCTGCTGGCTTACGCAGTGCCGCTGCTGGTGACGGGCCGCCTGGGCGACAAGTACGGACCCAAGAACCTCTACCTTGTTGGACTGACGGTTTTCACCTTGGCTTCGCTGTGGTGCGGCCTGTCCGGCGACATCGGCATGCTGATCCTGGCCCGCGTGGCACAGGGCCTCGGTGCCGCCATGATGACACCGCAGACGATGGCCGTCATCACCCGCATCTTCGCCCCGGACAAGCGCGGCCCGGCCATGGGCCTGTGGGGAGCAACGGCCGGTGTCGCCATGCTGGTGGGGCCAATCCTTGGCGGCGTCCTGGTTGACGGACTGGGCTGGGAATGGATCTTCTTTGTGAACGTCCCCGTCGGCGTCCTTGCCTTCATCATGGCGTGGCGCCTGGTGCCGTCGCTGCAAACCCACGACCACAAGTTTGACCTGCTCGGCGTCCTGCTTAGCTCCGCCGGCCTGTTCCTGCTGGTCTTTGGCATCCAGGAAGGCGCCACCTACGACTGGGGCACCATCACCGGTCCGGTCACCGTGTGGAGCCTGATCATTGCCGGCATTGTCCTGCTCGTGGCCTTTGTCTTCTGGCAGGCCGTCAACAAGGGTGAACCCCTTGTGCCGCTGCACCTGTTCAAGGTGCGGAACTTCTCCTTGGCCAACGTGGCCATCACCACCATGGGCTTCAGCGTCACGGCCATGAGCCTGCCGTTGTTCTTCTACTACCAGCTGGTGCGCGGCATGACCCCCACGCAGTCGGCACTCATGATGGTTCCCATGGCACTTTTCTCCGGTGTCCTGGCACCCTTCGTTGGCAAGCTCGTGGACCGGGTCAACCCCCGCTACGTGGCCTGCACCGGATTCATCCTCATGTCCATCTCGCTGGCCTGGACGTCCTCGCTCATGGGGCCCGACACGCCAATTTGGCTGTTCCTGCTCCCCAGCGGCCTCCTGGGCATCGCCAGCTCGGGCATTTGGGCACCGCTTTCGACCACGGCCACCCGAAACCTGGGGCCGCGTGAAGCCGGTGCAGGTGCCGGTGTCTACAACACAACCCGCCAGATCGGCTCGGTCCTGGGCAGCGCCGCCATCGCCGCCCTGATCTCCGCCAGGCTGGCCGCAGAAATGCCCGCAGGTGCCACAGGTGGCGCCTCAGGTGCCACGGGCCAGCTGCCGGAGGCCCTGCACGCAGGGTTCTCCGCGGCCATGGCGCAGTCCACGCTGCTCCCCGCCGCCGGCGTGCTGCTGGGCGCAGCGGTGGCGATCTTCTTCGCCAAGCCGCGCCCGGTCTCGGCTATTTACGCCGATTTTGGTCAACCGGAAGGTGAACCTGAGTCTGCAGCCCGGCAACACTGAGGCCCAGTGAGGTGGCGAGTGCATGGGCCGGGGCGTTGTTGACGTCCGAGCGCCACTGCACGATGAGGCCGGCCGCCAGCGCTTCATGGGCGGCAATGCTTGTGGCCAGCCGGCCCAGGCCGCGCCGCCGTGCTGCCGGCGCCACCAGGGTGCCCAGCTGGGCAATGAGACCCTGGTACTCTCCCCAGGCGCTGCAGGCCAGGGGAGCGGCGCCGGGTTCCCCGGAGCCCATGACAGTGAAGCTGCTGGACTTGCCCGACAGGGCGGCTTCGTTGACGTCGTCCGGCGGGCACAGTGCCTCAAGGGCGGCTGTGGCTTCCCGGCCGGTGGAGACGTGGACGGTGTCGTCGGGCTGGTGGAGCTCCAGATCGTCGGCGTAGTACAGGGCCGCGGTGCCCAGCCCGCGCCCGCCGTCGTTCTGCGTCAGCCGCAGCAAGGTGCCGTGGTCGCTGAGTTCGTCATCCCCCAGTGCGGCTGCTGCCTCCAGCAGGTGGGCGGGGCCGGCCAGGACCGAACGGTCCCACAGCCTCAGGAACGTCAAGGTGGGGGAGTCGACGGCGTGGAGTGTCCGGCCGGGTCCTTTGAGCAAGGCGTTCTCGGGGAGGGCGAGGCCGCGTTCCCAGGCGAGGAAGACGATGGCGGAAGAGCTTGCATCAAAAGTCATGCTTTTAACGGTAATGCCCCGCAGCACACGAGTGCTGCGGGGCATTACCGTCAGGAGGTGGCTCAGCCGAACAGGATGGCAGCCTCGTCGTAGCGGTGCTGCGGAACGGTCTTCAGGTTGCCCAGGGCCGCCTCGAAGGGGACATGCTCAATTTCGGTGCCCTTGAGGGAGACCATGGTGCCCCAGCGTTCCTCAACCACCGAGTCAACGGCGGCCATGCCCAGGCGCGTGGCCAGCACGCGGTCAAAGCTGGAGGGGACGCCGCCACGCTGGATGTGGCCCAGGATCGTGGCTCGGGTTTCAATGCCCGTGCGGGCCTCGATCTCGGGGGCCAGCTGGTCGCCGATGCCGCCCAGGCGGGGACGGCCAAAGGTATCCAGGCCGCGCTCGGAGTGCGCAGTTTCCTGGTGGGCGGGGACGAATCCCTCGGCCACAACCACCAGGGGTGCGCGTCCACGTTCGTGGGCTTCGTTCACCCATTCAACGATCTGGTCCATGCTGGTGTTCTGCTCCGGGATCAGCACCGCGTGGGCGCCGGTCGCCATGCCCGCGTGGAGGGCGATCCAGCCCACGTGGCGGCCCATGACTTCGGCAATCATGCAGCGGTGGTGCGATTCGCCCGTGGTGCGCAGGCGGTCGATGGCCTCGGTGGCGATTTGCACTGCCGTGTCGAAACCGAACGTGTAGTCGGTGGCGTCGAGGTCGTTGTCCACTGTCTTGGGCACACCCACGATCTTCAGTCCGGCGTCCGTGAGGCGGCGCGCGGCGGCGAGGGTTCCCTCGCCGCCGATCGCGATCATTGCGTCAATGCCGAGCCGCTCCATGTGGGCCTTGATGACGTCCGGTCCACCGTTGCCCTCAAAGGGGTTGGTGCGGGAGGTGCCAAGAATGGTGCCGCCCTGCTTTGAAATACCGCGAACCATCTGGCGGGGAAGGTCCATGACATCGCCCTCAACCACGCCTCGCCAGCCGTCACGGAAGCCGACAAATTCGTGTCCGTGGACCTTGATGCCCTTGAGCACGATGCCGCGGATAACAGCATTCAGGCCAGGGCAGTCTCCGCCGCTGGTGAGAATTCCAATCTTCATGAGTATTTAGGTCCTTCGAGGGATGGAGTCAATGTGGTTTGAGCGCACCATTGAGCTCCTCGTCTAGAACATTCTATGCGTTCATGTGATCCCGGCAACCCCGTGACCGCCCCGTGGACGCCTGGCTGCTACGGCTGCTTCCTTCGCAGGAGCTTCACTGCGCCGCCTGCCACCATGGCCGCTCCGGCACCCAGCAGCAGCCACATTGCCGTGAGGCCTGGATCGAGGTTGATGCTCAGCTGGCTGCTGAGAATGACAAGGATGCCTGCCACGAGCACCACGGTGCCCCAGACGATGGTGCCTATGCGGGCCGGGTGCCGCCCGGAGCCGGCGGCTCCGGTGGGATCTTCCTCTGTCTGGGTTTCGGTTCCGGGTTCTGCGGGCGGGAAAGTGTCCCCGTCCGGGTCGGCGAAGTATCCTGCCGGTGTGTGGTGGGTGCTGCCGGATTGTTCCAGGGGTTCGGTGGGGTTGTCCATGGCGTGCTCCAATGGTTCTGCTGCGCGGGGAAGGGTGGGGGAGGTGTCTGAGGGAATCACGGGACGACCACCACATCAATATTGGTTGCAGCACCCTGAAGGGTGATGGTGATTCCCTTGCCAGTGGCCTCGGGGTTGATGTCCCTGGTGGTGTTCTCTGCCAGCGTCCCGGCGGTGTCTTCACCGTCGATGGTCAGGGTGGCAGCGACCAGCTCGCTCTTGAGTTGCACCGGCACATCACCCGGTACGCGGATGGTGACGCTGGAGGCCACCAGGTCAAGGGGGATTTGGATGTCCTCGGCCAGCGGTGTGCTGAGCTTGGTCAGGTCAATGTCGGCATTTCCCATGAGAAGCTTGCGGCCGTTCTCAGCAGCTGTGACGGTGGTGGGGGCCCAGGTGGACTGGTTGAAGCCGGAGAAGTCGCTCGGCGGCAGGCTCATCAGGCCTGCAAACAGCAGGGACACAACGGCGAAGGTGCCGAGGCCTCCGGCGGTGCGGCCTGAGATGCCGGCAGCGACGATGCCCAGCCCTGCCGTGATGGCCGCTGCCGCCGCCGCAACCCCGGCTTCGTAGCCGCCCAGGTGGATGATGTTGCCGGCGTCAAGGAGTTGCACGGCGGCGCCAATCACTGCCGCGGCGCCAATCACCAGGAAACTCGCGGCGGCACCCAGGCGGGGCCGGGCCTTGACAGTCTTGGCCTTTTCGTATTGCTTGGGGTCCGGTGCGAAGGCCGGTGCAGGGGCAAAGTGCTGCGGCGGCGCAGGGACCGACGGGCCCTGCCAGGCTTCCGGCTGGCCGACCGGGGTGCCGGGCTGGCCGGGGCCCTGCCAGGTGGTGCCGTACCAGGACTGGCCCGGCTGCCCGTGGGGTGCGGGTCCTTCGGGTGCCTTGCGGATGTTCTTGGGCTTGTCGCGGTTGGCGGCCCAGTAGATGAGCCAGGCGATGCCGCCGATCCATACGATCGGCCAGAAGAACCAGCCGCCGTCCCCGTCGGTGAAGATGCCTTGGCCGGAGCCGCCCAGCCCCAGCAGCGTGGCAATGCCGGCGCCGGTCATGCCGGCGCTCCAACGGCCACGGGCCACTTCCTCGACGTGGATGCGCCCGTCGGGTTCGGGCAGGAGGGCCCAGGCAACACCATAGGCCAGCAGGCCGATGCCGAAGAACAGCGTCAGCACCACGGCAAGGCCGCGGACGATCACGGGGTCGATGCCCCACTTGTCGGCCAGGCCGCTGCAGACACCGCCCACCCAACGGTTGCGCCCGCGCTGGATGCCAAGGCTGCGCAGCCACTGGAAGAACCGGGCCGATGGCTGGCCGGCCTGGCTGCCGTACGGATTGCCGGCCGGAGGGGCCCCGGGAGTGGGGTCCTGGCCCGTGGCGGATGCCGTGGTTTCGTGGGCCGTTTCCGGCCCCTCCTGCTGTTCTGGGTTGTCATGTGCGGTGTTCATAGTTCAATGGTGTCCGCCCGGGCCACCCGCACACCATCCGGGGTCACCCTGAAAGAACCCTGAAGCAACCCTTGGAAGCGGTGCGGGGCAACCCCAGCCGTGTTTGGATTGAACCATGAGCGCAAAGATGTACCGTTCCCAGCAGCGCATGGTCGCAGGGGTTTGCGGCGGCCTGGCAGAGCACCTGGGCATCAGGGTTGGGGTGGTGCGTGCCGTCATGGTGGGCGCCTGCTTCTTCTTTGGCGCCGGCCTGGTCTTTTACGGCTGGCTGTGGCTCCTGGTGCCCCTGGCCGGGGACCGCACCAGCAGCGCGGGAACCCTGCTCGATGATGACGGCAACCCGCGCCTGAAGCTGTTTCGGCCCGCCCAGGGAGCGGTGGTTGAGGACAACACGACCACCAGGCGCCAGCGGATACCTGTGGGCTTCCGGGAGGTGCTGATTGGCGGTGCCCTGGTGATTGCCGCCATCGCGATCTTTGGCGGGCAACAGGGCTGGGCCCTGCGGCTGGGCACCCTGATCCCGTTGCTGGTGATTATTCTCGGCGCGGTCCTGGCCTGGATGCAGCTGGACAACACCCGCCGGGTTGGGCTGCTCAATGCGGCCAAGATGAACACCCCCATGGCCATGCTGCGGCTGGGCGGCGGCGTGGCCCTGGTGATTGCCGGGGTCCTGGTCATTGTGGCCGGCTCGGGCTCGTGGGCCCTGATGTGGACTTCCGTGGTGGCATCGCTGGCCGTGCTGGCCGGTGTGGGGCTGGTCCTGGCTCCGTGGGCGCTGAAGTTCTGGCGCGAGTTCCAGGAGGAACGGGCCGGACGCATCCGTGAAACTGAGCGTGCCGAGATTGCCGCACACCTGCACGACTCCGTGCTGCAAACCCTGGCCCTGATCCAAAAGAGCGCCAGTTCCCCGGCGGACGTCACCCGGCTTGCCCGCGCCCAGGAGCGTGAGCTGCGTGAATGGATCTACCAGGACAGCGCCCACAGCACCGGCGCCCTCGTGGAGCGGGTCAAGGCCGTGTGCGCCGAGGCCGAGGACCTGCACGGGCACGCGGTCGAGGTGGTGGCCGTGGGCGACGCCGAGCTGGGCGAGCGCGGCAACGCCCTGGTCCAGGCCGTGCGCGAGGCGGTGCTCAACGGAGTGCGGCACGGCGGGACAACCGTTTCGGTCTACATCGAAGCCGGCGCCCAGGGCGTTGACGTGTTTGTGAAAGACCGCGGCCCCGGCTTCGACGTGGCCACAGTGCCGGCGGACAGGCTGGGGGTCCGGGAGTCCGTCGTCGGGCGCATGCAGCGCAACGGCGGCACGGCTGAGATCATTAGTTCGGCGGACGGAACCGAAGTGCGCCTGCACCTGCCCCACGAAAAACCCGCCACCGAGGAAGCCAAATGACTGCAGCGCCAACGCCCATCAGGGTTGTGATTGTGGACGACCACGCCATTTTCCGTTCCGGGCTCAAGGCCGACCTGGCCCCTGACATTGCCGTTCTGGCCGAGGCAGCCACTGTGGAGGAAGCCATTGCCGCCGTCGCGGCCCACCAGCCGGACGTGGTGCTGCTGGACGTCCACCTGCCCGGGGGCCGCGGCCAGGGCGGGCGCGAGGTCATTGCAGGCAGCGCCGCCCAGCTGGCCACCACCAAATTCCTGGCCCTGAGCGTCTCCGACTCCGCCGAGGATGTGGTCTCGGTGATCCGGGCCGGCGCCCGCGGCTACGTCACCAAGTCAATTTCGGGGGCAGAGATTTCCGACGCCGTCCGCCGCGTGGCCGGAGGCGACGCGGTGTTTTCCCCGCGCCTGGCCGGATTTGTGCTCGACGCCTTCGGCACGGCAGAGGTTGCCGTGGAGGATGAGTTGGACAAGCTCTCGGCCCGCGAGCTGGAGGTCATGCGCCTGATTGCCCGCGGCTACTCCTACAAGGAGGTGGCCAAGGCGCTGTTCATCTCCATCAAGACCGTGGAGACCCACGTTTCCGCCGTACTGCGCAAGCTCCAGCTGTCCTCGCGCCACGAACTGACCCGCTGGGCCGCCGACCGCCGCCTACTCTAATCCGTCAACCTCGGGCATATCGTTCGCCGACGCAGAAGCGGGAGGTCCCGGAGCGAGGATGGATTTTCAAGGTCGCCCAGCGACCGAGGAAATCTTACTGCTCGCGAGGGACCTCCCGCGGAGGCGCCGGTGAGGCGGATTATGCCTTGGCGGAGCCCAGGAATTCCTGCAGTCGGGCCACGCCGACGGCCAGATCGTCATCGCCCAGGGCGTAGGACAGGCGCAGGTAGCCGCTGGGACCGAACGCCTCGCCCGGGACAACGGCAACCTCTGCCTTGTCCAGGATCAGCGCGGCCAGCTCGGCGGACGTTGCCGGGCGGATGCCGCCAATTTCGCGGCCCAGCAGGCCGCGGACATCGGCGTAGGCGTAGAAGGCGCCGTGCGGGGTGGGGCACTCCACGCCGTCGATCGCGTTCAGGGCCGAGACCATGGCCTTGCGGCGGCGGTCGAAGGCCACCTTCATCTCATCGACGGCCGTCAGGGGGCCGGCGACGGCGGCGAGTGCGGCCATCTGCGACACATTGGCCACGTTGGAGGTGGCGTGTGACTGCATGTTGGTTGCTGCCTTGGTGACATCCAGGGGTGCAATCATCCAGCCCACGCGCCAGCCCGTCATGGCGTAGGTCTTGGCCACGCCGTTGAGGATGACCAGGCGGTCGCCCAGCTCGGGGGCGGCTGTGGCAATCGAGGTGAAGGGTACGCCGTCGTAGGTCAGGTGCTCGTAGATTTCATCCGTGATGACCCACAGGCCCTTGGAAGCGGCCCACAGGCCAATTTCACGGGTCTGCTCGGGGGAGTAGACGGCGCCCGTCGGGTTGGACGGGGAAACGAACAGCAGCACCTTGGTGCGGGGGGTCACGGCGGCCTCAAGCTGCTCCACGGTGACCATGTAGCCCTGCTCAGGCCCGGCGAAAACCTCGACGGGGACGCCGCCGGCAAGGCGGATCGCCTCCGGGTAGGTGGTCCAGAACGGGGAGGGGACAATGACCTCGTCGCCCGGGTCCAGCAACGTGGCGAAGGATTCGTAGACGGCCTGCTTGCCACCGTTGGTGACCAGAACCTGGGAAGCATCAACGGCGTAGCCAGAATCGCGCATGGTCTTCTCGGCAATGGCGCTGCGCAGCTCCGGCAGGCCGGCGGCGGGGGAGTAGCGGTGGAACTTGGGCTGGCGGGCCGCGGCCACGGCGGCTTCCACAATGTAGTCGGGGGTGGGGAAGTCGGGCTCACCGGCACCGAACCCAATCACGGGGCGGCCGGCAGCCTTCAGGGCCTTGGCCTTGGCGTCAACGGCCAGGGTGGCGGATTCGGCAATTGCTGCAATCCGGGCGGAAACGCGGCGCGCAGGAACGTGGTCAGCTGTCAGTTCGGCAGACATCAGGATTCTTTCTTCGGTGGGAGGCCCAAAATGCAAACATCGTCAAGGTCTACTTTAGGGCCATGCCGTGCCCGGTTCGACTAACGGGCCCAAGAATGCGTAGAATGGTTAACCGGTGTTCAAGCACCATGATGTTTCACGCCTCTTCGCGGGTTTGGAAACACAGCCGCCAGACGGTAGGTTGTTCATGGTTGTTTGCGCCGGGGGGATTTTTTCCCATGGAACCAGCATGGTGTCCCGGGGCAATTCCAAAGGGTAGTGGCGCAATTGGTAGCGCAGCGGTCTCCAAAACCGCAGGTTGCAGGTTCGAGTCCTGTCTGCCCTGCGCATAGGCGCGGCGGGTTGCATGGTGTGAAGCATTCACAGCAGGCAACCCGCGGCCGCCTGGCGAATAATTTGCACATCGCAGTGTCCGAATTCTCGGATTTGCGTAGTTCCCCAACGAATGATGAGTGAGGCACTGGTGACCGATACTGCGGCTAGCAGCTCCAAGGGCCATGCCAAGAAGGCTGCAAAGCCTGGCAAGCCCGGGTTTTTCGCCCGGATCGCCATCTTCCTCCGCCAAGTCATTGGCGAGCTGAAGAAGGTTGTCACCCCCACTCGCAAAGAGTTGATCAACTACACCGCTGTTGTGCTGGTGTTTGTTGTCATCATGATGGCAATCGTTACCGTCTTGGATCTGGGCTTCGGCCAGGCAGTGCTGTGGATCTTCGGTGGAAACGTAAACATCGAGCAGTAAAACAGCTCAAACCGGCCGACCCCGCTGAAAACTTTGGCATGGGGTCGGTTTGAGCCATTTAAGAAACGCACAAGGAAAGCAGGAAATTCGTGTCTGAGCTGGAGCCCGAGGCAACGTACAGTGAGCAGGACCAGGACACTGTGGTTGCTGATGCTGCCATCAATGCCGACCTTGATGCCGTTGGCGACGATGACGCCGTTGAAACCGACGTTGTTGAAGCAGAAGCCGTAGAGGCCGACGACGAGACTGCCGGTGAAGCCGAGGCGGAAGAGGCGCAAGAGCCCGCCGCCGCCGAGCCGGAGATTGACCACGCAGAAGAGTTCAAGGCAAAGCTGCGCCGCCAGGAGGGTGACTGGTACGTCATCCACTCCTACGCCGGCTACGAAAACCGCGTCAAGGTCAACCTTGAGTCGCGCAGCCTGTCGCTGAACATGGAAGATTACATCTTCGAAGTCCAGGTCCCCATGGAAGAAGTCGTGGAGATCAAGAATGCACAGCGCAAGGTTGTCAACCGCGTCCGCATCCCCGGCTACGTCCTGGTCCGCATGGATCTCACGGACGCTTCCTGGGGTGTTGTCCGCCACACGCCCGGCGTGACCGGCTTCGTGGGCAACGCCCACAACCCCGTGCCGCTGCGCCTGGACGAGGTCTTCTCCATGCTTGCCCCCGTCTTCGAGGAGCAGAAGGCCGAAGAGACCGGCGTTCCGCTGCGCCACGATCCCTCCGACGCAGACATCGACTTTGAGGTTGGCGAAGCCGTCATCGTCAAGGACGGTCCCTTCGAGGGCCTGTCCGCCTCGATCTCCGAGATCAAGCCCGAGGCCGGCACGCTGGTCGTACTGGTTTCCATCTTCGAGCGCGAAACCCCCGTCACCCTCGCATTCAACCAGGTCACCAAGATCTAGTTGCCCATAATTTTCGTTCCGCAAGGGCTTGCTTAGCCCCTGCGAAACGTTCGGCCGGACGCCATCCGGCCACCCACCTGGAACGCGCTCCGTCGTACCAGGAAAGATATTGAGAGAAGGACCCTACATTGGCTCCCAAGAAGAAGGTCACCGGCCTCATCAAGCTGCAGATCCAGGCAGGCGCCGCCAACCCGGCACCGCCCATCGGTCCGGCACTTGGTCAGCACGGCGTCAACATCATGGAATTCTGCAAGGCGTACAACGCTGCAACGGAATCCCAGCGCGGAAACGTCATCCCCGTTGAAATCACGGTTTACGAAGACCGTTCATTCACGTTCATCACCAAGACCCCGCCGGCTGCAGAGCTCATCAAGAAGGCTGCAGGCGTTGCCAAGGGTTCAGCTACCCCGCACACCGTCAAGGTTGCCCAGCTGACCAAGGCTCAGGTCACCGAGATCGCAACCCAGAAGATGGTTGACCTCAACGCCACCAGCATCGAAGGCGCCGAGAAGATCATCGCCGGCACCGCCCGTTCCATGGGCATCACGGTCGAAGCCTAAGCTTCGCACCACCGGTGGTCGAGCCTGTCTGGACCACCAACCACCAAAATCATAAAAAACGACGGCGCACAGCCCACCCAAGGTGGCTGGCGAAGTACGTAGTGGCAGGGCCCGCGCGGTCCTAACGACCACAACTGCACAAGGAGAAACGCAGCATGGCAAAGCGCAGCAAAGCATATGAGGCAGCCCAGGCAAAGATCGATGCGGACAGCGTTTACGCACCGTTCGACGCCATCAAGCTGGCCAAGGACACCAACCCGTCCAAGTTCGACGCAACCGTTGAGGTTGCCTTCCGCCTGGGTGTAGACCCTCGCAAGGCTGACCAGATGATCCGCGGAACGGTTAACCTGCCTCACGGTACCGGTAAGACCGCCCGCGTCCTGGTTTTCGCAACGGGTGAGCGTGCCGAAGCTGCAATCGCAGCCGGCGCCGACTTCGTTGGCACCGACGACCTGATCGAAAAGATCCAGGGCGGCTGGACCGACTTCGACGCAGCCGTTGCCACCCCTGACCTCATGGGCAAGGTTGGCCGTTTGGGTAAGGTTCTGGGTCCGCGTAACCTCATGCCGAACCCGAAGACCGGCACGGTAACGAACGATGTTGCCAAGGCTGTCAACGACATCAAGGGTGGAAAGATCGACTTCCGCGTCGACAAGCACTCCAACCTTCACTTCATCATCGGCAAGGTTTCCTTCGACGCCGTCAAGCTGGCCGAGAACTACGCAGCTGCTCTGGAAGAGGTGCTTCGCCTGAAGCCGTCCGCTTCCAAGGGCCGCTACCTGCAGAAGGCCACCGTCTCCACGACGTTCGGCCCCGGCATTGCCGTTGACCCGCAGGCAACCAAGGTCGTCATCGAAGCATAGTCTTCACCACATGACCTGGGGAGGGCCCCGTAGCACTTTGCTACGGGGCCCTCCCTTTTTTGTAGGCTGGGTGGATGGACCATTCAACCGCAGGGAAAGCACACATGGATTTCACCATCCGAAGGGCCACGGCTCCGGACGCAGACGCCCTGGCGCAACTCGCAGCGACAACCTTCCCGTTGGCCTGCCCGCCCGACAGCCCTGCGGAGGACATTGCGGCGTTCATCGCAGCCAATCTGGGCCCGGCCCAGTTCACCGCTTATCTAGCAGACCCGACGCGTGTTGTGTTTGTTGCCCAGGCGGGCCCTGCCAACGGTGCCGGACGCCTGCTGGCCTATACGATGTTGGTGGACGTCCCGCCGTCGGACGCGGATGTGGCAGCAGTGCTGCCGGAACCGGACACCCTTGAACTGAGCAAGTTCTACGCCCTCCCGGAGACCCATGGCCTGGGGATTGGCGGCGCACTCATGGATGCAAGCATCAGCTGGGCCGCGGAGAATGGTGACAGGCCGCTGTGGCTTGGGGTCAACAGCGAGAACCAGCGCGCACAGAAGTTTTACACGAAGCACGGATTCAGCATTGCCGGAAGCAGAAGCTTTCAATTGGGGAACAGGGTCGAGCATGACCACGTCATGGTTCGGCCCAGGGGAACGAAAAACACGGGGTAGTGAAGTCATGGAACAGAACACCAGCATTGAGCAGTTGCGGATTCCGGAGACGCTGGAAGGGGAGTCCGCGGCCGATTTCCTCCGGGCCGTTGAGGTGTCCCGGCTGGTGCGGCTGCACACCTGGGGCAATGACGAGCTGGCCTATACGGCCGAGGAACTCCTGGCCCAGTGCCACGACCCCTATGAGTGGTATGTAGTTCTGGTGGCACGGCGCGATGGTGTCATTGTGGGCCGCGCCGGCATTGCCCTGCCCCTGGATGACAACACCGAGCTGGCCCACGTGACCCTCGATGTGCTGCCCTCAGCAGAGGGTCGCGGACTGGGCCGGAAGGTGCTCGAAGCCGCCGAACTGTTCGTCCGGGGCGAGAACCGCAAGATCGTGGTCGTGGAGACCAACCACCCGGCCGCAACCCTTGAAAACAATGCGCCTGAGGAAGAACAGGTTCTCGCGGCCGAGGGGAGCGGAACGCTGCCGCTGAGCAGCCGCGAAGCCCGCTTTGCCTACAGCGCCGGCTACGAGCTGGAACGAGTGGAGCAGTTCAGCTCCCTGACGTTGCCACTTTCCGAGGTGCTTGCGGCGGAGCTGACCGCGAAGGCCAAGGCAACCCACAACTCCTCGTATGCAGTGCACCAGTGGCTGGACACATGCCCCGAGCGCTGGGCGGGGGAGATTGTCCGACTGGAGCAGGGCCTGGGCACTGACGACGGCGGCACACCGGAAACCTGGGACCTCGCCAAGCTGCGCGAGGCGGAGGAACTCTCGGCACTGACAGGCCGGCGCACCATGGTCAGCGCTGCAGAGTGCCTGGAATCCGGGGCGCTGGTCGGGTTCACCTCCATCTCCATCCTGGGCCACCGCACAGATGTGGCCTTCCAGGACGAAACCATCGTGGAGGTGCCCCACAAGGGCAAGGATGTGGGGCTGCACATCAAGGTCGCCAACATGGAACTACTCATGCGCGAGTTCCCGGCCACGCGGACCATCTACACGTGGAATTCGCCGGTGAACTCCTACATGCTCTCCGTCAACAGGCAGCTTGGCTACGTCAGCGCCGGTGTGACGGGGCAGTGGCGCAAGGACTTCAACGCCCTTCGCTAGTGGTGGCTGGCGCCCTCGATTTGGAATGGCACCCTCCCGTCCTGTAGCCTTGAACTACCAAAGACCGTCGGTCGATGTAAACCACCCCCAGCCTCCAGGTGCCTCATGTGCCATGGCGAGCTGGATTCGGGCAGGCGACATCCGAAAGTCCTTCAACAGGACGGCCAGCGCAGGTGCACAAAGCTTATTGGCAGTGTTGAACCGGGATAAAACCCATGGATCCGCTGCGAAAAACGCCCCGTACATCTGTGCGGGGCGTTTTTGTTTCCCCGCAGACAGCCTGGCTGCCTGCGGAAGGGACATGAAAGACCGGCATTAATTCCCGGAAGGAGGGTTATGGCAACGCCAACAAAGGTGGCTGCAGTTGCAGAAATCACACAGGATTTCAATGATTCAACTGCCGCAGTCCTAACCGAATACCGTGGGCTCACCGTTGCACAGCTCAAGGAGCTGCGCGTTTCTCTCGGCCAGGACACCAAGTTCTCGGTCGTAAAGAACACCCTGACTGCCATTGCGGCCAAGGAAGCTGGTGTTGATGCTTTCGAAGGTCAGCTCTCCGGCCCCACCGCCATTGCATTCATCAAGGGTGACGCTGTTGCGGCAGCAAAGAGCCTGACGGATTTTGCAAAGGCCAACAAGCAGCTGGTCATCAAGACCGGCATCTTCGAAGGCAAGGCGCTCAACGCTTCCGAGGTCGCCGCACTGGCTGCCCTCGAGTCGCGCGAGCTGCAGCTGGCCAAGGTTGCCGGCATCCTCAAGGCACCGATGGCCGCCGTTGCGCGCACCCTCGAGGCCCTGCGTTTGAAGCTTGCAGAAGGCGCTCCCGCTGAAGAGGCTCCGGCCGCTGAGGAAGCTCCCGCCGCTGAAGAAGCAGCTGTTGCTGAAGAAGCTCCGGCCGCTGAAGCTGAGACCACCGAGGCCTAGTCCTCATCAGGGATTTATCCCTGTTAGTTTTTCCCTAAATCCATGAGGACTTAGGTTTTTAGATTCGCCCTTCACCGGGCAAGTACACAGAAGGAGCGCCACCCATGGCTAAGCTCACCAACGACGAGCTGATTGCAGCTTTCAAGGAACTGACCATCATCGAGCTCTCCGAGTTCGTCAAGCTCTTCGAAGAGACCTTCGAAGTTACCGCTGCTGCTGTTGCAGTTGCTGGCCCCGCCGGCGGCGCAGCTGAAGAAGCTGAAGAGCAGACCGAATTCGACGTCATCCTCGAAGCAGCTGGCGACAAGAAGATCGCAGTGATCAAGGAAGTTCGCGCAATCACTTCCCTGGGTCTGAAGGAAGCCAAGGAGGTCGTTGACTCGGCTCCCAAGGCCGTCCTCGAAGGCGCAACCAAGGAAGCTGCTGAGAAGGCAAAGGAAGCCCTCGAGGCTGCCGGCGCCACGGTTACCGTCAAGTAATCACCTCGCCTTTCAAAAGAAGCCCCGCACCGATTGGTGCGGGGCTTCTTTTTCGTTAACGCCGGTGGTCGAGACCCCCGAGACCCGGCCGCAGGTGGTCGAGCTTGTCGAGACCCCCGAGACCCCGCCGCCGGTGGTCGAGCCTGTCGAGACCCCGTGGTTGGCTCCGGCGGTGAACCGCCATTTTTCCGGCGACTATCCGACCCCACGGCCGCGGGCGGCCTTAGGCGTCTCCTTTACGTCGCCTACAAAAAATGGCGGCTTCACCGCCTACGAGTTTCGATGGCCTTGGGTGCCACGGGAGTTGGTAACGCCGGCAGCGTGAGCCGGACGGCGGGGGAGCCGGGGTTTCCGTAGGCCGCGTCAGGGAGGCCGAGGCCGCCCGCGGCCGATTGGCCGGAAAGTCCCCAAGCACTCCCACTGCTCGCAGGCTCGCAGCGGGGCCCTCGTGCTTGTGGGCCCAGCCGAGGGAATTCCGGGGCTCCGCCGGGAGGCGCAGGGGCCGTGGGGCTATTCGGGCACGGATATGTCTGCCACTGTGGCGCCGAAGGCAACGATGAGCTCGTCCGCCTCAACGAACATGCTGTAGCCGTGCTCGCCGGCGCCCATGGCGACGCGGCGGCCGCGGATGCCCTCGTCCACGTAGAGGGGCCATTGGGTGGTGCTGCCCAGCGGGGTGATGGTGCCGCGTTCGTAGCCCGTGGCGGCCAGTGCCACATCGGCGTGGGGCATCTGGAGCTTGTTGACGCCCACCACTGCGCGCAGCTTGGGCCAGGAGATGGCACGCCCGCCAGGGACCAGGGCAAACAGGAAGTTCCCGTCGCTGCGCTTGACCACGAGGGATTTCACAATGTCCGCTGGCGTGATCCCCATGAGTTCGGCGGCCTCCACGAGGGAGTTGGCGGCGGGGCGGGCAAAGATCTCCACGCCCAGGCCGCGGGAGGCTGCGTCCGCTGCAACGCGCGCGTGCCCCTGCAGGGCCGGATCCTGGCTCATTCGGCGTCCCGGAAGAGCAGCAGGGCTTCGCCCTGGCCGCCTCCGCCGCACAGGGAGACCGCGGCCTTGCCGGAACCGCGCCGGCCCAGTTCCATGGCCGCATGGAGGGCCAGCCGGGCACCGGAGGCCCCGATGGGGTGGCCCAGGGCGATGGCACCGCCGTGGATGTTGCATTTCTCCAGGGGGTAGTCCAGATCGCGCAGGGACTGCACAGCCACGGATCCGAAGGCCTCGTTGATTTCAATGAAATCCAGGTCCGCCGTGCTCCAGCCTGCGGTCTCCAGGGCCCTGGCAATGGCGTTTGAGGGCTGCGAGTGCAGTGAGTTGTCCGGCCCGGCCACCTGCCCGGGTGAGCCCACCACGGCAAGCCAGGGGAGCGAGTGCTCCTCGGCATACCCGCGCGAGGCGAGCACCAGTGCACTGGCGCCATCGGAAAGGGGAGAGGAGTTCCCGGCGGTGATGGCGCCGTCGGCCGTGAACGCCGGACGCAGCCCGGCCAGCGTTTCCGTGGTGGTCTGGGCCCGGATGCCCTCGTCGCGGGTCAGCACCAGGGGATCTCCCTTGCGCTGGGGGACCGAGACGGGCACGATTTCGCCGTCCAGGACCCCGGCCTCCACGGCGGCGGCAGCGCGTTGGTGGGATGCAGCGGCTACCTCGTCCTGCGCCGTGCGGCTGATGTGGAGCCGGATGTTGCCGCGTTCCGTGGAGAGCCCCATGGAGTCGTTGTCGAAGGCGTCGGTCAGCCCGTCATGTGCGGCCACGTCTAGGGCCTGGATGGCCCCGTAGCTCCAGCCCTGGCGGGAACCGGGCAGGATGTGCGGGGCGCGGGTCATGGATTCCTGCCCGCCGGCCACCACCACGGAGGCCTCGCCGCTGCGGATGAGCCGGGCAGCGTCGATGACGGCAGTGAGCCCTGACAGGCAGACCTTGTTGATGGTCACGGCGGGCACGCTCCAGCCGATGCCGGCGCCCACGGCGCTCTGCCTGGCCGGATTCTGCCCGGCCCCTGCCTGAAGCACCTGGCCCATGATGACCTGGTCAATGTCGGCCGGCTCCACGCCCGCCCGCTCCACGGCCGCCGCAATGGCCCTGGCGCCCAGCTCGACGGCGGTGAAGGCAGCCAGCTGGCCGTTGAGCCGCCCCTGGGGTGTGCGGGCTCCTGCAAGAATTACAACATCGTGTGCTTGTGCCGTCATTGCTGCCATGCTCCTTGAAACTTGTTCCGTGCAGCACCTCGTTGAGCTGCACTCGTCCTCACTAAAATCTAACAGCTGCCGGCCCCTTGAAATTTCCGGGCGGCGGAGACCATTTTTGGCACGTGTGACGAAGGCAATGCCGGCGGTTCGCCCCGGAATCACACGGATTTTCCGGCCCCCCACATTGATACTTGCGATTTTTCACAAGGTGGGGTAGACACGTGCGCACTAAAGGCTGTAATGTAGTTCTTTGCGTATCCCTCTTAACCTTCAGCCTTCATATAGCGGTGGGCTTTGTCTAGGTCAGGGGCCGTGGAAAGCAAGCAACACCGGGGGCCAGTCTCCCGGGAAGGCGCTTTTCTTGGCAGCCTGTCCAGCGTTCGCCCAGGTTTGATGACCTGGGGCGGATCGGGTGGGGGTCGCATGAACAAGCCTGCAGGTCTGTGGAAGGATCCCTCTTGGTCGCCTCGAGCACCTCTAATGTAAATAACGCTGCAACCGCTATCGATTCAAACAGCACCGACGGTGCAAAGAGTCGCCTCTCATTCGCAAAGATTCACGAGCCGCTTGACGTGCCGAATCTGCTTGCACTCCAGACCGAGAGCTTTGACTGGCTCGTAGGCAATGGGCGCTGGCAGGACCGCATGCAGACGGCCGTGGACGCCGGCGATGACAGTGTGGCCGTCACCTCGGGTCTGTCCGACATCTTCGAAGAGATCTCCCCGATTGAGGACTTCCAGGGCACCATGTCCCTGTCCTTCACGGAACCGGAATTCTCTGACCCCAAGTTCACTGTTGACGAGTGCAAGGACCGCGACGCCACGTACGCCGCGCCGCTGTACGTCAAGGCCGAGTTCATGAACAACATGACCGGTGAAATCAAGCAGCAGACTGTGTTCATGGGCGATTTCCCGCTCATGACCAACAAGGGCACCTTCGTCATCAACGGCACCGAGCGTGTTGTTGTCTCCCAGCTGGTCCGTTCCCCGGGCGCCTACTTTGAGCGCGCCGCGGACAAGACCAGCGACAAGGAAATCTTCACCGCCAAGATCATCCCCTCACGTGGTGCATGGTTCGAGCTGGAGATTGACAAGCGCGACCAGGTCGGCGTGCGTCTTGACCGCAAGCGCAAGCAGTCGGTCACCGTGCTGTTGAAGGCACTGGGCTGGACCGAAGGCCAGATCCTGGAGGAGTTCGGCGAGTTCGACTCCATCCGCGCAACCCTTGAAAAGGATGCCACCACCGGCCGCGAAGATGCCCTCTTGGACATCTACCGCAAGCTGCGCCCGGGCGAGCCGCCCACGGTCGACGCTGCCGATGCGCTGCTGCACAACCTGTACTTCAACCCGAAGCGCTACGATCTGGCCAAGGTTGGCCGTTACAAGATCAACCGCAAGCTGGGCATCGACCTGCCGTTGAGCGATGAGAACGCCTCCGTGCTGAGCGTGGACGACATCGTCGCCATGATCAAGTACCTGGTTGCCTTGCACGCCGGCAACAAGACCACCAAGGGCAAGCGCGACGGCGCCGAGGTTGACCTGCGCGTCGACGTCGACGACATCGACCACTTCGGCAACCGTCGCATCCGCGCCGTGGGCGAGCTCATCGAGAACCAGGTCCGCACGGGTCTTTCCCGCATGGAGCGCGTTGTTCGCGAGCGCATGACTACGCAGGACGTCGAAGCGATCACGCCGCAGACCCTGATCAACATCCGCCCCGTTGTGGCTGCCATCAAGGAGTTCTTCGGAACGTCCCAGCTGTCGCAGTTCATGGACCAGAACAACCCGCTGGCCGGCCTGACGCACAAGCGTCGCCTGTCCGCGCTGGGCCCGGGCGGTTTGTCCCGTGACCGTGCAGGCATGGAAGTTCGAGACGTTCACCCGTCCCACTACGGCCGCATGTGCCCCATTGAAACCCCTGAAGGCCCGAACATTGGTCTGATCGGTTCCTTGGCTTCCTACGGTCGCATCAACCCGTTCGGCTTCATCGAGACCCCGTACCGCCGCGTCAAGGGTGGTGTGGTCTCCGATGAGGTTGACTACCTGACCGCTGATGACGAGATGGACGTTGTCATCGCCCAGGCCAACGCGCCGCTGGACGACAACAACCACTTCGTTGAAGAGTCCGTCCTGGTTCGCCAGCGCGGTGGTGGCGGCGAGCCCGTCCTGATCCCGGCCGACGAGGTCGAGTACATGGACGTTTCCCCGCGCCAGATGGTGTCCGTGGCAACCGCCCTGATTCCGTTCCTCGAGCACGATGACGCCAACCGCGCCCTCATGGGTGCGAACATGCAGCGTCAGGCTGTGCCGCTGGTCCAGTCCGAGGCCCCGTTCGTGGGTACCGGCATGGAGCGCGCCACCGCTGTTGACGCCGGTGACGTTGTCATTGCCAAGAAGGCCGGTGTGGTCTCCGAGGTTTCCGCCGACGTTGTTGTCATGCTCAACGACGACGGCACGGAGATCAGCTACCCGATCGCCAAGTACCAGCGTTCCAACCAGGGCACGGCTTACAACCAGCGCGTCCTGGCCTCCGAAGGCCAGCGCCTGGAAGTTGGCGGCATCATCGCCGACGGCCCGGCAACGGACATGGGCGAGCTCGCCCTGGGCAAGAACCTCCTTGTGGCGTTCATGTCCTGGGAAGGCCACAACTACGAGGATGCCATCATCCTCTCGCAGCGCATTGTTGCCGAAGACGTGCTCTCCTCGATTCACATCGAAGAGCATGAAATTGACGCCCGCGACACCAAGCTTGGTGCCGAGGAAATCACCCGGGACATCCCGAACGTTTCCGAGGAAATCCTTGCTGGCCTGGACGAGCGCGGCATCATCCACATCGGTGCTGAAGTTGAAGCCGGCGACATCCTGGTAGGAAAGGTCACGCCCAAGGGCGAGACCGAGCTGACCCCGGAAGAGCGCCTGCTGCGCGCCATCTTCGGTGAGAAGAGCCGCGAAGTTCGCGACACCTCCCTGAAGGTTCCCCACGGCGAGTCCGGAACCGTCATCGGTGTGCGCGTCTTCGACCGCGACTCCGAAGATGACCTGCCTCCCGGAGTGAACCAGCTGGTTCGCGTCTACGTTGCCAACAAGCGCAAGATCACCGATGGTGACAAGCTTGCAGGCCGCCACGGCAACAAGGGTGTTATTTCCAAGATCCTCCCGATCGAAGACATGCCCTTCCTGGCTGACGGCACCCCCGTTGACATCGTCCTGAACCCCCTGGGTGTTCCGGGTCGAATGAACGTGGGCCAGGTCCTGGAAATCCACCTCGGTTGGGTTGCCAAGACCGGCTGGAAGGTTGAAGGCGAGCCTGACTGGATCAAGAACCTGCCGAACCTGCCGCGTGAAATCGGTCAGACGAAGGTTGCCACCCCGGTCTTCGACGGTGCCCGTGACTCTGAAATCACAGGCCTGCTCGACTCCACCAATGTGACTCGCGACGGCGATCGCCTGATCGATTCCTCGGGCAAGACCCGCCTGTTCGACGGCCGCTCCGGCGAGCCGTTCCCGGACCCGGTCTCCGTTGGCTACATGTACATCTTGAAGCTCCACCACCTGGTGGACGACAAGATCCACGCCCGTTCCACGGGCCCGTACTCCATGATCACGCAGCAGCCCCTGGGTGGTAAGGCCCAGTTCGGTGGCCAGCGCTTCGGTGAAATGGAAGTTTGGGCACTTGAGGCTTACGGTGCGGCGTACACGCTGCAGGAACTGTTGACCATCAAGTCCGATGACATCCATGGCCGCGTGAAGGTCTACGAAGCCATCGTCAAGGGCGAGAACATCCCGGAGCCGGGCATCCCCGAGTCCTTCAAGGTTCTCATCAAGGAAATGCAGTCGCTGTGCCTGAACGTGGAAGTCCTTTCCACCGACGGCACCACGATTGAAATGCGTGACTCGGATGATGAAGTCTTCCGGGCCGCGGAGGAGCTGGGCATCGACCTGTCACGGGCCGAGCCTAACTCTGTCGAAGAAGTTTAGTGAGTCGGCGGCGGTGGCCAGCCCACCGCCGCCGGACCTTCACTTCTTCCCGTACCCGCTTAGACATTCAGACTTAGAGAATTAGAGAGAACAGGACCCATATGTCCAGCGAATCCTCCTTCGGCCTCATGCAGATTGGCCTGGCCACCGCGCAAGACATCCGCGACTGGAGCCACGGCGAAGTCAAGAAGCCGGAAACCATCAACTACCGCACGCTCAAGCCCGAGAAGGACGGCCTCTTCTGCGAGAAGATCTTCGGCCCTTCCCGCGACTGGGAATGCTACTGCGGCAAGTACAAGCGCGTGCGCTTCAAGGGCATCATTTGTGAGCGTTGTGGCGTTGAAGTCACCCGCGCCAAGGTGCGCCGTGAGCGCATGGGCCACATTGAGCTTGCAGCACCCGTAACCCACATCTGGTACTTCAAGGGCGTTCCCTCGCGCTTGGGCTACCTGCTGGACCTGGCACCGAAGGACCTTGAGAAGGTCATCTACTTCGCTGCCTACATGATCACCAGCGTTGACGATGAAGCACGTCACGAAGAGCTGCCGAACCTCCAGATCGAGCACGATCTTGAGAAGAAGCGCATGGTGGACACCCGTGACAGCGACATCGCCACGATCGCCCGCGACCTCGAGGGCGAGCTTGCCCGCCTGGAAGGTGAAGGCGCCAAGGCAGCCGACAAGAAGAAGGCCCGCGACTCCGCGGACCGCCAGATGGCCAACGTGCGCAAGCGTGCCGATGCGGACATCGACCGCCTCGAGCAGGTTTGGGACCGTTTCAAGGGCCTGAAGGTTGCCGACCTGGAAGGTGACGAAGCTCTTTACCGCGAACTGCGCGAGCGCTACGGCATGTTCTTCGAAGGTTCCATGGGTGCCGAAGCCATCAAGAGCCGTCTTGAGAACTTTGACATGCCCGGCGAAGCCGAGATCCTGCGCGACATCATTGCCAACGGCAAGGGCCAGCGCAAGACCCGTGCACTCAAGCGCCTGAAGGTTGTCAACGCATTCCTGACCACCAACAACAGCCCGCTTGGCATGGTTCTGGATGCCGTCCCGGTGATCCCGCCGGAACTGCGCCCCATGGTTCAGCTCGACGGTGGCCGTTTCGCCACCTCGGACCTGAACGACCTGTACCGTCGCGTGATCAACCGCAACAACCGTCTCAAGCGCCTGCTTGACCTGGGTGCTCCGGAGATCATCGTCAACAACGAGAAGCGCATGCTGCAGGAAGCCGTTGACTCCCTGTTCGACAACGGTCGTCGTGGCCGCCCCGTCACCGGTCCGGGCAACCGTCCGTTGAAGTCCCTGAGCGACATGCTCAAGGGCAAGCAGGGTCGTTTCCGTCAGAACCTCCTCGGTAAGCGCGTTGACTACTCTGGCCGTTCGGTCATTGTTGTTGGTCCGCAGCTGAAGCTGCACCAGTGTGGTCTGCCCAAGCAGATGGCCCTGGAGCTCTTCAAGCCGTTCGTGATGAAGCGCCTGGTTGACCTCAACCACGCACAGAACATCAAGAGCGCCAAGCGCATGGTTGAGCGTTTCCGCCCCCAGGTGTGGGATGTTCTCGAAGAGATCATCACCGAGCACCCGGTGCTGCTGAACCGTGCACCAACCCTGCACCGTTTGGGTATCCAGGCGTTCGAGCCCCAGCTTGTTGAAGGCAAGGCAATCCAGCTTCACCCGCTGGTTTGTGGCGCCTTCAACGCTGACTTCGACGGTGACCAGATGGCAGTTCACCTGCCGCTGAGCCCCGAAGCCCAGGCTGAAGCCCGCATCCTGATGCTCTCCAGCAACAACATCCTGAAGCCGTCGGATGGCCGCCCGGTCACCCTGCCTTCGCAGGATATGATCATCGGCCTGTACCACCTGACCACCAAGCGTGAAGGTTCTGCCGGCGAAGGCCGCAGCTTCTCCACGGCAGCCGAAGCCGTCATGGCTTTCGACGCCGGTGAGCTGCACCTGAACTCGCAGGTCAAGATCCGCCTGGAAGGCTTCGTGCCGGGTCCGGAGCGACAGGGGCCGGAAGGCTTCGAGGCTGGCGAGTCCGCCATCATCGACACCTCCCTGGGCCAGGTCATCTTCAACGACACCCTGCCCGCGGACTACCCGTGGGTTGAAGCCGTTGCCGACAAGGGCCAGCTCTCCGAGATCGTCAACGACCTCGCCGAGCGGTACCCCAAGGTTGTTGTGGCAGCAACGCTGGACAACTTGAAGGATGCCGGTTTCTACTGGGCAACCCGCTCGGGCGTCACTGTGGCCATCTCCGACATTGAGGTTCCGGCCTCAAAGCCGGCTCTCCTTGAGAGCTACGAGATCAAGGCCGCCAAGGTCCAGGCCCAGTACGACAAGGGTCTGATTGCTGACGAGGAGCGCCGCCAGGAGCTCATCGACATCTGGAACCAGGCAACCAACGAGATCGCCGACTCGATGCGTGCGTCCTTCGCCGCGTCCAACACGATCAACCGCATGGTGTCCTCCGGTGCCCGTGGTAACTGGATGCAGGTTCGCCAGATTGCCGGTATTCGTGGCCTGGTGGCCAACCCGAAGGGTGAAATTATTCCTCGCCCGATCAAGTCCTCCTACCGTGAGGGCCTGTCGGTTCTGGAATACTTCATCGCCACCCACGGTGCCCGTAAGGGTCTGGCTGATACCGCTCTGCGTACGGCAAACTCCGGTTACCTGACGCGTCGTCTGGTTGACGTTTCACAGGATGTCATCGTTCGCGAAGACGACTGTGGCACCGAGCGCGGCCTGACCCTGCCCATCGCAGTGGTCGACGCCAACGGCGCAATCGTGCTGCACGAGGAAGTCGAGAACAGCGTTTACGCCCGTACCTTGGCTTCCGAGGTTGTCGATTCTTCCGGCACCGTCCTGGCCGAGGCCGGCGACGACGTTGGAGATGTCCTCATTGCCAAGCTGTTCGCAGCCGGCATTGAAGAGATCAAGGTCCGCTCCGTGCTGACCTGTGAGTCGACCGTTGGAACCTGTGCGCTTTGCTACGGCCGCTCGCTGGCCACCGGCAAGACCGTGGACATCGGTGAGGCCGTGGGCATTATCGCCGCACAGTCCATTGGTGAGCCCGGTACCCAGCTGACCATGCGTACCTTCCACACCGGTGGTGCTGTTTCCGCCAGCCGTGGCGAGGACATCACCCAGGGTCTGCCCCGTATCCAGGAGCTCTTCGAGGCACGTACCCCCAAGGGTGTTGCCCCGATCGCAGAAGCTGCCGGCCGCATCAACATTGATGAGTCCGAGAAGACCATGCGTTTGATCCTGACCCCGGACGACGGCACGGAAGAGATCGCCTACCCGGTTCTCCGCCGCGCACGCCTGACGGTTGCCGACGGTGAGCACGTAGAGGTTGGTCAGAAGCTCATTGTGGGTGCTGTTGACCCCAAGCAGGTTCTGCGCATCCTCGGCCCGCGTGCCGCCCAGAAGCACCTCGTTGAGGAAGTCCAGGGCGTTTACCGCAGCCAGGGTGTAGGTATCCACGACAAGCACGTCGAGGTTATCGTCCGCCAGATGCTGCGCCGCGTCACGGTCATCGAGTCCGGCGATTCAAACCTGCTGCCCGGTGAGCTCGCCGAGCGCGGCCGCTTCGAGACAGAAAACCGTCGCGTCGTGTCCGAAGGCAAGAAGCCGGCTTCAGGCCGCAACGAGCTGATGGGTATCACCAAGGCATCCTTGGCCACCGAATCATGGCTCTCCGCTGCTTCCTTCCAGGAAACCACCCGCGTCCTGACGCAGGCGGCCATGGAAGGCAAGTCTGACCCGCTGCTGGGTCTGAAGGAGAACGTGATCATCGGTAAGCTGATCCCCGCCGGCACCGGCCTTCCGCGCTACACCAACGTCACGGTGGAGCCCACGGAAGAAGCCAAGGCCAACCTGTTCACCGGTCCGAGCGCATTCAGCGACTTCGACTACGTGGGCGGCGTGGGAGACCTCGGCGCCGAGTTCCGTGCCATCCCCCTGGATGACTACGACCTGGGCACCAACTTCAGCGGCTAACACCTAGCTAGAGCGAACGGGCGGTTGGTGGGTTTCATTGCGAAACCCACCAGCCGCCGTCGTGCTTTAACAAGGCGGCAAACGCCTGGATGCAGGGGGAGCGGGGTCGATTTCTTGGCCGGGCTTAACCCGTGGTAATGTAGTTAGTAATTGTTAGTGTGGCAGTGGATAAGAGTGTCAGCCTCCTTCGTCTAGGCGAAGAAGGTGGATGCGGGTCCGGGTTGTACGGTTCTTGTACAGCGAATGCCACATTTTTGCATGCCTAGGCGCTGTGAAGTCGCCCAGTCTGCGACTACCAGTAAATGGCTCTTCCTTGATGGCAGAACGGCCTCCCGCCCTGGGCGTGGAGGTTGCCCGCCCTAGGGAAAGCGACACGAGTAACACTCGAGAAAACAACGGAGAACACGAAAGTGCCTACGATTAACCAGCTGGTCCGAAAGGGCCGGACACCCAAGGTCACGAAGACCAAGGCTCCCGCATTGAAGGGCAGCCCCATGCGTCGCGGCGTTTGCACGCGCGTTTACACCACCACCCCGAAGAAGCCGAACTCGGCTCTGCGTAAGGTTGCACGTGTGCGCCTTAACGGTGGCGTGGAAGTTACCGCTTACATCCCCGGTGTAGGCCACAACCTCCAGGAGCACTCCATCGTGCTCGTCCGTGGAGGCCGTGTTAAGGACCTTCCCGGTGTTCGTTACAAGATCGTCCGTGGCGCATTGGATACCCAGGGCGTTAAGAACCGCAAGCAGGCTCGCAGCCGCTACGGTGCAAAGATGGAGAAGAAGTAATATGCCTCGCAAGGGTCCGGCCCCCAAGCGGCCGCTAGTTGTAGATCCCGTATACGGCTCCCCCCTGGTCACTCAGCTGATCAACAAGGTTCTCGTTGACGGCAAGAAGTCCACCGCAGAGCGCATCGTTTACGGTGCACTCGAGGGTGTGCGCGAGAAGACCGGTGCTGATCCCGTTGTTGCCTTGAAGAAGGCCATGGAGAACATCAAGCCGAGCCTCGAGGTCAAGTCCCGCCGTGTTGGTGGCGCCACCTACCAGGTTCCGGTTGAGGTCAAGCCGGGTCGTCAGACCGCACTTGCCCTTCGCTGGTTGGTTGGTTACTCGAAGGCTCGCCGCGAGAAGACCATGACCGAGCGTCTGCGCAACGAAGTTCTGGATGCCTCCAACGGCCTTGGTGCCGCTGTCAAGCGTCGCGAAGATACCCACAAGATGGCAGAGTCCAACAAGGCCTTCGCACATTACCGCTGGTAACTAGAGCCGCAAGGATGCCGGCGGCAACCCCGCCGGCATCCTTTCAGCTCATCTCTAGACAAGGGAGAAACCGTGGCACAGGACGTGCTTACAGACCTTAACAAGGTCCGCAACATCGGCATCATGGCCCACATCGATGCCGGCAAGACCACTACGACTGAGCGCATCCTGTTCTACACGGGTGTGAACCACAAGATCGGCGAAACCCACGACGGTGCTTCGACGACTGACTGGATGGAACAGGAAAAGGAACGCGGCATCACCATCACGTCTGCCGCCGTGACCTGCTTCTGGAACAACAACCAGATCAACATCATTGACACTCCCGGCCACGTTGACTTCACGGTGGAAGTTGAGCGCTCCTTGCGAGTTCTCGATGGCGCCGTTGCTGTTTTCGACGGCAAGGAAGGCGTTGAGCCCCAGTCTGAGACCGTTTGGCGCCAGGCTGACAAGTACAACGTTCCGCGTATCTGCTTTGTCAACAAGATGGACAAGCTCGGTGCTGACTTCTACTTCACGGTAGACACCATCATCAACCGCTTGGGTGCCAAGCCGTTGGTCATGCAGCTGCCGATCGGCGTCGAGAGCGACTTCACTGGCGTTGTTGACCTGATGACCATGAAGGCCTTCGTTTGGGCCGGTGACTCCAAGGGTGACGTCACCATGGGTGCCGCCTACGAAGTCCAGGAGATCCCCGCGGATCTGCAGGAAAAGGCCGAAGAGTACCGCGCAGCCCTCGTTGAGGCCGTTGCAGAGTCCTCCGAAGAGCTCATGGAGAAGTACCTCGAGGGCGTAGAGCCCTCCATCGAGGAACTCAAGGCCGGCATCCGCAAGATGACCGTCAACTCCGAGATCTACCCGGTCTTCTGTGGTTCCGCATTCAAGAACCGCGGCGTGCAGCCCATGCTCGATGCTGTCATCGACTACCTGCCGAACCCGATTGACGTTGGCGCAATGATCGGTCACGACCCCCGCGACGAGGAAATCGAGCTCACCCGCGAGCCCAGCGAAGATGCACCGTTCTCCGCGCTGGCGTTCAAGATTGCAACTCACCCCTTCTTCGGCCAGTTGAACTTCATCCGCGTGTACTCCGGCAAGGTAACTTCCGGCACCCAGCTGATGAACTCGACCAAGGGCAAGAAGGAGCGCATTGGCAAGCTCTTCCAGATGCACGCCAACAAGGAAATGCCGGTTGACGAGATCCACGCAGGTCACATCTACGCTGTGATCGGCCTCAAGGACACCACCACCGGTGACACCCTGTGCGATCCGGCCAACCCGATCGTTCTTGAGTCGATGACCTTCCCCGCACCCGTGATCTTCGTTGCCATCGAGCCGAAGACCAAGGGCGACCAGGAGAAGCTGTCCACGGCTATCCAGAAGCTCTCCGCTGAGGACCCGACGTTCACCGTCAACCTCAACGAAGACACCGGCCAGACCGAAATTGGCGGCATGGGCGAGCTCCACCTGGACATCCTGGTGGACCGCATGCGTCGCGAATTCAACGTTGAAGCCAACGTTGGCAAGCCGCAGGTTGCATACCGCGAAACCATCAAGCGCGCTGTTGCCAAGCACGACTACACTCACAAGAAGCAGACCGGTGGTTCAGGTCAGTTCGCTAAGATCCAGATCGCCATCGAGCCCCTGGACACTGCTGACGGCGAGATGTACGAGTTCGACAACAAGGTCACCGGTGGCCGTGTTCCCCGTGAATACATCCCCAGCGTTGACCAGGGCATCCAGTCCGCACTGCCTGACGGCGTGCTGGCCGGCTACCCGATGGTTGGCATCAAGGCCACGCTGCTTGACGGCGCGTCCCACGATGTTGACTCCTCGGAAATGGCCTTCAAGATCGCCGGTCGCATGGCGTTCAAGGAAGCCGCACGCATGGCCAACCCGGTTCTGCTTGAACCGTTGATGGAAGTTGAAGTCCGCACCCCTGAGGAATACATGGGTGAAGTTATCGGTGACATCAACTCACGTCGTGGCCAGATGCAGTCCATGGAGGACGCAAGCGGTGTCAAGGTCATCAAGGCTCTTGTTCCCTTGTCCGGCATGTTCGGTTACATCGGCGACCTGCGGTCCAAGACCCAGGGCCGCGCTGTGTACTCGATGAAGTTCGACAGCTACTCTGAGGTTCCGAAGGCTGTAGCCGACGAAATCATCCAGAAGGCACGCGGCGAATAGTCGCACCTTTGCTTGGCGCCTGCCCCGAGTTTTATGCTTGGACAGGCGCCAGGCAACCAGCAATTTCTTAAACATAAAAAGCCCCCAGTAGACTTGCTACGACTCCAGAGGCGAAAAGCGCAGCTGGAAGCAAGTTATCTGAAAACGTTCTAGGAGGAACCCGTGGCAAAGGCAAAGTTCGAGCGGACCAAGCCGCACGTTAACATCGGCACCATCGGTCACGTTGACCATGGTAAGACCACGTTGACGGCTGCCATTTCCAAGGTACTGTACGACAAGTACCCGGATCTTAACGAGCAGCGTGATTTCGGTTCCATCGACTCGGCACCGGAAGAGCGCCAGCGTGGTATCACGATCAACATCTCGCACGTTGAGTACCAGACCGAGAAGCGCCACTACGCACACGTAGACGCCCCCGGTCACGCTGACTACATCAAGAACATGATCACCGGTGCTGCCCAGATGGACGGCGCTATCCTGGTGGTTGCTGCGACTGACGGCCCGATGGCCCAGACCCGCGAGCACGTTCTGCTGGCCCGCCAGGTTGGTGTTCCCTACCTGCTGGTTGCACTGAACAAGTCGGACATGGTTGATGACGAAGAACTCCTCGACCTGGTCGAAATGGAAGTTCGCGAACTGCTGTCCTCACAGGGCTTCGACGGCGACGAGGCACCTGTTGTCCGCGTTTCCGGCCTGAAGGCTCTGGAAGGCGACCCCGTATGGGTCAAGTCCGTTGAGGACCTGATGGACGCTGTGGACAACAACGTTCCGGACCCGATCCGCGACAAGGACAAGCCGTTCCTGATGCCGGTTGAAGATGTCTTCACCATCACCGGTCGTGGCACCGTTGTTACGGGCCGCGCCGAGCGTGGCACGCTTCAGATCAACTCTGAAGTTGAAATCGTTGGTATCCGCCCGGTCCAGAAGACCACGGTTACCGGTATCGAAATGTTCCACAAGCAGCTCGACGAGGCTTGGGCCGGCGAGAACTGTGGTCTGCTGCTCCGCGGTATCAAGCGCGAAGACGTAGAGCGTGGCCAGGTTATCGTGAAGCCGGGTTCCATCACCCCGCACACCGATTTCGAAGCCAACGTCTACATCCTGGCCAAGGATGAGGGTGGGCGTCACAACCCGTTCTACTCCAACTACCGCCCGCAGTTCTACTTCCGCACCACGGATGTTACCGGCGTCATCACCCTGCCCGAGGGCACGGAAATGGTTATGCCTGGCGACAACACCGAAATGTCGGTTGTGCTGATCCAGCCCATCGCCATGGAAGAGGGCCTCGGCTTCGCTATCCGCGAAGGCGGCCGCACCGTTGGGTCAGGTCGTGTCACCAAGATCCTCAAGTAGTCTTTAGACTTTCTTGATTTTCTAAAAGGAAGGGCCCCAGCTTCGGCTGGGGCCCTTCTTTTTTGTGTTCCCGGGCGGGCGGCTAGGGCTGGGTTGGCGCGATTCCGCGCACGATGCCCTCCACGAGGTTCGTGTCCAGGGGGCCGCCGTCGTTGACGGTCAGCAGGGTGATGCCGGCAAAAAGGCCCTCGTCCAGCAGGCATCCCACGAGCGTGGCCCGGCGGGGGACGGAAGCGGCGTCGCTGAAGGCGACCGAGCAGGCATAGCTTTGCCTGCCTTCCCCGGCAACGGTGCCCTGCAGCTCTTCCACGCCACCGAATTCGGTGATGTAGTGGCCGGCCATGGACTGGGTCCAGGAAATGATGCCGGACAGAGTGTCCGCGGCCTGGTCATCGCGAACCACGGAAACCACCTCACCCCGGGGCAGGCTGAACTGGGCGCTGAGGGGCCCTGCGGTGGGTTCGGCAAGGGGCTCGGCACCGTCGGGCAGGGTGATGTCCAGGCCAAGCCCGGTGGGAAATTGAATGCTCAAGATCTGGGACCTCTCGTGTTGGTGCGAAAAATGTGCTGTGCGGGGCTATTTCTGGGGTTCATACCGTGCTTCACCGCGAATGCCGTGGAAATCATCATCGTAGGGGGACTTGTGGGCGGTCCCGGCGTTGACAGTTGCCTCGCTCGTGGCGCCAACCTTCAGGCTCGCGACGCCGGAGTCGAAATCAACCACGTTGGTCTCGGCGGACACTGTTGAATCTAGCTGCGTCGTGACGGCCGAGGCGTGGTAGATCTCCTGCAGATCGCCTGCTGCCCCCACCACGTTGCCGCTGGCCAGGTTGCCCATGTAGCTCTCAACAAGGTGCCGGTTGGCATCTGTTGTGTACAGCTCCAACTGGACGGTTCCCTGGACGCCGGCCTTCGACTGGGCGCTGGGCCCTTCCGAGGGAGGCTTGGGGCCGAACATGTCTGCCATCGGGTCCGAGGCTCCGGCCTGGACTTTGACGGAACCTTCAACTGTGCCCTTGAGATTGATGGTCATTTTTTGGATGTCGCCGTCCTTGTCCATGGAGAGCTTCACCCCGGCTTCGCCGTTGCCGCCAAACTTCATGCCGTCGCCAAGGTCAAGTTTTGCTGTGACCTTGGCCGTTGCGCTGGCGGAGGAGGTGCCGTCGTCCAGGTTCTGTTCATAGGCGAGATCCAGTTTTGCAGAGGCGGAGGCGTCGCTGCTGACTTTGCCCTCGACGCCGAAGGACAGCGTTCCTTTGGCACTCATGTATTCCTTTGTGGTCCCGTTGTCCCTGGCGGCCTTGTCAAGTGTCCCTTCAATGTACTCGCCCGGATTCTTGACGGCGTCCGAGGCGCGGCTGAAGCTGTCCGGGGGCAGGGAGTTGAGCATTTGCTCGCGGGCGGCCAGCGCCTCCTGAAGGCTGTTGAACTTGTAGGTCTTGGAGAGTTCCCCGGTCAGCGTGGCATTGGCGCCGCCCTTGGTGCTCGGGGTGTTGACTCCGCCGCCGACGTCACCGCTGAGCTTCAGGCTGACGGAACCGTCGGCGTTCTGGATGATCTGGCTGGAAAGATGCGCCCCGCCGTGCACCCAGGCGAGCTGGCCGTCCACCCCGATCGTGTCCTTCTGGGCGTACATGGGGATGGATGCCTTGGCATTGTCCACGAGGATGTCCCGGGCTGCGACGCGCGCGTCCTCGGGCAGCTTGTCCTCCAGGGCCGCAAGGTAGTAGGCGTTGGGGATGCCGTCCCCGTCCTTGCCGTTGAGCAGTTCCTGACGCTGTTCTTCGCTGAGTCCGTTCCACCAGTCAGTGACTTCCTGCCCTGTCCAGGTGCCCATGCCTTCGAGCTGTTCCTGGAGCTCGCTCTTTGAGGTGCCTGTGGAGCCGCTTCCGCCGGACCCGCCAGGCCCTCCTCCCAGGCTGGACTCGGATGAGGCTTGTTCCTGCTCCCTGGCCTGGGCGTTGAGCCTTCTGGAGGTGTCCTCAAACAACTCACTGGCGCTCTTGAGTTGGGGGCGCATCCGCGCCGCCCACTGCTGGCGGAACTGTTGGGCGTCCGGACCGTTCCAGCGTGCACGCATGATGGTGGGGTTCAGGTCCCCTGCGGTGGTGTCCAAGACTGATGAGTACTTGCTGAAGAGCTTGGCCAAGGCCCTAAGCTGCTCCGGGTCAGCGCCGAGCATGTTTTCGTCCACGATTGTCCATTCGCTGAGGCAAAGCCGATCATGGCGCCTGCGCCACCTGTCCTGGCTGAAGTCTAGAAGATGGGGCACTGCGGCACGATGGGCACAATTGCCCATCGTGCCATTGTGGCCGGCGGATAGTCTGGATTCATGAGTGCTAACAAGCAACGGATCCCGGCAGGCACCCAGCGCACAGCTTCGATCATTGTCCTGGCCTTCGCCGCTGTGCTCCTGTTGTTCGGCCAGGGGATGCTCCAGGCCGGAAGCAGCGATGCCACAACCGCCAGGGAACTCCAGGCGTCCGGATTGCAGGGCACTGTCATCGATGCCCGGGCCAACGTGGTGCGTGCCGATGACGGCGAATGGCATGCCATGGCCGTGGAGTTGACGTTTGCCGGCAGTGAGGGGGACGAGCACACACTTGTAACCAACCACTTTCCCGCCTACCACCCGCCCGTCAATTCCACTGGCGGCTGGGTGGCGAATTTTCCCACGAAGGAGCAGATTGTGGGCCAGCCCGTCTCCTACCGCCTGGGCGAGCGGCCCGCCGTCGAGCTCGAGCGCGAATTGCCGGCCCTGGCCGGTGCACGCTGGGGTTTTCCGAACTACCTGGGATCGGCCCTCATGGTGATGGGCCTTGGCGCGGCCATTGGCGCAGTTGTGGGCCTGGTCCGGGCCGCCCGGCGCAGCCGCAAGTCGTAGCCCGCAGCCCGGGCAAGGGGAAGGCCGGGGGCGAAATGGGCAGTTATCCCCATTTGATGGATTTAAGCCCCATCGCCGTCGTTGCTGCCCTAAGCTTGGACTCAACCACCAGCAGGGGAGCAGCATGAACCAGAACCCGGATCCCGGCATTCCAGTGCCCCTTCAGCAGTCCCAGGCAGCCGCGGCAGAGGCCTACCGGACTGGCTACCTGGCAGGCCACCTGGCTGGCTGGCGTGATGCCCTGGCCGCACAGTCTGCCGACCCACAGGCTGCCGGCGCCCAGCCCGGGCTCCCGGCCCAGCTCCCATCCTCAATGCAGGCCCAGGTGGCCGCGGCACCTTCGCTGCCGGTGCCGCCCAATGTCATGCCGCAGACCCCCGTCCAAGGCGGCCACCCCGCCATGCCGCCACATCCAGTGTCCGCGCCGGCGGCACCCATCGCGCAACCCCACCTGCTGCCGCAGCCCCATCCGCTGCCGCAGCCCCAGCCGGTGCCCCAGCCGCTGCCGCTGCCTGGTGGCCCGTTCGCCGTGCCGCCGGGACAGATGCCCGGCGCCATGGCGCGGCAGATGCCTGCCCGGCAGGACCCGGCGGCCTTGGCCGCACGGAAGGCAAAGCGGGAAACGCAGAACATCAACATCAGCCTGTATGTCGCAAGCCTTCTCATGGTGGCGGCGGCGGCCCTGTTTGTTGGCAGCAGCCTTCCGGTCGCTGCCAGGCTGGTGGGCGTCTGGTTCGGCACGGGCTTGTTCTACGCAGCCGGACTGATCCTGCATGGCAGGGTCCCGCGGCTCCGGCCTGCGGCCGTGGCATTCACCGGGACCGGCTTGGCGATCGTCCCCTTCGCCGGCATCGCCAGCTACACCCTGGGTTTCCCGGACGCCCCGGGCGTCTGGCTGGCAACCTCACTGGTCGGCACGGCCGCCTATGCCTTTGCGGCCGTGCGCTTGAACAGCAGGCTCGTGGTTTATCTCTCCGTGGCATTCCTGCTCTCCGCCGCGTGGTCTTCGGTGGCCATTGTGGGAGCTGCATTGGCCTGGTACTTCGCCGCGCTCATTGTTTTCTCCGCAGTTTTGTCGCTCATGGGCATTCTCCTGGCACGCCGGGGCGGCGACACGGGGAAGGCCGCGTCGCTGTACGCCAAGCCGTTGCAGGACCTGGGGCCGTGGTTCGCGCCCACAGGTTTGGCCGGGTCCCTCTTGGTGGGCACCATGCTCAACGCCGGCGACCACCTCCTGGTGCTGCTGGCGGGCGTGGTGCACTTCGCCATCATGCTGCCTGCCGCAGGGCCGGCGTTGCGCCGTTGGAACTTCCTGGGCCTGCGCGCATCGCTGTCGCTGGCGGCACCGTTTGCCGGTTGGATGGTCCAGCCTTCGCTGGCCTGGGCCGCCGGAACGTTTACCGTGGTGTTGGCAGCCCAGGTCATTGCCATGGCCCACTCCCGTGCACGATTGGCGGCATACCTGCGCAGTGGCAGCTGGATCCGCTGGGATGTGGTCTCCTGTGTGCCTGCCGTGGCGGCCGGTGGGCTGCTGTGGAGCATTGGCCTGCAGTTGCAGGCCGCGCAGGACCGTGCGGATGGTTTTGCGGCGTGGGGACTGGCCGTGGGCCTGGTGGCGGCCATGGCGGTGGTGCCGGCAGTCCTGCCCCGGGGCGAATGGCTTCCGCTTCCGGCAGTCTTTGCGGTGCTGGTGTTTTCCCCGGCACTTGATGCCGGGGAGTGGTCAGCCTTGCTGGCCATTACCCTGGCCTATGCCGTGGCCCGTTTTGCCTGGGCGTCTGCCGGCGCGGCGAAGCAGGCCTGGCTGGTGGGTGCCCGCCTGCTGGTGACAGCGCTGGCAGCCTCGTGCCTGGCAGCCTTTGTTCCTGCCCAGCCGGGCAAGACGGAGTGGGTGATTGCGGCAATTGCCGTCCTGGCGGCGGTGCAGCTGCTTGCCGACACCCTGCTTGCCGGGCGCGGTGCCGCCAATCCATTCACGGGATACTCGGCCGCTTCCTGGATGGTTGTGGGCACTTCCCTGGTGGCGGCGTTGTCCGCTGCCACGTTTGGCGGGCCCCTGGCGGGGACGTGGGCCTCCGGATCCCTTGGGACACAGCGGGCGGCATTCCTCGCCGCGGCTGCCGCCATGGGCCTGTCGAGCGTGGCGCACTCCGTCGCGGCCCTGCGGCGCAGCCGGACTTGGGCCCCTGCCGAGCTGGCGGCCCCAATCTTTGGTGTCGTCGCGGCACTGGCCACAGCTCCTGTTTTTCACGCTGCGGGGGCATGCATTGCCTGGGCGCTCACCACTGTTTACCTCCTGGTGGGTGGCGCCCTTGTGCGAAACAGGCCGGACAGCCTGCACCGCCAGCTGTATTGGTGGGCTGCCCGTGCGGCCTCCCTTGCTTTGGCTGTGGCGCTGTTCCAGTGGTGGGCCGAATTTGATCCTGCAACGCAGCTTGCAGCTGCGCATGTGGGCCTCGGGTCGGTGCTGCTGGTGGCTTTCCTGCCCCAATTGGCGGTGCTCACGGCAACCGTGCTTTCAGGCCGGCGTCCCGCCGGGCTGGATGCGGACATTGCCGTGACGCTTGGCTTGGTGGTTGTTGCCGCAGCGATCGGCCTGCCGGATGCCGGCACGGGGCTGTGGACGGCCTTGGTGGCCGTGGCAGCAGCCTCCGCAGGCATGGCTGCACTGATGGTGGCCACGGGCCTGGCCCGTCGCCCCCTGCCAGCCGCTCAGTTCGCGGCGCCGGCGGCCCTGCTGTTCATGGCCTTGTGTTCGGTTCAGGACAGGGCCCAGTTGGCACTGGTCTTGGGATTCATGGCCGCGGCTTCAGGGGTTGTTGCAGCGCGGGCGGGCACACTGGTGCTGCGAAGTGTCCACTTCCTTCTCGCAAGGGCTGCCGTGACGGCGCTCATCGGCGTCCTGGCAGACCGGCTTTCCGGCGACCCGGCCGTGGTGACCCTGGTGCTGTGTGCCGCACTTGCGGCGCAACTGCCCGTGCAGTTCCTGGCCACAAGAACAGGCACGGCCGCTGCGCGCGTTGGCGAACCGACGCTTCGCTCGGCCAGCCTGTGGCTGCTGCTGGCGGGCCTGCTGGCACTGCCGCTTGCCTACCTCGCGGCGACGGGAGGGTTTGCGGCGCCGGGGACGGCGCTGCGTTCAGTGGTGCTGGTTGAGCTTGCCGTCTTGGGGCTGGCGGCAATCCTCGCCCAGGTGCTTCGGCTGCAGCGTGGGGCCTCCTATGTGGCCATTGCCGCCGTGGTGGGAGCCGCCGCCGTGGTGGCGCCCACCCTGTGGCCCGGGGCAACGGCACTGGCCCTGCTCGCCGTCTCCCTGGGGCTGATCGCCTGGCGCTGCTTCCACGCCCCGGCTTCCTCCGAGATGCGGTGGTACTGGCTGGTTGGCACGGCCGCCATGCTCATCACCGCACACCTCGTGGACGGGGAAGCTGCAACCGGCATTTTTGCCGGCATGTGGCTCGTGGCGGGGCTGGCCCTGCTGGCCGCGACCCAGCTGATGGAACTGAAGTGGCTGACCCTGCCGGGCGCCCTGTTGGTGTTCCTGGCCGCGGTGCTTTTCCGCAGTCAGGTGCTGGACCTCACCGGACGGCCCGGCTTCTCGGCCCTGGCCGGTTGCCTGGTGGTGCTGGGAACCCTGTATGTTGTCCGCCTGCTCCTGCTGGATCTGGCCGAAAGCCCATTCATCCAACGCGGTGCACTTGTCCCGGTTGCGTTGGCCGGCGGTGCCTTCTTTGCCCTGTGGAGCATGCTCGATGCGGACGCAGCCATCTTCGGGGCGGCGGCGTTCACGGTTGCGGCCGTGCTGGCCTGCCTTGAGGCGCCGGTGGCGCGGCGGCGGATGTTTGTGGACGCCGCCGTGGTGGTGTGCGCGGCCGTCTGGTTCTGGGCGTGCTCCACCTACGTGGACCTTGGCCCGTTCTGGGCTGTCCAGTGGTGTGCCATGGCCGTGGGGGCGCTGTCAGTGATCCGTTACGTGGGCAAGGCACCCCGGGCAGGCAAGCGGCTGCTGATGGCCGCCGCCGCGCTGGCCAGCCTGGGTGCATTCATGACCATCTTCAGCGGAGACACCGTGCAGCAGCTGGTTTCCCTGCTGGTGTTCGTGGCCCTGCTTGCGGTGGGCATGAGCCTGGACGAGCGGGTCTTCACCATCTGGGGTGCCGTGGGTGTGGCCACCGCCGTGCTCTGGTACCTGCGTAGCTTCACGTACATCATGCTGGCGCTTCTGGCGTTGGCACTCATTGGCTTTGCCATCTGGCGGCTGAACCGCAGGAAGCCGGCCGGAGGGGACGGCACAGTGGCGCCGTGAATCGCGGGGGAGGCAGCGGCGTCGTGCGCAGGAAGAGCTAGCGGACACCCCTGACCCGGGACACGGCCCAGGCGCCGGCCATGGCAGTCAGGCCGGAGACCAGGAACAGCAGGGTGAAGCCGCCCACGGCGCTGACCAGCAAGGCCCCGAGCATGGGGGCGAAGGCCTGGGGCACGGTCAGGGCAATGTTCATGATGCCCAGGTCCTTGCCGCGTGAAAGCTGGTCGGGCAGCACCTCGGTGGCCAGGGCCTGGTCCACGGAGAGGAAGCAGCCGTAGCCCAGACCCAGCAGGGCGGCACCAACTGTTGCAGCCCCCATGGTGGGGATGAACGCCAGGATCAGTGCGGCGGCGGCCTGCAGCACGGAGGCGCCGAACACAAAGGCACGGCGGCGGCCCAGTTTGTCGGACAGGCGGCCAAGCCACAGCGACGCCACGATCACGAAGACCATGTAGACGAGGGTCAGCTGGATCAGGGAGTCCTCCGCGTTGGGCACCTTGAGCCCGTACATGAGGAAATACAGCAGCAGGCTGGTGCCGAAGGCGTTGCCCAGGTTTACCAGGATGCGGCTGAGCAGGGTCCAGCCGAAGTCAGGGTGGAGGCGGGGACTGATCCACATGCCCTCCAGCAGCGACCGCCACGTCAGCGGGGCGACGATGCCAGGCGGCAGCACGGCGTCGGGCACCAGCAGCAGGAACGGCAGGCCCAGGGCAACGAGCAGGCCGGCCATGAGGGCGTAGCCGCCAAAGGTGCTCAACCCCAAGGTGGTGACCAGGACAAGGCCGGCGATGATGCCAATGGCCTGGGGTGCCGAAATCCAGCCGGAAACATAGCCACGCTGGTTGACCGGCACCTGGTCGGAGATCGCGGCCGTCAGTGCCGCCGTGAGCACGCAAAAGAACGTGCTCGCCAGCACCCAGCAGACGCCAATGCCCAGCAGCGAGGTCTGCAGGCCCAGAATGGCCAGCGAGGCCGCGAAGCCTGCCGTGCCGCCCGCAATCCAGGGGCGGCGGCGGCCAAACCGGGAGGTGGTGCGGTCTGACATGGCCCCTGTTAGCGGGTAGGCAACGAGCGCGAAGGCGCCTGACACGCCGGAGATCAGGCCGAAGCCCAGCACGTTCTGAACCCAGTCGGTGGTGCCCAGGAACTCTTCCACCTGCAGCGGCAGCAGCAGCTGCACGGGTGTCAGCTGGGCAATCCACACACCGAACCAGCTCAGGGCGAAGAAGAAGATCCAGCGGCCACCCACCCTGCGCGTTGGCACGGCGGAGAATTCCTGGCCGTCCGGGGGAGCGGGCAGGCGGTCGGCATTGGTGACTTTCCTCACGTCCGTAGCCTCTCACGGCTGTCAAGGCCCCGGATGGCGGCAGTGCGTGGCCAGTGCCACAGCACCCCGGATTGGTGTTTGGGCCCGTAATCCGGCATACTTATTGAGTTGTTCAAGTGCTTTTTCGTGTCCCGGTCGAGATAATGCTCGTCGCAGGGTCCAAGCTAAAGCCCAAACATGACCAATCCTTCGCATTTATGGTGCGGGTACGTGCGTGGCTTGCCGCGACACGCCCGACCGCGGGGGTCGGAGCTTCGATGGATTGAGGAACCCGGATTCATCCGGATTCAGTTCGTTGGAAGCGTGGCTGTGAGTGCCACATTGAACAGGTAAAAGTAAACAGCGTTTACGTCAACAGCATCGCTACTACAGGTTGCTTCGTTACAGGAAAGAGAGTCACGACGCCATGGCGGGACAAAAAATCCGCATCCGGCTGAAGTCATATGACCACGAGGTCATTGATGTTTCAGCCCGGAAGATCGTTGAGACGGTCACGCGCGCAGGCGCAACGGTAGTCGGCCCGGTGCCGCTGCCCACCGAGAAGAACGTTTACTGCGTAATTCGTTCACCTCACAAGTACAAGGACAGCCGCGAGCACTTTGAAATGCGCACGCACAAGCGTCTTATCGACATCATTGATCCCACGCCCAAGGCCGTCGACTCGCTCATGCGTCTCGACCTGCCGGCCGACGTGAACATCGAAATCAAACTGTAGGGAGGTGCTGAGAAACTATGACCGCGACCCGAAACACTAAGGGCATCCTGGGCACGAAGCTCGGCATGACCCAGGTCTGGGACGAGAACAACCTGCTTGTTCCCGTAACCGTCGTCCAGGCCGACTCCAACGTCATCACCCAGCTGCGCAACGCAGAGGTAGATGGCTACACCGCTGTTCAGATCGGCTACGGCCAGATCGATCCTCGCAAGGTCACCAAGCCGCTGGCTGGTCACTTCGAGAAGGCTGGTGTCACCCCCCGCCGCCACGTCGTCGAGCTGCGCACTGCAGACGCCGACACCTACACCCTCGGCCAGGAGCTCTCCGTTGAGATCTTCGAAGCCGGCCAGAAGGTCGACGTCGTCGGCACTTCAAAGGGTAAGGGCTTTGCCGGTGTCATGAAGCGTCACGGCTTCCACGGCGCCCCGGCTTCGCACGGTGCCCACAAGAACCACCGCAAGCCCGGTTCCATCGGTGGCGCGTCCACCCCTGGCCGCGTTTTCAAGGGTATGCGCATGGCAGGCCGCATGGGTGCCGAGCGCGTAACCACCATGAACCTCACGGTTCACGGTGTTGACGCCGAGAAGTCGCTGCTGCTGATCAAGGGTGCCGTCCCCGGCGCCCGCGGCTCGGTCGTCCTCGTACGCACCGCCGTGAAGGGAGCATAACCAAATGGCTACTGTTAAAGTTGACCTGCCTGCAGAGATCTTCGACGTACAGACCAACGTGCCCTTGCTGCACCAGGTTGTCGTAGCTCAGCTCGCTGCCGCCCGCCAGGGCACGCACAAGACCAAGACCCGCGCCGAAGTTTCCGGTGCAGGCCGCAAGCCGTTCGCACAGAAGGGTACCGGTCGCGCCCGCCAGGGCTCCATCCGCGCCCCTCACATGACCGGCGGTGGCGTTGTCCACGGTCCGACCCCGCGTGACTACAGCCAGCGCACCCCCAAGAAGATGAAGGCTGCAGCCCTGCGCGGCGCCCTCTCTGACCGCGCTCGCAACGGCCGCATCCACGTTGTTGCTGAACTGGTTTCCGGCTCCGCGCCGTCCACCAAGGCAGCCAAGGCAACGCTCGCATCAGTGACCACCCGCAAGAACCTGCTGGTTGTCATCGAGCGCGCCAACGACGTTGCAGCACTGAGCGTCCGCAACATCACCAACATCCACGTCGTTTACGTTGACCAGCTCAACACCTACGATGTGCTCGTTTCCGATGATGTCGTCTTCACGCAGGCTGCCTTCGAGGTTTTCGTCTCGGGCCGCGCCGCTGCTGAAGCCTTCGCTTCCAGCATGCTGCTGGTCGAAGACCTGGTTTCCGAAGATGCCGATGATGCCGCAGGCACCATCAAGGGCAACAAGGATTCCATGAAGTACCACGTGCCTGGTTCACGCTGGTACGACGCCACTGAGGCCGAGGTTTGGTTCGCAACGGTTGAGGAAGCCAAGGCCGCAGGCTTTGTTCCCGCCGGCGGCGAAGCTGCTCAGACCATTAAGGAGGACGGCAAGTGAGCGCCGTTACCATCAAGGATCCGCGCGACGTAGTGCTTGCACCCGTCGTTTCGGAAAAGAGCTACGGCTTGATCGACGAAGGCAAGTACACCTTCCTGGTCGACCCCCGCTCAAACAAGACCGAGATCAAGCTGGCCGTAGAGAAGATCTTCTCTGTCAAGGTCGACTCGATCAACACCATCAATCGTGTTGGTAAGCGCAAGCGCACCAAGTTCGGTTGGGGACAGCGCAAGAGCACCAAGCGCGCCATTGTCTCCCTCCGCGAGGGCACGATCGACATCTTCGGCGGTCCGCTTTCATAAGCGGAGACCACTTTAACGAGGAAATAAACTATGGGAATCCGTAAATACAAGCCGACAACCCCGGGCCGTCGCGGCTCGAGCGTTGCCGACTTCGCAGAAATCACACGGTCGACGCCGGAGAAGTCTCTGGTCCGTCCCCTGCCCAAAAAGGGTGGCCGTAACAACACCGGTCGTATCACGACTCGTCACAAGGGTGGTGGCCACAAGCGCCAGTACCGCCTGATTGACTTCCGTCGTCACGACAAGGATGGCGTCAACGCCCGCGTAGCTGAGATCGAATACGATCCCAACCGCACGGCGCGCATTGCCCTCCTGCACTACGTTGATGGAACCAAGCGTTACATCATCGCCCCGAACAAGCTCAAGCAGGGCGACTTCGTAGAAGCCGGTCCCGAAGCTGACATCAAGCCTGGCAACAACCTGCCGATGCGCAACATCCCCGTGGGTACTGTTATCCACGCTGTGGAGCTGCGTCCCGGCGGCGGTGCCAAGATGGCTCGTTCGGCTGGTGCCTCGGTTCAGCTCGTCGCCAAGGAAGGCAAGTTCGCCCAGCTGCGTCTGCCCTCCGGCGAAATCCGCAACGTTGATGCGCGCTGCCGCGCGACCATCGGCGAAGTTGGCAACGCTGAGCAGTCCAACATCAACTGGGGTAAGGCTGGCCGTATGCGCTGGAAGGGCGTACGCCCGACCGTCCGCGGTGTTGTCATGAACCCCGTTGATCACCCGCATGGTGGTGGTGAGGGTAAGACTTCCGGTGGACGTCACCCGGTGAACCCGAACGGTAAGCGCGAAGGCCGCACCCGCCGTCCCAACAAAGAGAGCGACAAGCTGATTGTTCGTCGCCGCCGTACTGGCAAGAACAAGCGATAGGAGCCTGGAGACATGCCACGTAGCCTGAAGAAGGGTCCCTTCGTTGACCAGCACCTCTTTGTCAAGGTAGCTCGGGAGAACGAAAAGGGTACCAAGAACGTAATTAAGACCTGGTCCCGCCGCTCGATGATCGTTCCCGACATGCTCGGTCACACGATCGCCGTGCACGACGGTCGCAAGCACATCCCCGTGTTTGTCACCGAGTCGATGGTCGGGCACAAGCTCGGCGAATTCGCCGCCACGCGGACATTCCGCGGCCATGTCAAGGACGACCGTAAGGGCAAGCGCCGCTAGGCGCTTGGCTTTACGGCAAAGACGAGAGAGAGATAGCAATGGAAGCCAAGGCAAGTGCGCGTCATCTGCGCGTAACGCCTATGAAGGCCCGGCGCGTCGTCAACCTGATTCGTGGCAAGCAGGCGAATGAGGCATTGGCGATTCTGAAGTTTGCTCCACAGGCAGCTTCTGAGCCGGTATTCAAGGTAGTCCAGTCCGCAGTGGCTAACGCCCGCGTTCTGGCAGATCGCGACAGCGTCGCGTTCAACGAGAACGATCTGTACATCAGCGAAATCTTCGTTGACGAAGGCCCCACCATGAAGCGGTTCCAGCCGCGAGCACAGGGCCGCGCGTTCCAGATCAAGAAGCGCACCAGCCACGTCACAGTGGTTGTCGCTACACCCGAGAAAGAGGAGGCTCGCTAAGTGGGACAGAAAGTAAACCCGCACGGGTTCCGTCTCGGGATCACCACGGACCACCGTTCACACTGGTTCGCGGACAGCAACAAGCCCGGTCAGCGCTACAAGGACTTCGTAAAAGAAGACATCCAGATCCGCGCACTCATGTCCACGGGCATGGACCGAGCAGGCATTTCCAAGGTTGAGATCGAGCGCACCCGTGACCGTGTACGTGTGGATATCCACACCGCACGCCCCGGTATTGTCATCGGTCGCCGTGGAGCAGAAGCAGACCGCATCCGCGGCGAGCTCGAAAAGCTCACCGGCAAGCAGGTTCAGCTGAACATCCTGGAAGTCAAGAACCCGGAAGCAGACGCTCAGCTTGTTGCCCAGGGCATCGCCGAGCAGCTGACCTCACGTGTGGCTTTCCGCCGCGCGATGAAGAAGGCAATGCAGTCCGCACAGCGCACCGGCAGCGTCAAGGGCATCCGTGTCGCTTGCGCCGGTCGTCTGGGTGGCGCTGAAATGTCACGCACCGAGTTCTACCGCGAAGGTCGTGTGCCCCTGCATACCCTGCGTGCCAACATCGATTACGGCTTCTTCGAAGCCAAGACCGTGTTCGGCCGCATCGGTGTCAAGGTCTGGATCTACAAGGGCGATGTCACGTCCAAGGAACTGGCTGCCCAGGCAGCTGCTGCTCCTGCTCGTGGCCGTGGCCCGCGTCGTGACGGCGATGACCGCGGAGCCCGCGGTCCCCGCGCCGGTGGCGACCGTCGTCGTAACGACCGTCCGGAGCGCACCGAGGCAGCTGCCGCGGTTGAGGCTCCTGTAGCTGCAGAGGTTGCAGCTCCGGCAGTAGAAGGAGGACAGGCTTAAATGCTTATCCCACGTCGAGTAAAGCACCGTAAGCAGCACCACCCCGGCCGTTCGGGCCAGGCAACCGGCGGCACCACGGTTTCGTTCGGCGAGTGGGGCATTCAGGCCCTCTCCCCGGCATACGTAACCAACCGTCAGATCGAGTCCGCTCGTATCGCCATGACCCGTCACATCAAGCGTGGCGGTAAGGTGTGGATCAACATCTACCCTGACCGTCCCTTGACGAAGAAGCCGGCCGAAACCCGCATGGGTTCCGGTAAGGGTTCACCCGAGTGGTGGATCGCAAACGTCAAGCCGGGCCGTGTTCTCTTCGAACTCTCCGGTGTATCAGAAGAGGTAGCACGCGAGGCATTGCGCCTGGCAATCCACAAGCTGCCGTTGAAAGCACGCATTGTGCGTCGCGAAGGTGGTGAGTAGAGATGTCAGTTGGTTCCAAGGAACTTGCCCCTGCACAGCTTGACGGGTTTGACAATGCACGTCTTGTTGAAGAACTCCGCAAGGCAAAGGAAGAACTGTTCAACCTGCGCTTCCAGTCGGCCACCGGCCAGCTGGAAAGCCACGGCCGTCTGCGCGTTGTAAAGCGCGACATCGCCCGCATCTACACGGTGCTGCGCGAACGCGAGCTGGGCATTCGCCCGGACGTGGTTGCCGCTGCACCCGTGGAGAAGGCCTCCAAGAAGGCTGACAAGGAAGCCAAGAAGGCCTCCAAGAAGGCTGAAACATCTGAGGAGGACGCCAAGTGAGCGATTCTGTAAACAACACCGAAAACGGCGCCGAGGCAGTTGTGCGCAACGAGCGCAAGAAGCTGCGCGGCTACGTTGTCTCCAACAAGATGGACAAGACCATCGTTGTTGAGGTTGAGGACCGCGTAAAGCACGCGCTTTACGGCAAGGTTCTGCGCCGCAACAAGAAGGTCAAGGCCCACGACGAAGAGAACACCGCCGGCATCGGCGACCTCGTAGTCATCAGCGAGACCCGCCCGCTCTCCGCAACCAAGCGTTTCCGCCTGGTTGAGATCGTAGAGAAGGCCAAGTAAGCAGTTCAACCCCTGGTTGAGCTTGCGAGCTAAATAAAGTTGGGCCCGTTGCCATTGCGGCAGCGGGCCCAACTTTTGTTTAAGCACGACGCCGGCAACCCGCCCCGACGTGACCTCGCCTTGGCCCGGGGCATCGCTCACCGAGACTGCAGATCATGCGGGTTTTCCGGCCCGATAGCCGCATTATCTGCAGTCTCGAATTTAGGTCCCGGCGGCGAATATGTGCCCGAACTAACGCATGTGGCAGGCCGACGGCGTAACGTGTGGTATCGCCGTCGTGCTAGGATTATTTATTGCTGCGCCTTTTCTGTGCCGCCGTTTTCGGTGGCCGCAACAGGTGCGCATATACCTCGTAAATGCCCGTGCCCCTACAAACTGCCGTTCGATCCGTGGACTTGTCCGCGCATCGGTGCGGAAAGTGCAGTTGGCATGACGTGTTTAGGCGTGTTTTGGCAAAATCCAGGCACGTCCAGAGACATCCCGAACAATACGTTCCGCAAGGCTTGTCCACTGATGGTTTGTGGCCAAGAACCGGCGCGACGAACAGGAGATACTAGTGATTCAGCAGGAGTCGCGGCTTAAGGTCGCCGACAACACGGGTGCCAAGGAAATCTTGACCATCCGCGTTCTCGGTGGATCTGGGCGCCGCTACGCAGGCATTGGCGACACCATTGTCGCAACCGTCAAGGATGCAATCCCCGGCGGTAACGTAAAGAAGGGTGACGTCGTCAAGGCTGTCATCGTTCGCACCAAGAAGGAACGCCGCCGTGCGGATGGTTCCTACATCAAGTTCGATGAGAATGCAGCTGTCATTCTCAAAGCTGACGGGGACCCCCGCGGTACCCGTATCTTCGGCCCGGTTGGCCGTGAACTTCGTGACAAGAAGTTCATGAAGATCATCTCGTTGGCTCCGGAGGTGCTGTAACTTATGGCAAAGATCAAGAAGGGTGACCTGGTTCAGGTCATCACAGGCGCCAAGGCTGAGCGTGGCGGCGACCGTGGCAAGCAGGGCAAGGTCCTGAAGGTATACACCGAAACCAACCGCGTGTTGGTTGAGGGCGTAAACCGCGTCACCAAGCACACCAAGGCCGGCCAGACCGATCGTGGCACCAACACCGGTGGCATCGAAATCGTCGAGGCACCCATTCACATCTCAAACGTTGCTGTAGTGGACCCGTCCACGAAGAAGCCGACCCGCGTTGGCTACCGCATCGAAACCGTTGAGCGCGATGGCCGCGAGCGTCAAGTACGCGTCCGCGTTGCCAAGACCTCGGGGAAGGATCTGGCATGAGCGCCGCAGTTGCAGAGAACACACCTAAGATCACACCCCGCCTGAAGACCCGCTACGCAGCGGAAATCAAGCAGGGCCTGATCGAGGAATTCAAGTACGCGAACGTGAACCAGGTCCCGCGCCTGGTCAAGGTCGTTGTCAACATGGGTGTTGGAGATGCCGCCAAGGACTCCAAGCTCATTGACCACGCCGTCCGCGACCTCACCGCCATCACCGGCCAGAAGCCGCAGGTCACCAAGGCACGCAAGTCGATCGCACAGTTCAAGCTGCGCGAAGGCATGCCGATTGGTTGCCACGCAACTCTGCGCGGAGACCGCATGTGGGAATTCCTGGACCGTCTGGTCACGCTGGCACTGCCCCGTATCCGCGACTTCCGCGGCCTCAGTGGCAAGCAGTTTGACGGCAACGGCAACTACACCTTCGGTTTGACCGAACAGGTTATGTTCCACGAGATCGACCAGGATTCCATCGACCGCCCCCGCGGTATGGACATCACCGTCGTGACCACTGCCAAGACCGATGACGAAGGCCGCGCGCTGCTCAAGGCGCTTGGCTTCCCGTTCAAATCCGAAGATAAATAATCTACGTAACAGGTCCGTTTTGCGGGCATGAGGAACTGAAACCTGGTTTCAGCTCCCCAAGGCCACGCGAAGGAAACCGTTACGAGGAAGGGCAAGCGCCCAAATGACAATGACAGATCCTGTCGCAGACATGCTTACGCGTCTGCGCAACGCAAACTCGGCACACCACGACACCGTGTCCATGCCGTTCAGCAAGCTCAAGGGCCACATCGCCGACATCCTCAAGGCACAGGGTTACATCTCTGCCTGGAAGGTTGAAGACGCTGAGGTTGGCAAGAAGATGACCATCGACTTGAAGTACGGTCCCAGCCGCGAGCGTTCAATCGCCGGCCTGCGCCGCATCTCCAAGCCCGGCCTGCGCGTTTACGCAAAGTCCACGAACCTCCCCAGCGTGCTGGGTGGTTTGGGTGTCGCCATCCTGTCGACGTCTTCAGGTCTGCTGACCGACCGTCAGGCTGCCAAGAAGGGCGTGGGTGGGGAAGTCCTCGCCTACGTCTGGTAGTAGAGAGAGAAGGGAAAGAACTATGTCACGTATTGGACGTCTCCCCATCTCCGTGCCTGCCGGCGTCGAGGTCAAGGTTGAGGACAACCTGGTTTCCGTCAAGGGCCCGAAGGGAACGCTGGAGCACACTGTTGCCAGCCCCATCATGGTTGCTCTCGAAGAGAACACCATCACCGTTAGCCGCCCGAACGATGAGCGCAACTCGCGTTCACTCCACGGTCTGACCCGTACCCTCATTGACAACCTGATCATCGGTGTCACTGCAGGCTACGAGAAGAAGCTGGAAATCGTTGGTACCGGTTACCGCGTAGTTGCCAAGGGCAAGGACCTGGAGTTCGCTCTGGGCTTCAGCCACCCGGTCCTCATTGAGGCACCGGAAGGCATCACACTGGCAGTGGAGAGCCCCACAAAGCTCTCTGTGTCAGGCATTGACAAGCAGCAGGTGGGCGAAGTTGCTGCCAACATCCGCAAGCTGCGCAAGCCCGACCCGTACAAGGGTAAGGGCGTACGCTACGCCGGCGAAATCATCCGCCGCAAGGTCGGAAAGGCTGGTAAGTAACCATGGCACTGTCCGTAAGAGGAAAGTCCAAGGCCGCAGCACGCGGCCGTCGTCACCTGCGCGTTCGCAAGCGCGTCAGCGGCACCACTGTGCGTCCGCGCCTGGTGGTCAACCGTTCGGCCCGCCACGTATTCGTCCAGGTCATTGACGACACCCGGGGCCTGACCCTGGCGTCGGCTTCGACCCTGGAAGCAGACCTGCGCGCATTCGATGGCGACAAGACTGCCAAGGCCAAGCGCGTTGGTGAGCTCGTTGCCGAGCGCGCCAAGGCTGCAGGCATTGAAGCTGTTGTCTTCGACCGTGGCGGTAACCGCTACCACGGCCGCGTTGCAGCGATCGCCGACGGCGCACGTGAAGGCGGTCTGGCACTGTGACCGAAAACATCAACAAGGAGAACACTGTGTCAGAAGCAACTGCAGCTGACGGTGCAGCCGCGAAGACTGAGACAGCTGCAGGCGCCGACGGCGCACGTGGCCGTGGCGGTCGCGACGGTGCTCGTGGAGGCCGCGAAGGCGGTCGCGACGGCGGCCGTGGCCGTGGCGGTCGCGACGGTGGACGTGAGGCTGAGAAGAGCCAGTTCATCGAGCGCGTTGTCAACATCAACCGTGTAGCCAAGGTTGTCAAGGGTGGTCGTCGCTTCAGCTTCACCGCGCTCGTCATCGTTGGTGACGGCAACGGCATGGTCGGTGTCGGTTACGGCAAGGCCAAGGAAGTTCCGGCAGCCATCGCCAAGGGCGTTGAAGAAGCCAAGAAGTCCTTCTTCCGCGTTCCCATGATCGGCAAGACCATCCCGCACCGCGTACAGGGTGAGGCCGCCGCAGGCGTCGTCATGCTGCGCCCGGCTGCAGCTGGTACCGGAGTTATCGCCGGTGGCCCGGTTCGCGCCATCCTGGAATGCGTTGGCATCCACGACGTGCTGTCCAAGTCACTCGGTTCCTCCAACGCCATCAACATTGTTCACGCAACTGTTGCTGCCCTGAAGGGCCTGGAAGACCCCAAGGCTGTTGCGGCTCGCCGCGGCCTGCCCTTGGACGAAGTTGCTCCGGCCGTTCTGTTGCGCAACATGCAAAAGGCAGGTCTGTAATGACTACACCGAAGAACATCCAGCCTTCCGACAAGAAGCTGGCAATCACGCAGATCAAGGGCGTCGTTGGCGCCAAGCAGAACCAGAAGGATTGCCTTCGTTCACTGGGCCTGAAGCGCATCGGTCACACCGTTGTTCGCCAGGCTGATGCAGTGACCGCAGGCATGATCAACACGGTCCCGCACCTGATCAAGGTTGAGGAGGCTAACTAAAGTGGCTGAAAAGAAGACTGCTGAAACTGTTGAAAAGCAGAACGCACTGAAGGTCCACCACCTGCGTCCCGCACCGGGCGCCAAGACGGCTAAAACCCGTGTTGGCCGTGGTGAAGGATCCAAGGGTAAGACCGCAGGTCGCGGTACCAAGGGTACCAAGGCTCGCTACCAGGTAAAGGCTGGCTTTGCCGGCGGCCAGCTGCCGCTGCACATGCGCCTGCCCAAGCTGCGCGGCTTCAAGAACCCGTTCCGCGTTGAGTTCCAGGTTGTAAACCTGGACAAGATCAACGAACTGTTCCCCGAAGGTGGCGTTGTCACCGTCGAGGCACTGGTTGAAAAGGGTGCCGTTCGCAAGAACCAGCCCGTGAAGGTGCTCGGCACCGGCGACATCACCGTCAAGGTTGATGTCACGGTCGACGCGTTCTCCTCCAGCGCAGTTCAGAAGATCACTGCTGCAGGTGGAACCACCACCGAACTGTAAAAAGTTCACAAATGCGCACATCAGGCGACTAGACTCTTGGTGGGCGGGACTCACGTTCCGCCCACCGGGAGTCTTTCGTTTTTGTGGACGCCTGCACGGCGCGACACCGGTTTTGAAAACAGTCACAGTTTCAATGCGAGCCGGGTCACCCACTAGACTCAATCCTTGGGCCTCACTTGAGTTGCCACATTCATCACTACACATCAGGAGGACGCTTGCTTACCGCATTTGGCCGCGCCTTTCGCACGCCTGATCTGCGACGCAAGTTGTTGTTCACGCTGGGAATTATTGCCATCTTCCGCATGGGTGCATTCATCCCATCGCCTGGAATTGATTACCGAAATGTCCAACAGTGCGTGAATGCTGCAAACACAAGCGAGGGCATTTACCAGCTTGTGAACTTGTTCAGCGGCGGCGCCTTGCTTCAGGTTTCCATCTTCGCCCTGGGCATCATGCCCTACATCACGGCGAGCATCATCGTTCAGCTGCTACGTGTTGTGATCCCCCGTTTCCAGGAACTGCACCTTGAAGGTGCACAGGGCCAGGCCAAGCTGACGCAGTACACGCGTTACCTGACCATCGCCCTGGGCCTGCTCAACGCCACCACCCTGGTGACGCTTGCCCGGTCCGGCCAGCTCTTTGCCGGCTGTGGCGCGGCAGGCACCGCAACCCCGTTGATCCCCAACGACAACCTGGTTGTTATCCTGCTGCTGATCATCACCCTGACCGCAGGTTCCGGCCTCATCATGTGGATGGGCGAGCTTGTTACGGAAAAGGGCGTCGGCAACGGCATGTCCCTGCTGATCTTCACGGCCATCGCCGCACAGTTCCCCACCTCGCTGGGTGCCATCCTCAAGACGCAGGGCTGGGGCACGTTCCTGATCGTGCTGCTCATCGGCCTGCTCACGGTTGCCCTGGTGGTGTTCGTCGAGCAGTCCCAGCGCCGCATCCCCGTGCAGTACGCCAAGCGCATGGTCGGGCGCCGCACCATGGGCGGCACCAGCACCTACATCCCCATCAAGGTCAACATGGCCGGTGTTATCCCGGTCATCTTCGCCTCCTCCATGCTGTACCTGCCGGCACTTATTGCACAGTTTGCAACGCCGGCCAACAGCACAGAGATCCCGGGCTGGGTCGAATGGATCAACAACTACCTCACGCGTGGAGACCACCCGTTCTACATGGTGATGTACTTCCTGTTGACCATCGGCTTCACCTACTTCTACGTCGCGATCACCTTCAACCCTGAAGAGGTCTCCGACAACATGAAGAAGTACGGTGGCTTCATCCCCGGTATCCGTGCAGGCCGTCCCACACAGGACTACCTGCAGTACGTAATCTCGCGCATCACGTTCCCGGGCTCGCTGTACCTGGGCTTCGTGGCCTTGATCCCGCTCATTGCGCTGGTCCTCATCGGCGCAAACCAGAACTTCCCGTTCGGTGGAACCTCGATCCTCATTGTGGTTGGTGTTGGTTTGGAGACGGTCAAGCAGATTGATGCGCAACTCCAGCAGCGCCACTACGAAGGGTTATTGCGATGACAAGAATGCTGATCATTGGGCCTCCCGGGTCCGGCAAGGGCACACAGGCGGAGCGCATCTGCGCCGAGCTGGACATTGTGGCCATCTCCACCGGTGACATCTTCCGCGCCAACGTCAAGGGCGAGACGCCCCTGGGCGTCGAGGCAAAGAAGTACATCGACAACGGGGACTTTGTGCCGGACAGCGTCACGAACCGGATGGTCCGCGACCGGCTGGCCCAGGACGACGTCGCCGAAGGGTTCCTGCTCGACGGGTACCCGCGCACGTCTCCGCAGGTCGATGAGCTTGACGACATCCTGGCCGCGGCGAAGGCCGAGCTGGATGTGGTTGTGCAGCTGACGGCCGACGACGAGGAACTCGTTACGCGCCTGCTGAACCGTGCACAGGAGACCGGCCGCAGCGATGACACCGAAGCAGTCATCCGCCACCGCCTGGATCTCTACCGCGAACAGACCGAGGTTGTGGTGGCCCGCTATGCGGAGCGCGGCATCCTGGCCAAGGTCGACGGTCTCGGTGACATGGATGACGTCACGGCACGCATCATGGAAGCCATCAACAAGCGCAAGGCCGCCTGAGCGTCCACAGCATGACCAACCGCTGCCGCCCCGGCGCACGGTTGTGAAGGAGGGCTCCTTCCCGCAGTATGGGAAGGAGCCCTCAAGCACGTTTACACCGAAAGGATTCCGCCATGGCATTCGGCCAGCAGCGAATCGAATACAAGACACTTGACCAGATGCGCATCATGCGCCGCAGCGGGCTCATCCTGGATGCCGCGCTGAAGACCACGGTTGCCGCCGTCGCCCCCGGGATCACCACGGGTGAGCTCGACGCCATCTTCGCCGCAGAGCTGAAGAAGGCCGGCGCCAAGTCCAACTTCCTGGGCTACCACGGCTTCCCCGCCACCATCTGCACCTCCGTCAACGAGGAAGTGGTCCACGGCATCCCCGGCAAGCGTGTCCTGGAGGCCGGCGACCTCATCTCCATTGACGGTGGCGCCATCGTCGAGGGCTGGCACTCCGACTCCGCCCGCAGCGTCATTGTGGGCGGGCCCGCCGCCGAGGACCCCGCCGACCGCCGCCTCAGCGACATCACCGAGGAAGCCATGTGGCACGGCATCGCCGCCATGGCCGGCGCCAAGTACGTGGGCGACATTGGCGACGCAATCGACGACTACGTCACCTCCCAGCCCGGCCCGGAACTGGGCATCCTGGAGGACTACGTGGGCCACGGCATCGGTTCGGCCATGCACATGCCCCCGGACGTGCTGAACTACGCCTCCAAGCACCGCGGCCCCAAGCTCAAGCCCGGCATGTGCCTGGCCCTGGAACCCATGCTGGTCCGCGGCGGCCTGGACACCATTACCCTCCAGGATGACTGGACAGTGGTCACCACCGACAAGGCCCGTGCAGCGCACTGGGAGCACTCCGTGGCCGTGCACAGCAAGGGCATCTGGGTTCTCACCGCGGCCGACGGCGGTGCGGAGCGGCTTGCGCCGCTGGGCGTCACACCGGTCCCGCTGGACTGATCCAGGCGCATTGCTGCGCCCGAAAACACGTGTGCCCCGGCCCGGACTGAACAGTCCGGGCCGGGGCACACGGCTTTAATGACGAGTTTTCCTCGCGTCCACCTTGCCGCCACCAGAAGTGGCAACATGCTCCGTAGCTTGGTCAGTGACACCGCAGGGACTGTCCGCCCACGGGCGGCCAGCCCCTCCGACCAACATCACTGGGGAGCACAAAACAATGTCCATCTATGCCCACCGCGGAGTTTCCGCGCACCTGCCGGAAAACACCTTGGCGGCGTTTTCCAAGGCCATTGAACTGGGAGCCGACGGCATTGAACTGGATGTGCACCTCTCTGCCGACAACGTTCCCGTTGTCATCCATGACGACACCGCCGACCGAACCACCAACGGCACGGGCAGCATCGCGGAGTTCTCCGCCGCGCAGTTGGGCCTCCTCGACGCCGGCGGCGGCCAGGGCGTGCCCACGCTCGCCGCGGTGCTGGCCCTGGCCGCCGGGCGACTGAGGGTCAACATTGAACTCAAGGACGCCGCCTCGGCCGGCCCCGTTGCCGAGGTGGTGGCCGGCATCGCCGGGCTGGACTGGTTTGCCTCCTCTGCCGACTGGAACGCCCTGGCCCGGCTGCGCGGGCTCGTGCCCGAGGCCAAGATCTACCCGCTGTGCATTGGCCGGCCAGAAAAGATCCGCGCCCTGCTGGCGGGCTGGGCAACGGAGGAAGAATTTGCCGGCCGCGGCCTTGCCGAAGCCATTGCCTTCGCCCTGAACAACGGCGGGGAGGGCATATCGATTTGGGAGGCCGGCCTGGACCTTGAGGACATCCAGACCATTCACGACGCCGGTCTGAAGGCCTGGGCGTGGACAGTCAACGACGGCCCGCGGGCACTGGAACTTCTTGAGATGGGGACCGACGGGATCTGCACCGACGATCCAGCCCTGATCCAGAATGCCCTCGCAGCCGGCGCACTGGCCCGTGTAGGCGGCTAGGGCCGTGGCACAACTGGCAACCTTGGCGCCACCGCCGGCCCGGACGGCGGGGCGGCCGGACAAGCCGCCCGTCCATGGGGCCGGCGGGCAGGCACTGCGCAAGCGCCGCACCCCGTGGAAGTCCTGGCTCCTGTTTCTGCTGTTCGCCGGCCCCAACGTGGCGCTGCTGGTCATCTTTACCTACAAGCCGCTTGTGCAGTCCCTGCAGTACTCGCTGCTGCAGTGGAACATCGGCTCGGCAACGGCCCGCTTTGTGGGCCTGGGCAACTACACCGCATGGTTCACCGACCCCACAACCCCCAACGTTGTGCGGGTAACCGTCGTCTTCACGCTGGCCACCGTGGCAGGAGGCATGGTGCTTGGCCTTTCACTGGCGCTGTTGCTCAACCGAAAACTGCGCGGCACCGGCATGGCCCGCACCGTCGTCGTGGCCCCCTACGTCCTGTCGGGCGTCGCCGTGGGACTGCTGTGGCTCTTTGTCTTTGACCCCAACTTCGGGGTCCTCGGCGCCATGCTGAAGGCAGTGGGCCTGGGATCGCCCGACTGGTACAACGACCCTGCCTGGGCGCTGCCCATGATCATCGTCGTGTACCTGTGGAAGAACACCGGCTACGTGGCGCTGATCTACCTTGCCGCGCTGCAGGCCGTCCCGCGGGACCTGTTCGAGGCAGCAACCCTGGACGGCGCCGGACCTTTTGCGAGCTTCCGCAACGTGGTGCTGCCGCTCCTGGGGCCAACCACGTTCTTCCTGTCGGTGACCACCTTGCTCAGTTCGCTGCAGTCCTTCGACATCATCCAGGCCATGACCCAGGGCGGCCCGCTGGAAGGCACCACCACCATGATGTACCAGATCTACCAAGAGGGCTTTGCCACCGGGCGGGCGGGCTACTCCTCGGCGATCGCCACCATCCTGTTCCTGGTGCTGCTGGCCATCACCGCTGTGCAGATGCTGTTCATCCAAAAGAAGGTTCACTACTGATGGGTCTGCAAGTGCAAGAAAGAGTCACCGTGAAACAACGGTCACGTGCCGGCGGCTATTTGATGCTGCTGCTCGCGGTGGCGGCCATGGTGCTGCCCCTGGCCTGGATGATGCTGGCCAGCTTCAAGGACCGCGATGAAATCTACACGGTTCCCATCCAGTGGCTGCCCGCATCCTTTGACCTGTCCAACTATGCCGATGCCCTCGCGGCCGTGCCGTTCGGCAACTTCTTCATCAACTCGATCATCACCACCGCGGTGGGTGCCACGCTGAAAATTGTCCTGGCCCTGACCACCGCCTACGCCGTGGTGTTCCTGGAGTTCCCGTTCAAGAAGTTCGTGTTCGGCCTGGTGGTGTTCGCCCTCCTGGTGCCCCAGCAAATCGTCATCATCCCCAACTACACGCTCATCGCAGACCTCGGCTGGATCAACACCTACCAGGGCCTGATCCTGCCCGGCCTGGCCAGCGCCTTCGGCACGTTTCTGTTCCGCCAGCACTTCCTGACGCTGCCGGTCTCCATCCTTGAGGCCGCCGCCCTTGACGGGGCAAGCCACTGGACCCGCCTGTGGCGCTTCGTTGTGCCCATCTCGTCCCCAACCATTGCAGCGGTGGCGCTCGTGTCGATCGTCTCCGAATGGAACGAATACCTCTGGCCGCTTCTGGTGGTGGACCGGGCGGAAATGATGACGCTCCCGGTGGGGCTGACGCTGCTGCAAAACAACGACGGCGTCACCAACTGGGGAGTCCTCATGGCCGGCACCGTCCTGATCACCGTGCCGGTGCTGATCGTCTTCTTCCTGCTGCAGCGCCGGATCGTCACCGGCCTCACCTCGGGCGCCGTGACCGGCTAGCTCCCGTTCGCCCCCACTTTTTACCTCAATCCACACATTCCATGCCACCGCCTGGCCAAAAACCGGCCGGCAACCCTTGAAGGAGAAACCATGACATCCTCACCCTTTGCATCCCTGAACCGCCGCCAGCTGCTCCAACTGGCCGCCCTGCTGGGCGGGGCAGGCGCCCTGGCAGCCTGCGGTGGACCCGCCGTGGGACAGGCCGGCGGCGCAGCCACCGACAAGGCCACCGACTGGACAGCGGTGACTCCGGCCAAGGAGATCACCTGGTGGTCCAACCACCCCGGCACCTCCAAGGACATCGAGACGGAGCTTATCAAGCGGTTCACGGCCGAAAGCGGCATCAAGGTCAACCTGGTCACGGCAGGGGCCAACTACGACGAGGTGGCCCAAAAGTTCCAGGCCGCCTCCGGCTCCAGCAACGTCCCGGACCTTGTGATCGCCAGCGACGTCTGGTGGTTTCGCTACATGATCAACGGACAGATCCTGCCCCTTGACCAGCTGGCCAAGCACCTGGAGTTCGGCACCGAGGATTTCAACACCACCCTGTTCAACGACTACGAATTCACCGGCTCGCACTGGGCGGTTCCCTACGCCCGATCCACCCCGTTGTTCTACTACAACAAGGCGGTGTGGGAGAAGGCCGGACTGCCCGACCGTGCCCCCAAGACCTGGGCCGAATTCGACGAGTGGGCGCCCAAGATCAAGGGCGCAGGCGTCATGCCGCTGGGCCTGGGCAAGGGAACCTCCTGGAGCGCCTGGTGGTTCTGCAACATGCTGTGGGGCGCCGGCGGCGCCTACTCCAAGGAGTGGGCCATGACCCTGGACACCCCCGAGGCCGTCGAGGCGGCCAAGTACCTGCAGAAGATCATCTACACCGACAAGACGGCGGCGGTCACCGCCAAGGACCAGGTGGCCGACTTCGGCGCCGGCATCACGGGCTGCACCATCGCCTCCACCGGTTCACTGAGCGGTCTTCTCGGCACAGCCAAGTTCGAGCTGGGCACTGGCTTCCTGCCCGAAGGCGCCGACGGGCCCGCCTGCCCCACCGGCGGCACGGGCCTTGCCATTCCGGCCGGGAAGGCGCCGGAGCAGCAGCTGGCGGCCGCCATGTTCCTGAAGTTCCTGACCAACGCCGAAAACACCGCCTACTTCTCCTCCAACACCGGCTACATGCCGGTGCGAACCTCGGCACTTGAGGGCGAGACCATGAAGGCCGTCTACGCAAAGACCCCGCAGTTCCGCACCGCCGTGGACCAGCTGGCCGGAACCCGCGTCCAGGACTGGGGCCGGGTGTTTGTGCCCAACGGCGACAAGGACCTGACCACGGCCCTGGAGAAGATCATGCTGCAGCAGGGCGACCCCGCCGAGGCCTTTGCGGTGGCGTCGGCCTCCATCACCAAGTCCTACGAAGAGAACGTGCTGCCCTACCTCTAGGGCGGGCACGGCCCGCCGGCCGGCGGGGTTGCTTGAGTGGCTCACGCGCCACGACCGTGCACCGGTCTGGCGTTCGCTGGGGGCTCTCCGACCTCGCCGACGGTGTGGCCGCTGCAGGCCGCCTTGGTTACGGTGGCCTGCTCGATGCGCGACACAGTGAACCACCGGATTGCCTCGCGCATTCGGCACCAGCCCACCAAGAACCACTGGCCGTTCGTGGAGGCGAACAGCACGGGCTCCACGTCCCTTGTGGTCGTGGTCCCGGCCCCCGATGTGTAGCGAATGCGGATCACTCGCTGCTCGGCCATCGCCTCCTCCAATGGCGACCTGATGGAGCGCGGGGTCCGGGGAAGCGCGTTGACCCACACACGGCCGGCCAGATCGTCAGCCCTTGCCCGCGTTCCGGGATCGAGGACATCCATGATCTTCTGGATGCCGGCTGCTGCCAGGTCAGCGTAGGGGGCATCAGAGGCAGCGGACACAGCCGCCATGAGCGCCACAGCCTGCGCCGGAGACAGGCTGACAGGCGGCAGGGACGCGCCGCTGGCCAATCCGTAGCCACCACCCGGGCCTGGTCGCGACCATAGGGGCACACCGCTGATCTCCAGCGCATCGAGGTCTCTCTTGACGGTGCGCATGGACACCTCGAACTCTTTCGCCAAGCGCCCGGCGGAGACCCCGCGTGCGCCGCTGCGCCGCAACATCTCTGACAGGGCATGGAGCCGTTCTGCCCGCTTCACTGCTCAGACCCTTGCGAATTCATGACATAAATAGTGACATGCCCTTGTCCAAAAGGGCTGCGAAAGTTGTCACATGACAACCACCACAGACAGTCCCGCCATCATTCTCATCGCCGGCCACTGGCTGGGCGCGTGGGCATGGGATGAAGTTCTTGAGAACCTGAAAACCGAGCACCCCCGTGCCATCGCGATGACACTGCCCGGCCTCGACGCGAACGACCCTGGACGCGCGAGTCGAACCCTCGACGCCCAGGCCGAAGCAATCCTGGACCTCATGGCCCAACAGGGCGTCCAGCCCGCAATTCTCGTCGCCCACAGTGGGGCCAACGCCCCTGTCAGCCTCGTCATGGACCGATGCCCCGAACTTGTCCACCGGGTGGTGTGGGTCGATTCCGGCCCCGTGGCGACGGGAACTGTCTTCGCCCCGGACCTCCCGGAGGATCTGGCGGAGCTTGCGCTGCCGCCCTTCGACGTCCTTGCCCAACAGGCGAGCCTGGAAGGCCTGAGCGCAGAAGACCTCGAGCAGTTTCGGGCCCGGGCCGTCCCTGAGCCCGGCCCCGTGCTTCGCCAGCCCCTCCAGCTCAGCAACGATGCCCGCCGCAAGGTCCCCACGACCTTGCTCTGTTGTTCACTTCCCGGTGCGCAGGTCCTGGAGCTGGCCCAAACCGGCCATCCGATGTTCACCGAAGTCGCGAACCTTGAACACCTGGACATCATTGACCTCCCGACGGGCCACTGGCCCATGTGGAGCCGTCCCCGCGACCTCGCCAAGGCCATTGGGGCACAAGCCTCCCGAGGCAACTGAACTCCACGCACAGCGGAAGGGCCCAACCGAATCCGGCTGGGCCCTTTCCGGCTGCCGGACGTCACCTGCCGGCAAAAGTGGCGGGGCGTGGCGCCGGCCGTCGGTGGCGGCAATAATCTAGACACAACACATCGGCCAACAGGGAGTTCCTTACGTGATGTCGACCAGCAGCGAGCAACAGCCCGGCCCCGCCGGCGTGGGATCCATCACCGACGTTCCCGGCATCCGGGTGGGCCAGGCGCAGCGGGCCGGCGACGGCTGGCTCACGGGCGTGAGCGTGGTGCTCCCGCCGCCGGGCACCATCGGCTCCGTTGACGTGCGGGGAGGCGGACCGGGCACGCACGAGACCGACGCCCTGGACCCCTCCACAATGGTGCCCACCGTGGACGCCGTGGCCCTGACCGGCGGCAGCGCCTACGGGCTGGCAGCCGCCGGGGGAGTGCAGCGCTGGTGCGAGGAAAACGGGCGCGGCTTCCCGGTGCCCGGCGGGGTGGTGCCGATTGTCCCTGCGGCCGCCATCTTTGACCTGGGCCGCGGCGGGGACTTCTCCGCCCGGCCCGGCGCCGCAATGGGCTATGAGGCGGCACTGGACGCTGCCGGCGGGCCGGAAGGGGCCGACGTCGTCCGCGGGAACACGGGCGCGGGCACCGGGGCGACCATCGGCGCAGGCCAGTTCAAGGGCGGACTTGGCACAGCCTCTGTCAGGCTGGGCGGGGACAACGCGCACATTGTGGTCGGCGGGCTGGCCGTGGTCAATGCCGCGGGCGTGCCCTGGCAGCCCGGCGCCGCCGCACCAACCGTGGGGGAGGGGCTCAACACGACCCTCGCCGTGGTGGCCACCAACGCCGTCTTGACGGTGGCCCAGGCCAAGCGAACGGCAACGGCAGCCCACGCCGGCATGGCCCGCGCCCTGAACCCGGTGCACACACTCGCCGACGGCGACACCATCTTTGCCCTCGCAACGTGCACCGAAGCCCTGGTGCCGCATCCGGTGGTCCCTGTTGCCTCCCTCATCGAGCTGCAGTCGGCGGCGGCCGAAGCGGTGCGCCTGGCGATACTCGACGGGATTGCCCAGGCCGTGGCCGTCACCACACCCGCGGGCACCCTGAATCCGTTCCCGGCCGCGGCGCAGGGGCCAATTTAACTTATTTGCCCATTTGCACTAGAGTAGGTTGTTGGTTGTCTGTGCCTGCCCAATTGTGGCATGTGCCGGACGAACAGTAATAAGTAGCAAATCGAACGCCGATCAGCAGCAGTCCCGCAGGGACGGCCAGCGTCGGCGCAACAAAGTTAGCGGAGGATATGGCCAAGAAAGACGGGGTCATTGAGATCGAGGGCGTTGTGACGGAAGCGCTGCCCAACGCGATGTTTCGTGTTGAGCTGACGAACAAGCACATCGTTCTTGCCCATATCTCAGGAAAAATGCGCCAGCACTACATTCGTATCCTTCCTGAGGACCGAGTTGTGGTGGAGCTGAGCCCGTACGACCTTACCCGTGGTCGTATCGTCTACCGCTACAAGTAACCACAACTGCAATCACGCAAAGGAATGCCATGAAGGTCAAGCCGAGCGTCAAGCAGATCTGCGATAAGTGCAAGGTGATTCGCCGCAACGGTCGAGTCATGGTGATCTGCGAGAACCCGCGCCACAAGCAGCGTCAGGGCTAATCCTCCTCTCTATGAGGCAGGACCCCGGGCAGTTGCTCACGCAAGTAAATTAATAAGGCAGCACAAGTTGGACGAAGGCGGAGCAATCCGCAACCGGCCAACGGACCCCTGGTCGGAGGCCAGGGCCGCATTGGATAAAAGTGCGGGTGTACTGTCTACGACCTCCGGTTTACACATAGGAGCAGCCAAATATGGCACGTCTCGCTGGCGTAGACCTTCCCCGCGAAAAGCGGCTGGAAGTAGCGCTTACATACATCTACGGCGTGGGCAAGACCCGTGCAAAGAATGTCCTGGCCGAAACGGGTATTTCCCCGGACGTCCGTGTCAAGGACCTTTCTGACGCTGAACTCGTTCAGTTGCGTGACAACATCGAGGGTAACTACAAGGTTGAGGGTGACCTTCGCCGCGAGGTTGCAGCCGACATTCGCCGCAAGGTTGAAATCGGTAGCTACCAGGGTATCCGCCACCGTCGTGGCATGCCCGTGCATGGCCAGCGCACGAAGACCAACGCTCGTACCCGCAAGGGCCCGAAGCGCACCGTCGCAGGCAAGAAGAAGGCCGGCCGCTGATTCTCAGCGTTAGCCGTCCCCTCAAGAAACTTTCGTAGGAGAATAAAATGCCCCCAAAGACTCGTGGAGCGGTTCGTAAGCCGCGTCGCAAGGATAAAAAGAATATCGCGCTGGGCCAGGCGCACATCAAGAGCACCTTTAACAACACCATTGTGTCCATCACGGACCCCAACGGTGCAGTCATTTCATGGGCATCCGCCGGTGAAGTTGGCTTCAAGGGCTCTCGCAAGTCGACTCCGTACGCTGCACAGATGGCTGCTGAAGCAGCTGCCAAGCGCGCACAGGAGCATGGCCTCCGCAAGGTTGACGTCTTCGTAAAGGGTCCGGGTTCGGGCCGCGAAACGGCCATCCGTTCGCTGCAGGCTGCTGGACTCGAGGTTGGCTCCATCTCGGATGTCACCCCCAGCGCCCACAACGGCTGCCGTCCGCCCAAGCGCCGTCGCGTCTAACGAGATACCTGAGCAGCAGAGTTGGCCTTCACCCTTGGTGGAGGCCAACTCCGCCGCCGTTAAGTCTCGTCAGCCGTCATTTCCACTACCTGTGTTGCGTCATATAGCGGATGCTCGCTGAAAGGAAAACCAAGTGCTCATTGCACAGCGCCCCACCCTATCTGAAGAAGTAGTTTCCGAAAACCGCTCACGGTTCGTCATCGAACCGCTGGAGCCCGGCTTCGGTTACACCCTGGGAAATTCCCTGCGTCGGACCCTGCTGTCCTCCATCCCTGGCGCTGCTGTCACCAGCATCCGCATCGATGGCGTACTGCATGAGTTCACAACGGTCCCCGGTGTCAAGGAAGATGTCACTGAGATCATCCTGAACATCAAGGGTCTCTCCGTGTCTTCGGAGCATGACGAGCCCGTCGTCGCCTACCTGCGCAAGCAGGGCCCCGGCGTTGTCACGGCAGCCGACATTGCCCCGCCGGCCGGTGTGGAATTCCACAACCCGGACATGCACATTGCCACGCTGAACTCGAAGGGCAAGTTCGAACTCGAACTGACCATCGAGCGCGGCCGCGGCTACGTCTCGGCAGCACAGAACAAGAACATTGATGCAGAGATCGGCCGTATCCCGGTTGACTCCATCTACTCTCCTGTTCTGAAGGTCACCTTCCGCGTGGAGGCAACCCGTGTCGAGCAGCGCACTGACTTTGACAAGCTCATTGTCGATGTGGAGACCAAGCACGCCATCTCCCCGCGGGATGCCATTGCCTCCGCCGGCACCACGCTGGTTGAACTGTTCGGATTGGCCCGCGAGCTGAACACCGCGGCTGAAGGCATTGAGATTGGCCCGTCCCCGACGGATGCCGCTCTTGCCGCAGACATGGCCCTGCCGATCGAGGACCTGGACCTTACGGTTCGTTCCTACAACTGCCTCAAGCGTGAGGGCATCCACTCCGTGGGTGAACTCGTTGCTCGCTCCGAGGCTGACCTGATGGACATTCGCAACTTCGGTGCAAAGTCCATCGACGAGGTGAAGGCAAAGCTGGTTGAGCTTGGTCTGTCCCTGAAGGATTCCCCTCCAGGATTTGACCTGGCCGCCCGTGCCGCAGCCCTTGACGAGAACGACGACGCATTTGGCGACGACGAACTCTAAGTTCGAACAACAAATTTTTTAGCCGGCCCGGCGGGCACAGATAATGTGCCCGCCGTCGGGCTGGCTGACACTTGAGGAGAAACACCATGCCTACACCCGCCAAGGGTCCCCGCCTCGGAGGCGGAGCGGCTCACGAGCGCCTGATGCTCGCGAACCTGTCCGCTTCGCTCTTTGAGCACAAGCGGATCACCACCACCCTGACCAAGGCAAAGCGCCTGAGCCCCTACGCAGAGCGACTGGTAACTTTCGCAAAGCGTGGCGACTTGGCTTCACGCCGTCGCGTCCTGGGCCTGATTGCCGACAAGGGCATCGTCCACGAGCTGTTCACCGACATTGCCAAGGCTGTCGAGAACCGCGAAGGCGGCTACACCCGCATCACCAAGATCGGCAACCGCAAGGGCGACAACGCTCCCATGGCTGTCATCGAGCTCGTTCTGGAACCGGTCAGCCCCAAGCAGGCCGTCGTGAAGGAAGCCACCGCCGCTGCAGCCAAGGCTGCCCCGGTTGAGGAAGCTCCGGCCGAAGAAGTTGTTGAGACCGAAGTTGTAGCCGAAGACGCTGCCGCTGAAGTTGAAGAAGCAGCTGCTGAAGAAGCCAAGTAAGGCCTGAACCACTAGGTTCTGCTTTGCCGTTGAAGGACCCGCCACCCCGCAAGGGGAGGCGGGTCCTTTCGCATTTGCGGTCCCTCCGCCTGGCTGTGCTGCGCAGGGGGATGGGCCGGCGGCGGGTCTGGGACTGCACCTGTTTCGGTAGAATTGGGCCATGCCAAATCCCCATCCTTCCCCTGAAGAGCTCGGCCTGGTCCGGGTCCGCCTCGACATTGCGTACGACGGCGGGCCGTTCAGCGGGTGGGCCGTGCAGCCTGGGCGGCTCACCGTCCAAGGCTGCATCGAGGACGCCCTCGGGCTGTTCCTGCGACGCCCAGCCCGGCTGACGGTGGCCGGCCGCACCGACGCAGGCGTGCACGCCCGTGGCCAGGTGGCCCACGTTGACCTCACACAGGAGGAATGGGGCGCGCTCAACCGCGGCCCCTCCGTGGAACAGTCACTGGCCCTGCAGCGCCGGATCAATGGGGCGCTGGGACGAATCCTGGGGGACCTGCACGGTGCCGTGCAGATCGTGGCGGTACAGCGTGCCCACGAAGGCTTTGACGCCCGGTTCTCAGCCCTGTGGCGGCGCTACAGCTACCGGATCGCCGACGCCGAGGCACACCGGGACCCCCTGGCCCGCGCACAGACGCTCTGGTTCAACGACGAGCTTGACGTGGACCGCATGAATGCCGGGGCCGCCGAACTGCTGGGCCTGGGCGACTTCAAGGCCTTCGCCAAACCCCGCGAGGGATCCACCACCATCAGGACTCTGCTGAACTTCAACTTCACCCGCCAGGACGACGGTGTGATTAAACTCAACATCCAGGCAGACGCGTTTTGCCACAACATGGTGCGTGCCTTGACCGGTGCGGCGCTCCGGGTGGGACGCGGGGTGGAGGGCCCGCACTGGATGCGGGAACGCCTGCTGGCGGGGGTCAGGGACGCAAAATCCGTGCTGGCAAGCGCCCATCCGCTGGTTTTCGAGGAAGTCAGCTATCCGGATGCCGCCGAACTGCACGAGCGGGCGCAACTCACCAGGGCCTTGCGGGTCCACGACAGCCCCACTGATGCCCCGCTTTGACCTCAGGCCTGTGTTAACGGTATCGTTGATAGTCGTTGTGCGTGTCCTATCCCGATACCACGCGCCCGTTGCAGGTCCGGTTGCAGGACTACCACTGAACGGGTGCCATCGGGAAGTGTATGGATAACTGGTGTTAGAGCCCTCACCTCTGTTCCGGTAAACGCATAGATAGCAGGTGCCACCATCTGTGGCCCCACCTAAGAACAAGAAACGAAGGCAAAAACCGTGCGTACGTATACCCCGAAGCCCGGCGATATCTCCCGTCAGTGGCACATCATTGATGCCAACGACGTTGTCTTGGGCCGTCTTGCCAGCCAGACCGCAACACTGCTGCGTGGAAAGCACAAGCCGACCTTCGCTCCCCATATGGACATGGGCGATTTCGTCATCATCATCAACGCCGAGAAGGTTGCCCTGACCGGCGCCAAGCTCGAACAGAAGCGCGCTTACCGCCACTCCGGTTTCCCGGGCGGCCTCTCCAGCGTCAACTATGCTGAACTGCTGGAAAAGAACCCGGTACGTGCAGTGGAGAAGGCCGTAGCCGGCATGCTCCCCAAGACCAAGCTGGGCAACGCCCAGATTGGCAAGCTGAAGGTCTACCGCGGCGCTGAGCACCCCCACGCTGCGCAGCAGCCCCAGACGTTCGAAATCACCCAGGTCGCCCAGTAGTCCTGGCCACCACCTAAATCATTAACCAAGGAGAATCGTGGCTCAGAACACTGAAGAGCTGAACACCGAGGCCGTTGTGGCCGAGGAAGAAGTTTTGACCAGCTACACGAGCGAAAGCTCAGCTGCCGAGGCAGCCCCCAAGAAGGAACGCCCGGCACTGACCGTGTCCGGCGCAGCTGTTGGCCGTCGCAAGCAGGCAATTGCCCGCGTTCGCGTCGTTCCCGGCACCGGCAAGTGGGTTGTCAACGGCCGCGAACTGGCTGACTACTTCCCGAACAAGCTGCACCAGCAGGAAGTCAACGACCCGTTCACCATCCTCGATCTCGATGGTGCCTACGACGTCATTGCACGCATCCACGGTGGCGGCCCCTCCGGCCAGGCCGGCGCACTGCGTCTGGGCGTTGCTCGTTCACTGAACGAGATTGACGTTGAGAACAACCGTGCGACCCTGAAGAAGGCAGGCTTCCTGACTCGTGACGCTCGCGTCATCGAGCGCAAGAAGGCTGGTCTCAAGAAGGCCCGTAAGGCTTCGCAGTACTCCAAGCGCTAATACCAGCGCTCCCAAGAAATCCCCGGCCGCCTATGCGAGCCGGGGATTTTTTGCTTCCCCGGCCACCCCCGCAAACGCGGCTGTGGGGCAGGGCATGGAGGCAGCTGGGCCGAATTGCCAGCCCAATGATTTAGACTAGGGCTGATGTCAAGATTATTTGGAACAGACGGTGTCCGCGGATTGGCCAATGGCCTGCTGACGGCAGAATTGGCTTTGTCACTGGCCCAGGCAGCTGCCGTGGTCCTTGGCCACGAGCAAATGAGCGAGGGAAAGCGGCCCCGTGCCGTCATTGCCCGCGACCCCCGCGCCAGCGGCGAGTTCATCGGGGCGGCCGTTGAGGCGGGCCTGGCGAGTGCAGGCGTGGACGTCTATGACGCCGGCGTGCTGCCCACACCGGCCGCCGCATTCCTCATCGCGGACCTTGGCGCGGACTTTGGCGTGATGATCTCCGCCTCGCACAACCCGGCGCCGGACAACGGCATCAAGTTCTTTGCCCGCGGGGGCACGAAGCTGCCCGACGACGTCGAGGACGCCATTGAAGAGCAGCTGCAGCGGGACGCATACCGCCCCGTTGGCGTCGACGTGGGCCGCATCCAGCGTTTCTCCGACGCAGAGGACCGCTACGTCCTGCACCTGCTGGGCACCCTGCCGCACCGCCTGGACGGGCTGAAGGTTGTCCTGGACTGCGCCCACGGCGCAGCCAGTGGCTGCTCGCCGCAGGTCTTCACCGACGCGGGCGCCCAGGTGACCGTCATTGGTGCCGAGCCGGACGGGCTCAACATCAACGATGGCGTGGGCTCCACCCACCTGGGGCTGCTGCAGGAAACCGTGCTGGCCACGGGCGCAGACCTCGGAATCGCCCACGACGGCGACGCCGACCGCTGCCTGGCTGTGGACCACGAAGGCAATGTGATTGACGGCGACCAGATCATGGCTGTGCTGGCCCTGGCCCAGAAGGCTGCCGGGGAGCTGAAGGACGACGTCCTGGTGGCAACCGTGATGAGCAACCTGGGCCTGAAGATCGCCTTGCGCGAAGCGGGCATTACGATCCGTGAAACGGGAGTGGGCGACCGCTACGTGCTTGAGGAAATGCGCCGCGGGGACTACACCCTTGGTGGAGAGCAGTCCGGGCACGTGATCTTCTCCAAGTACGCCACCACCGGCGACGGCCTGCTCACGGGCCTGCAGCTTGCAGCCCAGGTGGCCAAGACCGGCAAGACCCTGAAGGAGCTGGCCTCGGCCATGACCAAGCTGCCGCAGGTCATGGTCAACGTCAAGAACGTTGACAAGGGCCGTGCCGGCTCCGTGCCTGCCATCAACGCAGCCGTGGCCAAGGCCGAAGCCGAGCTGGGCGACACCGGCCGGGTTTTGCTTCGCCCTTCCGGTACTGAGCCCCTGGTTCGGGTCATGGTGGAAGCCGGCGACAACGAAACAGCGGAGCGCATTTGCCAGGACCTGGTGAAAGTTGTCACGGAGGAACTCTCCCTGACCGCCAAGTAGGAACACAATAAAGGCGGCCATCCCCGAAGGGGGTGGCCGCCTTTATTGTGGCTTGAATCTACTTAGTGCTGTCCACCCGAGGGGCGGGCAGTGAGGGCGTCGCGGATTTCGGTCAGCAGTTCAATTTGGGGGTCGACTGCCGGTTCCTCTTCCTTGATTCCCAATTTGGCATTGCGCCGGGCAATCATGTGGTTCATCGGAACAACAACCATGAAGTAAATGGCTGCAGCAACAATGAGGAAGTTGACCAACACGGTCAGGAACACGCCGAACTTGATGTCCACGCCGTTGATGGTCAGGAGCGCAAAGCCGTCAAAGTTCGGGGAACCGACCAATGCGGCGATAAGGGGCATCAGAATGTTTTCAACGAGCGAGTTAACAACCGCTCCGAAAGCAGCACCGATAACCACGGCCACGGCAAGGTCTACGACATTGCCCTTCATTATGAAATCTTTGAATCCCTTTAACATGTCCCCAAAGTACCCCCAAAAAACCCGTTTGGGGAGCAAGCTGGGAAAAATTGTTCGGAAACTTTATCCGTAGTCCGGGGCGTCGGGAAGACCGACGAATTTCTCGTAGCTGGGAATTCCACGCGTCTGCATGTCCTGGGCCACGGCAACGCCCACGTACCGCAGGTGCCATGGCTCTGGCAGGTACCCGGTGACAGCCTCCTGCCCGGGGTTGTACCGGACCAGGAACCCGTGCTCCGCCGCGTGGGCGGCAACCCACCGGCCTGCGGCAGTCTCGGCAAAGCAGGACGTGAAGTCGCAGGCCGTGCCGGCATTGGCGTCGCCAATGTCCAGGGCGAGACCGGTCTGGTGTTCGGAGAAGCCGGGACGCGCGGACGTGGAGTCGGCGGCGGCCACGCCCTTGTTGGCCACATACCCGTTGTAGACGCCGACCTGGGTGGCGTAGGAGCGGTAGCTGCTTTTCACAGTGATTCCAACGCCCTGGGTTGCGGCCGCGGCAAACATGCGTTCAGCGGCGGCGGCGGCCTCGGACCGCAGCAGCATGGACTCACCGGATCCGCTGGCGATGGCCGGGGCCACGAGATCCTTGGGGGTGTAGTCCAGGGGAACCAGAGGATTGCGCTTGTTCAGGAGCACCAGGGTGCTGGCCGGGTTGGCGAGGTCCAGGAGCGCCTTGTCAGTGGGTGTTGCCGCCCCGCCGGCAAAGAGTTTTTGGATGGGGGAGTCGGGGGCAGCGCCCTTGACCAGGGGAGCCGACGCCGCCGACGGCGTGATGGTTGCCCCTGAAACGCCCGACGCCGACACCGACGACGGCGCGGTGGTTGCCGGTGCCGAGGCCAGCAGCGTGGCCGCAGGGGTTGGTTCGGCGTGCTCCTGGGAAGTGTCCGGCGTCGTGCTTGGGATGGAAACCGGGGCAGGGGAGGGTGCTCCCGCCTCGGAAGCGGGCAGTGCCATGGCGCCGCCAAAGACCAGGACGGCCCCTACGAGGGAGACCAGCACGCCGCCCGGGCGTGGCCACGACAGCTCGCGGCGCAGCCGGGTCATGGGGGTCTGACGCGGGCGCCGGGCCTGGTGGAAGCCGACCACGGGCACTACACCTTCCTCAGCAACATCCGCCGGATGGAGTGGTCGGCGTCCTTGGTGAGCACCAGCTGGGCGCGGCCGCGGGTGGGCAGCACGTTCTGCAGCAGGTTGGGTTCGTTGATGCTCTTCCAGATCCGTTGTGCGGTGGCGGTGGCCTCGGAATCGGAGAGGTCGGCATAGCGGCGGAAGTAGGAGTCGGGGTCGGCGAAGGCGCCGCTGCGCAGCGAGCGGAAACGCTCGATGTACCACTGCTCGATGTGGCTGGTCTTGGCATCCACATAGATGGAGAAGTCGAAGAAGTCGCTCACGGCCAGGCCGGAGCGTCCGTCGCTGCGGGGGCGCGCGGCGGCCAGGACGTTCAGTCCCTCCACGATGAGGACATCCGGGCGGCGGACCACCACTTCCTTGTCCGGCAGGATGTCGTAGCTCAAGTGGGAGTACATGGGGGCGCGAACTTCCTCGGCGCCGCTCTTGACGGCGCTGACGAAGCGCAGCAAGGCGCGGCGGTCGTAGGACTCGGGGAAACCCTTGCGGCCCATGAGGCCCCGGCGTTCCAGTTCCGCGTTGGGGTACAGGAAGCCGTCGGTGGTGACGAGTTCAACGTTGGGGGTGTCCGGCCAGCGGCGCAGCATCTCACGCAGCACGCGGGCCGTTGTGGATTTGCCCACTGCCACGGAGCCAGCCACGCCGATGACGAAAGGGGTGCGCGAGCCTCGTTCGCCCAGGAAGGTGGTGGTGGCGCTGTGCAGGTGGCCGGCCGCGCCGACGTACAAGTTAAGGAGGCGCGAGAGGGGCAGGTAGACGTCGTGGATCTCGCGCATGTTCAGCTGGTCGCCGAGGCCGCGAAGCCGCTGGACGTCGTCTTCGTCCAGGGGCTGCTCGATCTTGTTGGCGAGTCGGGACCACGTCTGGCGGTCGAGTTCCACGAAAGGGGAGGCGCTGACGCTGCTGCCGGACTCGGTTCTTTGCGCTGTCACACGCCCAATTCTGCCTTGTTTGGGGTGGAGTGGGAAACGGCGGCGGTTTGGAGGCGTGGTTCACATGCCGCTTTTTCACGGTCGCAGATGGGTATGACGTAGAACGTCCTGCAAATAGGCCAGGGTTTATGATTGATTTTCATGTGTGGAATTGTGGGATACGCCGGTACCGCCCCGGCTCAAGGTAATGCTTCAACGACCGGGGCGCCCGTTGGCCAACGTGCCCTTGAAGTCCTGGTTGAGGGTCTGCGGCGTCTGGAATATCGCGGCTACGACTCCGCCGGTGTGGCCGTGTCAGGCGAGCAGGGCATCGGCATGCGCAAGAAGAGCGGCAAGCTTGCCATGCTCCTGGAGGAGCTGGAAGCCAATCCCCTCCCCGCAGCCACCGCCGGAATTGGGCACACCCGCTGGGCCACCCACGGCGGCCCCACTGACGCCAACGCCCACCCGCATGTAGTTGCCGGTGGCCGCCTTGCCGTGGTCCACAACGGCATCATCGAAAACTACTCACAGCTCAAGGCCCAGCTGGCGGGCCGCGGCCACAGTTTCGCCTCCCAGACGGACAGCGAAGTTGCCGCAACCCTGCTTGGCGAGGTTTACGAGGCACTCGAAGACGCCGGGCAGAACAGCAGCGACGGCGGCAGCCGCCTCGCCACAGCCATGCGCCAGGTTGCCCAGCAGCTTGAAGGTGCCTTCACTCTCGTGGCCACCCACGCAAGCGAGCCCGGCGTGGTGGTTGCGGCCCGCCGCAACTCCCCGCTCGTTGTGGGACTCGGCGACGGTGAGAACTTCCTGGGATCGGACGTTTCCGGGTTCATTGACTACACCCGCCGGGCCGTGGAGCTGGACCAGGACCAGGTGGTGACCCTCACCGCCGACGCCGTGCTGATCACCGACTTCTTTGGGGTGCCGGCCGAGGGCCGCGAGTACCAGGTGGACTGGGATGCCGCGGCCGCAGAAAAGGGCGGCTACCCCTCCTTCATGGAGAAGGAGATCAACGACCAGCCCGACGCCGTGGCCCAGACCCTGTTGGGACGCACCGACGGCGAGGGTGTCCTGACGCTGGACGAACTCCGCATTGACCCGGCCGTGCTAAAAACCATCAACAGGATCATCGTCCTGGCCTGCGGCACCTCGGCCTACGCCGGGCAGGTGGCACGGTATGCCATTGAGCACTGGTGCCGCATCCCCACCGAGGTGGAGCTGTCCCACGAGTTCCGCTACCGCGACCCGATCGTGGATGAGCACACACTCATTGTGTCCATCTCCCAGTCCGGGGAAACCATGGACACGCTCATGGCCGTGCGCTACGCCCGCGAGCAGGGTGCCAAGACGGTTTCAATCTGCAACACCAACGGTTCCACGATTCCCCGCGAATCAGACGCCGTGCTCTACACACACGCCGGACCGGAGATTGCAGTGGCCTCCACCAAGGCGTTCCTGGCCCAGATCACCGCCACCTACCTGCTGGGCCTGTATTTGGCACAGCTGCGCGGCAACCTGTTCCAGGGCCAGATCAAGGACATCCTGGCGGAACTGGCCAAGACCCCGGCCAAGATTGCCTCCGTCCTGGCCAACGCCGAGCAGGTCAAGGAACTGGCCACCAGCATGGCCGACACCCGCACGGTCCTGTTCCTGGGCCGCCACGTGGGCTACCCCGTGGCCATGGAAGGCGCCTTGAAGCTCAAAGAGCTGGCTTACATCCATGCCGAGGGCTTTGCCGCCGGCGAGCTCAAGCACGGACCCATCGCGCTGATTGAGGAAGGCCAGCCGGTCATCGTGGTGGTACCTTCGCCGCGCGGCCGCGACTCCCTTCACGCCAAGGTGGTCTCCAACATCCAGGAAGTGCGCGCCCGTGGCGCCATGACCATCGTCATTGCCGAAGAAGGCGACGAGTCCGTGCGCGAACACGCCGAGCATGTGTTCTACATCCCGGAGACCAGCACGCTCCTGGCGCCCCTGCTGACCACCGTGCCGTTGCAGCTCTTCGCACTGGCGCTGGCCACGGCCAAGGGATTCGACGTGGACCAGCCGCGCAACCTCGCCAAGTCGGTCACTGTCGAATAGCAGTCCCCGGACCGCACAGCAGTAACTGCACGCCGAACGCGCCTTTCGAGGCCGGCCGGCGTGCAGTTCTGCGTTAAGGGTCCCGGTGCGAGCCTGTGGGCGGTGGAGTCAGCTGGGTGGGGCCACGGTGGCGAGGGTCCCGGTGCGAGCCTGCGGGCAGTGGGAGCCGCTGGGGATAGGCTGGAGCCATGATTATTGGCATTGGTGTGGACGTTGTTGACATTGAGCGATTCGGCCGGCAGCTGGAGCGGACCCCCGGGCTGCTCGACCGGCTGTTTGTGCCGGCAGAGCGGGGCCTGAACACGCAATCCCTGGCCGCCCGTTTTGCCGCCAAGGAATCCGTTGCCAAGGCGCTCGGGGCGCCGGCAGGCATGAACTGGCAAGACTGCTGGATCGGCCTGGATGAGAATGGCCCCACCATCAACGTCAAGGGAACCGTTGCCGCGGTCGCCAAGGCCAAGGGCATCAAGCACTGGCATGTGTCGATGAGCCACGATGGCGGCATCTCCACGGCCATGGTGATCGCCGAAAGCTGACATGCCCAGCGCCCACACCGCGGCAGCCGTCCGAGCCGCCGAACAGCCGCTGCTCGACGCCGGCCAAGGCCCCGAGCTCATGCAACGGGCCGCGCACGGGCTCGCCGTGGGCGTCATCGCCACCTTGCGTGCGCGGGGTGCCGGGATCTACGGGGCCAAGGTGGTGCTGTTGGTGGGCTCCGGCAACAACGGCGGGGACGCCCTGTTCGCCGGGGCGTTCCTGGCTGGCCGAGGGGCAGGAACCACAGCGATTCTCGCCGGGTCCCGTACCCACCCGGAGGGGCTGGCCGCGTTTGAAAAGGCAGGCGGCCGCTGGCTGGCACTGGCAGCCGGTGCTGGCGGTGCTGGCGGTGCAACAACCGTTGCCGGGGCAGCAACTCTGGCGGGGGCGTCCGACGTCGTGGTTGATGGATTGCTGGGGACCGGCGGACGCGGCGGCCTCCGTGGCCCGGCTGCCGAACTCGTCTCCCTGCTGCAGGATGTGGACGGACCCGGCAGGTCTGCCGTGGTGGCCTGCGACCTGCCCAGCGGCGTGGACGCCACCACGGGCGAGGTGAATGAACCGGTGTTGCGGGCCGACCTTACCGTCACGTTCGGCGCCCACAAGACAGGGCTGCTGGCCGCGCCCGGCGAACATCTGTGCGGCACAGTGGAGCTCGTGGACATTGGCCTTGGCCCTTACCTGGCGGAACCGGACGTTTTTCGGTTGTCGGCAACGGACATCGCCTCCTTGCTGCCGGACCCCGGGGCTGCGGACCACAAGTACACCCGCGGCGTGGCCGGCATCATCGCAGGCTCCGCCCAGTACCCGGGGGCGGCGCTGCTGGCCACTGCCGCAGCCTCGGCGTGCGGTCCCGGCATGGTGCGCTACCTGGGCCCCACGGGCGTCGCGGCCGCGATCCATGTGCGCAACCCTGAGATTGTGTGCTCGGAGCTGTCCCCGGATGCGGTGCGCGTGCAGGCCTGGCTTGCCGGCCCGGGAATTGACGGGGACGCCGAACAGCTGGACCGTGCCCGCATGGCCCTTGCCTCCGGGCTGCCCACAGTGGTGGATGCCGGGGCGCTGGGGCTCGTGGACGCCGCGGCCCCGAACGCCCACCTGGTTTTGACCCCGCACGCCGGTGAGCTTGCGGCGCTCTTTCGCCGTTGTGGCGGTGGCCCGGACAGGGCCGCCATCGAGGCCTCGCCCCTCGCGGCAGCCCGGCTGGCGGCGTCCCTGACCGGCGCCGTGGTGCTGCTCAAGGGGCCCACCACAGTGGTGGCGGAACCGGCGGGGACTGTTTTCACCCAGGCAAATGGATCGGCGCGGCTGGCCACTGCCGGAAGCGGCGACACCCTGGCCGGCATCCTCGTGGCGCTGCTGGCCATGGACACCACCGCCCCGGGCCGGGCCCCGGGCACCGCCCCTGACCGGGCCACCGGACCGATCCGGCTGGCCCGCACAGCAGCGCTCGCGGCCGCCCTGCACGGGGAACTCTCGCGGCAGGACCCACACCGGCCGCTGCATGCGGGCATGTTGGCGGGGCGCATCCCCAATGTGTGGGCCCGGCTCGCAGCAAGCCGCTGACCACCACCCAACAAACAAAGGCAGGCAGCATGGAGATCTGGCCAGGCAGGGACCACCCGCTGGGGGCACACCCCGACGCGGACGGCACCAACTTTGCCCTGTTCAGCGACGGCGCACAGTCCGTCACCCTGTGCCTGTTCGCAGCCGACGGCGTCGAAACCCGGCTGCCGTTGACCGAGGTGGACGGCTACGTGTGGCACGGCTACGTCCCCGGTGTGGGAGCCGGGCAGCGCTACGGATACAGGGTGGACGGGCCGTGGGAACCGGCGAACGGCCTGCGGTTCAACGCCGCCAAGCTGCTCCTGGACCCCTACGCCAAGGCCATTGAGGGTGTCGTGGACTGGGGCCAGGAGGTCTTCGGCTACGAGCTGGGCCAGCCGCTGGTGCGCAACGATGCGGATTCCGCCGCCCACACCTGCCGCGGCGTTGTGGTTGATGACGCCTTTGACTGGAGCGACGGCGCCGGGAAGCCGGATGAGAGTCCGGATATTCCGTACCACCAGAGCGTCATCTACGAGGCCCACGTCAAGGGCCTGACCGCGCTGCACCCGGACGTGCCCGAACACCAGCGTGGCAGCTATGCGGCCGTGGCCCACCCGTCCGTGGTTGCCCACCTCAAGAACCTGGGCGTGACCGCCGTCGAACTCATGCCGGTGCACCAATTTGTCCAGGACGAGCGGCTGCTGGCTGCCGGGCTGCGCAACTACTGGGGCTACAACACCATCGGCTTCTTCGCCCCGCACAATGAATACGCGTCCACCCAGGACCCGGGCGGGCACGTCCGCGAGTTCCAGGAAATGGTCAAGGAACTGCACCGCAACGGCCTGGAAGTGATCCTGGATGTGGTCTACAACCACACGGCCGAGGGCAGCCACCTGGGCCCCACGCTCTCCTTCCGCGGCATCGACAACGACGCCTACTACCGGCTGCAGGATGAGAACGAGGAGCTGTACCTCGACTACACGGGCACGGGCAACTCCTTCAATGTCCGCCAGCCGCACTCGCTGCAGCTCATCATGGATTCGCTGCGCTACTGGGTCACCGAAATGCACGTGGACGGCTTCCGCTTCGACCTGGCGGCCACGCTGGCACGCGAGTTTTACGACGTCGACAAGCTCTCCTCATTCTTTGAAATGGTCCAGCAGGACCCCGTTGTCTCGCGGGTCAAGCTCATCGCCGAACCGTGGGACCTGGGCCCCGGCGGCTACCAGGTGGGCAATTTCCCGCCGCAGTGGACCGAATGGAACGGCAAATACCGCGACACCGTGCGCGACTTCTGGCGCGGCGAGCCGTCCACGCTCGGGGAGTTCGCCTCGCGGCTGACGGGGTCCTCCGACCTTTACGGGCATTCCGGGCGGCGCCCCGTGGCCTCCATCAACTTTGTGACCGCCCACGACGGCTTCACGCTGGCGGACCTGGTCAGCTACAACAGCAAGCACAACGAGGCCAACGGCGAGGACAACCGGGACGGCGAGTCCCACAATCGCTCGTGGAACTCCGGCGTGGAAGGCCCCACGGACGACCCCGCGGTCCTGGCGCTAAGGGCCAGGCAGCAGCGCAACTTCCTGGCCACGCTCATGCTCTCCCAGGGCGTGCCCATGCTGCTGCACGGGGATGAGCTGGGCCGGACCCAGCACGGCAACAACAACGCCTATGCCCAGGATTCGCCGCTCAGCTGGATCGACTGGGGCAGCGCCGACGCCGGCCTCATCGACTTCGTGGCACGGCTGGGACGGCTGCGGGAAGCGCACCCCGTGTTCCGCCGTCGCCGGTTCTTTGACGGGCGCCCCGTGGAACGCGGGGACGACGCCGAGCTGCCGGACATTGCATGGCTGCGCCCCGACGGGGCAGCCATGGCCCCGGCCGACTGGGACAGCGGCTTTGGGCGCAGCATCGCCGTGTTCCTCAACGGGGACGGCATCCCGGATTGTGACGCCCGGGGTCGGGCCGTGGTGGACGACTGCTTCCTGCTGCTGTTCAACGGCGGGGACGGCCACATCGATTTCACCCTTCCCGGAGGGGACTACGCGACGCGCTGGGTCGCGGAAATCCACACTGACGGCCTGGTCACGGGGGAGTTCGGCGCAGGCGCCGTGGTGCCGGTGGCGGCCCGCTCGGTGCTTGTTCTGCGCGCCCCCGACCGGGACTAGACACAGCTCACAGTTCAGGGCCGCGGCGTGGCAAGATGGCAGGTATGACCTTTCACGCCGCGGAAAACCGCTATGAAACCATGCCCTACCGCCGAGTCGGGCGCAGCGGGCTGAAACTGCCCGCCATCTCACTTGGGCTGTGGCACAACTTCGGCGACGACAAGTCCTTTGGCGTGCAGCGGGACATCCTGCGCCGCGCCTTCGATTTGGGCGTCACCCACTTTGACCTGGCCAACAACTACGGCCCGCCGGACGGCAGCGCCGAAACGAACTTTGGCCGCCACTACGCGGACGACTTCCGCGCGCACCGCAACGAACTCGTCATCTCCACCAAGGCCGGCTACTACATGTGGCCGGGCCCGTACGGCGAGTGGGGCTCCCGCAAGAACCTGCTCAACAGCCTGGACAACTCGCTGACCCGCATGGGCCTGGACTACGTGGACATCTTCTACAGCCACCGCCCGGACCCGGAAACCCCCATGGAGGAAACCATGGGCGCACTGGACTATGCGGTGCGCTCCGGCAAGGCACTGTACGCCGGCATCTCCTCCTACACCCCGGCCCAGACGCTTGAGGCCGCCCGGATCCTGAAGGAAATGGGCACGCCGCTGCTCATCCACCAGCCCTCCTACTCCATGCTCAACCGCTGGACCGAGGCCGGCGAGCCCAACCTCTACGAGACGCTCGACGCCGTCGGTGCCGGTTCCATTGCGTTTTCACCGCTGTCCCAGGGCATGCTGACGGACCGCTACCTCAACGGCGTGCCGGCCGATTCCCGTGCTGCCAAGGAGCGATTCCTGCACGAGAACGACCTCACGGAGGAAAAGATGGGGCGCGTGCGGGCCCTGAATGACATTGCCGCCGGCCGTGGCCAGTCACTGGCCCAGATGGCCATTGCCTGGATCCTGCGCGAGCGGGAAAACAGCAGCCCGGTCACCTCCGCCCTCGTGGGCGCCTCGAGCGTGGCACAGCTGGAAAACAACATCGCCGCCATCAACAATCTCGAGTTCAGCGCAGCCGAGCTGGCAGCAATTGACGAGCACGCCGTCGACGATTCCCTCACCAAGTAGGCTGACCGCAGCCTCCCAAAGGCCCCGTCCGAATGCCCACAGCGGCAGCCGGACGGGGCCTTTTGCTACCCGTGTGTGACAAATTTGCGAGACATTCCCGCCCGGAAGGAACAAATCCGGGACCGGGGGAGTTGACTAGAATGGTTAAGGGCGCCGTTGGGGCGTCAGGCCTGGCCGAACAGCCGTGCGTCGTGTCTTTGTGCAAACCGTGAAGGCGGGCGCCGACCCATCACCACAAGAGTGATTGCCGGGCCAGTGTGAGTTTTATGAAGGAGTTCCGTGTCCAATCATCCTATTCGGGTCGCCATCGTCGGCGTGGGTAACTGTGCCGCCTCATTGGTGCAGGGCGTCCAGTACTACCAAAATGCAGACGCCTCCGCGAAGGTTCCGGGCTTGATGCATGTTGAGTTTGGCAAGTACCACGTCAATGACGTGCAGTTCGTTGCAGCGTTTGACGTTGACAGCAAGAAGGTCGGGCTGGACCTCTCCGACGCCATCGGCGCCAGCGAGAACAACACCATCAAGATCGCCGACGTACCCAAGCTGGACGTTCCCGTGCTGCGCGGCACCACGCTCGACGGCCTGGGCAAGTACTACCGCGAGACCATCGTCGAATCCGACGCCGAGCCCGTGGACGTTGTGGCCACCCTGAAGGCAGCCAACGTTGACGTCATGGTCTGCTACCTGCCGGTTGGTTCCGAGGCAGCAGCCAAGTTCTACGCCCAGTGCGCCATCGACGCCGGCGTTGCCTTTGTCAACGCTCTCCCCGTCTTCATCGCCGGCACCAAGGAGTGGGCCGACAAGTTCACCGCCGCCGGTGTGCCGATCGTTGGCGACGACATCAAGTCCCAGATCGGTGCCACCATCACGCACCGCGTCATGGCCAAGCTGTTCGAAGACCGCGGCGTAATCCTGGACCGCACCTACCAGCTCAACGTTGGTGGCAACATGGACTTCAAGAACATGCTCGAGCGTGACCGTCTTGAATCCAAGAAGATCTCCAAGACCCAGGCCGTCACCTCCAACACCTCAGCCGTGCTGGGTGCTGACGACGTCCACATTGGCCCGTCCGACTACGTGGCCTGGCTCGATGACCGCAAGTGGGCCTTTGTCCGCCTGGAAGGCCGCAACTTCGGCGACGCCCCCGTTTCGCTGGAATACAAGCTGGAAGTGTGGGATTCGCCCAACTCCGCCGGCGTAATCATTGACGCCATCCGTGCGGCCAAGATCGCCCTGGACCGCGGCATCGGCGGCCCGATCCTGTCGGCCTCCAGCTACTTCATGAAGTCCCCGCCGGAGCAGTACGCGGACGACATCGCCCACGAAAAGGTTGAAGCCTTCATCCGCGGCGACGTCTAGCCTCCCCCTGGACGCTCCCTCACTTTTGGGGGTGTTTCCCCGGACGCTCCCTCATTTTTGGGGGTGTTCATCCAAACGGTCCCTCACCAAGTGAGGGACCGTTTGGGTTTAACCACACCGCCTAGGCCTCATCCGCCCGACGCGAAACCTGAGGCGATGGTTGGGTCAATCCAGGCATGCCGGAGAGCCCGCCTGATCCGCTGAACGGCCCGTTCAAAGTCGTCCGCCAAGTCTGTGTCCGTAAAAACCAGCACAGTCCAACCCGCAGCCTCGAATGCCTTGTCCCGGCGCCGGTCGCTGTGGCGCTGAACCTCATCAAGGTGATGGGCGCCGTCGTACTGGAGGGCGATGCGCCGAGCCCGGTAGCCAGCGTCGGCAGAAGGGGCGCCACGGCCTGTCCAGAGGGTGAGCTGCAATTCGGGCTCCGGCAGGCCGGCGTCGAGCATGGCCAGGCGCATGAGCGTTTCTGGAGGGGAATCGGCGCCAATCCGCATGAGTTCAAGGGCTTCGCGGGCCCGGACGATGCCCTGGAGGTTGCCGTGGCGTCCCAGCATTTCCCGCAGCGCGCTGGGTGTGGCGTAGGGTTCGCTGCGGTTCTCGAATTCGGGACGGGGTATTCGGATCAATTGATCGCCCATGCAGACCAAGTCACGCAACGGCAGGGTGCGGGCCATGTCGAGCCAGGTGCGGGCCCGTGTGCTGATTTTCAGGCCGCCCACAGTTTCCACTTCGCCGGGAAACGCTACAAGCGTGTGCCCAACGATGCCCTTTCGGCGGGCTTCAGGCAGTCTTCTGGGTTTGCTCAGATGCAATTCATTCGAATCAGCTAGCCACGGGGGCAGGACGAGTCCATGGAGCCGCGCGGCCGTGACATGTGAAATCCAGGCTCCAGGGCTGCCGGCACTGAGTGCCCGTGCCGCGGCCTGCAGATCAAAATCCCATTCAGCAGGTCGATAGATGCCGTGGCTGACTTGGACAAACGCCGTGCCCTTTAGCTGGTCCGCGGACAAGCCGATGAAGCGAGCCTCGGCAGCCGTGAACGGTGCCGTAAACCTGGGGAGTGCGTCGTTGGGCTCCATGCATCCATTGTGACCGCCCCGCGTGACTTGCGGACGAAGTTATCCACAGGCGCTCCCTCACTGCCTGGGAGTCAAAGCTGACCGGCCTTGGGAAGTGAGGGAGCGTCTGTGAATTTGCGCCCAGAAGTGAGGGAGCGTTTGAGGAAGGGGGCCTAGAAGTGAGGGAGCGTTTGAGGAAAGGGGCCCAGAAGTGAGGGAGCGTCCTTAGGGGGCGAACCAGAGGGTTGATTCCGGGGCGATCATTTCTGTGTCGAATTCCCCGGCCGCTGCCCCGCCGGAGCTGAGCACCAGCTTGGACAGGTCGACGCCGGCCGGCAGCTGTGCGGGCACGGCACCGAAGTTGGTGACCACCTGCCAGCCGTTGGGTCGGCGGTAGCTGACGACCTCGGGGGACGCGGATGCGAGCCACTGAAGCGACTCTTCCGCCTGCAACTCGCGGCGCAGCTTCAGGGCAGCACGGTACAGCTCCAGGGTTGAGCCGGCCACACCGTCCTGTGCCCCCGCCGCCAGCGGGCCAAACCATTCGGGCTGCGGCAGCCACGGCGTGCCACCGAAGCCGAAGTTCGCATCTGTGGAAGTCCAGGGCAGCGGCACGCGGCAGCCGTCGCGGCCCTTGATGGTGTTCAGCGTGCGGAACCAGGTGGGGTCCTGCAGCGATTCGCGGGGCAGGTCAGCGACCTCCAACAGGCCCAGTTCCTCGCCCTGGTACAGGTAGGCCGAGCCGGGCAGGCCCAGCATGAACAGCGTCGCGGCCCGGGCCCGGCGCACACCGCGCGCCACGTCGGGAACGGGGGTGGCGCCGTCGGCCATCAACCACGCATTGAGGTCCTCCGGGGTGCTGCCGTCCGGGAGGGCGTAGCGGGAGGCATGGCGGATGACGTCGTGGTTGGAGAACACCCACGTGGACGACGCGCCCGACGCCTCGGCCTCGGACAGGCACTTCTCGGCGATGGAGCGGAAGTCGTCGGCCGAGAACGGGGCCTCGAGGAGGTCGAAGTTGAACGCCTGGCCCAGCTCCGTGGGCCGGGCGTATTTCAGCCGGCGTTCCGTGAATGGAACCCAGGCCTCGGCTACGGCGGCCCTGGGCGGATCGTATTCGTTGAGCACCGTGCGCCAGCCGGCAAAGATTTCATGCACGTCGTCGCGGTCAAACAGCGGGTCGGTGCCGTCGTCCACCAGGATCTTCAGCGCGGGCTTGGAGCGCAGCGGCAGCGACATGTCCTTCGCCAGGCCGTGCGCAACATCCACGCGGAAACCGTCCACGCCGCGGTCGGCCCAGAAGCGCAGGGTGGTGTGGAAGTCCTCGCGGACCTCGGGGTGGTCCCAGTTGAAGTCGGGCTGCTCGGTGGCGAACAGGTGCAGGTACCACTGTCCCAAGGAACCCGCCCGAGGGCCGGCCGTCTCCACCACGCGGGTCCAGGCGGGGCCGCCAAAGTGGGAGGGCCAGTCCGACGGCGGCAGGCCGCCGTCGTCCCCCTTGCCGTCCGGCAGCCCGTCGAAGAACTGGTAGCGGGCGCGCTCCGGTGAACCGGGGGCGGAGGCCAGGGCGGCCTTGAACCACTCGTGCCGGTTGGAGGAGTGGTTGGGCACAACGTCCACGATGACCCGGATGCCGGCCGCGTGGGCGGAAGCCACCATGGCGTCAAAGTCGTCCAGGGAGCCGAGCCGCGGATCGACGTTGCGGTAGTCGTCAACGTCGTAGCCGCCGTCGGCCAGCGCCGACGGGTAGAACGGGCTGAGCCAGATCGCATCGATGCCGAGCTCTGACAGGTACCCCATGCGGGCCGTGACGCCGGGGAGGTCGCCCATGCCGTCGCCGTTCGAATCGGCAAACGACCGGGGGTAGATCTGGTAGACGGCGGCCTGGCGCCACCAATTGGCGTCGGGATGGACGGAGGGGGCGGCGCCGTCGCCGGAAAGGTGCAATTCAGTCATTACTTGATGGATCCTCTCATGACGCCGGAGATGACCCAGCGCTGGGCAAACAGGTATACCAACAGCAACGGTGCCATGGCCATGAGGTAGGAAGCAAAGGCTGTTGTGTAATCGGTGTTGAACTGGCCCTGGAAGACGTACTGCACCAGGGGCAGGGTGCGGGTGTTGGGGTCGGAGAGAATCACCAGCGGCAGCAGGAAGTCGTTCCACGCCCACAGGCAGGTCAGGATGCCCACGGTGGCGTTGATGGGCGTCAGGATGGGGAAGATGACCTTGCGGAAGGTGGTCCACACGCTGGCGCCGTCCATGATGGCTGCTTCCTCCAGCTCGGCCGGGATGGACTTGATGAAGGCCGTGTAGACAAAGATGTTGAAGCTCAGGCCGTACACCGTGTACAGCAGGAACAGGCCCACGGGGTTGTCCAGGCCCAGCACGGCCATTTCCTTGGTGACGGGCAGCATGATGATGGGGAACGGCACAAACAGGGCCGCGATGAAGAAGTAGTACAGGGCCTTGAAGAACGGGCGGTGCATGTTCCGGGCAATCGCGTAGGCCACCAGCGAGTTGGTCAGGATTGTCAGGATCACCGCGGCCACAGTCACGATGCCGGAGATCAGCAGGGCGTTGGGGAAATTGGTCAGCTTCCACGCGTTGGAGAAGTTTTCCAGGTGCAGGCTGGTGGGCAGGGCCAGGCCGTTGCCGTTGAGCTGGTCCGGGGACTTCAACGCCGTGACAATGGTGAAGTACAGGGGGATCAGCACCGTCAGGGACAGCACTGCCACCAGGATTGTCAGGGGGATGTTGACGGAGGTACGACGCCGGGGCTTGGCCGGGGTGCCGGCGGCGGGCTTTGCGGGGGTGGTGAGAGTGCTCATGAGAAATCAGCCTCCTTGCGCGACAGGACGCGCAGCTGCAGTAGGGAAAGCACCACAATGACCACCAGGTACACCACGGAGTTGGCCATTTGGTAGCCGTATTCGCCGCCTTGGAAGCCGCCGCGGTAGATGACCATGGCCACCGATTCGGTGGAGGTGCCGGGACCGCCGTTGGTCAGGGCCACAATCTGGTCGAATGCCTGCAGCAGGCCCTTGAGCGCCAGCACCATGTTGATGGTGAAGAAGCCGGAGATGAGCGGGAAGGTGATGGACCAGAACTGGCGCCAGGGCGAGGCCCCGTCCAGGCTTGCCGCCTCATAGAGCTCCCCGGGCACTGTCTGCAGCCCGGCCAGGTAGATGATGACGCTAAAAGCGATGGACTGCCATGCCGTCACGCCCACAATGCCCACCCAGGCCAGGTCGGGGTTGGCCAGGATCGAGGTGGAGAGCCACTTGATGCCCAGGGCCTGGCCGATGAGGGGCAGGTTGTTGGAGATCAGGTAGTTGAAGACGTAGCCAACAATGAGCACCGAGAGGATGTTGGGGATGAAGAAGATCCCGCGGAATGTTGTTTGGAACTTGATCTTGGAATTGAGCAGGATGGCGATGAACAGGGCGCCCACGTTCACCACAATGGTGGTGGTGACCGCGAAGAGGAACGTGAACCCGTAGGAGGCCATGATCCGATCATCCTTGAACAGGTTCAGGTAGTTGGACAGTCCCACAAAGTCCCACTCGCCGTAGCCGGCGTAGTTGGTGAAGCTGAAGAACATGCCCGTCAGGGTGGGCAGTGTGTGCAGGATGACGAACAGGACCAGTGCCGGAACCACCATCCAATAGAACGTCTTGTGTGCCCGGGAGGGGCGACGGCGTTGCAGTCCGGCCGTGCTGCGGGGCTTCATTGCCCTGGCGGTTGTGGTCATGATCATTGATCTTTCTTGGTGATGGTGCGGGCGGCGACCTTCTCAAATTCGTGGTCCATGCGGCTCAGGAATTCCGGCTGCTTGCCGTCAAGGACAAACTGCTGCAGGAGCGGTGCCAGGGGAATGCTGGGCGGCACGTGGTGGTCAAAGTAGCCAATGACGCGCCCGTCGTTGAAGAATCCCTGCATGCCGGCCAAAGCCGGGTCGGTGCTGGGTGCGGCGTCGCTGACGGGTGTCAGGGATGACTGCGCCGCGGCGTAGTAGTCCAGGACGGCCGGGGACATCAGGTAGTCCACGAACTTCCTGGCCTCGGCGGGGTGCTTGGTGTCCTTGCCAATGGCGAGTGTCACGTCCACACCGGAGACCAGGGTGTTCTTGGCGGGATCGTTGGTGGTGGGGTAGGGGAAGGATTTGATCTTCGCGTCGGGGTTCGCCGCCCGGATGGCCGGGATGGCGAAGCTGCCCTGCAGGTACATGGCCGACTTGCCTGCACCAAACGCCGCATTGCCGTCGTTGTAGCCGGCGCTTTCGGCGCCGGGCTGGGCGTAGCTGAACAGCTTGGCAAGTTTCGTGGCGGCCTCGCTGCCGTTCTTTTCGAAGCTGAACTGCCCGGTGGCGGGTGTCCATCCGGCCGAGCGCACGTCGTCAAAGAAGTCCGCTGGCATGAGGTTGCCGGCAAGGTTGACGTAGGAGGGCAGCACCGTCCAGGCGTCCTTCAACGTTATGTAGAAAGGATCGACGCCGTTGGCCTTGAAGGTGTCGGCGGCGGCAATGAACTCGTCCCAGGTTTGCGGAACTTGCACGCCGTACTTGGCGAAGATGTCCGGGTTGTAGAGGACACCGCTGGCGTTGTTGGCAAACGGCAGGCCGTTGGTCTCGTTGCCGTGGCAGGTGCCCAGGCCGTTGAGGATGTCCTGAACGGAGGGGATGATCCGCTTCGCTGACGGTTGATCGGAAAGGTCCGCGAAAACGCAGGCCTTCGACAGGTCGCCGAAGTTGCCGTTGCCGTTCAGGGTCATGACATCCGGTGTCTTGTCCTTGACCAGCAGCGTGCGGATGGCGGTGTCCGGATCGGGGACGTTGTTGATGACCACGTCGATCCCCGGATTTGCGGACTCAAAATCGGCCACAATTTTGTCGAACTGGGCAACGGCTTCGGGCTTGAACTGAAAGAAGTCGAGCTTGACGCGGCCGTCGCCGGCTGTGCCGCAGCCGGCCAGCGTTGCGGCCAGGGCCAAGACGGCGGCACCGGAGAGCAGGCGCCTGACGGTTTTGGGCACGGCCGGCGGGCCGGAAGCTTTCTTGTAATTCATGGGAACTCCTTAGTTGGCCTGATCAACGGTGATCAAAACGGCTTGTTCGGGGAAGAGTACGGGTGACTGCAGGCCGGTGGCGGCAAGCAGCCGGCCGGAGAGGATGGTCTCGGAATGTGCCCATTCCAGCGGCGACTGGCCGTTGCCGACGTCGTCATTGAGCGGCTCGGAGAGCCGGACACGATACAGGGTGCCCGGCACCAGGCCCGGCAGCGTGATGCGGCCCGAGGGGTAGGTGGTGGATGCGGTGCGCTGGGTCAGTGAGTAAACGGCCCGGCCGCCGTCGCGGGCCACGACGCCACGCAGGTCAAGGGCAGGGTCGGGCAGGTCGGCGTGGACGCTGACACCTGCGTGGAACAGCTCGCGGTTGGCCTTGTGGAAGGCCACCCAGCCGGCCAGCTCGGCAGTGTCTGCGGCGCTGATGGTGGAGATGTCCCATTCGATGCCGAAGTGGCCAAAGATGGCGGTGCGGGCCATGAAGCCCAGGCTGTGTTGGCGGCGTGTTGAGTGCGACTTGGGCCCGCCAATGTGTGCGCCCATGAGTTCGTAGGGGACAAGCAGGCCCGTGTTGGCCTGGTTGTCCAGGCGCTCCAGGGGATCGATGCAGTCGCTGGTCCAGATCCGGTCCGTGTAGTCCAGGATGCCCAGGTCCACGCGGGCGCCGCCCGAGGCGCAGCTTTCAATTTCGAGGCCCGGGTGGCGGAGCTTCAGTTCGGCCAGCAGGCGGTAGAGGGCCAGCGTTGACTCGCGGACTGCCGGGGTGCCGGAGCGGGGGTCGGAGGCGTCCAGGAGGTCGCGGTTGTGGTCCCACTTGATGTAGCTGATGGGGTATTGCGCCACGATGGCGTCGATGCGGGCCAGGAGGTAGTCGAAGCAGTCCGGGTGGGCCAGGTTGAGCACCTGCTGCTGGCGTGCGGACACGGGCCAGCGGCCTTCGGTGTGCAGGATCCAGTCGGGGTGGTTGCGCGCCAGTTCGCTGTCGGGGTTGACCATTTCGGGTTCAAACCACAGGCCGAACTCCATGCCCAGCCCTCGCACGTGGTTCACGATCGGGCCCAGGCCGTCGGGCCAGACCGCGGCGTCGACGAACCAGTCTCCCAATCCGGCGGTGTCATCGCGGCGGCCCAGGAACCAGCCGTCGTCCAGCACAAAGCGTTCGACGCCGACACTCGCAGCCTTGTCGGCAAGACTTTTCAGGGTGGCAAGGTCGTGGTCAAAGTACACGGCCTCCCAGGTGTTGAGGGTGACGGGCCGCGGGCGCTTGGGGTGATGGGCACGGGCGCGCAGGTCTTCGTGGAAGCGGGCCGAGAGTTCGTCCAGGCCGTTTCCCCAGGAGCCTAGGGCCCACGGGGTGGTGTGGCTTGCGCCGGGGGCCAGGACCACTTCGCCTGGCAGCAGCAGCTCACCGGCAGTCAGGAAGTTCTCGCTCGTGATGGTGCGTTCGGCAGAGAAGCTGTGGTTGCCGCTCCAGGCGGAGTGCACGCCGTGGACCAGGCCGCTGCGGAAGCCGAAGCTGTCCGTTCCTGCCAACATCAGCAGCGTGGCATCGGCCCCGGGGCGGCCGCGGCGGCTCTCGCGGACATGGGCGCCGACCGTCAGCGGGCGCCGCTGGGCGGTGCGTTCCTTCAGGTGGCGGCCGGTGGAGTCCTGCACGGTGGTTGCCGAGGCAGGCAGCGGGAACACGGCCGTGAGGCGGTGCAGCTGGTAGTCCGTGTCCCCGGTGTTGCTCAGGGTGTGGCGCTGTCGCAGCACGCCGGATGCGGTCAGCTCGAGCTCGGTGGCCAGGGCCAATCCGTTGGAGTGGTCTTCGGCGGTGATGGTGAGGGCAGAGTCGGTCGCGAGGACCGCCGTCGTGCCCAGGGCCGAAGCCCAACCTCCGGCGGCGCGCTGGCCTACGAGTGCGGGGGAGCCCTGCCAGCCGAAGACCTCCTGCGGGAGGATGGTCAGGCGGGCGGGAAAGTCGATGCCGCCGGAGACGCGCTGCGGACGGGCAGCCACTGCAAGCGATTCCAGTTCGGCGGGGGAGAGGACGCCGGTGGCCGGGCCCCAATGGATGATGGCGGGCATTCCCGCGGTTGTGAAGTCGACGATGACCGAGGTTCCGCCGCGGTGCAGCTGGGCCTGTGCGGGGAGGTGTGTGCGGGTTGTGCTCATGGATTAGTTTTACCGCGAAAGTAATTACCGTGTCAAGGGTCACTTTGCGTGACCAGAATGGCTGCATGCGTGGCTTGGAGGCTGGCATTATGTTCATCCTGCAATAAACTGTTGACCATGAACACTGTCTACCCCCAGTCGGCACTCCATGCCGGGCAGCGACGGAATCCGGCTGCGCTCGCAGATTCCGCCCTCGAATTGGCCAGGCTGGTGTTGGTTCGCGGCCCCGTTTCCCGTGCGGAGCTGGCCCAGGAAATGAGCCTGAGCATTGCCAGCCTGACCCGCCTGGGCAAGCCGCTGATCGACGCCGGCATCCTGGTTGAGGGCGAGCTGGTGGCCGACGGCACCGTGGGCAGGCCGGTGCGGCTGCTGGATGTGCGCAGCGGCGGCGCCCATTTTGTGGGAGTCAAGGTGGCCGGGGACCTGCTGCAGGCGGTGCTGACAGACCTGCGGGCGACGATCCTTGCCGAGGCGTCCTTGCCCCTGGCCGCCACGGATCCCGGCACCGTGGTGGACGGGATTGCGGAGCTTGCCGGACAGCTCAGTTTCGCCGCGGGGGTTGAACTCTCCGGGGTTGGGGTGTCCCTTGGTGGGCAGGTCAGGCCCGATGGTGTGGTGCACCGGGCGCCGTTCCTGGGCTGGAGTGACATCCCGCTCGGGGAACTTTTGGCCACGAGGCTGGAACTGCCCGTGGTGGTGGACAACGACGTCACTGCGCTGGTCGCCGCCGAGCAGTGGTTTGGGGCGGGGAAGGACACCGCGCACTTTGCCGTCATCACGGTGGGGGCCGGCGTTGGCTACGGCCTGGCCATCGGCAACCACGTGGTCCGCACGCCAGACACGGGCCTGGGCCTTGGCGGGCACATTCCGCTGGACCCCAACGGACCGCTGTGCATGGAGGGTCACCGGGGATGCTCCACCGCCATGCTTTCCATCCCCTCCATCTGCGCGCAGATTTCGGCGGCAACGGGTGAATCAGTCAACTATCGCCGGGCCCTGGAGCTGGCAGCGGAAGGCAACCGGGTAGCCGGGGCCGTCTTCGAATCGGCCGGAAGGGCGCTGGGGAGGCTCATCGCACTTGCGGCAAACCTGGCCATGGCCAACACCGTGGTGCTGGGCGGCGAAGGCGTGGAACTGTTTGCCGCGACCGAAGGCACTGTGCTGGCTGCGCTCGCCGCCGACCGGGACCCTGAAGCCGCCCCCGTCACGCTGCGCGTGGCCTCCGCGGACTTCACAGAATGGGCCCGCGGCGCTGCCGCCGTGGCCGTCCAGGCCCAGGCGTTCGTCGTCTAGGAGTCTGGTGATTCGGGGGCCTTCAGTTTCGCGACTTCCGTGCTTGCTTGTGCCCTCAGTCCTGAATCCTGAATCCTGAGAACTGGTGAGGACCGGCGCGGATCCAAGCCCGGCGGCGATCCCGGACCGGCGTCGCCGCTTCCAGCCACCCGTGAAGGTCGTGCACGAGTCTGGCCCAGCCGGGGACGATCTTGCCTGGTACTTGCGGGAGGCCGGGATCGATTGTGTGGTTGCGGCGTCCCCGAAGCCGTTGCGGGTTCGGGCTTCCCATCGAGGTGGGGGACTGGACCCGTTTCGCCGGTGCCAACATTCGCTCCCGCCCGGCTCGTGCCCAGTGAGCAGTCTTGCAGGCAATCCGGCCATCATGGACCGGTCACCAAGGTCGGCAGCAAATGCCCGAGGATGCATTGATCTGAGCGGACTGGTGGTGCGGAAGCCCCTGATCAGGCCCTGGGCAGGCAGTTGGACCTGGCCGGCCCGGACACCCTGGTTCCGCAAATTGGAAGGCAAGCAACGAGATGGCACGGGAAATCGCCAGTTGGCGCGGATCCTTTGCCTTACCTTCGCGGCACCAACAGCGTGAAGGCCGAGTCCCCATGAGAGCGACCCAACGCACCTGCCGTCCGGGGTGCTGAGGCCCTCTAGTTTGTGGGACAGTTTGCTTGCTTTTCTTCTGACGCTGCTTGCCCGGGATATTCTTGGCAATGTCCCGGGCCGGTGCTGCCGGGAGTCCCCGATCGTTGGTGTCGATTCGGCGCCGGTTGGACCAAGAGCCATGTACTTCATCACGGTGGTCCGTTCCGTCATGCATGGCGGTAAACCATTGCGTTGCTTTTCGGACTTCAAATGCGAGAAGCACGGCGCGGGCGCCCAGCTGTCTCAGCCCCAACCGGCCAATAGCGGCTGAGTCAACGCCGACAACGCCGCCATGCAGTCGTGCTTCGCGCTGCTGCCGGAGAACCTGGTTGAGCGGGAACGATGAGCCCCGGGGCAGGAGTTGCGCCCGGCAATCGGGACATGAATCGAGAAAACGTGCCACAGCAAGCGCCCACGGCGTCGTTTGGAGCGGTTGGGGCCCGATCGAGTTTGAGACAATGCAAAGCGGCTGCAAAGCAGTCTGGATACACCAGATCCCGAGAACGATGAAACCCAGGCAGCTCCGATGCCCCAAAAATTCTTGCTTGAAATGTATTGTTGTCAGGACTAAGTCCGGGTAGGCTCAACAATCAAAGCTCGCCATCCAGACGGCAACGTGGCCGCGTGTCGAGTCGAGAGGCCCATCATGATTCGAAATCGAATCCTTTCGGCGGTTGCGTTGACCGCTGGCGGAGTGCTCATGGCCACCGGGTTGTCCAGTTGCGCTGCAGAAGCGCCGGCAGACGGTCCCGCCACCATTACAGTCCTGGCGCATCAGCAGGTCCGCGCTGACGCGATCAAGGCGGAGATTCCTGCATTCGAGGCCGCCATGGCCAAGCAGGGACAGAAAATAACCGTGAAGTTGGAGACGGATATTCTGACCGACGCCCAGTTCAGCACCAAGATCACCCAGCAGTACAACGCCGGCACAGCTCCCGATGTCGTGGACATGAACAGTGCCGGAATGAGTGGATATGCCGGAGCGGGCTACCTTCTCCCGCTCGATGACTACCTCGCCAAGTGGCCCGGCTGGGAGTCCTTTTTCCCGATCACCAAGGCTGCAGCGAAAGCTGCTGATGGCAAGACCTACGCTCTCCCTCATGAGATGGGTGTCCAGAGCTTGTTCTACCGTAAAGATGTCCTGACAAAGCTTGGCATCGATACTTCGCAGCCAAAGACCTGGGATGAGCTCATTGGCCGACTCCAGAAGATCTCCGCGGCCACAGGCGGCCCTGCCATTACGCTCCCGGCAGGAACTGCATGGGGCGGAGGCAGTTGGGCCGAGGGATTCGGCAACATCGTCGCCGGAACTGACGGCAAGTTCTTCGACGAATCAACTGGCAAGTGGGATGTGAAGAACGAAGGCGTCGCAGCATCGTTCGACCTGTTCGCAAAACTGACTCAAGACAAACTGCTGCCTGTGCAGGACCTGCAGAACCCGAACCCGTGGATTGCAACGAAGTACAAGGGTTTCGTGGACGGATCCATCCCGGTTGCCGGTCAAGGATCGTGGGGTTGGAAGTATGACTGGGGTCCCTCGGGATCCGCCCCCATTGAGGACCTGACGTCCAAGGTTTCGACCTGGAACTTCCCGGCGCTGGACGCGAGCGGTTCTCCGTACGTGACGACAGCACCTGGCTTCTCGTGGGCAGTCACTGCCAAGACGAAGTACGCGGATGCGTCTGTGAAGTTCATCCAGTGGATGTCTTCGGACGAGGCTCTTGCGAACCAGCTCGTCGCCGTCGGCGCCGTCTCCCCTCGAAGCGGTCTTGACAGTGTGGCTCCCTATTCAAATGAGCCACAACTGCTCGAAGCAGAGGCGCAGCTCACCAAGGCCGTCACCGTACCGTACGCGGACGGGGTCGACCAGATCTCGATGGCTGTCCAAAAGGCAACCGAAGACATTCTCAACGGTGCCAGTGGCTCCGAGGCAACGTCAACCTTCGTGAAGCAGGCGACTGACTTGCTTGGCCCGACCAAGGTCAACTAGGTCAATCAGGTGGGCCCTGGTGCAAGCCAGGGCCCACCGCACGAACCACGCCGGAAATAGTGATCGCCGGCTGACGGAGACGACTTGCCGTGAAGGCAAGTGCAGATTAAAGCGAGGTGCTCGCGTCCTGCCCAGAAGCGGCCAAGATCGCGACAGGGCACCGTGCTGGAAAACCAACGCTTGGCCAAGCCAAGCAGCAAGGAAAGCTTCATGAGTACCAATAGTGCTGGTATCACCCTGGCGGGACGCCTTCCGCGCCACAAATTGAAAAACCGTAGAAACGCTCGGCTCCTGTTGCTGATGCTTGGCCCGTCGGCCCTGCTGATTGGTGTGTTCGTCGTCGCGCCCGTGATCTATGCCTTTTACCTCAGCCTCACCAACACCACGCTTCTGGGGTTCGAAGCACGGAATCCGAAGTTTATCGGGCTGGACAATTTCAAATATCTGCTGGGAAACGGCGATTTTCTGTCCTCGCTTGGCAAGACAGGCATATTCATCGCCTTGTCTGCCATCATCGGGCAAACGGCGCTCGGCATGATCTCTGCCTTGCTGCTCAAGAACAAGTGGATGCGTGCCAAAGGCATCTTCGGTGCCGCGATCGTCATGCCCATGGTTGTTCCGGAGGTCGTCGCATCCCTGGCTTGGGCGAGCATGCTCTATTCCGGACCCGAGGGAACGGTGAACATGATTACCCACCTGTTCGGGATGGGCGCCGTCGCCTGGCTCCAGCAATACGCCTTGATATCCATCATTGTCATCAACATCTGGCGCGGAATCGCATTCGCCATGATCATGTTTCAGGCGGCGCTTGAAGACGTCCCTGACGAGCTGATCGAAGCAGCGCGCATCGATGGGGCGTCAGCGCTCCAAATATTTAGGGTGGTCACCCTGCCCCTGATCCGCGGGCCGGTGTTCCTCTATTTGCTGTTGACCGCCATCACGACCGCTGGCATCTTCGGCCTGGTCTACTTCCTCACCCAGGGCGGCCCCGGCGGAGACACCCAACTGGTGGCCCTTTTCATCTTCGATAGAGCATTCCAGTTCTCCCAGATCGGGTTGGGCAGCGCCGCCTCCGTCATCATGCTTGTGATCGTTTTGATCCTCGGGCTGACCTACGTCCGAGTTGCGAAAGTTGAGGTCTGACATGACCACCGTCACGAAAACCGATGTGAAGCCCAGCCGGGCCTCCGAGACTGCGACTGTTCGGCGAAAACTGCGAGGCACCACGGTGGTTAGCCGCGCACTTCAGTACGTGCTAATCACCGCCCTGGCAGTGTTTTGCATCATTCCCTTCGGATGGCTCATTGCGACGTCGGTGGACAGCCAGGCCGGCAATATTCTCCAATGGCCCACTTTCACCGTGGACCACTACGTCAAGCTCGTCACCGAGGCAGGCACCTTGCGGCTTCTCCGCAACAGCCTCATCATTGCCATCGGAGCCACCGTGTTGACGATGCTCCTGGGCTTTATTGGCGGATACGCCCTCTCTCGTTTCCGATTCCGGGGCCGACGCTTTTTCATGTTCTTCGTCCTGCTCATCCGTGTGGTTCCGCCAACTGCGACGATCGTTCCGCTGTACCTGATGATGACCAAGATGCATCTGAACAACTCGTTGCTGGGCCTGATTCTGGTGGAAGCCGCCGCTCTCCTGCCGTTGACCCTGTGGCAGATGAAATCCGCCGTCGACAATGTGCCGCTGGAAATTGAAGAGGCCGCATGGGTAGACGGCAGCTCGCGTGTGGCAGCTGTCATCCGGATCGTATTTCCGGTCGTCGGTCCGACGTTTGGTGCCGCCGCGATGTTTGCCTTCGTTGGCGCATGGGGCGACTTCCTCACACCGTTGGTCCTTCTCCAGTCACAGGACCTCTATCCGCTGTCCATTGGCTTGTTCCGCGCATTCTCGGGATTCAACCAAGTCGACTGGGGTCTCCTCACAGCCACCGCCATTATTTACATGCTCCCGCCAACCATCCTGTACATGCTGGTGCGCAAATACCTGTTCAAGGCCGGGCTGTCCGGCGCGATCAAGGGATGACCTGGCCAAACATCGCCAGGTTGAACCAGCAACACACCCATGAAAACCGCTGCAAGTGGTCAGTGCGGCAAATGAAACAAAGAGAAAAGGTATACAAATGACACGCACGTCTGATTCGGCCCAGCCAATCAAGGTAGTTGTATGGGGCGAGAACCGCCACGAGAAAATGAGCACCGAGATCGCCGAACGATACCCGACTGGGATGCATGGAGCGATCAAGGGCGGCATTGAGCGCTACATCGGCGACCATGCCGACGTCACCACGGTGACCCTGGATGACCCCGAGCATGGTCTGACACAGGAACTTGTCGATGGGACGGACGTGCTGGTTTGGTGGGGTCACGTCGCACACAAGGAAGTCGAGGACGCCATTGTCGAACGGGTGCACCGGGCAGTGCTTGACGGCATGGGCCTTGTAGTCCTGCACTCAGGGCACGAGTCGAAGCTCTTTCAAAAGCTCATGGGCACCACCTGCTCCCTGCGGTGGCGCAACGACAATGAGCGCGAACTTGTGTGGACAATTGACCACACACACCCGATTGCCAAGGGCATCCCGAACCCGATTGTCATTGACGGCCAGGAGATGTACGGCGAACAGTTCGACATTCCAACCCCCGACGAGCTGGTCTTCATCAGCTCCTTCACTGGCGGCGAAGTCTTCCGAAGTGGCTGCACATTCCGACGCGGCAACGGCAAGATCTTCTACTTCAGCCCGGGCGACCAGGACTACCCCGTCTACCACCACCCGGATGTGCAGCACGTCATCGCAAACGGCGTTGACTGGGTGGTCACCGACCGCCCAGCCCGCATCATTCCGCAGGGACGCCACTTCGAGCGGGGCACCTTCTTCCAGGGGCGCGAAAACGATGACACCATGGTCGACCTGACCGACGGTATCCGGACTGTTCTCGCATGAGCGCTTCCGCCCCGCTCCCTGTTGTTCTCGTCGGTACCGGCGCCATGGGCCGCAGCTGGATTCGCATGCTCGCAGATTCGTCCACGGCAAGAATCGTCGGACTCGTCGACTTGGACCTTGAGCTGGCTGCCCGTGTTGCCTCCGAGGAGGGGCTCAGCGATGTGATCATCGGTGAGTCAGTTGCCGACGTCGCCGACGAGTCAGGAGCGCACGCCGTTATCAACGTCACCGTTCCGCAAGCGCACCGACCCGTGAACGAAAGCGCACTCAGACACGGGCTGCCGGTCCTGTGCGAGAAGCCCATCTCAGGAACGCTTCCGGAAGCTTTGCAGCAGGTGGCGCTTGCCGAAGTGACCGGAAAGCTCCTCATGGTCAGCCAGTCGCGTCGCTACTTCAACAACCTTCGGGCCCTGCGCGACTCTGTGGCTGGCCTCGGCCAGATCAGTACCATCACCACTGAGTTCTTCCATTCCGATCACGAACCTGGATTCCGCGAGCAGATGGAACATCCCCTCCTTGTCGACATGTCGATCCACCACTTCGACGCAATGCGGTACATCACCGACGATGTCCCGGTGGCGGTCCGCGGCAGCGCCTGGAATCCTTCGTGGAGCTGGTTTGCCGGTTGCGCCTCCGCCGCAGCTGAGTTCGAGCTTGCCTCGGGTGCCCGGTACGTCTATTCCGGAAGCCGGGCCACCCCGGGCATGTCCACCTCGTGGAATGGTTCATGGCGCATCCAAGCCGAGCATGGTGCGGCAAAGTGGGACGGCGACAACGCGCCCCAGGTTGACCCGCCGAACCCTGCGCCGGGTGGGATCGTTGATGGTCCCGAACAAATGGCCGGCGCCCTCGAAGAGTTCCGGGAGGCCATCGAACTTGGCACGACCCCACAGAACGAGATCCACGCCAACATCATGAGCCTGGCCATGGTGGAGGCGACGGTTGTCAGTGCAGCCAACCAAGGTGAGCGCATAATGATCGCCGATCTGATCGAGCAGGCTTACGCGGAAGCGATCGCAACGGAATCCCGTGACGATGTCAGGGCCCGGCTCGTGTCCTGGGGCTCAGCAGCAGCGGGCCTGGCGGCACGCTGACGGTACATTAACAAAGACAGGAAGATCCCGAGGAAACTCGGGATCTTCCTGTCTTTGTGTGCTGGGAGCCAGCTACGCCAATGCGGACACGGTACTAGCCGGTGAAGGGGAGCCGCGGATCGATGGCCGTGTCATCCCAAGTCTGTCGAATCCAGCCGTGGTGGGGGTCGTCACTGATGAGCCATTCCCTGACCAGTCCCGGACCTGCCATGACGTTCAGGTAGTACAGGTCGTAGCCTGGTGCCGCAATTGCTGGCCCGTGCCAGCCATAGGGGACAAGGATAGTGTCGCCCGTGCGGACTTCGGCATTGATATCGATGGGCCGATCATCCGAGGCGTACACGCGCTGGTAGCCGATGGCGTCGGCGTCGGACGGTGCAGGATGGCCCGCGGCAACTTGGGTTTCGAAATAGTAAATCTCTTCAAGTGAAGTCTCCCCGTCCTTTTCCTCATCATGCTTGTGGGGAGGGTATGAGGACCAGTTGCCGGACGGGGTGATGACCTCACAGACAATGAAACGGTCTGCCAGCAAGGCTGCGGGGGTGCCGAAGTTGTGGACCTGCCGTGAGCAATTTCCCGCTCCGCGGAGCTCGACGGGGATTTCTGCCGCGGCGATCACGCGGTCGGGGTGGCTGTTCTGTGCCGTGGCAGTCGCCACTGCCACTCGTCCGCCACTCGTCGACTCGATGCGCAGGTGTTGCCCGATGCCGGCGTAAAGCACATCTGAAGGTCCGCTGAAGACACTCGCCCTGCCAGCCAATTCATGGACTGTGCCATCCACCAGGACGGTGAATGAGCCATTGAGCGGGATCACGAGCCTTTCCTCGTTGGCCGCAACAAGTTCGACGGCGTCACTGGCTCCCAGCGTGGCGACCTTCAGCCCTGTGTGCTGCCAACCTTCCGCGGGAAGCTGGGAATCGCTGGTTCCCAGCGAGATATCCCAGAGTCCATCGCGTGCTGCGCCGAGGGGGTACACCCAGGTGGTCATGGAATTCCTTTGTTGGTCGGGGCAGCTAGCGTTGCACCAGCGTCATTTCAAAGCTGTATTGATCGGCACGGTAGACATGCTGGCCCGTTTCTACATTCCGTCCCTTGTCATCCACGGCGGTTCGTTCCATGGTGACCAGGGCTGAAGCCGAATCAATCTCCAAGAGCCCGGCTTGGTGTTTGGTGGCAACCGCGGCGCCGATGCTTTGCTTTGCCAGGCGGAAATTGACGCCGCCCGTGCGCAAGAGGGCATAAAGGCCTTCGCCGGCAAGGGTCGACTCGTCGATTTTGACGATGTCATCGCGCACCCAGTTCTCCATCAGTGCCAGCGGTTTGCCATCAACCATGCGCAGGCGGGTGAAGTGGTAAACCTTGGAGCCCGGAGCCAGCGCCAGCTTTTCACAGATGGCAGGCGTTGCCTGCAGATGGGAAAAGGTCAGAACCTCCGTGGAAGGTTTCCCGCCACGTTGCACGAGATCATCGAAGAGGCTGGAGAGCTCCAGGGAGCGCCGGACCTGGCTGGAGACAACTTGTGTTCCCACTCCCCGCTTGCGCACCAGCAACCCTGCCCGAACCAATTCATCCATGGCTTTTCGCATGGTGGGACGCGAAAGGTTCAATGAGGCGGCCAGATCGATCTCATTTTCGAGCTTTGAGCCAGCTTCCAGTTCCCCGCTGGTGATGGCGGCCTCGATGCCCTTTACCACTTGGTGGTAGAGAGGGACGGGGGATGCGCGGTCGATGGGCAGGTTCAGTGAATTTGTCACGGAATACTCCTTAGGCTGCGCGCAGGGAACAGGCCGGATCCCTGCTCGAGTGTTCATGCTTGAACGGTAACATCTTATTGTCAGGACAAAGTTTATGCAAGAGTGGCATGCAATATCGAACGGCCATTACTTTGATAAAAATGTTCTGTTGTCAGGACAAAGTATTGACATGATGTTGGTCGTGAGGCAGGCTTGACTCGTCAGTTGACTCCGATCGGCATTGGTGCCGGATGGATTCCGCGATTCATCGCCTTGAACGCACTAGGCGAGATTCTCCGTGAAAGGTCTTTTTGATTATCGTGAGCCACGACTTGATTACCATGGGGCGCATCAGCGTCGACATCTATCCCAATGACATTGGGGTGGATCTTGAAGACGTGACGTCTTTCGGGAAGTACCTGGGCGGATCGGCCACCAATGTTGCCGTGGCGGCAGCCCGGCACGGACGCCGTTCAGCAGTCATCACCCGTACCGGCGACGACTCTTTTGGCCGCTATTTGCGGCGCGAGCTCGGCAACTTCAATGTGGATGACCAATTCGTCCGGGCCACCCCCGCACTGCTGACCCCCGTGACATTTTGTGCCATCAAGCCCCCTGAGGACTTCCCTCTGTACTTCTATGGTCGCCAGCCCAGCGCCCCGGACTGGCAGATCGCCGCAGACGAGCTGGACACTGCGGCGATCAAGGACGCTCGCATCTTCTGGTCGACGGTGACAGGCCTCTGCCAGGAGCCGAGCCGCGGCGCGCATCTGGCCGCCCATCTCGCCCGCCCCAAAGCCGAATTGCAGCCAGGGCAGTTTACAATCCTGGACCTGGACTACCGGCCCATGTTCTGGGACTCCGAGGCCGAAGCCAAGGCGCAGATTGCAACAATCCTTCCCCACGTTTCGGTGGCCATTGGCAACGAGAAGGAATGCGCTGTCGCTGTCGGGGCGGGGACACCCGACGAGCAGGCCGACCGATTGCTGGCTGCAGGTGTTCACATCGCGGTGGTCAAGCTGGGAGCGGACGGCGTCATGGCGAAAACAGCCACAGAGCGAGTTGTCTCGGCCCCGGTCTCCGTGGAAACCCTCAACGGCCTGGGTGCCGGCGATTCCTTTGGCGGCGCTTTCGTCCACGGCCTGCTGGCCGGATGGCCATTGGAGCAGGTCCTTGACTTTGCAAACGCCGCTGGCGCCATTGTCGCCTCACGTCTCTCGTGCGCCGATGCCATGCCGACGCCGGATGAGGTCATCTCGCTGCTCGCTGACCGCGGCCGCCTCGTTCCCGAGAACGTCCCGGAAGGAGCCTTGAAATGACGGCCCAGATCGCGGATACTGATCCGCGCCGATATGCCGACCTGACAGCGACCCGTTTGGAAGACCCGGGTGCGGTGGCCCGGGCCGCCGCGGCCCGGCGCAGACATCCGGGCGCCAAGCGAGGCGTGCAGAACTTCATTGTTGCTGCCGACCACCCCGCCCGCGGAGCCATCTCAGTGGGGGCGGATCCGACAGCCATGGCGGACCGGCGGCAATTGCTGGACCGCTTGCAGATCGCCCTGAACAACCCGGCAGTTGACGGGGTATTGGCGTCCCCAGACATCATCGATGACCTGCTGTTACTGGGCGCGCTGGAGGGCAAACTTGTCTTTGGCTCGATGAATCGTGGCGGCCTGGCCGGTCTCGTGAATGAAATAGATGACCGATTTACCGGCCACACGGCACAGGCGCTGGCCGATTTGGGTGCCGATGGCGGCAAAATGCTCAATCGCATCTGTTTGGGCGACCCGGACACCGCCAGCATGCTCGAAGCAACAGCCAAGGCCGTCGACTCCTTGGCCGAGCGCAAGCTCATCGCCATGCTGGAACCCTTCCTCTCCGTCCGTGAAAATGGCAAGGTTCGCAACGACCTTTCCCCGGACGCCGTCATCAAGTCCATCGGCATCGCATCGGGCCTGGGCTCCACGAGTGCCTACACCTGGATGAAGTTGCCGGTGGTGGCGGAGATGGAACGGGTCATGGCGGCCACCACCTTGCCCACAGTTTTGCTCGGCGGAGACCCGGATGCGGGTGCCGATGAGGTCTTTGCCAGTTGGCGTGAGGCGCTGGCGCTCCCCGGTGTGCAGGGCCTTACCGTTGGGCGGACCCTGCTGTACCCCCGCGACGGGGACGTTGCCGGCGCCGTGGCCACCGCGGCTTCGCTCTTGAATCGTTCGACCACCAGCTTGAAGGAGTAAATCATGACAGGACGCACAATGACTGTCGCCCAGGCTGTCGTAGAGTTCCTGGGCAACCAATACACAGTGGACAAGGTGGGTGCCGAGGAATACCGCGGCCGGCTGATCCCAGGCATGTTTGGCATCTTTGGCCACGGCAACGTCGCCGGCGTCGGGCAGGCCCTGAAGCAGTACCAGCACAACGACCCCGCCTTCATGCCCTACTACCAAGGCCGCAATGAGCAGGCACAGTCGCACCAAGCCGTCGGCTATGCCCGCCACACACGCCGTCGGGCCACCTATGCTGTCAGTGCCTCGGTGGGGCCCGGGTCCACCAACCTGTTGACGGGTGCGGCCCTGGCCACCACCAACCGCCTGCCGGTGCTGTTGCTCCCGAGCGATGTTTTTGCCACCCGTGCAGCTGACCCTGTTCTTCAGCAGCTCGAACGCCCGGACGCCTACGACATTTCAGTCAATGACGCCTTCCGTCCGCTGTCGCGCTACTTTGACCGCGTCTCCCGCCCAGAACAGCTGTTCTCGGCCCTGCTCAACGGCCTGCGAGTGCTGACGGACCCGGCCGATACCGGCGCCGTCACGATTTCCTTGCCGCAGGACGTCCAGGCTGAATCCCTGGTGGTGCCGGCGGAGTTCCTGGCCCCTCGCGAGTGGCGGATCCGCCGGCCCGACGCGGACGACGAGGACATTCGTCGCGCCGCCGATGCCATCCGCTCTGCGAAGAACCCGCTGATCATCGCAGGTGGCGGCGTGCTGTACGCCTACGCCGAAGGTGAGCTGGCGAAGTTTGCCGAGGCCACCGGCATCCCCGTCGGAAACACCCAAGCCGGGGTTGGCGTACTGCCCTGGGACCACCCGCGTTCCGTAGGGGCGATCGGCTCCACCGGCACGACTGCGGCCAACGCCATCGCGGCGAAGGCCGATCTGATCATCGGCATCGGCACGCGCTACGAGGACTTCACCACGGCCTCCCGGACAGCATTCCAAAACCCCTTGGTAACCTTCATCAACATCAACGTCACCCCCTTGGATGCCTACAAGCACGGGACAGCGCTGCCCATCGTGGCGGATGCGCGCAAGGCACTCGTGAAGCTCAATGCGGCTCTGGGAGGCTACCGGGTCGGCGCGGATCTGGACCAGCTAGTGGCCGATTGCAAGAAACGCTGGGACGCCATTGTTAACACGGCGTTCGACACCCGCCACACGCCGTTGCCGTCCCAAAACGAGATCATCGGTGCCACCAACCGGGCCATGGACGCTGCGGACGTGGTGGTCTGCGCCGCGGGTTCCCTGCCTGGGGACCTGCACAAGATGTGGCGTATCCGCGATTCCTTCGGCTACCACGTCGAATACGCATACTCCTGCATGGGATATGAAATCCCCGGCGGCTTGGGCGTCAAACGTGCCGCCATTGCCGAGGCGACCGCCGGTGGAACCCAGCGGGACGTCGTCGTCATGGTGGGCGATGGCTCCTACCTGATGATGCACACCGAACTGGTGACCGCCGTCGCTGAGAGGCTCAAGCTGATTGTGGTGCTCATCCAAAACCACGGCTATGCCTCAATCGGAGCCCTCTCCGAATCCCTGGGCTCGCAGCGTTTCGGAACCAAGTACCGTACGCATGACGCCGAACACCACACCTTCGACGACGGCGACACCCTGCCGATCGACTTGGCCCTGAACGCCGAAAGCCTCGGTGTGAAGGTCATCCGCGTCGCACAGGGCGAGAACGCGATTGCAGATCTCGAAGCCGCCGTCACGGTAGCCAAAGCAGCGCCCGAAAACGATGGCCCGGTATTGATCTACATCGAGTCGGACCCGCTTCTGGACGCACCCGACTCCGAATCATGGTGGGACGTGCCGGTTTCGGAAGTTTCCGAACTCGAATCCACCCAGCAAGCCTTCGCCGGCTATACGCAAAGCAAGAGCCGCCAGCGCCAGCTGCTGGGCTGATCCCCAACCGCTCCCACTGCTCGCAAACTCGCAGCGGGACCCACGCGGCAGTGGGCCCACCCCTTTCCCCTCAAGCTGTCTCCCAGAGAGAAGAATCCCATGACTGCAACTGCAACCAAGACCCTCATCAACCACTTCATCAACGGCGTCGAAACCCCCGGCACCGGCGCCACAACCCAGCCCGTGTACAACCCGGCCACCGGTGAAGTCACCGCCGCATTGAGCCTGGCCAGCCGCGAAGACCTCGACGCCACGGTGGCCGCCGCGAAGGCCGCCGCCGAAATCTGGGGCGACTTCTCCCTGGCCCGCCGAACCGCCGTGTTGTTCAAGTTCCGCGAGCTCGTCGCCTCCAATGTGGATGAGTTGGCGGCCCTGGTCACCGCCGAACACGGCAAGGTCCTCTCCGATGCCGCCGGTGAAATCGGCCGTGGCCTGGAGGTCATCGAGTTTGCCTGCGGGATCAACCAGCTGCTCAAGGGCGCCTACTCAGACCAGGCCTCCACTGGCATCGACGTGTTCTCCTTCCGCCAGCCGGTTGGTGTGGTCGCTGGCATCACGCCCTTCAACTTCCCCGTCATGGTGCCTCTGTGGATGTGCCCCATTGCCATTGCCACAGGCAACGCATTTATCCTCAAGCCCTCCGAGCGCGATCCTTCGGCGCCGATGCTGCTGGCCAAGCTGTGGCAGGAAGCCGGCCTGCCCGACGGCGTATTCCAGGTGCTCCATGGCGGCAAGGAAACCGTTGACGGCCTGCTGACCCACCCAGATGTGGACGCCATCTCCTTCGTTGGATCCACCCCCATCGCGAAGTATGTCCACGAGACGGCCACGGCCCACGGCAAGCGCGTCCAGGCCCTTGGTGGCGCCAAGAACCACGCGATCATCCTGCCCGACGCCGACATGGACAACGCGGCCGACCACCTGTCAGCGGCAGCCTACGGTTCCGCCGGTGAGCGTTGCATGGCCATTTCCGTGGCCGTCGCCGTCGGCGATGCCGCAGACACCCTCCTGGCCAAGGTGCGCGAGCGCGCCGAGGCAATCAAGGTGGCCGACGGCACTGAACCCGACGCCGACATGGGCCCTGTCATCACCGCGGCGTCCAAGGCTCGCGTGCTGAAGATTGTCAGCGAAGCTGCCGACGCCGGTGCCACCTTGGTGGTCGACGGCCGGGACTTCACCGTCCCGGGCCAGGAGAACGGCTACTGGGTTGGCCCGACTCTTCTGGACGGCGTGTCCGCCGACATGACCGCCTACACCGAGGAGATCTTCGGGCCGGTCCTGGCGGTCATGCGAGTGGAAACCGTGGAGGAGGGCATCGCCTTGATCAACGCGAACCCGTACGGCAACGGCACCGCCATCTTCACCTCCTCCGGCGCAAATGCGCGCAAGTTCCAACGCGGCGTGCACGTGGGCATGATCGGCATCAACGTACCCGTGCCGGTGCCGGTGGCCTACCACTCCTTCGGCGGCTGGAAGAACTCGCTCTTTGGCGACAAGCACATTTACGGCGAAGAAGGCGTGGCGTTCTACACCCGAGCCAAGGTGGTTACCTCACGCTGGCCCGAACCGAAGCAGGCCTCCGAGGCCAGCTACAACTTCCCCTCGAACTAGACATGGGGTGAAGGCCGGGGACTTCCGTTGAGGAGCAGGTGAATGCTCGCCTGCTCCTCAACGGCATCCGCCACCCGGGGCAGACGAGGTGCACCCAAGCCTGCCAGCCCCCGTTGTCCCCCGAAATGGTTAGGCCCCAGCCGGATAATTGCCAGGCGGTGCTGAATCCGTGAACATCAGGCCGTGGCGTGATGCAGCGTTTGCCTGAAACGGCCATCTGGTGATGCAGCGTTTGCCTGAAACGGCCATCTGGTGATGCGGCGTCGGGTTGAAACCAGCATCTGGTGATGCGGCGTCGGGTGGGGGTGTTGGGAGGCGTCGCGCAGGGGTAGCATGGCAGCAAAAGTTGGGGAGAGGTTGCCATGATCCGAGTGCCCGGAACGTTCCGCACCACCGCGGTGGCGCTCATTTTTACCGCCCTCGTGGCCCTTTCGGCGTGCGCCGTGACGCAGCCCGGAGGATCACCGGGCAGTGTCTCGCCAACGCCCGGCCCGTTCAATCCCAGCCCGTCGGCGACGCCTGCCATGACAGGCCCGGCCGCAACCGGCCCCATTGACCTGACCATCACCGTGACGGCAACCCCGGGGGCCGCGCCCGCCAACTACCGCCTCGTGGCCTCGGGTGCCACGCCCGATGCCGCCTCCACTGTCCCGGACCCGGCGGCTGCGCTCGCAGCCCTGGAGCAGAGCGGCGAGAAGATCTTCTTCCCCGCCTCCGCCCCGCCGCAAAACTGCACCCAGCAATATGGCGGACCGGAGGTGGCCACCGTGACCGGTACCTTCAAGGGTAGGGACGTCAACGCCGCGTTCAGCCGGACCGACGGCTGCCAGATTTCCCGCTGGCAGGCCCTCGCGCCGCTCTTCGGCGGCACCGCCGGCAGCACGGGCGCCATGTAGCGGTGCCGCCAGGCAGCAAGAAAGGCGGGACCGGGAATCGTCCCGGTCCCGCCCTTTGGTGCTTTGTGGTGCCGTGCTACTGGTTGACCAGCACCTTGCCGTGCTCGGTCTTTACGTAGTGCCGGTAGGGCTTGCCGCTGTCATCCTTGCCCTTGTAGGACGACGTCGAATGGCCGTCGGACTCGCTGGTGACTCCGGCGCTCCGGCCGAGGATGCCGTAGGAATCCAGCGTCCAGTTCCAGTTCCGGGCCGTCTTGTCGCTGCCTTCCTTCACCACGCTGTCCACTTCCTGGCCCATGTGGACAGTTGCCGTGAGGGAGAAGTTTTGGTCGTTGGTGTAGTTCGCTGAGGACGCGTCAACCGTGATGGGGTAAGACTCCTGCAGCGAGCTGGAGCGGATGGTCTTGTTCCCGATGCGGGAAGTGGAATCCGCCGTCATGCGGTCCGTCTGGGTGATGGACTGCACCAGGCCGCCGCCGCTGGCCGTGCCGGCATTGCGCCATTCGCGGCCGCTTTTCGCAACGGTGTGGACGCGCCCGGCGGAGGTGTCAATGTAGCCGCTCGTGACATCGTTTCGGCTGGCGGTCTGTGTGTACGCGACAGATCCCTTTGCCGGCGGGTTCACCACGGTCGACGTCGTGGCAGCCGCGGCCACCTGGCTCGACACCAGGGCACCGGACGTCTGCGCCTGGCCATGGTCGGTGTAGAGGAACAAGTTGGCCTTGACGTTCCAGGTGTCGCCGATCTGGTTCATGGAGACGGTGACTTTGTGGTCTCCGCCGTCGACGAGTCCGCCGGCAAAGGGTGTGAGGTCCAGGTTTTCCGGGCGCAGGTCAAAGGTGTCGATCGCCAGGACCGGGCGCCACAGGGTGGGCACGATCCCGCCGGAGTAAATGTGCGGGTAGGTGCCAACGGCGCCTGCCCTGGTGCCGTCCACGGAGACGATGGCCTCCCGGAAGGACCCATGCCCGCACATTCCCGCACCGGGGAACTGTGCTGCGACCTCGTTGGGGACGGTGGTGAACCACTGCTCGTCGCAGCCGTTGCCCTTGAGCGTGACCCGCAGCTGCGCCTGGGTGATGTTGCGGGGGAGGTTCTTAAGCGTTGCCGTGGAGCTCGGCGAGCCCGGGGTGAGGTCAGAGACGGGAACTGCCACCACCTTGTCGGGGGTGCGGGCCGCCGGGAATCCCTTGCCTGTCCGGTAGTAGGTGACTGTCACCGTCTGCGAGTAGACGCCCGTGTAGACGTTGCTCGTGTAGTTCCCAAAGCCGCCCGAGAACGGCTGGGGCGTGGTCAGCAGTGAAGCGAAGTCGGTGATGTCCTTGCTGAAGTGGAACGTGGTGGTGTTGGGGCCGCTGGGCTCCTGCGTGGTGCCGAACCACACGTTGACACCGCCGATGTCCAGGGTGCCGGAGCGGTCAAACTGGCGTCCGCTGACCTTCGAGGTGTAGTCGAGCACCACCTTGGACCACGGGCCGGCGCAGTCGGCCGGCGGAGTCAGCGTGCCGGAGAAGTTCTGCGGGCTGCCGTTGGGTGCGTTGGATGGAAAGTCCTGGGCCAGCGTGGTGGTGCAGCTCTCCGTGGCAGGGCGGGTGACATCGGGTGCCGCCGAGACGGGGTCGCTTACCTCGGTTTCGATGAAGGCCGGTGTGGGGGCCTGTTCCGTGGCATGAACGGCGGGCAGGGCCGACAGTGAAAGTGCGGCAGCCACGGTGAGGGATGCCACCCCGGCTGCCAGCGGCCGGCCGATCGAGCGCAAATATGAGGTCATTGAGGTACTCCAGTGAGAATGCAGTTGTGTAGCTTCGGGCAAAACAGGAGCCAGTCTGCCCCTGAAAAAACATCGCCGTCAAAGCATGAAAGCCGTGTGACATGGCTTGTAAAGTTTGTGACCGACCATCCGGCCCACAGTGCGTCGGGACGCTCGCCAAAAGGCCAGTGGTCCCCCTGTGGACACTCGCCAAATGGTGAGGGAGCCCCCGGCCCGGGGAACTCCCGGGCCCCGGCCCGCGCACGACGGCGGCACCCGTCCCATGTGCCGGGTGCCGCCGTCGTGCTGTGGAACAGTTGTGCTACAGCCCGGGCACCACCGCCTGCTTGCCCTTGCCTGGCTTGCCCTTCTTGCCATGCTCGGGCGCCACCACGGCGCCGTTGGGACCAACGGTGACCGTGACGAACGTTGCCGTTCCCGTGTCGCCGAAGTTGACCCGGCCCAGGTATGAGCCCGGTGTGAGGCCCGTCCACTTCAGCGTGACGTTGCCCGACTTGCCGTTGGCCAGCTTCAGCGGGCTCGGCGAAACAGAGGCGTTGCCGGTTGCGGCACCCAGCACGGCAGCGTCAACTGTGGCCTTGACGGGCGCGCCGTTGGTGCTGGAGTACAGGTTGGCCAGGATGGTGTACGTCCCCGGTGCGGGATTTGCCAGGGACAGGGACTCGCTGGCAGAACCCGTGCGGACGTCGTAGTAGCTTCCCGCCGGGTTGAACACGATCATGTCGTAGTCGGCGGCCGGATCGGAGGAGAGCACCTGGAACTTCGCCAGCTCCGTGCCCTCCGGCACCACCACTTCCTTCAGGAAGTTGGAGGCATCCGGGGTGGTGGAAATGGCACCGGGCACCAGCTCGATGGCTGTCGAATCGGCCTTGGACAGGCCGTCAACGCTCACCTTGATGGGCGCATTGCTCCCGGAAACCACAGGGATCTTGCCGCTGCCGGAACCGCTGGCCGAGTTGAAGGCCACCTCGGGGGCCACCAGGACCGGCACGGGGCGGACCGCAATGGGGGAGACCACGGATGCGCCAGCACCCTGCCAGGACAGGCTGCCCATGGCGAAGGCACCCAGTGCTGCGGTGCTGTTTTCAAAGGTGACCTTGAAGTTGCGCTGTTCCCCGGCGGAGGAGAAGTTCAGCACTGACGGGGTGACCTTGACGTTGACGCCCGGCACGGTGGCCGTGGCCCGGTACAGCCCCGGCTTGAGCGCCGTGACAGTTCGGGTCACCGTGACCTTGCCGGCCAGGTTGCCCACGGCGAAGGACGCCACGTTCATGTCGCGGGCGGCAATGCTGCCCAGGCCCGGGACGTTCACGGGGTAGCCGGTGCCCTTGACGAATTCCAGGTATTCGGTGTCGCCCGCGTCGTACACAAGCCCCGGGGACAGGGCCTTGACCACGGCGGCCTGCCCGGCGCCCGTGCCGAACAGGTCGGGGTTCTTGCTGCCGTCGGCATTGACCACATTCGTGGCAGTGGTCATCATGGCCGATTTCACCGCGGCCGGGGACCAATCCGGGTGCACCGACTTGATGAGGGCGCCGAAGCCGGCAACATGCGGGGACGCCATGGACGTACCGGAGAGCATGCCGAATTGTTCGCCGCCCGTGGCGATCGGGGAGGCCCCGGCAAGCACTGCCACACCGGGTGCGGAGACGTCTGGCTTGAGCAGGTCCGAACTCTCGGCCTCAAGCGGGCCGCGGGAGGAGAAGCCCGCCAGCTGCGGCTGGGCCTCGGCCGGCAGGCCCGTGGTGTCGGTGGCGGCGAGGCCAACCAGGATGTCCGGGTTGGCCGTGACCTTGTCCTTGATCTGCTGCGTTGCCGGCGGGTTCACATGGACCGTGGGCACGGCGTGCAGGTCCACGTCTTCGGAGGATGAGGTGACATTGGCCAGGATCATGCCCACGCCCCCGGCGCGCTTGACCTCGGCGCTCTTGGCCACGCGGTCAATGACGCCGCGGTCGCAGACCACGATCTTGCCTGCCACCTTGGCGGGGTCCAGGGTGTTGGGTCCGCACAGCTGCGGTGATGCGGCGCCTGCTGCGGCTGCCGCGGTGGCCAGCACAACGTGGCTGGGCGGCACCGGGTGTGACATCATGCTGGCACCGCGGAACTTGCTGCCGTCGGCGAACTCCGCCGTGCCCTGCAGCTCGGAGGAGAATGACGTTGCGGCAACCGTGGTGATCCAGGGGGCGCCGTGGTTGACGGTGCCTGCCGTGGGGCCGGAGTTGCCGGCGGAGGCTGCCACGAAGATGCCGGCCGAGGTGGCCGACAGGAAGGCCAGCGAGACCGGGTCTGTGGTGGTGGAGGTGCTTCCGGAGATTGAGTAGTTCAGCACGTCCACGCCGTCCTCGATGGCCTGGTTCACGGCCGCAACGGCTGCCGATGAGTAGCAGCCGCCGGTGTCGGGGTCGGTGTCCTCCCAGCAGGTCTTGTAGATGGACAGCTTGGCCGCGGGGGCCACGCCTCCCGTGATGCCCATGTCCCGCCCGCCCAGGGTGGCCCGGACATTGGCGTTGCCTGCCGCAGTGCTGCCGGTGTGCGTGCCGTGGCTGTCCACGTCCACGGGTGAAATCTGTTCCTGGGGCGCCCGCTCGCCCGGGGGCACGGTGCGCAGGAAGTCGTCGGCAAAGTAGTGTGCGGCCAGCACCTTGGAGTTGCAGGCCGTGCCGTCAAAGCCGGCTCCGGTCCCCGTGCCCTTTTGGCAGGCCCCGGTGAACGTGTCGCCGTTGGCCTTGAGCATGGAGATGGTGCCGTTGGCATTCCGGTACGGGACGCCGACCTTCGGGTTGCCCGTGAGCGGCTTGACCTCATCCCCCGCGAAGAACGGGTTCGACGGCGTGTAGCCGGTGTCGATGATGCCGACAACAACGCCTGCGCCGGCCTTGGCGACGCCGCCAAAGGTCTTGTTCCAGCTGCCGTTGGGGCCGCTGAGGCCCAGGAAGTCGGTGCTTGAGTAGTCGGGTGCGTTTTCCGTGTCCGGTGCCACCATGAGGACCCCGGGGTCCTTGGCCAGGGCCAGGGCCTGCGTCGCGGACAGCTCAGCCGAGAAGCCGTTGATGGCGGCCGTGAACGTGCGGTTGGCAGTGACGCCCTGGGAACTGGCCACGGCGGCCTGCTGGCTCTTCAGGTGTGCCTGGTATTTCTTGACCTCGGGCTTGTTGACGTCCAGCTTGCGCCCCTGCGCCGGCTTGGTGCGGGCCAGACCGGCCGTTCCGCCGCTGTACATGGCCGTGGGCAGCTCATTCAGGACCACAATGTAGCGCCCGGCCTGGTAGTCCAGGGGATTGATGTCGTTTTGGGTGGTGGACGTGGCCGAATCGTCCGGCGCCGCGGTGGCCGGGACCGCACCCAAGGCGCCCAGGACCAGCGGCAGGCCGGCACAAATGGCTGCGGCACGCAATGCCGCCCGCCCCCTAAAAAGTGATCTTCCTCTTTGTTTCATGGCGTGCAACCTTTCAACAGGACCATCCAGGCGTCGTTGCCTGAAGGGTGCAGTGGGCTGCGCGGGGAAGCGGACCAGGTAAGGGCGCAAACCCGTACTATGCAGCCACGAAATGAGACCTTACCGGGAGGTAGCCTCAATGTGGTGTGGGTCCCGGGCAATTCTGGCGCCGGCAGGCCAAGTCTGTCCTTTTGGCCAAATTGTGGCCGGGAGGCTTGACGGGGCGCCCTGGCAGGAGGTCAGCAGCCGGGAGGGGCCACGTACTGGTAGGTCAGGGCCAGGTCGTAGCTGGCCATGGTCTGGGCTGCCGTCCGCTCCCAGCCGAAGGCCTCGGCATAGACGGAGGCCGCACGGCCCATGTCCGCCCGGGTCTGCGGGAAGTCGTGCAGCGAGGCGATGGCCTGCGCCCAGAGCTTGTGCGACCGGCTGGCCACCAGCAGGCCTGTGCGGCCGTCGCTGACGGCCCGCGGCAGCCCGCCCACGTTGGTGGCAACCACAGGTGTGCCGCAGGCCTGGGCCTCGAGGGCCACGAGGCCGAACGACTCGCTGGATGACGGAACAGCCACCACGTCGGCGCTTCGGTACCAGTCGGCCAGCCGTTCCGGCCCCACCGGCGGGAGGACGGACGCACAGGCGGAGAGGCCGGCGTCGTCAATCATGGCGGCGAGGTCGTACTTGTCGCTTCCGCTGCGGGCCCCCAGGAAGGTCAACTGCAGGTCAATGTCGGGCCGTTCCGCCCGCAGCAGCGCCGCCGCCTTGACCAGCACATGCGGTCCCTTGAGCCGCTGCAGCCGTCCGGCAAACACCACATGGAAGCGTTCGGCGGCGATGCCCAGCTCCTGGCGTGAGCGGTCGCGGAAGGCGGGCTTGAATATTTTCAGGTCCACGCCGGGGGAGACCACGTCAATGCGCTGCTCGCAGCCGTCGTAGTGGCCCTCCAGCTCGGCGGCCTCGGCCGTGGTGTTCGCGATCAGGCGGGTAGCGCCGGCCACGATGTGCTGCTCGCCGTCCTCCCGGATGCCCGGCTCGGCAAGTTGGCCCGGGCGCAGGTGGTGGTTCTTGACCCGCGCCATGGTGTGCATGGTGTGGACCAGGGGAAGGTCCAGGCGCTTGGCCACCAGCAGCCCGGCCATGCCCGAGAGCCAGTAGTGCGAGTGGATCACATTGACCGGCAGGGCGGCCTGCCCGGCCGGGGACGGCGCGTCGCTGAGGGCCTCGATGTGGGCGGCAACGGCGTCGGCCATTTCATTGACCAGCTCCGGCAGGGCCTCCTTGGAAACCTTGCCGAAGGGGCCTGCCTGAATGTGGTGGACGTCCACATGCGGGGCCAGGGCCACGGTGCCGGGCTGGCTGGCGGAGGTGCGGCGCGTGTAGATGTCCACAGTGATGCCCGCCGCCGCGAGCTCGAGGGCCAGCGCCCTGACGTAGACGTTCATGCCGCCGGCGTCGCCGCCGCCTGGCTGTTCGAGGGGGGAGGTGTGCAGGGAGAGCATGGCGACCCGCCGGACCTGGTGCACGTGCGGCCCTCCTGACTGTTGTTGGCGCGGCCGGGTGTTGCCCCGGCTGCCGGACGTGGCAGCCGCGGCATGCCTGCCGGGACCGTCAAAATGCCTGCTCCAATCTTGCCACTGCCAAGGCGCCCGGGCCAGCGAGGGTGCCCCTGCCCCGGGACGGCCCGCCGGGAAGGAATGGAAAGTGGCCTAAAATGGGCGGGTGAGCCACTTCGTTGCGCCAGTTCCCGGGCCGGATTCCGGCATGGAACGGCAAGCCATCATTGACCTGTCCGCGATCGCCAACAACATCCGCCACCTGCGTGAAATCTGTGCACCCGCCCGGTTCATGGCCGTGGTCAAGGCCGACGCCTACGGCCACGGCGCCGTCCAGGTGGCCCGGACTGCCCTGGCGGCCGGGGCCAACTGGCTGGGCACGGCCCACGTCAGCGAGGCGCTCGCGTTGCGGGCAGCCGGCATAGAGGCGCCCCTGCTGGCCTGGCTCCACACCCCTGCCACCGACTTCACCGCCGCCGTGGAACAGGAGATCGACCTGGGCTGCTCCGGCTGGGAGCTTGATCACATTGTTGCCGCCGCCCGGGAATTGCAGCGCCCGGCCCGCGTACACCTGAAGATTGACACGGGCCTGGGCCGCAACGGCTGCTCCCGCAGCGACTGGCCGGCGCTGGTCGCCGCCGCCATGGACCACCAGCGCCAGGGCCTGCTGCGCGTGGTTGGCGTGTTCAGCCACCTCGCCGTCGCCGACGAACCCCACCGACACGAGACCGACGAACAGCTGGAGCGCTTCCGCGAGGCCGTCGCCGTGGCAGAGGAGGCCGGCGCCGAGCTGGAGGTGCGCCACATCGCGAACACGCCCGCCACCATGTCCCGCCCCGACTCGCACTTTGACATGGTCCGAGTGGGCCTGGGGATTTACGGCCTCTCACCCTTTGCCGACCGCACCTCCGCGCAGCTGGGCCTGGTCCCGGCCATGACCCTGCAGACCCAAATGGCCCTGTGCAAGGACGTGCCCGCCGGCCAGGGGGTCTCCTACGGGCTCAACTACGCCACTGCCGCCGCGACCACACTGGGCCTGGTTCCGCTGGGCTACGCGGATGGCATTCCACGCGTGGCAACCGGCGGGCCCGTGCGCGTCAACGGCACCACCTACCCCGTGGTGGGCCGCATTGCCATGGACCAGATGGTCATTGACCTGGGGCCGGACGCACGTGCGGGCTTCACGGAACCGGGCTCCGGGGTCCATGCCGGGACGGCCCTGGGCGCCACCGCCGAGCTGTTTGGCAACGGGCACGACGGCGGGCCCCTGGTCGAGGAGTGGGCCGCAGCCGCCGGGACCATCAACTACGAAATTGTCACCCGCATCAGCGGCCGCGTTCCCCGCAGCTACATTGGCGGCACACTGTGAGCGCCTGGGAGTTCGCCACCGGCACGGCCGAGGCAACACAGGAACTGGCAGCCAGGCTGGCCGGGCTGCTGCGGGCAGGGGACCTGATCATCCTCAGCGGCGAGCTCGGGGCCGGCAAGACCACCTTCACCCAGGGCCTGGGCCGCAGCCTCGGAGTGCGCGAGGGTATCATCTCGCCCACCTTTGTGCTGGTGCGCATCCACCCCAACCTGCCCGAAGGCCCCAACCCGGGCGGCCCCGACCTGGTCCACGTGGACGCCTACCGCCTGGCCACGCCCGGCGAAATTGACGACATTGACCTGGAAAACACCATGGACAGCTCCGTCACTGTGGTCGAGTGGGGCGTGGACAGGGTGGAACACCTGGCGGCCAGCCGGCTGGAAATTGAGCTGGTCCGCGCGGTGGGCGGCGCAGCCCCGGGGGCCCCGGACCCCGTTCACGCTGCCGCGCCCGCTGCGGATGACGACTTTGCCGACACCTTTGACACCGACGGGGACGACGACGAGCCCCGCACCCTGCGCCTGCGGGCCGTGGGCCCGCGCTGGGACGGCGTGGACTTTTCGGTGCTGGGCCAGCCGCTGAACACAACAGAATAGACTGAAACCCGTGCGAATCTTGACCATTGACACATCCGCCGTTGCCAGCGCAGCGCTGCTTGACCTTGACCCTCGGGACCCCGTGCGGCCGGCCGCCGTGGTGGCCAACTTCGCCACCGCCGACACCCGCAGCCACGCCGAGGTGCTGGCGCCGGGCGTGAAGTCGCTGTTCACTGACCCCGTCACGGAGGGGCCCGCACTGGACGCCATTGTGGTGGGCACCGGGCCCGGCCCGTTCACGGGTTTGCGCTCCGGCATTGCCATGGCCCGCACCCTTGCCTTCACCTGGGGCGTGCCGATCTTCGGGATGATGAGCCTGGACGCCCTGGCCCAGCAGGTCTTTGACGCACCCGAATACCGTGACGGGCGCGCCGTGGGACCACTGGCCACGGGCGACTTTGTGGTGGCCACCGACGCCCGCCGCAAGGAAGTGTACTGGGCCCGTTTCAGCGCCGGGGCACAGCTGCTGGACGGCCCGCATGTGGGACCCGCCGCGGACATCACCGGCGTGCCGGTGTTTGGCGCCGGCGCCGGGCTGTACCGCGAGGTCCTGGAGGCCGGTGGCTGCATCGTCAACGAAACCTTCGCCGATGCCCAGCCGACAGCACTGGAACTGGGCCGCGCCGCCGCACGGCGGATCTGCGCGGCAGGCTCGCTCGAGGCGGCCGGCTTGCTCGAAACCACCCCGCTGTACCTGCGCGAATCGGACGCCAAGGTGCCGGGTCCCCGGAAAAGGGCCCTGTGATGGCCGACGGCCCCAACGCGGCGGCCACCACACCGCCGGCCGTGCTGCGCGAGATGGTCCCGGCTGACATTGACTTCATCACGGAACTGGACCGGCAGCTGTTCGGCATAGACTCCTGGCCACGGGACATGTTCGTGGCCGAGCTCATGCAACCCGAAACCAGGCGCTACGTCATTGCCGAGGTGCCTGACGGCAAGGGCGCCGCCAGGACCGCCGGCTATGCGGGACTCATGTGCGTGGCACCCGTGGGGGACATCCAGACCATTGGCGTGCTGCCCGAATTTGAGGGCCGCGGCATTGCCCGTGCCATGATGGACGAGCTCCTTGCCGAGGCCGTTCGCCGCGGGGCCGCCGAGGTCCTGCTGGAGGTCAGCAGCACCAACCCGCGCGCCCAGAATCTCTACAAGCGCTACGGCTTTGAACACATCCACACCCGCCGCAGGTACTACCGGGACGGCTCGGACGGCCTCGTCATGCGGCTGGCCCTGGCGGAACCCGCGGCCCCGGCAGACACAACCGGCACCACAGCAAAGGACCCCTCATGAACTCCGCCAAGCCGCTGATCCTGGGGATTGAGTCCTCCTGCGATGAAACGGGCGTGGGGCTGGTCCGCGGCACCGAACTGCTGGCCAACACTGTCTCGTCCTCCATGGATGAGCACGTCCGCTTTGGCGGGGTCATTCCCGAAATTGCCTCGCGCGCACACCTTGACGCCTTTGTGCCCACCCTGCAGCAGGCCCTGGCCGATGCCGGCGTGACACTTGAGGACGTGGACGCCATCGCGGTCACGAGCGGGCCCGGCCTGGCCGGCGCGCTCATGGTGGGCGTGAGCGCGGCCAAGGCGCTGGCCCTGGCCACCGGCAAGCCGCTGTACGCGATCAACCACCTTGTGGCGCATGTGGGTGTGGGCCTGCTGGATGAAGCCATCGCCGCGCAGTACAGCGACGGTGCGCTGCCGGAGAACCTGGGCGCACTATTGGTTTCCGGCGGGCACACCGAAATCCTGCGGGTGCGCAGCATCGCCGCCGACGTTGAGCTGCTGGGCGCCACGATTGACGACGCCGCCGGCGAGGCTTTTGACAAGGTGGCCCGCCTGCTGGGGCTCAGCTACCCGGGCGGACCCGCGATCGACCGGCTGGCCAAGGAAGGCAACGCCAAGGCCGTGCGCTTCCCGCGCGGACTGACAGTGCCCAAGTACATGGGCACGGCTGAGGAGCCGGGCCCGCACCGCTACGACTTCTCCTTCTCCGGGCTGAAGACGGCCGTGGCCCGCTGCGTGGAAGGGTACGAGGCACGCGGCGAGGACGTGCCGGTGGCCGACATTGCCGCCTCCTTCCAGGAGGCCGTGCTGGATGTCATTACGGCCAAGGCAGTGCTGGCCTGCCGCGAGCAGGGCATCACCACCTTGCTGCTGGGCGGGGGAGTGGCGGCCAATTCACGGCTCCGCGAGCTGGCGGCGCAGCGCTGTGCCTCGGCCGGCATCGCGCTGCTGGTGCCCAAGCTTTCACTGTGCACCGACAACGGAGCCATGGTGGCCGCGCTCGGCGCGCAGCTGGTCATGAACGGTGCGGCGCCCAGCGACCTCGCCTTCGCCCCTGACTCCTCCATGCCCGTGACCAGCATCAGCCTTTGACCTGCCTGCCTGCCTGCCTGCCCGCCTCGCCGGCGGACAGGCAACTGGCTGTCCTACATGCCGCCCATGTCCGCGAGTTCGAAGATTTCCAGGCTGAAGCGGCCCTTGCCTTCGGACAGGAACGGGTGGCCGTCGGCCAGGGCCTTGGCGGCGTCCAGGCTGTCCGCCTCGACGATGCTGTAGCCCTGCAGCAGGCCCGGTGAGGCGTCGGAGCCGTCGTCCGAGACGGCGGCCCGGGCACCAAAGGGGGCGCCGGCGTCGAGCATGGCCGTGCCGACCTTGCCCATCCAGGCGCCCCACTCCGCCGTAACGGCTGCAGACTGCTCTTCCGTGAACTGGTCCATGGGGGTGGCGGGGCCGTTGTAGATGTAGATGAACTTGCTCATGATGGTTCCCTTGCCTTTGTCGGTGTTGCAGATCCCTTGGCCGATCGGCCCCGGGACGTGGTCCCCCTTGAATTTCCCTTAGGCGTTGGTGCTCTGGCGTCCGGTGAAGGCCACGAGCCGCTCCAGGCTTCCGGCGGATTCCTCCACGAGTGTTTCCTCGGCGAAGCTGTGCCCGCGCATGCCCGGCGCAATGGTTTCCTTGGCCAGGCCCAGGACGTAGTCCGAGAGGATGGGGGATACCTCCAGGGTCCGTCCCTTTGCGGTTGCGAAGTCCCAGGCGTGGACCAGGAACTCCAGGTTCAGGATGTTGGCCACTGTGGTTGCCGGCAGCACCGCGAAGCCCATGTCGATGGTGCCCTCGAGTCCGCGGGCGTTGAACGCCTCCAGGGTGGGGGCGGCAATGTTGGCCACCCGGACCTCGGGGGATGCGCCGGCGTCGTCGGTGAATTCCGCCCCGAGCGCCCTGCCGATCCCGGCGATGGAGCCCGCCAGGTGGTCCACGAGGGCTGCGACGGTGTAGTCCTCGCAGGGCGTCTGCAGGCCCATGTCAGCGGATTCCAGGGAGGCGAGGGTGCGCTGGGCAATGGCCAGGGTCGCCTCGGCGCTGATGAGTTCGTTGATGGGATCCGGCGCGGCGGCCCAGTCGTCGGGACCGGCGTCGCCCGCGGTGGCCAGGGCCAGCAGGCGGCCCAGGTAGTGCGTCCACCCTTCGCTGTGGCCGGCTGCGGACTCCCCGCTGAGCCCTTCGTGGACCAGACGAACAGTGGTGCCGCCCTCGCCGGGCTCCAGCGTGATGGTCACGGTGGAGGCGTCGGCATCGGGGGCTGCCGGGCCTTCCCAACCCCAGGTGAAGACGACCCTCTTGCCGGGCTCGATCTCCGTGAACGTCCCGGCGGCCGAGTGCCCGGGCGTGATGGTCCAGCGGTAGTCCCCGCCCACGCGCAGGTCCACGCGGGCCGCGACTGTCTGCCAGCGGCGCAGGCGTTCGGGCTCGGTGATCAGGGCAAAGGCGGTGTCGGGGTCGACAGGAATGAAAACGGACTGGTCAATGGTCATCGGTATTTTCCTTGGGGTGGGGTGGAACGTGGTGTGAACCGGCCAGTGCCGCTGCGTCGGCGGCCAGCTGGTCAAGCTCGGTGGTCCAGAAGGCGGAGAGCGAGTCCCGCAGCAGTGACATGCCGTGGCTGTTCAGGCTGTAGTAGCGATTCCTGCCTTCCTTGCGTGCCTGCACCAGCCCCACGTCGGCCAGCAGAAGCAAGTGCTGGGAGATCGCGGACCGGCTGACGGGAAAGTTCTCCGCCAGCTCGCTGACACTGCATTCGCCCCGGCCCAGCAGCTGCAACAGGCGGCGCCTGTTGGGTTCGGCTGCGGTTTCCAGAAGGTCGGGCATGGTTAATACGTTAGTGGCCGCTAACGCATTAAGCAATGGCCCGGCCCGTTCAGTTTTGGGGTTCAGCGGGCGGTGGCCCGCCGGAGCCGCAGCGCCCGGTAGGCGATGCCCAGGCCAAACATGGCGAGCCCCGCCAGGATGGAAGCCAGCGGAAGCGTGGCCAGGAGGGCAAGGCAGGCCACAGCGCCCAGCAGCTGCAGGAACCGCGGGTAGCGGCGGTCGGGGCCTGCCTGGGTGAAAGCGGCCAGGTTGGCCACGAGGTAGTAGACCAGGACGCCGAATGAGGAAAAGCCAATGGCCCCGCGCAGGTCAGCGACTGCGATGATGAGGCAGATCCCCGCACCCAGCACCAGTTCGGCCCGGTGCGGCACCTGGAACCGGGGATGGACGGCGGCCAGCCAGTGCGGCAGGTCGTGCTCCCGGGCCATGGCCAGCGTGGTCCGGCCCAGCCCGGCCACGAGGGCCAGCAGGGCGCCCAGGGAGGCCAGCGCGGCACCCACCCGCACCACGGGTGCGGCCGCGCCCCAGCTCCCGGCCGCCACGGCCTCGGCGAGGGGCGCCGCGGAGGAGGCCACGCCGTCGGGCCCCAGGGCAGCCAGCAGCGTCACTGCCACGCACGCATAGATGGCTGCTGCGATGGCCAGGGACAGCAGGATGGCGCGCGGAATGGTGCGCCGGGGGTCCCTGACCTCCTCGCCCAGGGTGGCGATCCGGGCGTAGCCGGCGAAGGCGAAGAACAGCAGCCCGGCAGATTGCAGGATCCCGTGCCAGCCGTGGGCCAGCAGGCCGTCGCCGGGGATGTTGGCTGCGCCGGCGTCCGTGCCGCCGGCCCACACCGCGGCAACCGCAATGGCCAGCGCCAGCAGCACGGCCACCACGATGATCCGGGCCAGGGTCGCCGTCCGGCTGATGCCCCGGTAGTTCACGGCCACCAGAAGCACGACGGCGGCAATCGCCACTGGCCGCTCCCACCCGGGCGGCGCGGCATAGGCGGCGAAGGTCATGGCCATGGCGGCGCTGCTGGCCGTCTTGCCCACCACGAATCCCCATCCGGCCAGAAAGCCCGGCCATGGGCCCAGCCGCTCGCGCCCGTACACGTACGTCCCGCCCGAGGTGGGGTAGGCGGCGGCGAGCTGGGCCGAGGACGTGGCATTGCAGTAGGCAACCAGGGCGGCCACGGCCAGCCCGACGAGCAGCCCGGATCCCGCCGCCTGCGCCGCAGGGGTGAAGGCCGCGAACACACCCGCCCCAATCATGGAGCCCAGCCCGATCACCACGGCGTCGAACGTCCCGAGCCTGCGGGCCAGGCCCGGGGAGTTGTGCATGCGGCTGCTTCCTTTCATTGCATGGTGTTGCGCTGCCTTGAGGCTAGCGGAAGGGAGTTAATGCCGGGTTAACAGGCCGGCCGGCTAGGAGGCTGCGGGGAGCGACAGCGCCATCGTTGTGCCGCCCGGGCCCGTGGCAGCAACCTCAATGCCCCCGCCGGCGGCCACTGCAATCTCCCTGACCAGCGCAAGGCCCAGGCCATAGCTGCGCCGGCCCCCTGCTGCCGGTTCGGTGGTCCGGGCAAACCTGTCGAAGACGCGGGCCCTGTCGATTCCGGAGATGCCCGTGCCCGTGTCCGCCACGGAAATCACCACCTGCTGGCCGCGCATGGCCGTGGTGATGGTGATGCGCCCGCCCTCGGGTGTGTGGTTCAGCGCGTTGTCCACCAGGCCCAGCACCGCCCGGCGCAGGCTGTTGGGATGGATCCGCACCCGGGCCGCGTCCTGGTGGACGGCCGCCAGTTCCACGCCCCGTGCGGCTGCCAGGCCGCCCAGCTCGGCGGCCACCGCGTCCACCACCGTGGCGGCGTCCAGTGGCTCCGGGGGCACCGCGTCGGGGTCGCCCGTTGCCGCCAGCAGGAGCTCCTGGACCGTGGCGGTCAGGGCTGCCGTGTCCTGGCGGATTTGGGCCAGCAGGTCTGCGGCCTCGGTTCCGGGTGACACCTTCAACTCAGCCAGCTGCACCCTGGCGTCGAGGATGGTCAGGGGTGTGCGCAATTCATGGCTGGCATCCTGGACAAACCGGCGCTGCAGGGACAGGGCCCGGCCCAGCGGGCGGATGGCGTTCCGGGCGCTCAGCCAGCCGATTCCGCCGGCCGCCAGAATGCCCGCCAGTCCCGCGATGCCCATGGCCTGGAGCATGTCGCTGGATTCCACGTAGACCCGCGGGGAGCCCGGATGGGAAGCCACCTCATCCGGGTGCTGGGACAAGTACAGCATGTAGACGGCGGCGGCAACTATCACGGCCAGCACCATGACCGCACAGGCAACCGCGATGCGCACGCCGACCACCAGGGCTGCCCGGCGCAGCTGTGCCGAATCCGGCCCCGGGGAGGGCGGGGCGGCCGGCCGCCTCATGAGGCATCCCCGATCTGGTAGCCGGTCCCGTGGACCGTGCGGATGACGGACCGGGACACCTTGCGGCGCAGGTAGTGGACATAGGTGTCGATGACGCCGGGGCCGTCCTGCGGGTGGAACAGCGCCTCGACGAGTTCGGGCCGGGTGAACACGCGCCCGGGCTCGGCGGCGAGCATGGCCAGCAGCTGGGCCTCCTTTGCTGTCAGCGCCACGGGCTCGCCGTAGGGGGAGCGGAGCTGCCTGCTGCCGGGGTCCAGCTCCCACTCGCCCACGGCCAGCGGGGCAGGGGCGGCACCGAAACGGCGTGTCATGGCGCGCAGGCGGGCCCGCAGCTCACCGGCGTCGAAGGGTTTTGTCATGTAGTCATTGGCGCCGGCGTCGAGCCCCTCAATCTTCTCCGCGGTGGTGCCCAAGGCGGTCAGGATCAGTGCCGGGGTGGCCACGCCGTGGCGGCGCAACGCGGCCAGCAGCTCCACGCCGTCCATGACGGGCAGGCCGCGGTCCACCACCATGGCGTCCCAGTCGCCGGTCAGGCCCAGGTGGAGGCCCCGCTGGCCATCGGCCGCAAGTTCAACCTCGTAGTCCTCCGCCAGCAACTGGGCAATCAGCCCGCCCAGGACGGGATCGTCTTCCACCAGCAGGAGCCGTGGCCGCTCATTGATGTGCATGCACCCCATTGTCCCGCGCCGGGGCGTCGGCGGCCTGCCGCGCTGTGCGCCGGGCGTTGCGGCGGGTCCGCAGCATGCCGACGGCGCCCGGCAGCACGGAGACCAGGACCATGAGTATGGCGATGGCGTCAATGTTCCTGGCGATGAAATCGTAGTGGCCAAGCCAGGTGCCCAGGAGCACCACTGAGGAGGCCCAGCCGACGGCCCCGGCCACGTTCCAGAGGGTGAACTTCCGCCGGTCGTACTGCGCAATGCCGGCAACGAGGGGCGCAAAGGTGCGCACCACGGGCACAAAGCGGGCCAGCACAATGGCCTTCCCGCCCTGCTTGGCAAAGAAGGCCTCGGTTTGTTCAAGATGGGAGGTCTTGAGGATGCGGGCATCGTCCTTGAACCAGCGCCGGCCAAATTTGCGTCCCAGCATGTAGCCCACCTGGTCGCCGGCAACGGCAGCCAGGACCACCACCCCGATCAGCACGGGCAGGGCCAGGTTCAGCTGCTGGTGCAGCAGGCCTGCCGTGAACAGCAGGGAATCCCCGGGCAGGAACGGGAACAGGATGCCCGATTCAATGAAGACCAGAAGGGCCACCACGCCCAAGGTTGCCGGCCCCAGTCCCTGCAGCAGCGCTGCCGGGTCAAGGACTCCGGCCAGCGATGAGGGAAGTGCCGCAAGGAGCGTGTGCATTTTCTAGCGTCCCATCAGGAGTTGTGGCCGGCGGCGGCCGGTGGCGACAGCGGGCCAAAGCGGCCCAGCAGGGCAATCCGGGGCAGAACCCGGCCCTGGAACTGGTTCCACAGTCCGGTGAACAGGAGCACGGCTGCGCTCGCCGCCAGGCAGGAGGCGGCGACGTCGGAGGGGTAGTGCACGCCAATGTAGAGGCGCGACCAAGCAACGACAACGGGCACCGCAATTCCGGCAACGACGGAAAGCCCGGCCCAGCGGGTGTTGCGGGCCAGCAGGAAAAACGCCCAGGCGAGGCCCACTGCCAGGGCCACATGACCGCTGGGGAAGCTGTTGGACCCGGTTTCGGGGGCCAGCGGGTCAAACAGGAGGGCAGGGTTGGGGCGCTGGCGCTCGACCACTGCCTTGAAGAACTGGCTGGACAGCCAGCCGGCCGCGGCCAAGCCGCCGAAGGCAACGGCATTGACCGGTGACTTCCTCGCCAGCATCAGGAACAGGCAGGCGGCGGCGATCATGAGAAACCCGCCCACCGGGGAGAAGATGTAGTTCATCGCCATGGCCAGCGCCGTCAGGATGCCGCTGTGGTCGTGGCTGAGTTCCTGGTCAACGCTGAACTCACCCGCGCTGAAATCCGGCGAGCCCACGGCATAGAAACCGGTGGCCAGCACGGCGGCAGACAGCAGCACCACCCACAGCCCCCAGAAGCGCGGCAGCGGCAGGACCGCCAGCCGGGTCTGGGCGTGCTGCAGGGGCCGGGTCTGGGCGTGCTGCAGGGGCCGGGGAAGGGTGTGCCCGGGGCGGGCGTGGCCGCGTGGAGCGGTGTCGCGCCCCCGGACAGGGTGGGATCCGGTCAAGGAATTCTCCAATTCGTGGCTGGCAGTGGTGCGGCCCGGGGGCCTGTTCTCCACTGTTTCGCACGGGATCTAAGAATTCACTAAGAACCGGCCCCGCCCGGGGCCTACGCGTCCGTCAGGCGGCGGAAATGCGCAGCAGCAATGTCCTCGCTTCGGGGCGGAGGGCAAAATCCGGCCACACGTCCGGGCCGCAGGCACGCGATCCGAGTCCGTGCTGGGCCGCGTCCAGGAACAGGTGGCTGTGCACGGGGGACGGCAGTTCGTGCGGATGCCCGGCCGCCGTGACCTGCTGTGCCGTGTGCCGTGCCAGCGTGAATCCGGGGAGCCTGCCGGCCGCGTCTGCTTCTGCCTCGATGCGCAGCCACGGCGTTGGACCTTGCATCAAGTCCAGGCTGCGGAGGTTGCTGCGGTGGCCACTTTCCTGCGGCCGGGCGTAGGGAAAGGTTAACCCGTCAAGTGTTTCGGCATGCCGGCCCACCGAGGTTGCGTGCATGCTGTCGGGGTACGACTCCCTGGGGCCCGCACCAAACCACTGTGCCCCGTCCACCGAAGTGGGCACGTCCAGCCGGACGCCGATGCGTGGGAACACAACGTTCCAGCCTGCACTGGGCAAGATCTCGATGCGCAGCCACAATTCGCCTCCTGCCAGCTGCCAGGTCTGCTCAACCTCCACCGAGTTGCTGGTGTTGGCTGCCGAGTACGTGGTGCGGATCCGCAGGCCGTCCGCCAGGGCGGAGATGTCTTCAACCCGCCCGGACGTCCTGTGGAGACCGGCCGCTTTCCACAGGGTTTCGGAGGATGGACCCTTGACACCCTTGCCGTTGTTCAGCCACGGGTCCTCGGACCCGTAGGCGCCAAAGCCGGCGCCGCGGTCGTTGTCTGTGGGAGCCCGCCACAACTCAAGCCGGGGACCGGACACTGGCAGGCCGGCCAGGGAAACGAGGGTCCCGGCGTCGAACGTGGCAGGGCCCAGGGTGAGCCTGCCGGACACCCGCCCTGAAACTGGTGTTGCCGGGCGGGGTGGCCGGACCGGCGTGCGTTTGTGCGAGAGGTCGAGCTGCACGGCGCAGAGGGGGTGGCCGGCGGCGGCCCAGGCAGTGGCCTCGCGCAGCACCGCCTCAACCGTCAGCCAGGTCTCCGCATCCGGCGACACGTGGGGGACCGGCAGGGCAAGGTGTGCCGACGTGCCGGCCGGCAGCGGGCTGCCATTGCTTCCCGCAGCCGCCAGCTCGCCGTGGGCGGCCGGGACGCCTTGGTGTTCCACCCGCCAGCGAAGCACGACGTCGGATGTGTCGGCCGTGTGCCGCATGTTCCGGACGGACAAGGTGGGGACCCCGCCGTCGGACATGGCCAGGCCGAGACGGATGGGCGAGACGATCTGCTTGAACTCGTGCAGCCCGGGCGTGGGTGTGGAATCCGAGAGGACCATGCCGTCCATGACAAAGTTCGCATCGTGGACCACCTCACCGAAGTCCCCGCCGTAGGCAAAGAATTCCGTGCCATCTCCGGTTCTGCTGCGGATGCCGTGATCCCGCCATTCCCACACGAAACCTCCGTGCAGGCGCGGGTACTTGTCCACGAGCTCCTCGTACTGATCCATGGCGCCGGGGCCGTTGCCCATGGCGTGTACGTATTCACACAGGATGAACGGCTTGGTGCGCTGGCGGGCCGACTCCGCGGCGTCACAGCCCAGCAGCAGTGCGTGGGAGTCGTTGCGGCCGATCGAGTCCGTTTCCGGGATGGATGAATACATGCGCGAGTACACGTCGGTGTAGGCGCCGGTGTAGTCACCTTCATAGTGCACGGGGCGGGAGGCATCCCGTGCATGCGTCCATGCCGACATTGCAGCGAGGTTGGATCCGGTGCCGGACTCGTTGCCCAGCGACCACATCACGATCGAGGGGTGGTTCTTGTCACGCTCCACTGTGCGCTCCATGCGGTCCAGGAAGGATTCCCGCCAGGCGGGGTCGTCACTCGGGTTCTTGCGCCAGCCCTGGGTGTGGAAGCCGTGGGTCTCCACGTCGCTTTCCAGAATGACCCAGAAGCCCATTTCATCGGCCAGGTCCAGCAGGCGCGGGTGCGGAGGGTAGTGGCTGGTGCGGATGGCGTTTACGTTGAAGCGCTTCATTAGGGCCAGGTCCTCGCGGGCGTCGGCCTCGTCAAAGACGCGGCCCCTGTCCGGGTGGGTCTCATGCCGGTTCACGCCATGGAACACCACCTTGGTGCCGTTGACCAGGAACTGGTCTCCCACAATTGCCACGGTCCTGAAGCCCAACTTGAAGGACAAGGATTCGGTCGCAGTGGCCACGGTGGCCTGGTACAGCCTGGGAACCTCCGCGGACCACGGTTCCACGCCGGCAATCTCCAGGGGAGCCACGGCGCCGGGGGTGTCCCAGGTGACCTCCACGCCCAGCTCCGGGACCGTGAGGGTGACAGGGAACGCGATTGCTTCCGCTGTGATTTCCGGGTCAATGCTTCCGGTGCCTGCGTTCCATCCGGTGCGCAGCCAGACGTCGGTGATGCCGCCGGTGGGGCGTGCCTGCAGGCTGACGTCGCGGAAGATGCCCGGCAGCCACCACTGGTCCTGGTCCTCCAGGTAGCTGGCCGCCGACCACTGGTGGACTCGCACCACCACAAGGTTTTCCCCGGGGCGCAAAACGGTGCTGACATCGAATTCCTGGGCGAGCCGGCTTCCCGAGCCAACCCCAACCTCAATCCCGTTGACCCACACCTTGTAGCGCGACTCGACGCCGTCGAAGCGCAGGGTGAGTGCCTCCGTGGCGCCCTCAAACCACTGGGCCGGAACGTCAACGCGGCGCCGGTAGTCGCCTGTCGGGTTGGCGTCCGGGACGTGCGGGGGGTCAATCGGGAACGGATACTGCACGTTCGTGTAGATGGGCCGGCCGAACTTGCCGTCCCCCTGCAAGACCCAGTGTGAGGGCACGGCTATGGTGTCCCAGCCGGCGTCGTCGAGCGACTCGAGGGCCACTGACTCCACATCCTCGCCGGCAGGAAGCAGGCCTGCGCCACCGGGGGTTCCAGGGGCCCCGGGCAGTAGCCGGAAGCGCCAGTCCCCGTTCAGGGACAGGGTGGGGGCGTCAGTGGCCAGCCACGACCGTGCCGGCACGCGCAGGCCTGTTCCGGGACCACGGTCGGTGATGTAGGAGGCGTCGGCCGCGATGGCATTGCTGGAGGTCATTATTTGACGGATCCTTCTGTGAGGCCGCCGCGCCAGAAGCGTTGCAGCACGACCATGGCGATGGCCAGCGGAATGATGGACAGGAGCACGCCGCCGGTTGTCAGCTGGTAGAACTCCGGCAGGCGGTTGACCTGGCTGAGCCAGTTGTTCAGGCCAAGGGTGATGGGGTACAGCTTGGTGTCTGAAAGCATGACGAGGGGCAGGAAGTAGTTGTTCCACACGCCCACGAGCTGGAACAGGAACACTGTCACCAGGGCAGGTGTCAGCACCCGCAGGCCCACTGTGTGGAAGATGCGGATTTCGCCGGCACCGTCCAGCCGCGCGGCTTCGATCAGGGCGGGGTCCACGGTTGCCTGCGCGTAAATGCGGCACAGGAACAGTCCGAACGGGGAAACCAGTGACGGCAGCAACACGCTCCAGTAGGTGTTGGCGAGCCCCATCTGGCTGAACAGCAGGAACAGGGGAAGTGCGGTTGCCGTGCCGGGAACCAGCACCCCGCCCAGGATGATGCCGAAGACCAGGTTGCTGCCCTTGAACTTGTACTTCGCGAGCGCATAGCCGCCGGCTGCCGCAATGTAGGTGGCCAGGAGCGCGCCCACCCCTGCGTAGAGGACTGAGTTCAGGAACCAGCGGACAAAGATGCCGCCGTCGTAGCTGAGTACCTGCGCGAGGTTGTTCCAGAGGTTGAAGTTGGCCGCAAAGGCAAAACCGTTCGTGGCGAAAAGGTCTTCGGTGGACTTCGTGGAAGCCACCACCACCCAATAGACGGGTGCAAGGAAGTACAGCGCCGCGACCACGAGGGCGCCCGTGACGAGGATTTGCGTGCCTTTCCTGCGGCTCGGCCTGGCCGGGCGGGCCGGGGCTTGGGGCAGTGTGGCGGTCATTTGGTTTTCCTGTTCGTGAATGCGAGGAAAGCGAAGGAGAGCGTAAAGGCGACGAGCGCAATGAGCACGGCCTGGGCGGCGGCAACGTTGTAGTCGTTGTACGCGAACGCCGTGGTGTAGGCGCTGAGGTTGGGCGTGAACTGGCTGTCGATGGCGGGGGACACCGATTGCAAAACCTGTGGTTCGGCGAACAGCTGAAGCGTGCCGATGATGGAGAAAATGGTGGTCAGCACCAGGGCGGGCTGGATCAACGGCAGCTGGATGCTGAACGCGACGCGCAGCGGTGACGCGCCGTCCATCTTGGCTGCCTCGTACACCTCGCCCGGGATCGCCTTCAACTGGGCGATGATGATCAACATGTTATAGCCCGTGTAACTCCACGTGACGATGTTGGCGATTGACCACAGCACAGTCTTCGGTCCAAGGAAGTCAGGGGACAGGCCGAACAGCTCGGCAAAGTCGTAAAGGGGGCTCAGGCCTGGGACGTAGAGGAACGACCACAGGATCGTGGCAATGACGCCGGGGACTCCGTAGGGCAGAAAGAAGGCGGCACGGAAGAAGCCCGGCCAGCGGGCCGATGCGGATTCAAGCAGCAGGGCCAACACCGTGGAAAGGGCGATCATGAGCGGCACCTGCACGGCGCCGAACACCAGCATGCGGCCAATCGAGGCCACGAAGTTGCCGTCGGCAAGGGCCTGGGCGTAGTTCGAGAACCCTGCGAAGTTGCTGCTGATGCCGGCTTCGCCGAACAGGCCGCTGCGGGTGACCTTGGTGAAGCTGGAGAACACGGCGACGACAATGGGCAGGATGAACGTCAACAGGAAAAGGGCAAGGAACGGAGCCAGCAAAAGCCATGGTGCCCGGTCCTGGGCGCGGCTTTTCCGGGGTGCCTCGCTGCTGCGGGCCTGGCCGGCCTGCGGCAGGGCCCGGCGTTTCAGTGGTTTTGTGGTGCTCATGCCTGTTCCTTCCTGATGCTCAGTCCGCTGTTCTTGAAGACTTGGATGATTTTTTCCTCTGCGGAGGCCACGGAATCCACCAAGGTGGTGCCCGAGGCCTTTTGCCGGAAGCCGTCGCTGAGGATGTTGAATGACTGTTGCTGCGAGGGCCACCACGACCAGTCGGTGTTTTGTTCAAGAGCGGCGGGTGCGAAGACTTCCTCGTTGTAGTTTTGGCCGCTGAAGAAGTCGGACGGCTGTTGCCGCGTGGTGCCGATGAAGTCAGGGGAGGGGGACCAGCCGATGCCGCAATTCTTGATTTCGGCGTCTATGCCCTCCCTGCTGGAGGTGAGCCACACGGCAAATTCCAATGCTTCGCGCGGGTGCTTGCTGTTGGCGAGCACGGAGACGGTTGATCCGCCCAGGTAGCCGGAACCAAAGCCGCTGGAGTCCCACACAGGCATTTTTGCGACCCTCCACTTGCCGGCGCCGCCGCTGACGCCCTCAATGAGGGCATCGCCCCAGCTTGCCGAGGTGGCGGAGGCAATGCCGCCGTCCGCAGCCGAGGCAAACCATCCGGGGGAGTAAGTGCCGTACTGGGTCTGCACCAGGTCCTTGTCGATTGCGGCGTCAAAGAACCGGGCCACCTTCATGGTGGCGTCGTCGGTCATGTTGATGACCCAGCCGTCCTCCTCCGCCCGGAACCACCTGGCGCCGGCCTGGGCGGCCAGGGCCGTGAAGAATCCGGCCTCGGCGAGCGGGAAACAGTCCATGTAGGTGTTGGCCTTGCGCAGTTCCGCGGCAACCCCGGCCCATTCATCCCACGTGGTGGGTGCCGTGGCACCCACCTTGGCCAGGACATTCGGCTGGTAGTACGTGGCCATGGGGCCCGAGTCCTGTGGGATTCCGTAGATCCCGCCCGAGTAGCTGACCTGGTTCCACAGCGTGGGGTCATAGCGGCCGGAGTGGTCCGCGGCGCCGTAGCGTGTCAGGTCCACCAGCCCGTTGACCATCATGAACGAGGGGATGACGCCAAACTCCACGTGCGCAAGGTCGGGTCCGCCGCCGGCGGCCAGCGCTGAATACAGCTTTGGGTATCCGCCCTGGTTGCCGCCGGGGATCCACACCGTCTTGACCTGGACGTTGGGATTCGCGGCGTTCCAAATGTCAGCCACAACTTGCAGATCCTTGAGCCAGGACCAATACGTCAAGGTAATTTTCTTGCCGCCGGCGGGCGCAATGGTGGGTGCGGCGTTGATGTTGCTTGTTCCTGGTGTGGCACAGCCGGACAGCAGGCCCAGGGCCGCCGTTCCAAGTCCGGCCTGCAACATCTGCCTTCGGGTCAATGGGGGCATGGGTTGTTCTCTCACTTCTTCGTGAGGGTGACGGCGGCACCGGTGGATCCGGAGGTCCCGCACACACCTCGTTTTGGGGAATGTGGAAAAGCTACCACAAATCTCGAGTGAGTACTCGAATTTGGAGATTGGGGATGTGCGATCTCGGCTAAGCTGACATTCCATGACCATCAACCCAGCCCGGCAACCGGTGAAACGCGGGCCGTACGCGAAGTCCAAACAGAGGCGCGAAGACATCGTCGCGGCAGCGCATGCGGTGTTTGCCTCCCACGGCTACCGGGGAGGCTCGCTGCAGGATGTGGCGGACAAGGTGGGGATGAGCCAGACAAGCCTTCTGCACTACTTCCCCACCAAAAGTGAGTTGTTGCTGGCCGTGCTGAACTGGCGCGACTCCATCACCGGGGGCGGGCAGCCCAGGGACCCCGAGGAGTCCCTGGTGGATGCGGTGATCCGCCAGGCGCACTTCAATGAGACGGTTCCGGGCGTGATTGAGCTATATACGGTGCTCTGCGCCGAGTCCGTTACGGAGAACCACCCGGGCCTGGAATTTTTTACCAAACGTTACGAAAGATTGCGGCGCAGCTACCTGCGTGCATTTGCGGCGCTCGCCGATGAGGGCCGGCTCCGCCCTGGAGTGGACCCCGAACGTGCAGCCGCCAGCCTGATTGCCTTGTGGGACGGCATTCAGACCCAGTGGCTTATGGCGCCGGAGAAGGTGGACATGGCCGGCTGCCTGCGTGACTACCTGGAACTTGTGGTCCTGCCCGAATAGGGCCCGTCCGCGGCTGTCCTTTGGGCGGGCGTGCGGACTAGTTGGCTGCCATCTCCGCGACAAGCTCACGCACGACGGCGCGCAGGTCGCCACCGTTGGCGGCGGCCACGCGGCGCTGGCGCTGGTAGCCGGCCCCGTTGGCAATGATCTTCTCCACGTCGGCAAGCTCATTGGAGCAGCCCAGCCTGGCGGCCACGGGCTCCAGCTTGTTCAGCAGGTCAACCAGGTCCTCGGTGACGAGCCTCTCGTTGCCGGCCGCATCCTGGATGATGATGGCTTCCATGCCGTAGCGGGCGGCCCGCCACTTGTTTTCCTGGATGTGCCACGGCGGCATGGTGGGGATGGTGCCGCCGTCGTCAAGGGTGTTGGAGAAGTCTTCCACGAGGCACTGGGTCAGCGCGGCAATGGCGCCGATTTCCTCCAGCGATGACATGCCGTCGCAGATGCGCATCTCGATGGTGCCCAGCCCGGCGACGGGGCGGATGTCCCAGCGGATCTCGTTGGTTGCGTCAATGACACCTGTGGTGAACATGTCCTGGACGTAGGACTCGTACGCGGCCCAGTCAGGGAACTGGAATGGCAGCCCGGCCGTGGGCAGCTGCTGGAACATGAGGGCACGCTGCGAGGCGTAGCCCGTGTCCTCACCGTTCCAGTATGGGGACGACGCCGAGAGGGCCTGGAAGTGCGGGAAGTAGTTGACAAGCCCGTCAAGGACCGGCATCGCCTTGGACACATGGTCCAACCCCACGTGGACGTGCACGCCGTAGATGAGCATCTGGCTGCCCCACCACTGGGTCCGGTCCACGAGCTTGGCGTAGCGCTCCTTGTCCGTGACTGCCTGGGTGCGCGAATTGCTGAAGGGGTGGGTGCCGGAGCTGAGCAGGTCAAGGCCCAGGGGTGCGGCGGCCTCGCGGAGAATGTTCAAGTTGCGGCGGAGGTCTTCGGTGCCCTCGGCCACGGTGTGGCAGATGCCCGTGACCAGCTCCACGGTGTTCTGCAGCATCTCACCCTTGATGTGCGGGTGTTCCCCGTCCGCCATGGCCTCGGGGTGTGCTGCCTGAATGTTGCCAAAGATGTCGTCGGCACGGGCGGCAAGTTCACCGGAATCGGCATCAACGAGCGCGATTTCCCATTCCAACCCCAGCGTTGATTGTTCAGACTTTGCGAAATCAATCTTCACTGGGGCGCCCCCTCGGCAATCCTTGAGTTGTGGCAGCAATGCGGCAAAAGCTCCGGCTGCCTTCTGATTGTAGTTCAGTAAGTGCGGCACAATGGAGGCGTGCCCATTCTGAACAAAGACATGACCTTGTGCATTTCCCTGGCCGCACGGCCCAGCAACATTGGGACGCGCTTCCACAACTACCTCTATGACGCCCTGGACCTGAACTTTGTCTACAAGGCCTTCGCCCCCACCGACCTTGCGCAGGCGGTCGCCGGCATCCGGGGCCTGGGAATTCGCGGCGCCGCCGTGTCCATGCCCTACAAGGAGGACGTCATCGCCATGGTGGACCTCATGGACGCCTCAGCGACCGCCATCGATTCGGTCAACACAATTGTTAACAATGACGGCGTGCTGACCGCCTACAACACCGACTACCTGGCCATTGCCCGGCTGCTGGCCGTCAACGAGGTCGATCCCGCCACTTCGGTGCTGCTGCAGGGTGCAGGCGGCATGGCCAAGGCCGTGGCCGCAGCCCTGCACGACGCCGGGTTCGCGGACGTCACGATTGTGGCCCGCAACGAGGAACGGGGCAAGGCACTGGCCGCGCTGTACGGATTTGCGTGGCTGGCTGCCACGGGGGATGCCACTGCCGGCATGATCATCAACGTCACGCCCCTGGGCATGGCGGGTGCGGATGAGGATGTGCAGTCCTTCGGCGATGCCGCGGTGGCAAACGCCCAGGTGGTGTTCGACGTCGTCGCCCTTCCGGCCGAAACCCCGCTCATCAAGGCCGCCCGCGCCGCCGGCAAGCACCTCATCACGGGCGCCGAGGTCATTGCCATCCAGGCCGAGGAGCAGTTTGTGCTCTACACGGGCGTCCGGCCCAGCCCGGAGCTGGTGCGCGAGGCCTCCGAGTTCTCCCGCCGCTGACGTCCACCCGGACCCCCTTTTCGCCGAGTCTGACGGAGCGCTGCTAGGGAGACGTTGCGCTACGTCTCCCTCGGCACGTCTCCGTCAGACTCGGCGCAGGGACGACGGCGTCAGAGGCCGTGGGGCTCCACCACGATCGCCACGCGCTCCTCGCCAATGCGGGTCAGCACCAGTGTGGCCTTGTTGGGGCCCTTGCCGGAGCCGGTGAGCAGTTGGCGGCGCAGCTCCTCCGGCGTGGTTGAAATGCCGCGCTTCTTGATGTCCAGGACGCCGATCCGGTTGGCCTTGACCCAGGCCTTGAGCGCCTTGACGTTGAAGGGCTTGACCTCCAGGACCTTGTAGGCGCGGGCAAACGGCGTGTCCACGTGCTGCTCCGAGCACAGGTACGCAATATGCTCGTCCACCAGGTGGGCGCCGATGCTGCGGGCAAGATCGGCCACCAGGCCGGCGCGGATCACGGCGCCGTCGGGCTCATACAGGTAGCCGGCCACCGGGCCGGTCTCCGCATCCTGGGCGGCGGGGTCGTAGGGCACCGAACTGGTGAGTTCGTTCAAGCTGCCGGGCCCCATGACCAGGGCCGCGCGGCGGATGCCGGGCCGGGCCAGGGCGTTGAAGTACAGCCCGGCCTCCACCACATCGCCGTTGACGGAAACCCATTGGGCCTCGGCAGTGTCCGGCACGGCCTCGTGCGGGATGCCCGGTCCCATCTTCACGCCCACGGCCAGGCCGCGGTCGGCCAGCTGCTCCACGAAGGACAGCGGCGGCGAAAAAGCCTCGGGGTCAAAGAGCCGGGTGGTGCCGGAGGTGCTGGTGGTGCGCCTGGCCGGGTCCAGCCACACGCCCTCAATGCCAGTCAGGTCTGTGTCTTCCGCCTGCCCGCACACCACGCGGGCGTGCGGGAATGGCATGAGGTTTACAGTGGTGCAGGCTGCCGTGACCTCGTCCATCTCCACGGCCGTGACATTGATGTCCAGGCTGGCCATGGCCAGGGAATCCGCGCCGATGCCGCAGCCCAGGTCGGCCACGGAGGTGATGCCCGCCGTCGTGAACCGCTGCGCGTGCAGGGCCGCAATGGGCAGGCGGGTGGCCTGCTCCAGGCCTGCCGGGGTGAACAGCATCTGCTGGGCGAACTCGCCGAACTTGGCCTCCGCCTTGGCGCGCAGGCGGGCCTGGGTCAGCGCCGCGGCAACCAGCTCGGGGGAGTGCCCGGCCTTGCGCAGCGACTCATTCAGCTTGAGGGAGTCGGCCTCGCGGTAGGGGCCCAGGGAGGACAAAAGCTCCCACCCGGCAGTGGTGAGGAGCGGGGAAATTGCGTCATGGGCCATGCCTCAACCCTAACCTTTCGGCCGCTGGTGATGAGCATCACAAGGAATAGGGCATGGAAAATTTGCGCAATTATTTGCCTGTGCAATAGCGTCGAGGGTGGCATTGATAAGGATTGCCTAAGCTTACTTATATTGGGAGACTGATTACCGTGAAAAAGCGCCTGCTGACGCTTGGAGCCACCGCCGCACTTCTGGCACTCACCGCCTGCGGCGGGGCCGCCACCGAACCTGGCGCGTCCTCCGCCGCCGCAACCAGCGTGAGCGTCCAGGACAACTACGGGGAGCACACCATCAGTGCTCCGCCGAAGTCCGTGGTGGCCACCGACAACAGGACCTTTGAAACGCTGGCCGACTGGGGCATCACGCTCAAGGCCGGCGCCGTGGCGCTCATGCCTGACACCAGCTCCTACAAGAAGGATGCCGCGATTGTGGACCTGGGCAGCCACCGCGAACCCAACCTCGAGGCAATCGTTGCCGTTGACCCGGACGTGATTGTCAACGGCCAGCGCTTCACCCAGTTCCACGACGACTTCACCAAGCTGGCCCCCAACGCCACCGTGCTGGAATTGGATCCCCGCGACGGCGAGCCCTTCGACACCGAGCTCAAGCGCCAGATCACAGTCCTCGGCGATGTATTCGCCAAGCAGGATCAGGCCAAGAAGCTCAATGCCGACTTTGACGCCGCCATCGCCCGCGTCAAGGCAGCCTACGACCCCAAGGCCACAGTCATGGGCGTCATCACCTCCGGCGGCAAGATCAACTACGCCGCCCCCGGCAACGGCCGCACGCTGGGCCCGCTCTTCGACATCCTGGGCCTGACCCCGGCACTTGAGGTCAAGGACGCCAGCACCGACCACCAGGGTGACGACATCTCCGTTGAGGCCATTGCCAAGTCCAAGCCCAACTGGATCCTGGTCATGGACCGCGACGCAGGCGTGTCCACCAAGGACGCCGGGTACAAGCCCGCCAACGAGCTGCTGGAATCCTCCGCCGCACTCAAGAACGTCCCGGCCACCCAGGAGGGCAACATTGTCTACATGCCTGCCGACACCTACACGAACGAGGGAATCCAGACCTACACCGAGTTCCTGAACACCTTCGCGGACGCACTCGAAGGCAAGTAGCCATAGTTTCCACCAGCCTCGCGGCGGTCCCGGCAAGTGCGCCGGGCCCGCTGCTTTGCTGTATCCGGGCCGGCTCTGAAGGGACCGCTGCGTGAGCGCAACAAATACAACTGCAAGGAAAGGCCGGGCCCCATCCAAGGGCCGGCTCTTCGAACCCAAGCTCCTGGTGGGCATTGCCGTGGTGGCAGTGCTGCTGCTTTTCTCCCTGTTCACGGGCGTCTATGACATCTTCGGAGGGCAGGACGGCGGCGAAATGTTCGCCATCACCCGCGTTCCGCGCACCATTGCCCTGGTCCTGGCCGGCGCCGCGATGGCCATGTCAGGGCTCGTCATGCAGCTGCTGACGCAGAACCGCTTCGTGGAGCCCACCACCACCGGCACCACCGAATGGGCCGGGCTGGGCCTACTGGCCGTCATGATCCTCAACCCGCACGCGAGCATCCTGGCCAAAATGTCCGGAGCTGTGTTCGCCGCCTTCATCGGCACGCTCATCTTCTTTCTGTTCCTGCGCAGGGTCTCCCTGAAGGCCTCGCTGACGGTGCCCATTGTGGGCATCATGCTCGGCGCCGTGGTGGGAGCCGTCTCCACCTTCATCGCACTGCAGACTGATATGCTCCAGAGCCTGGGCATCTGGTTCGCCGGCTCCTTCACCTCGGTGCTGCGCGGCCAGTACGAGGTCCTCTGGATCGTGGCGTTCGTGGGGGTGGCCGTGTTCCTGGTGGCCGACCGCTTCACAGTGGCCGGCCTCGGCGAGGAAATCGCCACCAACGTGGGCCTGAACTACAACCAGGTCATGCTGCTCGGCACGGGCCTGATCGCCATTGCCACGGGCGTTGTCACGGTGGTGGTGGGCAACCTGCCGTTCCTTGGCCTGATCGTGCCCAACATTGTCTCCATGTTCCGGGGCGACGACCTCCGCGGAAACCTGCCCTGGGTGTGCCTGCTGGGCATCGCCATCGTGACCGTGTGCGACCTTGTGGGACGGACCATCATCATGCCCTTTGAAGTGCCCGTCTCGCTGATCCTTGGCGTGGTTGGCGCCGTGGTCTTCGTGACCCTCGTGTTGAAGCAGCGCCGCAATGCCTGAGGCCATCTCGCTGCGCCCCGCCTCCACGCACGACGCCGGCACCCACCACCCGGGCCGGACGTCCGGTTCCCTGCCCTCCCGCCGCGCGCAACGGCGCTACCGGGTGGTCCTGGGCATCCTCATTGTCCTCGCCGTGGGCTTCGGCTTTGGCCTGCTCGCGTGGGACAACCCCATGCCGTTTGGCACGCCCGGATTCTGGCGCATTGCCGAACTCCGTGGCACCAGCATCATTGTCATGGCGGTTGTGGCCATCTGCCAGGCCATGGCCACCGTCGCCTTCCAGACGGCCACCAACAACCGGATCATCACGCCGTCGATCATGGGCTTTGAATCGCTCTACATTGCCGTGCAGACAGGCGCCGTGTTCTTCCTTGGCGCGGCCGGGGTGACAGCGGTGCAGGGGGTTCCGCAGTTCGTGCTGCAGATCCTCATCATGGTGGGCCTGTCCATGGCCCTGTACGGCTGGCTGCTGTCCGGCAAGTACGGCAACATCCACGTCATGCTCCTGGTGGGCATCATCATTGGCGGCGGACTGAGCTCGGTCTCGGCGTTCATGCAGCGCCTGCTGAGCCCCAGCGAGTTTGACGTCCTGACCGCGCGCCTTTTCGGCTCGGTGTCCAACGCCGACGCCAGCTACCTGCCCATCGCCATCCCGCTGTGCCTGGGCGCCGGCGCCCTGCTGCTGCTCAACGCCCGTCGGCTGAACGTGGTGGCCCTGGGCGCCGACACCACCACCAACCTGGGCCTAAACCACCGCTTCGAGGTCATGCGGGTGCTGTTCCTTGTCTCCATCCTGATGGCAACCTCCACCGCCCTGGTGGGACCCATGACGTTCCTGGGCTTCCTGGTGGCCACGCTGGCCTACCAGCTCGCCGACAGCCACGACCACAGGTACGTCTTCCCGGTCGCGGTGCTGACCGGCTTTGTGGTGCTGGCGGGCTCGTACTTCGTCATGAAGAACGTGTTCTATGCCGAGGGCGTGGTCTCGATCATCATCGAGGTCGTGGGCGGTTCCGTGTTCCTGTTCTTCATCCTGCGAAAGGGTCGCCTGTGATCTCCCTGTCCGACGTCCGCAAAAGCTACAGCAGCGAGGTGGCCATTGGCCCCGTGGACCTGCAGATCCCGGCCGGCGGCGTCACCGCCCTGGTGGGACCCAACGGGGCCGGGAAATCGACCCTGCTGACCATGGTGGGCCGCCTCCTGGGGCTGGATGCCGGGGCCATTGAAATTGCCGGCTATGACGTTGCCAAGACCGCATCCAAGGACCTGGCCAAGATTGTCTCCGTGCTGCGCCAGGAGAACCACTTCGTGGCCCGGCTGACCGTGCGCCAGCTGGTGGGCTTTGGCCGCTTCCCGCACTCCAAGGGCCGACTGACCCTGGCCGACGAGGAAGCCATCAGCCGTTCCATCGACTTCCTGAACCTCAACGAGCTGGAAAACCGGTACCTCGACCAGCTCTCCGGCGGCCAGCGGCAGCGGGCCTACGTGGCCATGGTGCTGGCCCAGGACACCGACTACGTACTGCTGGACGAGCCGCTGAACAACCTGGACATGAAGCACGCCGCGCAGATGATGGCGCTGCTGCAGCGGGCCGCTGCGGAACTGGGCCGGACCATTGTGGTGGTGCTGCACGACATCAACTTTGCGGCCCACTACGCGGACCACATCTGTGCCGTGAAGGACGGCCTCGTGGTGGAGTTCGGCACGCCTGCGGAGATCATGACCGATGAGGTCCTCAGCCGTGTCTTCGACACCCCCGTGCAGGTCATCGACGGGCCCCGCGGACCGCTGGCCGTCTACTACTAGCCGCACAGGACGCGGCAGGACGCGGCCGGGCGTTGCCGGGAACAGCTCAGCTGTCCTTGCGGATCCAGCGGAACGTCCACTTGCACAGCACCAGCCCGGCCACGAGCCACACGACCATGACGACCGCCACGAGCCCCAGGTTCCAGGCCCCGCCGGGCTCGGCAAGCTCAAAATCGGCCGGCAGGAAGACACTGCGCATGCCCTGTGCCATCCACTTCAGCGGGAAGATGCTGGCCACGTTCTGCAGCCACCCGGGCAGCTGGGTGAAGCTCAGGTACACGCCGGAGATGAACTGCAGCAGCAGCACAATGGGGATCACCACGGCCGTGGCGCTCTTTCCGGTGCGGGGCAGCGCGGACAGTGCAATGCCCAAAACACAGCTCGTCATGACGCCAAGCAGGAACACCCAGGCAAAGGTGAGCCACTTGCCGGCATCATGGGGCAGCTCCACGCCGAACGCGAAGCGGGCCACCAGGAGCAACAGGATGACCTGCAGGATGGAGCTGGACATGACCATGCCGATCTTGCCCATGAAGTAGGAGAACACGGGCAGGGGAGTGCCGCCCAGTCGCTTGAGCGTGCCGTCGCCCTTCTCCCCGGCTATGTCCACGCCCAGGTTCTGCACGCCGCTGAGCAGCATTCCCGCGGCCACCATGCCGGGCAGGTAGTACGCGGCAAAGGAGATCCCGCCGCTGCCGTCCGGGGCGGCACCGATGTTGCCGCTGGTGCTGAACGCCACGGCAAAGATCGACAGCATCACAATGGGGAACAGGAACGTGAAGAACACGGAGTCGCCCTGGCGGAAATACAGCCGCAGCTCGTAGCCAATGCGGGACAGGCCAAGCTTCAACGTGCTCATGGGAGTGTCCCTTCGCTTGATGCGTGCGCCCCGACCAAGTCCAGGTAGATGTCCTCCAGGCTGGGCCGGGTGATTTCCAGCCCCGGCACCTCACCGCCCGCCTCGGCGTACAGGCGCGCCGCCAGGGCCGCTGGCTCCGTGGTCCGCTCCTCCCGCACGACGCCGTCCTGCCGCCACCGCACCAGCGGCACCTTGGCCTCCTGCCCGCCAATCGCATCGATGGGGCCAATGTCCAGCAGCTTTCCGCCGGCAATGACCCCGGCGCGGTCCGCCAGCGTGGCGGCCTCGTCAAGGTAATGGGTGGTCAGCAGGATGGTGGTGCCCTCCGCCTTGAGCTGGTTGACCAGGCCCCAGAACTGGCGCCGGGCCTCCGGGTCAAAGCCGGTGGTCGGCTCGTCCAGGAAGAGCAGCCGCGGCCGGCCAATGATGCCCAGGGCAACATCCACGCGGCGGCGCTGGCCGCCGGAGAGCTTGCTGATCCGGGTTTTGGCCTTGCCTGCCAGCCCCACGGCCTCCAGCACCTCGCCAACGTCCCGCGGGTGCGGGTAGTAGCCGGCAAAGTGCGTCAGCTGCTCCAGGACCGTGACGTTGCCGCTTTCCCCGCTGGACTGCAGAACAATTCCCAGCTGCGCCTTCCAGTCCCGGCCGCCGTGCTGCGGGTCCACGCCCAGGACACTGGCGACGCCGCCGCTCCTGTCCCGGTACCCCTCCAGGATTTCCACTGTGGTGCTTTTGCCGGCGCCGTTGGGGCCCAGGAGCGCGAACGTCTCGCCCTCGGCAATGTCGAAGCTGATGCCGTCCACGGCTGGGGTGCCGCCATAGGACTTTTGCAGGTCCCGCACATGGACCAGGGGAGTTGGGCTCGTCATGGCCTCAATCCTTGCACCGCCGCGGGACGGGTGAACAGCCCTGGCGGCACCCAAGGTGCGCCGTGAGCGAAACCAGGCCCGCCGGCGTCGTGCTTTTGGGGTCAAATCTGGCACTCGCCTTGACCGAGTGCTAATCAATTCCATAGAGTCAGGGTTAGCACTCTCACCCCGAGGGTGCTAACCCGCAGGCCTTTCGGCCATGGGAGCATCACCGGCACCGCGACGACGGTTGGGCTCCACCACATGGCTGAAAGACGTTTGCCGGCCATCCATAGAATTTACGTGTGAAGGAGAGGTCCGAGTGTCGGTCTCTATTAAGCCTCTTGAGGATCGTATTGTTGTTCGCCAGCTCGAAGCAGAGCTGACCACCGCCTCCGGCCTGGTCATCCCGGACACCGCCAAGGAAAAGCCCCAGGAGGGCGAAGTTGTGGCAGTGGGCCCCGGCCGCGTTGACGACAACGGCAACCGCGTCCCGATCGATGTTGCCGTCGGCGACGTCGTCATCTACTCCAAGTACGGTGGAACCGAAGTGAAGACCGGTGGCGAAGAGCTGCTGGTTCTCTCGGCCCGCGACGTGCTGGCCATCGTCGTCAAGTAACGGCTTTCGCCACATAACCGCTTTGTGAAGCCCCCGCGCCGGACATTCCGGTGATCGAGCCTGTCGAGATCATCAGACTTCGAGCGCGGGGTCTTTGCGTGAAAGGACACACCGCATGGCTAAGCAGCTTGCATTCAACGACGACGCCCGCAAGGCCCTCGAGGCCGGCATCGACAAGTTGGCGGACACCGTCAAGGTGACCCTCGGCCCGCGCGGCCGCAACGTAGTACTGGACAAGAAGTGGGGCGCTCCCACCATCACCAACGACGGCGTCACGATCGCCCGCGAGGTGGAGCTGGAAGACCCGTACGAGAACCTCGGCGCACAGCTGGCCAAGGAAGTTGCCACGAAGACCAACGATGTTGCCGGCGACGGCACCACCACGGCCACCGTCCTGGCACAGGCACTGGTCAAGGAAGGCCTGCGCAACGTTGCCGCAGGTGCGGCTCCCGGCGAGCTCAAGCGCGGCATCCAGGTTTCCGTTGAAGCCATTGCCAAGCGCCTGCTGGAGAACGCCCGCCCGGTTGAGGGTGGCCAGGTTGCAGAAGTTGCCGCCATCTCCGCCCAGAGCCAGGAAATCGGCGACCTGCTCGCCGAGGCATTCGACAAGGTCGGCAAGGATGGTGTCATCACCATCGAAGAGTCCTCCACCACCTCCACCGAACTGGTCCTCACCGAGGGCATGCAGTTCGACAAGGGCTACCTGTCCCCGTACTTCGTCACCGACGCAGAACGCCAGGAAGCAGTCATGGAAGACGCACTGGTTCTGATCAACCAGGGCAAGATCTCCAACCTGCAGGAATTCCTGCCGCTGCTGGAAAAGGCACTTGCCACCAACAAGCCGCTGTTCATCATTGCCGAAGACGTTGACGGCGAGGCACTGTCCACGCTGATCGTCAACCGCCTGCGCGGCACCTTGAACGTTGTTGCCGTCAAGGCTCCCGGCTTCGGCGACCGCCGCAAGGCCATGCTGCAGGACATCGCGATCCTGACCGGCGCACAGGTTGTCTCCCCGGAGATCGGCCTGTCCCTGGACCAGGTTGGCCTGGAAGTTCTGGGCACGGCCCGCCGCATCACCGTCACCAAGGACAACACCACCATTGTTGACGGCGCAGGCACGGCCGACGACGTGGCAGCCCGCGTGGCCCAGCTGCACGCCGAACTGAAGCGCACCGACTCCGACTGGGACAAGGAAAAGCTGCAGGAACGCCTGGCCAAGCTGGCCGGCGGCATCGGCGTGATCAAGGTTGGCGCAGCCACCGAGGTCGAGCTGAAGGAAAAGAAGCACCGCATTGAGGACGCCGTGTCCGCAACGCGTGCAGCCCTGGAAGAAGGCATTGTTGCCGGTGGCGGTTCCGCACTGGTGCAGGCCGCCAAGGCCCTGGACGAAGACGAGAACGTTGCAGCCCTGACCGGCGACGCAGCAACCGCCATCGCCCTGGTCCGCAACGCCGTGGCACAGCCGCTGCGCTGGATCGCCCAGAACGCAGGCCACGACGGCTACGTAGTGGTGCACAAGGTTGGCGAACTCGAAGACGGCTTCGGCTTCAACGCCGCAACCGGCGAGTACGAGAACCTGGTCCAGGCCGGCGTCATCGACCCGGTCAAGGTCACCCGTTCCGCCCTGCGCAACGCAGCCTCCATCGCAGCACTGGTGCTCACCACCGAGGTGCTCGTGACGGAGAAGCCGTCCGAGGACAGCGAAGCAGCACACCAGCACTAGTCCCCACTTGCCGGCCCGGTAAATCGCTGGCGCGATTTACCGGGAACCTGGCAAGCGTGGGCCCAGCGTGTGGGCCCAGCGTGTGGGCCCAGCGTGTGGGCCCAGCGTTGGCCCAGCTGCAAAAGTGACACCGATCCCGCAATCTGACACCGGAATCCCGGACTCAGAAAGCGGGATCGGTGTCATTTTTGCATTAACGCCGGAACGGGCTCCGGACACCCATCTGCGGCAGCGTGATCCTGGCCTGGGCCACCGAATAGGGCGACGGTGCCGGGCGGCGGCGCCTTCCCAGCCGGTAGATGAGAAGGACCACGACGGCGGAAACCACAATGCCGGCAACATTGAGCAGCAGCTGCAGGGCCGATCCCGCTGCGCGGTCCGGCTGGCCCAGTACCAGGGCAACGGCCACGTAGCCCGCAGCCGGAACGGTGGTCACGGAAATGAACACGCCCACCAGGACAGCTGACTTGCGCCCAATGAGCGACAGCATCCCGGCCGCACCGGCCAGGACGGCCACGATGAATGAATACCAGCCCGGGTGGTAAATGAACTCGGTGGAGGTGGACCCCTCCAGCAGCTTTGAGGGGTCAAACAGGCCAAGGGGGATGGAGGCGGCGGTCGCCACCGCTGCCACCAGCATTGCGAGCGGAAAGCCGACCAGCAGTGCCAGGGCTGCCTGCCGCGCGAGCTTCCACCTCCTGTCAACCAGGGCAAGGGCCAGGGCGGCCAGGGGGCCGAACTCGGGACCCACCACCATGGCGCCCACAATGGCAATGGTGGAATCCGTGACGATGCCGATACCCGCCAACTGGACGGCAATGACCATGAAGGCGAGGTAGCTCCACGTCAACTTGGACTCTTCACTGGTGTTCTTCTCCACCTCGTCCCAGATGATGGCGTCCGCCTCATCCCCTGGAACGGACTGGTCCACCAGCTCGAGCCGTTCGGAAATGACAAGTTCCGGGGTGTCCACGGTGACGGAGCCAACCCTGGCAATGTTCAGCCCGCGGAGCTGGTGCAGCAGGTCCCCGGCGGACTCCCGCACTGCCTGGACCGTGATCACGTCACCGGCGGGAACAAGGGAGGCCCCGGGGATGCGGGAGACCTCCGCTGTGCCCTCATGGGCGCTGGCAATGGCCACCACCTGGTCCGAAATTTCGGTTGGGACAACAATCCGAATTTGCAGTGCCATGAGCCGCTTCCTGTGGGGCCGGTTGTTGCCTTCGAACACTACTACAGGGCCCCCGGTGTGATGCAGCCCTCGGGAATAGGGCCACAGCCCGTTTCGTTTTAGACTGATAACAACGCACAGGCCGGATCCGTAATGACGGAACAGGCCATCGGATGCACACCCCCACCGGTTCTACCCCGCCAAGGAGCCTTCGTGTCCCAGCCTGAAATTCATGACCCCTTCGCCTTTGTTGGCCTGACGTACGACGACGTCCTGCTCCTTCCCGGCCACACCAACGTGATCCCCTCCGAAGCTGACACCAGCTCACGGGTATCCAAGCGCATCACCGTGCAGACGCCGCTGCTTTCGGCAGCCATGGACACCGTCACCGAATCCCGCATGGCCATCGCCATGGCCCGCCAGGGTGGTTTGGGCGTTGTGCACCGCAACCTCTCCATCCAGCGCCAGGCCGAAGAAGTTGACCTGGTCAAGCGCAGCGAATCAGGCATGATCACCAACCCGGTCACGGTTGGCCCCGACGCCACGCTGGCCGAGCTCGATGTGCTCTGTGCCCGCTTCCGTGTCTCCGGCCTGCCCGTGGTCGACGCCGACGGCCGCCTCATGGGCATCGTCACCAACCGCGACACCGTGTTCATCCCGGAAAGCGAATATTCCGGACGCCTGGTCCGCGACGTCATGACCCACATGCCGCTGATCACCGGCAAGGTCGGCATCAGCCGCGAAGAAGCTTCCCAGCTGCTGGGCAAGAACAAGATTGAAAAGCTGCCCCTCGTTGACGACGCCGGCGTGCTCCGCGGCCTCATCACCGTCAAGGACTTCGCCAAGGCCGAGCAGTACCCCCTGGCCACCAAGGACGACGAGGGCCGCCTGCGTGTAGGTGCCGCCATCGGCTTCTTCGGCGACGGCTTCGAGCGTGCCATGACCCTGATCGACGCCGGCGTTGACGCCCTGTTCGTCGACACCGCCAACGGCCACAGCCAGGGCGTGCTGGAAATGATCACGCGCCTGAAGAACGAGAAGGCAGCAGCCCACGTCGACGTCATCGGCGGCCAGGCTGCAACGCGCGAAGGCGCACAGGCCCTCATCGACGCCGGTGCCGACGGCATCAAGGTGGGCGTTGGCCCGGGCTCCATCTGCACCACCCGCGTGGTGGCAGGCGTTGGCGTCCCGCAGATCACGGCCATCTACGAATCCGCCAAGGCTGCCATTCCGGCCGGCGTGCCGCTCATCGCAGACGGCGGCCTGCAGTACTCGGGCGACATCGGCAAGGCCCTGGTTGCCGGTGCCGACACCGTCATGCTCGGCTCGCTGCTGGCCGGCACGGAGGAGTCCCCGGGCGAGACCGTGTTCGTCAACGGCAAGCAGTTCAAGGCCTACCGCGGCATGGGCTCGCTGGGCGCCATGCAGTCCCGCGGCAAGAACACCTCCTACTCCAAGGACCGCTACTTCCAGGCCGACGTCACGGGAGATGAGAAGCTCATCCCCGAGGGCATCGAAGGCCGCGTGGCCTACCGCGGCCCGCTCTCCTCGGTTGCGTACCAGCTGGTGGGCGGCCTGCGCCAGACCATGTTCTACGTTGGCTCCCCGACCATCCCCGAGCTGAAGGCACGCGGCAAGTTTGTCCGCATCACCTCCGCCGGCTTGAAGGAATCGCACCCCCACGACATCACCATGACCGTCGAGGCACCGAACTACAAGTAGTCCCCACCTCCTCCCTCGACTCGCAGGCTCGCCGCGGGTCCCTCGGAGGCGTGGGCCCACCACCTCCTCCCTCGACTCGCAGGCTCGCCGCGGGACCCTCGGAGGCGTGGGCCCACCACCTCCTCCCTCGACTCGCAGGCTCGCCGCGGGTCCCTCGGAGGCGTGGGCCCAGTTTCCGCGACGGCGGGCCGTCACCTTTCAGATGAAAGGTCGCGGCCCATTTGCCCGGCCGGGGGGCCTCACACTTACCATATAAGGGTGCCGCCCCCGCCGTCGTCTTGCATGTCAACTCAACCGGCCAGGGCCGCCTTGAACTTTTCCAAGGCCTCGGCCGCCGGGTGGGATTCCTCGGTGAAGTCCGTCTCGCCGCCGCGGCGCAGCAGCCAGTCGCCGGACTCAACGGCGGTCAGCTGCACCACAGCGGTTTCCGCGTCCACCTGCAGGCGCCGGACCGCGGCCGTCGCGGGCAGGCCCTCGGCCGCGCCCGTGAGGTATTCACCCGCCAGGTGCAAGGCGAGTTCCAGCATGGCGGGTCCGGATTCAATGGGCTGGATGTCATGCACGCCGTAGGGGCTGATGCTCAGCAGTACGGCGCCCACATTGGAGCCCACGGCGAAGAGCACATGGCTGCTGGAGGGTGTGGTCAGGGTGATTTCCAGCCATTCCTGCGCCTTCGACAGCACCGAAGCCACCACGGCGCACTTGTCCACGGGGACGATCTTCTCGCCCTGCGGCGCCGCCAGCCCGCGCACCATCAAGGTGGTGAGCCCGGCGTTGTGCAGCAGCTGGTTGTCAGAGTGCTGGTCCAGGCGCAGCAGGCCCAGGGCAACGGCCGCCGATTCCGTGGGGGTCATGGACAGCAGGGCCAGCAGCTCGTGGTCGGTCATGCGCAGTTCAGTGTCAGTCATGGCCCCAAGTTTAGGTGAGGGTGCGCCGCGGCAGGCTGCCCGAGCCAGCCGCCGCCGATAGAATCGACGCATGCTTCCCGCCTATGACGCCGCCTCCGACTATTCGCACTGGGACGCCGGGCTGTGGACCCGGGTCCTGGCCGCCTCAGGCGTGCGCAGCCCGTTCACGGACCAGCCGTTCACCGAAGCCATGCTCTCCGGGCTGGCCGGCGGGATCGGCTTCATGATCTTCACCTTCGAGTACAAGGAGATCACCACAGCCTCGGCCGTGACCCGCTTCCACCCCGGCCCCTACACGGAAAACCTGCTGCGCCGCAGCGGTGCCGCCATCAACATCCAGCAGACCGGCAGTGCCAAGCTGGCCCAGTCCCGACTGGACGCCGCGCTCGAAACGGGTGTGCCCGCCGTCGTGCGTGTGGTGCGCGGAAAACTGCCGTGGGCAGCGGAAGACCCGCTGGCAGATGCGGACTCGGTGGACGTGGCCGTCGTGGCCCGCGACGGCGGGGACTACCTGGTGGACGACGGCGGCGGGCAGCTTCGGCGGTCCACTGCCCAGGAGCTGGCGCAGGCGCGCGGCTCCCGCAAGGCGGACAAGCACTGGCAGGCCCATGTTTCGCCCCGCGGCGCGGACCCCATGGACAGCGAGGCCCTGACCGCGGAAGTTGTGCGGGCGGCCATGGCCGAGACCGCCGGGGAACTGCTCTCACAGCAGTCGCCGCCGGGGATTCCGCCGGGGTATGCCAAGAACTTCGGCATCCGGGGCATGCAGACGTGGGCCCAGCGGCTTGCCGACTCCTCAACCAAGCACGGCTGGATGAGGATCTTTGGCGACCCGGACCGCAGCGCCGCCGGGATGGGGATGCTGCACGGCCTGCTCGCAGGGAAGCGCTACAGCGGACCAGGGGCGTTGCGCCCGCTCTACGCCCAGTTCCTGGACGAGGCGGCTGCTTCCACCGATGCGGTGTCCGCCACCGGGCGTGCCGGACTGGCGGAGGCCGCCGCGCAATACCGGGCACTTGGCGAGCACTGGGAGGCACTGACTGCCCTTGTGGGGGCCGCGGGGGAGCCCGACTTTGCCGCCATGGCAGGACGGGTGGAGGCCATCGCGGAGCTGGAAGGCCACGCCGCCCAGACCCTGCAGGCCGCCGTCGCATAGCAGCATCGGCGGGCAGCTTTAAGGGCTCGGGCGCCAGCTGGGATAGGCTAGGGGGCGTGACTTATGAGATTGAGATTGGCCGTGGAAAGCGCGGACGCCGCGCATACTCGCTTGATGAGATTTCGATTGTGCCCAACCGGCGTACTCGCGATCCCCAGGATGTGTCGGTGAAATGGCAGATCGACGCCTACCAGTTTGAGGTGCCCGTCATTGGTGCGCCCATGGACTCGGTGATGTCCCCGGAGACCGCCATTGCCCTTGGCAAGCTGGGCGGCCTGGGCGTGCTGGACCTCGAAGGTCTCTGGACCCGCTACGAGGACCCGCAGCCCGTGCTCGACGAGATCGCCACGCTGGAGGGCTCGGTCGTTGACCCCGAGACCACCCGCCGCCTGCAGGAAATCTACAGCGCACCCATCAAGGCAGAGCTCATCACGGCCCGCCTGGCCGAGATCCGCGCCGCAGGCGTCACCGTGGCCGGCTCCCTGACACCGGGACGCACGCAGGAGTTCTACAAGACAGTCATCGCCGCTGGCGTGGACATCTTCGTGATCCGCGGCACCACCGTTTCGGCAGAGCACGTCTCCAAGACCACCGAGCCGCTGAACCTCAAGCAGTTCATCTACGAGCTCGACGTCCCCGTCATCGTTGGCGGCGCGGCAGGCTACACCTCGGCCCTGCACCTCATGCGCACCGGCGCGGCCGGCGTCCTGGTGGGCTTCGGCGGCGGCGCCTCCACCACCACAAGCCGTGCCCTGGGCATCCGCTCGCCCATGGCCAGCGCCATCTCCGACGTTGCCGCGGCACGCCGCGACTACATGGACGAGTCCGGCGGACGCTACGTGCACGTGATTGCCGACGGCGGCATGGGCTCCAGCGGCGACATCGTCAAGGCCATCGCCATGGGCGCCGACGCCGTCATGCTCGGCGCAGCACTGTCCCGGGCCGCCGAAGCACCGGGCCAGGGCTGGCACTGGGGTGCCGAGGCGCACCACCAGGAACTGCCCCGCGGCCACCGCGTGAAGATGGACACCGTGGGAACCCTGGAGGAAGTGCTGTACGGCCCGGCCCACCAGGCCGACGGAACCTCCAACCTGATTGGTGCACTGCGCCGGTCCATGGCCACCACGGGCTACTCGGACCTGAAGGAATTCCAGCGGATCGACGTCATCGTCAACCCGTAGCAACCGGGCCCAGCCCGCAGTTTCACCCAGTGCCCCGGTCCCGCTCGGACCGGGGCACTGTTGCGTCCCGTGGCCTTCCGCCTGCCACCGCGATGCCGCCAACGGCTAGACTGGGGCCATTGGGACATCCCCTGAACGCAGCCGAAAGGTACCAATGACATCGGGTTCGCTGGAGCGCTATGAAACGGAACTGACCAACCCCGGGCTGGTCATCCTCGAAATGGTGGCTTCCTCCAAGGAAGATGCGGCCGCCCAGCTGGCGGCGAAATTGTTTGAGCAGGGCCGGATCTCGGACCTGGAGGGATTCCTGCAGGACGTCAACTCCCGTGAGCACCAGATGGCCACGGGCCTGCCCGGCGGCATCGGCCTGCCGCACGCCCGCAGCGCCCACGTCGAGTCCATTTCCATCGCGGTGGGCATCACCAAGTTCGACCACAGCCTCGATTTCGGTGCCGTGGACGGCCCCGCCAACGTGATCCTGCTCATTGCCACCCCGGCGGACTCCTTCTCCGCCCACCTTGAAGTCCTGGCCACCCTGGCCCGCTCGCTGTTCAAGGAAAACTTCCGCGAATCGCTGCGCCGGGCCCACGATGCCGAGGTCATTGCCGAGCTGGTCAACTCAACGCTGGTGTTCTTCGACCACTGACCCCCGTCTCGACCGCATTCGTTGTTCTACATGGTTACGAAGTACCGTTGAAGTGTGTTAAAAACTGCCGTCAAGCCCAAATGGATAGCCGCACTGGTGTTTGCGCTGGCCGTCTGCGCCGTCCTCGTCCTGCTCAGCCAGTGGCAATTCTCCCGTTCGCTGCAAAAGGACGTTGCCCCGCCGTCGGTCACGGAAAAGGTGCAGCCGCTCCTTGGCACCATGAAACCCGGCGAACCCATGAAGGGCGACATCGAGGGGCAGCTTGTCTTAGCCACCGGCCATTTTGACGCCGCCAAGCAGGTCCTGGTGCCCTCCCGTGTGCAGGACGGCGCGGTTGGCTTCTGGGTTGTCACGGCGTTTGTGGTCGACGGCGCCCCTGTCCTGGACGGGGTGGCGGCCACGAAGGAAGTGGTGATCCCCGTGGCCCGCGGCTGGCTCCCCGCAGCCGACAATGTGCCCGCGGCCCCCGCCGGCAACATCACGCTTGAGGGACGCCTGCTCAACTCCGAGGGCCCGGAACCCGCCCCCGATCTTCCTGCCGGCCAGGTTTCCACCCTGTCCTCCTCCGAACTGACCAACCTCTGGGACGTGACCACCTACGCCGCGTTCATCGTGGCCCACAGCGAAGTGCTGGATGGCCAGGACGTGGGCGCCGCGGCCGCCGGGGGCCCGCTGCAGCTCATCACCGTCACGGCCACTGACCAGAACAGCAAGATCAACTGGCTCAACATTTTCTATGCCGCCGAGTGGGTCATCTTCGCCGGCTTCGCACTGTTCCTGTGGTGGCGCCTGGTTGCCGACGACTACCGCCGCGACCAGGACGCGTTGTTCGGGATCGACGACGAGGACGACTCACCCGACAGTGCAGCACCAACCCAAGCCTGAGGATCCACCGGCCGGGCCCGGCAACAACCCGCAACGATTGACCCACAAACCACATTTTGAGGAGAACCGGCACAGTGACCGAGCCCAAGAACAGCGAATCAACCCCCGTGCAGGACACCGCCGCGGCACAGCCCGCCAAGGCCGCGCCCAAGCGCCGTTTTGGCGGCACGCCCGCACAGATCCTCACGGCGCTGAAGTTCTACAAGGTCCTGGCCTACGCCACGGGCACCATGCTCCTGCTGCTCGTCATTGAACTGGTGCTGCGCTACGCCTTCGGCAGCGTCCTGGTGGCCGGCGGAACCGACACCGCCGGCGCCGCGCACGGCCTGGGGCTGGTCAGCATTGACGGCGGAGTCATGCCCGTCACCGGCGGCGTCAACCTGTCCACCGCCGTGCTGATCATCCACGGCTGGATGTACGTTGTGTACCTCATTGCCGACTTCCGGCTCTGGACCCTCATGCGCTGGCCGTTCGGCAAGCTGGTGCTGATCGCCCTGGGCGGCGTGGTTCCGTTCCTGTCGTTCATTGTCGAGTCCAAGGTCCACAAGGAAGTCCTGGCCGAGGTTGCAGCCAACCCGAAGGCCGCCAAGCGCTACTAGGGCACGCCGCCGTCGTCCGTGGCATTGGCCGGGTGAGTTGCTCGTCACGGAAAACGCGGGCGGGGGCGGGGTGCGTGGGATGTGGGTTAAGATTGAGGGGTGACTAATCCCGCTACGGCCCAGACTTCCCAGAAGCCCGTCCTGGTTGTGGACTACGGTGCCCAGTACGCCCAGTTGATTGCGCGCCGCGTGCGTGAGGCCAATGTGTACTCGGAAATCGTGCCGCATACCTATACAACTGCGCAGTTGCTGGCCAAAAACCCAGCTGCCATCATCCTCTCCGGTGGACCCTCCAGTGTCTACGCAGAGGGAGCACCCAACGTCGGTGCAGACCTTTTTGAAGCCGGCATCCCGGTCCTGGGCATTTGCTATGGCTTCCAGGCCATGGCCGCAGCCCTGGGCGGAATCGTCGCCGAAACCGGCCTGCGCGAATACGGTTCAACCCAGGTGCAGATCCTCGGCGAAAGCCGCTCCATCCTCAGCGACACCAGTGGCGAACAGACCACCTGGATGAGCCACGGCGACAGCGTGCAGCAGGCACCCGAGGGCTTCGACGTCCTCGCGTCCTCCGCCGGTGCCCCCGTTGCCGCCTTCGCGAACGAGGAAAAGTGCCTGTTCGGTGTCCAGTGGCACCCCGAGGTCAAGCACTCCGAATTCGGCCAGAAGGTCCTGGAGAACTTCCTCTTCAACGGCGCCAAGCTGGAAAAGAACTGGACGGCAACGTCCATCCTCGACGAGCAGGTTGCCCGCATCCGCGAGCAGATCGGCGACGCCAAGGTCATCTGCGGCCTCTCCGGCGGCGTTGACTCGGCCGTCGCGGCAGCCCTGGTGCAGCGCGCAGTGGGCGACCAGCTCACCTGCGTGTTCGTCAACCACGGCCTGCTGCGCCAGGGCGAGGCCGAGCAGGTCGAAACCGACTTCGTGGCCTCCACCGGCGCCAAGCTGTACGTTGCCAACGAGCAGGACCGCTTCCTGAACGCCCTTGCCGGCGTCTCCGACCCGGAGACCAAGCGCAAGATCATTGGCCGCGAATTCATCCGCGCCTTCGAGGAAGCAGAGCGCGCCATCATGGCCGAGGCTGCCTCCGCCGGCGAAGAGATCAAGTTCCTGGTCCAGGGCACCCTGTACCCCGACGTCGTCGAATCCGGCGGCGGCGAGGGCGCAGCAAACATCAAGAGCCACCACAACGTGGGCGGCCTCCCCGAGGACCTGCGCTTCGAGCTCGTTGAGCCGCTGCGTGCGCTGTTCAAGGACGAGGTCCGTGCCGTTGGCGCCGAACTGGGCCTGCCGGCCGAGATCGTTGGCCGCCAGCCGTTCCCCGGCCCCGGCCTGGGCATCCGCATCGTCGGTGAGATCACCGGTGAGCGCCTGGAACTGCTGCGCAAGGCAGACGCCATTGCCCGCGCCGAGCTGACCGCAGCCGGCCTGGACAACGAAGTGTGGCAGATGCCCGTCGTGCTGCTGGCTGACGTCCGCAGCGTCGGCGTCATGGGCGACGGCCGCACCTACGGCCACCCCATTGTGCTGCGCCCCGTTTCCTCCGAGGACGCCATGACGGCCGACTGGTCGCGCCTGCCCTACGACCTCCTGGCAAAGATCTCCAACCGGATCACCAACGAGGTGGAAGGCGTCAACCGCGTGGTTCTGGACGTCACGTCCAAGCCGCCGGGAACCATCGAATGGGAGTAATCCCCAGGTAACCCACGAAGGGCGCCGATTGCCTGCCAGTTCAGGCTTAATTTGGCGCCCTTCCGTGTGCCGAGGAGGCATTATCTGGCTCGGCGGGATAGCCTGAATTGCATGTCAGTATGGTCAAGACCGTTTCGCTCAAGTGCAGAGAAGAAGGCACCCGTGTCCGAAGTTGCAAGCCCCAATGAGAGTTCATGGGAACTCCGCACCTGGCTTGCTGGATTGGATTCCTACTCCGGCGCGGACACGGCCCTGGCCTATGCCAAGACCCACCACGGCAGCATCGACCTCACCCATGCCCACCCCTCGGGCCTCGCCCAGCTGCTGGCCGGCCGCAAGACGCGCCTGTCCACCCTGGTCCGCGAACCCGAACACTACGCAGCAGCCAAGCGCGCTGCCGCGGCACTTCGGGCCAAAATCTTTGAACTAAGCACCGACCGCGGAATCGACGTGGGCTACCTCGGCGCGGGCATCGCCCGCTGGCCGGGCCGTCCCGGCTCCGGCGGCGAAACAGGCGCCGACATCAGTGCGCCCGTGCTCCTGGCCGCCGTTGCACTGACCGTGCGGCCCGGCCAGGACGACTATGAACTCCAGCTGCTGGAGCAGGCCCAGGTCAACCCGGCCCTGGTCAAGCACCTGGATGCGGCCGGCATCCACCTGGACGCCGCCGCACTGGGACGCCTGGCCTACAGCACGGCCCGCTTTGACCCGGCCCCCGTCCTGGAACGAGTGCGCGCCCTCCTGGCACCCTTGCCCGGAGCTACTGTGGACCACGACCTGGTCATGTCCACCTTCGCGTTCCTGGCCGACAACCTCAACGACCCGGCCCTGGCCGCGGGCAGCGAGCTGCTGGAACTGCTGCAGAAGCACAACGCGGACGACGTCCTGCCGGTGGAACTGGAACTGGACACCGCGCGCTTCACCCCGCTGGATGACCGCCACCCCGAGGACGAGATCCTGGTCCGCGACGCCGACCCCCGCCAGCAGTACGTGCTGGACCTGGTCCGCGACGGCGGTTCCGTGCTGGTCTCCACGCCCCCCGGAACCGGCCAGACGCAGACGGCCGTCAACGCCATCGCCCAGCTGGTGCACGACGGCAAGAGCGTCCTGGTGGTGGGCGAACGCCGTGGCACCCTGAACGAGCTGGCCCAGATCTTCACCGAGCTGGGCCTGGACTCCCTGCTGCTCCAGCTGAGCGCCCAGACCGGCCCGCAGCAGATCAAGTCCCAGCTGGTGCGTGCCATCACACGCAATGAAAAGGCCACCGAGCCCAAGCTTGACAGCCTGCACGAGACCCTGGTTGACCACCGCCACCAGCTCGTGGACCACGTCTCCAGCCTGCACAATGTGCGCGAACGCTGGGGCTGCTCGCCGTACCAGGCCATGCAGTCCCTGGCCGAGCTGACCTCCATCCACCCGGCGCCCGCCACCACCGTCCGGCTCAAGCGCAGCGTCCTGGACAGCATCCGGGACCGCAAGGAGCTGACAGGCCGGCTGCGCCGCGCCGCGGAACTGGGCGCCTTCAGCCAGGTGGCTGTCAGCAGCGCATGGCACGGCTCCCGCATGGTCACCCGCAAGGAGACCGAGACGGCGTATGCCCTGGCCGAGCAGCTCCACGCCCAGGTGCCGGTTTTTGCCGACAAGATGCACGAGGTGGCCGAGTTCGGCCAGATCCGCCACGGCAACTCCTTTGCCGAGTGGGGCCGCCAGCTGGATATGCTCGTGGCCATCCGGGAGAGCCTGGACAAGTTCAACGCCGACATCTTTGACTGGCCCACGGACGAGATGATTGCCGCGACGGCCACCACGGCCTGGCGCCGTGAACGCGGCGTGGACATGCCCGCCCTGCAGCGCGCACGCTTCCGCCGCAACGCCAAGGACCTGGTCCGCCCCGGCGTCCACATCGCCGACCTGCACGCCTCCCTGGTGCTGGTCAATGAACAGAGCACCCTGTGGGCAGAGGCCGCCACGAGCAAGCGCCACCCCACCGTGCCCTCCGGCCTGGCCGAGCTCAACCGTAGCTACACGGCCCTGCGCGAAAAGCTGCAGACCCTGGGTGCCGTCCTGGAACGCACAGTGGACGGCGGCGACCTCCTGAACTTCAACGCGGCCGAGCTCATTGGCCGCCTTGAGGCGCTCGTGTCGTCCAAGGAATCCCTGGAGACACTCCCCGAGCGCACCCTGTTGCTTGAGGGCATGCGCGAACAGGGGCTCGGCGAGCTCCTGGACGACCTCGCCAGCCGCGAGGTCCCGGCCGCGCAGACCGGTTCCGAGCTGGAACTGGCCTGGTGGCAGTCCGCCCTCGAGGCCATGATCAGCGGCGACGAGTACCTGGCCATGTCCGACGGCGACAACCTCCGCCGCCTCGAAGCCGAGTTCCGCCTCGCCGACCAGGCACACGTGGCCTCCGGGCCGGCCCGGATCCGCTGGCGCCTGGCCCAGCAATGGACGCAGATCCTGGCCGGGCGCAACCGCCAGGGTGAGATGCTGCGCAATGTCCTCACGGACGGCCGGGTCTCCCTGTCCGCCCTGAGCGCCCAGGCCCCCGACCTGCTGCGCAATCTGGCACCGGTCTTTGTGCTCAGCCCCCTGGTGGTGCCCTCCGCCATCCCGGCCGACTACCGCTTCGACGCCGTCGTGGTCCTGGACGCCGAGTCCACGTCACTGCAGTCGGCGCTGCCCGCACTGGCGCGCGCCGAACAAGTTGTTGCCTTCGGCGACGAGCAGACCGCCTGCCCGAAGAGCTTCTCCGTGGCCGTCACGCGCCCCGGTGACGCGGATGCTCAGCAGCACCCGCTGGAAAGCGTGTTCGGGGCACTGTCCAGGATCCTGCCGCGCCACCGGTTGACAGTTTCCTACCGTGATGTGGACGAGGACCTGGTCCGCCAGCTCAGCGGCAGCTTCTACGACTCCCAGCTGCAGCGCCTGCCCGACGGCCGCGCCGTGACCGGCCTGGACCGTGCCATCACTGTTGACTACCTGCCCGACGGCAAGGGCCTGCCCGGCGCCGGCGACGGCGGGGTGGAATCGGTGGTGGCCGAGGTCAACCGGATCGTGGACCTGGTATTCGAACACGCCCGGGTGCGCCCGCGTGAATCGCTGGCCGTCATCACCGCCAGCGACCGCCACGCTGTCAGGGTGGCCCAGGCCATCCGCCTGCAGATGGCCAACCACCCGCTGCTCTCCGAGTTCTTCGCCTCCGGGCCGGAGTCCTTCCGCGTGGTCACGGTTGACCGTGCCGCCGGACTGGTCCGCGACCGGGTCATCTTCTCCCTGGGCTACGGCCGCACGCCGCACGGACGTGCACTGCACGGCTTCGGGCCGCTTTCGGAGTCCGACGGCCGGGCCAAGTTCGCCCTTGCCATGACACGGGCGCGCAAGCACATCCACATCGTGACGTGCTTCCGCCCCGAGGACCTGGACGAGAACCGGCTCAGCCATGGCGCCGTCGACTTCTTTGAGCTCCTGGACCGCGAACTGGCCGGCAACTCCCTGCTCGGGACGCCCGCCACCCGCGCCATGGACAGCGAACGGGAAACCGGCGAGGACCCGCTCGTGGCCGACCTGGCCGACCGTCTCAACGCCCGAGGCGCCCGCGTCTGGCACCACTACGACGGCGCACTCGACATGGCTGCAGCCCCGGACCCCATTGCCCTGCTGGGCCGCGAAGACCACGAGATCCCCGCGCCAGTGGCCGTGGAGTCCGACGGCACGGCCAAGTACAAGGGCATGAGCGTGCGCGAGCGCAGCCGGCTGCGTCCGCAAATGCTTGAGCGCATGGGATGGCGCTACGTCTCGCTGTGGACCATCGAGGTCTTCACCGACCCGTCCAGCTGTGCCGACCAGATTGGCCGCTACCTCGGGTTGCCGTCCATGACGGGTGAGGCGGACCTGTCCTCCCTCATGGGGGAGTCCCTCGACACCACCATGACGGCAGTCATCGACTCGCCCCGCTCACGGCGCCGCAACGGCCTGCAGGCTGAGGAAGCCGGGGCTGCTGACGCCGGCGACGGCGCTGACAGCGTTGGCGACGGCGGCGAATCCCCGGAGGCCACGGCTGCCGGTGAATTGGAATTGGAAGAAATGATTGACGAAGGTGGTGCGGCCGTGGGTGCGCAGGCAGTGAACGGCGACGGCACGGAATCGGCAGCGGTTCCGGAAGAAGAAGCCCCGGCAACGGAAGAGTCCAAGGACGGGCAGGATGCCAAGGTTGCGGCCCCGGCTGCCGACTCGCCGCTGCTGCCCAAGGTTGCGCCGAATGACGCCGACCACACCTGGGGCGACGCCCCGTCCAGCCGCGGCCACGACGAGTGGCTGCGCGAAAACAAGCCTCCTCACTGGGGATAGGGAAAACCATGGCAACTCCGCCCAAAATACCCGGCATGGGTGCCTTCGTTGACAAGAACCCCGGTGCATCGCGCCCCGCTGCTCCGGCACAGGTGGTTGCCGCGGCCCGCCTGATGGTTGCTGCCGCCGTTGTCCAGCTATTTGCCTCCGTCGTTGCCATTGTCTATGCGGCATCGCCCGACCGGCTCACTGCCATCCAGGCCCAGGTCGACGCCATGAGCGGCAATGTCCCCAGCGTGGAGTCCGTGCGCAACATGGGCGTCATCACCGTGGTGGTGGCCGGACTGGCCACGGTCTGCGCCTACCTGCTGTTTGCCTTCTTCATGAACAAGGGCCGGTCCTGGGCCCGGGTTGCCGCCGGTGTGCTGGTGGCCCTGACCCTGGTGCAGCTGGTCGGGATCTCCTTCCCTGTTGGCTGGACCACCGTGGCACAACTGGGCCTGGGCGGGCTGGCCGTGGCCCTGTGCTACCTGCCGCAGTCCAACAACTACTTCGCCGCCGTCAAGGCCGCCGGAAAGTAGCTTCTGCCCGGTCCTAGTTCAGCAGGATCAGGAACACCTTCCCCCGGTTGATGGCCCCTGCCAGCTGCACCGCCTGTTCGGGCGATGCGGCCACGACGACCACGGCCTCCGCTTCTTGGGCTGCCGGGAGCAGCCCGCCCCCGGATGGCGCCAGCGCCGGCGTCCACAGCACGGGAACCCTTGCCGCCAAAACCTGGTTGGTGGCGGGCCTGTCGAGGGCCCCACTGCTGCTCAGCACCACTGTGACCAGCTGCCCCTGGCGCAGCAGCGAAAGCGTTGAGGGGTCGCTGATCCGCAACGGCACAGCCTGGCTTCCGGGCGGTGCCCCCGCCAGAAGTCCCTGGCCCAGAAGGGATGCGTCCGTCAACACCTCGCCCCGCCGCACAGGGCCGGACAGCTGGCCCCGCGCCATAGGCTGGGCTGGAATCTGGGCCGCGGCATCCCCTGCCGCCTCCGTGCCGGCCGCTGAGGCTTCGCCACCGCGCAGGGCGCCGTCGGGCACCATGGCCGGACTGACTGCCGCCGGATGCAGGTCGCCGTCAGCGAGGATGTGTCCGGCGGGGAGATCGCGGGCTGCAACCAGCACCGTGGTGGTGGGAAGTGCGGCGGGCGTGAGCTGCTGGACGGCGATGGCTGCCGCGGCGCAAAGGAGGAGGGCCGCAAACAGCCTTCGCCGCCTCAGGAGCAGGCGCCCCAACCGCGCGGCGGGCGAACTGCGGGGTTGCCCGGCCCAGGACTGTGAGTTCCAGGCCGGCCCGGGGTAGGCCGGGGGACCTGTGGGTTGCCTGGACTGTCTGCGCTTGTTTCCCATGGGCCCACGCTAGGCCTGAAATCCGCGCAATAACGGGGGACTGCTCCAGCTGTGGACGGCCGGCAGTACAGCCCGGGCTGTGGGGGAATTGCCGGCCGCGTGTCAGGCGGCGGGGTGTTACTTGGCTGCGCCGGCAGTCGCGGGCGTCTTGGACGCGGCCGCGCTGGAGGAAGCCTTGGCCGGGGCCGGGGAGGAGTCCGCGCTGGCGGCGGGTGCTGCCGGGACGGAGCTTGAGGTGGAGCGGGAATCGGTGCGGTAGAAACCGCTGCCCTTGAACACCACGCCCACGGAGTTGAACTTCTTGCGCAGGGCCCCGCGGCATTCCGGGCAGATGGTCAGGGAGTCATCACTGAACGACTGCTGGATGTCAAAGGCATGGCCGCAATCTTTGCAGGCGTAGGCGTACGTGGGCACTAAATTTCCTCCTGGGTGCATGCGTTGGGACCGTGCGGCCGCCAATCGCGTGGCTGGCAGTCCATGGTCCCAAGTGCCAATTCTACCATCCGATGGTGAAACGCCCCGGGGCGCCCATCCATTCCCGACGCAAAGGCACAGTCGGCTCAGTGCGAGGCGGAGCCCAGGGCACGGTGCCCCGCCGCGGTCAGGGCGTGGGTCACCGGGGCATCCAGCGGATCGTGGGGGAGGGTGCCGGCCGGCAGCACCTCATGGGCATGCACGACGGCGGCCACCCGAAGGTGTGCGGTGGCCGCCAGGAACCTGTCGTAGTAGCCGCCGCCCTGTCCCAGGCGCACCCCCGATTCGTCCACGGCAAGCGCAGGGATGAACACGGCGGAAACGGGGCCCAGGCTGCCAAACTGCAGACGCGGCCCCACAGGCTCCATGACAGGTGCCAGCATGCTGCGTGCCATCTCAACCCCGGGGATCCAGCGCACCCAGCTGAGCTGGTGCCCGGCCTCGCACACCGGCACGTAGACGGTGCGGCCCGAAGCGGCGAGTTCCCCCAGCAGATCCTCCGTGGGCGGCTCGGTTCCCATGGATATATAGGCGCACACGGAACCGCCGGCCGGGGCGCCACCGGACCCGGCAGCGGAAGGCGCGTGCCCGGCGTCGAACGTTTCAAGCCAGGCCAGGGCGGCCACGGCCAAGGCGCGGCCCTCTCCGGCGGCAGCGCCCGCTGCGAGCCGGGCGGCCCGCAGCCGAATGCGCCAGTCGGCCTTCTCCTGCGTGATCATGTTGTCCCGTCCACAGTGCGTACATGTCGTGTGCATATGTAGTGCAGCTAACAATATCCCGGGTTTCCGCAGCCGTTCAGCTACCCTTGGGGCATGACTTCTGCAAAGCATGTACGCAAGGCGGTAATCCCCGCAGCCGGTTTGGGAACCCGTTTCCTCCCCGCCACCAAGGCGATGCCCAAGGAAATGCTGCCCGTGGTGGACAAGCCCGCCATTCAATACGTGGTCCAGGAAGCCGTCAGCGCCGGCCTGACCGACGTCCTGATGATCACCGGACGCAACAAGCGGGCACTCGAGGACCACTTTGACCGCGTCCCCGTCACGGAGCAGCTGCTCCAGGACAAGGGTGACACGGACCGCCTCGCCGCCGTCCAGCACGCCACCGACCTGGGCGAGATCCACTACGTCCGCCAGGGCGACCCGAAGGGACTTGGCCACGCAGTGCTGCGTGCCAAGACCCACGTGGGCGATGAGCCCTTCGCCGTGCTGCTCGGTGATGACCTCATTGACGAGCGCGATGAACTCCTGACCACCATGATCCAGGTGCAGGAGCGCACCGGCGGCTCCGTCGTGGCCCTCATCGAGGTTCCCCAGGACAAGATTTCCGCCTACGGCTGCGCCGACATGACTGTTATCGAGGGCGAGGACTATGTCCGCGTCAACCACCTGGTGGAGAAGCCCGCCGTGGAGGATGCGCCGTCGAACCTGGCCGTCATTGGCCGCTACGTGCTGCACCCGGCCGTGTTCGAGGTCCTGGAAAACACGCCTCCGGGCCGTGGCAATGAAATCCAGCTGACCGATGCGCTGCAGACCCTGGCCACCATGGAGGGTGAAGGCGGCGGCGTGTACGGCGTGGTGTTCTCCGGCCGCCGCTACGACACCGGCGACAAGCTGAGCTACCTCAAGGCAGTGGTCACCTTGGCCTGCGAAAACGAAGAGCTCGGCTCGGACCTGCGTGACTGGCTGGGCGAGTTCACAGCCGACCTCAAGGTCTAATTTCGTGTGGGGGCAGGCCATCTGGCCGGTGACCTTGGAATGCGGCGATTTGGTCCTGCGCCCCATCAAGCTCCGCGACAAGGCGGAATGGACGCGCGTGCGCGCCCGTAACTCCGCCTGGCTGCAGCCGTGGGAGGCCAGCAACCCGTCAAGCCAGGGCGAGCTGCCCAGCTACGGGGGCATGGTCCGGGTGTTGAACCGCCAGGCCAGGGAAGCGTCGGCGCTGCCGTTCATCATCACCGAACGGGTTCCGTCCCAGCGAAAGCCCGTGATTGTGGGGCAGCTGACGGTTTCCTCGATCATGTGGGGTTCGGCGATGTCGGCCACGCTGGGCTACTGGGTTGACCAGGGCCGGGCCGGGCGTGGCATTGCCCCCACGGCCGTGGCCATGGCCACCGACCACTGCTTCCGCCAGCTGGGCCTGCACCGCATGGAAATCAACATCCGCCCGGAAAACGCTGCAAGCCTGCGCGTGGTGGAGAAGCTGGGCTTCCGCGACGAGGGCCTGCGCCCGCGCTACCTGCACATCAACGGCGCCTGGGCCGACCACCGCAGCTTCGCACTGACAAGTGAAGAGGTGCCGGAAGGTGTCCTGCAGCGGTGGCTGGCCCGCCGCTAGGGTGTCTGCGGACCAAGCTGCGGACCAAGCGCCGGACCCGGCGCGGCTGGCCAATTGGCTGATTTCTTCCTCTAGCTCACGACACACCGCCAGTAATGCCAGAGGCGGCATGTTTCCCCTCTAGGGTTGAAATGTGGCAGGACACGCAGCGCCAGCCCAGCCAATCCAGCAGTTGCAGGAGACGTCAATGGAAAGCACCACTTCCGACGCCCACACCCATGTGGGGCCGGGACCCTCAACGGCCGTGCCCTCGGCAGCTGAATACCCCCTGAGAATTCGCTGGGGACGCACATCCATGGCACTCGTGGGCCTTCTTGCGTTGCTTGTTGCAGGCATTTCCGGGGCACTGAGCGTTTTTTCGCTGGCGTCGGCAGGCGTTGCCTGGACCTCGCTGGCCATCTTTGCCGCCGTGGTTGGCGGCCTCCGCGTTCTGGCCATTCGCGACCAGTCCGCACGCCGGGCTGCGCGCCTTGCTGCACGCACGACGGCGCAGCAGGCTGCCACGGTTTCGCAGGCTCCCGCCGTGGAACCGAGGGAGACGGAGCTGTTTGACCGCGCCGAAGGCGCCGAGCCGGCACCCGTGCAGAAACCGCTGACGGCGGGGGAATTGCGCGCAGCTGCCATGCGTGTTGCCGCCAAGGGAACCGCGGACGCAAAGCTGGCGCACACCCAGACCCTGGGCGAATCGGAGCTGGAAGCGGAAACCTGGGAACCCGTTGAGGTCCCCGTCCCCAACTACGTCAAGGCAGCCAAGGCGCTCTCCCTGGAGAAGCCGCTGAACCTGCCCGCCGCGCCCAAGTCCGCAGGCACCTCCATCAAGGCCGACCAGGCCGGCATTGGCGTTGCCACAGGCCGCGAGGGCGTTGCCGCCGTGCCGGATGTCGAAGGACTCGAGGGCGCAGCGGCCGTGGCCAAGGCTCCGGCCGCCAAGCTTGCTGTTCCGGCTTCGGAGCGCGGAAGCTACGCGCTGAACAACCTGGATGACGTCCTCCAGCGCCGCCGCGCATAAACACTTTTGCCAAAAGCCGGGCCCCGCAGGGCCCGGCTTTTTGCTGCCCTGCCGACGGACCTTTGGCGTACGGGCAACCATCTTGCGGGGCGGAGTAGGGTGAACGCATGATGATTGCTGTCGCCGGCGGGACCGGACTGGCCGGACGGGCCGTGGTGGAAGAGGCCGTTGCCTGCGGGCACCGGGTGCGTTCGCTGAGCCGCCACCTGCCCGCTGCCGAAAAACGGGTGCCTGGTGCCGAGTACCTACGGGTCGACTTCCGCACCGGCGCGGGGGTTGCCGCCGCCCTGGAGGGTGTGGACGCCCTCATTGAAACCATGGACGCCCGTTCCGGTGCCGCCCTGCGGTCGCTGCCGGTCATGTCGGTTGCTGTGCTTGCGGCCGCGGCCCAGGCCGGGGTGCGGCGTTGCGTCCTGCTCACCATTGTGCGGGCGGGGGAGTGCCCCATGGGCTACTACCAGGCCCAGGCGGCCCGGGCTTTGAGCTACGAGAAGTCCTCCATGGCCACCTCGGTTGTGTACGCCACGCAGTTCCACAACCTGGTGGCAGGGGTCTTCGGCACCGGGGCAAAGGTGGGTGTCATCCCGGCATTCAACGGCGTCTCATTCCAGCCCGTTTCGACGGCGGATGTGGCCAGGACGCTCGTGGAGGAAGCCCAGCCAGGTGGGGACGGACGCGGCGCGTCCCGAAGCGTCATTGTTGGTGGCCCCGAGGCCAAGACCATGAAGGAACTGGCACTGGAATGGAAGGCCGCAACCGGCAGCGGAGCCGTTGTGGCGGCCATGCCCCTGCCAGGATCCTTCGGCGCGTTCCTTCGGGCTGGCAAGAACCTGGTGCCGGAACACGCCGTGGGGCAGGAAACATTTGGTGCCTGGCTTAAGGTCCGCGCGGGAGCCTGACGGCAGCTTTCGCAACACGCGGGCCGGGTTTTGGAATCCGGGCGGCTGCGGGTTTACGCTGTAAAAAATGGCGGTGCACGTATCGCCATGGGGCTATGGCGCAGTTGGTAGCGCGCTTCGTTCGCATCGAAGAGGTCAGGAGTTCGAATCTCCTTAGCTCCACTTCAATGACCCCCTCCGACTAGGCCAAACGCCCGGTCGGAGGGGTTTTTCCTTACCTATTTTGGGTCCAGCGACACGGAAACGGATCGCTTTGAACTTGGCCCGAGTTGGCTTGGCCGCGCCCGCAGTTGGGACTAGTGATGCCTCTGGAACGCTGCCGGACTGCCTGCTGTGCCTGCTGTGCCTGCTGTGCCAGCGTGCGGTGCTGGCCATTGATTTGGTGCTCCACGTCTTATTCTGTGCGCAGCAGGCTGCTGGGCAAGGAATGGGACGGTGGTATTTATGGGGCTCGAGAACCGTCATAGCGGGCGAGGTAGACAGCATGGAACTGGGGCAGAGGTTGTGGTCGCCGCCTAGATGCAAGACGTGTGCAGAAATGGGCAGCACGGGACTGAGCCAGCGGAAGGCCCCTTCTTCAATAGTGGCAGCGTGGACCGGCATGGCTGACGTTTGGTGGTCTGAAATTGCGTGCCTTGAACGGAGGACGGATCGTCATGGACTTAGGCGGTCTCGACGCGAATTGGCAGAAACCAAGTGACGCGATGAATTGTCCTGTTTGAAGGCGGTACACGACCGTAGAAGACAACTACCAATCATCGATGAGCAGGATCCTCAAGATATTGAGTCAGCCCTGACGCTTAGTTCTCTTTGCAGGCATCTGGACACCTCGAAAGACTAGAGTAGGTTTCACAGTTGTCGCCGCCACCCAGCTTTGAATACACCAATGGTCGACCCAGAAAACATCACCAAGAATAATTAACTCAGAGGAATATCGTGTCGCTATCAATTAGATGACGATCAAATAGACAGTTGCCAACATAGTGGAAGAAGGGGTCTGTTCGTATACTAAATCCAGCTAGTCTGCTTTTCGGACTGGAGTAAGTATCTTCTCCCCTTCAGGAATGTGAATCAACTTGTAATATGTGCCCCTAAGCATTTCCGTTAGTGACTCAATATCCTCGCTTGTGGCAATTATGATTTGCGACCCGCGTTGGCCCTGCTCGGCAGCTTCCTGGAGTAGTTGGCGGTAGCTATCCTGAGCGGTTTCTTGCTGCTTCGGCTCGTCGAATATTAGTAAGCCCAGATGATTTCCATCATGCTCTTCGCCGACACGAAGGACAGATATTAGATAGGACCAGATGACGCGAATCATGTCGCTGGCAGAAATATCGAATCCTAACTCGTAACCCTCGTGGCTGGGGCGATATGTCTCACGATTAATTTCTACATCTTCCGGACGTAAGGAATCAAATTGATAGCGATGGAGCTGCCGACGGAGATGCTGCTCAACACTGTTCAGCTTTCGGTTATCATTATCTGAAAGTGTTGAATTGGCGACGCCTGCGAGCAATAAAGCCTGCTCCCTGTGACTGACTGCCAGGGCTTGGAGTGCCTCTCTGTGTTGTTCAAGTGTTCTCTCATTTGCCACCAGCCTATCCAATTGATCCTGAAGTGCCGCGCGATTCGAAATTTCAGCAATGGATGGCGCACCGCTGGGGCCGGTTAGGGTGTCTTTGATCTGCCTCACTTGACGGCGGAGCGTTGAAAGTGTCAATCGCAAGTCTTTTTCTCGATCATGAAGCGACTGAATTGATCGGGCTGTATCGGCACTTGTAGCGAAAAACGTATTACGTTGCCGTTCGATAAAAGCGATATTTTCTTCCGTTGTCATCACATGCCTGGAGATGTCCATTCCATCGGCTACATCTTGGTGGCAGGTTGGGCAGATGTGGTCTACGGCGAGTAGCTTCAGATGTTTTGCGCCAAGGCGTACCAACATGGAGGCGTCCTTGTGCCGCTGAAGGTCTTCGTTCAGTGCATCCAATCGCAAGTCAAGCTGCCGTTTTTGTTCAGCCAACACGACCCGTTCTTCGATAAGGATTGTGAGCGTGGACAAGGTCAAACGGAGCGAGTCTTCCGCGACCTGCAGATCCGCCTCGAGTTCTGGGGCGACTTCCTCAGCAGTCTTCACATGATTCTGGTCTTGCTCGTGTAGGGCTCGTCGAATTCGGTCTAGAGCAACATCCACGGGGATCCATTCGCCGGCCGCTAAGGCAGTGAATATAGGGGCATTTGTATTCAAATAGTCGGATACTCGGCGGGGTTCATTGCGAACTGTCACGCCGGCTGCCCGAGCCGTTACATTTAGTGCTGATACGGACACTTGCCAAGCAGATTCTATTTCCAACATATTTGATTTCAGGCGCTGACGCAGCAGGGTTCTTTGGAAAACATCGAGATCTAGAATGTATTCAAAAGACCGTTTTTCTACTTCTCGAATTCCAAAGTACGTAGGTATTCTGGGTGGCAACCCCGACCATCCATGTTTTTGTTCGACATAAAAAAATGGAAAAATACACTCGCTGTACAGAGGCTTCTCACTGCCATCCATATATGCCACTTGGGGGAGTTTCCATCCGAGGAAATTGGAGAGATAGTGATGGAATCCACTCTCTCGTTGGGCGGCGCCAGGTCTGCGTACGAAATAATCACTCGTTGGATAGTCGGTTGGTTCAGTAATTCCTGGGCCGAACTCGACGCTGATTACCGAGCTATCCACGTCAGTGATTTTTACTTGTCGTGTAGCGGTCACGATTGCGCCTGACGCGTTTTCAAACTCAAGTGAAACTGATGACGAAATTACGAGTTGGTCAACCCCGTCGACTGTCACTCGGTCCGTCATTGAGTGTGGCAGTGGAACTTCGCGTTTGGGACTGAGCATGCCTTCTAGGCCAAGGGCATAGATGATGGCTTGAACTGTGGTTGATTTTCCACTCGTGTTTCCGGCTCGAAGTATATTCAGGCCGCGCTGAAAGGTAACTGTCCTGCCGACGTTACCCTCTGCAGTGTGAACATCTAAACGAACAGCTCTCAGTATGAGCCGAGGTTTCATTTCCATTCTGTCAGTTCCTTAAGTCCACGCTGAGTTAGGTTTCGAGGTAGCTTGGAAAGAAATTTCTTTTCTTCGACGAGAACATTATCTTCGACCCAAATTTCATTAGCGAGAGCCAATCCGGAGGGCTGCAGAACGATGGCGCCGGTGTTTGCTCTATACACGAGTCCAGACCCGAGTGCCAGATCAACTGTCGCTGACAAAGATGGATCGAATCGAACTATAATTTCATCGGGTCTCTTGTCATCTTCGAGCCATCTTAGAAGTAACTGTCTGGTGTCATCTGATCTAATAGCCCACCACATGGTGTGCAGATTCTCTAGCGATGACTTATTGGCTCTGAATCGCTGCAGCACAATGGACAAGACGCACAGCCGCCATGCAATTCGCAGATCTCCTGGAATCGCGTCATTGCGCCGGCTGAAGACTGCTGGTGGTGCAGAGGCAAATAGTTCCTGCATGGCTTCGATGTCATTCATGCTGATTCCGGAAAATCTAGTGGACAACGAAGAATCCAGTCCGCAATCATGCACCAGGAAAACTCTGTTGCAAGCCGGTCAGGGATGCCTCCATCCCGGGCAATTTCCCTTGCTAGCTCGATCGCAACTTGCGAAACCTGTGCCCCGCTTGTCATTGAGTCAGGAGGATAGGCTAGGGAGAGCATAGATTCCTTGTCGGTCTTGAGCTTGGAGATTGCTGACCAGGCGGAAGGGTATTTGGCCCTTAGGTCCGCCAGTGCGTTTTCACCCCGAAGGTACATACCTGACAACTGTGCGAGATAATTGTCTAGGTGACTCCCGCGCATGCCAATATTGGTTAGTTTTCTGCGACCATCTTGAAGTAGGTCTGGGTTTACAAGCTCCCAATCAGAAAGCACCTGGTGGTCGACAGGCGCAGTTTGCACCATTTGGGCCGGAATTGAGGACATTCTGTCCCGTTCCTGGGCGTAATTGTCATCCGTTTCAACTGTGATCGCGAAGTCCGCGCCGATAAATGACAATCCCCATGTTCTGACTTCCGTGGCCTTTGTCTGGGCATGGATGACCAATTCCTTGGAGTCATGGCGATGTACGAGAAAAACGTATCTTCGGATCTCGGTTTGATTGAACATTCGTTCTAGTTTCGACTGATTCTTCCGTAACTTTGAAAGATCGGTCGTGAGTTTGTCACGTTGATGCTCGTAGAGTGTAGCCGTACTTAGTGGTTCCTGTGCGGCGTAGCACTGGAAAGCTACGCCGTCATGAGTGAACGCCTCCAAGCCGAGATCACCGTTATGACGGTCAGGCACTTCCACGAGGTTGTGGTTGTCGTAGCGGATTCTAAGCAATTCAATGCAGAAATCTTGCCACTCTGTTCCCGCCCACTCACGCACGGTCATGTGAACACGTTCCTTCTGCCGCAATTCTCGATTCTCCAACAACAGCATCTTCCCATGGAAGGCTCATACATCCAGTCATAGGACACGCCGCCGCCCACCTGCTGGGGGGTTGGAGTGGTTACTTGTCTTGTTGAGTGAGACAACCGTTCCAGTCTCGTTGCCACCGCACTCCAGACGAATCACGAAAATTGAGATTCAACGACAACCCGGTACTGTCGGGGTCGCCGTCCCAGAGACGCCAACTCTTGGCCGTATCCATTGTTGCTGGAGTCGATGGATCTTGAGTTCGGCGAGTTCCAGAATGGTCTGTCGACGCGTTCGCATGATCCGCGGCGTAGACGGTGAAGCTTACGTCCCTGCTGAGGAGTGATGCCGACGGTAGGAGCGCCACCATATGCCACCTATGAATCACGTCACTCGGTAGCGGAATAAGCGGGCTTAACTTAGCTAGAACTTGGCAAGTGACGTCATAAACAGGGCCACCATTTCCGTTTCGAATCGTAATGGATATATCTCCATTGGTTTCCATTTGAGGCCAAGCCGAGACGTTAGATGCTTCACTTTGCTTTTCAGCCTGGCGAGCCATTGCTAGTTGCTCGTTGGAGTTAGTGAGCTGGTCTCTCGTTGCGGTCCACGTCTTCCAAGCAAAAATGGCTGCTGCTACAGCCCCTGCAACTAGTAGGAACGTTCCAATGGTGAGCCAGAATGTCCAACGGGCTGTCTCCCAACCAGCGTCTGCTGCACGGCGTGCCTGCTCATCGGCTTCTACTAGCAGGTGGAAGTTGCCAAAATAGTGTTTGATCATGGACTCCACTACAGCATGGAACTCGCCTGTTACTGATCCACGATGTTCTCCTTGGGCAAATCGTGATGTTTCTAGGCTCTCCTTGGACGTGGTTTCGAAGTCAGACTAACGTTTTAGGAAGTAGTAGCTTGATTCGGACTAATCTACACGGAAGCGCCACGTTTTGGCCCAAAAAATGGCGTTGCTGAAAGGTCTTCTAAAGCTATCGAAACCCTCATTTCTCCGCGGATTCTAGGGGTTTTTAGGTAATTTCAAAAACCGTTAAAAACATGACCATTTGAAGAAGAGGTCAGGAGTTCGAATCTCCTTAGCTCCACCAAATGGGCCAGTGGCACCCGACTCCGGGGCCAGGCTCAATCCGGACTCTTGGCGGACTCCCAATCCGAGCGGAGCATCGACATCATGATCGCGTCGATGTACTCGCCGTCGAACTTGTGGGCGGAGCGCCGCAGCCCCTCGAAGATGAATCCGCATCGCTCATAGACGTGGCGGGCCCTTGGATTGAACGCATACACCTCCAGCTCAATCCTGTTCAGGCCGGTGGTGCCGAACGCGTGGTCGCGGAGCAGCCTGATGGCCGCCGAGCCAATTCCACGATCGCGTCCGGCGTCACCGATCAGAATCCGGAAATTGCATGAACCATTGGCTGCATCCAGGTCATTGAGCACCGCCTCACCAACACAGCTGTCCGTGGCCGGGTCGACGATGGCGAGGTCCAGGCGGTCAGATTGATCGGCCCTGGTCTCGTACCACTGCCTTGTGGCCGGATCCAGGCGGGGCGGGCTGGCATTTGCCTCTTCCGAGGTGTGGACCGAGCCGGTCAGCCTCAGCACCTCAGGATCGGCCAGGATGGGTCCCATCGCCTCAATGTCGGCCGGAGTGAACGGGCGAAGCCTGGCCCGGCCATTCTCCAGCGTGGGCTTGTCCGCGAACATGCCAAGTTGGTTCATCTGTGAACTGTATCCCGAAAGGCCCCAGACTGACTTCGCGACAGCGGACTACCGCGGCTGGATCTGCCACGTGGCACTTTCCAGGTACCGGGACACAGGGTTGGTGATGGATTCGGAAAGCTGGCGGGTGGTGATGGCGCCGGCAACGTTGTCGGTGATGATGCCGTCCACGCCCCTGCCCATGTAGTCCCTGATGAGTGCGGGGTCGTTGATGGTCCAGACGAACAGCTTCTTGCCTTCATCGTGGAGCCGGACCAGCATTTGGTCCGAGTAGGACCAGTCCTCGATGGCAACTCCGGCTGCAGGGGTTCGCGGGGCGTTGCCGATCTGGAAGCCGGTCACAAGGATGGCCTGCCGGGAGGGATCCTGGCTGACAATCCCTGCCACAATGCCCGCATCGAGGGACTGCACCATGTGTTTTCTGCTGCTGTCCAGCTTGGCCAGGGTGGCAACCACCCGCTGGGTGAACCCGGGGGCCTCGTGCCCGTGCGGCTTCACTTCAACCAGCACGCGGATCCCCAGTTCATCGGCGAGCTGGAGGTATTGCTCGAGCGTGGGGATATGGTCGCTGAACCCGTCCTGGCTGACCTGGATCCCCGCCAATTCTGCCTGGGGGAGTTCGAACACGCTGCGCGGATCGCCGGCCAGGCGTTGCAGGCCGGCATCATGGATGACCACGAACCGCTGGTCGGAGGTCTCCTGGATGTCCATTTCCACCATGTCGGCCCCCGCGGCGGCCGCCGCACGCAATGACCCCAGGGTGTTCTCGACCCCGCCGGCTGTGTAGCCGCGGTGCGCGATGACGAGAGGGCGCTCCGACGGCTGTGGGGCCATTGATGCGAAGACGGTGGGAGGCGTGCCGAGCAGGACGAAGAGAACCAGGACTGTCGCTGCCGCCATGCGGGACGTCCGGTCCCTTACCGGCCCGCCGAACGTGGGCACCTGGCGTCCGCCATGGAGCAGTGCCACGAAGAAGAATGCCAGAAATGCCGCTGCGATCCCTGTGCCGATGAATTGCACCAGCTTCAAGACTGCCAGCATGCTGCCGGCGACGCTCGTTGCCGTGGCGTCGCTTGCGGACAGCGCCACCGGCACGGTCCCGATGAGGGCCACGGCGAAGAACACCACAGCGGCCACAACGCCCACCAAGACCAGCACCGCGGCAATGTAGAGCTGTGTGCGCCTGGTGAGGTCCATGCTTTGGCGCATGACGCCAAGAACGCTTTCCTGGCTGCTGCCAAGCACTGCGGCAGTGGCGGCCAGCCGCAGGCCGAGATAGACCAGCGCGGCCACAGCAAGCGCGTAGCCCACAGCCCCCGGGAGGGTCTTGGTGATTTCGCCGCTCACGAATTCCGGTATGGCAATGTGCGATGCCAAGGCGGGTCCCACCCCAATGTGGGACAGGGGAAGGATGAGGAGGGCATAGCCGGCGAAAAGGAGGAATTGCCAGCCCGCCACCTTCCTTCCGATCCCGGCCAGGCCGCCGAGAATGGAGGGAAGGGTCGGCGTGCCGCCCCGACGGCAAATCTGCGCAATGACAGTGAAGACACTGATCTCCAGCAGCGCGAAAAACGTTGCCACAAGTGCCAGCAGAACCAGGGCAAGAATGGCCAAAGGACTGGAGAGAAGGCCCGGCAGGCTGGCCTGGCTGAGCCCATCCACACCGGCAGCAGAGAGGGCGCCCTGGAAAAGGGCCAGCAGCAGGGGCTGCACAGCCCAAACGTAGACGCCCTGCGTTGCAATGGTTGCGACAACCACCAGCAGGAGCCGCCGGCGCAACAACCCCAGCGAGGCTACAACGGAGGCGAACACGAGGCTCCTTGCGCGGACTGGTGGCAAGGACGATTCTGCAGGCATGGATCGAGCATAGTGCGAACCGGCGGGACAACACGGGAACCCTCGGCGCAGGCGCCTGGTGATCAAAACCACCGGTCAGTTAATTTTAGTAATTCAAAACAACTGCTAGAATTGAGGCATGGCACAGGACATGCAGCGGGACACCCTCGAGGGCCGGCTCAGGTCGGCGCAGCTCAAGGTGACAGCACCACGCCTTGCGGTCCTCGGAGTCCTTTCCGGGCATGGGCACTTCGATGCAGAGACCGTCTTTTCATCAGTGTCCGCGGCACTGCCCAAGACTTCGCTGCAGGCGGTCTACGGCGTGCTCTCAGCACTTGTCACGGCCGGACTCGTGCGCAAGATTGAGCCCGCGGGTTCGCCAGCACTCTACGAAGCCAGGGTGGGCGACAACCACCACCACCTGGTCTGCCTTGGCTGCAAGGCCGTTGAGGACGTGGACTGCGCCGTCGGCGAAAGCCCCTGCCTGACGCCGTCGAACACGAACGGCTTCGCCATCCGCACGGCCGAGGTCACCTTCTGGGGCCTCTGCTCCACCTGCCAGGAAGCCACGGCTTCCGCATAACCTGCTGCGCAGGCAGCCCAACGATACAGGCGGCGCCCCACCGCGCCTCCGCCACAAACAACCACGTGGCGCGATCCGTCGCGCCTTCCGTCCGCAACCCTTCGGAGATTTTTATGATGAACACCCTTTTCAGCCCCCAGGTCCGCCACTTCCAGGCCAACGATTCCAACGGTGGAGGGTCCACGGCCCACCAGCCCCTCGGCGGCAGCTACGTCACCACCCGGGCCCCGCGCACCGGGCCAGTTGGCAGCTACGTCACCTCGGATGCGGCCCGCCCGGCCCGCGCAGGCAGCTACGTGACCACTGAGGCACGGCCGTCGGGCGTCCCCGGCAGCTACGTCAGCGCCGCGCAGGCGTAGCCCGGGCGGATGACCGCACCTTCCGCGCTTGCCCGAGGGGTTCTGCCCACGGTTGTGGGCGAAAGGTGCGGTTGTGCGCGAATGGTCCGGCCACGCGGGCTTAGTAGACTGGTGGGACATGTTGCCAACTCCAGCAAGCCGCGCCGGGGGCAGGTCCGGGCCCGCCTCCCGCTTTGTGCTCGCCGGACTTCTGGCGGCCGTGCTGATTGCCTCAATGCTGGCCATGCACTCAATTCCTGCCAACGCCATGGCCATGCACGACGCCGGCACGCACCCAAGCGCCACGGCCCACCCGGGTGCAGCACACCTGGGCGCGGCCCAGCAGGCAGCGGCCGCCTCCCCTGAACCAGGGCCTGCGGGTACGGCCTGCGCCGGCTGCCCTCCGGACCACCTCATGGCCGCGGGCTGCATGGTGTCCACCCACCCCACCTCTCCTTCCCTGTTCCAGCCAGCCGTGGTGGCAGGCAGCAGGTCAGTGCCGGTGCGCGCGGGGCCCGAGGCCCCGGCGTCAACGGCAATCCGGCCACGGGCACCCTCGCTCCACCTTCTCTGCATCAGCCGCACGTGATGGGCAGGGCCCAAACGCCAACCGCGTTTCGGCTCCCACGCACCCAGATCGCACCGCTGACAACGAAGCAGAAAAGAAACCATCATGAACTTCAGCAACACCCGTGCCCGCCGTTCCACGAGGCTTGCCGCAGCCCTCGCCGCCGTCGTGCTTCTGGCGGGCTGTTCAACGCCCCCGCCGACAGAAACGCAGGCCACAGCCGTCCAGGACCAGGGCCTCGTGGCCGAACTCGGCTTCGGCGGCATGGACGCCAAGGCGATCATCGAAAAACTGGACAGCACGCCACTGGCTGGGCGCAATGCGGACCTCATGGCCTCGATCCGCCCAGGTGAGCTGGTGCTGGCCGACGCCTCAAGGCGTGAAGCCAGCGTGCCCATGCCCAGCGGCGAGTTCTACGTTTCCGTTGCCCCGTATATGGAGCAGACGCACAGCTGCCACTTCCACAGCCTCACCACGTGTGTGGGGGAGTTGGCGAACCAGGACGTGGAGGTGACTGTCGTGGACAGCAAGAGCGGCAAGGTTCTCATTGAGGGAGGCCGCAAGACTTACGACAACGGCTTTGTGGGCCTGTGGCTGCCGCGCGGCATCGACGCCACCCTGACCATCAGCAGCGGGGGCAAGAGGGCCACGGCGGAAGTGTCCACCAAGGGCGCTGACGACGCCACCTGCCTCACCACGCTGCAACTCCTCTAGGGAAGCAGGCAAGCAAGAATCCCCCTGCCGGCACATGCTGGCAGGGGGATTCTTTGTGGAAGGAACTACAGGTGGAACGTACTACTTGCGGGCCACCTCAACACCGGCGTCGGTGGGCCGGGGGATCAGGAGGGAGACCAGGAACGCGCAGACAGTGATGGCCGCGCCGACCAGCATGGCCATCATGTAGCCGGTGGTGGCATCGGCGGCGTTGGCCTGGATGGCCGGCATGATCGCGAAGCTCAGGCCGGCACCGAGGCCGAAGGAGGCCGCGTTCATGCCCGGCAGGAAGCCCGGGTTTTCCGGCGGTGACAGCACCACACCGAGCCCGTTGAGCATGATGTTGGCCATGCCCGCGTAGGTGATGCCCAGCAACAGCGTGCCGCCAATGAGGAACGCCAGGTTGTGCGTCCCGGCCAGCGCCAGCACCACGATGCCCACAGTGCTGCCGACCAGGCCGATGCGCAGGATTGTCAGGTAGCCCAGTGTCGAGGCCAGCCGCCCCGAGAACGGGCCCATGAGCCAGCCGAGCAGGGCGTAGGGGGTGAGCAGCAGCACGGAGGCGAGGTCGGCCTTGAGCCCAAAGCCAGCGTCCGGGTTCTGTGCCAATGACATGACGATGCCGTTCACGGTGGCAAACACGCCAGTCATGGTCAGCGTGGTGGTCAGCAGCATGGCCCAGGTGGAGCGCTTCTTCATGAGTGCCGGGGTGGCCAGGGGCTGGCGAACAGCGCCCTCGATCTTCCAGAAGACCACTGCCGAGACGGCGGCGCCGGCCAGCAGGCTCAGCACCAGGGGCAGGCTCATGGCCGCACCCTTGCCCAGTTCGTTCACTGCGCTCTGCAGGAACAGCACGGCCACGGCAAGGGCCAGCACGCCCCACCAGTCCATCTTGACGCCCTGCGAGGGACGCGAGTCCGGAACGTAGCGTGCAACAAGCACGACGGCGACGACGCCCACCACCGCGATGACCCAGAAGATCGAGCGGAAGCCAAAGGTGCTGGCCAGGAACCCGCCGGCAAAGGCGTCAATGCCGGCAATGCCGCCGTTGACTGCCGTGACCACGCCCATCAGCGTGCCGTACTGCCGGGCGTCATTGACCTTGGCGCGCAGCACCATGAGGCACACGGGCACGATGGCGCCGGAGATGCCCTGGATCACGCGGGCGATGATCAGCACTGTGATGTTGGGGGCGAGGGCGGCAAGCACCGAACCCAGCACCATGACCCCGACCATCAGGACCAGGATCTTGCGGCGGCCCACAATGTCGCTCAGGCGCGGCAGGAACAGGCCAAACAGGGCGGTGCTGGTGAAGAAGGCCGTCTGGGACAGGCCCACGGTGACTTCATTGGTGTGCAGTTCGCCGGCCATGACCACCAGCACGGGGCTGAGCATGCTGGCGTTGAGCTGGAAGGCAACACAGGCCGCGAGCAGGGCCACCATCAGGGAGATGATGCCCTTCTTGTCGGTGGCTGCGGGGGAGGGGCTGGTGGATTTTGGCATGGCTTTGGTAGGCAATGGGTGCGTCATTGGAACCCTTACTGGTTGAAAGCACCGCTCCGGGGAGGGTTGGGAAGTTGGTGGGTGGTGATGCCTAGTGCTGCATGGAGGCGCCGGGGGAGCTGAGCACAAGAGCGGCGTTGGCGTGTCCGCCGACGCATGCTGACTCCAGGTCCCGCGTGGCCAGGTACTTCGAGAGGAACCCGGCGGCAAAGGCGTCTCCGGCACCCGTGAGGTCGCGGACATCGGTGACCGGCGGCACGGGGACGGTGATCTTGCCGGCGGGGCCGCCCAGGACCACTGTGGGGTCGGCGCCTGCCTTCGTCACCACAATGGTGCCGGGCAGCATCCCAAGGTTGGGGCCGGCGTCGCCCTTGGTGCACAGGCCCAGGAACTCGGACTCGCTCTGGTTGCCGATAATGAACTCGGGTGCCAGCTCCGCCATGAGGGCCAGGAAGCGGTCCACGCCGTAGTGTTCGAGCATGCCCGTGGAGGAGGCATCCACGGAGACCAGGATGCCCCGCTGCCGGGCGCGGCGGATGAGTTCGGTGACGGCCTGGCCCACGGGGTCGCCGTTGAAGGTGTAGCCGGGCACGTGGAGCAATTCGAGCCCGTCAAGCCATTCATCCGGCACATCCTGGAGCAAGGTGGCGGCGCCGCGGTAGGGCAGCATGGTGCGCTCGCCGTCCTGATCTATGAGGATGACGATTGTGCCCGTGGTGCCGCGGCGCTGCACGCGGACGTCGATGCCGTCGCCGGCCAGGCCCTTGACGAGCGATTCGCCGAGGGCATCCTCGCCCACGCAGCCGATAAACCGTGTGGGCCCGAGGCGGGTGGCGAATGCCGCAACATTGGCAGCGCTCCCGCCGCGGGTGTGGAAGATTTCCACGTCGGTGTCAGTTCCGTGCCTGATGGGTTCCCCCAGCCACACGATGACATCTTCCACGAGGTCTCCAACGATTCCCAACACGATTTATCCGGCCTTTACCTTGAAATGTTCTTGAATTACTTGGTCAGCGAGGTGGCGAGCTGGCCGCCGAGGGCAACGTTGCCGCGGTAAACGTCAATGTTCACCTCGAGGCTGCGGCCGTTGGTGTCGCGCTGGATGAAGTCCAGCAGGAACGGGGTGCTGGCGTTTCCGCCGATGCCCTGGCGGTCCAGTTCGGCCCAGGCTCGCTTGAGGATGTCTTCCAGCTCTTCCGGGGGAAGCTGCTTGTCCTCTGCAACCGGGTTGGCCAGCAGGACCGACTGGGGCAGGGCGAACTCGTCGCGTGCCTTGATGACCTTGGCGGCCTCGTCGGTGTCGGCAACCGAGTAGTTGATGGTGAAGCCGGAATCGGTGACGTAGAAGCCGGGGTACTTCTTGGTGCGGTAGCCGATGACCGGGATGTTCAGGGTCTCGAAGCGCTCCAGGGTGGCGCCAACGTCCAGGATGGACTTCACGCCGGCGCTGATGACGGTGATCGGAACCTGGGCCAGGGTGGTCATGTCAGCGGACTCGTCGAAGGTCTCGCCTGCACCGTGGTGCACGCCGCCCAGGCCGCCGGTGGAGAACACCTTGACGCCGGCGTGGTGGGCCAGGAAGGCGGTTGCTGCGACGGTGGTGCCGCCGTGGACGCCCATGGCGCGGACCACGGGCAGGTCGCGGAGGCTGACCTTGTCCATGTTGTCGATCTTGGACAGCTCGGTGATCTGCTCCGTGCTCAGGCCAACGGTGGGCACACCGTTGTACACGCCGATGGTTGCCGGGACCACACCGGCAGCGCGAAGGCTGGCCTCGGCCTCGAGGGCAACCTCGAGGTTGCGCGGGCGGGGAAGGCCGTGGGTGAAGATGGTGGATTCGAGGGCGACGACCGGGCGGTTCTCGCGGACGGCGGCCTGAACTTCTTCGGAAACAAAAATGGCGTTCGAGTTCATCGGAACTACTTCCTGATTGTGCTGTGCTGTGACCACAATTGAGGTCTGTGTCACCAACACTATTTATTCAATCAAGTTGAAACCAGAAACAATAATTGGATGTTTGATAGCTTATGTCTATGAGACTCACTTTGCGCCAAGTGGAGATTTTCGTTGCCGTGGCAGAACACCTGCACTTCGGCCGTGCTGCCGAGGCTTTGCACATTTCGCAGCCCACGGTCAGCCAGGAGGTGGGCCGGCTGGAAAAGGCCCTTGGGTTGCCGCTCTTTGACCGTTCGAGACGCTCGGCGTCGCTGACCCCGGCCGGCGAGGTCATGGCAGCGGAGGGCCGTGCACTGATTGCCCAGGCCGAGGGGCTCGTGGGCCGGGTGAGGCTGTATGAGGACAGCCGGATGCGCCTGGCGGTGGTGGTTGCGTCCCCAAGCGTCATCAACCAGCTGCTGCCCGCTGTGCTCAGCCGCGCAGAGCAGGAGCTGCCGCAGGTCCACATCCAGGAGGCGGCCGTGGACACGGGCGAGGTGTCAGCCACCCTCGACAGCGAGCACGGCGACATAGGCCTGGGCAGGTTCCTGGACGACCTGGAGGGCTTCCGGAAGGAGGTCATTGTCCAGGAGCAGGTGTTTGTGGCGCTGAGCCGCAGCCACCCGCTCGCGGCCCGGACGCGCATCGACCTGAAGGACCTGGATGACCTTCCGCTGCTGTTGTGGCCCAGGGAGCAGAACCCCACCTACTACGACTACCTGCTCAAGGTCTGCACCGACCGCGGCCTGAATCCGATGATCCTGGTCAGCCCGCCGCGGATTGTGGGCTCCCGGCGCTACCTGCTCTCGGAGTCCCGCGCCTTCTCGCTGGTGCCGGCATCCATGGTGGGGCACATGTCAGAGGACCTGAGCACCCTTCCGCTTCAGGAGGAGGCCACTGTGAAACTGGAGATGCAGTGGCGTGCCAGCGACGTCAGGCCCCAGTTGAAGATGCTCCGCAAGCTCATCCGCGAAGAAGCGGCCGAGCTGGGCAAGATTTAGGCGCCGGCCCGGCCCATGCGGCGGCTCGCCAGGCTGAGCAAGGCAAGGGCCAGTGCAGTTCCGGCGGCAATGGCGAAGCCGGTGGTGGAACCAGACTGCTCGGAGACAACCCCGCCCAGGGCCGTAAACAGGGCCTGGCCCACCACGAGCGAGCTGGCCATCATGGTCATGACGGTGGTGGTGCGGCCGCGGGGCGTGCGCTCGTTGGCAATGCTGAACAGCGTCACAATGGTGACGCCGACTCCGGCGCCGGCAGCGGCCAGGCCCAGCGCCATGGTGGCCACCGTGCCGGCCAGCATGAGCGAGCCTGCGGCGGCTGCGGTGATCGAGGCAAAGATCATCCAGCGGGCATGCAGCGGGAACTTTGCGGGGGCGAAGATGATCAGGATGGCCGTGACAACGGATCCAATGCTCATGCCGCCGTACACGATTCCGGTGGAAAGCTCGTGGCCCTGGTCCTTCATGAACACCGTCAGCGCCGTGAGCGTGGAGCCAAAGAAGGCGCCCACAAGGAACATTCCCATGGGCAGCACCATGAGCGGCAGCCGGAACCTGCCGGGCGCGTCCCCTGCCGACGCTGCGCCGGGGATGGCAGGGCCGGTCTCGGCGCTGCCGGTGGGGTGGAGGGCAAACCAGACCACAAACACGGCAGCAATGGCGGCGGCCACTGCCAGCGGGGCGCCGGCGCCAAGTGCCGTCGCGGCCAGGCCCACGGCAACCGGCCCCAACACAAATGCTGTTTCGTCGGCCACGGATTCGTGGCTCATGACCAGCGAAAGCATGCGCAGGCGATGGGTGCCCGAGGTGTTCTTGGTGATGATGGAGACCAGCCTGCTCCGTGAGAAGGCCGCGACCTGAGGGGCGCTGGCACCCACCAGGAAGCCGACGGCGGCAAGGGCCCACAGCGGGGCGCCGGAGTACGCCAAGGCCAGGAAGGCAAACAGGGCGGCCACATTGACCGCCGAGAAGACCAGCAGGACCACGCGCTGGCCGTACTTGTCGGCGAGTGAGCCCACCACAGGCCCCACTGTTGCCGTGCCCACGCCGGCCATGGCGGAAATGAGGCCCGCCTCGGCGATGGATCCACGGACGCTCGCAGTGAAGGTCAGCAGGCCCACCACGGTCATGGCAAAGGGAAGGCGGCTGATGAAGGCCAACGGGAAGTAGACGGGGCCGACGGCGTCGAACAGTTCCCGGGCCCGCGACGGTGTGCGGCGGGGGTTTCCGGAAGCACGCCCGGCCGCCGGTGCCTTGGCGGCGCCAGGCCGAACCCGCGGATCGAGCGTCCCTGCGGCAGCGCCGCCTTCGGTGCCTTGGTTAGCCGCTTTGCCCGTGGTCATGCGTGCCTGCTTTCGTGCCCGGAGAACGAGCCCCCGGAAAATTTTGGGCGCTTGCGCCCGCGTGCCCTGTCCTTCGAGCCTACAAAGCCAAGACATTCGGAACAATAATCACAAATTGGGCTATATATAGGCTAAAGCTATCAATTGCTGTCACGGGCCAGGGCAACTTGTGCCGGCACCCTTTTGCATCCGGGGCTGCGGGCGTAGCGTCTACTCCCATGGACTGGAAATTGGAACTCGTGTTTGTGCCTGTTTCGGATGTTGATCGGGCCAAGGATTTTTACGTGAACAAGGTTGGCTTCAACGCCGACTACGATGAGCGGCCAGGCGGCGGCATCCGCTTCGTGCAGCTCACCCCGCCGGGATCGGCCTGTTCGATCTGCATTGGCGAAGGCCTGACGGATGCCGCGCCGGGCACTGCGCCAAACCTGCAGATGGTTGTCTCGGACATTCAGGCCGCCCATGACCAGCTGGCGGCCAATGGGGTCGACGTCAGTGACGTCGACATCCAAGAGTGGGGGCACTTTGTGTACTTCGCCGACCCGGACGGCAACAAGTGGGCTGTGCAGTACCTTCCCAACCGCCCGAACGGCTGATCGGCGCCAAAAAATACTGAACTCCGCGGCGACCCGCCGCGGAGTTCAGTGCTGCCCGGGGCGTTATGCGCGCCGCCCATGATCGCAACCTCCGGTTGCCCCGCGGCCTGTCCATAGCGGGCTTTGATGACAGCCCAGAATCCGGATTCTACTTCCCGCCGCGGGCCAGCACCGGCCCGCGGCCGGTGGCACGGGCCCGCGGCCGGTGGCACGGGCCCGCGGCCAGTGCCACAGTGCGGCTTGGCGGCCCCGCCCTGTCGCACCCTGTCCACATTGACATCGAAGGGCCAAAGCCCTGTTATCCATCCGAATTCCTGGTTCATCCGACTGCATCCTTGTCATTCCGGGCAGCGGCCGTGCCGTTTTGGCGAACGGCAAAGCCTGCCGCTTCAATGGGTTTTCCAGTGCTTCGGAGCCGCGGCCCCCGGCGGATTGGAATTGCGCGGAATTGCTCTTGCCTAGAAGCTGGCGATTCCGTTGCCCAACAGGATGAAGCCGAAGACCACCAGCAGCAGACCGGTCATGATCGAGTGGTTCCCCTGGAGCCAATCCATGACGGCGACCAGCGGAACCGACATTTTCCGCGGGGCAATGACGTAGCCGGCAAGCGGGATGACCACCGTGGCCGAGGCCAGGAGAAGGTATGCGGCCATGGCCCAGATTTCGGCTGAAGTGGCCAGCTCCGCTTCTCCGATGGCAACGCCTGCCGCCGCCGTGAGGGCCAGGTTCTTGGGATTCGCCCCGGACAGGGCCAGTCCCATGAGAACGCTTTGCCGGGGTGAGTAGGCGCCGGCGGAGGCCATCCAGCGGGGGAGGGGTCCGGCGTCGCCCGTGCCAAAGCGCTTGGCGAACTTTCGCCCGGCCATGGCAAGCAGCGCCGCCCCGAAGAGGATCCGCAGGACGCCGGCAATGGGGCCGGGCTCGCTGCCGGAGCCTGCGAGGGCATCAAGTGCGAACGTCAGGAGCGCGACAATTGCCGCCAGGCCGGCAACCCAGCCGGCCAGGAAAGCCATGCCGTTCGCCCGCGGTCGAGCCGAGCCCAGCAGCAGCACAATGAGGATGATGGGGAACGGGCTCAGTGCCACGCCCATGCTGAGGGGGAGGATGCTGCCAATGACCTCATTCATGTTCGACCCATCCATCCAATTGTCGGGCCGCCATTTGTTGGCGCCGCACAGCATGCACCCACCGTACCGCTTGGAGGCGTTCAGCCATTGACATGCAAGCAGTTACTTGCCTATTGTGGGCGTGTGGCGGACGTATTCAAGGCCCTGGCCGATCCCACCCGGAGGATCATCCTGGACGAGCTGGCGGAGCGGGACGGGCAGACCCTTTTTGAAATCTGCGGGCGCCTGCTCATGATCCACGGGCTCTCGTCCTCGCGCCAGGCAGTCTCGCAGCACCTGGACGTGCTTGAGGCCGCCGGACTTGTTGAAACCAGGCGCGAGGGCAGGTACAAGTTCCACCACATCAACACCAAGCCGCTTGAACCCATCGTGGAGCGGTGGCTCAACAAGGCCGGCACTGCCGGAACAGAAAACACAAGGAGACCGCGATGAGAATCCACCTTACAAGCGTGTTCGTTGACGACCAGGCGAAGGCGCTGGAGTTCTACACCGAAAAGCTGGGGTTCGTGAAGAAGGACGACGTCCCCGTGGGTGCCGACAGGTGGCTGACGGTGGCCTCCGCCCAGGACCCCGACGGCACGCGCCTGCTGCTGGAGCCCAGCGGCCATCCGGCCGTGAACCCGTTCAAGGATGCGCTCGTGGCCGACGGCATCCCGTTCACCCAGTTCGCCGTGGACGACGTCCAGGCCGAGTACGAACGGCTGAGCGGACTCGGTGTCCGGTTCACCCAGCAGCCCATGAATATGGGGCCGGTGACCACAGCGGTCTTCGACGACACCTGCGGGAACCTGATCCAGATTGCCCACATGGCCGGCTGACACACGCCTACTTCGGCGAAAGCTCCTGCGCCAGGAAATCCAGCGTCTTCTGCCATGCGATCCGTGAAGGTTCCGCGCGATACATCAACGGGTTGCTGTCGTTGAAGAAGGCGTGGCCTGCGCCGGGGAAGACGGTGGACCGGAAGTCGACCCCTGCCTCCTGCATGCGGACGGTGAGGTCCGGCAGGTCATCTACGAGCCGGGCATCGTCTTCCCCATAGAACGCCAGCAACGGGCACGCAATGGCGGCAAGCTCGGCCGCCGAATAGGCGGCATGGCCGTAGAAGGGGACGGCCGCCGCGAGCCGCGGCTCCTCCACGGCCAGGGCGAAGGAGTATGTTCCGCCAAAGCAAAACCCCACCACGGCCGTCCGGCCCGCGCCCTCCGGCGTCGAATTGAGGTGCTCAAAGACTTCCGCAACGCCGGCCCTGGTCCGTGCAGCAATTTCGGGGGAGTTCATGGGTGCCGTGGCCGCCCGGATCAGCGGCTGGACCTCAGCCATGGCTGCCGGGTCGGCACGCCGCTCGCCCAGTTCCGCCAGCAGCACTGCGTCCAGCCCGGCCAGCCCCAGGAGGTCCGGGGCCACGGCCAGATAGCCCTCCAGCGCAAAGCGGTCGGCAATGTCCCTGGTGTGCGCGTTCAGCCCCCAGATCTCATGGATCACGATCACCGCACCCCGCGCAGCACCCACCGGTTCCGCCCGGTACCCCTGAAACGCCTGACCCGCCGCCGCAAAATCAACCATGGTTCCCATGGCTCAACACTGGCACCCCGGGCCGGACGGCGCCAGTGGCGCTTCCCACGATCCGCGCCACCGCCTGCGCCCGCACCGGCCGGTAAACTTGGTTTGGGTGTTCTCCGTGCCCTCCCCGCAATCTGAAGGACCACACCCATGAGCTTGATCCGCCTCAACGATGTTTCCGTGCGCTTTGACAAGGTCCAGGTGCTGCGCGAGGCGTTCTTCAAGCTGGAGGCGGGCGACCGGGTGGGCCTGATTGGGCGCAACGGTTCCGGAAAGTCAACGCTCCTGAAACTCGTGATGGACCAGATCGAGCCGGACACCGGCACAGTCAGCGTGGAACTGGGCACCAAGATCGGCTACTTCTCGCAGTTCTCCGAGCTCGACGGCGCCCAGACAATCCTCGAGGTCCTCGAGGAAGTCTTTGCCCACGTGCTGGAGATCGAGGCCGAACTGGCGGGGATTGACGCAGCCCTCGGAGCAGATCCGGGCGAGGCCGAGATGGACAAGCTGATCCACCGCCAGTCGGAGCTTTTTGCAGACATGGACCGGCTGGACGGCTGGGACTACCAGCGCTCGATCGACAAGGTCCTGACCACCCTCGGCTTCAACGAGGCCCACCGCGTGTGCCCCATCGATGACCTCTCCGGCGGCTGGCGGAACCGCGCTGCCCTGGCCAAGATCCTGCTCGAAGCCCCCGACGTCCTGCTGCTCGATGAGCCCACCAACTACCTTGACGTGGCCGGCGTCGAATGGCTCGAAGGCTGGTTCAAGAACTTCAAGGGCGCGGCCATCATCGTCTCGCACGACAGGAAGTTCCTGGACTCCGTGGTCACGCGCATCATCGAGCTGGAGAACTTCCACCTGCACGAATATCCCGGAAACTTTGCCGAATATGTGGTGGCCAAGCAGTTCCGGCTCAAGACGCTTGAGAGCCAGTTTGTGCATGAATCCGAGCTGCTGGCTTTTGAGGCGGAGGGAATCTCTGACCGGCGCGAGGCCGCCAAGGCTGCCTCCAAGGGGCTGGACTCAAAGCTGTCCAAGATCAAGAAGTCCCGTGCACCGCGGCCCGTGGACAAGATCATCACCGAAATTTACGGCGGGCTGCACGTCAAGGATGTGCTGTGCCGGGTGGAATCGCTCAGCAAGTCCTATGGTGAGCGGACCCTGTTCAGCGATCTCAGCTTTGAGATCCGCCGCGGCAACCGCATTGTGGTGCTCGGTTCCAACGGCTCGGGAAAGTCCACCCTGCTGCGCGCCCTGACAGGCGAGGAGCCTGCCGATTCCGGTCACGTCACCTGGGCCAAGGGCGGCGGGCTCGTCTCCTACAACCAGGTCCTGGACGAACTGGACCCCGAGGACACTGTCACCCACGCCGTCAACGCCATGCCTGACAGCCTGGCCTTGACCGCCACGAAGAAGTCGGTCAACCGCTTCCTGGCCATGTTCCAGTTCTCCGAGGCCGACCTCAAGCAGCGCATCGGTGCATTGTCCGGTGGCCAGCGGGCCCGCGTTGCCATGGCACAGTGCCTGCTGTCCGGGGCATCGGTGCTGGTGCTCGATGAACCCACCAACCACCTGGACCTCAACAGCACCCAGGTCATGGAGCGCGCGCTCATCCACTTCCCGGGCGCCGTGCTGGTGGTCAGCCACGACCGCTTCTTCACCGACAAGATTGCCAACCGCAGGCTGGTATTTAACCCGGACGCCCCGGGGACCATCGACGTGCACATGGGGTAGCTGCCGGGCTGGGTGCCGCCGTTGTCCTGATGGACGACGGCGGCACTTGCGTTAAGCGGGCCCCGCCGGCCTGCCCTTGAGGCGGGTGGTCGAGCTGGTGGGGAGCTCGGTGGTCGAGCCTGTCGAGACCCGGACCCGCCGCCCGGTGGTCGAGCCTGTGCCCGGTGGTCGAGCTTGTCGAGACCCAGGACCCGGGAGTGTTGGCCGAATATGTTGTTAGAACATTATTTCTAGATACTATTGCGATTGCATTACGATGGGCGTAGTGTGGGGGTATGAGTATTCCGGTGGTTGTCCCCGGGGACCGGGGCGGTGGCGCTGCACAGGATGTGGCGGCACTGCTGGCCGGGATCACTCTTCCTTCCATTGAACCCTTTGGCACTGACAATGTGGCCTTGGCGGGGTTGCCGGAGTTCATGGTGCATCCGGCCCCTGATCCGGAACCGGCCTCGCAGGCGTCGGTGGCCCGGTCCGTGGTGGCCGACGGGGTGCGGGCCTTGTCGGTGATCAAGGGCCTGGAAGACAAGGTGGCCGCGTGCAAGGCGGCCCTGGTGGATCGGGTGTTGGGCGCGGCGTCGGTGGAGGCCGTGGCGTACAACTTGGACCGGGGGCAGCGGGCGAACGCGGAATCCGGGTGCGTGGCGGAAATCGCGTTGGTGCTGGGCATTGCCGAACGCACCGCCGCCGCCCTGGGACACCGGGCTGTGGCGCTGCAACACCGGCCCGTCACCCGGGAAGCACTGGTCTCCGGGGCGATCTCCTGGCGGCATGTGTGCACGGTCCTGGCCGAGCTGGAGACCCTGGCCGAAACCCCCTCTGTCACCGAGAATGACGTGAAGGATTTTGAGGCGCGGTTGCTGCGTTTGGCGGTGGGGACCACGGCGGGGGTGTTTGCTGCCAAGGCCTGCCGGGCCCGGGAATCCTTGTTCCCGGCGTCCCTGGGCACCCGCACGGCGGAGGCGTTCAGGTCACGGCGGATCGGTGTGGAACCGGGCCGGGACGGGATGAGCTGGTTGAGCCTGCACCTGCCCACGCTCGCGGCGAACGCGATCATGGTCCATTGCACCCGCACGGCCCGTGCGATCAAGGCCAACGCCGCCGAAGCCCAACGCGCCGCCGACGCCCGTGGCGGGAGCGGGGAGGATGTGCGGGAATACCGGACCCTGGAGCAGCTCCGGGCCGACGTCGCCGCGATCCTGCTCCTGGGCCAGGAACCACCCACCACCACCAGCTACACCACCACCAGCACGGGCCCCGGCGCGGGCGGTTCGCCCGTCACTTTTGGTCCGCGCGGGGCTTTCGATCATCCCGGCCCGGACGAGGCGGGCTCAAGGGCCCGGGCCGGTTCCAGCTTCTTCCCGACCGGGCAGCACCCGCCAAGGGACACCTCCGCCACCGTCACTGGTCGTGGGGGCGGCAACGACTCGGCCGGCGGGGATGTGGTGTTTGGGCAAAGGTCTGCCTTCGGCGTCACCGTGACGGACGAGGAACCACCCTGGCAACACGCCCGCCCAGACCCGCCGCCAGACGCCAGCCCGCAGCCCACCCTTCCCCAAGTGCCGGAGGGCGCAGCCGTTGATGCTGGGACCCCACTCGAGGGGACCATCCTGCCCGCAGGCGGCCCTAGCCAGGGCACTGACACCGCCGGGGAAGCCGCCCCCGACCAGGAGGGGGATGCCGGGGAGGATGTGCCGGTGGCCGGGGTGGTCGTCGGGGACGGGTCCGGCTGGGTGGACGGCGTCGTGGACGGCATCCTCGAACACCCCCAGGCCGAGTACCTGCAACAACTGGCCGACTTGGCCAACAACGTGGTGCTGGCGGATCCGCCACTGCCCAAAGCCCTGGTCCTGGTGACGGTCCCGGTCCTGGGCTTGCTGGGCCTCACGGACGAACCCGCCGAACTCGACGACCGAAATGCTGGGCCCGTGCCGATGGGCATCGCCCGGAAACTGCTCGCCGGATCCTCCACGTTCCTGCGGGTGCTCACGGACCCGATCAGCGGCGAAGCGCTGCCTTTGGAACCGGAACGCTACACACTGCGCGACGCCGAGAAAGCCGTGCTCCAGGCCATGGCCGGCGGCTGCTACTTCCCGAACTGCACCAACCCCGTCCTGGTCACCGACCTGGACCACGTAAAGGCCTTCGCCCAGGGCGGGAAGACCACGCCGGGGAATCTGCGCCCGGCCTGCGCCCAGCACCACCGGCTCAAGCACTTCAAGGACGACAAAAACCGGCACGGGACACCCCGCCGGATCGCCGAGCCCTGGCGCACCGGCATCCGCCTGCCCGGCTGGACGCCCAAGCCCTGCCCGGACGGGCGCATCGGCTGGATCTCACCCTCAGGCAACTACCACCCACCCCAAAACACCGAACACCCACGCCCCGCCTACCCCAAATGGCTCAAAAACCACATCACCAAAGCCCTCCAGCAAGACGGACAGAACGGCACCCCGGATGCCCCGGACGTCCCGGAAACCCCTGACACCTCCGGCCAGCCAGGCCCCGCAGGCACCTGAAACGCCCGGATCCAGCAGCCAGGCCCCACCGGATAGTGATCCGCGGAACCACACCGGGCCACCCCGCATCCGCAGCACCCAATTCACCCGCGGGTAGGCTGAAGCAAAATCACCGTAAGGAATCCCATGATCCGTCGCGTTGCCGTTTTACTTCTTGCCTTTTGCCTCGTCCTGGGTGGTGCTGCCTGTTCCGCCCCCGACGACGGCAGCTCCACAGCGGACGCCCTTGCCAAGGCCCTGACGGGGCACACGGTCGGGGACCTGTCCTTCAACGTGCCGTCGGCCGACGTGCAAAAGGAGCTGACCGAACTGTCAAAGGGCATCGATCCTCTCTGGCCCACCGTCACCGTTGGCGAAGTGGTGGTCCAGGAAAACTCCGCACGGGTGTCCCTGAACTACTCATGGAAAATTCCCAACGTCGAGAAGGCGTGGACGTATTCCACGGGTGCCGACATGACCCGCAGCGGAGATTCCTGGACCATTGCGTGGACCCCGGAAATGGTTCAGCCGAAGTTGGCGGCCGGTGAGCGGCTCAAGATCAGCACCACCTACGGCCAGCGTGCAGGCATCCTCTCAGCAGATGGCCAGGCCATTGTGAAGGACCGCCCGGTGCACATTGTGGGCCTGAACAAGGAAGGGTTGAGCGACGCCCAGGCGGAGGCATCAGCCAAGGAACTGGCAGCGGCACTGGGCATCGATGAGGCTGGCTATGTGGCAAAGGTCAAGGGCTACGGGCCGGTGGCCTTCGTGGACGCCATCACCCTGCGTGAGGACGCCTTCAAGGAGCTGGACCAAAGCCGCATCAAGGGGATCAAGGGCATCCTGGTCACGGATGGCACCCTCCCCCTGGCACCGTCGCGCACCTTCGCATCCGCCATCCTTGGCACAGTCCACGAGGCCACGGCAGAGGACATTGAGAAGTCCGAAGGCAAGGTCGTGGCCGGCCAGATTGTTGGATCCGGCGGCTTGCAGCAGTCATTCGATGCCCAGCTGTCCGGTACGCCCGGAGTCACCATCAGTGCCATTCCTGCACCGGCCTCAAGTGGCGCCACGGACTCGCCCACTGCCGCTGCCGAAACACCCGCCGTTGACCCCAATGCTCCGGCCAAGGTCCTGTTTGCCGTTGACCCGACGGATGGCAAGGACCTCAAGACCACGCTCGTCCAGGCCCTGCAAAGCTCCGCCGAAGGTGCGCTGGCCGGGGTGAAGTCGCCCAGTTCGGTGGTTGTCATGCGCCCGTCCACGGGAGCCATTTTGGCTGCGGCCAATGGTCCGGACAGCAATGGCTACAACACAGCTTTTCTGGGCCAGTACGCCCCTGGGTCCACATTCAAGATCGCCACGTCCCTGGGCCTGTTCAGGACTGGCCTCAACCCGGGCTCCACTGTTCCCTGCACCCAGGAATTCACCGTTGACGGCAAGAAGTTCCTCAACGCCCCGGGCTATGCCGCGGACGCCACGGGGGACATCTCCCTGACAACCGCCATTGCCCATTCCTGCAACACGGCCTTCGTTTCGCAGTTTGAAAAGCTGCCCCAGGACAAGCTGGCCGACGCCGCGGGTGCCCTGGGCATCGGCATGGAAAACGACCTCGGGCTGGATGCCTACATGGGCAACGTCCCCCGTGATTCGGCAGGCACGGAGCACGCCGCGTCCATGATCGGGCAGGGCAAGGTGCAGGCATCGCCGCTTGCCATGGCCGCCATGATGTCCTCGGTGGTCAAGGGCTCTGCCGCCGCCCCGGTGCTCATCGACGGCCGCGAAGGCAAGGCCAAGCCGGCCGAGGGTGCCGCCCTGACAGCAAAGGAAGCGGGGGATCTGCGCACCATGATGCGGGCCGTTGTCACGGACGGATACCTCACCATCCTGGGTGACCTGCCCGGCGCCGAGGCCATCGCGAAGACCGGAACTGCCGAGTACGGCACGGACAACCCGCCGCGCACCCATTCCTGGGTCATCGCCGCCCAGGGCGACGTAGCCGTGGCAGTCTTCGTCGAGGACGGCGACCTAGGTGCCGTGACGGCCGGGCCCATCGCCAGGGCCATGCTGGCCGCGGCCGCAGGCTAGGAACACCCTGGAAGCACGACGGCGGCCGGTGGCCGGGAGCGCAAGCCGCCCGCCGTCGTCGTGCTTGAGGACGCCGGGGGTAGTTTCGCGCCAACCGCAACATTCGGGGACATTTTGGTGATTCCGGATTATGGTGGGCGTGAAACTACATATGCAGGACAAAGACGTCCGGCCCGTCGGCAAAGGAAGCACAATGCACAGCTCCGAGATAGCCAAGGCACATTTTTCCACCACGAAGTTTCGCGAGGGCTACGTCATGGATGACGTTGACTCCTACCTGGACAAGGTCCGCACGTCCCTTGAGAGCTGGGAGTCCGGGGTGCCGGGAGAGCTGACGGCCGACGCCGTGGAGCAGTCCCGCTTTGCCCTCACCAAGTTCCGCACCGGCTACGTGGAGGACGAGGTGGACAACTACCTCGACGAGGTGTCGGCAACGCTGCAATCCTTCGAGGGCAGCCAACACCCCTAGCCAAAGCCCGCCCGCCCAGCCTCATTCAGCCACAATGTCCCTGTTGCGGAAGCGCCAGATGCCCAGCGCCGCCAGGACCACCGCCAGCACGGACAGGACCACCAAGGGTGTCAACGCGAAGTCGTCGGCCGGCATGCGGGGAACAGCACCAAACGGTGTCGACTTGATGACCTTCTCGGACAGCGAGAACAACCCGCCGAACATGGCCACCATCACCGAGATCCCGTACACGGCCCACGTCAGTGAGATGCTCAGCCGCGGCAGGAAGCCGTGCAGGCACAGCATGACTCCGACCATGAGCAGCACCGCCGGCCAGTAGGCGAGGGATGCCGCCGCGAGCTCGCCTCCTGTTGCCGCACCGTTCGAGGAAACACCCGTCAGGTAGCCGCCCAGCAGCAGCATCAGCCCGGATCCGGCGGCCGCAACCAGCACCTGGGCACCCAGCCACTTGTAGCGGGACAAGGCACCGGCCAACTGCGACTCCAGCCGCCCGGCGGCCTCTTCGCTGCGGGCCCCGGCCATGCACTGCACGGCGAACGCGCCCGCCAGGAGCCCGTTGAACAGGACAAAGATGCCCAGGACGCCGTCGAGCATGGAATTCGAGGAGCCCACGAACGACTTGGCAAAGGGATTCGAGGGGTCCAGGACGTTTGTCATGGCCTGCGCCACGCCGCCAAAGAACACCCCGGCCACGGCGGCACCTGCGAACCAGCCAATCAGGCTGCCGCGCTGCAGCCGCAGCACCAGGCCCACAGGCTCGGCGAGAAACGCCGTGGCCCGGGCCGGTCCGGCCCGGTCCGGCAACAGCCCCATGCCCAGGTCGCGCCCCGTTTCCATCCGCAGGGCCAGCGCGCAGCCGCCCACGCCAAGGGCCAGCAGCGGCAGTAGCGGCCACCACGTGTCCTGCCCGAACGGGCGCATGTTTTGCGCCCAGCCAATGGGGGAGAACCAGCTCAGGGCGCTGGGGTCCACGCCGTCGGACTGCAGGTCAGCCCCCGCCCGGATGAAGTAAAACAGTGCCATGGCCATCACGCCCAGGGAGTTGGCGCCCCGGCTCGTGGAGCTGAACTGCCCGCACACCGCGGCAATGCCCACAAAGGCCAGCGCCGTCCCGGCAATCGAGGCGCCCATGACCAGCGAGCCCGCCACGGGAAGGTTCACCGAGAGGCACAGCAGCGAGATGAGGATGCCCGTCACCAAGCCCAGGGCCCCGGACACCACATAGTTGGCTGTGCTGTAGGCGTGCCGGCCCAGCGCGGATGACCGCAGCAGCTCAGTGCGCCCGGCCTCCTCGTCCGCCCTGCCGTTGCGCGTGACGAGGAAGATCACGGCGAAGCCAATGGCCACGGCCAGCGTCATCCAGATCTTGATGACCAAGATGCCGCCCAGGGACCCGGCCGCGTATGGCAGCCCGGTCATGGCGGCCACAGCGGGGGTGTTGGCCACGCCGGCATAGGCATCGCGGTCGGCCTGCGTGGGGAAGGCCTGCTGCTGGGAGTCGTAGACAACGGGAATCATGATGGCCAGCACGGCCGCCCAGATCAACAGCCGCAGCCAGTTGCGGCGCAGGATGAAGCGCACGCTCAGCCAGAAGCCGGTCATGGTTCCGGAGAGCGGCAGCGCAGCGGCGGCGGCCTGCCCGCCGGAATGCCTGCCGCCGGTGTCCAGCGTGGCGGTGCTCATCGCGCACCTGCTATCTGCGTGGCCGCGGCAGCCCCTTCAGTTTCATTCGCGGCCGTGCCGCCGTAGTGGCGCAGGAACAGGTCCTCCAACGACGGCGGGCTCGAGACGAGCGTGTGCGGCGCGTAGGCCGACAACGCCGCAAGCACCCCGCCCAGCTCGGTGGCCCCCACCGTAAACGTGGCCTTGCTGCCCTGGGCCACGAGGTCGTTGATGCCGGGCACGGAGGCCAGCACCGACGCGTCGCGGTCCAGGACCACCGAGACAGTGGTCCTGTGCAGGTGCCGCAGGTCATCGAGCCGCCCTGCCTCAACGGTCCGCCCCTCGCGGATGATCGTGACGGTGTCGCACAGCTTTTCCACCTCGGCGAAGATGTGGCTCGAAAGCAGCACGCTGCGCCCCTCCGCCTTGACCTCGCGGATGCACTCGGTGAAGACCTGCTCCATGAGCGGATCCAGCCCCGAGGTGGGCTCGTCCAGGATCAGCAGTTCGGCATCGGAGGCCAGCCCGGCCACGAGCGCCACCTTCTGACGGTTGCCCTTGGAATAGCTGCGTGCCTTCTTGGACGGATCCAGCTCAAAGCGTTCCAGCAGGCTGTTGCGCTTGGCGGTGTCCACGCCGCCGCGCAGCCTGGCGAGGATGTCAATGGCCTGCCCGCCCGTGAGGTTGGGCCACAGGCTCACGTCCCCGGGAACGTAGGCAATGCGCCGGTGAAGTTCGACGGCGTCGCGCCAGGGATCGCCGCCAAGGAGACTTGCCCTTCCCCCGTCGGGGCGCAGGAGCCCCAGCAGGATGCGGATGGTGGTTGACTTGCCCGAGCCGTTTGGGCCCAGGAATCCCGCCACCGTGCCCCTCTCGACCCGGAGGTCCAGGCCGGCCAGGGCGGTGGTCTTGCCAAAGTTCTTGCGGAGTCCGGAGACCTCGATTGCTGCAGCGGGTGCAGCCTGGTTGTTTGCAGACAGGGAGTGTGCAGACATGGCGTTTCCTTAGGGTGATGCCGTTTGTCCCGCGAGACCCACGGGTGGGTGGTTGTTGGCGGCCAGGAGCGCAAGGTATTGGTCCAGGTAGCTGCTGTTCGTGAATAGGCCCTCGGTGTACAGCTCAAGGGTGGGCAGGATGGTCCCGGCGTAGAACTGTTCCATGACCGCCTGAAAGTCATCCAGGGCGATGCCCGGGTGCATGGCCAGCTGGACCACAAGCCCGCCCACGGCCTGCTGGACCAGGAAACGGACACGGGCTTCCTCGTTGCGGCTGGGCACCACGATCCCGCGCGCCACGGCGTCCTGCGTGAATTCCAGGGCCTCGGCCACCATGCGCTCCATGAATTCCAGCCCCGCGGCGCCGCCTTCACGGACGCTGCGCAGGATGTACACCATCAAGATGCCGCCGTCCCGGGAGTAGGGGAGCTGGGAAAACAGCAGGGCGGGGGAGGTGTTCAGGCTGTCCACCTTGAGGCGGCGGTAGCGCTCCAGCACGGTCGCGTCGCATTCGGCCCGCAGTTGCTCCTTGGAGCCGAAGTGGTGGCGGACAAGGCCGGCACTGACGCCCGCACGGGCCGCAATGGCCCGCAGGGACTCGTCGAAGCCGCCGGCCGCGAAGCACTCGATGGCGGCGTCACGCAGACGTGCCCGGCCCGTCAGGTCCTCTTGGGCTGTACTCATGGATAGGAGACTACTCGCATGTATAGTCGCCGGCAATGGTTTCCGCGGACAGTTTTTCGCAGGCAGCCAGTCGCGGGCTGCCGCTGCCGGCTTCCCGCGGGGTTAGGGTGATCGCATGGAGAAAGAAACCCGGCTGGCGCCATTGGAAGATGCCTGCACTGTGGTGCTGCTGCGCGACGGCGACGCCGGGCTGGAGACGCTGATGCTGGAGCGGCCCCGCAGCAGCCGTTCCTTTGCCGGTGCGTGGGTGTTCCCAGGCGGCAAGGTGGACGCCGCCGACCGCGTGACCCGCGACGGCTCCCCGCTGGATGACTTCGCCGCCGCACAGGCCGCCGGGCTGCGCGAGCTGGCAGAGGAGACCGGGCAGCTGCTTCCCGCCGGCGAGCTGGCCTGGCTGTCGCAGTGGACGCCCATGCAGGTCCTGCCCCGCCGTTTCCGGGCCTGGTTCATGCTGGCGCCGGCCGCCTCGGACGCCGTGGTCCTGAACCCGGAAGAACACGTTCGCCACGCCTGGCTCTCCCCGGCCCGCGCCCTGGAACTGCATGGCGAGGGGGAGATGGTGCTGGTGCCGCCCACGTGGGTCACGCTGCACAACCTGGCGGCCATGGAATCGACCGCCCAGGCGCTCGCAGCAGCCAGGGCGGCGGAGCCCATCGCCTACCGGACCCACCTGCTCGATGGCAGCGGCGTCGTATGGGCCGGCGACGAGGCCTACCCCGACCCTCCCGGCGGGAACGGTGCTCGCCACAGGCTCACCATGACGGGCCTGCCCTGGATTTATGAGAAGAACGGAGCATGAACATGTCCAACAAGAAGAAGTGGAGCGAGATCAGCCCGGCCCGGCGCTGGGCCATGGTTGCGGCCGGCGCCGTGCAGCTGACCCTTCAGGCTGCGGCCCTGCGCGACATCGCCAAAAGAACGCCGGAGCAGATCAACGGGAGCAAGAAGCTCTGGGTGGCGGCGTCATTCCTCAACTTCGCCGGCCCCATTGCCTACTTCATGAAGGGCCGCCGGGACTGACGGCACGGAAGCGGACCGCCGCGCCGGGTGCCAGCTGCGCGGCCTTGGCAAGGTCGGCGCGGAGCACCACCCCCAGCACGGGGTATCCGCCCGTCACCGGATGGTCCGCCAGAAACAGCACGGGAAGGCCCGACGGCGGCACCTGGATTGCGCCGCCGGCCATCCCCTCGCTGGGGAGCTCGGCACCCGCAGCTTCAGCCGTGCGGAGGAGGGGTGGTTTGGCGTGCTCCGGGCCCGTGCGGGCGAGTTCCAGGCGCAGCCCAATCCGGTTGGACTGGGCTCCGGCCTGCCAGGACACGCGCTCAAACGCCGCGAGTGCGCCGGGCGTGAACCAGTCGCTGCGGGGTCCGGGGACGAAACGCAGCACAGTGGGGTCGGCTCCTGCCGCCGGCGGGGAGGCCTCAGGGAATCCAACCGGGACTGCCTGGTGGCCGCGTCCCACCGGGAGGAAGGTGCCGGCCTGCAAAGGTGCTGACCCCAGGCCGGACAGGACATCGCCGGAACGGCTGCCCAACACTGCCGGGACGTCGATGCCGCCGCGCACGGCCAGAATGCTGCGGAACCCGGCAATGCCGTTCAGGGGAAGGACGGCCAGGACCTCCCCGTCGCCCAGCACAAACGGCGCATCTGTTGGAACGTCGCGTTCCAGGCCGGAGGGATCCGTGGCCGTGAGCTGGACTGCGGGACCGGCCACGGCGAGCAGTTGGCTGCCGCGGGCCCGGACTCGCAGCCCCGACAGGACCAGTTCCAGGGCGGCAGCACCGGCGCCGGGTGACAGCGGGTTGCCCACCATCCTGTTGGCCCGCCGCAGGGCGGGACGGTCCAGCGCACCCGACGCGGTGACGCCCAGATGCGCAAACCCGGGCCGGCCCAGGTCCTGCACCGTTGCAAAAACGCCTGCTGAAATGACCTCCAGCCCCAGCGGTTCGGGGCCCGAGTGAGCCTCCATTTCGGGGGAGCCGCCGGTGGCCGAACCCAGTTGCACCAGCTCCCGCACGGGCTTGAACCGGACGCGGTCGCCAGGCTGCAGCAGCGAAGGCTCGGCCCGGGCTGAATCCCACAGCGCCCCGGCGCAGCGGCCCAGCAGCTGCCACCCGCCGGGCGTGGGGCCCGGGTAGACGGCGGAGAACCGTCCTCCCACGGCCACGGACCCGGCGGGGACTGCCGTGCGCGGTGTGTCGCGGCGGGCAAATTCAATGGCCTTCACGGCAGGGGTGAGGTACATGAAACCCGGGGCGAATCCGCCAAAGGCGGCAATCCAGTCCTGCCCGGAGTGCCACCGGATGAGGGCGTCCGTGCCCATCCCGGCCAGGCGGGCAGCCTCGGCGAGGTCGGCGCCGTCGTACGTGGTTTCCAGCGTGTGCAGCGTCCCGGCAACAGGCTCCTGTCGAAGCGGCCCCGCCCCGGAGAGCAGGGACCGTGCAGCCTTGGCTGAGGCGGGGGACTCGCATTGGACCAGCACAGTCCGGGCGGCGGCCACCACGTCGATGACGCCGGTCGGCCGGTTGTGCAGCAGCATCGACTGGGTGGCCATGACTTCGGGCAAGGAGTCGAGCTCCACCAGGAAGCCGGACTCTCCCACGGGGCGGATGCGCGGATGCGGGCCCATCTAGGCGAAGCTGCGGATGGCGACGCCGGCACCCTCGAGCGCCGTGCGGACCGCGGCGGCCATGGCCACGGCGCCGGGGGTGTCGCCGTGCAGGCACAGGCTCTGCACCTCCAGCGGGATGCGGCTGCCGTCGACGGCGGTGACCTCGCCTCGTGTGGCGATGTCCAGGGCCTGGGCCACCACGGCATCGACGCTGTGCAGCACAGCCCCGGGACGTGTGCGGGGCACCAGCGTCCCGTCGGGGTTGTAGGCGCGGTCGGCAAAGGCCTCGGCCAGCACGGTGAGCCCGGCTTCGCGGGCCAGGCGCTGCACCTCGGAGCCGGGCGCAATCAGCAGCGGCAGCGCTGGGTCCAAGGCCTGCACCGCGGACACCACGGCCCCGGCCTGTGCCGTGTGGTGGGCAATTGCGTTGTACAGGGCGCCGTGGGGCTTGACGTAGCGCACCCGGGTGCCGGCGGCCCGGGCCAGGGCCTGCAGGGCACCCACCTGGTAAATGATCTCGCTGCGCAGTTCCGCGGGGTCCACGTCAATGAAGCGGCGGCCAAATCCGGCCAGGTCGCGGTAGCCGGGATGGGCGCCCACGGCCACGCCGGCGGCCGCCGCGGCTGCCGCGGTTCGGGACATGGAGGCGGGGTCTCCGGCGTGGAAGCCGCAGGCGATGCTGGCGCTGGAGACCTGGGCCATGATGGCTTCGTCATCGCCCAGCTGCCACTGGCCAAACGACTCGCCCACGTCAGCGTTCAGGTCCAGGACGGGCCCCGCCGGGGAGGGGTCCTTGGTGTTGCGTTGCGTCATGTCAGAGCAGGCCCAGCTCCGCAACGGCGTCCCGCTCCGACGCCAGCTCGGCCACCGAGGCGTCAATGCGGGCGCGGGAGAAGTCGCTGATGTCCAGGCCGGGAACAATGGTGTATTCGCCGTTGGAGGTGGTGACGGGGAAGGAGCTGACGATGCCCTCCGGTACACCGTAGGAGCCGTCGGAGGGGACGGCCATGCTGGTCCAGTCGCCTTCCGGGGTGCCCTGGACCCACAGGCGCATGTGCTCAATGGCCGCGTTGGCGGCCGAGGCGGCGGAGGAACCCCCGCGGACCTCGATGATCTCGGCGCCGCGCTTGGCCACCCGGGGAATGAACTCATCGGCAATCCAGGCCTGCTCCACAAGGGAGGTCGCCGGCGCCCCGGCCACGGTTGCGTGGCTGATGTCCGGGTATTGGGAGGCTGAATGGTTTCCCCAGATGGCAAGGCGCCGGATGTCGGCAACCCCGGCCCCGGTCTTCGCCGCGAGCTGGGCCACCGCCCTGTCGTGGTCCAGGCGTGTCATGGCCGTGAAGCGGGCGGCCGGGATGTCCTGGGCGTGGGATGCGGCAATGAGTGCATTGGTGTTGGCCGGGTTGCCCACCACCACAACCTTGATGTCTTCAGCCGCACCGGCGTTCAGGGCCCTACCCTGGACCGAGAAGATGCCGCCGTTTGCGCTGAGGAGATCGGCGCGCTCCATGCCCGGGCCACGCGGGCGTGCGCCGACAAGCATGGCGACATTGGCGCCGTCGAACGCCTTGGTGGCATCGTCGAAGACCTCCATGCCGGCCACCAGGGGGAATGCACAGTCCATGAGTTCCAGCACGGTGCCCTCCGCAGCCTTGGCCGCCTGCGGGATTTCCAGCAGGTTCAGCTTGACCGGCACGTCCGGGCCCAGCATGGCGCCGGAGGCGATCCGGAAAAGCAGTGCGTAGCCGATCTGGCCTGCGGCCCCGGTGACCGTGACGGTGACGGGGGCGGGAGCATGTGGGTTCATGGGGAAAGTCTAGCCACACCGGTCTCCGGGCAGGCCAAGGGCATGGAGAATTCTTGCAGCCGAATTATGCTGATGTTGAATGTGACGGCCGCGACCCATCAGAAAAGAGCCTGCAGGAATGCCACAGTGGCTTGTAGTTGTGGGGATCGCCCTCGCATGGGTATTGGCCATCGTTGCCATTGTCGTGTTCATGATGGGGGCCTCCCGGTCCCGCCGCAAGGAAAGCGAACACGAAAAGGCGCTGGCACAGCAGCTGCTGGCCAAAAAGGACCGCTGAGGATCCCCGCACGGCCCAAGCGGCAAAAGCACTGAACGCACAAGGGGACTGCATGCCTGAACACCGATTTTCAACAACCCAGCGCACATTTGCCCAACGCGCCCGTGCGCTGCCGACGCTTCTGGCCCGGGCGCCGTGGTGGCTGGCGCTGGCCGTCGGGGCCCTGTGCGTGTGGCTGGGCTTCACACTTGCCACCAGGCCGCTGTCCTCGCTCGGGGCATTGACGTTCTACGTCGGGGCAAGCTTCATCGTCACAGGCATCGCAGACCTCCTGGACGGCGGCAAGGCAGGGCCGGGCGCAACCCGTTGGCTGCTGGGCTGGGGCTGGGTTGCCGCCGGGGCCGTGGTGCTGCTGTGGGCCGGCGGAACCATGGCCGTGCTGCCGGTCTTCATTGCCGTGTCGCTGTTGATCTCCGGTGTGGTTCGCTGCGTGGAAGCCGCGCGCGGTGCGGGAAGGCCCGCCGACGAGCGCATTGCCACACTCGTCTTCGCGCTCGCAGACCTCATCCTGGGCGCCGCAGCACTGGCCTGGCCGGATGTGACACTGCTGGTGGTTGCCGTGCTGTTCGGCGCCCGCACGCTGTTCTTCGGCCTGGGCATCATATGGAGCTCGCTCGCAAGAGCGCTCTCGCAGCGGCATGCCCGCGCAAGAAACGCTGGCCGGGCGCCGGCGGGCCCGGCCCGGCCCGGTGCCCTGAAACGCTGGTTGCGTGTCACCGGGGCCGTGTTGTCCTTGGCACTGGCCCTTGCCGCCGCCGGGCTCGGGGCCCAGTTGCGTGCAGGGGCACCCCAGGTGTCTGCCTTTTACGATCCTCCCGCCAGCGTTCCCGCGGCACCCGGAGCCCTGCTCCGCAGCGAGCCCTTCGAAACCAAGGTTCCAGACAACGCGAAGGCGTGGCGGATCCTGTACACCACCACACTGGATGACAACACGCCCGCCGTGGCAAGCGCCGTCGTGCTCACCTCAACGGAGCCCTTTGACGGGCCACGGCCTGTCATCACCTGGGCGCACGGCACCACGGGCTATGCGCCCGTGTGCGCGCCGTCGAACCTGTCCGAACCCTTCAGCTCGGGTGCGCTGCCGGCCTTGGATGACATTGTGGCCAAGGGCTGGGTGCTCGTGGCCACCGACTATGCCGGGCTTGGCACCAAGGGGCCGCAACCGTACCTGATCGGCCAGGGCGAGGGCCGGTCGGTGCTGGATGCCGTGCGAGCCGCCAAGGCGCTGGACGTCCAGCAGGAGGATCTCCGGATGGCACCCGAAACCGTGGTGTGGGGGCACTCGCAGGGCGGGCAGGCCGCGCTCTGGACCGGCGGCCTGGCGCCCAGCTACGCCCCGGATGTGAAAATCAGCGGTGTGGCCGCCATGGCCCCCGCCAGCGACGCGATGGGCCTGGTGCGGAACATGCCCAACATCGCCGGAGGCAGCTTGTTTGCCTCCTATGTCGCCGCGGCCTACGCCGACACATACCCGGACGTGTCCTTCAACGAGTACATTGCCCCTGTGGCCCGGACCTTTGTGCGCGAGATGTCCACACGCTGCCTGTCGGAGCCGGGCGTGCTGGTGTCCCTGGTCAATGCGATAGCGATCGACAAGGACAAGACCATTTTCAGCAAGGACCCGACGACCGGGGCCATGGGGGAGCGGCTGCGGGAAAACACACCCACGCTGCCCATACCGTTCCCGTTGTTTGTGGCCCAGGGCGGCGCCGACCCCCTGGTGGTTCCCGCAGTCCAGGACACGTATGTCAGGGGCCGCTGCGATGCCGGCCAGGAGCTGCTGTACAAGAAGTATGAGGGCAAGGACCACATGGGCGTGGTGCTTCCCGGCTCGCCCTTGTTGGGCGATCTGCTCGCCTGGACGCAGGACCGGGTGGACGGCGCGGAATTTGTGGGGAACTGCGCCGAACTGCCCTAGATGGATGGGGCCGCAGCTGTGTTTTCGCGACCCAGGGCCAATGCATGCACACAAAAATGAAGCGGTGCCCGCCAGCGTGAACTGGCGGGCACCGCTTCATTGCCTACTTTTGTACTTTCCCTGCCCTAGGCATGGGAGGAGTTCCGGCGACGGCGGCTGAAGACCGCCAGGGCGCCTGCCACCAGGAGGACCAGGCCACCGAGCAGGAACGGGGTGGTTCCGGCGCCGGTGTTGGCCAGGTCGCCCGCACCCTTGTCCCCGGCGGCGGTGGTGGCCGGGGCTTTCGTGGCCGGCTTGGTGGCCGCCGTGGTGCCGCCGGCCGCGGCAACCGTCACCTTGATGCTGGCCTCGACTGCGCCGCCATCGGTGCCCGTGCCGCTGATGACCAGGGTGTGGACACCGGCAGGGATGTTCGCCGGCAGCTTGGCCGTCAGTGAAACAGTCCCGTTGGCTGCCACGACTGCCGTGCCCAGGACCACCGGATCGGAGTGCAGCGTGAACGTCGCCGTCGATCCGGGCTTGAAGTTGCTGCCCGTCATGGTCAGCTCGCCGCCTGCGGAAATCGGGCCGTTGCCCAGTGAAGCGGTGGGCTCGCCCGCGGCCGGAGTCGTGGGCTGAACCGTGGGTTCAACCGTCGGTTCAACTGTCGGCTCAACCGTGGGCTGCACCGTGGGTTCAACCGTCGGTTCAACGGTCGGTTCAACCGTCGGCTGCACTGTGGGTTCAACGGTGGGCTGCACTGTGGGCTGCACCGTGGGTTCAACAGTCGGCTGCACTGTGGGTTCAACCGTCGGCTCCACCGTCGGCTGAACGGTCGGCGTCGCCGTCGGTTCCGTGGTGGCGGGCGTCTTGCCGCCAATGTTGACCTCGGCGCCGCCGGCGAAGGCGTTGCCGGCAATGGAGTTCACTGCTGTCAGCTTGACGTAGCGGCCAACCTTGCCGCCGGCAATGGCGGTGATCTGGGCACGGGTCAGGTCAAGGAACGATCCGGAGGCAACCTTGGCACCGAACTCGGTGGGGCTGTCGGAGACGTAGAGCTCGAAGTCCTTGATCTTGCCGTTGGAGTTGGACTGGCGCTGGCTGTACTCAAAGCCGGTCACCTCGTAGCTCTTGCCCAGGTCGAAGACCACGCTGTGCGGGAACGCCGCGACGGTGCCCTGCCACTGGGTGTGCCAGTAGCTGTCGAGCTTGCCATCGAGCAGTGCCGTGGCCGGGCCGCTCGGTGCAGTCTCTCCCGTGAGCTCCTGCGAGGTCACGGATTCAATGCTGATCTCACCCTGGGCGATCTTGTCAGTCAGCGGAATCAGCTTGGAGTTGACCTTCAGCGTGTCCGTTGCCGTGCGGGTGCCGGTCGAGGACACCTGGGTGGCGACCACGTTGAACGTTCCACTGTAGTTGGAGGGGTACACGGGCATCTGGAAGGTCAGCTTGCCTGTGGCATCCGGCAGGATCGAGCCAACACGCTCGCCGCCCAGTGTCAGCACAACGTACTTGCCCGGCTCGAAGCCGCTCACTGTGGTCTCGGCACGGTAGCCGGCGTTGACTGTGGCATCCGTGGTGGTGAGCGCGGGGAGCTGGGCGGTGTCCCACACCGGCGGTGTGGCCGGGTCCGCGGTGCCGGCAGCCACAACAACGGTGAACTTGGCCGTGGTGCCGTTGGAGGCAGTCAGTGTTCCGGTGTAGTTGCCGGCAGATGCATAGCTGTGGGTGCCCTTGAGCTGGTACAGGCTGCCTGCTGCCAGCGAGGTGCGTTCCTTCACGGGAACAAACGTCGCCGGGGTGGCGGCGCTGCCGTCGCCCCAGTTGACGCTCACGCCAAGGTCGCCAACGATGCTTGAGGCGCTGGCGCTGTCCTCGTCGTCCACGCTGTCAACGGCAATCGTGGAACCGTCGGCTGAGACCTTGGTGCCCGGCGCGGCAAACTGCCCCACGTTCAGGGAGAGGCTCTTGCCCGGGGCAACGGCCAGGGGCAGGCCCGCGATGGAGGAGCGCCACTTGGCCTGGTTGCCGTCGTAGAAGTTGGTGCCTGTTGCCAGCATGCGCTGGCCCATCGACGCCATGCGCACCTTGAAGTCGGTGACGTTGCGCTTGGCCTGCGGGGTCCAGCCGATTTCGGCGAAGGACACCACGCGCGGGAAGGCCAGGAATTCGGCCTGCTTGCCGCCGCGGATGGTCTCGGACCACTGGGCCGCCTCGACGCCCAGGAGCGCGGAATCGGGAAGCTTGTTGCCGTTGTCCAGGACAGTGGCGGCCGGATCCCAGTCGTAGTACTTCGGGAAGTCGCCCGTGCCGGCCCAGGTCAGGCCGATGGGGGTCTTGGAGTGGTACTTCATGTCAATGTAGGAGGTCGACCCGTTGGACACCATGAGCTTGACGCCCTTGTTCTTGATGGCGTTGAGGGTGTCGGCGGTGCCGCCGGTCCAGTACTGGATGCCGTCGCCCGGGGTGAGCCCGGCGATTGACGCCTCATTCCAGCCGATCGGCTTCTTGCCGAGATCGTGGACAATGTCCACGGTCCTGGTGATGAAATCGATGTAGTCGTCGTGCTGTGTGGAGTGCGACTCGTCGCCGCCCACGTGAATGTAGTCGCTCGTGGTGGTCATGTCGGCGATCTGGCCGAACACGTGCTCGATGAAGTTCCACGTCGCCGGCAGGTCCACGTCGAGGGTCGATTGCCCCACGTTGCCGGTGCCGTCGGCGGGCACCACGCCCCACTCGTCTACGCCGGGCTTGGTCTTGGCCGAGTTCATCTGCGGGATCGCGTGCAGGATGGCCGAGGTGTGGCCGGGCACGTCGATTTCCGGGATGATCTCAATGTGGCGCGACGCGGCATAGGCCACGAGGTCCTTGTACTCGTCCTGCGTGTAGAAGCCGGTGTGGCCAAGCTCGTCCTTGTAGCTGAGGTTCTTGGTCACGGCTGTCTTGCCGGACGTTGCCGTCAGCAGGCCGTAGTCGATCGTGTCGCCGGCCTTCCTGCCGTCGTTGGTGATCTGGATGCGCCAGCCCTGGTCATCGGCCAGGTGCATGTGCAGCGTGGAGATCTTGTACTGGGTCAGGGAATCGATGATGTCCTTGACCTCGGCCGGGGTCTTGAAGTCGCGGGCCACGTCAAGCATCATGCCGCGCTTGTCGAAGCGGGGGGCGTCGGAAATTTCGACGGCGGGAGCGCTCCAGTTGGCGATGACCCTCTGCTTGGACTCAATGAACGCCGGGAAGAGCTGGCGCAGCGTCTGGACGCCGTTGAACACGCCGTCGCCTGTGGGGGCCGTGACCTTGGCGCCCGTGGCTGCATCCACACTGAGCGTGTAGGCCTCGGCCTGGAGTGCCGCGCCCAGGTTCGGGATGACGCCCGGGCTCTGGAGAAGAACGACGTCGTCCGCGTCGCCCGAGGTGCCTGTCACCACGGGCAGTGCCAGCCCCGTGGAGGTGCGGAAGATCGCGGCGAGGTAGTCCGCCGTCGCCTTGGTCTCGGCGTTGTTGGCCACGATCCGTGAGCCCGCGCCAAGCGTGAAGGGTGCTTCTGCCGGGGTTTCCATGTTCACGGGCAGCGGGATCAGGTTGATGCCCTCCACGGGTGCGGCCGTTGTGGGTTCCGGACCGTCCCAGACCTCAAACTCCCACATGGACATGCCGTACTTGTTGCCGCCGATGGGGGTGCGCTCGATGCCCTGCATGCGCACGTACTGGTAGGCGTTGCCGGCAACTGCGGCCTTGAACTTTTGGGTGTCGCGCGTGCCGCAGGTGGGGGTGATGACGTCTGTGGCATCCACAAAATCGGTGCCGTTGGTGGAGACCTGAAGCTTGTACGTCTTGGCGCAGGCGGCCTCCCACACGATGCTGACATGGTCGATGACTGTGGGGGCTGCGAGCTTGACGGTGATGTTGGCGTTGTCGGCCGTGTTGGAGGACCAGCGTGACTGCTGGGCCTTGGGCTTGGACTCGTCGGAGTCGCCGTCAATGACGGTGGCGGGACCCCACTGGCCGGCGACTTCCTGGCCGGATGCCGTAACGGTTCCGCCGGCGGAGGCCAGGGCAACGTTCTTGCCGGCGGCTGCCGGGACGCCCCAAACTTCCATTTCATACAGCGAGATGCCCCACTTGGCTCCGCCGATGAGCGTGCGTTCCACGCCCTGCATGCGCACGTACTGGTACTTGTTGGCCGCCAGGGCCGACTTGACGGTCTGCGTGTCAGGCGTTGCCGGATTGCAGTTGGCGCGGGAGATGACGTCCGTGGCGTCCACAAAGGTGGTGCCGTCGGTGGAGACCTGCAGCTTGTACTTGGCCGCACAGGCGGCCTCCCACTTGATGACAACCTTTTCGATGACCGTCGGCTTGGCCAGCTTGACGGTCAGGGAGGCGTCGTCGGCGTGGTTCGAGGACCAGCGGGTGGCCGGATCGCCGTCGGTGGCGAGGTCGGTGCCCCACTTGTCGGCCGATTCGTCGCCGGAAGAGGTCACGGTGGCCCCCGCGGACGCGAGGGCAAGGTTGCTGGAGACCGGGTCTCCGGGTGCTGCGACAACGGGGGGTGCCGCCACACTCAACAGCATGGCAGGGGTCACCACCGCCATCGCCAGGGTCTTTTTCCACATGGAACGCACGTGTTTATCCTTTGCTGGTCAATGAGATTCAAGTCACACGATCACGATGTTATCCATATCAGCCAGCGGATGGAATGGGTGGGCACCTGGCCCGAGCGCCCCAGAATGCCAGCTGGAGCCACTGCGCCTGCCGGCCGCGCGGCGGAACAGGCGGGCGCGGCGTGAAAATGCAGCACCCGGATTTTCGCGCCCCAGGTGGTGGGGCCATGGGGGACGTGGCCGGGCAGCACAAAGCGCGCCAAACCCCGTGAAAAAAGGGTCTGGCGCGCTTGGTGAAAATTTATCCCAGTGTTGCCTCAGCAAACTGAAAGAATTTATTGTTTTGTTACGGGGTGGTGCCCGTCATGGAACTAGACAGTGGCAGTGGCCAGGTCGAAGTCCAGGCGGGTCAGGCGCTCGTGGGTGCTGGTGCCGGCAGGCTTGCCCAGGTTGACCACCATGAACGACTGGTGGCTGTTGTCCGCGTTGAATACTGTGTCCACGCCGGCGGGGTTGAAGCCGGTCATCGGGCCAACGGCCAGGCCTGCGGCGCGGGCTGCCAGGATGAAGTAGCCGGCCTGCATGTGGGCGTTGTTGTTGCCGGCGGCCGTGCGGGATTCCACATTGGCCTCAAACATGGGCATCATCATCTCTGCCATGTGCGGTGCCGTGGTGGGCATGAGGGCGTGCCACTCCTTGGAGAAGCTCAGCACTGCAACCATCGGTGCCGTGAGGGTCTTGGCCTTGTTGCCGTCCATCATGTGCTCAACCAGGCGTTCGCGGGCCTCCGTGGAGCGGACCCAGGTGATGCGCAGGGGCTGGCTGTTGAAGGCGGTGGGGCCCATCTTGGTCAGGGCGTAAATGGCCTGGAGCGTCTCGTCGCTGATTTCCTCGTCCGACCAGCTGTTGGCCGTGCGGGCTTCCAGGAACAGCGTTGCCGCGGCTTCGCCATCAAGGATGAGTTCGTTGTTCAGGTCGATTTCGGTGGCGATGTCGATGCTCAAGGGCCCGGCTTTCTGTTGCTGGTGGAAACTTCTCAGGGTCTACAGCGCCCCGGCCGTCGCATTTGTTTCACGTTTTGCCATGAGCTGCGTCACAGTGCCAAGATGACCCAAGTGGCCATCGCAAAGGAGCGGTTGAATCATGGGTACGTGGACAGTCCGGGATTTCCATTCACAGGATGTCGAGGGCATCCTTGCCCTGTGGCAGTCGCTGCGCGATGCCGGTGTGGAACCGGTCTATGACCTGTCCGAGGTGCTGGCGTCCTGCGAGAAGGACCACGCAGTGGTTGCCGTGCAGGGCGACCATGTGGTGGGGGCCGCCGTGGGACGGGCCGCCCACGACCAGGGCTGGATCGTCTTCCTGGCCACCCTGCCGGGCTTCCGCGGGCGGGGCATTGGCACGCTGCTGCTGGCCGCCGTCGAAAACCGCATGGCCGCCCACGGCCTGAACAAGCTCTCGGCCCTCATGCCCGAGTCCGAAACCCGCGTGGAGGCGTTCAGCAACCGCGGCTTTGTGGTCAAGAAGAACCTGCGCTACTTTGAACGGCGCATTCCCGTCCAGCGGGCCGAGCTGGGGGCGCTGGAGGACCTGGGCGGGCGCATCCTGCCCAGGGACCTGTGGGACCGTGTGGCAGGCATGGCCGCCGAGAAGGAACTGCTGGAGCGCAGGCTGGTCATGCCGTTGGCCGAACCCGGGCTGGCGGAGGAGTTCGGGGTGGTGCCGCCACGCGCCGTCGTGCTGTTTGGGCCTCCCGGCACGGGCAAGACCACCTTTGCCAAGGCCATTGCCTCACGGCTGGAATGGCCGTTCGTTGAGGTGTTTCCGTCCAGACTGGCGGGGGAGCCGGGTGGCCTTGCCGGGGCCCTGCGCCAGACATTTTTGGAAATTGCCGAGCTCGAGCACGCGGTGGTGTTCATTGACGAGGTGGAGGAGATTGCCTCACAGCGTTCGGGAGAGCCGCCGTCGCCCATGCAGGGCGTGACGAATGAGCTGCTGAAGATCATTCCGGCCTTCCGCGACCAGCCCGGCCGGCTGCTGGTGTGCGCCACCAACTTCATCCGCTCGCTGGACTCCGCGTTCCTGCGCCACGGGCGCTTCGACTACGTCATCCCGATCGGGCTGCCCGATGAGGAGGCGCGCACCGCCATGTGGCACCGCTTCATCCCGGCGCACGTGGTGGCAGGCATCGACGTCGCCGCGCTCGTGGACGCCAGCGGCGGCTTCTCGCCAGCTGACATTGAGTTCGCGGCCCGCAGCGCATCCCAGCGTGCCTTGGAAAAGGCCATGTTCGACGACGGCGCATCCCCCTCGTCCGCGGACGGAGTGGCGGTGCGGGGACCGGTGACGGCCGACTACCTGGAAACCATCGCCGAGACCCGCGCCACCGTCAGCGACGCCGTGGCCGCGGACTTCCTGGAGGACATTGGCGCACTGGCACGGACCTGATGCCGCGCCGCCCGCGCGGCGCGGCGCTACAGCCAGGTCTTTTTCTTGAAGATCCAGTACATGACCAGGCCCACCAGGACCATGAGGGCCAGGGCAAACGGGTAGCCGTAGGCCCAGTGCAGCTCGGGCATGTTCTCGAAGTTCATGCCGTAGATGGTGCCCACAAATGACGGTGCGAACAGGATCGCGGCCCAGGAGGAAATCTTCTTCACCTGTTCGCTTTCGGCCGCGTTCGCCTCGTTCTGCCGGTTGGTGGTCAGGGTGCCGTCCACTGTCAGCGCGTTTTGCAGCAGTTCCCGGAAGGAATCGGCGCGGGCCGTGACGATGGCGATGTGGTCCTCGACGTCGCGCAGGTAGCGCTGCAGCTCCACGTTGATGCGGTACTTTTCAAAGCCGGCCTTGAGCTGTTCCAGCATTCCATGCAGGGGGTGGATGGCGCGCTGGAACTGGATGACCTCGCGGGCCAGTTCGTAGATGCGCCTGGACACCGTGGGATCGCCCGCGAAGAGCTGGTCCTCAATCTCGTCGATGTCGTTTTCCAGGCCGTTGACCACGGGCTGGTAGTCGTCCACAACCTGGTCAAGGATGGCGTACAGCACGGCCTCGGGCCCCAGGGCCAGCAGTTCCGGGTCGGCCTCGAGCCGGGTCCGGGTGGAAGACAGGCCCGGCGTTTCGGCGTGGCGGATGGTGACCACAAAGTCCTTGCCCGTGAAGATGTGCAGTTCGCCAAACTCCACGGTTTCGCTCTGGTCAATGTACCGAGCGGGCCGCAGCACTGTGAACAGCACGTCGTCGTACCGTTCCAGCTTGGGCCGCTGGTGGGCCTTGATGGTGTCCTCCACGGCCAGTTCGTGCAGGGAAAACTCTGCGGCCAGCGCCTTCATCTCCCCGGCATCGGGGCGGAACATGCCGATCCATGCCATGCCGTGGCACGCATCCATCAGCTCGAAGGTCTGGTCCAGGCTGTCCGGGTCGGCGTAGCGCCGCCCGTCCACGTATACGGCGTTGTCAATGATGGTCACTTGCCCATTATGGATGCCCGGGGGCGCAAAAGTGCGCCGAAGACTAGTCCAACGGGCCCGTGTGCCCCGGCATGTGCTTGAACACGAGAGTGGTTTCGGTGTGCCCCACCACGGGGTCGGTGGTCAGGTTGTCCAGCACCCAGTCGCGCAGCGCATCTGTGTCGCGCACGGCAATGTGCAGCAGGTAGTCCACGGAGCCGGAGGTGTGGAAGGTGGAGAGCACCTCGGGCAGCAACGGAACGCGGCCGGTGAAGGCGTCGATCTGGTCGCGGTCGTGGGCACGCAGCCGCACGGCAATGAGCGCCTGGACGGCACGGCCAATGGAGGCCAGGTTCAGCTTCGCCTCAAATCCCTCGATGGCGCCGCGTTCCATGAGTGCGCGGGTGCGCATGAGCGCCGTCGACGGTGCAATTCCCACCGCGTCGGCCAGGTCCCGGTTGGTGATGCGGGCATCCGCCACGAGCGTGTCAATGATCTGGCGGTCCACGGCGTCCAGGGGCTCGGGCGTGTGGTGGGCGGGGTCCCTCCGGACGTTTTTCGCCGATGCTGCCATGGGGTCCTCCAGGATTGACGGGTGAATAATTTGTATCTGCCGGGTTTGGCAGCCGATAGTTCACAATTCTAGCAAATTTGGCGAATATCTACCCGTTAATGCGGGCCGGTCCGAAGCAAATGCCCGGCACCGTGTCCCATCACATGGCTGCTGGTGCTACAGCTCCCGCAGAAAGCCCTCAATCACGGCGGCCGCCGGACCATCCTGGGCGGACTTCCAGCCGGTCCCGGCCCACAGGTTCAAGGCCTGCGCATCCCCGGAGGAGGCCGCGGCTGCGCGCAGTGGCGCCGTCAGGAAGTGGACCTCCGGATAGGCGTCCGGGGCCGTGGCCGAGTGTTCCCGGACAAAGTCATTGACCAGGGCACGTGCCGGCTTTCCCGTGAAGGCCCGCGTCATGCGGGTCTGCGCAAAGGCGGGATCGGCCAGGGCATCCTTGTGCAGCTGCCGTGCGCCGCTCTCATCGGTGCGGACCAGTGCCGTGCCCAGTGCCACCGCCACGGCGCCTGCATCCAGCGCAGCCCGGGCCTGGGCCGGGCCGGACACCCCACCGGCACCCACCAGGGGAAGGTTCACCGCGGCGTGCACCTCGGCGAGCAGCTGGGGAAGGGTGGCGGTGAGCACTGAAGCCGTGGCCGGCAGGAATGCCGCCGAGTGTCCACCGGCGCTGCGGTGCTGGACCACAAGGGCATCAACGCCAGTTGCGGCGGCGGCAACGGCCTCGGCCACGCTGGTCACGGAGGCCATGACCCAGGTGCCCGCCGCCTGCAGCGCCGCCACAACGTCCACGGGCGCCAAGCCGAAGGTGAAGCTGACAACCAGGACCGGTTCGCGCAGCAGGAGCTCGATCTTCTCCTCCCAGAAGTCGCGGGCCCGGGGGTCCTCGGGTGCCGGGGCTGTGGGGACGTCCGCACCCAGGCGTGCGGCCGTGGCCCACAGCTCGCTGCGGTAGGCCGTGAGTGCGGCTGCGTCGGCCGCAGCCAGGGGGCCTGTCCGCGGAACAAACAAGTTCACGCCAAAACCGGTGCCCGCGTCCCGCAGCGGCCCAATGTCGGCAGCCAGCTGCTCGGCCGACTTGTAGCCGCCGGCAGCAAAGGCAAAGGCACCGGCACGCTGCGTGGCAAGCGCAAGGTCGGTGGTGGTGGTTCCACCGGCCATGGGCGCGGCAATGATGGGCGATTCGAACATGGCATGGGGTGACATGGCACTATTCTAGGTGCGTGGACTACATCACATCAGAAAATTCCCGGACCCCCGCACGCTTTGTGGGCCTCGACATTGGCGGTTCAAAGACGCGCGGCATCGTGTGGACGGACGGCTCCGTCACCTCCGATCTCAGCGTTGGCAGCACGAATGTCCAAAACGTGAGCCGGGAGACCGCTGCGGAGAACATGGCCGCCCTTTTCGCCGGCCTGGATTCCGCCGGTGCCACAGTGGTTTTCGCCGGGGCAGGCGGCGTGGACACGGACGACGACGCCGCAGCCCTGCGCAACTTGATCTCGCCTTTTGTGCCCGGTGCCCAAGTGAGCGTTGTCCACGACACGCGGCTGCTCCTGGCCGCAGCCGGCGCCACCGAGGGCGTGGCCGTCATTGCCGGGACCGGATCGGCCGCCTGGGGTGCGAACACCGCAGGGGAAGAAGCCCGCGCCGGCGGCTGGGGATACCTGCTGGGGGATGAAGGCAGCGGCTACTGGCTGGGACGGGAGGCCGTGCGGCACAGCCTGCGGCGCATGGACTCGGGGGAAACCCCTGATGAGCTGACGGCAGCGCTGCTGGATTACTGCAAGCTGGAAACCCCGGAGGAGCTCATTGCCCACTTCCACCAGGGCACCACCCGGCGTTACTGGGCGGCTGCGTCGCCGGTGATTTTTGCGGCCGCGGCCAATGGCCACGCGGAAGCCCTGGCCCTGGTTGACCAGGCTGCCGCCGACCTTGCCGCCCTGGCGGCCAAGGCCGCAGGGCAGCTGGGCATTTCCGGCCCCATCGTCCTGGGCAGCGGCATGGGCAGCAATGTGCCGGCCCTCCAGGAGGCATTCACGACCAAACTGGCCGAAAAGGGCCTGGAGAATGTCATCATCCTGCGTGAAGACCCCATTTTTGGGATTCCCCTGCTGGTGGCACAGGCCGCCGGCTAGCTGGCCGTGCCTCGGGGCAGCCCAGCCCCGAGGCCGGCCCCGCTGCGGTTCAGGCCGCGGCGGGAGGGGGAGCGGTGCTGGCGCGCACCACCAGGGTGGGCGCCACGAGGTCGGGGGTGCGGGCAAGCTCCGGGTGGGCAATCTGCGCCACGAGCCTCTGCACTGCGCGGCGGCCCGTGTCCTCGAAGGACTGGCGGATGGTTGTCAGTGGCGGGTTTGAGAAGGCGGCCAGGTCAATGTCGTCAATGCCCACCACGGAGACATCCTCCGGCACGCGCCGGCCGAGCTCGTTCAGTGCACGCAGCACGCCAAAGGCCATTTCATCGCTGGCCACCAGGATGGCCGTAACCTCAGGCATGCGGCCCAGGATCAGCCCGTTCTGGTAGCCCGACTCCGGGCTCCAGTCGCCGTGGAGTTCCGGCGGCACCTCACAGCCGGCCTCTTTCAGGGTGCGACGCCAGCTGGTGAGGCGGCTTGCGGCATCCGACCATTCCGCCGGACCGGCCACATGCCAGACGGTCTTGTGCCCGAGTTCCAACAGGTGCTTGGTCGCCATGACGGCGGCAATGTCCTGGTCAACGCCCACTTTGCCGTCGCCCATGTTGGACGAGCCGTCCGTGTTGACGGTGGGAATCCTTGCGGTGATCTTGCCAATCTGCTCCGCGGCGTCCTGCAGCGGGGCGGCGATGATGATCCCGTCAACGCCCTGGAACACGAGCCGGCTGACGGCATCGGTCAGCCCCTGGACACTCAGGCTCGAGGTTACGGAGTTCACCGTATACCCGGCCTCCCGGGCGCCCAGCTCGACGCCGAGGGCAAGGGATGAGCGTGAGTAGTTGTTGGTGGCCAACGTCAGCACGCCAATGGTCTTTGAACGCCCCGTCACGAGCGCACGTGCAGTGTTGTTGCGGCGGTAGCCCAAGTCCTCAACCACGGCCAGGACGCGTCTGCGGGTGCTTTCCTGCACGTTCGGATGGTCGTTCAGCACCCGCGAAACGGTCTGGGCTGAGACGCCGGCGGCAGCCGCTACATCGCGCATTGCCGGGCCGCGGGAGAACTGCTGCTCACTCATTGAATTCCTTGGGGTGGGTGTAGACTCGCGCGCCAGCAGACGCGTTCATTGAGTTGATTCTAGGTGCAAGACCCATTTCCGGCTGGCAACTCACTGGGAATTCACTGCGAGAAGTGGCGAGTCCCCTATGAAACCGGCCTTTCTGCGCCTAGAATTGTTATCCATAACAGAATGTCTCTCCGTTTCTGCCCCACACCACTGCCAGGAGTTTAGTTGTCTACGTATGCAATCGCGCCCGGGACCGATGTCCCCGAGTCCGTCCAGCAGGAGGCAGTGCTGCGCGCAGCCGTGCCCGCCCCTGCCCTGAGCTACGCAGACCGCAAGCTCTTCCGCAACGGCAGCCCGCACCGGATCATCGCCGGGGCCATCCACTATTTCCGGGTCCACCCGGACCAGTGGCAGGACCGGATTGACCGGCTGGCCGCCATGGGAGTGAACACGCTGGACACGTACGTCGCATGGAACTTCCACCAGCCCTACGGCGATGCGGCCCCCGACTTCACCGGTTGGCGGGACCTGGCCCGCTTCATCACCATGGCCGGCGAGGCAGGGCTGGATGTCATTGTCCGCCCCGGCCCCTACATTTGCGCCGAGTGGGACAACGGCGGCTTCCCGTCCTGGGCCGTGTCCAATCCGGACATGGTGCTGCGTTCCTCGGATCCCCTGTTCACGGCAGCCATCGAAGCGTGGTTTGACCACCTGGTCCCTGTCATTGAGCCGCTCCAGGCCTGCCATGGGGGCCCCGTGGTGGCCGTCCAGATTGAGAATGAATACGGCAGCTACGGCGACGACAAGGACTACCTGCGCTGGAACCGCCAGGCACTGGCGGACCGTGGCATCAGCGAAATCCTGTTCACGGCCGACGGCGGCACGGACTACTTCCTCGACGGCGGCGCGCTGCCGGACTCCTGGGCCACGGCCACACTGGGCTCGCGCGGCCCGGAGGCCGACGAGGTGTGGGAACGCCGGCGCCCCGGCGAGCCCTTCTTCAACGTCGAATTCTGGAATGGCTGGTTTGACCACTGGGGCGAGGAACACCACACCCGCGCCGCCTCCGACGCGGCCGGCGAGGCCGCCAAGATCCTGGACGTGGGCGGCTCCATCTGCCTGTACATGGCCCACGGCGGCACCAACTTCGGGCTTGGCTCCGGTGCCAACCACGACGGCGCCATCCAGCCCACCATCACGAGCTACGACTCGGACGCGCCCATTGCCGAGGACGGACGCCTGACGGAGAAGTTCCACGCCATGCGCCAGGCCTTCTTTGCCGCATCCGGCAAGGAACTGACTCCTGTTCCCGAGCACCTGGAACGCCCGGTCCCCGTGGTGCCTGCCCGCAGCTTCGCACTGACGGCGGGCACGCCGCTGCTGGACTTTGCCCGGTCCGGGGCGGTCGTCAAGAGCGTCAAGCCGCTGTCCTTTGAGCAGCTTGGCCTGGACCGCGGACTGGTGCACTACACGGCCAAGGCCGTGCTGGTTGCCGGTGAAGGCACCATCAAGATCCGGGGCCTCCACGACAGGGCATATGTCTGGGTGGACAACAAGTATCTTGGGGTGCTCACCGACGCCACAGGGGAGACCGGTCTCAAGGTCACCTCCGACGGAGAGCTGCACACCCTGGACATCCTCGTTGAGAACCAGGGACGCATCAACTACGGGCCCCTGTTCGGCCAGGGCAAGGGCATCCTGGATGGCGTCCTGATCAACCAGCGCTTCGTCTTCCACTGGGAGCAGCGCGCCGTGGACCTGGAACGGCCCCTGGCCGAACTGCTGGCACTTGGCGCGGTGGGTGCCGGTGCGGAATCCGCAACCCCGGATGCCGCAGGCACCACTGGTTGGTTCCACGGCGAACTGCCCATCGAGGAGCCCGCGGACACCTACCTGGCCCTGCCCGGATTCGGCAAGGGACTGGTCTGGGTCAACGGCTTCCTCCTGGGCCGCTTCTGGGAGGTGGGGCCGCAGGTGACGCTCTACGTGCCGGCCCCGCTGCTGAAGGCAGGGACAAACTCCGTCACAGTGCTTGAGTTCGAGCACTGTGGAACCCACGGCGAGCTTCGCGAGGCACCCGAGCTGGGCCAGGCCGGGGTAACGTATGTGGAGGATTTGGGGTAAACACAACGGCGCAAGGGCGCCGGGAGCGCAGGAGGCAAAGGGTGCGTCGAAGGGTCGTTGCAGCACTGGGCATGGCGGCGGTGCTGCTGCTGGGCAGTGCTTGCACCCCGGAACCGATCGTCACGATACCCAGCGCCTCCAACCCCCCGGGTGAGGCGCCGCTGACCGTTGGCGCAGCCGAGGTGCCTGCCGGCGTGGACCCGCAGGAAGGCGTGCTGCTGGCGCATGTCTACGCGGCAGCCCTGAACGCGGCGGGCCTGAAGGCCGTTGTCAAGGACACCGCCGTGCCTGCGGGCACGGCGGTGTCCGGCGTCGCGGCCGGAACCCTTGACATTGCCCCCGTGTTCTCCCGGATGGCCCTGGCCGGGGCGGCACCGACCGTTCCGTCCGGAGACGCGGCCGAGGTGCTGGCGGCGCTCAAGGCGGCGCTGCCCTCCGGCGTCGAACTTTTGGACCCGGCCAAGGCACAGGACGTGGACAGCGTGGTGGTGACTGCGGTGACCGCTGAGAAGTACAAGCTCAAGAGCCTGGCTGACCTGGCCGGGGTGTGCAGCAAGCTCACCATGGGCGGCCCCGCGGAGTTCAAGACGCAGGTGCACGGACTGTTGGGGCTCGGCAGCGACTACAACTGCGTGCCCAAGGAATACCGGGTGCTGAAGCCCACCCCCGGTCACAGCGACGACAGCACCCTGTGGGAACTGCTGCGCGACGACATCCAACTGGCCAACATCCACAGTTCCGCACCCGGCATCGAAGACAACTCGCTCGTGGTGCTCAGCGACCCCAAGGGCTTGTTCCAAGCCCAGGACCTGGTGCCCGTGGTGGCCACGGCCACCGTGCCGGAGGCGGTGCAGGCCGTGCTGAACAAGGTCAGCGGCGCCCTCACCGCGGAGGAATTGGCCAACCTCAACAGGCTTGCCCAAGACCGCCATTTCGGTGACCTCTCCGAGGCTGCCACGGCCTGGCTGGTCCAGCAGGGGCTGGTCAAGGCCAGTTCTTAGGCATTGGACTGCGCCAACTTGGCCGTTGCGCCCTGATTAGCGGCCCCCCGTGTGCAATATTGGGTAAATGGCAGAATTCACACAGTCAACCAAGCTCCACAACGTCCTCTACGACATCCGCGGCCCCGTGCTGGAACGGGCCCAGCAGTTGGAGGCGGAGGGCCACCGGATCCTGAAGCTGAACATCGGAAACCCGGCCCCCTTCGGCTTCGAGGCGCCGGACGCCATCCTGGTTGACATGATCCGCCACCTGCCCCACGCCCAGGGCTACAGCGACTCCCGCGGCATCTTCTCCGCCCGCACCGCCGTTGTCCAGTACTACCAAACGCGCGGCATCCACAACATCCACGTCGACGACGTCTACCTCGGCAACGGGGTCAGCGAGCTCATCACCCTGTCCCTGATGGCACTGCTCAACAACGGCGACGAGGTTTTGGTCCCCACCCCCGACTACCCGCTGTGGACGGCCTCCGTCAGCCTGGCCGGCGGACGCCCCGTGCACTACCTGTGCGACGAGGACAACGAGTGGTGGCCCGACCTGGAAGACCTGGAATCAAAGATCACGCCCCGCACCAAGGGCCTGGTCATCATCAACCCGAACAACCCCACCGGCGCCGTCTACCCGAGGCACATTGTCCAGGCCATGGTGGACCTGGCCCGCAAGCACAACCTGGTGGTCTTCTCCGATGAGATCTACGAGAAGATCCTCTACGACGGGGCCGAGCACATCAACACCGCCACGATCACTGGCGACGATGTGCTGTGCATGACGTTCAGCGGCCTGTCCAAGGCATACCGGATCTGCGGCTACCGCTCGGGCTGGCTGGCCATTTCCGGACCCAAGTCGCAGGCAGCGGACTACCTCGAGGGCATCAACCTGCTGGCCAACATGCGCATGTGCGCCAACGTCCCAGGCCAGCACGCCATCCAGACGGCCCTTGGCGGGCACCAGAGCATCGAGGACCTCATCCTGCCCGGCGGCCGGCTCAAGGAGCAGCGGGACATTGCCTACCGCCTGCTCAACGAGATTCCCGGTGTCTCCGTCAACCAGGCCAAGGGCGCGCTGTACCTGTTCCCGAAGCTTGACCCCGAGGTGTACCCCATCAAGAGCGACGAGAAATTCGCACTGGATTTGCTGGAATCACAAAAGATCCTTGTTTCCCACGGCACCGCCTTCAACTGGATCCGCCCCGACCACTTCCGCCTCGTCACACTGCCCAACGTCAAGGACCTGGAAGAGGCCCTTGGCAGGATTGCGGAGTTCCTGAGCACCTACAAACCCTAGGAAAGGCCCACCACCATGACACTGCCCCCTGGATTCACCGAGCAACCGGCCGAGCTGCTGCGCGTTGGTGCCGGTTTTTCCCTGGCTGCACAGCCATGCGACGCCTCCCCGGGATTCGACGGGAAGAAGGCCCAGGGGGCTGCTGCCCTGGCGGAGCGCGCAACCGTGCTCTCGGAGCTGCAGGAACAACTGTTTGCCGAAAGCCGCTTTGACGGCAAGCGTTCGGTGCTGCTGATCCTGCAGGCCATGGACACGGCCGGCAAGGGCGGAATCGTTGGCAAGGTGGTTGGCGCGGTGGACCCGCAGGGCGTCAAGCTGACCTCGTTCAAGGCACCCACGGATGAGGAAAAGGCCCACGACTTCCTGTGGCGCATCCGCCCGGCCACCCCGGGGCACGGCATGCTCGGGGTGTTTGACCGTTCACACTACGAGGACGTGCTGATCCACCGCGTCCACGGCTGGGCCGACGAAGCCGAGATTGAACGACGCTATGACGCCATCAACGCCTTCGAGACGGAACTGGCCGAGGCAGGAACCACCGTTGTGAAAGTCATGCTGAACATCAGCCCAGAGCAACAACTGGAGCGGCTCACCGCCCGCCTGCACGACCCCACAAAGTACTGGAAATACAACCCCTCGGACCTGGACGAGCGCCAGCACTGGCCCGCGTACATGGATGCCTACCAAAAGGTCTTTGACAAGACCAGCACGCCCCACGCCCCATGGCACGTGGTCCCCGCGGACAAGAAGTGGTACGCGCGCCTGGCCGTGCAGGAAATCCTCATCAACGCCTTGCAGGGCCTGGACCTGAAGTGGCCCACGGGCGACTTCGACCTGGCCCACGAACGGACCCGGCTCAAGGACGCCTAACGGCAGGCGGTGCTATTCGCCGTCGGACTTGGCGCCCTCGGCCTTGTCGGCACGGGCGGCCTCAAGGCGGGCCTTGGCGCCCTCGAGCCATTCCTCGCAGCGCTTGGCCAGGGCCTCGCCGCGCTCCCACAGCGCCAGCGAGTCCTCGAGGCTGGAGCTTCCCGCTTCCAGCTGGTTGACCACGCCCATGAGCTGTTCACGGGCCTGCTCGTAGCTGAGGGCCGCAATGTCGGCGTTGGGGCTGGATTTCTGTGCGGAGCTCATGCTTGGTCCTTGTCTGCTTATTCTGGGTGGATTTGGGTTGCTGCCGGGACGTTCGAGGTGGCCGTGAAGCCACCCTCCGCGACCCTGATCAACAGTTGTGTGCCGTCCGGCGCCTGGGCCGGGTCCCGGACAATCTCCCGGTTTTCCAGCTGCACCACGGCGTAGCCGCGGTCCAGGGTCTTCTGCGGTGAAAGTGCACGCACCTGGGCGCGCAGGTGTTCGAGCTGGTCGCCGTGCCGGCGCAGCTGCGTGGACACAGCGGTCATGGCGCGCGCGCCCAAGGCCGCGACGGCGTCGGCCCGGGAAGAGATCATGACGCCCGGGTTGGCCAGCACCGGCCGGGTGCGCAGGTGGGCCAGCCGCTCGGACTCCCGGCCCAGCATGTCCTCGATCCGGCGGTTGAGCTGGGTGCGGGCCTGTTCCACGCGGCGCAGCTCCTCGCCCACGTCCGGCACGATCCGCTTGGCGGCGTCGGTGGGGGTGGACGCGCGGAGGTCGGCCACCTCGTCGAGCAGGGGCCGGTCGGCCTCATGGCCAATGGCGCTGACCACGGGGGTCTGGGCCGCCGCCACGGCACGCACCAGCTGTTCGTGGCTGAAGGGCAAAAGGTCTTCGAGTGAACCGCCGCCGCGGGCAATGACAATGACGTCAACCCGGGGGTCCTCGTCCAGCTCGGCCAGGGCCCCAATGACGCCACTGACGGCGTTGACGCCCTGCACGGGCACCTCCCGCACCTCAAACTCGACGGCGGGCCAGCGCAGCGCGGCGTTGCGCATGACGTCCTTCATGGCATCGGAGTTGCGGCCGGTAATGAGTCCGATCCTGTGGGGCAGCAGGGGCAGGCGTTTCTTGCGGCGCGGATCGAACAGGCCCTCGGCTGCCAGGGCCTGGCGGAGTGCTTCGATGCGGGCCAGGAGATCACCCAGGCCCACGGGCCGGATGTCCTGTCCCTGCATGGAGAGCCGGCCGGTCTTGAGCCAGAAGTCCGGCTTGAGCTGCGCCACCACCCGGGATCCGCGTTCCAGCGGCGCCTCGAGGCGGCCCAGCACCGAACCCCACACCGTGACGCTCAGGGACACTTCGGCGTCGATGTCGCGCAGGGTCAGGTAGCTGACGTTTGCCCGCTTGTTCAGCTCGATGACCTGGGCCTCAACCCAGGCCGGCGGGGCCTTTTCAATGTGCGCCTTCAGCTTCTGGCTGAGCAGTTGCAGCGGCCACGGGTTGTCCGGGGAGGTCTCTGCTGCTGTGGGTGCAAGGACCTTCCGTTCCGGGGTTTCCGCCATGCTGATTCGCCGTCCTTGTGCCTTGGTGACTTGGTGCCTGTTTGCCGGTGCCTGCTGCCAACCCACTCTATCTTTATGCACTGACACAGCCGCACCCGCTGTCCACAGCCATGGGATAGGGTGAAAAATCACTGCTTGTTGCCAACAATTTTGGGGTTTTTTGATGCGCACCGCCGGATCCGCCGTTCTCATTGTCGCTGCCCTTCTTCTTGCTGCGGTGGCCGGGCCCTCCATGTGGCTGCAGCGCAACGTGGTTGACGGTGCCGGTTTCGCCCAGCTGGCCGGGCCGCTGGGCAGCAACAAGGAGTTTCAGGAGGGGCTTTCGGCGCTGGCGGCATCGCAGGCAACGGCGACCCTTGACCTGCCTCCCCAGCTGGAGAACCTGGCGGCGGCAGTCATCGGATCGGCCGCGCGGGGGATATACAGTGATCCCGGATACGAGGCGGCCTGGACGCAAACCCTGGAGCGCAGCCACAAGCTGACCTTCGAGGCTGCCGGCAACCCGGACATCCAGGGGGACCTGCTGCTGGACATCGCCCCGCTCATGGCGCTCGTCGGCGCGAAGGTGGGCGCTGATTTGGGTGTGAAGCTGCCTACCCCGGCGGACGTGTTGGTGAACATGGAGCAGCCCAACGTGGCCCGCATCCTGCCCATCGCCACCACGCTGGGAGCCTGGGGCGTCTGGTTGGCGCTTGCCGCCGTCGTGCTTCTGGTGCTGGGTGTGTTTGTGGCACCGCGCCGGGCACTGGCGCTGCTCCTGGCAGGCGCCGGATTGGCCGTGGTGGCGCTCGTCTGGCTGCTGGGCTCAGGGATGGTTGAATCGGTCCTCGCCAACCTGGCCGTGGGGCCGGAGGCGGCCAAGCAGGTTGGCGTGCAGCTCGGGGCGCTGGCCCGGAACAGCTGGCAGGGAGGCATCACCGCCACATTTGTGATTGCCGCGGCAACGGCGGCCGCTGGTGTCGCAGCTCTCATGCTGGGCCGCAGGCGCACCACGTAAGATGGGGGCATGAGTGCCTCTGCCGTTTCCCTGTCCATGCCCGTCGTTCCGCGTCGTCGCAGGTCGCCCGAAGAGGTCGCTGCCGCCGCTCCCGTGACGGGCACCAAGCGGGTCCTGCTGGCCGCGCCGCGCGGCTACTGCGCCGGTGTTGACCGGGCGGTCATCGCCGTCGAAAAGGCCCTGGAACACCACGGAGCGCCCGTCTACGTGCGCAAGCAGATTGTCCACAACGTCCATGTGGTTTCCTCGCTGGAGGAAAAGGGCGCCATCTTCGTGGAGGAAAACGAGGAAGTCCCCGAGGGTGAGCTGGTGGTGTTTTCCGCCCACGGCGTCTCACCCGCCGTGGTGCAGTCGGCCGAGGACCGTGGGCTGCGCACCATTGACGCCACCTGCCCGCTGGTGACCAAGGTCCACAAGGAAGCCGTCCGCTTCGCCAAGGCCAAGAACCACATTCTGCTGATCGGCCATGAGGGGCACGAGGAAGTCGAGGGGACCTACGGCGAGGCCCCCGACAGCACCACCATTGTGAACAACCCGGCCGAGGCCCGCACCGTCCAGGTCGAGGACCCGGACAACTTGATCTGGCTGTCCCAGACCACGCTTTCGGTGGATGAGGCCATGGAGATCGTCAACATCTTGAAGGAGCGCTTCCCGAAGCTCCAGGATCCGCCCAGCGACGACATTTGCTACGCGACCACCAACCGCCAGGTGGCCATCAAGAAGATCGCCCCGCAGGCTGAGCTGGTCATTGTGGTTGGCTCGGCCAACTCCTCAAACTCCGTCCGGCTCGTGGAGGTTGCCCTGGAGTACGGTGCCAAGGCCTCGTACCGCGTGGACTTTGCCAACGAGATTGACGAGACTTGGTTTGAGGGCGTGGCCACGGTTGGCGTGACCAGCGGTGCCTCCGTCCCCGAGATCCTGGTCCAGGACGTGCTGGGGCTGCTGGCCGAGTACGGCTACGGCGACGTTGAGGAAGTTGTGACGGCGCAGGAGGACATCCTGTTCTCACTGCCCAAGGAACTCCGCGCCACCATGAAGGCCGCGGGCGACAGCTCCAGCGCGCTCGGCGGCCCCGCCACCCCCCCCGCCAACTATCACCCTTTTACAATTTGACCCCCCTGCCCGCCATTGTGGCGGGCAGGCTCTTCTCATACTCGGGCTGCGATGGCGCTCAGCTGGCGCGTTCCTCAAACTCCGGGGCCGTGAGCATGCGCGGCGTGGCCTCGACCTGGGCGGGGGACTCAAGGGTCTTCGGGTCCAGGGCGTTGAGCTTGCGGGCAGTGGGCAGGACCCTGGCCTCCAGCGTGCCCACCAGCTTGTTGTAGCGGTCCACGCTGGTCTTCAGTGACACACCGACGGCCGAGACGGCCTCGCCCATGGTCCCCAGCCGCGTGTACAGCTGGGCCGAGAGCTCGAAGAGCTCCTTGGCGCTCTCCGTCAGCACATCCTGGCGCCAGCTGAAGGCCACGGACTTCAGGATGGCAAGCAGGGAGATGGGGGAGGCCAGCACCACGTTCCGGGCCATGGCGTAGTCCAGCAGCTCCGGATCGGCCGTCAGGGCCGAGGACAGGATGGATTCCACGGGGACAAAGCAAATGACAAGTTCGGGGGAGTTCTTAGCCGAGGTCCAGTACTTCTTGCTGCCCAGGGCATCAATGTGGGCCCGGACCGCCTTGGCATGGCGGAGCATGTGCTGCTGGGCCTCAACCCCGCCTTCGGACCCTGCGGACTCGTGGGCGTTCAGGAACGAGGTCAGCGGGACCTTGGCATCAAGCACCAGCTCCTTGCCGCCGGGGAGGCGGACCACCATGTCGGGGCGGTGGACGCCGTCGTCCGTTGTGGTGTGGACCTGCTCCGAGAAGTCCACGTGTGCCAGCATGCCGGCCGCCTCAACGACGCGCCGCAGCTGGACCTCGCCCCACTTGCCGCGGGCACTGTTGGAGCGCAGCGCCGAGGCGAGCGACGACGTGGTGGCCAGCAGCTTGGCATCGGCGTCCTTGGCATCGCGCAGCTGCTCGGCGAGCTGGCCATACTGCTCCACCCGGTCGCGCTCCAACAGGGTCACCTGGCGCTGCACGGCATTGAGCTTCTCCGACACGGGGCCCAGGGCCTGCAGGACACTGGAGTCCGAGCCCTGCTGTGCCGAGAGGGCGTGGTTCTGTGTCGCGAGCAGTCGGCGCTCGGCGTCGGCCGCGGCGAGGTTCGCATTCAGGGCAGAGGCCCGCTCATGGGCGGCGTCGGCCTCCTCATTGGCCGCACGCAGGCGGCGCAACAGGGCCCACGCCACGGCCGCGGCACCCAGCAGGACGCCTGCCAACAACATCAAAACGGCTACAAGCCACCCAATTCCAGTCATGGATCCACCTTCGCACGGGGCACTGACAAAGTAGGCAGCGAGGCCCGGCGGCCCTGCTCTGGCTGCGAACAAGGCGAAATTGGGGCCCTGCCGGTAGAATCACTTACCGTGGCTCTTACTATTGGCATCGTCGGACTGCCCAACGTCGGCAAATCAACCCTTTTCAACGCACTGACGCGCAACAACGTGCTCGCGGCGAACTACCCGTTCGCAACAATCGAGCCGAATGTTGGCGTCGTCAGCCTGCCCGATCCCCGCCTGGCCAAGCTGGCCGAGATCTTCGGATCCCAGCGCATCCTGCCGGCAACTGTGTCCTTCGTGGACATTGCCGGCATCGTCAAGGGCGCCTCGGAAGGTGAAGGCCTGGGCAACAAGTTCCTGGCCAACATCCGCGAGGCCGAGGCCATTGCCCAGGTCATCCGCGTGTTTGACGACCCCGATGTTGTCCACGTTGACGGCAAGGTTGACCCGAGCTCCGACATGGAGACCATCAACACCGAGCTGATCCTGGCCGACATGCAGACTGTTGAAAAGGCCATCCCGCGCCTTGAAAAGGCCGTCAAGCTCAAGCAGCGCGAAGCCGCAGAGCTCAACGCCGTCCTGGCCGCCCAGAAGGTCCTCGAGCGCGGCGACACTATCTTCTCCTCCATCAAGAGCGACAAGCTGGAGATGGAACACCTGAAGGAACTGGGCCTGCTCACGGCCAAGCCGTTCATCTACGTTTTCAACGTGGACGACGCCGTCCTGGGCAACCCGGAGCGTCAGGAAGAACTGCGCGCGCTGGTTGCACCGGCCGACGCCATCTTCCTTGACGCCAAGCTTGAGGCCGACCTCGTTGAACTGGACGAGGAAGAAGCCCGCGAGATGCTGGAAATGAGCGGCCAGTCCGAGTCCGGCATGGACCAGCTGGCACGCGTCGGCTTCCACACCCTGGGCCTGCAGACCTACCTCACGGCAGGTCCCAAGGAAACCCGCGCCTGGACCATCCACCAGGGCGACACCGCCCCCCAGGCTGCCGGAGTCATCCACACCGACTTCCAGCGCGGTTTCATCAAGGCCGAGGTTGTCCACTTCGAGGACCTGGTTGAGGCCGGTTCCATGCACGATGCCAAGGCCAAGGGCAAGGTCCGCATTGAAGGCAAGGAATACGTCATGCACGACGGCGACGTGGTGGAGTTCCGTTTCAACGTCTAGTGCCGCTGGACTGCTTTGTGAGACGCCCGGGATGCTTCAAGCATCCCGGGCGTTTCTGCATCATGGCAACGCCCTCGTGTCGGGACTCAGCTTCATTGAACGTCAACGAGTCGTGGGGGTGTTTCGGTGAAGCTTCGAGGCCAGGTGGTGCGTCATCTGGAGACCCACTGCGGCCATTGCGAATTTGGTTGTCAGGACATCTCCCGCGAGTTCGAGGCGCCGCTCGGTTGCGTCGACCTGCTTGGCGCTGGTCGAGTTCACCATTCGTGCTTGGAGCGTGCAGGTGAATCCGTCCACAGTGGCCATGAGCGCGCCTTCCGCCAATTCCGTCTGGCCCGTGGGTTGCGCCAGCACGAACTCCACGGCAGCACCCTCGGCAACCCGGAGGTACCCGGTTTCGGTGTGCATGGGAGCTCCGGCCGGGGACCACGTGCGCTGTATGTAGTGCAGGAATGGCTTGCCCACGTCCGTGAACGTCAACTCTTCGGTGTACTGGAACGAGTCAATCGTTGGGTACTGGCCGGCGCCTTCGCCCCTCCACATGCCGATGAGACTGGCGACTGCGGCCAGTCCAGGGTGCAGTGTCATAAGTATTCCTTTCGATAGGTCTTGCGCAGAGGGCTGCCTGGACTCACACAGGCTGCGGAGCCAGCAGCCACCTTGCCCTTAGAACAGCGGCCAGGGCACCGCTGGCATCTCACCGCTCGGGGCCGGGAACTGCCCTGCTGATCGCAACCGGGCGCAGCGCGCGGCGAGCGAGGCGATCTCTTCGGAACTGAGCAAGTCCGCCAGGTCCCGGCCCAGCCCACCGTTCAGTCCTTCGCTGACACGATCTATGCCGTTCTCTTCGTCGGAGGTCAGGTCATCTCCCTGCCATCCCCACAGCACTGTGCGCAGCTTGTGGTCGCGGTGAAAGGTGAGCCCGTGGTCCACGCCGTGGCGTTGTCCGTCGGGCATGGCAAGGATGTGGTCGCCTTTGCGGTCGGCGTTATTGACCATGACGTCGAACAACGCCATACGCCGCAGTGCCGGCGAGTCTTCGTGAATGAGGGCGACCATCCGTCCGCTCTCATCCCGTCCCTCCAAAACCTGTTTCCAGCCCGTCTCCGGCACGGTGTCCGCCGCGACCAGGTCCACGGCATCGTGGGCAGGATCCTGCTCCTGCCAGAGCTGCACCATTCCTTCACCGAACGGACCATCGCGCAGCCAGGTATGCGGCACCACGTCCCAGCCGAGTGCTTGGGAGACCAGGTAGGCGGCCACTTCCCGGTGGGCCAGCGTGCCCTGGGGAAAGTCCCACAGCGGGCTTTCGCCGGCTATTGGCTTGTAGACGACCACCACGTCGCCGATGGTGCCAAGAAATGTGGCGTTCGACGCCGTCGTGATTCGGCCGGTGAGGGTCAGCTCGGCGGTCAGTAGTTCCGGCGTTGGCATCAGGCCTCGGGAAAGGTGCAGCTGTGTCCGTCAGCGTCCATGGGAAAACCGCAGAGTGGGCATATCGGACGCCCGGCTCCGACGATCTCGCGGGTGCGCTTGGCGAATGCGCGGGCGGTGCCCACAGGCATTGCCACACGCAGCATTTCGGACTCGTTGATGCCGTCCTCTGGAAGCGACTCGTCGTCGTCCTCATCGACATCACTCATCGGGTAGGCCTCAATGACGAGCTGCGCCGTCGTGGGGTCCCAACCCAGGATCATGGCCCCGGTGCGAAACAGCTCCTGGACGGCCTCAAGCTGATCATTGTCAACAAGTTCAATGGGAGTGCCCTCGGGAACGCTGAAAGGGTTGCCTTTCAGGGTGCTTAGCTCGTCGAGAATCTCGTCGATCTTCTCCGCGAGCTCGGCTGACTGCAGCTTCTCCATGGCAATACTGACCAGCTGCTTCCCTGCGCGCACCTGCAGGTAGAACGTGCGCGCCCCCGGAAGACCAAGGGTGCCAACGACGACCCGATCCGGCCAGGAAAACTCGTGAACACGTGTAGGCATGTCAGTATTCTAGGCCCATCGTGATCATGGCGCCGCTTGCCCTGCGCCGCCGCCCACAGGCGCATCGCCAGCGTGGATGCCTTTGGACAACCACGACAGATCGCCCCCATCCGTGTTGCTCGCGTAGACGCTGGGCCGGCTGGCGCCGTAGTGCACGATCGATATGGATGCGGGGCCCACGTTGATCCGCTGGAACAGGTCAAGGTGCATGCCGAGCGCGTCGGCGAGGATCGACTTGATGATGTCACCGTGGCTCACCGCCGCCCACACTGCCCCTGGCCCGTGCTCGGCCTCGAAGGCTGCATCGTGGCGGCGAATGGCCACCACCGACCGGGCCTGCATTGCGGCCATGGATTCACCGCCAGGAAAAACGACGGCGGACGGTCGCGACTGGATGACCGGCCACAAATCCTCGGTGGTGAGATCACTGAGCATGCGGCCCTGCCACTGGCCGTAGTCGCACTCGGTGAGGTCGGGATCAACAGGCGCGTACGGTGCACCAGACTGGCGGTCGAGGATGAACTGGGCAGTCTGCAGGCAACGCTCAAGAGGGCTCGACACCACCCCGACCAGGGGCACGGGGGACAGGCGGTCTCCGGCCAACGCGGCCTGGTCCCGCCCGATTTGGTCCAGGCTGACCCCGGCAGCCCGGCCAGCCAGCTGTCCGGTTGCATTGGCTGTGGAGCGGCCGTGCCGCACGAGAATTACTGTCGCCATCCACCCAGCCTAGCCACCCGCCGTCGTCGGCCCCATCTCAATGCCGAATGTTCCGCGGGTCGATGCGGTCAGGGCCGTCCCGGCCGAATTTCGGAGGCAGGTATCTCGCCGGAGCCACGTTGGATAAGCCTGGTTTCCAGGACCACCGTCTTCAGCGGTTCCTGACTGCCCTGAAGGCGGGCCTGCAGCAGATTCATCGCGGTGACGCCCATGCCCTGCGGATCCTGGGCCACCACGGTGATTCCGGGTTCCACAACGTCTGCAAGTTCGAAGTCATCAAAGGCAACCATGGCCAGTCGCACGCCATTGCGCCGCATCGCACCGATGACCATCACGGCCGACCTGTTGTTGCCCGCAAACACGGCGGTGGGAGGATCTGGATCTGCCAACATCCGTCCCAGGACTGCGTCTATTTGTTCCTGTTGCAGCGCCGATGAGAACACAAGCGCAGGGTCAAGGGTATTGCCTGATTCGGTGAGGGCCTCCTGATATCCGGCCACCCTCTCCTGCGCCGTGTAGAGCTCTGCCCTGTCAGTGATGCACGCAATGCGCCGGTGGCCCCCGGCGATCAGGTGCTTGACGCCCTGCCGTGCGCCGCCGCGGTTGTCAGTGAGGACGACGTCGGCCGCAACCTTGCGCGGGGGGCGGTCCACAAAAACCATGGGGACACCGGCCGTGTGTTCGAGCACCAAGTAGTCTTCATCGCTGCCTTCCGGCAGGGTGATGATCAGCCCGTCAACGCGGCGCGAACAGAAAGTCAGGATGAGTTGGCGTGCCCGTTCCGCGCTCTTGCTGGATGAAGCTGTCAGCAGCACCGACCCTTGGCGCACCACTTCGTCCTCGACGGCGCGGTTCAGCAGGGAGAAGAAGGGGTCGGCCACATCTTCCACCAGCAATCCGATACTTTGGGTTGCCCCGGTTCGGAGGGTCCGCGCGCTGTCGTTTCGCCTGTATCCCAGGATCTCAATGGCATTGTGGACGGCCTGGGCACTCGCGGCGCTGACCTCCGGCATGTCGTTCAAGACGCGCGACGCCGTTCCTACGCCAACACCCGCCAGCCGGGCAACGTCCTTGATGGTGGGCCGGCGGGCATGATCGCCCCGGTCATGTTGAGTCAATCAGCCCTCCCGGATTGCGGCGCCATAGGTGGACGCCGAGCTGCGCCGTCCTCCACCTTATTGCCCGTGGATCACCCGCGCCAGCCCAAAAAGTAATCCATTGACTTCTTGTGGACGACTCGATAGCTTCGATGACTGGAAACGATTCATCCAGGGCGACGCAGCCCTGGCCAAACTGTTCGAAGGAGAACAATTGTCCAGTAGCAAGGTGTCCCCGCGTTTGCGGCGACTCAGAGCCGGGATGGCCGCCGGCCTGGCGACCGCGCTCGCTTTTTCACTCGCCCCAACCACATTCTCGACTCCGGCCGTGGCTGCCCCGGAGGTGGGCAAGCAGATCGAGCTCACCCAGTTTGTGAATCCGCTCATCGGCACCTCGGTGTCCTCGACCAGTGGCTACGCCGGCAACATCAGCCCCGGCGCGAAGATGCCCTTCGGCATGGTCACCTTCGGTCCCGACATGTCGCGCACCAACTACAACGGTTCCGGTGGGTACCTGGTCCCCGCCAACGCCACCGAGGCCTCCGTCAACTTCTTCAGCCTGACCCACCTCAACGGTGTTGGCTGCCCGGGCCAGGGCGTCGTCGGCATGCTGCCGCGCACCACACCCACCTCAGTCAGCAATGCCTCCGGAGTGCCGCAGCAGCCAGCCAAGTTCCAGACCTCCTCCGAGACTGCCTCGCCCGGCGAGTACTCCGTGACGCTCGACAGCGGCGTCGGCGTCCAGCTCGGCGCGACGGAGCGGACAGGCATCGCCCGGTTCACCTACCCCGCCGCGGACAAGGGCTACTTCAGCCTGGACACCCGCCTGAACGGGACCTCCAACTCCTCCAGCACCCGGGGCAAGGTCAAGCCCGAGAACGTCTCGCTGGAAATCTCCGCGGACGGCAAGGTTCTCTCCGGCAAGACGGTCGCACCGGCCTTCTGCATCCCCTGGGGAACCGCCTACAACTCCAACGTGTACTTCTACGCCGAATTCGACAAGCCGCTGAAGGCACAGGCGGACCCGGCCAGCACGGTCAACAAGGAAATCAACGGCTCAACCGTTCTGCAGTACGACCTTCCGGCCAACGACCCCACCCTCAACATGCGTGTGGGCATCTCACCGGTGAGCGTTGAGAATGCCGAGCTGAACCTGCGCACCGAGAATGAATCCTCGAGCCTGGAACAGGTCAAGGCCGCTGCCACCAACAAGTGGAATGCCCGGCTGAACACGGTGCAGGTGGACCAGGCCGCGAACCCCGGTGCGCTAACTCCCGAACAGCACACGAACCTGGAGAAGTTCTACACCTCCCTCTACCGCGTGCTCGGTTCGCCAACCATCTACTCGGATGTCAACGGTGATTTCAGAAGCCTCGCCGCCAACAAGCCACTGACCACCGTTGTCGACCCCACCGGCCGAGTCGAAGAACGCGCACCGGTCAACGTTGCCGACTACGACTACACCAAGCCCGACGGCAGCAAGGGTTCCTACTCGACCCACTACTCGGGCCTTTCGTTCTGGGACACCTACAGGTCCCAGGCACAACTGCTGGCGATCCTGGCACCGGATGTTGCCAACGACGTGGCTCAGTCGACGGTTGTTGACGGAATGCAGTGCGGCGCGCTCCCGCACTGGGTGGATGCAAGCGACGATTCCACCCCGATGTCCGGCGACAACGCCCTGCCCGTCTTGGCCGGAAGCTACGCCTTTGGCGCCCGTGACTTTGACGTGGTGACCGCAGCGAAGCTGGTCAAGCAGTCCGCATTCGATCCCACGAGTGCCTGCAACGGCAACAAGAGTTTCCCCAATTCAGCCAGCTACCTGGACTTCGGGTACTACACCGACGCTGACCATGCCAGTGCCAACATTGAGCGGTTCAACAGCGACTACGGCGCTTACTCCTTCCTCTCCGCCGTCGGCGAGGACGTGCGCAACAACCCGGCAGTGGCAGTGACCGACAGCGACCTCGACAAGCTGGCGGACCGAACCGAACTGTGGAAGAACATGGTGGACCCCGCCACGGGCAAGCTCGTGGCCAGGAAGGCCCCGACCACCCCCGGCACGCTCGGAGACGTGGTCAGCCCCGGCTCATTCCATGAATCGACGGAACCGAATTACTTCTGGTCCTTCGGCCAGTCCTGGGACGACCTCATTGAAACCACCGGCGGCAACGAGGCAGCGATTGACCGCCTCAACGCACTCTTCTCCATGGACGATGAGCTGACTGCCAAGCCGACCCTTGCGCAGCTCAACGGAGGCCAGGACGCCCAGACCTTCTACATGGGCAACGAACCGGGCTACCAGGCACCCTGGGCCTACAACTGGGTGGGCCGACCAGCCGCAAGCCAGTACGTGGTCAGTCAGTTGCGCGAAACCGCGTTCAGCACTGCCCGGGACGGAATGCCCGGAAACGATGACATGGGCGCGCAGTCAAGCTGGTTTGTCTTCGCCTCGCTCGGACTCTTCCCCGTGTCACCCTCGGACCCCGGCCTGGCCATTTCCTCGCCGCTGTTCCCCGCCGCCACCTTGTGGGCCAATGGCAAGCCGACGCGCATCACCACCGACGGCGACCCGGCAAGCTCACCGTTCATTGCCTCGATGGAGGTCGACGGACATGCCTACGGCCGCAGCTGGATGAAGGCTTCCACCCTGGAGCAGGCCAGCAATGTCTCGTTCAAGTTGAGCGAAAAGCCCACGGAGTGGGCCGCAAATGTCCACCCGACAAAGGCTGCCGCGACCACAACAACTGCGGAACTCTCAGCCCGCAGCCTGGAAATCGGATCGACCACACCGGTCAACGCCAAGGTCACGGTTGAATCGGCTGACCTGACGCTGCCCAAGGGCACAGTGGAGATCCGCAACGGCAACACGCTTCTTGCCTCGGCACCCCTGGGCGGCACATCGCCCGTTGCCAAGGCGGCTGCGGGAAGTGCCGGCGCGGCGGTGACGATCCCGATCACCGTGCCGAATAGCACCCCGGTATCGGTGATGAAGCTGGTGGCAACGTTCGTTCCGGCGGATCCGTCCTTCCTGGCAAGCTCTGCCTCCGGTGTTGCAGACCTGGCGCTCACGGCGCCGGCCGCCAAACCGACACCGACGGCGGAAGCCACGGCATCCGCCGTGCCGACGCAGACGGTGACGAATGTGCCGACGACAGGCTCGTCCAATGACGGCTCCGGCAACCTGGCCAACACCGGCCTGCCCGCCGCTGCCGGCTGGATCCTGCTGCTGGGCCTGTTGGCCGCTGCAGCAGGTGTGGCCACGGTCGTGGTCAACCGGCGACGGCTCGGCCGGCGCCACGGCTGACGACGCATGACATGAACGCCCGGGATGCAAGGCATCCCGGGCGTTTCTGCGCCCTGGACCGGCTGCGGTTCGGCTGGTCCTGCGCAGAGCTCAGCGGCCAAGGCCGCCCAAAGTCAAAAGTCAGGTTGAGGCAGACCGCAGCACGCAGAACTCATTGCCCTCGGGGTCTGCCATGACCACCCAAGTCACCTCGCCCTGCCCAATGTCCACCCGGGTGGCGCCCAGCGCCTCCAGCCGCGCAACTTCGGCGGCCTGGTCCTCCGGGCGCAGGTCCAGGTGCAGGCGGTTCTTCACCGCCTTGTCTTCCGGCACGCGCAGGAACAAGAGGTCCGGGACCTTGCCGGCCAGGGGGCTGTCGGCCGGCGGCTGCAGGGCGACCTCGTCGTCGTCGTCCTCGACAATCCGCCAACCCAGCACCTCCGCCCAGAACTGCGCCGTTTCGGCGGGCGAGGTGGAATCAACGGATACATTTTCAATGCGCAAGACCATGGGGCCATTCTTGCCGCCGCCGTGCGGAGTTGGCCAGTGTTCGGCGGAAAATGACGTTCCACATTCGACGGCGGCGGCCCCTTCGTGTGGGAAAGTGGGGCCATGCGCACACAAGACACACGAACCCCCGAACCGGCCGACACCCGCACGGGCCCGCCCTTCATGGCGGGGGAGCGGGAGTCGCTGGAGGCATGGCTTGAGTTCTACCGCGAAACGCTGCCCCTGAAACTTGGCGGACTCACGGCGGAACAACTGTGCCGGGAGGCCGTGCCGCCGTCGACCATGACGCTGGCCGGGATCGTCCGGCACCTCACCGATGTGGAGCGCTACTGGTTCTCCAACGTGGTGGCGGGCAGCGATGAGCAAGCCCGCTACAAGTCGCAGGACCCGGATGCGGACTTCACCGAATACAGCGTCGAGACGGCCTTGGCCGACGTTGCCGCCTACCCGGAGGAACTGGTGCGGGTGCGCGCCCACGCCGCCGGCGTCGGCAGCCTTGACGCGGCGCTGCCCGGGCTGCGGCGCGGGCAGGAGCTGAACCTGCGCTGGGTCTACACCCACATGATCGAGGAATACGCCCGGCACCTGGGCCATGCGGACCTGCTGCGCGAATGCCTGGACGGGCACACAGGCTACTGACCGCCGGCAGGGGGCGCCCAAATTGTTCACAGCTCCCGTCCGGGGCCCTGCGGTAACCTTGCATGCAGGATTGATCCCGGGACAGGCATGGAGCCCACGGAGTCCCGAACACACACTGATGCAAAGAACCTGGAGGTGGAATGCGGCCCGGACGCATTTCCAAAGCACTCGCTGCAGCCGCAGCAATCGCACTGGCGCTGGCGGCCTGCACGGGCCCCGAACCCGCCCCCGTCGAGACGACCCCCACCGCCACGGCCGCGCCCGGCGGCAACGTCACGGTGCTCGAAGCCGCGCCGTTTACCTCCTTCAACGCCTCAGGCGTCACGGGCGATGCCGCCACGAACACCAGGATCGACGCCGCAACCCACTCCGGCTTCAACACCGTGGACACTGAGCTGAAGATCGTCAAGAACGAGAAATTCGGCAAGTACGAGATGGTCAAGGACGACCCCCTGACCATCAAGTACACGATCAACGACGGCGTGCAGTGGTCCGACGGCGCCCCCGTCACCGCCGATGACCTGTTCCTCCAGTGGGCCGCACGCTCCGGCTATTTCAACGACGCCACCTTGGACAAGTCGTTTGCCGTGGTCAAGGGGAATGCCTACTTCCACGCCGCGGGGGACAACTCCGGGCTGGCCAAGACGGCGATGCCCGTGGTGGGCGACGGCGGCAAGTCGTTGACCCTCACCTACACCACACCTTTCTCCGACTGGGAAACGGCGCTGGGCTCCACCGTGTCCATCCCCGCGCACATTGTGGCGGCCCGCTCAGGGCTTGTTGACGCGCCGGCGTTGACCCTTTTGCTGCAGGCCCTGCCCAAGGGGGACCCGGCCAAGCCCATCGCCGCCAACGCCCAGCTGCGCAAGGTGGCGGACTTCTGGAACACCGGCTTTGACACCAAGAGCATGCCCGACCCCACCCTGGCCCTGTCCAACGGCCCCTACCTGGTCAAGTCCATCACCCCCGGCAAGGAATTGGTCCTGACCCGCAACGCGGACTACGCCTGGGGCCAGGTGCCCACGCTGGACACCATCACCGTGCACTACGAGCCAGACGCCGACAAGCAGGTGGCCGCCCTGGCTGCCGGCACCGCCGACATCATCTCGCCGCCCGCCACCGCCACCCGGGTTGAGGCGCTCACGGCGCTGTCCTCCGCCGGCGTCCAGCTCCAGCGCGGCGACGGCCTGGGCTTTGAGCAGCTGGTGCTCAACTTCAAGGGCGTTCTGTCCAATCCGGACCTGCGCACGGCCTTCCTGCTCACCGTGCCGCGCCAGGATATCCTCGAACAACTCGCCAAGCCGCTGGACCCGGGCATCGAGCTGCTCAACTCCTTTGTGTTCCGCCGCGCCGAGAAACCCTACAAGGAGTCCGCCGGGAACAACGGGACCGGACAGTTCGCGGCAGCCGCCGGGACGCAGACGGCCACCGCCGGCAACACCGGCGTCGAGAAAGCAAAGGAATTGCTCGACGGCGCCCGGCCCACCGTGCGCGTGCTGTACAACAAGGACGACCCGGACCGCGCCGCCGAATATGCCCTCGTTGCCGCCGCGGCAGCTGAGGCCGGGTTCTCCGTCACGGATGCCGGCAAGAAGTCAGGCGAATGGCTGCCCGCGCTGCGCGCCGGCGCCTTCGACGTGGCCCTGTACGGCTGGACCAGCAACCCCACCGGGTCCATCCAGGTGCCCGAGGTGTTCCGCACCGGTGCCCCGTCCAACCTGAACAACTTCTCCAACACCGTTGTGGACCAGCTGACCGAACAGCTCGCCGCCAACCCGGACACGGCAAAGCAAAACGCACTGAAAATGCAGATCGACAAGCTCGTGGTCGGCGCCGGCTACGGCCTGCCCCTGTTCCAGCGCACGGTTCTGTCCGCCACGGGGCCGCACGCCACGGGCGTGCAGTACTCACCCCTGGACATCGGGCCCTGGAACAGCGTCGCCCAGTGGGCGCGCCTCAAGTAGGCGCCGAACAGCTGCCGCAGGCGGGGTGGGGAGCAGTCCCCATCGCGGCCCGCCAACGGCTGCCGTATCGTCGGAAGCTGTTGTTCCGCGCCAGGGCGGAGCAACAGCCGACTGAGGGGAACACGCCGTGGGCGAGGGAATGATTGGCGCCGATCCGGCCCAGATGCGGGAGCTGGCCAAGGCCATGAGCCGCTCCGGGCAGCAGCTGGACAACGTGGCACGGGAACTGAATGCCGCCCTCGGCGGCACCCGTTGGCGGGGCGCGGACAGTGAGCGGTTCAGGCAGCGGTGGGCCAGCAACCTCCGCCCCACCCTGCGCACAGCGGGGGCCGGGCTCGAGGATGCGGCCAAGCTGCTGGCCGCCCAGGCGGACGAACAGGAAACCGCGAGTGCGGCCGAAGGCGGTTCCGCGCCCGCAGGCGCAAACACGCCCGCCGCCGCTGGCGACGGCAAGGACTGGTCGGATGCCTTCACCGACCCGAACTACAAGCACGCTCCCGGCGGCGTCGAATTCGTCATGGAAAAGTTCTTCGGAGGTGACGGCGCAGCCACCTCGGGAATCGTCAATGCCCTGAAATTTGTGGCCGACAAGTTCGGCTGGAACCTGGGCCTGGCCGACTTTGAGAAGTACATGCCCAAACTCGACAAGGCCATCAAGGTCGGCGGCCGGGTGCTGGGCGTCGCCGGCGCCCTGCTCGGTGCCCTGGACATCTGGTCCGGCATTGAAAACAAGGACCCCTTCCGCGTCGCCGACGGAGGCATTGCCGCCGCACTCTCAGTCGCCGCCATCGCAGCCACCGCCACGGGCGTCGGCGCCCCCGTGGGCATCGCGATCGGCGCCGTCGGCCTCGTATGGGGGATTGCCTCCATGATTTCCGGCGACGTGCCACTTACCAAACGCATCTGGGACGGCGGGGCCGCCGTGGTGGGCGGGGTCAAGGATGCGGCCAACGCGGTGGGAGACGGGATCGGCTGGCTGGGCGGTAAGCTCGGTTTCGGCTAGGCCGGCCCGAGCACGCCGCCAGCAACGGACCCCATCCCTCGCCCAAAAACCAAGGAAACCATGACCAACGAATCCAGCACACCGCTCCCGGACAGCGCCTACCGCATCACGAGCCACGAAATCCTGGCCCTGCTGTCCTTCAACTCGGGTCCGGAGATTGACCTCAGCCGCAAGGCCCTGGGCCTGGCCGAGCTCCCCGAGGACAGTGACCTGGTCCGTGCCGGTGTGGGCACCCTGAACATCCGCGGCTCCATCCACCGCGAAGGCGAGGACATTGCGCTGCAGGGCGACGCGGAGGTCATCGCCCGGATCCTGGCCAGCGCCCGGTCCTGGTACCAGGTGGCCCGGCTGGGCCCGGCGGCTGCACTGCCCACCTATGTGGTGGAGTCGCCCGGTGCCAGGGCGGCATTCTTCCTGCAGCCACTGAGCGAATACATCTGCCTGCCACTGCGCGACGACATTGACCTGGCGGACTTTGTGGAGCAGCTCGTGGACGGCGCCGTGGCCGAGGCCCAGGCCGCCGGAGCCGGCGTCATCACCTCGCAGCACTGGACGCCCGGGGCGGAGCCAGTGGTGGCCAACATCAAGGTGGCCGACGGCGAACCCGCCCTGTTGGCGGCGCTGCCGCTCGCCGCCGACGGGCAACTGACGGTGCGGGAACTCGGGGACACCACGGCCGGTGCCGCCGTCGCTGCCGCCTTCCGCACGGCCCCGTGACGGCACAGCAACCGCCGCAGCCAGGCCCCGCTCAGCTGGCCCTGGGCTACGCACGGCGCCGCACCCTGCTCGTGGCGGCAGTCCTGGGCGGGCTCTGCGTTGCCGGTTCCGGAGCTGCCTGGGCTGTGGCGTCCCTGCTGCTGGGCGGGAGCGCCCAATCAGGCCTTGTCATGGCCGGCGTGGGAGCTGTCCTGGCCGGGATTGGCTGGCTGGCCACAGCAGGGCTGCGCTTCACCCGCAAGGACCCCAAACCGCTGGACAACGCCAAGGACATGGAATCCAGCGCCACCATCAACGTGGTTGCCATGTGGATCATCCTGGGCCTCGTCTGGGCGGCCTGCCTGGCATTGTTCCTGTTCTCCCCGAGGGGGCGTGAACCCGACGCCGCAGTGCTGCTGCCCTCCTTCATGGCGTTCCCGGCTGTGCTGCTGGGCGGGGTGCTGCACATCAGGGGCATCGTGCGCCGCCGCGAGGAACTCTACGCCGCCTGGCTGGCCAGGCACCGCCGCTGATCTCCCAAAGCACCCCGGTGGCGGGTGATTTTTGTCACGGACGGGGCGTCCCGCCGTCGCGCATTCCGGGCAAGAATCCGGGCAGTGGCAGGAACGGCGCGGTCCAGGGCGCGGGTGCCGTGTGCAAAAACATGGCACGGATGGGATAAAGTGGCTAGGCCGTATTTGGCACTACGTCTAGAATGGTGTTATCTGCCGATTTTTCACGGCCAAACATAAATGTGACTTTCTGCCGTCGCCCTTCCGGGCCTGCAGCCGGGCCCAACTGAAACGAGTCTTCACGCATGAGCGATCTTTCCCTCAATACTGCCTCGCGCAATGACCTGCGCAACGTCGCCATTGTGGCGCACGTTGACCATGGAAAGACGACCCTGGTCGACGCCATGCTCCAGCAGACGCACGCATTCGCCGCCCACGGCGACGTTGCAGAGCGCGTCATGGACTCCGGTGACCTGGAGCGCGAAAAGGGCATCACCATTTTGGCGAAGAACACCACCGTTGCCTACAGCGGCCCCTCGGCCAACGGCCTGAACATGACCATCAACGTCATCGACACCCCCGGCCACGCCGACTTCGGTGGCGAAGTTGAGCGCGGTCTGTCCATGGTTGACGGCGTTGTGCTGCTCGTTGACGCCTCTGAAGGCCCGCTGCCGCAGACCCGCTTCGTGCTGCGCAAGGCACTGGCTGCAAAGCTCCCCGTAATCCTGCTGGTCAACAAGACCGACCGCCCCGATGCCCGCATCGACGAGGTTGTTGCCGAGTCCATGGACCTGCTGCTGGGCCTGGCTTCGGACATGGCTGACGAAGTACCGGACCTGGACCTCGACGCCGTCCTGAACGTTCCCGTTGTTTATGCATCCGGCAAGCTGGGCCGCGCCTCCACCGTGCAGCCCGAAAACGGCACGGCACCGGACAACGAAGACCTTGAGCCCCTGTTCAAGACCATCATCGACCACATCCCGGCCCCGAAGTACAACCCGGAAGGTGTCCTGCAGGCGCACGTCACCAACTTGGACGCTTCCCCGTTCCTGGGCCGTTTGGCTCTGCTGCGTATCTTCAACGGCACCCTGCGCAAGGGCCAGATGGTTGCATGGGCCCGTGCCGATGGCACCATCAAGCCCGTCAAGATCACCGAACTGCTGGCCACCAAGGCCTTGACCCGTGTTCCCGCCGAGTCCGCCGGTCCCGGCGAGATCGTGGCTGTTGCAGGCATCGAGGACATCACCATTGGTGAAACCCTGACCGACATCGACGACCCGCAGCCGCTGCCGCTGATCACCGTTGACCCGCCGGCCATCTCCATGACCATCGGTATCAACACCTCCCCGTTGGCCGGCCGCGTCAAGGGCCACAAGGTCACCGCCCGCCAGGTCAAGGACCGCCTCGACAAGGAACTGATCGGTAACGTTTCCCTGAAGGTTCTTCCCACCGAGCGTCCCGACGCCTGGGAAGTCCAGGGCCGTGGCGAATTGGCCCTGTCCATCCTCGTTGAGCAGATGCGTCGCGAAGGCTTCGAGCTGACCGTTGGCAAGCCGCAGGTTGTGACCAAGATGATCGACGGCAAGGTTCACGAGCCGATGGAACACATGACCATCGACGTACCCGAGGAATACTTGGGCTCCGTGACCCAGCTGATGGCCGCCCGCAAGGGCCGCATGACCAACATGGCCAACCACGGCACCGGCTGGTGCCGCATGGAATTCATCGTTCCGGCCCGTGGCCTGATCGGCTTCCGCACCCGCTTCATGACCGACACCCGCGGTGCCGGCATCGCGGCGTCCATCTCCGAGGGTTACGAGCCGTGGGCCGGCCCCATCGAGTACCGCACCAACGGTTCCATCGTGGCTGACCGCTCCGGCGTCGTCACCCCGTTCGCGATGATCAAGCTCCAGGAACGCATGAGCTTCTTCGTGCAGCCCACCTCCGAGGTCTACGAGGGCATGATCGTCGGCGAGAACTCACGCGCCGATGACATGGACGTGAACATCACCCGCGAAAAGCAGCTCACCAACATGCGTGCAGCTTCCTCGGACACCTTCGAGAACATGACCCCGCCGCGCAACCTGACTCTGGAAGAGTCCCTGGAATTCGCTCGTGAAGACGAGTGCGTTGAGGTTACCCCGGAGGCTGTCCGCATCCGCAAGTTGATCCTGGACGCTTCCGAGCGTGCCAAGGCAGCCCGCAGCCGCGCCAAGAACTAGCAACACCCGCCGGGGCTCCCGGTGAAGGGCCTGCTGCATCCACAGAGTGGATGCAGCAGGCCCTTTTTTGCGTCCCGGGGGCCCGGCGGAAATGTTTCATCTCGGTAAAGATCTCCCCAGAATGTGATCCCAGCTACTTGCCGGTAGCCAATCGGGCTAACCTAGTCAGGTATGAGTTAAAACACAGGTGGATTCAATGGTGAATTTCACCACCCGGCACAAACGGGTATTTGACTCGCGTCAATCTCAAACAAGGAGGCGGAATGCGTTTCGCAAGGACTTACAAAGCACTGGGCGTGGCGGCCGTACTGGCACTGTCACTCTCTGCCTGCGGTGGCGGCACTGACACCGGCAATGGCAACGGCGGCGGTGACACCACCAAGGTGATCACAGCCAACAGCACCGAGCCCGGCAACGGCCTGCTGCCGGCCAACACCAACGAAGTTGGTGGCGGTCGCGTCATGGACCTGATCTTCTCCGGCCTGGTCAGTTACGACGCCAAGGGTGCGATCGTCAACGAGCTTGCCGAGTCCATCGAGTCAACGGATTCCCAGAACTACACCATCAAGATCAAGGCCGGCGAAACCTTCAGCGACGGTTCCCCCATCACCGCGAAGAACTTCGTGGATGCCTGGAACTTTGGTGCAGCCGCCAAGAACGCACAGCTGAACAGCTACTTCTTCGAGTCCATCAAGGGCTACGACAAGGTCTCTGCGGAGGGTTCCACGGAAGACAAGATGGAAGGCCTGAAGGTTGTCGATGACACCACCTTCACGGTTGCCCTGGCCCAGCCCGAGTCCGACTTCAAGCTGCGCCTTGGCTACACCGCCTTCTACCCGCTGCCCGAGTCTGCCTATGCGGACCCCAAGGCATTCGGCGAAAACCCGGTTGGCAACGGCCCGTACAAGCTGGCAGCGGATGGCTGGAAGCACGAAGTTTCCATCACCCTGGTCCCCAACGACAAGTACAAGGGACCGCGCGCGCCCAAGAACGGCGGCGTGACCTTCAAGATCTTCAGCAACTTCGACGCAGCCTACACGGACGTCAAGTCGGACAACCTGGACATCCTGGACCAGGTCCCGCCGAGCGGCCTGCAGAACTACAAGACCGACTTCGAAGGCCGTTACGTCAACCAGCCCTACGCGGGCAACGCGACCATGACGATCCCGTCCTACCTGCCCGAGTTCCAGGGCGAGGCCGGCCTGCTGCGACGCCAGGCAATCTCCATGGCGATTGACCGCCAGCAGATCATCGACAAGATCTTCTACGGCAACAAGAAGATTGCTGCGGACTTCACCTCACCCGTCATCGACGGCTACAACGCCAACATCCCGGGCGCCGAGGTCCTGAAGTTCGACGCCGCCAAGGCCAAGGAAACCTGGGCAAAGGCTGAAGCCATCAGCCCCTGGCCCGCCGGCAAGGTCTTCACCATCTCCTCCAACATTGATGGTGCCGGCAACAAGGAATACATCACGGCCATGGCCAACCAGATCTCCACCAACCTGGGCATCAAGGCTGAACTGAACCCGATCCCGACGTTCAAGGAAATGCGCGCCCTGGTCAACTCCAAGAAGCTGACCGGTGCCTCACGCGCCGGCTGGCAGGCCGACTACCCGTCGCTGTACAACTTCCTCGGCCCGCTGTACGGCACCGGTGCAGGTTCCAACGACGGCGACTACTCCAGCGCAGCATTCGATGCCAAGCTGAAGGAAGGCCTGGCCGCAACCAGCGTTGAAGACGGCAACAAGATCTTCAACGAATCCCAGGAAATCTTGCTCAAGGACCTGCCGGTCGTGCCCCTGTGGTACCAGGCCGTCCAGGGCGTGTGGAGCAACAACGTCAACACGGTGCCCTTCGGCTGGAACGGCGTTCCGCTGTACAACGAAGTAACCGCCAAGTAAGCAAGGCTTCAAGCCAAGCTTTAGGACATACGTCCTGGCACAAATAAATGGGGAACTCGGCCGTAAACCGGGTTCCCCATTTTTTGTCCTGTGGCTGTGTTCCTCCCACACACACATACATTGCATCTGTGCGGCAGGCCCTGCCTGCGTGCTATGGTTCCCGCACAGACAGCTAGTGAACAGGTAATTTCATGAATGAATTGTTCTTCAGGCGGCAGGACGTGGTGACTGCCCCATGTTGATGTTTACTTTCCGCCGCATCCTCCAGTTGATCCCCGTGTTCTTCGGGGCAACCTTGCTCGTCTACTTCCTCGTTTTCGTTACACCGGGCGACCCCATCGCGGCGCTCTCCGGCGGCAAGCCCATGGCCCCCGCCGTCGAGGCCGCCCTGCGCGCCCAGTACAACCTGGACCAACCGTTTTGGGTCCAATACGGGCTGTACCTGAAAAATCTTGTGACACTGAACCTGGGCCAGACGTTCTCAGGCCAGGAAGTCTCTGCCGTGATCATCCGGGCCTTCCCGGTCACAGCGCGCCTGGCCATCATGGCCCTCATCTTCGAGGCCTTCTTTGGCATTCTCTTTGGCGTCATTGCAGGCCTGCGCAAGGGCAAGCTGTTTGACAGCACCGTCCTCGTCGCCTCGCTCGTCGTCATCGCCGTCCCCACCTTCGTCCTGGGCTTTGTGCTCCAGCTCGTCATTGGCGTGCAGCTCGGCTGGGCCCGGCCCACCGTCAGCGGCACGGCACCCTGGAACGAATTGGTGCTCCCGGCCCTGGTCCTGGGTCTCGTTTCCCTGGCCTACGTCATCAGGCTGACGCGTGCGTCCATCAGCGAGAACATGAATGCCGACTACGTCCGCACGGCAACTGCCAAGGGCTTGAGCCGCCGCCGCGTCGTCGTCGTACACATCCTGCGCAACTCACTGATTCCCGTCATCACGTTCCTCGGTGCAGACCTTGGCTCGCTCATGGGCGGCGCCATTGTCACGGAAGGCATCTTCAACGTCCCTGGCATCGGCAACCTGGTCTACCAGGCCGTCCTGAAGGGCGAAAGCGCCACGGTGGTTGCCGTTGTGGGCCTGCTGGTCATCGTCTTTGTGGTGGCCAACCTTGCTGTGGACCTTTTGTACGCCGTGCTCGATCCGAGGATTCGCTATGTCTGAGAACCTGACACCTGAAAATGAACCGAGGAAGCCGGGCACTGCGACCCCGCGCCTCGGCAAGAGCTCCACGCGCGTGATCGAGCACTTCGTAGCGCCGCTGGAAGAAACCCCCCTGGCCGCCGTCGACAAGGTTGACGAAAGCGGTGCACCCCTGAGCCTGTGGGCAGAGGCATGGCGCAACTTGCGCAAGCAGCCCTTGTTCATCATCTCCGCAGTGCTGATTGTGCTCGTCGTCGTGGTGGCAGCGTTCCCGCAGTGGTTTGCTTCCGTGGACCCCACCAGTTGCACCTTGGACAACTCTGCCGAGGGCCCCCGTTCCGGGCACCCCATGGGCTTCACGCTGCAGGGCTGCGACGTGTATGCGCGCATGATTCACGGCACCCGGGCCTCGCTGATGGTTGGTATTTTCACCACCCTCGGCGTGCTCATCATTGGCGGCACCATGGGCGCCCTGGCCGGCTACTACGGTGGCTGGCTGGATTCCATCCTGGCTCGCCTGGGCGACATCTTCTTCGCCCTGCCGCTGATTCTCGGCGCCATCGTCATGATGCAGCTGCCGGCCTTCCGCGACAACCGCAGTGTCTGGACCGTGGTCGCGGTCCTTGTGGTCTTCGGCTGGCCTCAGATTGCCCGCATCACCCGTGGTGCCGTGATTGAAAACCGGAACTCGGACTACGTCACCGCAGCCAAGGCACTGGGGCTCTCCCGCTTCAGCGCGCTGGTCAAGCACGTGCTGCCCAACTCGCTGGCACCCATCATCGTGGTGGCCAGCATCTCGCTGGGAACGTTCATTGTTGCCGAGGCAACGCTGTCCTTCCTGGGTCTGGGCCTGCCCCAGTCCATCATGTCCTGGGGCAACGACATTGCTGCGGCCCAGCCGCAGGTGCGCAACAACCCGGCGGTGCTGCTGTGGCCCGCCGTGGCCCTGTCCATCACCGTGTTGAGCTTCATCATGCTCGGTGACGCACTGCGTGACGCCCTGGACCCCAAAGCAAGGAAGAGGTGATTGGCCTTGGCAAACATTGACATGAACAAGTCCGGCGCACGCGCCGCAAGCGACGTGCCACTGCTGGAAATCAAGGACCTCGCCATCACCTTCGACACGCAGGGCGGCCCGGTCAACGCCGTGCGCAATGCGCACCTGACGGTGATGCCCGGTGAGACGGTGGCCATTGTTGGCGAGTCCGGATCCGGCAAGTCCACCACGGCGCTGGCCGCAATTGGCTTGCTGCCCTCCAACGGACGCGTCAGCGGCGGGCAGATCATCTTTGACGGCGAGGACATCACCAACGCCAGCTCAAAGCGGATCGTCGAGCTGCGCGGAAACTCCATCGGCATGGTCCCGCAGGACCCCATGTCCAACCTGAACCCGGTCTGGAAGATTGGTTTCCAGGTCAAGGAAACGCTCAAGGCCAACGGCCTGGCGGGGGCCAACTCCAAGGAGCGCGTGGCGGAGGTGCTGGCCGAGGCCGGCCTGCCCGACGCCGCGGCCCGTGCCAAGCAGTACCCGCACGAGTTCTCCGGCGGCATGCGCCAGCGTGCGCTCATCGCGATTGGCCTGGCCTGCCGGCCGCGCCTGCTCATCGCCGATGAGCCCACCTCGGCGCTGGACGTCACGGTGCAGGGCCAGATCCTGGACCACCTGGACCGCATGACCACGGAGCTGAACACCGCTGTGCTGCTCATCACCCACGACCTCGGCCTTGCCGCCGAGCGCGCCGAAAAGCTCGTGGTGATGTACAAGGGGCAGGTGGTTGAATCGGGTCCCGCACTGGAAATCCTGCGCAACCCGCGCCACCCGTACACGCAGCGCCTGGTCAACTCTGCGCCGTCGTTGGCGTCGAAGCGGTTGCAGTCGGGCAAGGCCAAGGAGGCCCTGGCAGCAGCCGCGGCAGCCGGCACGGTGGAGGTGGCCAAGCCCGCCGACGTCAAGAAGGCCGACGCCGTCGCGCACGCCGAAGAGATCAAGACGCACAAGCCCGCGGGCCGCGGCGACACCATCCTGGAGATCAAGAACCTCACCAAGGTCTTCAAGCTGCGCGGAGCCCTGGGCAAGTCCACGGACTTCAAGGCCGTTGACGACGTCTCGATCACCGTCAAGCGCGGCAGCACCATGGCCATTGTGGGCGAGTCGGGTTCCGGCAAGTCCACCGTGGCACAGATGGCGTTGAGCCTGCTGGCCCCCACCGAGGGCAGCATCCTCTTTGACGGTGTTGAGGTGAACACGCTCAAGGGGAAGGCACTCTTTGACTTCCGCCGCCGCGTGCAGCCCATCTTCCAGGACCCCTACGGCTCCCTGGACCCGATGTTCAACATCTACCGCACCATCGAGGAGCCGTTGAAGATCCACAAGATCGGCAACGCCAAGTCGCGGGAGAAGAAGGTGCGGGAACTGCTGGACCAGGTTTCCATGCCTGCCTCCACCATGCAGCGCTTCCCCAATGAGCTCTCCGGTGGCCAGCGCCAACGTATCGCCATTGCGCGTGCACTGGCCCTGAACCCGGATGTCATCATCTGTGACGAGGCCGTCTCGGCACTGGACGTGCTGGTGCAGGCGCAGGTGCTGAACCTGCTCAACGAGCTGCAGGAAGAGTTGGGCCTGACGTACCTGTTCATCACCCACGACCTCGCGGTGGTCCGCCAGATCGCCGATGAGGTCTCGGTCATGCAGAAGGGCCGTCTCGTGGAGCAGGCAACCACTGACGAGGTCTTCAACAACCCGCAGCAGAAGTACACGCAGGACCTGCTCAACGCCATTCCGGGAGCATCGCTCCTGGTTTAGTTTGCTCGCGTCCCCACGGGGCCGGCATTCACGGAGGAACACTTCCGTGGGTGCCGGCCCTTTGCGTTGGGGCGCGGGGCCGGGCTGCGAGTAGATTGGAATGCATGGACACACCCTCCCTGCTGCCCGGCACCGGACCCGGCACCACCATGCTCCTTGTGCACGCCCACCCGGACGATGAAACCATTGTCACGGGCGCCACCATGGCCGCCGCCGCCGCTGCCGGCACGCGCGTGGTCCTCGTGACCTGCACGCGCGGCGAGCTGGGCGAGGTCATCCCGCCGGAGCTGGGCCACCTGGAGGTGGGGCGCGCCTTGCGCCTGCCAGACGAGCCGGTGGCGGACGACGCCGGCCTCCTCCCCTCGGACGCAGCGTCGCCGGGTGCCGGGTTGGCCCTGGAACGGGAACGCGAGCTGGCCGAGGCCCTTGCGGCCCTCGGCGTGGCGGAGCACATCTGGCTGGGGCAGGGTGTCACGGCGCCGGACGGCGGGCCAACCGTGTTCCGTGATTCCGGCATGCAGTGGGGCCCGGACGGGCGGGCCACAGCGGCGGACACTGTGCTGCCCGGATCATTCTCCAGGGCGCCGCTGGAGGAAACAGCCGAGCTGCTGGCCCGCGCCATCAGGTCGCTGCGGCCCGACGTGGTGGTCAGCTATGCCGAGGACGGCGGCTACGGGCACCCCGACCACGTCCGAGCCCATGAACTTACCGTGGCCGCTCTGCGCCTGGCCGCATCGGCCGGGCGCTCCTCCGAGGGACCGGCGGCAGCCGCATCCGTGGTGACCGGCTGGAAGGTGCCCGGCGTCTTTGCCATTGTCAGCGACCGCCCGGAGCGCCCCCTGCAGGACGGTGTCCCGCGGCTCGCCGTGGCCGGCGACATGGCCGCCAAGACGGCCGCCATGCGGGCGCACCGCACCCAGATGACTGTGGACGGGGACCGCTTTGCGCTCTCGGACAACGTCTGGCGCGACATCAACGCCGTGGAGGAGTTCACGGCCATTGACGCGGAAGCCATCTACGGCACCGGGGCGGGCACGCCGTGACGGACCCCGCAGCCGGGGAAGACCTGGACGTTTCCGGGCCTGGACTGCTCGACGGGAAGAAAAGCCCGGCCTTCCCGCGGCCCCGCCGCTGGGCCGTCGTGGCCGCGGCGGCAGGCGCTGGGATTGGTGCCGGGCTGCTGGGCACCTCGCTGCACGGCCATGCCTGGTTCCCGGACGGACCGGAGAGTGCCATCCCCTATGGTTCCGCCCTGGCCCTGCTGCTGCTGGCCGCCGTGTCCACGTTTGTGGGCATGTGGAGCCGGAGCGCCTGGGTGGTGGTGTGGTGCGGTGCCGCCGCCTACACGACGGCGGGAGTGCTGTCGCTGCAACTGGGCTCCTTTGGCATGATTTTCGACAACACCCAGGGCACCACCTGGCTGTACGGCATTGCCGTCATCACTCCCATCACGGCGCTGGTGGTGTGGCGCCTGCTGCACCCGCGCGGCAAGCTGTCCCACCGGAAATAGGGCGGCCGCTACCCCTGCAGGCGCCGGGCGCGCGGCGGCGGGGGAGGGGGCACCGCCTTGGCGAGGTGGACGTCGTCGTACGCGATGGTGACGGGCCCGGACCGGGTGGAAATGGTGCAGCCGTGGCTGTCGCGGGCGCTCAACTCGCCCAGCGCATCGGTGAGTCCGTCGCCAATCCGGTAGCGGACCACCATGCGGGTGCCCAGGGGAAGGCCGGCAAGCCGGTCAAGTGCAGTGTTCACCACTTCATACTAAGTCTTGCCAAAGTGCGCGCTGCGGCGGCGGTGGGGGATAATGGGAGAGCCGGTGGCGATTTGTGCCGGCACGAGACTTGTGAGGAAGGTTGGGGTTCGTGACGTACGTAATTGCGCAGCCGTGCGTGGATGTCAAGGACAAGGCATGTGTTGAGGAATGCCCCGTCGACTGTATCTACGAAGGCGAACGCTCGCTCTACATCCACCCCGACGAATGTGTTGACTGTGGCGCCTGCGAGCCCGTGTGCCCCGTCGAGGCCATTTACTACGAGGATGACACCCCGGATGAGTGGGCCGAGTACTACAAGGCCAATGTGGAATTCTTTGACGTTTTGGGCTCCCCGGGCGGTGCTGCCAAGATCGGCAACACCCACACCGACCACCCCTTCGTTGCAGCACTTCCCCCGCAGAACCAGGACTGACCCGCACCCCATGACAACGGCTTCGCACCAAACCTCCGGCAAGCCCTTTGGCCTGCAGCTGCCCGAATACCCGTGGGATTCCATGGCCCCGTACCAGGCAACGGCCGCCAAGCACCCGGACGGCGTGGTGAACCTCTCCATCGGCACGCCGGTCGACCCCACGCCCGCGCTGATCCAGGATGCACTGAAGGCTGCCGCGGACGCGCCCGGATACCCCACAACGCACGGCACCCTGGCGCTGCGCCAGGCCGTGGTGGATTGGTTTGCGCGCCGCCGCAACGTCCCGGGGCTGGACCCCGCCGACGTCATGCCCACGGTGGGATCCAAGGAGCTCGTGGCCTGGCTGCCGCTGCTGCTGGGCCTGGGCGCAGGGGACATTGTGGTGCGGCCCAAGGTGGCCTACCCCACCTATGACATGGGCGCAGTTTTTGCCGGTGCCACGGCTGTTGCGGCCGATTCCCTGGACGAGCTCGACGCCGACACCCGCGCCAAGGTGCGCCTGGTGTGGATCAACTCGCCCGGCAACCCCACGGGCATTGTGCGCGGCGTCGAAGAGATGGCTGCGCTGGTGGCGGCGGCGCGGGAGATTGGCGCCGTCGTGGCTTCCGACGAATGCTACGGCGAGCTGGGCTGGGGCCAGTGGGACACCGAGAACGGCGGCGAGCCGGTCCCGAGCGTTCTGGACCCGCGCGTGTCAGGCGGCTCGAACGATGGCCTGCTGGCCATCTACTCGCTGAGCAAGCAGTCCAACGTTGCCGGCTACCGGGCGGCATTCGTGGCAGGCGATGCAGCCATCATGGCCAACCTGGTCAACAGCCGCAAGCACGCAGGCATGATTGTGCCCTACCCCGTCCAGGACGCCATGCGCGTGGCCCTGGGTGACGACGCCCATGTTTCCGCCCAGAAGGATCTGTACCGCAACCGGCGGGCCCGGCTCGTGGGCGCACTTGAGGGCTTCGGGCTCACCATCCACCACTCCGAGGCGGGGCTGTACCTGTGGTGCACCGCCGGGGAGGACACCTGGACCACCATCGGGCGACTCGCCGAACTGGGCATCCTGGCCGGGCCTGGCGTGTTCTACGGCGAGGCCGGCAATGGCTTTGTCCGGGTGGCGCTGACCGGAAGCGATGAGCGCATCGATGCCGCCGTGCAGCGGCTCGGCGCAAAATAGCACCGATTTCGAGCAAACGGGTCCACCGGCGCGCTCAGGATTGGTGTTGAAGGACCTTAAAGCGGTAGTTTCATAGGTAGCCGTCTTGGCCACCGGACGCATAATGTGCTTTTGCTCTTTCGGCATTGTCCCCCTGCGGGCGCGGGTGACCCGTGGACGGAAAGCAAGCATTGAACCAACCAAGGCCCCACGAAGGCCACCTCATGAAGGGGACTCCATGACTGATTCCACGAGCGCAACCCTGCGCTACGACGGCGGAGAGCTTGAACTTCCGCGACTCGAAGCAGTAGAAGGCAACGCCGGGTATGACGTTTCCAAGCTCCTGAAGACCACCGGTGCGGTCGCCTACGACCCCGGCTTCGTCAACACGGCGGCAACCTCCTCCGCCATCACCTACATTGACGGCGACAAGGGCATCCTGCGCTACCGCGGCTACCCCATCGAGGAACTGGCCGAGCACTCCAGCTTCCTGGAAGTTTCCTACCTTTTGATCTACGGGAACCTGCCCACCCCGGCCGAGCTGGAAGCGTTCGACCAGCGCATCCGCCGCCACACCATGCTGCACGAAGACCTCAAGGGCTTCTTCGGCGGCTTCCCGCGAGACGCACACCCCATGCCGGTGCTGTCCTCCGCCGTCTCCGCGCTGTCCACGTTCTACCAGGACTCACTGGACCCGTTTGACGACGAGCAGGTCGAGATGGCCACCATCCGCCTCATGGCCAAGATGCCCGTCATCGCCGCCTACGCGTACAAGAAGTCCATCGGCCAGCCCATGCTGTACCCGGACAACTCCATGAACCTGGTGGAGAACTACCTGCGCCTGAGCTTCGGCCTGCCCGCCGAGCCCTACGAGCTGGACCCGGTAGTGGTCAAGGCCCTGGACCTGCTGCTGATCCTGCACGCAGACCACGAGCAGAACTGCTCCACCTCCACTGTGCGCCTGGTGGGCTCCGCCAACGCCAACATGTTTGCCTCGGTCTCGGCCGGAATCAACGCCCTCTTTGGCCCGCTGCACGGCGGCGCCAACGAGGCAGTGTTGAACATGCTCCGCGACATCCAGGCCAGCGGCGAGCCCGTTGAGAAGTTCGTTGAGCGCGTCAAGAACAAGGAAGCCGGCGTCAAGCTCATGGGCTTCGGACACCGCGTCTACAAGAACTACGACCCCCGCGCCACGATCGTGAAGGCCACGGCCCACGAGATCCTCGAGAAGCTCGGCGGCAACGACGAACTCCTCGCCATCGCCATGCGCCTGGAAGAAGTTGCGCTGACGGATGAGTACTTCATCTCCCGCAAGCTCTACCCGAACGTGGACTTCTACACAGGCCTGATCTACAAGGCCATGGGCTTCCCCGAGAAGATGTTTACGGTGCTGTTCGCCATTGGCCGCCTGCCGGGCTGGATTGCCCAGTGGCGCGAAATGATGAAGGACCCGCAGACCAAGATCGGCCGCCCGCGCCAGCTGTACACAGGCGAGCCGGAGCGCATGTACCCCTCGCGGTAATCCCCAGCTCCTCCCACCCCTCGCAGGCTCGGGGCGGGGCCCTCGGAGCTGTGGGCCCATTGAAGCATGACGGCGGCGGGCGGCTTTCCCTGGGGAGAGCCGCCCGCCGCTTTTCTTTTGCAAAGCCTGGGTTGAACATCAATGGAACGGTTAGTCACTCTCCAGTACATTCTTCTGAATTTCCTGGCGTGACTGCTCGTCTTCTTACTCCTGCGTACCCAAGAGCACCCTGTCCAGTACCGTATGGCCGTCTTCGCACCTGCGATACTCGGTGGCTCCGTCATGACTGAGGGATCCGGGAGCGCAAGGGACGGTCCTGCGGCATTCGTGGCAGTGCAGGAGAATGCTGACTTTGATGTGGGATCCTCGTGGTTTTGGCGATTCGGACATTGGTTTTCCTTCATTGAAGTGGTTCTCGGTGGATGCCCTTTCGTAGCGGCGAAGCGTGGCCAGTTCCGGGGGACGTTTCCCGCGGGAGCGGGCTTCTTGCAAGCGGGATCGCCTGCCCATCCAAGCCATCGAGCACACTTGCCAAACGTCATTCAAGACCGGTGGAGAGCCGCCACGAAACCGCCCACAAATGTGTCTCCCAGCCCGATCGTGGTGGGGTGCTCCACCTCAAGGGCCAGCGCAGGGAGGCAGTGGACCAATTCCCCCAGCTTGTTGTTGATGGTTTCGGCGAAGTCGGCCCCGGCCTGGTTGGCACCGAGGTTCGCAACGGCGTCGTAGTCGGTTTCGTCAAAGCCGTCGCCGTGGACGTACCGGGTACTGGCCATGGTGATGCCGCCGCGCAGCCCGGCCTCAAAGCTGGACGCCCGCTGGCCGTAAGCCAATGACCAGTACTTTGTGTGCACCACCAAGGTGGCCGCCGGAATGGCCCGGTGCAGTTCCGCAAGGGCCGCGCACATGTCCCCAGCATCGAGCAGATCAAGCGATCTGCCAACGTAGGCCTGCATTTCGTCCTCGTTCATGCTGTACACATCCACCTCGCCAACGAGGGCGTTGCGCACCTGCTGGCTCAACACCGGCACATGGAATCCGGCATCCTCATAAAAGACAACGGCCGAAGCCGGCAGCTGCTTCATGTGAGTCTTCAGGCTTTCCAACCGTTGCTCCATGACCTCCGGTTCCTGGATTGAATTGAAACCGGAGATCATGAACACTTCGGCATCCGCCAACACTGCACCGAGTTCCTCGCTCAGCAAGAGCTCCCGGTTGGGCGGGTCGTTGGTGTAGATGACCCGGTTCGAATGTGGCGCCTGGAGGTCGATGTCCCCGCGGGTGATTCTTTCCCCCTCCCGGAACTGGACTATCAGGTGCGGATCGGTGGAATCATCCGTCGCGCTGCAGATGTAGTCAACGCCGGCCGGGAGCAGGCGCCGCACGGTGTCGTCAATGCTCACCAGATGAAGGGTGCTGGGCACGCCCACAGCCTGCATCGCAATCGCGGCCCGCACGCAGGTGCCGCCGAGGGTGAGGCGCCTGCCGAACCGTGCGGCAAAGGACTCGACGATGTCGGAGGAGGCTACGAACCGTTCCCCACCGACACCGTCTTGCAGGAATGCCAGAAGGGTCAGGAGCAAGTCCCGCTCGCTGCCGATGGTGATTGAAGTGCTGAGTTCGGCGGAGCTGATGGCGAACTCCGAAATCAGCTCTTCAATCACCGTGGAATCCCATGCGATCTCGTAGTCGACCGTTCCGCCCAGACCGAGAACGAGTGTGTTTTTCATGGAGAGTGAGGATCCTTCTCTTAGTAGAGGGCTGCCTTGCCGGCGGCGTTGAACAGGTCGATCTTCTGCGCGGCGGTGACCTTCATGGCGGCGATGCACGGAGGCTGGATGGTGTTGGGCTCCCTGACAGCGGCATCGGAGGCAAGAATTTCACGCATCTTGTCATGATAGGCGGTCTTGATGTCGCTGGAGATGTTGATCTTGTTGACCCCCAGGGACACCGATTTGCCGATTTCGGCGTCGGGGTTGTTGGAACCGCCGTGGAGCACCAGGGGAACGCTGACCTTGTCCTGGATCTGCTGGAGCAGGTCCAGCTTCAGCTCGGGCGTGACGCCCTTGGGGTACAGGCCGTGGCAGGTGCCGATGGCGATGGCCAGGCTGTCCACCCCTGTGGCCTCGATGAACCGCACGGCGTCGTCGGGATCGGTGTAGATGATGGTGTCGGTTCCGGCCTCGGCATTCCCATCGGTCTTGCCGATGGTGCCCAGTTCACCCTCCACCGAAATGCCCACGGCGTGGGCGGCGTCCACGACCTTCTTGGTGATGGCGACATTCTCATCGAAGGGGAGCAGGGAACCGTCAATCATGACTGATGTGAAGCCGCTCTTGATGGCCAGCAGCACCTGCTCGTAGCTGGCTCCGTGATCGAGGTGAATGGTTACGGGAACGCTTGAGCGGTGGGCGCGGGCGATGATCGCCGGCAGCATGTCGACGCCGATGTGGCTCAGCTCGTCGGGGTGGATGGCGACGATCAGGGGTGAGCCTTTCTCCTCGCTGATTTCGAACAGGCCGTTCATCATGGCGTAGTCGCTGACGTTGAACGCCGGGACCGCGAAGTTGTTCTTGTTGGCTACATTGAGCAGATCGATGCCATTAAGCAACATGGGGATTCTCCTGGGATTGATGGTTGGGAAGGGAAAATTGGGGGTTAGCTCTTGACCCCACCGGCGGTGAGGCCGCCGATGAAGTACCGCTGGAAGAACAGGAAGAGGATGAGGACGGGGATGCAGCCAAGGATGCTCATGGCCATCATTTCGTTCCACTGGTAGGAGTGCTGGCCCATGAGCAATTGGATGCCGACAGGGACCGTCCTCATATCCACGGAACGGGTGAGGGTCAGGGCAAACAGGTATTCGTTCCAGGCGATCATGAAGGTGTAGATGCCGACTGAGACGATTCCCGGGATGGACACCGGCACCAGCACCCGCCACAACGCACCCAGGGCGGTTGCGCCGTCGACCTTTGCGGCCTCATCGAGTTCCTTGGGGATGGTGTTGAAGTAGCCGGTCATCATGATGATGGCGTAGGGGAGCGTGAACACCATGTACGTCAGGATCAGGCCCTGATAGGTGTTGTAGAGCCGCAGCACCACCATCAATCCGAAGAACGGTATGAGCAGCGTGATGGGCGGGACAGCCTGGACACTGACGATGATCATGTTCAGCGGGTGCTTGAGCTTGAATTGGTAGCGGCTCAATGCGTAGGCGGTCAGGATGGCGACGATGAGGGTCAGGATGGTTACCCCAATCGACACAACATAGCTGTTGATGAAGAAGCGCACCTTGGTGGGGTCCGTCAGGATGGTGGTGTACGCCGTCAGGGAGAAGTTCTCAGTGATGATGCGAGGCGGGAACTCAAAGATCTCCGAGTTCGCCTTGAACGAGCTGACGGCCATCCAGAACACAGGGAACGCGGCGAACACTGCGCCGGCGAGCAGGGCGAGGATGATGCCGGCCTTGCCTGCCACCCGCTTCTGCGTTTTGGTCATTGACATCTCAATCCCTCGCTTTCTGGTGACGGATGTAGAAGAAGGCCAGGATCATCGAGAGCAAAAGAATCACGACGGCGGCTGCCGAGGCGAGCGAGAACTCGTACCGGCTAAAGGCCAACTTGTAGGTGTAGGTGCTGAGCATTTCGGTGACGTTGATGGGACCGCCGCCTGTTGTCATCCAGATCAACGCGAACTGTTGCGATGTCCAGATCAAATCGAGCATGGCCATGCTGATGATGATCGGCTTGAGCTGGGGAAGCGTGACGTGGAAGAACTTCTGCAGCCCGTTGGCGCCATCCACCGTGGCAGCCTCATAGAGGTCGCGGGGGATGCCCTGCAGGCCTGCCAGAATGCTGACCATGTAGAAGGGATACCCTGCCCAGATGTTGATGAACGTGACAGCGAACAATGCTGTGCCGGGGGAGGAAAGCCATTCAACCTTTGAATCGATGATTCCGGCATTGAGCAACAGGAAGTTGATGACGCCGTTCGGGTCAAGGAGCAGCCGCCACAGCACGGCGATGATGGCCACCGTGAACAGCCACGGAAGAACGTAGACCGCCCGGAACAGGGCCTTGAACCGGGTGCCCAGCAGCGGCGAATTCAGCAACATCGCAAACAGCAGGCCCAAGACAATGTGGGCCGCCACGCTGGCAAAAGTGAAAACAAGTGTATTGGCCAGGGCCGTGTGGAACAGGCTGTCCGTCAGGATTTCAACGTAGTTGTCGAAGCCGACGAACTTTGGATTCTTGTTCATGATGACGTTGTCCATGAACGAGTACCCGATGACCATGACTATGGGCACCAGCATGAGGACGAACATCAAGATGACTGTGGGGGAGACGAACCCGTACGGGGCAAGCCGGCGCTTCAGGCCGCCCCAACCGCCCTTCCTCGCCTTCACCGGATCGGCCGGCCACTGGGATTCCAGCAGCGGCTCGGGATCTTTGAGTGTGGATTTCACGGGGCAGGACTCCTAGAACTCTTTCAGCCAGGCAGCTTGGGCATTCGCCAGCAGTTTGGTGACGTCCTGCTGGCCGCTGAGGGTCCGCTGGAGTTCCTCGTCAAAGCTGCGCATCAGCTGTTCCGCGACGGGCAGGCCAACGAACTCATTGGCGGGGTAGCCGCCCTGGTAAATTTCGAAGGCTTTCTTGAACAATTCGTCGCTGTCCACAAAGTCGGGCACGGCCTTGGTGTTGCCGGGGAAGGAGTTGGAGAGCGATGACAGCTTCGCGTTGGTTTCCTCGCTCATCAGGAAGTCCACCAGCTTCCATGCCTCGGCCTTGTTGGGGGAGTTCTCGGCAATGCCGATGCCCCAGGCTGCGTAGGGGATGCCACGTTTGCCCGTGAACCCGTCTTCTGCCGGAATGGCCGAGATGCTGAACTTCAGCTTCGGGTTGTTCTCCCGGATCAGCTTGATGTGGGCCAGGGAGTCGATCATCATGCCTACGCGGGCGTTGGTGAATTCCTCCACCTTGTCCTGTTCCTTCATGGTCAGTGCCCCGGGTGAGATGACCTTTTTGTCCCACAGCTCCTGGACGAATCCAACGGCACTGGTGACTTGCGCATTGGTGAGGTCGGGCTTGCCATCCTTGAGCATGCTTCCCCCGGAGGCCCACACCCATGACATGACATCGTTTTGTATGCCGTTGGGCGCCTCGGGCGACAGCGGGAGGATCCAGCCCTTGGTGTTGCTGTCTGATTTGGTGATGGCCTCCGCTGCTGCGGCAAACTCCGTGCGGGTGGTGGGAGGTTTGGAAACGCCAGCCTTGGCGAGCAGATCGTCGTTGGTGAACATGGGGTAGACGAAGTTGACCGCGGGGATCATCAAGGTGGAGCCGTCGATCTTGACCTGGCTGGCCAGCTGGCTTTCGTCGTAGCTGGAGTCCTTCATCAGTGCCGAGAGGTCAGCAAGTGATCCTTGCTTGGAGAAGTCATTGATCCAGGCGCCGTCCAAGCCAATGACATCGGACATGGTGCCGGCCGCTGCCCCGGCGATGACCTGTTCCTTGGTCGAGGCGTAGGGGCCGCTGAGCAACTTGACCTTGATGCCGGGGTTCTTCGCCTCGAAGTCGTCCATCAGGGTGCGCAATGAGCCCTTGGGCAATTCGGGTTCCCACCACTGGGCAAATTCCAGTGTGACGGTTCCGTCGGCTGCCTTGCCGGAATCCGGTGCGCCACAACTTGCCAGCAAGGCGGTAGCCGCCGCCATTCCAAAGTATCCAAGGACTTTTCGCCTTGACAGAGCATCGTTGCTCATTCTGCTACTCCCATCTCAGACGTGCTGGAATGCGCTGATTTATGCGTCTCTCTGCACGATTGATAGAACTTTATCCGCATAAATCAGCAAGCGTCAAGCATAATTCAGCAAAAAGTGGTAATAATTGCTTATGACTACGAATGCGACGACCCTGACTGACCGTGATGGTTCCGCCCGACGCTTGCCGGCGGGACGCAAGGCTGTGCTGGTGGCCTATGTGCAGGAGGCGGGGGAGGTGACGGTGGCGGAGCTCGCGGCGCGCCTTGATGTCTCCACTGACACCATTCGGCGCGATCTTGACAGGCTGGACCGTGACGGCATCCTGATCCGCACGCACGGCGGCGCCGTCAGCTTGTCCTCGCTGCCCCAGGCGGACACGGGCATTGATGTCCGGCTGCGGTTGCAGGCATCAGCCAAGGAGAGCATCGGCGCCTTGGCTGCCACTTTGGTTCAGGATGATTCGGTGTTGATGATGAATGCCGGCACCACAACATTGGCCGTGGCCCGCCACATGAGTGAGCGCCGAGGTCTTACAGTGGCCACGAACAGTCTGCGCATTCCCGCGGAGTTGTCCTCGAATACCTATCGTGATCTCTACGTTTTTGGCGGGACCTATCATCAGGTGGCCCAGGCAACCATTGGGCCCGTCAGTTTCCAAGCCTCCGTGGGCGGGAAAAAGCTCGGCGTCCAGTGCGACCTGGCGCTCTTGGCTGTTGGTGCTGTCTCGGTGGAGGGCGGGTACTCAACCAGCAACGTGGCCGAGGCTGTCATGATGAGCGAGATGATGACTAACGCCTCACGCGTGGCGTTCCTGGCCGACTCGTCCAAGTTTGACCGCCGCCTGTTCGCGCAGGTTGCCGAGTTGGGGCGGGCGGACTACTTCGTCAGCGACATGGCGCCCCCGGCGGAAATTGCCGCGGTGCTGGCGGCCAACGGCGTCCAGGTCATGTACCCGTAACCACCTTCAGTCATCCGCGCGAGTTGATCCGCTTGGCTTTCACGGAACTGAAGCTGCACCGCCTGCAAGGGTAGACTCTGGTGGGCACCCCGCACACTGCGGTTTCAGCCGCCGCGGTACCGCACCAAGCTAGCTGCGCGTCCAAGAACGAAAGTAAGAACTATGAAAATGTCGACACTGCTGCTGCACACCTTCTCCATGGCCTTCCCGATTGTCGTGGTCGTGCTGGGGATCATGGTGCTGCTTGGCAAGAGCGTCTTCCTGCCATTCTTCATCGCCGCCCTTGTCATCATGGTGGCCCTGCTGGTGCTGCTTTACCTGGACAAGAAGAAGTCTGCAGCCTCAGGCAAGTAGCCCCTCCTCCTCCCGCGCCCCCTCTTCGACGCTCCCTCAGCAAAGGGGGTGTTTTGGCGAACGCCGCATCACCAAATGGCGTTTTTTGTGGAACGCTGCATCAGCAAATGGGCACCAATGGAACATCCGTGCTAAAAAAGAGCTGTGCCTAAAATTGTTGACGCCGACGACCGCCGCGAGCTCGTTGCAGATGCCGTATTCCAAGTCATTGCCGATCGTGGGCTGACACAAGCTTCACTACGTAACGTGGCCCAGCAGGCAGCCCTGGCCCTGGGTTCGGTGCGGCACTACTTCGACAACCAGGCGGAGCTCATGGAGTTCTCCTTCCGGGTCATTTCGGAGCGGATCCACCTGCGCGCCCTGGACCGGCTCGAGGAGCTGGAGGGCAGCGAACTGCCCAACAGCCCGGCCGCCCTGGTGGAGAAGTGTGCCGCGGTTTTGGAGGAGCTCCTGCCGCTCGATGAGGCCCGCGGGGCAGACGCCGTGGTCCGCATGGAATTCATGCTTGACGCCCGCACCAACGAAGGTCTCCTGGAAGCCGCGGAGGACGACTACCGGGCCACGGGAGCCGTGGTTGGCCGTGTGGTGCTGCAACTGATGGAGAGCCCGCTGGCCATTCCCGGCCTGGTGCCGGTGGATGAGGCCGAGCGCCTCATTGGACTGCTGGATGGCCTGGGCCTGCGCATGGTGCTCCAGCCTGCCTGGGCCGCCCCGGAACAGGGCCGCGCCACACTCCGCCGCCACCTGGTCAGCCTCCTGGCGGCCTAACTCTCCTCCGCCCAAATGACGCTCCCTCACTTCTTGGCGTGTTTGCCCTGACGCTCCCTCACTTCGTGGTGCTGACGTTGGCAATTCCCTTATAGCTGAGGGAGGGTCCGGCAGAACTGCCCCAGAAGTGAGGGAGGGTCCGGCAGATCTGCCCCGGAAGTGAGGGAGGGTCTGGCAGAACTGCCCCGGAAGTGAGGGAGGGTCTGGTGGGGGCGGACGGGTGCCTTGTTCCCCGCTTCGGAGTAATCTTGGCCTTGTGGTTGCCGCAGCAGCTCTGCGGCGGTTGGAGGCGAGGAAATTGCATCATACCGGTGGACCGGGCTGGCGAATCACCATGGACACCTGCCCTCTCATGCTCATGGCACTGTACCTCCGCGACGTGGCCGGGCTGGTGGGTGCGGGAACTCCCTCACTCTCGCACGTGGCCCCCACCGTCCGGCCGGCAGACCACACCATGCTCACGCATGGGGTTGGCGGAACGGACGCGCTGCGCGACCAGTGGGAGGTGTGGTGGGGGCGGCTGCTGCACAACCTGCCGGAGCCGTCGCAGCAGGCGCTGACACCCCCTGAGTTTCCCGAACTGGCCGGCATGCCGGCCCTGCAAAGGGTGGCGCATGCCCACTACGGCGCGGCCCTGACCTGGTCCCGTGAGCAGGCGCAGCTTTACTCCATGATGGCGGCCCAGCGGGAAACCCTGGGCGGGCACAAGATCCTGGCGGACCTGGTGCAAAACCGGGAAATGGAGCTTGGACGCAGTGCCAGGGACTTCACCCTGACCATCGTGGAGGTGCCGCTGGCCGAGCAGCGCGCCTGGTTCATTGAGCCGGACAGGCTCATCATGAGTTCGCACCTGCTTGAGGACCAAGAGGTGTTCCGCAGCTACGTCCAGCCCGTGGTGGAGCTGCTGGTCTAGCCGGCCACCGGCGCCAGCGTCAGGGAAACCTGCCCGGGGCTTGCTGCTTCCGAGGCTTGCCAGCCGAGGTTGTGGCCGCCTTCGTTGGCATTCCGGTCCCAGGCGAAGCCGCTGTAGCCGACCGTTTCAATGCCCAGCTCGTTGGCATTGGCCAGTGCCCAATGGGCGACCATCCATCCGTAGGCATCCGGCACCTCAAACACCACGGACGCAGGCGCACCATCGGTGCTGCCGGAAATGTTGGCGGGCAACTGACCCAGGGCCGTGTGCGCCGCTGCCACGACGGTGTCCGGGGCAGAGCTCCCGGTGGCCGGCGGCAGCGTGCAATTCAGTGCCTGCGGGGCTTGGCCGGTAAGGGCTGAGGCAAAGGCCCGTGAGAGCGATTCGTGCTGGGCGTAGGCATGCGGGTAGCCGGATCGCTGGACGATCTGGGCGGCGTCGTTGATGGGCAGCTCAACATAGTTGGGTACCTGTGCCAGGACGTCGTAGAAGGCGTTGGCCGAGTACACGGGATCCATGATTTGCTCCACGGTGCCCCAGTCCTGCGAGGGCCGCTGCTGGAACAGGCCCACGGAGTCCAGGTCGCCGTAGTCAATGTTGCGCAGCTTGGATTCCTGCAGCGCCGTGGCCAGGGCAATGGAGGCGGCCCGGGCGGGCATGCCGCGCTGGATGGCAATGCCGGAGATCAGGGCGGCGTTGGCGCTTTGGTCCAACGCCAGCGTGTAGTGGTCCTCGCCCACCGTGGCCGTGCAGCCCAGGGACAGGCCGGGGGCAAACGCGTCGCGAAAGGTGTTGGACAGCCACACGCCGCCGCCGATGAGCAGGCCGGCGGAAATGGCCACAACAACCAGCCAGCCGACGGCGGCCCGGGATCTCACCGGGCCCCCGCCGGCTGGTGCTGGCTCGGGGAGGAAAAGCTAGTTTGCATGCAGGCTTTCGTTCAGTTCCACTGTGCTTCCCTTGCGCGGCAGGACCTCGACGCCGCCGTCCGTTGAGTTGCGGCGGAACAGCAGGTTGGGGACACCGGAAAGTTCGCTGGCCTTGACGATCACCGTGGTGTCGTCGCCGTCGGCGTTCTTCGGGCCGGGGACCCGCACACGGGTGCCGGCGGTGACGTAGAGTCCGGCCTCAACCACAGAGTCATCGCCAATGCTGATGCCCACGCCGGAGTTGGCGCCCAACAGCACACGCTCGCCCAGGCTGATGCGCTCGCGCCCGCCGCCGGAGAGGGTACCCATGATGGAGGCGCCACCGCCAACGTCGGTGCCGTTGCCCACCACGACGCCGGCCGAGATGCGGCCCTCAACCATGGAAGTGCCCAGGGTGCCGGCGTTGAAGTTCACGAAGCCCTCGTGCATGACGGTGGTGCCCTCGGCCAGGTGCGCGCCGAGGCGGACCCGGTCGGCGTCGCCAATGCGGACGCCCGCGGGGACCACGTAGTCCACCATGCGGGGGAACTTGTCCACTGAGTGGACGGTCACGGGGCCGCGGCGGCGCAGCTTGGCGCGGGTCAGCTCAAAGCCGTCCACGGCGGCCGGGCCGAAGTTGGTCCACACCACGTTGTTCAGCTTGCCGAAGATGCCGTCGAGGTTGATGCTGTTGGGGGCCACCAGGCAGTGCGAGAGCAGGTGCAGGCGGAGGTAGGCGTCGACGGCGTCGGCGGGCTCGGCGTCGAGGTCAATCTGGGCGAAGACAACGCTCTGGTGGACGTCGCGGTCGGCATCGGCGCCTGATTCGGCGAGTTCCACGAGTGCGGGGTCAGCTTCGGGCGCCGAACCCAGGGTGCTGGCGGCGGCACCCAGCGCGGGGGCCGGGAACCACACGTCCAGCACGTCGCCGGATGCAGTGATGGTGGCAAGGCCAAAGCCGTGGGCGGAGCGGTCGGAAGTTGCGCGATTCTCAGTCATGCCAACAGCTTATCTGGTTGACCCTGTGCCTTGCCTGCGTGTGCTGCTAGGTGAGACTGAAGTTGATGGAGTGCCAGCCCGTGGAACCGTCCGGCTCCGGCGGGGCCTGCTCTTCGGTCTGCATTTCACCGGCTGTGTCGTAGGCACGGACCCGCACCTTGTGGCTTCCGGCGGGGGCGCCGTCCCAAATGAATGACCACTGCCGCCATGTGTCCACAGAAGCCTCGTCCGCCAGCGTCGCTTCCTGCCAGGCGCCGTCGTCGAGCTGGATCTCCACCTTGGAAATGCCGTTGTGCTGGGCCCAGGCAGTGCCGCCGATCGCCACCTTGCCCGCAGGGACGCGGGCCAGGGCACGGGGCACCTCAACCCTCGAGGCGGTCTTGATGGGTCCGTGGGAGGACCAGCCGCGGGACGTCCAGTAGCCGGCCGCCTGCGCAAAGGTGGTCACCTCAAGGTCAACTACCCACTTGGTGGCCGAAACATAGCCGTACAGGCCCGGAACCACCATGCGCACGGGGAAGCCGTGGTTCACGGGCAGCGGCTCGCCGTTCATGCCCACGGCGAGCATGGCGTCACGGTCGTCCTGCAGGACAGGCAGGGGGGTGGAGGCACTGAAGCCGTCCTGGCTCGTGGAGAGAACCATGTCGGCCCCGGGCAGCGGCTTGGCGCGGGCCATGACCTCGCGCAGGGGATAGCCCAGCCACTTGGCATTGCCGGCAAGGTTGCCGCCCACCACGTTGGACACGCACGTCAGGGTCACATGGGATTCAATCAAATCCTGCTTCAGCAGTTCGTCGAAGCCCATGGTGAATTCCTGCTCCACCATGCCGTGGACGCGCAGTTCCCAGGACGTGGGGTCGATCTCCGGGGGAACCAGGGCGGTGTCGATCCGGTAGAAGTCCTTGTTGGGCGTCACGAAGGGCACGACACCAGCCACCGGGGCCTGGACACCTGCGGGGAGCGCGGGGGCCTTGACCTTCGGGGCAGGCAGCTTCAGGGCCGCGCGGAATGCCACGGCTGCGTTGCGGGATGCCGAAAGGACGTTGCCGCCTATGCCGGCCAGGACGGCCACGGCTGCCACAGCACCGGCACGGATGAGGAAGGTGCGCCGGTCGGGGGAAGCGGCTGTGGTGGCCTGGGCAGCGGGGGCCTCCGGGCCAGGTGTTGCGGGGCTCAGGAATCGCAGCGCCCAGAGGCCCGCGGCCGTGCCCAGCAGAAGGGGCAGCAAATCCACGGGGCCGGCCCCGGCGCGGGTGATGATGCATGCGCCCATGACGACGGCGAACGCCACGACCATGGCCATGGCGATGCGGAGGGATTTGCGGGCAACCACGCCGGCGACGGCGGACAACAGCGCGGCCACGATCGCCATGGACAGCAGCAGGACCGTCTTGTCGTTGGTGCCAAAGGTGGCGATGGCGAAGTTCTTCATCCACGGGGGCGTGAAGTCAATGAATGTTGAACCCACAGAGGTCAGGGGCGAGGCCACGGGGGGAAAGAATGCGGCTGCCAGCTCGGCCACGGCAAAAAGGATGCCTGCCGACACCAGGCCGGCCAGCGCCCCCATGAGCGCTTGACGCCAGTTCTGCCTGCTCAATGCCTTGGTCCGCTTTCCCATGGGAAGCTCCTTAGAAAGCCGTTCGCCCCACCGGCGGTCCGCCGGTGGAAGTCCATGCAGGTACTTCGGAGCCGGGTGCCCCTTGGATTGGCTGGGGCACCCGGTGCTAGATTTCCTGCACCAATATGGGGGTGGTGGTGGGCTTGGCCGAGCCGCCGGCCGGTTCCACTGTGATGCCAATGTGCGTTGCCCCGCCCAGCTCGCCGTTCAGGACCTGCATGGCAGGTGCCTTGGGGCTGTCCATGAGGCCGGCCGGCACTGCGCCGGCTGCGGAGATGAACCACAGCTCATAGGTCTTGCCTTCCGGCAGCGGGGGCATGCCATCGACCATGACGGCGGCCTTGTTGGCCTTGCCGGAGGATGCCACGGTGACGGTTCCTCCGTCGGACAAGGTGGTTGTGGCCATCTTGGCGTCGGGCGAACTCATGATGGCCAGCATGGCCTGCTGCTGCGCCTGGGCCTGTGCGAGCTGCTGCTTCATCTCGGTGTCGGAGGAGTTTTGCCCGGCCACCCAGCCGCCCACGCCGACGCCGGCGAAGATCGCCAGGGCCGCGGCGGCACTGATGGCAGGGACCCAGCGGCTGCGGGACTGCGTGGTGCCGGCCTTGCGGGCGCCTGTGCCACGGGCGGAGGAGATGTCGCGGACCACTGAACTCGAAGGCAGCTGGCGCGTGTTGCGGATGGCCGCCATGACGTCCGCCTTCAACGCCGGGGGAGGCGTTTCTGCCGGGGTTCCGTAGGCAAGGAGCGCGGCAGTTTCGCTGAGGCTGCGCACCTCTTCCAGGGTTTGCGGGTCCGTCAGGGCGTGCCGCTCGAAGTCGCTGCGCTCGCCGTTGGTCAAGGCGTTCAAGGCGTAGGAGCCGGTCAGCAAATGCAATTGTTTTTCCATCACGCCACCCCTAACTTGTCCCTGAGCCTGATCATTCCGTCACGAATTCTTGTTTTAACCGTACCCACCGGGATTTTGAGCAGCTCTGCCACTTCCTGGTGCGTGTAACCACCGTAGTACGCCAAGCTGATGGCTTCCCGTTGGGGGTCTGTGAGGCTTTCGAGTGCCTTGCGGACCCGTTCGCCTTCCATCTGGGTTTCGACGGTGTCTGCGACGTCGTCGTAACTTTCCTGGTATTCCTTGATGCCCTGGCGCAGGTCCCTGTCGGTGCTGGCTTGGCTGGCCCGCACCCGGTCAACGGCCCTGCGGTGGGCAATGACCAGGATCCAGGAAATTGCCTTGCCCCGGTTCGCATCAAAGCGGGTTGCCTGGGCCCAAACGTCAACAAAAACCTCTTGGGTGACTTCCTGGCTTTGGGAGGGATCCCGGACGACGCGGCGCACCAGGCCATAGACCCTCGGTGCCACCGCGTCGTACAGTTCCTCGAAGGCCGCCTCGTCGCCAAGGGCGACGAGGCGGATCAGGTCCTCATGGGTCGGTGGGGCCAGTGGCTCCGCGGACCGCAGCCAGGGTATGCGCATGCTGTCCACCTTGCCACGCTCTGTCCCCATGCGCCCATTCCCTTCGTAACGTGTTGCTTCTGACCGGTGAAGCGGCTTGGCTACTTCTTTGCCGGCGGCATCAGCACGGTGTCGATGAGGTACACGGTGGCGTTGGCCGTCTTGACGCCGCCGCAGATGACTTTGGCGCCGTTGACCATCAAGTTGTCGCCGCTGCCGGTGACTTCCAGGGTGCCGCCCTCGGCCGTGGCGTGGGTGCCGTCAACGTCGCTGGGTGCCAGCTGGCCGGGGACCACGTGGTAGGTCAGGATGGAGGTCAGCGTTGCCGAATCGGTCTTCAGGCCGTCGATGGTGGCTGCCGGGATCTTGGCGAAGGCGTCATCCACGGGGGCGAAGACGGTGAAGTCGCCGGAGTTCAGCGTGTCCACCAGGTTGACGTCCTTGTTCAGCTGTCCGGAGACGGCTGCGGTCAGGGTCTTCAGCAGCGGGTTGTTGGAGGCTGCTGTGGCAACCGGGTCGGCGGCCATGCCGGCAACCGAGCCGGCGCCGCTGGGAACGGCTGCGGCGTAGGCGGCGCAACCGGGGCCAACCAGGTCTCCGGCCATTGCTGCTTCGGTGGTGGCCATGGGTGCTTCGGTGGTGGCCATCGGGGCCTCCGAGCTTGCGCCGGGGGCGGCGGTGCCGGAACAGGATGTCAGGCCCAGGGCGGCGACGGCCAACAGGCCCAGGCCGAGGCTGATGCTCTTACGGGTTCCGAACTTCGAGGTGGCGTTCATGATGATTCTCCGTAATGTGAAAGCGGAAGGATTCCGTGGTGCTTCCCAATTCGCTTCCCAAGTTCTGGTCCACGGGTGGGCTGTCAGGAAGTACTTCGGAGCCCGGGGAGGATCGGATTGGAACTCGGCAGGGGGAATTTTTCTGGGCCCAAGCCGCCGGTAAACTGGCCAAATGATGAACTCCGCCACACCTGTGCCCCCTTCCCCTCAGCAGCCGGACGCCGTGGTCCTTGACCTGCGCGGCGACGTCGCACAGCTGACGGCGGCCATCATGGACATTGAAAGCGTCTCGGGCAACGAAGCCGCACTGGCCGACGCCGTGGAAGCCGCCCTGCGTGCCCTGCCGCACCTGTCTGTCACGCGCAACGGCGATTCCATTGTGGCCAGGACGGAACTGGGCCGTGCTGAGCGAGTCATCCTGGCCGGCCACCTGGACACAGTGCCGCTGCCCACCGTGCCCGGCTCGCGCGGCACAGTGCCCAGCACCTGGGACGGGGATGTGCTGTACGGGCGCGGCGCCACCGACATGAAGGGCGGCGTGGCCGTGCAACTGGCCATCGCGGCCACCGTGGCAGAGCCCACCAAGGACATCACGTTCATCTTCTACGACCACGAGGAAGTGGCTGCGGTCAAGAGCGGGCTGGGCCGGCTGGTGCGGGAGAACCGGGAACTGCTCGACGCCGACTTCGGCATCCTGCTCGAGCCCACCAACGGAACAGTTGAGGGCGGCTGCAACGGCACCATCCGCTTCGAGGCCACCACGCGCGGGCTCGCGGCACATTCGGCCCGTGCATGGATGGGGGAGAACGCCATCCACGCCGCCGCCCCGATCCTGTCACGGCTGGCCGCCTACCAGCCGGCCACTGTGCAGGTGGAGGGCCTGGACTACAGGGAGTCCCTCAACGCTGTGAAGGTCCACGGCGGCACAGCCGGAAACGTCATCCCGGATGCCTGCGTGGTGGAGATCAACTACCGCTACGCCCCCGACAAGACGCCGGCGCAGGCCGAGGCCCATGTGCGCGAACTGCTGGAGGGTTTTGAGCTGGTGTGCACAGACTCATCGGCCGGGGCCCGGCCAGGCCTCAACGCTCCCGCAGCGGCGTCCTTTGTTGCCGCCGTCGGCCGCGAACCCCTGCCCAAGTACGGCTGGACAGACGTGGCGCGCCTGAGCGAGATGGGAATCCCGGCCGTGAACTTCGGACCCGGTGACGCGCTGCTGGCACACAGCGACAATGAACACGTCCGCGGCGAGGACATCCGCGAATGCCTGGCGGCCCTGACCCGCTGGCTGGCGTAGCCACAAACCCATGGGCCCGGCACAGCGCCGGCACAGGGTGGGGTGGGATTCTGGGGACATGGACAAGAAACCACACCCCAACCACGACCGCGGACTCGAGTTCGACCTGCAAACCATGGTCAGCCGGCGCAAGACCCTCGGCCTGTTCCTGGGCGCCGGGGCCGTCGCCACCCTGGCGGCCTGCACGCCCGGGGGCAGCACTTCCGCCGGCACGGCTTCTGCAACTTCGGCGCCTGCGGCCTCCGCGGCCGCCAGCACCGCAGCCACGTCCGCCACTTCCGCAGCAACGGCAACGCAAGCGGCGGCAACCCCCACGGTCACACGGGCCATTGCAGAATGCGGCGCCGTGGACACCCCGGAGGAAACCGGCGGCCCCTACCCGGCAGACGGATCCAACGGCCCCGACGTCTTGACCGCCTCCGGGGTGGTGCGCCAGGACATCACCACCAGCTTTGGAACATCCACCACCAAGGCCGAAGGCGTGCCGCTGACCATCACCTTGAACGTCCTGGACAACGCCAATGGGTGCACGCCGCTGGCCGGAGCAGCCGTGTACCTCTGGCACGCGACCAGGGACGGCGAATACTCGCTGTACGACCTGCCGGAGGAGAACTTCCTGCGTGGGGTCCAGGAGGCGGATGCGAACGGGCAGGTCACCTTCACCTCCATCTTCCCGGGTGCCTACAACGGGCGTTGGCCGCACATCCACTTCGAGGTCTTTGAGAGCATGTCCAACGCCACGAGTGCCGGCCAGATCCTGCGCACCTCGCAAATTGCCATGACCGAGGCCAGTTGCAAGGAAGTTTATGCAACCGCCGGCTATGAGAGCAGCGCCAGGAACTTCCCCAATACTCCCTTGGCGCAGGACAACGTTTTTGGTGACGACGGCGGCATCCACCAGTTGGCCACCACCTCCGGCTCCGCGGCAAGCGGGTTCACGGCGGCCTTGAACGTCACCATTTAAACAACTGACCCGCAGGAAGCGGTTGGTCAACCGTTTCCTGCGGGCCACTTGCTCGGATGAAGAATCAGCCGGCCATGCCGGCCTTCGCCTTGATCACCTTGACGCGCGATGACATCTTGCGCTCGGTGTACTTGGCAAGGCCGGAGAGGATCAGGCACATGCCCACATAGAGCACGGCTGCAACCATGAGCGCCGGGACCACGGGCGAACCGTACTGAACCTGGGAACCGAGGAAGTTCGCGTACTTCATGATCTCGTCGTAGGTGATGAGGAAGCCAAGCGCGGTGTCCTTCATGATGACAACGAGCTGGGCAATGATGACCGGCAGCATGGCTCGCACGGCCTGGGGGAGCAGGATGCTGCGTAGCACCTGCCCCTTGGTCAGGCCCACGGCCAGGCCGGCCTCGCGCTGGCCCTTGGGCAGCGATTCAATGCCTGCACGGAACACCTCCGCCAGGACCGAGCCGTTGTAGAGGATCAAGCCGACCACGACGGCGATGAACGGCGTGATGCCCTTGACGCCGGCCGAAGGCAGGCCGTAGTACATGATCATCATGAGGATCAGCAGGGGGATGGCACGGAACAGTTCCGTGAACCAGTAGCAGGGCCGGCTGACCCACTTTGAGTCCGTCAGGCGGCCAAAGGCCAGCAGGACACCGAGCACCAGGCTTCCCACGGCGCCCACAGCAAAGGCGCTCAGGGTTGCCCCGATGGCTTTCAGGAACGTCTGCTGGACCCGGGGAAAGGTGAAAATCTCCCACTTCTGGGCCGTGAACTGGTCTGACTCGTAGAAGCGGTACAGGATGAAGCCGATGATGCCCACCACCACGATGATCGTGGCGATGTTCAAGTACACATTGCGTGTCCGGGCCTTGGGGCCGGGAACGTCAAAAAGAACCGCGCTCATCGCGCCACCCTCCACTTCTTCTCGAGGTAGCGTTGCAGCGGCGACAGGATGCCCAGGACCAGCACCACGAAAATCAAGGCAACCCAGAGCAGGCCCGGCAGCAGGGGCTCACCCAAGTCGCTGAGCGTGGAGCGGATGGAGCCTGCCTCAATAACGGAAAAGCCTGCTGCCACTGTGGTGTTCTTCAGCAAGGCGATGAAAACGCTGAACAGCGGCGGCACCACCGAGCGGAAGGCCTGCGGCAGCACAATCAAGGACAGGGTTTGCATGAACGGCAACCCAATGGCGCGGGCTGCCTCCGATTGGCCCACGGACACCGTGTTGATGCCCGAGCGGATGGCCTCGGAAACGTAGGTGGCCGTGTAGAGCGACAGGCCGATGATGGCGGCATTCATGAAGTTGATGTCAGGCAGCCCCAACTTCGGGTAGCCCAGGGCAAAGAACGCCAGGATCAGGGTCAAGGGGGTGTTTCGGACGGCGTTGACATAGAAGGTTCCGGCGGCCCGCATGGCAGGCGCCGGGGAGACGCGCATGCCCGCCACGATGGTGCCCAGGATCAGGGAAAAGAACGCCGAAAAAATGAACAGGATGCCGGTGTTCTTGAACCCCTCAAGGAACACCTCGCGGTTATCTATTAGTACATTCACAGGGCAGTGTCGCTTTCAGTGAATTGAAGGGACGAAGGGTGCTGCGGCGCCGGTTGCCCGGCGCCGCAGCTGCGCGCCGAAATGGTCAGTACTGGTCCACCGCGGGCTGTTCAACCTTCGTGCCGGACTTGCCCAGCGTGGCATCGAAGATCTTCGTCCAGGTGGCGTTGCCGTCCGTCAGGGTCTTGTTGAGGAAGGTGCGCAATGCCGTGTCGCCCAGCGGGAGGCCAATGCCGTACTTCTCAACTGTGAACGGCTCGCCAACCACCTTCAACTTGTCCGGGTTCTGCGAGGCGTAGCCCAACAGGATGGCCTGGTCTGTGGTCACTGCATCGACGGTGCCACTCGTGAGCGCCTCAACACACTTGGAGTAGATGTCGAAGCTGATGGCATCTGCCTTCGGGAAGTTGTCCTTGATGTTCTGGAAGGGGGTTGAGCCCGTGGCGGAGCAAACCTTCTTGCCGTCCAGGTCCTTCTCGCTCGTGATGGTGGTGTTGTCCTTGGCCACCAGCAGGCCCTGGCCGGTGATGAAGTACGGACCGGCGAAATCGACGAGCTTCTTGCGCTTGTCGTTGATGGAGTAGGTTCCCACATACAGGTCAACGTCGCCGTTGGCGAGAGCAGCTTCACGGTTTGCCGACGGTATGGCCTTGAATTCGATCTTGTCGGTGGCCACACCCAGGGAAGCTGCCATCCAGTTGGCAATTTCAATGTCGAAGCCGCTGCGCTCGCCGGTGGCTGCGTCAAGGAAGCCCAGGCCGGGCTGGTCTTCCTTCACGCCGATACGGATCGTTCCGGCGGACTTGATCTTGTCAAAGGTGGGGCTGCCGGTCAGGGCAACATCCTTGGCCACCTCAAAGCTCAGGCCCCCGCCGCCGCCGGCGCCGTCAGTGGCGCCGCCGCCGGCGTCGCCCCCGCCACAGCCCGTCAGGGCAAGTGCTGTTGCTGCTAGGACGGCCGCAACGCTGAGGCTGGTCCTGCCGAAAAACTTTTTCATGGGAATTCCTTTCGTAGTCGGCCCAGAAGGCCGGTTCAAACTTTGGCCGCAAGGGCCGGGAAATTCTAGGTGGGAGTGCCGGGCGCTAGTTGGTCAGGATCTTGGACAGGAAGTCCTTGGCCCGCGCAGACTGCGGGTTGGTGAAGAACTCCTGGGGGGCGGCTTCCTCGACGATCTGGCCGTCGGCCATGAAGATGACCCGGTCAGCAGCCTTGCGGGCAAAGCCCATCTCGTGGGTCACAACCACCATGGTCATGCCCTCCTTGGCCAGCTCGACCATGACGTCCAGGACCTCATTGATCATTTCGGGGTCGAGGGCGCTGGTGGGTTCGTCAAACAGCATGACCTTTGGCTTCATTGCCAAGGCACGCGCAATGGCCACGCGCTGCTGCTGCCCGCCGGAAAGCTGGGCGGGAAACTTCGCAGCCTGGTGGCCCACGCCGACGCGCTCCAACAAGCCCATGGCGAGCTTGTCGGCGTCGGACTTGTTCATGCCCTTGACCTTGATGGGGCCAAGGGTCACGTTTTCCAGGATGGTCTTGTGGGCAAACAAATTGAAGGACTGGAAGACCATGCCGACGTCGGCGCGCAGGCTGGCCAGCGACTTGCCTTCCTTGGGCAATTCCTTGCCCTCGATCGTGATGGAGCCGTCATCAATGGTTTCGAGCCTGTTGATGGTGCGGCACAGGGTTGACTTGCCGGAGCCGGACGGGCCAATGACAACGAGGACCTCGCCCCTGGCAACTTGCAGATTGATGTCCTGCAGCACATGGAGTGCGCCGTAGTGCTTGTTTACAGCCTTTAACTCCACGAGTGCAGGAACCGGTGCGGGATTTGTCATGCATCGAACCTATCGACATTCCAAGTGGTGCGTAAAGGATTTGGGCAGGAGGGGGTGGATCGTAACGGTAACGAGATATTGTGAGCCAAGCCACGCTCTGTTTTCACGTAGCCTTGGTGGCATGAGTGCACCCACAGGATCACACCAACCCGCCCGGACGGAGCTGCGACGCTTCGGAGTTTGGCGCCACAACGGCCAAGGCAGCGACACTGCGGACGCCCGGCTGCTTGAATCCCCGCCCAGCAGCGCCTTCACCCACACGGACCCGTGGCGGGTCATGCGCATCCAGAGCGAGTTTGTCCAGGGCTTCGACGCGCTGGCCGAAATTGGCCCGGCCATCAGCGTGTTTGGCTCCGCCCGGACCAAGCCGGATTCCCCCTACTACGCCACCGGCGTGGAGGTGGGGCGGCGCCTGGTGGAGGCCGGCGTTGCCGTCATCACCGGCGGCGGGCCCGGCTCCATGGAGGCCGCCAACCGCGGCGCGGCCGAGGCGGGCGGGCTCTCGATTGGCCTGGGCATTGAGCTGCCGTTTGAGCAGGGCATGAACGAGTGGGTCGGCCTGGGCGTTGACTTCCGGTACTTCTTTGCCCGAAAGACCATGTTTGTGAAATACGCGCAGGGCTTTGTGGTCCTCCCCGGCGGGCTGGGCACGCTCGATGAGCTCTTTGAGGCCATGGTCCTGGTCCAGACCAGCAAGGTCAGCCACTTCCCGATCGTTCTGGTGGACAGCACCTTCTGGGGTCCGCTGATCGACTGGATTCGCGACTCCATGGTGGCCCAGGGGCTCGTTTCACCCGGCGACATGGACATCATCTCCGTCGTGGACACGGCCGAGGACGCTGTCAAGGCTGTCATGGCCGGCCAGGCAGGGGAGAGGGTCGCGGCCGCCAACGGCTGATGCACTGAGGTGGGCGGCGGCGTTCGGCGGCGGGCACTTCACAAGGCGCGTGCGCCGCCGCGCATCTGGCACGATGGACTCGTGACCTACTTCCTGATTTTCCTTGCCGTCATCGTGGCCGCCGTCGCGGCCCTGTACGTGGTGGGGCTGAACAAGCCCGAACCCGAGGCCGCCGCCTTCGTTGACGCGCTCGAGGCCCCCGTGGCCAGCCTGCCGCCTGTGCTGCTGCCGGGAACGCCTGCCCCGGCGGACGTGGACCGGCTGCGTTTTTCGCTGGGCCTGCGCGGCTACCGCATGGACCAGGTGGATGAGGTCCTGGACCGCCTGCGCGACGAGCTTGCGGCCAAGGAACTGCGCATTGCCGAGCTGGAGTCTGACCTTTCCGGCACTGCCCTCTCCGGCACTGACGACGCCGGGTCCCCGGCCGCCGCTGAATCGGCGCCCGCCGACGTGGCTGGCGAGGAAACTGCGCCCGCGGACGTCGACGGGTCCGCCCAGGATGCGGTCGCCCACGATGCGGAGCTCGGTGCCGGTGGCAAGTGACGGGCGCGTCCGCTGCGCCTGGGCGGGCATTGAGAACGACGAGCTGTACCAGCGCTACCACGACACCGAATGGGGCCGCCCGGTCACGGGCGAACGTGAGCTGTTCGAACGGATCAGCCTGGAGGCCTTCCAGTCGGGCCTGAGCTGGATCACCATCCTGCGCAAGCGGGATTCGTTCAGGTCCGCCTTCCACAATTTTGAGCCGGCCGTCGTGGCGGACTTTGGCGCGGCCGACGTCGAGAGGCTGCTGGCAGACGCGTCCATTGTGCGCAACCGGATGAAGATCAATGCCACCATTGGCAACGCCCGGGCGCTGCTGGCACTGCCGGCCGGGACAACCCTGGCATCCCTCCTTGCCGCCCACGCCCCGGCCGTGCCGCGGCCGGCGGGGGACCCGGTTCCCGCCCAGACGCCGGAATCCGCGCAGCTGGCCAAGGCCCTGAAGAAGCTGGGCTTTGCCTTTGTGGGGCCCACCACCTCCTATGCCATGATGCAGGCCGTGGGGATAGTCAACGACCACCAGCAGGAGTGCTGGCTTTCCGGAGTGGAAGCGCAGGCCCCCAAGTGAGCGCCGCGCAGCACGCTGAAGCCTTGGCGGAGGACGGGGCCGGGCACGCTGAGCCGGCGGCTCCGCGGGCCCGGCCGGCCCGGACCACCATCAACGATGAGCTGTTCATGCTTCTCCGCCGCCTGCTGGCACCCCTGCGCTGCGCCCCGTGGTGGCTCAAGGTGTCCCTCATCTACGCCGCCGCCCGCCTGGTTTCCTACGCCATCTTCCTCGGCAGTGCCTGGCATGCCGACGCCTCGCCCTGGGGCGGCCGGCAGCCCGACTACCTGACGTTCATCAACCGCTGGGATGCCGGCTGGTACGAGCGCATCTTCAACGGCGGCTACCCGGACACCATCCCGCGGCACCCCGACGGCGCCGCCTACCCGAACGAGTGGGCGTTCTACCCGATGTTTCCGCTGCTGGCGCGGGGGCTGGCCGCCGTCACCGGGCTGGGCTGGGCGGCCGCAGGCGCCATCATTGCCACGGCCGCCGGGCTGGCCGCGGCCCTGATGATCTACAAGCTGTTCCGCAACTACGCATCGCCGGGCACGTCGCTGTGGGGTGTGGCATTCTTTGCCTTCTTCCCCGTATCCGCGATCCTGCAGGTGCCGTATGCCGAATCGCTGGGCATCTTCTTCCTGGCAGCGTCCCTGCACCTGCTCATCAGGCGCAACTACTGGGGCGCCATGCCCATGGTGGTGCTGCTGTGCCTGTCACGTCCGGCAGGGGCCCCGCTGGCCGCCGTCGTCGGCATACACCTGTTGCTGCGCTGGTGGCACCGCAAGCGCGAGCCGTTCCCCGTGCGGGACATGGTGGCCGGAGTGCTGCTGACACTGCTCAGCGCCTTCATGGCGTTCGCCTGGATGCTCGCCGCCTGGTGGGTCACGGGCGAGCGCACCGCCTACACCGACACTGAAACCGCGTGGCGCGGGGGCGGCGGGCTGGTCCTGTTCATGCCCTGGGTTGAGACGGGCGTGCAGCTCGTGGGGCCGCTGTGGGGGCCGCTGCTTCCCGTGCTGCTGGTGGCGCTGGCCGGGCTGTACTTCAACTCCCGGGCCGTGCGCCGGATCGGGCCGGAACTGGTGGCCTGGTCGGCCATGTATCTGCTGTACCTCATGGCAGTGCTGCACCCGCAGTCCAGCACGTTCCGGATGCTGCTGCCGATGTTCCCGCTGGCCCTGGCCGCCGCGTTTGTTTCCACCTCGCGCGCCTACCGCTGGTGCGTGCTTGTCATGTTCACCGTGCTGCAGATTGTGTGGGTGGAGTGGCTGTGGCAGTGGGTGGCTATCAGCACGGGCGAGACCTGGCCCCCCTAGATTACGGCGCCATTCGCGCCTAGGGGGATTGTGTCGATTAGCACCCGGGCCCTGAAGTGCGGAATAATGGGTTGTGAGCAATACAACACTCACTGCGTGCCGGGGCAATCCCGGCCCACGCGGGTATGCACTAGGAAAAGGGGAACTCCAAATGGCGGCCATGAAACCCAGAACCGGCGACGGTCCGATGGAAGTGACTAAAGAAGGTCGGAGCCTGATCCTGCGGCTGCCCCTGGAAGGCGGCGGACGGCTCGTGGTGGAGATGAACGCCGACGAGGCAGCCAGCCTCAAGGAGTGCCTGGTGGGCGTCACCGAATAGCTTTTGCCACACATATCTATCTTGCAAAACCGGCGGAACAGCATTGCTGTTCCGCCGGTTTTGCGTTAAGTCGCGGTGTGCGCGGCCGGAGCGGCCTTGGCGGCCCCCCGCCTTGGCGGCCGCAGCTGCCTCAGCGCTTGACGGCCAGCAGCAGCCCGTCGCCGGTGGGCAGCATGGAGCTGACCAGGGAATCGTTCTCGCGCACCATCTTGCCCACGCGGCGCAGCACCACAGTGTTGCTCTCGCGGATGGCGGGGTCGGAGACGCGGTCCTTGTCCAGGGCGTCGTTGATGATCAGCAGGCCGCCGGACTTCAGCAGCCGCACGGCCTGTTCCAAGTAGTCGGGGAAGCTGGGCTTGTCGGCGTCAATGAACACAAGGTCGTAGGCGGCGTCGGTCAGGCGGGGGAGCACGTCCTGGCCGCGGCCGGAAATGGTGCGGGTGCGGTTGGCCGGGGCGCCGGACTCCGTGAAGGCCTCGCGCGCGGCCTTGAGGTGGTCCACGTCGGGGTCGATCGTGGTCAGCACTGCCTTGGGGCCCAGGCCACGCAGCAGGGCCACGCCGGAAACGCCGGCACCCGTGCCAACCTCGACCGCCGTCTGGGCCTTGGAGGCCGCCGCCAGCACCGTCAGGACAGCCGCCACGCCCGGGCTCACCGGGAACAGGCCCAGCTCGTGCGAGCGTTCGCGGGCACGACGCAGGACAATGTCTTCCACGGGGAGGCCCTCTGTATAGGACCAGCTGGTGGATTTATCGGCGCTCATGGGTGTTTCCTAAACTGTTGCGGTGGCTCCCTCTAGCCTACTGCCTGCGTGTGGGGCACATTCGCTGTAACCGTTCAGCAAAATGTCAGCTTTCTTTGGCAGACTGTGGTGACCCGGGGCCCCGTTCCCGGCCGGATCTTCCACAAGTGATTCCCCGTCCGGGGAGGCAACCAGCCACTGAAGTGAGGTGCAGCGATGAACCCGTCCGCCACCGAGGCTGTTCGCGCCGCCGAGGCCGTCAATTCCGTCCAGGCCAACGCCGAATGGACCACCCCCACCTGGGATGAAGTGGTGCACAACCACTCCGCCAAGGTCTTCCGGCTCGCGTACCGCCTCACGGGCAACAAGTACGACGCCGAGGACCTCACCCAGGAGGTCTTTGTCCGGGTGTTCAAGTCCCTGGCCAACTTCAAGCCCGGCACGCTGGATGGCTGGCTGCACCGCATCACCACCAACCTCTTCCTGGACATGGCCCGGCGCAAGCAGCGCATCCGCTTTGACGCGCTGTCCGACGACGCCGCTGCCCGCCTGCCCGGCAGCGACCCCGGCCCCGAGCGGACCTTTGAGTTCAACAACCTCGACGCCGACGTGGCCGCCGCGCTGGAGGCGCTGCCGCCGGACTTCCGCGCCGCCGTCGTGCTGTGCGACATGGAGGGTCTCTCCTACGACGAGGTGGCCCACGCCCTGGACATCAAGCTCGGCACGGTGCGTTCGCGCATCCACAGGGGGCGTGCCATGCTGCGCGAATCCCTGGCCGACCGGGCTCCCGGCCGCACCGGTGTCCGCCCTCCGCGCAAGCCGCTGCTGTCGCTGCCGCGCATGGCCGGGGCGCGCTAGACTTTTCCAGCCGGCAGTTTCGCCGTCCGATTGCAAGCCGCCAGCCCAAAAACGTTCGCTCGTTACCTGTGGGAATCGTTGCTTTGAGTCCTGAGAGGGTAATCTTCCTAACGTGTTTGGTATCAATACCCCTGAGCTAATCCTGATTCTTGTCTTGGCAGTTTTGGTGATTGGCCCCTCCCGGCTTCCCGGTTACGTGGAAAAGCTGAAGAACCTCATTCGCGAGGTGCGCAGGATGGCTTCCGGCGCGCGCGAAACCATCAAGGAAGAAGCCGGTGTCGACATTGACGACATCGACTGGAAGAAGCTTGACCCGCGCCAGTACGATCCCCGGCGCATCATCCGCGAGGCCCTCCTTGACGACGACGACATGGAAACCATCAACTCGCTCAAGACATCGCCCGGCGCGGCGATTGCCTCCATGATGGGCAAGGACTCCTCCGAGAAGGACACTGTGCAGCCCGGCGACGCCGCCCCCGAGATGCCCGAGCTGGTCCGCCTGCCCGACGGCGAGCTGGCCCCCTACGACGTCGAGGCCACCTAAATCCCACCTCCTTCTTCCGACGCCGCATCACTTGATGTCGTGTTTTCACCAACGCTCCAGCAATGATTGCTGGAGCGTTGGTGTTTAAGCGACGTTAAGTGATGCGGCGTCCTGGGAAAAGCGACGTTAGGTGATGCGGCGTCCTGGGGGGTCAGGCCGGGGTGACGCCGAGCTTCAGGCCGGACAGTCCGCGGGGGCGCACGGCGAGCTTGCCGGCGATCGCGTCCAGCGCCTGCGCCGCTGCCGAAGACGGGTCCGCCAGCACAATGGGCATGCCGGCGTCGCCGCCCTCGCGCAGGGCCACGTCCAGCGGGATCTGGCCCAGCAGCTCCACGGGGGAGTTCATGGTCTGGCTCAGGCGCTTGGCAAGGATCTCCCCGCCGCCGGAGCCGAACAGTTCCATGGTGCTGCCGTCGGGCAGGGTCAAAAATGACATGTTCTCAATGACGCCGGCGACTTTCTGGCCGGTCTGGACGGCAATGGCGCCGGCGCGTTCGGCCACGTCCGCCGCGGCCGCCTGCGGGGTGGTCACCACCAGGATCTCGGCCTTGGGCAGCAGCTGCGCCACGGAAATGGCCACATCCCCCGTGCCCGGCGGCAGGTCCAGCAGCAGGATGTCCAGGTCGCCAAAGTAAACGTCGGTGAGGAACTGTTCCAGGGCCCGGTGCAGCATCGGTCCGCGCCAGGCGACGGGCTGGTTGCCGGCCACGAACATGCCAATGGAAATGACCTTCACGTCATGTGCCACGGGCGGCAGGATCATCTCGTCAACCCTGGTTGGCGCCTGGCTGGTGCCCAGGAGCCCTGGAACGGAGAAGCCGTAGATGTCGGCGTCCACGATGCCAACCCGCAGTCCCCGGGCCGCAAGTGCACAGGCCAGGTTGACCGTCACGCTCGACTTGCCCACGCCGCCCTTGCCGCTGGCCACCGCATAGACGCGCGTCAGCGAGTTCTCGGCGTTGAACGGGATGCCGCGTTCGGCGCCGGCGCCCTTGAGCCGTTCCTTGAGCCCGGCGCGCTGCTCGGCCGTCATGACGGTGAGGTCCACGCCAACGTCAGTCACGCCGTCGAGCGCTGAAAGAGCGCTGGTGACATCGCGCGTGATGGTCTCGCGCATGGGGCAACCCGCCACGGTGAGACGGACGACGGCGTGCACCCGGCCGCCGTCGAACGCCTCCACCGACTCCACCATGTCCAGCTCGGTGATGGGGCGGCGCAGCTCGGGGTCGATGACCGTGGCGAGGGCGGCAAGCAGTTCGGATTGGGACGGGGCGTTCATGGGTGCCTTAGGGGTTTGCGGTCCGCTTGGGGGAGACCGTCTTCATGCTGGTGGTGGCGGGGTTGCGCTGGCCGTCGCGGGATTCGACGGCGCCGTCCTCGTCCTGGAGTGCGATGAGTTCCTCCAGGAGGCTGCGCAGCTCGGAGCGGACGAAGTCGCGCGTGGCCACCTCGCGAAGCGTGATGCGCAGGGCCGCAACCTCGCGGGTCAGGTATTCGGTGTCGGCCAGGTTGCGCTCGTTGCGGGAACGGTCCTGCTCAATCTGGACGCGGTCGCGGTCGTCCTGGCGGTTCTGGGCGAGCAGAATCAGGGGTGCCGCGTAGGAGGCCTGGGTGGAGAAGAACAGGTTCAGCAGGATGAACGGGTAGGGGTCCCACTGCAGGCCAAACAGGCCAATGACGTTGATGGCAATCCAGACCACCACAAAGATGGTCATGTAGAGCAGGAAGTTGGCGGTGCCCATGTAGCGGGCAAAGCGCTCGGCAAAGCGCCCGAAGAAGTCCGGGTCGCTGGTCAGGTTGGGCAGGAGCCGGGACCGCAGCTCCATGGGCGTGTCAAGGCCGCCGCCCTTGGTGTGGTGCCGCTCAGCCAATGCGTCCTCCCAGCTTCCTGAACGGGGCGCCGTCCTCGTGGGTGCGCCAGTCTTCCGGCAGCAGGTGGTCAAGCAGGTCATCGACGGTCACGGCGCCCACCAGGCGGCCCTCCTTGTTGACCACGGGGAGGGAGTTCAGGTTGTAGGAGGCCATGATGTGGCTGACCGTGCTGATGTCGTCCTGGTCGGACACCGGCTCAAGGTTCTTGTCCACGATGGTGCCCAACTGTTCCGGCGGGGCGCTGCGGAGCAGCTGCTGGATGTGGACCACGCCCAGCAGCCGGCCCGTGGGGGTTTCCAGCGGGGGCCGGCAAATGAAGATGGCTGAGGCCAGTGCGGGGGAGAGGTCCTCGCTGCGGACGTGGGCCAGCGCCTCGGCCACGGTGGCTTCCGGGGGCAGGATCACGGGCACGGGGGTCATGAGCGCGCCGGCTGTTCCCTCGGCGTACTGGAGCAGGCGGCGGACGTCCTTGGCTTCGTCGGGCTCCATGAGCAGCAGCAGCTCCTCGGCCTTGGCCTGGGGGAGATCGGCCAGGAGGTCGGCGGCGTCGTCGGGGTCCATTTCCTCCAGGACGTCGGCGGCACGTTCGTTGTCCAGGGCCGAGAGCAGGGTGACCTGGTCGTCCTCCGGCAGCTCGGACATGATGTCGGCCAGGCGTTCATCCTGCAGCTCGCCGGCAACCTCCACGCGGCGCTGGTCGCTCATTTCCTGCAGGGCATCGGCGAAGTCGGCGGGCTTGAGGTCCTCGTGGGCGGCAACGAATCCCGTGGCGCTCTGCGGTTCCGCGGACTCGTCGGCACGGGCTTCGGCCCAGTCGATGAGCATGGTGTGGCCGCGCCGCAGCCCGCGCAGGCGTGAGGTGGAGGAGCCACGGCGAACGAACAGCTTGGTCACGAGCCAGTCGCCGTTGCGCTGCTGGTCCATGGCGATGTCCTCGATGACGGCAAAGCCGCTGCCGTCCACAAGCGCCACCTTGCGGTCAAAGATGTTGCCCACCACGAGCTGTTCGGCGCCGCGCTGCTCGAAGCGGCGCAGGTTGACCAGGCCGGTGCAGATGATCTGCGACTGGTCCATGGAGGTCAGGCGGGTCATGGGCACGAAGACGCGCTTCTTGCCCGGGACCTCCACGACGATGCCGACTGCGTGCGGGGCCGTGTTGGGGCCGCGGCCCAGCACCACAACGTCGCGCAGTTTCCCGAGCCGGTCCCCAATGGGGTCGAAGACATCCAGGCCCAGGAGTCGGGCGACAAAAATGCGCGTAGTTTGAGTGCTCACAGTTACAGGCTACTTCCCCCTTCGGGCAATATCCCAAACTTTGCCCCGCCGCACGGTGCCGCTGTCATGGGCCGTCCATTTCACCTCCAGCGATACTCCAGCAAATGTGCAGGAACATGGTGAACAATGGGAAGCATGGCAAACCTTTTTGGACGCACCCGACCCATGGACGAGGCCCGCACGGTTCCCACTGGGGAAACCATTGGCTCCTACACCTCCTATCTGGATGCACAGAAGGCGGTTGACTACCTGGCGGATGAGAAGTTCCCCGTCCAGCATGTCTCCATTGTGGGCAACGACCTGAAGATCGTGGAGCGTGTCACCGGCAGGCTCAACTACCCTCGCGTTGCCCTGACAGGCGCCATGACGGGTGCATGGTTTGGTCTGTTCATTGGCGTCATGCTCTCGTTCTTTGACTCGGCCGCCAACGCCGGCCAGGCCCCGCTGAACGTCATGACCTCTGTGCTCCTGGGCGCTGCCCTGTGGATGCTCTTCGCGATCATTGGCTACGCGGCCCAGCGCGGCAAGCGCGACTTCACCTCGACCAACCAGGTCCTGGCCAGCAGCTACGACGTCATTGTCACCCCGGATGTGGCCGGCGAGGCCCGCCGACTGCTGGCCCAGCTGCCCATGAATTCCAACGCGGTCCGCCCCGGACAGAACCACCCGGGCCAGGGCTTCCAGGGCCAGGGCGGCTACCGTCCGCCGGTCCAGCCCCCGGCCGCAGGCCCCGCACCCACCCGCCCCGAAGGCTGGCACGACCCCTATGCGCCGGCCAACCCGGCAGGCGAGGGCGACGCTGCGGGCCAGGGCACCCCGGCCGCGCAGGGCGACAGCCAGGACCGCCCGGGCCAGGCCCCGCTGGACGGTCCGCGCCGCGGCCAGTTCCCCGACCTGCCCGATGGCCGCCCGCAGTACGGCATCCGCGTGGAACCGGCACCGGCTCCCGCCCCGGCTGCCCCGGCCCCTGCCGCGCCTGCAGCGCCGGCCGAGACCGACTCCCCGGCCGCCCCCGCAGCCACGGAGAACCCGGAAAAGTAGTTCACGGCGCAGAAATGCCGCCGTTGCTGGCAATTGCCGCCCATGTGGTGGTGGCAATTGTCAGTAACGGCGGCATTTTCCATCTGCGGGTTGGGGCGGGCAACACCCACATCTGCCGTCCAACGGAATTGCTGGGACGACTCATCAGGCCCCGATGCCGCATTGACTTTCCGGCATGGAAAGTGATTGACTTTCCACTATGGAAAACCAATCGACCAGTGAAGCACACGAAGCCCTCGATGCCATCGCGGGGGCGCGTGGCAAAGCCGCCGACCGCCTCGTCACGCCCTGGTGGTACCACCCCGCACTGGGGCTGCTGGCCGCCGCGTTCGTGGTTGCCGTGACCGCAGGCGGCACAGCTGTGATGATCGGCGTTTCCCTGCTCTACTTCATTGGGCTCGGCATCCTCATGGGCGCCTACAAGCAAAAAACGGGCGTGTGGATCAACGGTCTCAAGGCCGGCAGGGCCAGCTGGTGGACAGTGCCGCTCATGGTCATCATGGTGGCCTGCCTTGTTGGTCCGTACTACCTTCATGCGGCGCACGGCCTCGTTTGGCCTGCGTGGCTGGCCGGGGCCATTGTCTTTGTTGCCGTGAACGTCTTCGGCCGCTTCTTTGACACGGCCCTGCGCGCCCAGCTTCGGTCAATGCCGTGACGCCGGGCCTGAATGAAGTCATCCACGCCCCGAACCGCCTCCGCATCTGCGCCTTCCTGCGCACCCTGGACCAGGCCGAGTTCGGCACCATCAGGGACATGCTCGGCGTGGCCGACTCAGTGGCCAGCAAGCAGCTCAAGGTTCTCGAGGACGCGGGCTACATGGTGCTCAGCAAGCCCACCGGCAGGGGACGGGTTAAGACGTGGGCGGCGTTGACGGCCGAGGGCCGGGCAGCCTACGACGGGCACGTTGCCGCGCTCAAGGCCCTGATTGAAGGGGTCCCGCTCACCGATGAATACTAGCCGAGGTGCTGCGAAGCCCCCCGGACGCGGCATCACTTAACGTCCCCTTTTGCCCAACGCTCCCGCAATGATTGCGGGAGCGTTCCCGAAAACACGACGTTAAGTGATGCGGCGTCGGGGGTTGGTCGGGGGTTGGTCGAGGGGGTAAACGACGGCGGCACCTGCCTTCCGCTTGATGCGAAAGGCGGGTGCCGCCGTTTGGGACTGCAAGAGGCTAGCCGGAGAGGCGTGCCATCCAGGCCTCGACGTCGTCCGGGGTGCGGGGGAGTGCAGCGCTCAAGTTGACCGGGCCGTTGGCCGTGATCAGGATGTCGTCCTCGATGCGCACGCCAATGCCGCGGAACTCGGCCGGGATGGCCAGGTCCTCTTCCTTGAAGTACAGGCCGGGCTCAATGGTGAAGACCATGCCTTCGGTGATGATGCCGTCAACGTACATTTCGGCACGGGCCTGTGCGCAGTCGTGCACGTCAAGGCCCAGGTGGTGGCTGGTGCCGTGCGGCATCCAGCGGCGGTGGTGCTGGCCCTGGGCGGACAGGGCCACCTCGGCGGAAACGGGCAGCAGGCCCCATGCGGAAAGGCGGTCGGCCAGGACCACCATGGCGGCGGCGTGCACTTCGCGGAACGTGCGCCCTGGGACGGCCACGGCGAAGGCTGCGTCGGCTGCATCCAGCACTGCCTGGTAGATCTTGCGCTGCGTCTCGGAGAACGTTCCGTTGACGGGGATGGTGCGGGTGATGTCCGCGGTGTAGAGGGAATCGCCCTCGACGCCGGCGTCCACCAGGAGCAGCTCGCCCTCGTTGACGGTGCCGGTGTTGCGGTTCCAGTGCAGCACGGTGGCGTTGTTTCCGCCGGCGGCGATGGTGTCGTAGCCCAGCTCGTTGCCTTCCTCGCGGGCACGGGCAAAGAATGCACCCTCAACAACACGCTCGCCGCGCTTGTGGGCGACGGCGCGCGGCAGGGACTTCACGATGTCCTCGAAGCCGTTGATGGTGGCGGCAACTGCGCCCTTCATCTGCTCGATTTCCCAGGCGTCCTTGATCAGGCGCAGCTCGGAGAGTGCCTCGGTGAGTTTGCCATCGAGGTCGTCCAGCTTCTCAAAGTCCATCGCGTCCGGGTTTGCCGAGGTGTTGTAGCGGGCCGTGTCCACGAGGGCGTCAATGTTCTCGTCGACCTTGCGCACCAGGCGGATGGACGTGCCACCCACGGAGGTCTCGCCGACGTTCTTGGTGATGGCAACTTCCAGCTCGGTCACATCTGCCGTGGGCAGGCCCAGCTTGGCTTCGAACTCGGGCAGTGTGGGGCGGCGGCCAATCCAGAACTCGCCGCTGCGGGCATCGGCGTAGAACGCCTTGGTGTCGCGGCCGGCCATGGGACGGAAGTACAGGGTGGCGGCGTGGTTGGAGCCGTTGTCGCCCTCGCCCTCGGCCACCGGGTCCAGCACCAGCACGGCGTCGGGCTCGTGGTCCACGCCCAGGCCCGTCAGGTGTGCGAACGCGGAGTGCGGGCGGAAGCGGTAGTCGCAGTCGTTGGAGCGGACCTTGAGCGGGCCTGCCGGGATGACCAGGCGTTCGCCCGGGAACTGCGCGGAAATGGCGACGCGGCGGCGGGCGGCGTGGTCTGCCACCTCGTCGCGGGCGGGCAGTTCGGCCGAGGACGGCGCCCAGTTGGCGGCCATGAACGTGCGGAAGGCGTCCGAGTCGGGGCGCTGTGAACGGTTGTTCACGCGCTCCTCAAGGGGCTGCTCGTTGGAAGGGTCGGTGTGCGCGGAGGTTTGCTCAGTCTGGTTCACCCCTTAAGTCTCCCACCGCAGGCGCCGCGGGACAAAGGACGCAGGCCACAGCCCGGGTGGTGCGCCGCACGGCATGCGGGCATGCAACGGACGTAGGCTTGGGCTGTGAGGATCGATTTGCATGCGCATTCCAATATTTCCGACGGCACGCAGCCCCCGGCCGAGCTCGTGGCCGCCGCCGCGGCAGCACGCCTGGATGTCCTGGCGCTGACGGACCACGATTCCACCGACGGCTGGACGGAGGCGCTCGCCGCAGCCCGGGTGCACGGCGTTGGCCTGCTTCCCGGCATGGAAATTTCCTGCAAGACCAGGCAGGGCATCAGCGTCCACCTGCTGTGCTACCTCCATGACCCCGCCAACCCGGCGCTGTTGGAGGAGATCACCAGGGCCAAGGAAGCACGCATGACCCGTGCCGAGCGCATGGTGGAACGCCTCGCCGAGGACTACCCGCTGAACTGGGACGACGTCAGCGCGCACCTGGCCCCCGGCGCCACGGTAGGCCGGCCGCACATTGCCGATGCCCTGGTGGCCGCCGGGATCGTGGCTGACCGCAATGAGGCCTTTGCCGGCATCCTGACGTCGCGCTCGCGCTACTTTGTCAGCCACTACGCCGCAGATCCCGCGCTGGCCGTGGAGCTGGTCCGGGATGCCGGCGGGGTGCCCGTTTTTGCGCACCCCATGGCCTCGGCCCGGGGCCGGGTGGCGCCGCCGGAGGTCTTCCATGACATGGTCGACGCCGGTCTGCTGGGCCTGGAGGTCGACCACCGGGACAACCCGCCCGAGGGCCGTGCATGGCTGCGCAAATTTGCGCGGGACTGCGGGCTTTTCACCACGGGATCCTCTGACTTCCACGGGCGGGGCAAGCCCAACCTGCTGGGTGAAAACCTGACGGACCCCGCCGCACTGGAGAGCATCCTGGCCGCGGCATCGGGATCCGCCCCGTACCTGCCCTAGTCCCCGCGGACAAGCGGGGCGATGGTTGCACCATCGTTACCCTTGGGCGCCCTTAAAGTGCACAACTGTGCTTTTTTGGGCTGTTACAGTTGAAAGGAATGTTTGGTTCGCGCGGGCAACTGTTGCCTTTGCGAATTATCATGTCCCGTTGCCGGCTGAACGTCAGCCGTAGATTTTCCGGTAGTGAATTTTCGCTTGGATGCGAGTCACTTTGGGCCGCCACCGCAGATGCGTCTGCCTGGGTTTGGCGGCTGGTCCCGGACGGGAAAGTGCGCCTGCTACGGTCCGTCACCGGATTGCCTTATGCCCCGCGAGGGGCTCCTTGGGCCCTTTTGGGCGGCGCACGTCGAAGGGCGGCGGAATGCCGGTGAATTCCGCCCTAGCGAGAGGATACTGATGGTGCCGGATGGCGCAGGACTCCACCAGCTTGGAAGTTGGACTGTAATTGCATTGCTCGTGCTGTTTTATGGCGGCACACTGCTGATGACGGTGTTCATTGGCCGAAAGAATGAGAACGCCGACGGGTACATGACCGCCGGAAACAAGGTCGGGTTTGGCATCTCGGCCGGAAGCATGACCGCCACGTGGATCTGGGCATCGTCGATGTACGCATCGGACACCTCCGGCTACACCTACGGGATTTCCGGACCCATCCACTACGGCCTGTGGGGTGCCTTGATGATCCTGTTCATCTACCCCTTCGGCAAGCGCATCCGCGCCGTGGCACCCAAGGCCCACACCCTGGCGGAGGTCATATACGCCAGGCACGGCAAGTCCAGCCAGCTCATGCTGGCCGGCTCCAACCTCGTGGGCTCGATGGTCAGCATCACCTCCAACTTCATTGCAGGCGGCGCACTGATTGCGCTGCTCTCGCCCTTCAGCTTCACCCAGGGCATCGTGTTCATTGGCGGCGGGATCCTGCTGTACTCGCTGTGGTCCGGCTTCCGCGCCTCCGTGCTGACCGACGCCGCCCAGGTGTTTGCCATGCTGGGCGCCGTGGTCATCATCATCCCCGTGGTGTTCTTCGCCGCTGGCGGGCCCGACATGTTTGTCACGGGAGCTGCCAACCTGACCCCGCAGCAGTCCAACTTCTTCTCCTCCGACGCCTTCCTGAACCAGGGCGCCCCCTATATTGCCGCCGTGCTGGCCTACGCCATTGGCAACCAGACCATCGCGCAGCGGTTGTTTGCAGTGCGTGAGGACCTCATCAAGAAGACGTTTGTGACCGCCACCGTGGGCTACGGTGCCACCATCATCGGCATCGGCATGCTCGGTGTCATGGCCCTCTACGCCGGCGTTGCACCGCTGGACGGGGACACGAACAACCTCATTCCGCAGATGGCTGCGACCTACCTGAACCCCGTGCTGCTGGGCGTCTTCCTCATCATGATCATCGGGGCGCTGTCCTCAACGGCGGACTCCGATTTGTCCGCCATGTCCTCCATCATGATGGCGGATGTGTACGGCCAAAACATTGCCAAGCAGGGTAAGGCCAACCCCAAGACCATGCTGTTCATAGGCCGCATCACCATGGTGGTGGCCACCGGCGCGGGCCTGTACTTTGCCAGCGGCCGGCTGAACATCCTGGACCTGCTGGTGTTTGTCGGGGCGCTCTGGGGTGCCCTGGTGTTCCCCGTGATCGCCAGCTTCTACTGGCAGAAGGTCACCAACAAGGCGTTCACCGTCTCAGTCCTGGTGGCCCTGGCCATGTTCCTGCCCGTGCGCTTTGGCTGGATCTCCATGGCCGGGCCCGCCGGAATTGTGGTGGACGTGCTGTCCGTTGCCGGCATCGGTGTGGTCCTGGGCCTCATGGCGTTCGGCTTCTTCGGGCTGAAAGTGGCCAAGATCGTTGCCGTCGTGGCCATGGTTGCGGCGGCCCCGTTCGCGATCGGCTTCCTGCACGACTACGCGGTGCTCTCGGGCTCGCTCGTTGCCTATGCCGTGAGCACGATCGTTTGCTGGCTCATGTGCTTCCGCAACACCAAAACCTTTGACTTCAGCACCATCAAGGACCGCATCGGCGACTTTGACAACCGGGCAGAAGCCAACCACGGCACGCCCGAACCCCTTCTCGAAACGAAAGCGTAGGAACAAACCATGAGCGAATTTTGGCTGACTCTCTATGTCCTTGCCTGGCCCGTGATTGTTGCCGGCGTGCTGTACGTGCTCGGCAAGGCCTTCATCCAGGAGATCCTTGAGGCCAGGCGCGAGGGCCGCCCGCTGATTTAGCAGACCACAGGCGCAGACAAGAACAGACCCGCAGCCGAGGCTGCGGGTCTGTCGTTTAATGCGTGGGGTTACTCGCCCGTGGCCGTGCCCTCGCCGGTGCGGCGGCGGGTGCGCGTGCGGGTCCGGCGGGCCCGGGGCTCGCCGTCGGCGGCGGGAGCTGCTGCCGGTGCGGATTCTGCCGGTGCGGCACCCTCGGCGGCCGGACGACGGCGGCCGCGGCCACCCTCGCGCCGCTCGCCTGCGGCTGACTCGTCGCGGCGCTTCTCACCGTGGCGTGCGCCCGTGTGGCCGCCTCCGCGGTTTCCGCCGCGTGCACCCTCGCGGGCGCCGTCGCGGCCGCCGGATTCACGGCCACCTTCGCGGCCGCCGGTCTTGGGTGAGTTGCGCTTGCCGGTCTCGCCCAGGTCCTCCAGGACCTCGGCATCGATGCCGGCGTGCGTGCGCTTGTCGCGGGGCAGGCGGCCCTTGGTGCCCTCGGGGATGTCCAGGTCCGTGTACAGGTGCGGCGAGGAGGAGTAGGTCTCGATGGGCTCGGGCACGTTCAGGCCCAGGGCCTTGTTGACCAGCGCCCAGCGGGGCATGTCGTCCCAGTCCACGAAGGTCACGGCGGTGCCCTTGTTGCCGGCGCGGCCCGTGCGGCCCACGCGGTGCAGGTAAATCTTCTCGTCCTCAACGCACTGGTAGTTCACCACGTGCGTGACGTCGTCCACGTCGATGCCGCGGGCGGCAACGTCGGTGGCAACCAGGACGTCGACCTTGTTGTTGCGGAAGGCGCGCAGCGCCTGCTCGCGGGCGCCCTGGCCGAGGTCGCCGTGGATGGCGGCGGCGGCGAAGCCGCGGTCAACCAGTTCCTCTGCAACCTTGGCTGCGGTGCGCTTGGTCTTGGTGAAGATGATGGAGCGGCCGCGGTCCTTGGCCTGCAGGATGCGCGCCAGCACCTCGATCTTGTCCAGGTTGTGGGCCCGGTAGATGAGCTGGCGGATGTCGCGCTTGGTCAGGCCCTCGTCGTCGGGATCGGCGGCGCGGATGTGCGTGGGCTGGGTCATGTAGCGGCGGGCCATGGCCACAACCGGGCCGGGCATGGTGGCCGAGAACAGCAGCGTCTGGCGCACGGCGGGGGTGCCGGCAATGAGGGTTTCAACGTCGGGCAGGAAGCCCAGGTCCAGCATTTCGTCGGCCTCATCGAGGATGACCATGCGCACGCTCTTGAGGTTCAGGTGGCGCTGCTTGAGCAGGTCGATCAGGCGCCCGGGGGTGCCCACAACCAGCTCGACGCCGTTCTGCAGGGCCTCGACCTGGGGCTCGTACGCGCGGCCGCCGTAGATCGTGGCGATGCGGATGCCGCGGTGCTTGGAGGCGGTGGTGAGGTCGCCGGCGACCTGCACGGCCAGCTCGCGCGTGGGCACGATGACCATGGCCTGCGGCGCGCCCGGGGTGGCCAGCTTCTCGAAGCCCTCATCCTTGGGGGACACGATGCGGTTCAGCGCCGGGATGCCGAAGCCGAGCGTCTTGCCCGTTCCGGTCTTGGCCTGGCCGATGATGTCATGGCCGGTCAGGGCGATGGGCAGCGTCATGGCCTGGATGGGGAAGGGGTGGATGATGCCGGCCTCGGTCAGCGAGGACACAATCTCGTGGTGCACGCCGAAGCTGGCGAACGTTTCCTTCTCCTCATGGTGGGCAGGCTCCGTGCTGGTGAGCGTGCCGTCGATCTCAACGTTGTCGTTGCTGTCTTCCGCCTGAAGGAGGGTGTCTGTCTCAATGCTCAAATGAATACCATTCAATTCGTCTATACAGGTGCCGGCTGCCGGGCTCAACGCGGGCTGTGGGCCTCACGGAACCGCAGGACGGCGGCACAATCTTGGGGAAGCCGATCGCGGGCTAACAAAAACGTGCCCTCCCGCGGCCAGAGTGGCAGGTGCGGAAGGAGCTGGAAAGACGCGCGCAGGGGCGGGTTTGTTGAATCAAAACTATTTTCAACGACCGGGCATCCATGTCTACATGCCCAGTCTAGCGCCACGGCGCCGGAAATCGGCTGTCGGCGGGCATGTGGCGGAGCTGCCGGATGCCCGCCCTGGCGTTAATTGTCCGTTTGGACGGGGGCGGTGCCGTTCTCGGGGCTTGTGCCGGGCGCCTGGGCGGAAGGAACAAACCTGAGCGTGCGGGTGGCAATGTCCGCTGCGGCCAGCGTCACCTTGACCACTGTGCCGGGCTGCAGGTCCCCGTCGCAGTATGCAGTGACGGCCGGGACGGCGATCTGGATGGAGCTGCGTGCGGTGGCGGACTTGGAATTGTGGCCGTTCTTCTTGGGCCCGGCAAGCACGACGGCGTCAAACTCGCCTCCCACCTGGTGGCGCAGCAGCGCAGCCTCCACGGTGTCGATGGCGGCGCGGTCCACCTTGGACGCGAGCTGGTTGGAGGCGGCCATGATTTCGGGCAGCTCATCGAGGGCCTCGACCGCCCACGCCGGCGCGGGCTCCCCGGCACACAGTGCGGCGCAGATGGCCAGCACAAAGCGGTCAACGAGCCGCCGCAGCGGGGCAGTGGTGTGGGCGTAGGGTGCGGCAACCGCGGCCTGGATGACCTGTTCCGGCACCGTCCCGTTGAAGGGGGTGTAGCCGGCGCCGCGGAACAAGGTGGCGGCGGCGTGCATGAGTGCCAGGTGCTTGGGGTCGGCTGTGTCCAGGGTGCGCAGGTATTCCCCGTAGGCCATCTCGGTGCCCCACGGCTTGCCCATGGCCACGGTCTGCAGCCGGAACGCGGCAATGGACTCCGCGTCGGGGACCGGCATGGTGCGCAGGATCCCCACCTTTCCCTCAATCATGACCTGGGCCGCGGCCATGCCGGTGAGCAGGGAGATCTGCGCGTTCCAGTCCTCGATGGGCAGGTTGGGCCGGAACTCCAGCACATACCGGCCGTCCACATACTCCACTTCCTGGGCCGGCACATTCAGGCTGGCCCCGCCGCGGGCACGCTCCAGCGCGATGCGCTTTGTCCCGATCTCGGCCAGCAGCGCAAGGGTGCCGGCGAAGGCGGCAGGTGCGTTCCCGGCGTCGTGCATCTCCTGCGCCTGGGCATAGCCGAGCTTGGCAACGCTGCGCACCGTGGCCCGGCGGACGCTGCAGGAGGTCTGCGAGCCGTCGGCGGCCAGGTGGATTTCCCAGACGTAGGCGGAGCGGGGGTCATCGGCGAACAGGCTCGCGGCGCCCTCGCTCAGCGGCGTGGGGTGCAGCGGAATGCGCTGGCCGGGCGTGTAGATGGTCTGGCCGCGGCGGCGGGTCTCGGCGTCGAGCGGGCCGCCGGCGGGGACAAAGGAGGGGACGTCGGCTATGGCGTAGTGGACCACGTAGCCGTCGCCGCTGCGCTCCAGGTGCATGGCCTGGTCCAGGTCCTGCGAGGTGGGCGGGTCAATGGTGATGAACGGCAGCGCGGTCAGGTCCGGGGCGGGCAGCTTGTGGCCGGCAATGACGGAATCAACTTCCGCCAGCACCTCCGGGGCAAAACCGTCGGGCAGCTTGAACTCAACCCCCAGGGCGTCGAGTGCTTGGGCGAGGGACCTCTGCGCGGCGCTGCTTTTGACGCCAATATGGGAGTACGGCACGGTTTCAGCGTAAACGATCCTCGCGGGGGAGCAAGGGCGGCGCGGCACGGACTACCCTTGAACCCATGAGTATTTCCGCGGCCGGGCCCGATGATTCCGTTTCAGCCGGCGAGCTGAGTGCCCGCTACGACAAGTTTGTGGTTGACCTGCTGGGCGGCATTGCCTATGGGGAACTCTCCGCCTTTGAGCACCTGGCCACGGATGCGCGGCATTCGCCGTCGCTGGCGGACCGGGCCGTGCTGGGAAAAATGGCCGTGGCCGAGTACGGGCACTATGAGGCCATGTGCGCCAAGCTGGCGGAGATGGGCATGGACCCGGAGCTGGCCATGGCCCCGTACCAGCGCATGGTGGATGCCTTCCATGACAGGACCCGTCCGGCGGACTGGCACGAATCCCTCATGAAGGCGTACGTGGTGGAGGCCATCACCGAGGAGTTTTACGCCGCCATTGCCGAGCACCTGGATGAGTCCACCCGTGAGGCCATTGCCCGGGTGCGCACCAGCGATGAGCAGGTGGCCGTGCTGACCAAGCTGCTGAAGAAGATGCTGGCCGAGGACCCGCGGCTCTCCTCGCGGCTGGCCCTGTGGGGGCGGCGCCTGGTGGGGGAGGCCCTGACCCAGGTGCAGCGCATCGGTGCCAAGCACAGCTTCCTGGTGGGGCTGCGCCCCGACGCCACGCAGGAGCAGGCCGCGGCGGACGTGGCGGCCATCCTGGTCACACTGACCCGCAACCACTCCAGGCGCATGAGCCAGCTGGGGCTGACCGCTTAGTTTTTGCCTCGAGTTTGAAAAGGGACGGCGTTTGCGCAAAGGGCGGGTGGTGGAACACCCGCTTTAAGCGCAAACGCCGTCCCTTTTCACAGCTAGGCGCCCCGGACGTCCGCCAGGATGCGCTCCACCGTGGCAGCCAGGCTTTCCCCGGCCGTGATCCGCTGCTCCGTGATCCCTTCAAGCGGGTCCCAGCCGTGGTACCAGGACCGCATTTCCTTTTCGCCGAAGTCGGCCTGCTTGTGCGGGCGCGTGGCGTGGCGGCGGAGCGTTTCTTCCAGCGTGAGGTCCCAGGCGTAAAACAGGCTGCGGCCGGAATGCCCCGCACTCAGTGCCTCGAAACAGCCGCTGTACTTCCGGGCGTTGAACATGCCGTCCATGACAACGCTCCGCCCGTGCCGCAGGGCCAGCGCCGCCGACTGTTCAATGAACTCGACCGTCAACGGTGAGTAGTTGCCACTCTCGCCCAGCACCGTGCGGCGGAAGTAGTCCTGCTCAATCCACACCGCCCCGAGCTCCCGCTGCAACGCGCGTGCCACTGTGCTCTTGCCGGAGCCGGAGTTCCCGCGCACCACGATGAGGGTGGACATGCCTCCATCCAAGCACTTTCCGGGAGTGGATGAAGGGGCAGGGCCACAATTGGGCGCCGAGCCCCTGCGGTCAGTCGTCGGCGGTGCGCTTGAACACCAGCATGAGGGCGCGCATGCCCAGCACAAATCCGCCGAACAGCAGCACGAAGCCAAAGAAGCCGTAGAGGTGGATGTCCCCCGTCAGCAGCGGCCCCTCGTTGCTGGTGATCAGCATGATGGCGCCCAGCACGGCCGAGCCGGCCAGCACCGCCACAATGAGCTGCTGGAACAGCCCCGTGAGGAAGCGCCTGTCCGAGGCATGGGCAAGGACGCGCACGTTCATGGAAAAGCGGCCGTGTTCCAGGTCGTCGGTGATTTTGTTGATGCGCCGCGGGAGGCGGTTGACCAGCGGCAGCAGCTGCATCATGCGCTGCTCAAATTCGTCCTTGATGCTGCCGAACTTCAGCTTGCCGTCCACGAGCCGGGCACCTTCGCTGCGCGCGGCGGCGACCAGGTCCATGTCCGGATCGATCACCATGAGGGTTCCCTCGACGGCGGCCAGGGCCCGCAACGCTGCCCCGATCTGGGCCGGGACGGCGAACTTGTGCGCAATGACCAGGGCAAACAAGTCGCCAAACATCCGCTGGCTGCCGCCCGGGCCAAAACCTGTCCGGAAGCGCGTGAGCAACTGGCCCAGCGAACGCTCCAGCGTGCGCTCATCCAGGTCCGCCGGCCGGTCGAGCAGCTCGATCAGGGCATCGGTGGCCCCGGCGGCGTCGTTCTTGTCGATGGCGTAGAGCATCATGCCCAGCGCCGTCTGGGTGGCTGGGTCCAGCCGGCCCACCGAGCCAAAGTCCAGCAGCCCCAGCGACCCGTCGGGGGTGATGAAGATGTTGCCGGCGTGCAGGTCGGCGTGGAAGACGCCGTCGGAAATGATTTGTTCCAGCGTGGCCCCCAGCAGGGTTTCGGCCAGGGCGCTGCGCTCGCCGGCCGACATGCCCGTGAGCAGCGCGCCGGCGGAGCTGACGGGGCGCCCCGGCAGCCTGTCCATGACCAGGAGGCGTTCGCTGGACAGCTCCCGGTGCGCGTGCGGGACCTTGACGGCGAACTTTCCGTTCCGTTGCAGCGAGTGCTCAATGCTGCGCATGTTGTCCAGCTCAACCCTGTAGTCGAGCTCCTCCGCCAGCGATTCGGCGAAGCCGCGCGCCAGTTCAAGGACGCCCAGGGACTTGCCCCACGGCGTGGTCTTGTTCAGCCAGCTGGCCAGGCGCAGGATGATGTCGGTGTCGAGGGTGACCTGGTCCAGCGCGCCGGGGCGCTGGACCTTCAGGACCACGTCGGAGCCGTCCAGCAGGGTGGCCTGGTGGACCTGCGCCACGGACGCTGCCGCCAGCGGCACCGGGTTGACGGTGCTGAACACCTCGGCCAGGGGCCGGCCCAGGCTTCCCTCGATGGCCGCCTCGATGGATGCCCACGGTTCAGGGGAAGCGTTGCTTTGCAGCTGTTCCAGTTCGCGGATGAAAACATCCGGAAGGAGGTCGCGCCGGGTGGAGAGCATCTGCCCCATCTTGATGAACGTGACGCCGGCTTCATTGAGCGCATTGCGCAGCGCCCGGGCAGTCTTGGCGTCCTGGCCGAAGCCGTCGTCGCGGCCAAAGCCGCGCAGCCGCGAACCGAGTCCGTGCCGCACGGCGATGGACGTGACCTCGGCGTAGCGCCGGCCGCGCCGCCGCCGCGCCTTCCATCCTGTGAACAGCTGGCCGGGGCTGGGCAGGGAACCGGTGGGAAAAGCCGCCTCGAAGAACACCAGTGCGCCCACGCCCAGGGCAAAGGTCCAGCACAGGGCCAGGACCAGCAGGAGCAGCGCCACGCCGGCGGTGACATTGAAGCCGTTGGGGTTTCGGCCGGTGCCCGCCAGGAACAGGTATTGGATGGTCAGCCCCATGGCGGCGCTCATGACGAAGCCGACGGCGATCGAGCGTGGCCATCCGACGGGCACACCCACCACGCGCCGGACCACAGTGGCGGCAAGCCACGACTGCAGGGCCAAGAACAGCAGGCTGGCAATGGCCAGCAGGATGACCAGGACTACATCCAGAAAGCCCATCAGGACAGGCTCCTGCCGGCATTGCCACAGACTGCGTTCACTTCGGCTCCCAACGTGCGGCGGATTGTGGTTTCACCTTATCCGCGCGGGGTGGGCGTGCGCCGCAATGACGCCACGGGTGCTACGGGCTCGGGATGACGGCCACGGCGTCGATCTCCACCAGGAAGTCGCCCAGGTGGGAGCCCACAGTGGTCCGGGCAGGGTAGGGAGCGGTGACGAATTCCTTGTAGGTGGCATTGAAGCCGTCAAAATCCCGGGCCGGGTCCTGCAGGTGCACGGTTGCCTTGACCACGTGGGAAAAGTCGAGCCCGTGGGCGCCCAGCACGGCGGCCAGGTTTTCCATGGCCGCGCGGGTCTGCTCCTCGATGGTGTGCCCCACTGTCTGGTCCGTGACGGGGTGGTGCGGCGTCTGGCCGGCCGTGAAGAGGAAGCCGTTGGCGGCGACGGCCTGGGAGTAGGGGCCGGCCGGGACAGGTGCCTTGTCGGTGGTGACTTGTGTGCGGAGCATGGAGTTTTTCCTTCAATGTTCGACGGCGGCTACGGTCCGGCCGCGCTGTTGCTTGGGTGTGCCTGCCGGCAGTGGCAGGAACCAGGGTTACAAAACCTTGGAGAGGAATGCCCTGGTGCGCTCGTGCTGCGGCGCGTCCAGGACGTTCTCCGGCGGGCCGCTTTCCACCACAACTCCCATGTCCATGAAGATGACCTGGTCGGCCACCTGCCGGGCGAAGGCCAGCTCGTGGGTCACAACCACCATGGTCATGCCCTCGGCCGCGAGGTCCTTCATGACCTCCAGGACCTCCCCGACGTTCTCGGGGTCAAGGGCCGAGGTGGGCTCGTCAAAGAGCATCAGCTTGGGCTTCATGGCCAGGGCCCGGGCAATGGCGATGCGCTGCTGCTGCCCGCCGGAGAGGTCCTGGGGGTAGGAGTGGCCGCGGTCGCCCAGGCCAACCCTGTCCAGCAGGACCTGGGCCTCGGCGATGACTTCCTTTTTGGGCCGGCCCAGCACATGGACGGGCGCCTCGATGACGTTTTCCATGACTGTCATGTGCGGGAAGAGGTTGAATCGCTGGAACACCATGCCCGCGGTGAGGCGGGACTTGGCGGTCTGGCTTTCCTTCTTCTCGTACAGGCGGCCGTTGCGTTCGGTGTAGCCCACCAGCTGCTGGTCCACGTAGAGGCGGCCGGCGTCGATCTTTTCCAGGTGGTTGATGCAGCGCAGGAACGTGGTCTTGCCGGAGCCGGACGGGCCGATCAGGCAGGTAACCGTGCCTTGCTCAATTTTCAGGTCAATGCCCTTGAGGATTTCAATGGCCGCGAAGTTCTTGCGAACGCCCTGGGCCTCCACCATTGCTGTGCTCATGATGCTTTCCTTCTCTTGGGCCGGCGAACCAGGCGGGTTGCTGTGTCAAAGCCGCGCCCGTAGCGCCGCTCGAGCTTGTTTTGGAAGTAGCTCAGGACGGTGGTCATGAGCAGGTACCAGAGGCTGGCCACAATGAGCAGCGGGATGGTCTGGTAGTTGAACGAGTAGATGATCTGGGCCGAGTACAGCAGATCGGAGATGGCCAGGACGCTGACCAGCGAGGTGCCCTTGAGCATCGAGATGACCTGGTTGCCGGTGGGCGGCAGGACCACCCGCATGGCCTGCGGCAGCACCACGCGCATCATCAGCTTGCTGCGGTTCATGCCCAGGGCGCGGGCGGCGTCGTACTGGCCCTTGTCCACTGAACTGATGCCGCTGCGGATGATCTCCGCCATGTAGGCCGCCTCGTTCAGGGCCAGGCCCAGGAGTGCGGCGCCGAGCGGGGAGATGAGGACGTTGGCCGAGCCGATGACAACTGAGGGTCCGCCAAACGGCAGCCCCAGCGCAATCACCGGGTAGAGGGCCGCAATGTTGTACCAAAAGATCAGCTGGACCAGCAGGGGGGTGCCGCGGAAGAACCAGATGTAGGCGCGGCTCAGCGTCTTCAGGATGGGGTTGGTGGACAGGCGCATGGTGGCCAGCACCGTGCCCAGCAGGATGCCCACAGTCATGGAGACCACAGTGAGCATGAGGGTCAGCCCGGCGCCGGTCATGATCTCCGGGGAGAACAGGTAGGAGAACACCACGTCCCAGTGGTAGCGCTCGTTGGTGGCCACGTCCAGGGCCGCGCTTGCGGCGATCAGGATCAGGACAACGGCCAGGGCGTTGCGGACGGGGTGGCGCAGGGGCACCACCGGGACAGAATCACCGGAAGCCTGCGTGGGTTCCAGCGGAAGGCTGGCTGTGGATGGGAATTGTTGTTGCTGCATGGTGTTCACCTCCTATTGGGCGAAGTTGACGCGGGGATCGGTGAGGGCGCTGCTTTGCAGGCCGTACTTTTTCAGGACTTGCTTGTAGGAATCGCTGTTGACGATGTCCACCATGGCGGCGGAGACGGACTTGACCAGGCCCGACTCGATGGGCAGGCCCACCCCAACGGGTGTGAAGTCGTACTGGGAGGAAATCTCGATCGCCGGGTTGGCCTTGGCGGCGAAGTCCAGGATGGGGGAGTCGGCCAGCACCGCGTCCAGGCGTCCGCTGGTCAGGGCGGAAATGGCCTGCCGGGTGTCCTGGAACTCGCTGTCCGCAATGGGCTGCTTGCCTTCCGAGACGCATTTCTCGTTGGCGGCCGGCACGTTGGCGGTGAGCTGGTAGGAGCCGATCAACAGGCCCACCTTCTTCCCGCACAACTCGGCCTCCTCGGTGATGGCTTGGGGGTTGCCCTTGCCCACGGCGATTGAGTTGCCCATCTGCAGGTAGTCCACAAAGTCCAGGACCTTCATCCGGTTCTCGGTGGGCGTCATGGAGGACACCGTCATGTCGTAGCGCCCGGCGGCCATGCCCGGAATGATCGAATCAAAGTTGGTGACCTTGATGTCCACCTTCACGCCCAGCGCCTGGCCAATCAGCCGGGCAATGTCCGGGTTGCTGCCCGTCATTTCACGGGTGCCCTCCTTGTAAAACTGGGTGGGTGGCTCATTGGTGGGGATGGCCACTGTCAGCACCCCGGAATCCTTGATGGACTTGGGCAGCTGGGCCACGGCGGCCTGGTTCACGGCCATGGCCTGAACACCGGCGCCGAGTTCGGCCACGCCGTCGCTCGCCGTGGGGCTTCCGCACGCTGCGAGCGAGATCAGCAATCCTGCGGAAAGTGCGACGGCGGCTGCCTTGCCCCTGGCTGTCGGGGCGCTCATCTGGGGGTTCCCAGATCTGCAAGGGAGCGCTGCAGCTCGTTGCTGTCCGCCGTGCGGGTGGGGACAAACAGTTCGCTGCGGTGGCGGATGAGCTCGCGACCGCCTTCCTTCAATTCGGCGATGGTGCTGACGCCCAGCAGGGCCATGGTGCGGCGCATTTCAGCCTTGAACAGCTTGAGCACGTGGGCAACGCCGGCTTCCCCGGCTGCGGAGAGGCCGTAGAGGTAGGGGCGGCCGATGGCGCAGGAGTCGGCACCCAGGGCCAGGGCCTTGATGACGTCGGAGCCGCGGCGGATGCCGCCGTCCACAATGATTTCCATGCGCCCGTCGACGGCCGCAACCATCTCCGGAAGGACGTCCATGGGGGAGGCCATGTGGTCCAGCTGGCGGCCGCCGTGGTTGCTGACCTGGATGGCGTCGAAGCCCATACCGGCCGCAATGGCGGCGTCCTTGGGGCTGACACAGCCCTTGAGAATGATGGGTCCGTTCCAGCGGGCGCGGATTTCCGCCAGGTCGCTCCAGTCGGTGGGTTCGTAGGCGCCGGCCAGCAGCGTGCGCCACATGTCAGGGGTGCTGGTGAGCGGGCCCGTGGGAACTTCCGCGTCGAGGTTGGGGAAGGCAATGGCGTCGCTGGTGATGAAGCCCAGGGCCCAGCGGGGGCGCAATGCGCCTTCAAAAACGGTCTTGGGCTTGATGGACGGCGGTGCCGTGAAGCCGTTGCGGTAGTCGCGCTCGCGGTGGCCGATGTCCCGGCAGTCGATGTTGACAATGAGTGCCTCGTAGCCGGCATTGGACACACGGTCCAGGACTGCCTGGAGCATGGCCGGATCGTTGGTGGGTTCCATGTTGAACCAGCGGCGCAGCCCGGGGGTGGCTTCGGAAACTGCCTCCATGGTGGTGGTGCTCAGGTGAGCCAGGCCGTAGGGCACCCCTGCGGCACGTGCTGCCCGGGCCGCGGCGATCTCGCCCTGCGGGTGGAAGAGGCGGGTTCCGCCGGTGGGGGAGAGCCAGAGCGGCATGGACGCGGGGCCGCCCAGGATGGTGGTTTCCAGGCTGAGGTTTTCCACCGAGCCCCACTTGGGCATAAAGGAGAAGTCATTGAAGGACTCGATGTTGCGGCGCATGGACGCCTCGTCCTCGCCGCCGCCCTCAATGTAGTCAAAAATGCTCTTGGGCAGGGCCTTGGCGGCCATCTTCTGCATGTCGCCCACGCTGTAGCAGCGCCGGTCCAGCCGCTCGGCCGTTGAGCGGGCCGGGCCTTGTACCGAGGCCAGCGCCTTGATGTCCTTGAATTTCATGTGCTGCCTTCTCTGCTGCCGGGTGAACTTCCTTAGCTTCAATGGTGATCCAGATCTCATGCGATCTACATGTGAATATTCACAAAGTATCCAAATTCTTCTTGTGATAACGTCCAAGCATGAATGGTGCGAGGAACGATTCCACTGCGGCGGAACGGCAGCCGGGCATTGTGAGCCTGATTGACTGCATCCAGCTCATGCAGGCAGACCTGGTTCAGGTTGGCACGGATCCGGAGGGCCTGCGGCACCAGGTCACGGGCGTGCTGATGCACGACCCCCTGGACCTGTTGGCCGATGTGGGGAACTGCATGGTCCTGGCCATCGGCATGGCCGTGGAATCCCCGGAGTTTGCTGCCCTGCTGGAGAAGGCCTCACGCGCCAACGCCGCCGCCGTGATCGTCAAGGCCCACGGGGCGTCGATGGAGAATGTGCGTGCCATTGCCTCCGGGCACGCGGTGGCCGTCCTCCTGGCGCCGGACTCCACCGACTGGACCCGGCTCGTGGCGCTGGCCCGGGCCTCGGTGGGCGGCGCCGGTGCCGACTTCGTTTCGGGTGTCCGGTTGGGTGACCTGTATGCGTTCGCCAACGCCGCCGCGTCCATCACCAACGGCGCCGTCAGCATTGTGGATCCGCTGGGCAGGGTGCTGGGCTACTCAACCCTCCCCGGCCAGCCGATCGATGAACTCCGCCGTGTCACCACCCTTTCGCTGGAGGAAACCACGGCCCCGGCTTTCGACGCCGACTTCAAGCGGGTCTACGACTCCGCCCGTTCCGTCCTCATCCCCGCAACAGGGCAGGAATTGGCCAGGCTGGCGCTCGCCGTCCGGGCCGGGGATGAGTTGCTGGGCTCCATCTGGATCATTAACCCCGGAGAAGGATTGCGGGAGATGGCCATGCAGGCCCTGGACCGGATGGCGGCCCTGGCCGGGCTGCACATGCTCCATGCGCGTTCTGCCCTTGACTTTGGCGAGCGCCGCAACGGCGACTTGATCCGAACCCTCATGGACGACACCGCGCACGCCTCGTTTGCTGCGGCCCAGCTGGGGCTCGATGCCGCCAAGGGGCTGGCCGTGGCGGCGTTTTCAATCGTCAGGCCCAAGACCGGCAACCTGGAATCCATCCAGGAACTCCAGAAGCTGTTGCACCTGGTCACCACTGTGTGCAGCGTCCAGTTCAACAGCAGCCACAGCGCCGTCATTGATTCGGTGGTTTACGCCCTGCTGCCCTGCGAGGGAACCTCGCCCAGGTCGGTGCACAGGCGGGTGGTTGCCGAGATAGCAGCCTACGGGCGGACCATCAGCGCCTTCCCCCTCATGGCCGCCGTGGGTGGGATCGCCCTCACCGTGGAGGAGCTGCCCGGCTCCAGGGCCGAGGCGCTGGCGACGTTGCGGCAGCTTCTGCGCCGGCAGTCCGCGCAAGGTGGCGGGAGCCCCGCCGTCGGACTTGTCGAGGACCATCGGATCCCGCTGAACCTGCTGAAGATAGCTGCGTTCATGCAGGAGAATGGCCTGGCTGGCGACGATGACATTGCGGCAATCCAGGCACGCGACGCCGCATCGCAGGGAGAATACCTGGACACGCTGCGGGCGTATTTGGAATGCAACGGCAGCATTTCCGCCATGGCCGCGCGCCTGCATGTGCACAACAACACCGTCCGCTACCGTATCTCCAGGCTCACCGGCGACCTCGGGATTGACCTGGATGATCCGCAGCGGCGGCTGTGGCTGTGGCTTCGGCTGGCCACGCTGGATTTGGCCGGCAATTAGCCGGGCTGGGCCACGGTTTCGGTGAGGGGCCGCGGCAGATGGTCGTCATAGGTGGGCCGGATCCATGAAACATTGCCGGCCGTCAAGGCCGCGCCACAGGCACTGCAGGCCTCGCCGCTGTTGCTTTCGGCACCGCAGCGCCGGCACACGATGGTGAGCCGGCGGGCGTGGCCCTCGCTGGGTGTGTGCTTCTCGGCCCACAGCGTGTAGGCATGCAGGATGGGCAAGGCATCCGCGCCGGCCTGCGTGGGGAGGTATTCGTACCGCGTCCGGCCGCCATCCTGGTAGGGGGAACGGGCCGCCAGCCCGGTCTCGACCATGTACTTCAGCCGCTTGGCGAGGATGTTGTCAGCGGCCTCGACCTGCTCCCGGATCTTCTCGAAGCGGTGCACACCGGAGACCAGTTCCCGGAGGATCAGCAGCACCCATGGGTCGCCGAGCGCATCGATGCCGCGGGCAATGGGGCAGGGCCTTTCGGACCAGTCGGAACGCAGAACCATGGGTCTTCCCTTCACATCTGGCTTGCTTGAGGCAAGCCATGAATCTATTCTAATGCCATGGCTAACTTTTCTAAAGCAAGTTTGAATGCCCGCCGGTGGCTGCTTGCGGCCGCACTGGCTGCCAGTGTGCTGGCCTCATTGGACCTGTTCGTGGTCAACCTTGCTTTCGCCTCCATCAGCGCGAGTTTTCCCACGGCCACCCCGCAGACCATGTCGTGGATTCTCAATGCCTACGGCATCACCTTTGCCGCACTGCTGGTCCCGGCAGGGCGGCTCGCCGACCGGTTTGGGGCGTTGCGCCTGTTCCGCGCCGGCCTGGGACTCTTCACGCTCGGCTCGCTCCTGGCTGCACTTGCCCCGGGCATCGGGTTGCTGATCTTCTCCCGGGGCATGCAGGGCCTGGGGGCGGCCATGGTGGTGCCCACGAGCCTGGCGCTGCTGCTGGCCCGGCACCCGCGCGGGCAGCACAAGCGGATGGTGTCCCTCTGGGGCGCCAGCGGCTCTGTTGCGGCAGCTGCCGGGCCGGTGCTCGGCGGCCTGCTCTCGGAGCATGACTGGCGGTGGATCTTCCTGGTCAATGTTCCCCTGGCAGCTTTTGCGCTGCTCTCCACGAGACGGGTCGAGAAAGACCGGCCTGTCGCCTCCAAGACACCGGACCTGCTGGGGGTGGCCCTGCTCGCGCTGGGGATTGGGGCCCTGGTGACGGCGCTGTCCTACGCCTCCGACTGGGGCATGTCCAGCCCGTGGCTGTGGTTTGCGGTTGCCGTGAGCGGCGGGGCGGCCGCCTGGTTCATCCGCAGGTGCCGGGTGCACGACGCCCCGGCAATGGACCTGGGGGTCTTCCGGGAACGCACATTCAGCGTGGCAGCGTTGGGCATGGCCGGGTTCTATGTTGGCTTTGCCGTCATGCTGCTGGGCGGAAGCTTGTTCCTCACCCATGTCCAGGGGTGGAGCCCCACCGTGGCGGGTCTGGGTTTCGCGGTGGGGCCCGGGACGGCAGTGGTGGCAGCCCTCGCCGCGGGCCGGACCTCCCTGGCGCCGCGATGGCTGGCCGCCCTGGGCGGGGCCTTCTTCGTTGCGGGCGGCACGCTGTGGTACTTCCTGCTGGACGGGCAATCCCCCTATTTTCCCGTCTTCTTCGTGGGCCTGATCCTGACCGGCGCCGGGGCGGGAATCGCGCAGACGGGGTTTCTCTCCGCAGGGGTGGGTGGGTTGCATGCGGAGTTCTACGCGGCCGGAACCGGGGCGCTGAACACCTCGCGGCAGATTGGCAGCGCCCTGGGCGTGGCAGTGCTGATCGTCCTGACCGGCGCCGGGACCGACGGCTCCAGCTACCAGGCCGCCTGGCTGGTCATGGCATGCGCCGGATTCGCCGGGACGCTGTCGGCGCTGCTCATGCGGCCCCGGCCGGGCCGCCGGGAGGGCGTTGAAAACGCCGGGACGGCTGCGGACGTGCGGCCCGCCACCATGGCCCATTGACCTGCATTGCGCAGCGTTGCGCCGCCTGCGTCACGTCGCGGGATTCAGGGCCCTGCGGCACTAGGCTTGCTCCGTGGCATTGAGAAGCACGACGACGACCGGCAACAGTTCCTTCAGCCGCGCCCTGGCGTTGTTGGTGGCCGGGACATATTTCATGGAGATCCTGGACGGCACCATCATTGCCACGGCAGCCCCCGGAATCGCCGCGGACCTGCAGGTGCGCCCCGTGGACATCAACCTGGCCATGACGGCATACCTGATCACCCTGGCCGTGGGCATCCCCATCAGCGGCTGGCTGGCCGAACGCTTCGGCGCACGACGCGTTTTCACCGCCGCCATTGCCCTGTTCACCCTGGCCTCCCTGCTCTGTGCCTTCAGTCCCAACCTGGCCGTGCTGTGCGTGGCCCGGACGCTGCAGGGCCTGGGCGGGGCCATGATGGTTCCGGTGGGGCGGCTTGTGGTGCTGCGCGATGCCGACCGCAAGGAGTTCCTGGACGCCATCGCCTACCTGACCTGGCCGGCGCTCATCGCCCCGGTCCTGGCGCCGGTGCTGGGCGGGCTCTTTGTCACCTACGCGAGCTGGCACTGGATCTTCCTCATCAACGTCCCGCTGGGCATCGTGGCCTTCATTGTTGCCCTGAGAGTTGTTCCGGACATCCGCGCCCGCAAGGTGCCGCCGCCGGACTGGACGGGCTTTGCACTGTGCGGGACGGCGCTTGCCGCCCTGGTGGTCGGCATGGAATTGGTGGGTTCGGCACCCACGCCCTGGACCGCCGTCGTGCTGTGGCTGCTGCTCGCCGCGGTGGCCTCGGCAGCCGCGCTGTGGTGGTTCAAACGCGCGCTGCACCCGCTGCTGGACCTTCGGGCGCTGCGCATCCCCACGTTCCTGGTGGGCAACGCCGGTGGCGCGCTGTACCGGCTGGTCATCAACGCAGTTCCGTTCCTGCTGCCCCTGATGTTCATGGTGGGCTTCGGCTGGAGCGCCTTCCACGCCGGAATCATGACCATGTTTGTGTTTGCCGGGAACGTGCTGATCAAGCCGGCCACATCTCCCATGATCCGGCGGCTGGGTTTCAGGACGGTGCTGCTGCTGAGCAACATTGGCGGCGCCGTGGTCCTCGCCGCCTGTGCCTTCCTGACGCCCGCCACGCCGGCGGTCGTGATGGCGGTGGTGCTGTTTGCCAGCGGGGTTTTGCGCTCCATCGGCTTCAGTGCCTACAACACGCTGCAATTCGTGGACGTGCCCAAGGCCCGCATGGTCGGTGCCAACACGCTGTCGTCCACCATTTCCCAGGCAGCCACGGGCCTTGGCGTCGCAGTGGGCGCCCTGATCCTGCGCGCGGCTGAGGGGCTGCTGCCTGCGGAGGCCGCGCCGCAGTCCGGCTATCAGTGGACGTTTGGCGTGCTCGCGGCCCTCATGCTCTACCCCGTCATTGAGGCCGCCCTGATGCACCGCGCTGCAGGCGACGAGGCCAGGGCACGATAGCGGCTCCCTCTGGGCGTGAACGGCCGCTCAGTGCGTTGGATATTTCCCCGGGAGCATCGCGATGGCAATTGCCGCGGCCAGGGCAGCCAGCACGGCCAGTGCGCCGGCCATGGTGCCCCAGCCGAAATGCTGGAAAACCAGTCCGGCGCCCCACCCGATGAGACTGGACCCGGCGTAGTAGCTGAGGTTGTACAGCGAGGATGCCTGGGCCCGGCCAGTGCTGGCCAGCGAACCGGTCCAGCCGGAGGCGGTGCTGTGGGCACCGAAGAAGCCGGCCGTGAACAGGACCAGCCCGGCCAGGATCAACGCCACCGGTGCTGCGAGCGTCAGGGCAAGGCCGGCCGCCATGACTCCCGTGGAGGCGAGCAGCACTGTGCGCTTTCCCCAACGGGCCGCCAGCCCCGCCACGATGCGCGAGGACACCGTTCCGGCCAGGTAGGCCAAAAACAGCAACGCCACGGCGGACGCCGGAAACAGGTACGGGGGAGCCTCGAGCCGGAAACCGAGGTAGTTGTAGACGCTGACAAAGCAGCCCATGAGCAGGAACGCCTGTGCGTACAGCGCCAGCAGGGGGCCGCTGCGAAACTGCGGGCCCAACCGGCCCAGCACGGCGCCAAATCCTTCCCCGGACACCGCCACAAAACCGCGCGGCCGCGGCGCCAGCAGCAGGAAGAAAACTGCCGCAACGGCTGCGCTCAGCGACACGGCCAAGGTGCCCATGCGCCAGCCCGCCAGGTCCGCCACGGGGCCGGCCAGCAGGCGGCCGAACAGCCCGCCCAGCGTGGTCCCGGCGACGTAGGCGCCGGCGGCAGCCCCGGCATGCCGCGGGCTGACTTCCTCCGTGAGATAGGCGATGGCCAGTGCCGGAATTCCGCCCAGTGCCGCACCTTCCAGGAACCGAAGTGCCAGAAGGATCTCAAAAGTGGGGGCCGCCGGGACCAACAGGCCAAACACCGTGGCGAGGATGACCGCGAGCCCCATGGTGCGCACCCGGCCCCAACGGTCAGAGGCAAAGGACCATGGCAGGACAGCGACGGCCAGGCCCACCGTTGCCACCGACACTGTCAGGGAGGCCTGCGCCGCAGTGACGCCCAGCTCCCGTGAGACCAGCGGCAGCAGGCCCTGGAGCGAATACAACTGGGCAAAGGTGGCCACCCCGGCGCAGGCCAACGCGGCCAGCAGCCGGCGGTAGCCCGGGGTGCCCGGCCGGTGGCCCGCCCATGAGCTGTCCGGTGCATGCCCAGCCGCACCCGCTGGTGCGAGTTTTGCGGGGTTCACAGTGTTTCCTGGTCCATGTCAATCACAGATCCAACCGTAGAACCAGCAAAACAATGCGTCTAATGCATTGAAATTGGTTTATTTATCCATTTTTGGATGAAATGCGGGTGGTGCCCATGGTTCCATGAGACATGGACAATGAGAACCGCGATCTGGCCAAACTGCTGCCGGTCCTGCCCATGCTCGTTGAGCTGGGGGCCAGCCGCCATGTGACAGCGACGGCCGAGGCGCTGGGGATTCCACAGTCCACCGTGAGCCGGACATTGGCACGCGCGTCAGAAGTTGTGGGCACGCCACTGGTCCTGCGCAAAGGGAGGGGCGTTGAATTGACGCCGGCTGCGCTGGCCCTGATCCCGCGGGCGGCGGAGGCCATGGAAACGCTCCGCGATGGACTGGCCCAGGCGCGGGAGCAATCCGGGAAGCAGTTTGGCCGCGTCCAGGTGGCCTTCCAGCACACCTTCGGCGAGGTGGCCCTGCCGGTGCTGATACGGGCTTTTACCCAAATCCATCCGGGCGTTGCGTTCGACCTGCAGCAGGGGAGCCGGGCCCATTGCCTGGATTTGCTGGCCACCGGATCTGCCGACCTGGCCCTCGTGGCTCCGCCTCCTGCCCCCACCCGGACAACGGGGTCCGAGGTGCTGTATTCGGAGCCGTTGAAGTTGGTGGTTTCCAACGGACACCCGCTGGCGGGTTCAAGCGGGGTACGGCTCGACGCCGTTCGGGACGAGCCTTTCATCATGCTGGAACCCGGCTACGGCATGCACTCCATCGTTGAGTCCCTGTGCCGGCGCGCGGGCTTCCGGCCGCGGGTGGCCTTCCAGGGCCAAGATCTGCACACAGTTCGTGGACTGGTCGCGGCGGGATTGGGCATTGCCTTGGCGCCGCCGGAAAGGTTTGCTGCCCAGGCCAGCCCCGGTGGCGGTTTGGGCTGGTGTGAGGTGGAGATTCTTTGGCCCAGCGCGCAGCGGGACGTGGGGCTTGTCTGGCGGAACCGTGCGGATGCGCCAGCTCCGGCCACCCGATTCAGGGACATGGTCCTGGACGAAGGCCGGGAACTGCTGCAGATGGCACGGCGGTGACCCGCGGCTTGTGTCCCAATCCACTGCTGGATTGGGACACAACTAGCGCAGGACCACCGTCCGGTTCCCCGACAGGATGATTCGGCCCTCGGCATGCCAACGCACGGCATTGGTGAGGGCCTTGCACTCCGCATCCTTGCCAACAGCCACCAGGCCCTCAGGGCTGTAGCTGTGGTCCACGTCGATGACCTGCTGGGCGATGATGGGTCCCTCGTCCAGTTCGGCATTGACGTAGTGGGCCGTGGCACCCACAGTCTTCACTCCACGGTCGTAGGCCTGGTGATACGGCTTGGCGCCCTTGAAACTTGGCAGGAAGGAATGGTGGATGTTGATGGCCCGTCCCGACAGAACGGAGGTGAGGTTGTCGCTGAGAACTTGCATGTAGCGTGCCAGCACAACCAGTTCAACCTTGTACCCCTCCACCAGCGCCAGCAACTCGGCCTCGGCGGCCGGCTTGGTTTCGGGTGTTACGGGAATGTGGTGGAACGGAATGCCGTGCCAGTCAACCAGGTCCTTGTGGGTCTGGTGATTGGACACAACGGCAACGATCTCCACCGGCAATTCACCGGTCCGGGCGCGGAAAAGCAGGTCGTTGAGGCAGTGGCCAAACTTCGAGACCATGACCAAGATTCGTTCCTTGCGGTCCTGCGGTTCAAGACGCCACGTCATGCCCCATTGCCGGGCCACCGGCTCGAATTCCTGCCGGAGGTCTTCATGGCTTGGCCCACCCGCGCTGGCCATGAAATGAACTCTCATGAAGAAGTGCCGCACCAACTGGTCACCGAACTGCTTGATGTCAACGATGAAGCAATCGTGGTTCAGCAGGAACTGCGCCACGGCGTGCACGATCCCCGGGGATTCGGCGCAATCGAGGGTCAGGATGAATGCCTCGCCCTCTTGGGGATTCGCGGGGTCAATGGCCGACGGCGTCAGCGGACCGGTGTTCATTTCCCGGCCGAGCGTTCGGGCCCGGGGGCTACCTGCGTGGCAACCCGCTCAGAGTCAAGGTCTTCCTTGAACTTCGCGTAGCGGGCCCGGTGGCTGGGGGTCTTGCCCACCAGGTACCAAACCACCGCAAGGGCAATGAACCAGATGGGTGTCACCAGCAGGGCGATCAAGGTGTCAGGCTGCGTAGTCAAGGCCCAGAGCACAAAGGCAAAGAAGGCGAAGACAACGTAGACCATGGGGATGCCGCCAGGCATCTTGAACTTTGAGGACTCATGCAATTCCGGGCGGCGCCGGCGGAAGGCCAGGTAGCTGGCCAGGATGATGGACCAGACGAAGACAAAGCAGACCGCGGACACGGTGGTGACCATTTCAAAGGCCTTGCTGACGTCCTCGCCGACGTACAGCAACACGATGCTGGACAGGAGCAGGACGCAGGAAAGGAACAGCGCATTGTTGGGGACCTTGCGCCTGGACAGCTTGCCGAAACGGCTGGGCGCATCGCCTTCCTTGGCCAGGCCGTAGACCATGCGGGAGGTGGAGTAGATGCCGGAGTTGGCCGATGACATGGCCGAGGTGAGCACCACGAGGTTGATGATGGTGGCGGCGGCGCCGAGGCCGGCCAGGGAGAACATGGCGATGAAGGGGCTCTTGCCCGCCTCGAACTGGGTCCAGGGGATCACCGACATCAGGATGATCAACGCACCTACATAGAAGAGCAGAACGCGGACAGGGATGGAGTTGATGGCCTTGGGGAGGTTCTTCTCCGGGTCCTTGGCCTCTGCGGCGGTGGTGCCGACCAATTCAATGCCAACGAAGGCAAAAACGGCAATCTGGAATCCGGCAACAAAACCCATGAATTCATTGGGGAAGAATCCGCCGTGGCTCCACAGGTTGGTGAAACTTGCCGTGCCGAAGTCGGACTGGAAACGGCTCAGGATCATGAACAAGCCCACGAATATGAGGGCGGCAATGGCGATGATCTTGATGAGGGCGAACCAGAATTCCGTCTCGCCAAATGCCTTCACTGTGGTCAGGTTCAGCACCAGCAAGATGCCGATGGTGACCAGGCCGGGGACCCACAGGGGGATTCCCGGCCACAGCACATCCGAATACGCGGCGATGGCAATGACATCTGCAATGCCGGTGATGACCCAGCAGAACCAATACGTCCAGCCTGTGAAGAATCCGGCCCAGGGGCCCAGCAGGTCCGCGGCGAAGTCGCTGAAGGATTTGTAGTGGAGATTGCTCAGGAGCAGTTCTCCCATGGCCCGCATGACGAAGAACAGCATGAATCCGATGATCATGTACACAAAAATCACGGAAGGGCCGGCTGCGGAGATGGTTTTTCCGGACCCCATGAACAGGCCGGTTCCGATGGCACCGCCGATGGCGATGAGCTGGATGTGCCTGTTGCTCAGTTGCCGCTCAAGATGGGGCTCGGCATCGGGTGAGGTGATCGATGGGTGGGTGGTCAAAGGAAGGCCCTTCGTTCAGGTGGCAGGGTGCACCACGAAGATTAGCTTCCTCCCCACTCTGTCTTGGACCTGAGAGTTTCCGCGTGTCCTTGAAGATCAAGGGGACGCTTGCACCGTCGGTGAGCCCACATTTTATGGACTGCTTTCCAGAGTTGCCTCGCCACGGCGGTACAGGGGCCTGAGAGATTCCCGGGGAGGGTTTGCTCCTTCGGCGCCCACACGATGTCTGCGCTTCACGCAGATGTACCGGCGGAACTCTCCCGCCGCGGATCATAGGCACTTCAAAAACTTGCTTTTTAGGTGACGCGAGTCACAGGCTATCCTGCGCTGGCACTGCGTGCAAGACAAATCCAATATGTGGTTGGGCGCAGCTGCCGGCGGGCGCACCGGCGATGGTTCGCCGGGCACGGGGTTTGGCAGGTCCCCACCTTTCCGTGTAATGTGTGCTTCGAATCACCCAAACTTTAATATGCCTTTTGAACCATGGCGGGAGAGTCCTCCCAGCAATGTGGCGGCGCCGTAGGAGCAAATCCTCCCCAGGAATCTCTCAGGCCCCCGTACCGTCATGGCGAGGCAACTCTGGAAAGCAGTCCACTCATTGTGGGCTCACCGACGGTGCAAAGTGGTTGAACAAGCCACGGAATCTCTCAGGTCCAAGACAGAGCGGGGAGGAACCCCACTCATGCCGAACCCTCTTGGTCCGGCCGTATCTTGGAGTTCCTCATGACGATTGCGTCCCGCCCCACAGTGTTTGCAGACCGGCATATTGGTGCCCGCCAGCAGCCCCACATCGAGACCATGCTCAAGGCCATTGGCTATGACAGCGTCGATTCCCTCGTGGACACGGCCGTTCCTGATTCCATTCGCCAGGCCAAGCCCCTGGAATTGAAGTCCGCGCTGAGTGAAGTGGAAGTTCTTGCCGAACTTCGTGGCCTCGCCGCAAAGAACATCACGGCCGTGCAGATGATCGGCCAGGGCTACTACAACACCGTGACCCCGCCGGTGATCATGCGCAACATCCTTGAGGCACCGGCCTGGTACACGGCGTACACGCCCTACCAGCCCGAGATTTCCCAGGGCCGCCTCGAGGCGCTGCTGAACTTCCAGACCATGGTGAGCGACCTGACCGGATTGCCGGTGGCCAACGCCTCCCTGCTCGATGAAGCAACCGCCGTGGCCGAGGCCGTGCTGCTCATGCGCCGCGCCAACAAGTCCAAGACCGCCGCAAACGGCAAGACCGTTCTCGACGCGGACCTGCTGCCGCAGACCATCGCCATCGTCAAGGGCCGTGCCGAAGCCCTTGGCTTCGAGGTGGAGATTGCCGATCTGGCCCAGGGCCTGCCCGAGGGCGAGATCAACGGCGTGGTTCTCCAGCAGCCCGGTGTTTCCGGAAGGGTCTTCAACCACGCTCCCGTCATTGCAGAAGCCAAGGAACGCGGCGCGCTGGTCACGGTTGCCGCCGACCTGCTGGCACTGACCCTGATCACCCCTCCCGGTGAACAGGGCGCGGACATTGCCGTCGGAACCGCCCAGCGCTTCGGTGTTCCCCTCTTCTTCGGTGGCCCGCACGCAGCGTACATGGCCGTGCGCAACGGCATGGAGCGTTCACTGCCCGGCCGCATCGTTGGTGTCTCCACCGACAACACCGGCCTGCCGGCCTACCGCCTGGCACTCCAGACCCGCGAGCAGCACATCCGCCGCGAGAAGGCCACCTCCAACATCTGCACGGCACAGGCCCTGCTGGCGATCGTGGCCTCCATGTACGCCGTCTACCACGGCCCCGCCGGCCTGAAGGCCATTGCCGAAACAGTCAACGGCCACGCCCGCACCTTGGCAGCGGCACTGCAGGCATCCGGCGTCGAACTGGCACACACCTCCTTCTTCGACACCCTCACGGTCAAGGCTCCCGGACGCGCCGGCGCACTGGTTGCCCTCGCCGAAAAGGACGGCATCAACCTTCGCCTCATCGATGCCGACCACGTTGGCATTTCCGTGGATGAAACCACGACGGCGGACATCGTGGCCCGCGTCGCCGCCGTGTTTGGTGCCGCACCGGCCGGGGACGGCACGGACCAGGTCGGTGTCTCAGACTTCGCGCTGGCCGCCGACACCGTGCGTGGCTCGGACTTCCTGACCCACCCCGTGTTCAACACGCACCGCTCCGAGACCCAGATGCTGCGTTACATCCGCCGCCTCAGCGACCGCGACCTGGCCCTGGACCGCACCATGATCCCCCTCGGCTCGTGCACCATGAAGCTCAACGCCACGGCCGAGATGGAAGCCATGTCCTGGCCCGGGTTCGCCTCCATCCACCCCTTCGCCCCGGATTCCCAGACCGAAGGCTGGCGTGAACTGATCGGTTCACTGGAAGCCGATCTTGCCGAAATCACCGGTTACGACCAGGTCTCCATCCAGCCCAACGCCGGCTCACAGGGCGAGCTCGCGGGCCTGCTGGCCATTCGCGGCTACCACCTCTCACGCGGCGACGAGCAGCGCACCATCTGCCTCATTCCGCAGTCTGCACACGGCACCAACGCCGCCTCGGCCGTGCTCGCCGGCATGAAGGTTGTTGTTGTGGCCACGGCAGCCGACGGCACCATCGACCACGCCGACCTGAACGCCAAGATTGAAATCCACAAGGACCAGCTCTCGGCCATCATGATCACCTACCCGTCCACGCACGGCGTGTACGACGCCGATGTGCGCGAAGTGTGCGACGCGATCCATGCAGCCGGCGGCCAGGTTTACGTTGACGGTGCAAACCTGAACGCCCTGGTTGGCCTTGCCCAGCCCGGAAAGTTCGGCGGCGACGTCAGCCACCTGAACCTGCACAAGACCTTCTGCATCCCGCACGGCGGTGGCGGCCCCGGCGTGGGCCCCGTTGCAGCCAAGGCCCACCTGGCACCCTTCATGCCCGGCGACGCCAACGCGGCCTCACACGATGGCGCCGGGGTTCCGATCTCCGCCTCACGCTTTGGCTCGGCCGGCGTTCTGCCCATCTCCTACGCGTACGTGAAGCTCATGGGTGGCAAGGGACTGACCGAGGCCACGAAGTCGGCCCTGCTGGCGGCGAACTACATCGCCGCACAGCTCAACGAGCACTTCCCGGTCCTGTACACGGGTGCCGGCGACCTGGTTGCGCACGAGTGCATCCTGGACCTGCGGGACCTTACCGCCAAGACCGGCGTCACGGCAGAAGATGTGGCCAAGCGCCTCATCGACTACGGCTTCCACGCCCCCACCCTGTCCTTCCCGGTGGCCGGCACCTTGATGGTTGAACCGACCGAGTCCGAGGACCTGGGCGAGATCAACCGCTTCATTACAGCCATGATCAGCATCCGTGCGGAAATTGACCAGGTTGCCGAAGGTGCCTTCACCCTGCTGGACAGCCCGCTGCGCAACGCCCCCCACACGGCAGCAGCCGTTGTCGATTCCAACTGGGACCGCGGCTACCCGCGCGAACAGGCCGTGTTCCCCGTGGACAACCTGCGCCAGGACAAGTACTTCCCGCCTGTTGGCCGCATCGACGGCGCAGCCGGTGACCGCAACCTGGTCTGCTCCTGCCCTCCCCTCGAAGACTTCGCCGAAGATTTCGCCAACTAACACCGCAAAGGAATTCCCATGACTGAGAACCACACAGCCCTTTACGGCGAGCACCAGAAGGCCGGTGCATCATTCACCGACTTCGGTGGCTGGCAGATGCCGTTGAAGTACTCCTCCGAGCTGGCTGAACACCACGCTGTCCGCAAGGCAGCCGGCCTCTTCGACCTCTCCCACATGGGCGAGGTTTGGGTCAGCGGCCCCGACGCCGCAGCCTTCCTCGACTACGCCTTGGCCGGCAAGCTGTCAGCCGTGGCGGTGGGCAAGGCAAAGTACTCACTCATCTGCAACGCAGACGGCGGCATCATCGACGACCTGATCTCCTACCGCCGCAGCGATGAGAAGTACCTGGTTGTCCCCAACGCCGGCAACGCCGCAACTGTTGCCGGCCTGCTGGCCGAGCGCGCCGCAGGTTTTGACGTGCAGGTTGAAGACGTCTCCGCGCAGACCTCGTTGATCGCCGTTCAGGGCCCCAACGCCGAAGCCATCCTGCTGACCCTGGTGCCCGCCGAGCAGCACTCACTCGTCACGGAGCTGAAGTACTACGCTGCCGTCGAAGTGACCATCAACGGCCAGGAACTGCTGCTGGCACGCACGGGCTACACCGGCGAGGACGGCTTCGAGATCTACGTCCCCAACGAGGACGCCGCCACCTTGTGGCAGGCCCTCCTGGCCAACGGCCAGGACCAGGGGCTCATCCCGGCAGGCCTGGCTTCCCGTGACTCGCTTCGCCTGGAAGCCGGCATGCCGCTGTACGGGAACGAACTCTCCGTCACCGGACACGCCTACTCCGCAGGATTGGGCCCCGTGGTCTCCCTCGCCAAGGAAAGCGACTTCGTAGGCAAGGCTGCCTTGGCCGCCATCAAGGAAGCCGGCGACGGCGTCTCCACCGGCCGCAGGCTCGTTGGCCTCAAGGGTGCCGGCCGCCGTGCCGCCCGTGGCCACTACCCGGTGCTCAAGGATGGCGTCACCATTGGCGAAGTCACCTCGGGCCAGCCCAGCCCCACCCTCGGCTACCCCGTGGCCATGGCCTACGTTGACGTGGCCCACTCCGAAATTGGAACCCAGCTGGACGTGGACCTGCGCGGCAAGGCCGAACCGTTCGAAGTAGTTGCACTGCCGTTCTACAAGCGCCAAAAGTAACACCCGCACGGTCTGTCGCCGGTGGTCGAGCCTGTCGAGACCCTGGCGCCTGAACTGGCACCGGTGGTCGAGCCTGTCGAGACCCCGGCGACGGACCGGTATTTCCTCGGCTGGGCCCGGCGCTCTCGCGAGATGGGGGCTGGTCCCCACACCCTCCCAACGCTCGCAAGCTCGCGTTGGGTCCCTCGGGTGTGTGGGCCCATCCGCTCCGCGCCACACACGACTTCGTCGGTGTGGCCGCGGCGGCGCCCACCACACCGCCAGCCCCCACCTCGCTGCGCGCCGGCTCCGTCGCCTTGCCTTGACCCTCGCCTTCTCTGCGGGGCAGGCCAAAAACTCTGCAAATAGCCCTCACAACACTTATAGAACGGATTAACATGAGCAAGGTAGCTCCTGAATTGAAGTACTCCGCCGAGCACGAGTGGATCGCCGCCGATGGTTCCGGCCCCTCCACGATCGGTGTCTCCGCTGTTGCAGCCGATGCGCTGGGCGACATTGTCTATGTGGACCTGCCCGAGGTGGGCTCCACCGTCACCGCCGGTGAGGCGTGTGGCGAGATTGAATCAACCAAGTCAGTCTCCGACCTGTACTCCCCGGTCACCGGCACCGTCACCGAGGTGAACACCGCCGTGGTCGATGACCCCGCCACTGTCAACTCCGACCCCTACGGCGCCGGCTGGCTCTTCAAGGTTGAGGTTGAGTCCGAGGGTCCGCTGCTCAGCGCCGAAGAGTACGCAGCTGCCAACGGCGGCGAACTGTGAGCGGCGTAGATTCCGCCGTGGACTACGTCCAGGTGGTCTCGCCGAGCCTCGATGCCCAGCTTTCCGCATTGGACCCCGAAGTGGCCGTCGCGATTGACGCCGAACTGGATCGCCAGCGCACCGGCCTGGAAATGATCGCCTCTGAGAACCACACGGCTGCCGCAGTCATGCAGGCCCAGGGTTCGGTCCTGACCAACAAGTACGCAGAGGGCTACCCGGGCCGCCGCTACTACGGTGGTTGCGAGCACGTCGATGTCATCGAACAGCTGGCCATTGACCGCGTCAAGGACCTGTTCGGCGCCGCGTACGCCAACGTTCAGCCGCACTCAGGCGCACAGGCCAATGCATCGGTCATGCACGCGCTCATCAAGCCGGGCGACACCATCATGGGCCTGAACCTGGCCCATGGCGGACACCTGACGCACGGCATGAAGATCAACTTCTCCGGCAAGCTCTACAACGTGGTCCCGTACCAGGTTCGCGAAGACACCCACCAGGTTGACATGGCCGAGATTGAGCGGCTGGCACTGGAACACAAGCCGGCGTTGATCGTTGCCGGATGGTCGGCCTATGCCCGCCAGCTGGACTTCGCCGAATTCCGCCGCATCGCGGATCTGGTGGGTGCCTACCTCATGGTGGACATGGCCCACTTTGCCGGACTCGTGGCCGCGGGCCTGCACCCCTCACCGGTGCAGCACGCCCACGTGACCACCTCCACCACGCACAAGACCCTGGCCGGCCCCCGCGGCGGCATCATCTTGAGCAACGACGAAGCCGTGGCCAAGAAGATCAACTCGGCCGTCTTCCCCGGCCAGCAGGGTGGCCCGCTGGAGCACGTGATTGCCGGCAAGGCAGTGGCCTTCAAGATTGCGGCTTCACCGGAGTTCAAGGAGCGCCAGGAACGCGTCCTGGCAGGTGCCCGGATTCTGGCCGAACGCCTGATCCAGCCCGATGTCGCAGCCAAGGGAATCTCCGTGATTTCCGGCGGCACCGACGTCCACCTGGTGCTGGTTGATCTTCGCAATTGCGAGCTCAACGGCCAGGAGGCAGAGGACCGCCTCGCCGCGATTGACATCACCGTCAACCGCAACGCCGTGCCGTTCGATCCCCGTCCGCCCATGGTGACCTCAGGCCTGCGAATTGGAACCCCTGCCCTGGCCACCCGCGGTTTCGGCGAGGCGGCGTTTGCCGAAGTGGCAGACATCATTGCCGAGGCGCTCATCACGGACGCCGCGGCGGATCTGGCGGGATTGCGCGCACGCGTGCAGGCCCTGGCCGCCGCCCACCCCCTGTACCCGTCGGTGGGGAACCTTTCCTAGCGGTACAGTTGCTCGCTGCGGTGGATGCCTTGGAGGGTGTCCACCGCAGTGACCGGCCTTGCTTGCACCGACGTGGTGCATGAGGCCCTCCGGCCGATTTCGCGCCGGAGCAGTTTTTGCACTCGAGTGAGGTACTCACATGTCTGTTGGCGTTTTTGACTTGTTTTCCGTGGGAATTGGCCCGTCCAGTTCCCACACTGTGGGGCCCATGCGGGCTGCCGCAGCGTTTGTCCGCGAGTTGGCCGCAAAGGATCTGCTGGCCAACGTTGCGAGTGTCCGCGTTGACCTCTATGGTTCGCTGGCAGCCACGGGCCGGGGCCATGGCACCATGACAGCAGTGCTTCTGGGCCTGGAAGGGCGTGAACCGGAGCTGATTCTTCCCGCCGAGGTGGAGTCCCGCCTGGCCGCCTTTGCCACCGGTGAACCGCTGCTGCTGGGCGGCAGCGTTGCCCTTTCCTATGGTGCCGATGACATCATCTTGCACCCCCTGACCATTTTGCCCAGGCACACCAATGGCGTGAAGTTCAGTGTGAGCGATGATGCTCAGACGGTCCTGCACGAGGCCACCTACTTCTCCGTGGGCGGCGGGTTCATCATTCGCGAGGGTGCCGTCGACGAGGCCGTTGCCGAGCTGGAACATTCCAAGGCCCTGCTGCCTTATCCGTTCCGCACCGCTGCCGAATTGCTGGCACATTGCGAAACCACTGGCGGAAACTTCAGCGACGTCATGCTGGCCAACGAGCTGGTGGAGCGCAGCGAAGATGAGGTCCGCGGCGGGCTGCTGCACATTCGCGACGTCATGGAAGAGTGCAAGGATGCCTCCCTGACCCGTGAGGGTTTGCTGCCGGGCGGTTTGAATGTTCGACGCCGGGCCCCGGGTTGGCACAAGCGCCTCCGGGAGGAGGACACCGACCGGGATCCGAAGTTCTGGCAGGAATGGGTCAACCTCGTGGCGTTGGCCGTCAACGAGGAAAACGCCTCGGGCGGGCGTGTTGTCACGGCCCCCACCAACGGCGCGGCCGGCATCATCCCGGCTGTCATGTTTTACGCGACCCACTACACCGACGGCATGCGCAATGCGCCCAAGGAGGCCATTGACGCCGTCGTGGTCAAATTCCTGCTGGCCGCCGGGGCTGTAGGGGTTCTGTACAAGGAACAAGCCTCCATTTCCGGCGCCGAGGTGGGCTGCCAGGGCGAGGTGGGTTCGGCGTCGTCCATGGCGGCCGCCGGCCTGGCCGAGGTCATGGGCGGCACTCCGCAACAGGTGGAAAATGCCGCCGAGATCGCCATGGAACACAACTTGGGGCTGACGTGCGATCCCATTGGCGGCCTGGTGCAGGTGCCGTGCATCGAGCGCAACGCCATTGCTGCCGCGAAGGCCATCAATGCCGCGAAGATGGCGCTGTGGGGCGACGGCCAACACCGCGTCTCGCTGGATGAAGTCATCATCACGATGCGTGAAACCGGCCGCGACATGTCATCCAAGTACAAGGAAACAGCCATGGGCGGACTCGCCGTCAACGTGGTGGAATGCTAAACCGAACAGCACGTGTTGCTGTCCCAGTTCGGGGCGAAGGAGTTTTCCCATGACGTTGGCACCAGAGGGTCGCAAGTTGCTGCGCATTGAGCAGCGGAACGCCGCGGTTCCGGTGGAGCGCAAGCCGGAGTGGATGAAGGCCAAGGTCGAGATGGGCCCGGAATTCATTGCGATGAAGAACCTGGTCAAGGGCCAGGGCCTGCACACGGTCTGCGAGGAGGCGGGGTGCCCGAACATTTTCGAGTGCTGGGAGGACCGTGAGGCGACCTTCCTCATTGGTGGTTCCGAATGCACGCGCCGCTGTGATTTCTGCCAGATCGATACGGGCAAGCCGTCCCCGATCGACATGTTCGAGCCCACCAAGGTGGCCCGCTCGGTGGTGAAGATGAACCTGCGCTACGCGACCGTGACCGGGGTGGCCCGCGATGACCTGGCCGATGAGGGTGTGTGGCTGTACGCCGAGACGGTGCGCAAGATCCACGAGCTGAACCCGAACACCGGGGTGGAGCTGCTCATCCCGGACTTCTCCGGCAAGCCCGAGCACATCACGGCGATCTGCGAGTCCAAGCCCGAGGTGTTCGCGCACAATGTGGAGACGGTGCCGCGGATCTTCAAGCGCATCCGCCCCGCCTTCCGCTACGAGCGCTCCCTGGATGTCATCACCCAGGGCCGCAACCACGGCATGGTGACCAAGTCCAACCTGATCCTGGGCATGGGCGAAACCCGGGAAGAAATCAGCCAGGCCCTGCAGGACTTGCACGACGCCGGCACCGACTTGATCACGATCACCCAGTACCTGCGACCTTCCGAACGCCACCTGCCGGTGGACCGCTGGGTCAAGCCGCAGGAATTCCTGGAACTGAACCAGGAGGCCGAGGAAATCGGCTTCCTGGGCGTCATGTCCGGCCCGCTGGTGCGCTCCTCCTACCGGGCCGGGCGCCTGTGGGCCACGGCCATGCGCAAGAAAGGCCTGGACATCCCCGAACACCTCGCCCACATCGCAGAAGGCATCGAGGACTCCGGCCACACCCGCCAGGAAGCCGCCTCCCTGATAGTCGGCCACTAGCCATGGCCAGCGCAGGTTTGGGCAGCGGTTTGGGCGGGCAGGCGGAACAGCCTGCACTGCCTTCACGGGCGGAAATCATCCCCACCGCCGGCATTGTGGAAACCGTGGCTGCCCAGCTTCCGGCCGGCACCACCGTCACGGTGACATGCCTGCCACACCACGGGATTGAGCGCACCATGGCGGTGTCGCTTGAACTGGCCGGCCACGGCTACAACGCTGTCCCGCACCTTGCCGCGCGGTCCATTGGATCGCGCGAACAGCTCACAACCATGCTGCGCGATTGCCGCGCGGTCGGGATCACTGAGGTGTTCGCCATTGGGGGCGACAAGGCGCAGGCAGCAGGCCCGTACGGCTCCAGTGAAGCGCTGGTCCGTGACATCGCCGAACTGGGCAGCGGGAGCTTTCGAATCGGCGTGGCCGGCTATCCCGAAGGGCACCCGAACATCAGTGACCAGCAATTGTTGGACTCGTTGCGGACCAAGGCGGAGCTTGCGGACAGCATCGTGACCCAGATGTGTTTCTCTGCCGATCTCATTGGCACGTACGCGGCCATGCTGCGCAGCGAGGGGATAGAGGTTCCTGTCTGGGCAGGCGTTGCGGGATCCGTGCCGCGCACCAAGCTGATCTCCCTGGCCACCAAGATCGGCGTGGGAAGCTCCCTGAAGTTCATCAGCGGCAAGGGTTCATTGGGCTTGCGATTGCTCGGTGGCACCCGCTACAACCCGGACAAGCTCGTGGCGGAACTGACCGCCCTGCCAACGCCACCGGCAGGCATCCACCTCTACAGTTTCAACAACCTGGCCAGCCACGCACAGGAACCCGACTGAGCTGCGGGCCGGCCCGGGGGAGTGCTAAGCTGAACACTCTCGAATCTTTGTACTAGGCGGTGATGGCATGTTTGGCATGGACCTGCCCGTTCCCAGGCCACAGGGCGCGGAACCAACCGGTTTTGCCTCCCCGGCCCGCGACTACTTCGACGGCGGGATCGACCTCAACCGCCACCTGATCCGCGACCGCACCAGCACCTTCATCATGCGCGTCTCCGGGGATTCCATGGCCGGCGCAGGCATTTGCGACGGCGATGAAATCATCGTGGACCGCGCCGTGGCCCCGCGCGACGGTTCCGTTGTGGTGGCCGTGGTGGAGGGCGAGCTGCTGATCAGGCGCATGTCCATGCACGACGGCGCGACCTCCCTGTCCACCCATCCCGCCCACGCCGGGTCCCCGGCCGAGGTGCTCGCCGTGGGTGGAGAAGCGGCCGTGTGGGGCGTTGTCACCAGGTGCCTGCACCACGTCTAAATGCCGGTGGCTTACCCCGACGCCCCGAGGGGGTAGCCTGGCAGGCCGTCGATGCTCCGTGCATTCTTCTCGGCCCGGTAGGCAGACATGCCCTCCGCGCCCTTCTTCTCTGCCTGCAGGCGCAGAAGGTCCCGCTCACCGGTCATCTCCATGACAGGAACGCCCCAGCCGCACGAGTCGCTGATGCGGGTGACGTCCACCGCAATGACAGCCCGGGTGCTCGGGTGGTACGGGTGGAGCGCGATCACTTCGTTGAATGTCGCATCTCCAGGGAGGAACACCGAGCCGCGGCCGTGGAGGCGCACGATGCGCGGGCGGCTGCCAAAAGAATTGAACATCAGGCACACCCGGCCATTCTCTTGGATGTGTGAGATGGTTTCGACGCCGCTGCCGGTGTAATCAACCCATGCCACTCGGTGGGGGCCCAAGACTGAAAACGAGTCATGGCCGCGGGGTGACATGTTCACATGCCCGTCGGCCCCGAGAGGCGCCGTCGCGACGAACCACATGGGCTGCTCGTTGATCCACGCCCTGAGATTCTCATCAATGCAATCGAATATTTTGCCCACAGCCTGAGCCTAGTGCCCCATGTGCCCCGCGTCTGCCGCTGCCTTCTTCTTGGCGTTCTTCTCGGCGTCGTGTTCCGCACGCAGGGCTTGTGCCTCGTGTTGCTCTTCGGCCTTTTCCTGGTGGATGACCTGCGCAAAGAGCTTCTCCATCTCCTTGGCCACGCCAGCAGCCGAGGCGGGGTTTTGCCCGGTCACCAGCCTGCCGTCCACCACAACTTTCTCCTCAAAGGCGTCAGCGAAGACATGGCTGGCGCCCTGTTCCACAAGCCGGTCCGCCAGGAAGAATGGGATGACCTTGTCCTTACCCGCCGCAACCTCCTCGTCGTTGGTGAAGGCAGCAATACTGCGGCCCTGCACAAGGCCGAGCCCGTTGGGCAATTTTACGTTCAGCAGGCCAGCCGGTCCGTGGCAGACCGCGCCCACCAGGCCGCCGGCGTTGTAGACGCTGGACACCAGATTCTGCAGGCCCTCGCTGTCAGGGAAGTCCCACATGGTGCCGTGCCCGCCCACCAGGTAGACGGCGTCGTACTGTTCGGGATCCACCACGTCCACACGGGCGGTGTTGTACAGGCCGGCACGCGTGGCCTCGTCCTGTGTGAAGGCGACTTGGATGGGATCGTGAGTATCCACCTCGTCGCGAGGGGGCTGGCCTCCCTTGATGGAGGCGAAGTCAACAAAATGCCCCGAATCCTTGAAGACTTTCCATGGGTGGGCTGCCTCGGCCACGTTGTAGCCGGTCTTCTCTTTCGTATCGCCGATCTCGGAAACGCTGGTCAGTATCATGAGGATTTTCTTCATGAAATGCTCCTATCGTCCACTTGCCACACTAGGCCAGTGCCCGGGACCCTGCCAACGGGCAGAAATCAAGCTGCTGTCAGCGGGTTTCCTGGTCCCGGAGCGGGGAACCAGCCACGTCGAAGCGGAACCCGCCAAATGACCCCGACAGGAGCGGGCGGGCAGCGGCGATGGCCGCCTGGACCTGTGGCAGGGCAAGCGAGGACTGGTGGGCCTGGGCACTTTCCCAGAGTTCGACGACGAACACCGTGTTGGGCTCCTCGGGATTGGTTCCCACCTCGTAGGCGAGGCATCCGGCAGTCCTGAGCAGCTCGTTGCGTTGAATGAGTGCGGCGACAAGTTCGTCGCGCCTGCCCGGGACTGTGCCCAGCGTTCCCACATTGGCAAAGGTCATGCACTGCACACTAGGGGGCGGGGCCGCGGTGGGCAAGGGCAATGATGGAACGCCCCGAACCGTGGAATAGGCTCGTGGACGTGAACACCCAAGAGTTTTCAATACGACGCACCACGGCCGCCGACTGGCGCGAGATCCGGGAACTCCGCCTGGAAATGATCAGTGACACCCCCACGGCATACGTCGAAACACTTGACGATGCCCTGGGCCTGGACGAGGCCGCGTGGAAGGTCCGCGGGGAGCGCGGCAGTGCCGAGCATGGAATCTCCGTTGTGGCAGTCCTGGCTTCCGGCCGGTGGGTGGGAACCATGGGCGGCTTTGTGCCCGATTCCGGGACCGGTCCGCTGCTGGTGGGCGTCTACGTGGCACCTGATTGGCGGGGCCGCGGCGCGGGCGTGGCCGACGCACTGCTGGGAGCCGTGGAGGATTGGGCCCGCACCGAGGGGCAGCAATTGACCCTGCATGTCCACGAGGACAACGCCCGGGCCAGGGCCTACTACGAACGCCAGGGCTTTTCCGCGACGGGACAGAGCATGCCGTACAGCCTGGATGCCAGCAAGCTGGAACTGGAAATGGTCAAGCGCCTGCCGTGACGGCGGCCGGCTGGTTGGCGGCGCCTGCGCGGGCCTGGGCGAGGAGATCCTGGACCAATGTGGACTTCCGCGCGCCGTATTGGGGCCTGTCGGTGCCGAGCAGGTGGGCCAACTCCAGCTTGAGTGCAGCGTAGCGCGCGGCCTCCACAGGGTGGGACCTCAAGAAATCCCGGAAGTCGATGTGGTTTCTGTGCGGCACGGTTCCGGCCACCACCACGTACAAGTGGTGGCGGCAAGGCCCGGAACGCTGGTGCTGCCCACATGCTCGATGCGATGTTGAATCCCGGCAAGGAAGGGCCGCAGCTGGGCTGCAATGCTGCGAAAATCGTCAGGCCACGATGACTGGTAGGGGCCCACACGGGTTGGGGAGCGCATGCGCTACGGCACCTCGTTGGGGGATTCCTCGTTGGCAGCTGCTTCCACCCAGTCCACTGCGTCATCGGACAGGGCAAAGCCGTCCTCTCCGTCGTCGCCCGCCCAGGATGCACCCTCCGCAGGCCCCGCCACGGCTGTGATCTGCTCCAGCACGTCCGGCCGCACGGCGTCGCCATTGTTCTCGGTTAACCACTCCCGGGCCGCGGGATCCAGCAGCGGCCACCACTCTTCAATGTCCATGGCATCAGTCTGGCACCAAAGCGCTGCAAGAGGCAGGGGTGCCACAGGTCCATGCCGCTAGACTGGACTACTAGAAAGTTTGTTCCAGTCGAGTTGCGGGAGGAGGCAGCGTCCATGGACGGTGCAACAGCGAACCCCACCGACAACAGCCGGATCGCCCTGGTGGATGTCAACAACTTCTATGTCTCCTGCGAGCGGGTCTTTGACCCAAGGCTGGAAGGGCGTCCCGTCGTCGTCCTTTCCAACAATGACGGTTGCGTGGTGGCCCGCTCGGCCGAGGCCAAGGCGCTGGGCATCGCAACCGGCGCCCCGTGGTTCCAGGTCCAGTCGCAGGCCAAGGCATGGGGGCTTGTGGCACGCTCCAGCAACTACGAGCTGTACGGGGACATGAGCGCCCGGGTCATGGAGGTGGTGGGCCGCTACGGCACCTGGCAGGAGGTCTACTCCATTGACGAATCCTTTGTGGGGCTCGTGGGGGACTCCGCCCAGCTGCAGGCCGCCGGGCGGGACATCCGCGCCGCCGTGATGCGCCACGTCGGCGTGCCCGTGTGCGTTGGCGTGGCCCAAACCAAGACGCTGGCCAAGTTCGCCAACCGGATCGCCAAGCAAAACCCAGGGCTTGGCGGCGTCTGCGCACTCGAGGCCATGCCCGCCGGGCACGTGGACGGCATCCAGGCGCGCGTGCCGGCCTCTGGGCTGTGGGGTGTTGGCGGGAAAACCGCCGACCGGCTGAAAATGATGGGCATCGACACGATCGCCGACCTCAAGGCAGCCGACCCTGCCCTGATCCGCAAGAAGTTCTCCGTGGTGCTCCAGCGCACCGTCATGGAACTCAACGGCACCGAATGCATCCCGCACGTGGAGGAACGGGTGGACAAGCAGCAGCTCATGTTCTCGCGCAGCTTCTCCGAACCCGTCACCACGCTGGAGGGCATGGAAGAGGTCATGGCCGTCTACGCCCAGCGCGGCGCCGCCCGGCTCAACGAAGAAGGCCTGCGCGCCTCGATCATGACAGTCACGGCCGGCACCAGCCACTTCACGGCGGGGGAGGGGAGCTTCCCGGCCGCCACGATCCGCTTCGCATCGCCCACCCAAGACCCCATCGTGCTGGTGCGTGCCGCGGTGGCCGCCATCAGGCAGAGTGCCGTGGCCGGTGCCTCCTACCTGCGCGCCGGGGTCATGTTCAGCGGGCTGGAACCAGCCTCCGGCTCCGGCATGCTTGACGTCTTCGGCACCGACAACGGCCAGCCCGACGTGGGCGGCGTCATGGGCCAGGTCCGCAGCAAATTCGGCAGCACAGCCATCGGCATCGGGGTGGGCGGGCTGGCGCAGGCCCCGCAATGGTCCATGAAGCGGGAGCACTCCTCGCCGAAGTACACCACAGACTGGAAGGACCTGCCCGTGGTGCGGGCCTAGCCGGAATGCGGGCAGGCCGCCGTTAGACTCGGCCCCATGGCCATCACCAAAACACCCATGTCCCGGTGCATCGCGCTGTTCATCGCAGCAACTGACGTCGCCATCGTGGGCCTGCTGGTCCACTTCCTGGTCCCCGGCGACTTCGCCAGCCTGGTTGCCGACGCGCTCTACACCATGCTCGTGTACCTGGTGCTGGCCCTGATCCTGCCCACGGCCAAGCGGCACTGGCTGGCGCTCGCAGCCTTTGCCATCAGCGCCGCGATCGAACTGGCCCAGCTGACAGGCATCCCCGAACAACTCGCCGTGAGCTTTCCGCCGTCGCGCCTGGTCTTCGGCACCACCTTCTCCGCGCTGGACCTGGTGGCCTACGCACTGGGGGCCGCCGCGGTCTACTTCGCTGACAAGCTGGTCTCCGAACGCGGCGCCACGTGGCGTCGAACACAAGCGGAATAGCCCTCCGCGGCCGCCCGTTGCACCCCAACAGGAGGCAAAAGATGCTGGATGTTGTGGTTGTTGGAGCGGGCCAGGCCGGGCTTTCGGCCGCGTATTACCTGGCCCGGCACGGACTCGTCCCGGAGACCGACTTTGTGGTTCTCGATGCGAACCCGGCGCCCGGCGGCGCATGGCTGCACCGCTGGCCGTCACTGACCCTGGGCGGCGCGCATGCCATCCACGATCTCCCCGGCATGAAGTTGCCCGCGGCCGACCCCGCCGAGCCCGCGTCCGCCGTGGTCTCGCGCTACTACGGCAGCTACGAGAAAACCTTTGAGCTGCCCGTCCACCGGCCCGTCAAGGTGCAGTCCGTGCACACCCTTGCCGATGACTCCGCCATGCTCTTCCCCAAGGACGACGGCGGCGTCCCCGCCGACATCGCCGGCCCGCCGCTCGTGGTAGAAACGGACCGCGGCGCCTACGAGACCCGCCTGGTCATCAACGCCACCGGCACCTGGGACAAGCCGCACTGGCCGCACTACCCGGGGCTGGGCACGTTCACGGGCAGGCAGCTGCACACCCATGATTTCCAGTCCGTGGCGGAGTTCGCCGGCCAACGCGTGCTGGTGGTGGGCGGCGGCACCTCGGCTGTGCAGTTCCTGCTGCAGTTGGCCGATGCCGGCATGGAAACCGCATGGTCCACCCGGCGTGCGCCGGAATTCACCAGCCGGGAGTTCAACCCCGACTGGGGCCGCGACGTGGAGCGCCGCGTCAACGAGCGGACCGCCGCCGGCCTGCCGCCGCTGAGCGTGGTTGGGGTGACGGGACTTCCGCTGACACAGCAGTACCAAAACGGCATAGCCGCCGGAACACTCGTTTCCCGCGGGCCGCTGCAGCGGCTCACCCCGGACGGAGCCGTGTTTGAAGACGGCAGCACCTTCGAGGCTGACGCCATCCTGTGGGCCACCGGATTCCGGGCCGCACTTGACCACCTGGCCCCGCTGAAGCTGCGCGAACCCGGTGGCGGCATCGTCATGGACGGGGTCAAGGTGGCCCGCGACCCGCGCCTGCTCATGGTGGGCTACGGCGCCTCCGCCTCGACCCTGGGTGCCAGCCGGGCCGGGCGGGCCGCGGCGTTGGCGGCCCTGGACCGCTTGAGGGTCCCCGCAACTGCCTGAGGCGGGCGCCGCCGTCGTGCCTTTTCGGCGAATCCGTGAGCATCGACACGGGCGGAAATATCCCGGGAGGGCCGGAGGTTGGCGCTAGTGAGACCCCATCGAAAGGCAGCACCATGACGCTCCCCATTTCCATCCTTGACCTGGCCCACATTGGCGAGGACGGCATTGCCGCAAGCCTGCACGCTTCAGTGGAACTGGCCCAGGCGGCGGAGAAGTGGGGGTACAAGCGGGTCTGGTTTGCCGAACACCACAACATGCCCTCGATTGCATCCTCGGCAACCAGCGTGCTGATAGCGCACGTGGCCGCGCACACCTCCACCATCCGGCTGGGCGCGGGCGGCATCATGCTGCCCAACCACTCGCCGCTGCAGATCGCCGAGCAGTTCGGCACGCTGGAGACCCTGCACCCGGGACGGATCGACCTGGGGCTGGGCCGTGCGCCGGGCAGCGACCAGAACACCATGCGCGCCCTGCGCCGCGACCCCTCCTCATCGGACTCATTCCCGGCCGACGTGCAGGAACTGCAGGCGTACTTTGAAGGCAACACACGGATTTCCGGTGTCAACGCCTATCCCGGCAAGGACACCCACGTGCCGCTGTACATCCTGGGCTCGTCCCTGTTCGGCGCACGCCTTGCAGCGGCCCTGGGCCTGCCGTACTCCTTCGCCTCGCACTTTGCCCCGCAGGCGCTGGAAGACGCGGTGCGCATCTACCGCCGCGAATTCAAGCCTTCCGCAGCATTGGCCACGCCCTATGTGATTGCCGGCGTCAACGCCATTGTGGCCGACACGCAGGAGGAGGCCGACGCGCTGCTGCTCAAGGCCCGGCGCCGCATGGTGGGGGCCCTGGTGGGCCGTGGCCAGACATTCAGCGAGGCCGAATCGGACCTGCGGCTTGACTCCCCGGCCGGCCAGCAGGTGCAGAACATGTTCCGCTACGCCGCCGTGGGAACGCCGGACACGGCCCGCAGCTACCTGGACGAATTTGCCGTGTTGGCCGACGCCGACGAACTCATCGTGGCGACACAGATCACCAACCCCGCGGCACGGATTCGCAGCTTCGAGCTGTTGGCCGGGGCCATGGAACTTGAAGTGGCGCGGGTGTAGCGTTCTGGCATGGCCATTGCACGCAATCCCGGATTTGTCATCGACTGCCCCGACGCGGCCCGGCTGGCGGAGTTTTACGCTGCCATGCTCGGTTGGGAGGTCACCGCGGAGGACGGCTGGGTGGACATCCGGCCCGACGATGGCAGCAACTGCATTTCCTTCCAGCAGGTGGATTCCGGCTACCGGGCACCTGTCTGGCCGGGCCAGAAGCACCCGCAGCAAATGCACCTGGACGTGGTGGTGGACAGCCTGGACGACGGCGAGGCCGAGGTGATCCGGCTGGGCGCGGCCAAGGCCGAGCACCAGCCCGGTGCCACGTTCCGGGTCTTCCTGGACCCGGCCGGACACCCCTTCTGCCTCTGCCTGTCTTGAGTGTCCCGCCTCATCTAAGTTGGACCACGAAAAGCGCGAGATCTGATGGAATGGTCCGACTGTAGTGAGACAACTTGATCAAGTTCGTCGCACTACAGTCGGACCAAAACGTTGAATCCAACGGCAACGTCCAGCAAGGCCGTTCGATTCGTGTCCAGGGCGTCGGGTGTCCCGTAGGGGGGAACCCTTAACGGGACGTTGGTTGACATGCCACGACCATCGCGGTCTCTCAGTTTCTGGTGCTGAATAGCGCCAATGGGAGTCAGCAACGGGGCGAGTCATGGGAATCGGTTTAGGCTCGTCCTATGGATGATTTCGAAATATCCGTTGATGACGAGCTGCTCCGTATCAGCGAGATGTACCAGCCTGACGGGAGGCTCAGCTACCACTGTTCCTGGATCAATGGGCCTGCGGACGGAACCTACGGGTTCACGATCGCGCGTCGCGGTGGCGAGGCGGCACCAAACGATCCAGACGCTGCGTCACGGATGTCCCGGGAAGCCCTGGTTGAGCAGGCCCGTTCGTTCTTGGATTCGTTCTACGCGGCGGGAGGCATCGGCGAAGAAGACTTCCCGGATCATATTCCAGCGCGGATGCGTGGAACCAGTGGCGGGTAGTAGCTCGGATGTAGGCAGGCCCCTCGGTCATAGAAATGACCAACGAACGAACCTTCATAGAGGAACCTCCTGCGGGACAGGAGTCTAGATCTTGAGGTCGTCCCATTCGAAATGGGTCAGGGTTCCGTTGTCCCAGTCTTGGCGCAGGATCGAGTAGGCGATGGAGGCGACGTGCCCGCCGTCGTTGGTTGGCCATCCCAATCGGTAGTGTGCTTCCTTGAGGAAGCCGGCGCGAAGGAACGTCTTGCGCATGGCGATGTTATCTTCTCGCGTGTGCCCCTCGAAGCGGAGCGTATTCGGCATCGTCTCGAAAACCAGGTCGCAGAGCGCACGAAGCACTTCGACTCCCACGCCTTGGCCGCGCTGGGTCTCGTCGAGGCGCAGGTCGAAGACCGGCGAATCATCTTCCCGCAGATCCTCCAGAGCGGCCATGCCGATACGATGTCCGCCCCTCACCACCCAATAGCCTTGGGTGTCTTCGTTCCAGAAACGTCCATTCTCAATCTTCGCCCGGATGTCCGCGGCCTGTGGGGCTGCCTGAACATGGAACGGGAAACGGCTTGAGGTAAGGAAGCCGACGATATCTTCAGTGTCGGCTGGTGTCATTGGAACAAAGATGATGGACATTCTCCGACCCTACCGGCATCAAAGAAGACTGACCCGCATGCCGAACCCTCTGTGGGACACAGAATTGACTGGTTGACGCATGAGCTGAGAATTCATGGCACTGGATTGGTCCCGGCCAGCGGGTCACGAGTGATCAATTTCTTGAGTGATCGAAGGCAGCAGGCTGCTTTTCGCGTGTTCCGGCGGTAGTGTCGCCGTATGCCCGCGATCATAGAAACGCCAAACGAATTGATTCCCGATCCGGCCACAGTTGCTGCCCTGGTGGCGGAGCTGGTGGAAGGAACATGGCCTAGCTCCGATCAGGAACGCGAGAATCTATTCAAGCGTCTCAACTTCAAAAATGGAGAACGCCTGGATCACGACTCGGACGAATCATTCTCGGCCTCATGCACCCTCCTCACCGAAGTGCCAGGCATTTCATTTGCCTCGTGGGACTCTTTGCGCGGCAAGTTCCTGGGCGTCCACTTCCACCTATATGCCTTCCCTGAGGCGCAGGCCCCTGCGACCCGCCTGGGCCACGACGCCGTGTCGAGCAGGCTGACGGATCTCTATGGCAAGCCAATAAGGCCGTGGGAAGACGAAGACGCGCCGCCTAGTATCTGGCAGGCAAATGGCCGCGAAATAGTCATGCATCTCTTCACCATGCGCGACAGCACACTGATGCTAAGCATTTCCGATGAAGACCTTGCGGAGGCAGCGGAAGCAGAAGCAATCGACAGTTCCCGCACGCCAGGCAAGAATGACCCGTCCCCATAGGGGGAACGGTCTACGGGACAGATTCAGGTGAATCGTACTTCTTAGTCTTCTAGTGGTCGTTTCGCTTGCAACAGCAACCCGACACCACCGGTGAAGCTGGTCGTATGAAATTTCGCAGCCCTGGCAACCTCAGCGAACCCCCACTCACGATGAAGATCGATCGATGCCTGGTTGGATGGGTTGACGATGTACCAGGCCGAGTCCGCTCGTGCCCAGATCCAGTTCAATCTCACCTGGGTCAAGGCCCTGGCTATCCCGTGGCGCCTGAACTCAGGGAGCACAGTCACTCCACCCAAGTAGTGCCCGCCAGGTGCCTGTCCATCAGCGTAAGACCAGAAGTGGGTCTTGCCCCACCCAACAATGTTGCCATCGGCAGAGGCGACAACAACCAGTCGGTTTTCGTCAAGAATTGCCGTGGCCATGGCCGCTATATCTGCTGGTGAGCGACCCGCTTTGGTGTCGATGTCACGTATCGCATCGATGTCACCACTCGTGGCCATCCTGACGTCAACGGGACCATCTAACACTGCTTCATCTTGACGTCGGTTGGGTAGGTATTCAGCAAACCCGCTACCTGTCATCCTTCAATTCACCCCTCTTGCTCAGCCTTTTCCAGTATTGCCGAAGCCCCAGTGCGGTCAAACAAAAAGGACACACGACACGGCACCGTAGCCCCTTTGGGGAACGGTCTACGGGACAGTCCTACGTTGCAGTGCCAACCAAGCCTAATTTGGCATGCTCCTATGCCTGCCAAGAAGAACTCTCCAGGTAGTCGAGAGTCAGTTTGGCCCTGCCCTCCTGCACGGAACCGGACCGAGCCTGCCTCTCGTCGAAATCAACATGGCAAGCTTGGGAATGGAGACGAGAATTTGTATCGAATCGTAAGGATCAGATGAACGGCATATCTAACCAGCAGCTCGATGTTTGTCTACGTTTCGGTGCTGAACCCCTGGCCAGTCCTTCGGACATGAAAGTCGGGATATCCCGGAATGTTCAAGATGGTTTAGTACCGATCAATGGCCTGCGACATGCTCCGGTGGGAGATACGACGTGTTGGTACATCTGGGCTGGCGAGGAGCTGTCGGATGACTGTGACTTCTTTGTTCCCTTACATGTCTCCCACTTGGCGACTTGGTGTCCGCAAGTCATTGACTATCTTGCCCTGCCTCCGGGTTCACGGCTTCTGCTTGCCCCCGGCTACGCGGACATTTGGTTCGATGCAGCGATCGTCCACGACTGATCATCGATCCGTCGGCTATTGGCAGAACATCTGATGCTCCGAGACTATAACGACGTGCGGCGAGCGTCAGACAGGGAACGCTTACCGGACGTTGAGGGCTGCGTGGATGAGTACCAAGCCGGGGCGTCCATCTGGAGCGTCCGGCCCGTATCCCAGGTCCCGGTATCCATAACGCTTGTAGAGCCGCTGGGCAGGCGTGTCGACGTCTGTTGTCTGAAGCCAGTAGGTCGTGGCTCCAGCTGCGATCATCAGCGCATCAAGCAGTGCGGCGCCGAGCCCGCGCCGGCCCGCAGATGGATGGACGGCAGCAATAGTATGGCGAATGAATCATCGATGCGGTCTGCTGAATCCTCGCCCAGGCAATGTTGCAGCTGCCGTGACCACGAGTCAATCTCAGACTCCCACTTCCACGGGTGGCCGTAGGCGAATCCAACAAGCTCGTCGTCGATAAGGGCCCCCACGCCAACCACGTCATCTCGGGTTCGGGCGTAGCCGAAGAGTTGGGCGAATAGCTGTGCGACTTCGGGTGGTTCAGATAGTGGAGGAGGTTTTGAAGCTGCCACGTAGAGCTTTTCGATCATGCCAGCCGGAGGCAGATCTCCGACCGTGTAGGTGCGGATCGAGACTTCTGATTTTGTCTTCCCGAGCATGTGGCTATCTCATCACACGCCTGGTGACATCGAGGGATCCACGCTCGGTGGTTGCCTGCCGCCCCTGGAGACGGTGGCATCCAGCGTCACGTCTTACAGGGAACTGATGTGGTGCAGTCGAGATCTGAACGCTTTGAAGTGGATCGGACTAGAGAAGCCCTCTGTCGCTCGTGGGTCAGTCTGACCACGGCAATGCTGATTTGAGTTCGTCGATCGTGGGACGCATGCCCTGCGCGGGCCGCACGCGCACTGATTCGAGATTCGGCATGCGCAGCAGGGGCGAATAGTCGAGATCATCGACGATGATCGTATGCAGGAGAAGATGCTGAAGATTTGTCATTGATTCCATTGTCAGCGCTGGTCGAATAGTGAGCCGTTTTGTGGGGTGAATTGTGAGCCACGTTGATGGAACTATTCTGCCGTACTCTCGGTTCTTGTCGAGGGTAGTGAGTCGATTTGGTGGTCCTTGAGGCGGT
>NZ_JANKZF010000052.1 GCF_027568515.1 Arthrobacter sp. HY1533 | reverse complement strand
CTGCCGCCTTCCCCTGGGAGGCGGCAGGCCGGCGTCGTGGTTGGGACAGCAACGCCGTACCCGTGGGGGCGGCACGCAAAAGGGGAGCCTCCCGAAGGATGCTCCCCTTTGTGCCGGTGCGGCTTAGTAGAAGTGGACCGTGTCCACCTCGTGGAGCAGGGGCTCGCCGGACTGGAAGCGCTGCAGGTTGTCCATGAAGCGCTCGGCGATCAGGCGGTTCTCGGCGGAGCTCAGGGCCGAGGTGTGCGGGGAGACCATGACACGCGGGTGCTCCCACAGGGGGCTGGCGGCGGGCAGCGGCTCCACGGCGAAGACGTCCAGGCAGGCGAAGGAGACCTGGCCGTTCTCCAGTGCCTCAAGGAGCGCGTCCTCGTCCACCACGGTGCCGCGGCCAACGTTGACCAGGATGGTGCCGGGCTTCATGGCGTTGAAGATCTCCGCATTGATCATCTTCTCCGTGTACGGGGTGCCCGGCAGGGTGTTGATGACAATGTCGGCCGTGGCCACCAGGGCAGGCAGCCCCGCGGTGTCGGTGACCTTTTCGATGCCCTCGATGGGCTCCACGTTTCGCTTGGTGCCGCTGACCTTCATGCCCAGGGCGCGGGCCAGGCGGGCCGTTTCGAGGCCGATTTCGCCCAGGCCGGTGATGACCGCGTGCGAGCCGCTGGCCAGGCGCGTGGGCGTGCGCAGCTCGGGCCAGTGCTTGGCGGCCTGGTCGGCGGCCAATTCGGCGGAGCGCTTGAGGCCGTTGAGTGCCCCCATCATGGCGAACTCGGCCAGCGGCAATGCATGCACGCCGGCGGAGCTGGTGACCTTGATGCGGGCCAGCTCGGCATCGGGAAGGTTTGCTGCCTTGACGGCGCCGCCGGCGCCGGCTGCCATGGCCTGGATCCACTGGAGCTTTTCGCTGGAGGCGATGGCCGCCAGTCCGGCCGGGTTCTCGTTGGGGAAGCCGTAGAGAACGTCGGCGCTGCGCAGCATGTCCCAGTATCGGGTCTCTTGCTCGGGCGTGCGCGTGAAGGCGGGGTCGCCCGAGTGGTCGGCCGGGAAGCGCTCGGGCGGCAGGAGCTCGGGCTCGTACAGCACTGTGACGGTCGGGTTGGCGTTTCGGATGGCCTCCACATGCTCTGCTTCGAGCGGGACGGCAATCGCGACGGTGAGATTATTGAGGGTCATGATGTTCATCATACTGAATTGTGGTTAGAATACTGAACAATTGCGACTTTATGTCTCATGAAAAACCCAACCACAAAGTTGTGAGGAATGGTGTTCTATGACGCAAGCAACTGACTCCGCCCGTACCGCCCCGCCGGGCATCGGATTTGCCGGCCTGGGCCACATGGGTGCCCCCATGGCTGCCAACCTCCTGGCAGCGAACTGGCCCGTGACGGTCTGGAACCGCTCCGCCGCGGCCGCTGACGCGCTGGCCGGGCAGGGGGCACAGGTTTCTTCGACAGTGGCAGGGCTGCGGGACTGCGGAACCATCATCTTCATGCTCCCGGACCTGGGCTTCATCGCCGAGGCAGCGGCCCCGCTGCTGGAGTCGTGGCGGGCGCAGCCCCCGGCGCCGGGAACCGCCGTCGTGGTCATGAGCAGCGTTTCACCACAGGCCGTGAAGGCTTTTGGTGAAGACGTGGCCCAAGCCAGCGCCGGGCACGCCGCGGTGCTTGATGCGCCCGTCAGCGGTGGAACTGTCGGGGCGGAAAACGGCACGCTGGCCATCATGGTCGGCGGCGCCGCCGATTCCTTTGAGCGTGTCCGCCCCATCCTGGAAAGCATGGGCACCACCGTGCGCCTGCTGGGCGGCCTCGGCGCAGGTTCACTGGCCAAGGCCTGCAACCAGCTGCTGGTGGGAACCACCACCGCGGCACTCGCGGAGGCGGCCGAGCTCGCCGAACACTCCGGCATGGACGTCGCGGCGCTCTTTGAGGTTCTCTCCGGCGGACTGGCCGGGAGTTCCGTGCTGGACATTGTGGGGCCGCGCATTGCCGCCAAGGACTACGCACCCACGGGGCCGGCCAAGTTCATGCACAAGGACCTGGGCTTTGTGCTCGAAAGCGCAGCTGCCGCCGGAACGGCCGCGCCCATGGCCACGGCGGGCCACTCGCTGTACGGAATGCTGAAGGACCAGGGGCTGGGCGATGAGGATCTCGCCGTGGTGCGGGAAACCATCGCACGGCTCGGCACGCAAAAATAGCCGGTGCACGGCCGGCAATGCCGCCGGAAGTGCGCCACAGTGAAACACCGACTACGCAAGAAGGACTGAACTGATGAGTGGAATGTTTGATTTGACCGGCCGGGTGGCCCTGGTGACCGGCTCCAGCCGGGGCATCGGCAACTCACTGGCCCGCGGCCTGGCCCAGGCCGGCGCCACGGTGGTGCTCCATGGCATCAACGAGGAGCGGCTTGCCGCGGCCGAGGCCGCCATGGCGAAGGATTTTGCGCCGGGGCAGATCCGTTCCCTGGCCTTCGACGTCACCAGCGCCTCCGCCGCCGCTGAAGGCATTGCCTGGATCGAGGCCAATGTGGGCCCGCTGGAGATCCTGGTCAACAACGCCGGCATCCAGCACCGCGTGCCGCTGCTCGAGCTGGACGTGAAGGACTGGGACAGGGTCATCAGCACCGACCTGACCAGCGCATTCCTGGTGGGCCGCGAAGCCGCCCGCAACATGCTGGCCCGCGGCCACGGCAAGATCATCAACATCTGCTCCGTGCAGACCGACCTGGCCCGCCCCACCATCGCCGCCTACACCGCGGCCAAGGGCGGCCTGCGCAACCTGACCCGCGCCATGACGGCCGAGTGGGCTGCCGGTGGGCTGCAGATCAACGGGATCGCACCCGGCTACATCCACACCGAAATGACGCAAAACCTGGTGGACGATGAAAAGTTCAACACCTGGATCCTGGGCCGCACCCCGGCCAACCGCTGGGGGACCGTCGCAGACCTGGTGGGGCCCGCCGTGTGGCTGTCCTCGGACGGCTCCGACTTTGTCAACGGCCAGACCATCTTCATCGACGGCGGCATGACGGTGGTGGTCTGAGATGACAACGCAAGAGTTCATGCTGCCAGCCAGCGCGCCGGCAGTCGTGGCCCATGCAAAGGGCGATCTCCGCATTGAGGACGTTGCCCTGGTTCAGCCCGAAGCCGGCCAGGCCGTCGTCGAGATTGCCTACGGCGGCATCTGCGGATCCGACCTCCACTACTGGCTCCACGGGGCGGCGGGGGAGTCCATCCTCAAGGACCCCATGGTGCTGGGGCACGAAGTGGTTGGCACAGTGGTCCAGGCCGCGGCCGACGGCACGGGGCCGGCCGTGGGCACGCCCGTGGCCGTCCACCCGGCAACACCGGGCCCCGGGGCCGCCAAGTACCCCGCGGAGCGGCCCAACCTGTCCCCGGGCTGCACCTACCTGGGCAGCGCGGCCCGCCACCCGCACACCGACGGCGCCTTCCTGCGGTACGCGAACCTGCCCACCCACATGCTCCGCCCCCTGCCCGAGGGCCTGTCGCTGCGCAACGCGGCCCTGGTGGAACCCGCCAGCGTGGCCTGGCATGCCGTGGCCCGCGCAGGCGAGGTCCGCGGCAAGAGCGCCCTGGTGGTGGGCTGCGGCCCCATTGGCGCCCTGGCCGTCGCCGTGCTCAAGCGCGCCGGAGCCGCACACATCACTGCCGTGGACATGCACCCGAAGCCACTGGAGATCGCCGCGGCCGTGGGCGCCGATGTGGTCCTGCAGGCGGGGGACACCGAGGCCATTGCCGCCGTGGAGGCGGACATTGTCATTGAATCCTCCGGCAACCACTTTGGCCTGGCCTCGGCCATCAACGGCGCAGTCCGCGGCGGCCGCGTGGTCATGGTTGGCTTGCTGCCCTCCGGGCCGCAACCGGTTGCCATATCGTTGGCCATCACCCGTGAACTGGAGCTTGTGGGCTCCTTCCGCTTCAATGAGGAAATCACCGAAGTCATCGCCGCACTGGCGGATGGCACGCTGTTTGTTGACCCGGTTGTCACCCATGAATTCGCGCTCAGCGACGGCCTTGAGGCGTTTGAGACCGCCAAAAACTCGGCCGTTTCCGGGAAAGTGCTGTTGAATTTCAGCCTCGCATGAGACAATTTGGCATACGGTTGCCATCAGTTGTGACATTTATGACGCCGGCACCGTGACCGAATCATGGGACGCGCTGGGGAACCGGCGCCGGCACCGATAAGCTGTAGGAAACATTCAATTCACTTATGGAGGTAGTATGTCTGCACAAACCGGCACTGCACAGATCGGTGTCACAGGCCTGGCCGTCATGGGCGCCAACCTTGCCCGCAACCTGGCCCGCAACGGATTCACCGTCGCCCTGCACAACCGCTCGGTCGCGAAGACCGACGCCCTGCTCGAAGCCCACGGCTCCGAAGGCGAATTCGTCCGCACCGAAACCCTGGCCGAGCTGGTCGATTCCCTCGAGAAGCCGCGCCGCGTGCTCATCATGGTCAAGGCCGGCGGCCCGGTTGACTCCGTGATTGACTCGCTGGTGCCGCTCATGGAAGAGGGCGACATCATCATTGATGGCGGCAACTCGCACTACCTGGACACCCGCCGCCGCGAATCCGCGCTGGCCGAGAAGGGCCTGCACTTTGTGGGCGTTGGCGTTTCCGGCGGTGAGGAAGGCGCCCTCCTGGGCCCCTCCATCATGCCCGGCGGCTCCAAGGAATCCTACGATGCCCTGGGCCCGCTGCTGGAAAAGATTTCCGCCAAGGTCGACGGCGAACCTTGCTGCGCCTGGATCGGCACCGACGGCGCCGGCCACTTCGTCAAGATGGTCCACAACGGCATCGAATACGCCGACATGCAGGTCATCGGTGAGGCCTTCGACCTGCTGCGCAGCGCCGCAGGCATCGAGCCGGCCGAGCAGGCAGAGATCTTCGGCAAGTGGAACGAAGGCCAGCTGGCCTCCTTCCTGATCGAAATCACGGCAGAGGTCCTGGGCCACGTTGACGCCAAGACCGGCAAGCCGCTGGTTGACGTCATCGTTGACTCCGCAGGCCAGAAGGGCACGGGCCGCTGGACGGTCCAGTCCGGCCTGGACCTGGGTTCGCCCATCTCCGCCATCGCCGAGTCCGTGTTTGCCCGCGGCCTGTCCTCACAGCGTGACCAGCGCGCCATCGGCCAGGAAGTCCTGGCCGGGCACGAGGTTTCCGTTGAACTTGGCGCCGACTTCGTTGAAGACGTGCGCCAGGCACTCTACGCGTCCAAGCTCATCAGCTACGCGCAGGGCATCGACATGCTGACCAGCGCCGCCAAGGAATACAACTGGGACCTCAAGCTCGATGAGATCGCCTCACTGTGGCGCGGCGGCTGCATCATCCGTGCCGAGCTCCTCAAGGACATCACCAAGGCATACGCTGCCGAGGACAAGCCGGCCAACCTGCTCTTCGCCCCGGCCTTCGCCGCCGAAATCGCAGAGGTCCTCCCGGCCTGGCGCCGCGTGGTTTCCACCGCCGTCCAGCTGGGCATCCCGGTTCCCGTGTTCTCCTCATCGCTGGCCTACTACGACGGCCTGCGCCGCCCGCGCCTGCCAGCCGCACTGACCCAGGGCCTGCGTGACCTCTTCGGCGCCCACACGTACAGCCGTGTTGACGTTGAAGGCACCTTCCACACCCAGTGGAGCGGCGACAAGTCCGAGATCAGCGCAGTGGACACCCACTAGTCCCCAACCGCTCCCCAAACAAAGCCGCTGGCGCGTCTTTGTTTGGGGCCCCTCGCGGATGTGGGCCCATGTAACCGGGGCCCGTGCGCTTTAGGCGTGAAGTGCGACGGCGGCCGGTGACTTGGCGGATTCTGGGGGTCGTTGCAACACGACTGGTGGTTAGGCTGTCAATAGTATGTCGCGTAGGCGCTCGGCTGGTGTATTCCAGCCGAGCGTTTTACGTGGTCGGCCGTTGAGTTGTTGGGCGACG
>NZ_JANKZF010000051.1 GCF_027568515.1 Arthrobacter sp. HY1533 | reverse complement strand
CCAACCCGGCCGTGATCACCTACGACCCCGCCTACGGCTACGAAATCGGGGCGATCGTGCGCGCCGGCATCGAGCGCATGTACGGACCGGATTCCCAAGATCCCAACGTCATGTACTACATCACCGTGTACAACGAGCCGATCAGCCAGCCCAAGGCACCGGAGAACATCGACGTCGAGGGCATCAACAAGGGCATCTACCTGCTCAAGAAGAGCGAACACGACGGGCCCCGCACCCAGCTGCTGGCCTCCGGCGTGTCCGTTCCCTGGGCCCTGGAAGCCGCACAGATCCTCGCCGAAGAGTGGGGCGTCGCCGCCGATGTGTGGTCCGTGACCTCCTGGACCGAACTGCGCCGCGACGGTTTGGCTGCGGAGGAAGAATCCTTCCTGCACCCCGAACGCGAAGCCCGTGTTCCCTACATCACCGCGAAAATGGCTGATGCGCAGGGACCGGTCATCGCCGTCACCGACTACATGAAGGCCGTCCCGGACCAGGTGCGCCAGTTCCTGCCCAACGACTTCGCCACCCTCGGTGCCGACGGCTTCGGCTTCTCCGACACCCGCCAAGCCGCACGGCGCTACTTCAAGATCGACTCCCACTCCGTGGTGGTCCGCACCCTGCAAATGCTCGCCAAGCAGGGCAAGATCGACCCCAACGCAGCCGCCCAGGCAGCCGCAAAGTACGACCTCCTCAACGTCAACGCCGGCACCACCGGCAACGCAGGCGGAGAAGGCTAAAAAGCACCAAGCCTCAACGGGCGGTTGTTGTTTCTGTGGAACCTCCACAGAAACTACAACCGCCCGTTTTGCTTTGCGCCCGGTGTTCCGAGCCGCAGCAGCGGCTGCGGCACGGAACAGTTGTGGGGTTCACACAAATGGCACCCTGGGGCTCAAACACATATCCTCAAGGCATGGCAGTCAAAAATTCAGCGGCAGCAGCAAAGGATCCGGCCCCGAAGCCGGGTGCGGGCAGCAACGCGGTGCCGGAAACCCTGGAGCGGCTCCGCTCCAGCATCGGCACGCTGTCCACCATGATGCGCACCCAACTTGAAAGCACCCTGCCGTGGTACCGCAGGCTCAGCGCCGATGAGCGCTCCTCGCTGGGCCTGGTTGCCCAGAACGGCATCACGGCCTTCGTCTCCTGGTACGAGCAGCCGTCCTCGCCCAGTTGGGTGCTCTCCGATGTCTTCGGCACGGCACCCACGGAGCTGACACGCTCCATCAGCCTGCAGCGGGCACTGCAGCTCATCCGCACGGTGGTGCAGGTTGTCGAGGACAGGGTGCCTGAACTGGCAGCTCCCGAGGACCAGGTTGCACTGCGTGAGGCCGTGCTGCGCTACTCCCGCGAGGTGGCCTTCGCCGCCGCAGACGTCTATGCACGCGCGGCGGAGAACCGCGGCGCATGGGACACCCGGCTGGAGGCACTGGCCGTGGACGGAATCCTGCGCGGGGAGAATCCCGATGCCCTGCAATCGCGCATTTCCGCGCTGGGCTGGACCTCGCATGGACACTTCACCATCATGGTTGGCGCTGCCCCCGCCGAGGCCAACGCATCCTTCCTGGCCACACTGCGCCGGGCCGCGGCCCGCTTCGCGGAAGACGTCATGGTGGGCATCCAGGGCGACAAGCTGATCCTTGTCCTGGGCAAGGTGGCCGACCCAAACTCCGCCCATGTCCGCCTCAGCGAGCTGTTCGCCCCCGGACCCGTGGTTTACGGGCCGCCCGCGGCAACCCTTGGCGAGGCCACGGCCTCGGCCAAGGCGGCGTTCGCCGGCATTGCCGTGGTCAAGGGCTGGTCGGCGGCGCCACGGCCCGTCTCCGCCGATGACCTGCTGCCCGAGCGTGTCATTGGCGGCGACGAGTCGGCGCGGCGCGCACTGCTCACCGGCATCTACCGGCCCCTCGTGGCGGCATCCAACGGACTCGTGGAGACACTCGGCAGCTACCTGCAGGGCGGCCATTCACTGGAGGCCGCGGCACGGGAGCTTTTTGTCCACTCCAACACCGTCCGCTACCGCCTGCGCCGGGTCTGCGACGTCACCGGCTGGGACCCGCTGATCCCGCGCGAGGCCTTTGTCCTGCAGACCGCCATGATCGTGGGCCGGCTTGCAACACCTGCAAAGCCGCCGGCGGGAAAGTCAGGGCCCGCAGGCAAGGCCGCTCCCCCGGCCTAGGCCCAGGGCGGACGGGAACCGGCCACAGGGTGCGAATTGGTTGTTTTTCACTTAAAACCCCGTGCCGACAGCCCCGGAAACGTGCACCCGTTGTAGACTTCCTACAAATTGTGCAGAAGACCTTGGTGTATGGAAACACCGTGAATATGCCGCCAAGTTTGGAAAGCTGGTAAATGTGCTTGCAATAGTCTGCCCTGGTCAGGGCTCCCAGTCCCCCGGCTTCCTTTCACCCTGGCTTGAACGCCCGGGAGTTGCGGAACAGCTGGCCGCCCTCAGCGATGCCGCGGGCATCGACCTGCTGGCCCACGGCACCACCTCGGATGCCGAAACCATCAAGGACACGGCCGTTGCCCAGCCGCTCATTGTGGCTGCCGGGCTCATCACGGCCCAGGCCCTGCTCGGCGGCGATGCCGCGGCAGCGCTGGCCGGACGCTCCGTGGTGGTGGCCGGCCACTCCGTCGGCGAAATCACCGCCGCCGCGCTGACCGGCACGCTGTCCAGCGCAGATGCCATGGCCTTTGTCCGTGAGCGCGCCAACCGCATGGCGGATGCCGCCGCAGCCACCCCCACGGGCATGGCCGCAGTGGTGGGCGGGGACCCGGATGAGGTCATCGCCGCCATCGAGGCCGCGGGGCTGACCCCGGCCAACATGAACTCCAAGGGCCAGACGGTTGCGGCCGGCACGCTGGAGCAGATCGCCGCCCTCGTGGCAGCCCCGCCCGCCAAGGCCCGGGTCATCCCGCTCCAGGTGGCCGGCGCGTTCCACACCCACCACATGGCCCCGGCAGTGTCCGCCCTTGAGGTGCTCGCCCCGTCGCTGGCACCGCACGCACCCAAGGTGCCGCTGCTCTCCAACTACGACGGCGCCGTCGTGCCTTCCGGTGAAGCGGCACTTGCGTCGCTGATCGCCCAGGTGCAGCGCCCCGTGCGTTGGGACCTGTGCATGGAAACCATGTCGGCCATGGGCGTGACCGGACTGATCGAGCTGGCCCCGGCCGGCACCCTGACGGGCCTGGCCAAGCGCGGCATGCCCGGCATCGCCACTCTCGCCGTCAAGACGCCCGATGACCTTGAGGCTGCAGCAGAAATGCTCGCGGCGCACTCTTCGCTGGAAGAAGGAACCCTGTGAGCACCCCCACCCTGAAGCAGAAGGCCACCAACGCCGGATCACGCATCCTCGGCATTGGCGCCTACCGCCCCTCGGTCATCGTCACCAACGAGGACGTCTGCCAGTGGATCGACTCCTCCGACGAGTGGATCCAGCAGCGCACCGGCATCATCACCCGCCACCGCGCCCCGAAGGACGTCTCCGTGGTTGACATGGCCGTCTCCGCAGGCGCCGAGGCCATCGCCAAGGCCGGAATCGAGCCCTCCCAGATCGGTGCCGTGCTGGTCTCCACCGTGACGCACCCGTACGCCACGCCGTCGGCCGCCGCACAGATTGCCGACAGGCTCGGCGCCACCCCGGCACCGGCCTTCGACATCTCAGCAGCCTGCGCCGGCTACTGCTACGGCGTGGCCCAGGCCGACGCCCTGGTCCGTTCCGGCACAGCCGACTACGTGCTGGTCATCGGCGCCGAGAAGCTCTCGGACGTCATTGACAACCACGAGCGCACCATCTCCTTCCTGCTGGGCGACGGCGCCGGCGCCGTGGTCATCGGCCCCTCGGACGAGCCGGGCATCAGCCCCTCCGTCTGGGGCTCCGACGGCAGCAAGTGGGACACCATCGGCATGACCCACTCGCAGCTGGACATCCGCGACTTCAGCGAGCAGGCCATGAAGGGCGACGGCGTGGCCCTCGCCGCAGCCGACGAGGCCCACTCCACGCTGTGGCCCACCCTGCGCCAGGACGGCCAGACAGTGTTCCGCTGGGCCGTGTGGGAGATGGCAAAGATGGCCAAGAAGGCCCTGGACGAGGCCGGCATTACTGCCGATGACCTCGGCGCCTTTGTGCCGCACCAGGCCAACATGCGCATCATCGACGAGCTCGCCAAGCAGCTGAAACTGCCCGGGCACGTCATCATCGGCCGGGACATTGCCGACGCCGGCAACACCTCGGCGGCCTCCATTCCCCTGGCAACACACCGGCTGCTGGCGGAGAACCCGGAGCTCTCCGGTAAACTTTCGCTTCAGATCGGCTTTGGTGCCGGACTGGTGTTTGGCGCCCAAGTGGTGCGCCTTCCCTAAATCGCATCTCCCCTCACCCGAGGGGCGATTCATGTCTGAACAGGACCACAACCTTCGGTCCTGCGCAAAAAAGAAAAGGAGCCGTCAATGGCTAGCAACGAAGAAATCCTGGCCGGCCTGGCCGAAATCGTCAACGAAGAGACCGGCCTGGCCCCCGAGGCTGTTGAGCTGGACAAGTCCTTCACGGACGACCTGGACATCGACTCCATCTCGATGATGACCATCGTGGTCAACGCCGAAGAGAAGTTCGACGTCAAGATCCCGGACGAGGAAGTCAAGAACCTCAAGACGGTCGGCGACGCAGTCAGCTTCATCGCAGGCGCACAGGCCTAACAGCCCTGCCCGCCCCGTCCCGCTCGCGCGGAACGGGCATTGTGGTTGGCCGGTAAGCAGGACACCGGCCAACCACACAATTTCCTGCCTCACCTGCCCCCTATTTTTTTAGAGAGTTGAACCATGGCCCGCAAAGTAGTCATCACCGGATTGGGTGCCACCACGCCCATTGGCGGCGACGTCCCGACCATGTGGATGAACGCCCTGAAGGGTGTCTCCGGTGCCCACACGCTCACCGACGACTGGGTGGAAAAGTACGAACTTCCCGTGCATTTCGCCGCCAAGGCATCAACTCCCGCCACCGAGGTGCTGAGCCGCGTCGAAGCCAAGCGCATGGACCCCTCAACCCAGTTCGCCGTTGTGGCCGCCCGTGAGGCCTGGAAGGACTCCGGCATCGAGGAGATCGACCACGACCGCCTCGCCGTGGCCTTCGCCACCGGCATCGGCGGCGTCTGGACCCTCCTTGACGCCTGGGACACGCTGCGCGAAAAGGGCCCCCGCCGCGTGCTGCCCATGACCGTGCCGATGCTCATGCCCAACGGGCCTGCCGCAGCCGTCAGCCTGGACCTGGGTGCCCGCGCCGGCGCGCACACCCCCGTCTCCGCCTGCGCCTCCGGCACCGAGGCCCTGCACATTGCCCTTGAGCTGATCCGCTCGGGCAAGGCCGACGTCGTCATGGCCGGTGGCGCCGAAGCCGCCATCCACCCCATGCCCCTGGCATCCTTCGCCGCCATGCAGGCACTCTCCAAGCGCAACGATTCCCCGGAGACGGCATCACGGCCCTACGACATCAGCCGCGACGGCTTTGTCATGGGTGAAGGCGCCGGCGCACTGGTGCTGGAAGCCGAAGAGCACGCCATTGCCCGCGGCGCCCGCATCTACGGTGAGCTGGCCGGCACGGCCGTCACCGCCGACGCGTACCACATCACGGCTCCGGACCCCCAGGGACTGGGTGCCACCCGCGCCCTGAAGGCCGCCCTGTTCGACGCCCGCGCCCTGCCCGAGGACGTGGCGCACGTCAACGCGCACGCCACCTCAACCCCCGTGGGCGACAAGCCGGAGTACACCGCGCTGAAGGCCGCACTGGGAGACCACGTCAACAACGTGTGCGTCTCGGCCACGAAGTCGCAGATGGGGCACCTGCTGGGCGCCTCGGGCGCTGTCGAGTCGGTACTGACGGTCCTGGCCGTCTACCACCGCCTGGCACCGGTCACGATCAACCTGGAAAACCAGGATCCGGAAATCCCGCTGGATGTTGTCACCGGAACCCCGCGTGAACTCCCCGAGGGCGAGATCATGGCGCTGAACAACTCGTTCGGCTTCGGCGGCCACAACGCAGTTGTTGCCATCCGCAGCACGGGCCCCAAGGTTGAAATGGCCTAGCTACACCCTTGCACGGACAAGAACGACGGCGGCGCCCACCATTTGGGCGAGTTCTAGCGGTCGTTGCAACACCTAGTTTTAGGAGTTGCAACGACCGTGTCGTCTTTAACGAAAAAGTTGGATCTGGTGGGGGATCCAGAGTTGCCGCGGAAATGGCGGCGGTCCTCGCCG
>NZ_JANKZF010000050.1 GCF_027568515.1 Arthrobacter sp. HY1533 | reverse complement strand
GCCACGGAACCGGCCTCGTTGATGCCGGCATGCACGATCTGCCCCGAGATGGACTCCTTGTACGCCAAGACCAGGTCGCGGTCCACGGAGAGGTAGTTCTGCCCGTTGGGGTTGTAGATCTTCGCGGTCGGGAAGAACGCGTCCATGCCGAAGGTGCGGGCCTCATCGGGGATGATCGGCACAATGCGCTTGCCGATGTTCGCATCCCGCATCAAGTCCTTGAGCAGCCGCACGAACGACATGGTCGTGGCGGCCTGCTGCTTGCCCGAGCCGCGGTTGGCGACCTCGTAGGTCTTGTCCCCGGGCATTTCCAGCTCGGTGTGCTTGCTGCGGCGTTCGGGCAGGAACCCGCCCAGGGCGGCGCGGCGTTCCATGAGGTACTGGATTTCCGGGGTGTCGGCTCCGGGGCGGTAGTACGGGGGACGGTACGGGTCCGCTTCCAGGGTCTCATCCGTGATGGGCAGGCGCAGGTGGGTGCGGAAGTCCTTGAGGTCCTGCAGGGTCAGCTTCTTCATCTGGTGCGTGGCGTTGCGCGCCTCGAAGTGCTTGCCCAGGCCGTAACCCTTGACCGTGTGGGCCAGGATCACCGTGGGCTTGCCCTTGAACTCGGTGGCAGCCTTGTAGGCGGCGTAGACCTTGTGGTAGTCGTGCCCGCCGCGCTTGAGGTTCCAGACCTCGTCATCGGAGAGGTCCGCGACGAGTTCCTTGGTCTGCGGGGTCTTCCCGAAGAAGTGCTCCTTGACGAAGCCGCCGGACTCGGCCTTGTACGTCTGGTAGTCACCATCGAGGGTGGTGTTCATGACATCAACCAGGGAACCATCGGTGTCCCGGGCCAACAGGTCATCCCACTCGCGGCCCCAAAGGACCTTGATGACGTTCCAGCCGGCGCCGCGGAAGAACGCTTCCAGTTCCTGGACGATCTTGCCGTTGCCGCGCACCGGGCCATCGAGGCGCTGGAGGTTGCAGTTGACAACAAAGTTCAGGTTGTCGAGCTTGTCGTTCGCGGCGAGCTGGAGCAGGCCGCGTGATTCGGGCTCGTCCATTTCACCATCACCAAGGAACGCCCAGACCTGCTGCTCGGAGGTGTCCTTGATGCCGCGGTTGTGCAGGTACCGGTTGGACTGGGCCTGGTAGATCGCGTTCATCGGGCCAATGCCCATGGACACGGTGGGGAATTCCCAGAACTCGGGCATCAGGCGCGGGTGCGGGTAGGAGGAGAGGGCGTGGCCTTCCTTGGAGCGTTCCTGGCGGAAGCCGTCCATGTCTTCTTCGGAGAGGCGGCCTTCCAGGAAGGCGCGGGCGTACATGCCGGGGGAGGCGTGGCCCTGGAAGAAGATCTGGTCCCCGCCGCCGGGGTGGTTCTTGCCGCGGAAGAAGTGGTTGAAGCCCACCTCATACAAGGTCGCAGCACCGGCATAGGTGGAGATGTGTCCGCCGACCCCAATGTCGGGGTGCTGGGAACGGTGCACCATGACGGCGGCGTTCCAGCGCAGCCAGGCACGGTACTTGCGCTCAATCTCCTCGTTGCCCGGGAACACAGGTTCCTGGTCAGCCGGGATCGTGTTCACATAGTCAGTGGTGGTGACCATGGGCACGCCAACACTCTGTGCGCCGGCCCGCTGCAGCAGGCTACGCATAATGAACTGGGCACGCTCCGTGCCACGTTCCTGAACCAGCGAATCCAGGGACTCAAGCCATTCGGCTGTCTCTTCCGGATCGCGATCAGGCAGCTGGTTAGTCAACCCGCTGAGGATATGGGAGTTCTGGTCTCCTGCAGCCACGTCCAACCTCTCTTAAAAGCAGTGTGGGGTGCCCATTGCTGTGGCGATGGGCGTGTGTAAACACTCTAGACCGCCCCTGCGGCTTGTGCGTAGCCAGCACTGCTGCGTGAAGTGCCGCCTGCCCCGTGCCCGCGCCACCCAACGGGGAGACGGGGCATGCCGGGTAATGCAAATCACAGCTGCGCAGCTGCCGCGGCGGTATGTTTGTTGCGAACCGCTGTTAAGTGGAGGCAATATGGCCTAACCCCCTAGACTGGGGTTACTGACCAACAAACCAACGCGCAAGCGTTGACCGCAGGAGGAAAAACGTGAGCGAGGCCGACGCCGGCACTGTTGCCAAGGTGGCAGGCAAATTGGGGTTCAAGGATGAGGATCTCGTCCAGGAGCTCGGATACGACGACGACGTTGATTTTGAGCTGCGGGACAGCATTGAGGAGCTCATTGGCTCCGAAATGCTGGACGAGGAGGACCACGACGTCGTTGACTACGTCATCCTCTGGTGGCGCACAGACGACGGAGACCTGGTCGATGCCCTGGTCGATTCGCTGACAACCCTTGACGAGGGCGGGATCGTTTGGATCCTCACTCCCAAGCAGGGCAGGGATGGTTACGTCCCGCCGTCGGACATCCAGGAGGCCGCACCCACAGCCGGCCTGCACGTCACCACCACCGCCGGCGTCTCCGCAGACTGGGCCGCAACCCGCCTGGTCCCGCGCAAGCGCCAGTAATGCACGACGGCGGCACCCGTCAGGGAGTCCAGCCCGGGGACATTGCCCCGGACTTTTCCCTGCCGAACCAGTTTGGCGAGCCCGTGGCCCTTTCGGGGCTGCGGGGCTCGGCCGTCGCCATTGTTTTCTATCCCTTTGCCTTTTCGGGGATCTGCACAGGTGAATTGTGCGAGCTGCGCGACAACATTGCCGACTTTGCCGCGGCGGGTGTGAAGCTGCTGGCCGTCTCGGTCGACACCAAGTACACGCTGCGGGCGTACGCGCGGGCCGAAAACTACGACTTTGACCTGCTGGCCGACTTTTGGCCGCACGGCGCGGTGGCACAGGCGTACGGAGTCTTTGACCCGGAACGCGGCATGGCCGGGCGCAGCACCTTCCTTGTTGATGCCAACGGTGTGGTTGCTGACGTCTTCAGCACCCCCACCGGGCAGGCGCGCCCGCTTGAGCGGTACCGCCAGGCACTGGAACGCCTCTAGCCCATGGACAGCGTCCGCCCGGGCATCGGTGAAACCGGATTCGTGCAGGGGACGCCCGCGTCCGGGGCGCCCCTGCCGCCGTCGGACCTCGAGGTCCTCGACCGGGTGGCGGGAATGCTGCACGGCAAACGGGCGGCGCTGCTGACCGGCGCCGGACTGAGCACCGACTCCGGCATCCCCGACTACCGGGGGCCGTCGTCCCCGCCGCGACAGCCGCTCAAGTACCAGGAATTCATGGGACAGCCGGAGCTGCGGCGGCGGTACTGGGCCAGAAACCACCTGGGCTGGGCCCACATGCGCCGCGCCGAGCCGAATGCCGGGCACTATGCCGCCGCCGCGCTGGAGCATGCGGGGCAGCTGACAGGCATCATCACGCAAAACGTCGACCGGCTGCACCAGGGTGCCGGTGCCAAAAACGTGGTGGACCTGCATGGGCGGTTCGACCAAATCGTGTGCACCGACTGCACCAACACGTACTCGCGGGCCTTTCTGGCCATGGTGCTGGAAGAGCTCAACCCGGGCTTTGTGGAGGCGGTGGAGGCCGCAGGCGGGGCCGCCGTGGGGCCGGACGCCGACGCCGGGCTGGACAGTGAGCTGTTGATCAGCAACTTCAAGGTGGCAAAGTGCCCGCTGTGCGGCGGCCTGCTCAAGCCCGATTTTGTGTTCTTTGGTGAAAACGTGCCCAAGGACAGGGTTGAGCGGTCCTTTGCCATGGTGGATGCCGCCGGCATCCTGTTGGTGGCGGGCTCCTCGCTGACGGTCATGAGCGGGCTGCGCTTTGTGAAAAAGGCGGCCAAGGATGGTAAGCCTGTGGTCATCATCAACCGGGGGACCACCCGTGGCGACGAGCACGCAACCGTGAAACTGGAGGCAGGCGTGGGGGAGTCCCTGGGCCGGCTGGCCGACCTTCTGGCCCCCGATTGGCGCAACAGCTAAATCATGATGTACAGTAGTTTCTCGTTGGTCAGGCCGACAAGCGCAAAGCTTGGAAGCAGGAACAGCAGATGGGTCTTTAGCTCAGCTGGTAGAGCGCCACGTTTACACCGTGGATGTCATCGGTTCGATCCCGGTAGGACCCACCAAGGAAATCCCCGCCATTGTGCACCGAAAGGTATGCAGCGGCGGGGATTTTTCGTTGCCGGATCCTTGGTCCGCGGACACCAGCCCAGGAACCAAACTGGCTGAAAACACCTGAGGGGGAGTGCGTGCAGGACATCTCATTCACTGCAATCGACTTTGAAACCGCCAACAGCTTCCGGGCCTCGGCCTGCGCCGTGGGCATGGCCAAGGTGCGGGCCGGCGTGGTGGTGGAGCAGGCCTCCTGGCTCATCAAGCCGCTGCCAGGCTACAGCGAGTTCCATCCGGTCAACGTGGGCATCCACGGCATCACCGCCGCACATGTGCGCGGCATGCCCGACTGGCGCGGCATCCACGGCCCCATGATGGACTTCATCGGCACTGACGCCCTGGTGGGCCACAACGTCAGCTTCGAGAAGTCAGTGATTTCCAAGGCCAACGAAGCCTGCGGGCTCCCGGCCCCGGCACAGGAATTCCGCTGCACCCTGAACCTGGCCAGGAAACACCTGGACCTGGATCACTACACACTCTCGGACGTTGTGGGGGCGTTGGCGCTGCCGGCCTTCAACCACCACGACGCCGGCGACGACGCCAGGGCCAGCGCCTTGATCGCGATTGAACTGGCCAGGCGCAGCGGGGCGGCACGCCTGGACGAGCTGTGGCCGGCGGCACCCAAGGCCAAGGTGCCCCATTACTATGCAGCCGGCTACACGCGCCGACTCGCCGAGCTGCCCAGGCCCAATGCCCAGGCCAACCCGTATGGGCCCCTGTTCGGGCAGACAATCGTATTTAGCGGCGACCTGGCCGGCATGCCCCGGGCAGAGGCGCAGGATGCGGCCGCGGCCAAGGGGGCAACCATTGCCAACGGCACCACCAAAAAGGTGACCCTGGTGGTGTGCGCAAACCACGATGCCGGCGGACCCGCCAGCGCCAAGGTCAAGCGCGCCCGGGAGCTCGCCGCCGCGGGGCAGGATATCCAGGTCATAGGGGAACTGGCGTTCCTGCGCCTGCTTGCCTTCAAGTAGCCGGAGCCCGCCACGCCTGGATGTCCGACCCCTTCCGTAGCGTACGGGGCATGAATCCCAGCAATGAAGAAGTCAGCGTCAAGACCGACCCGTCCGGCATGCCGCTGAGCGTGCACCGCAGCGGGCGCACGTGGGTTGTGGGGGCCGAACCCCTGCGCTGGTATGAGCGGACCACCTGGTGGCGTGACGCGCAGCGCATGCCCAAGGGCCAGGGCCGGATGGACGTCCAGGTGTGGCGCGTCCAGGCCAGGCTGGGGCGCAATGAGCGCAGCGAGCTGGTGACAATGGACCTGGAACGCGCCGGCGACGGCGGCCCGTGGCGCCTGCGGGAGGGGGTGGCCGCCTGAGCAAGCCGGGCCCGACGGGGCGCGGAGCGACGGTGGTTAAACTGAAAGGTTCCCCGCCACAGCTATTGGGGGACGCTGTGGTGGGGAACCAGTAATAAAAATATAACCTGCTGTTCTTCCAGATGCAAACTGACACACCAGATTTCCAGATACTTTTTTTGCGCGGTCCCCCAGTGGCCCGGAAGTGGCCCGGAAGTGGTCTGAAGTTTCAGTTGCGCGGGCCCGGAGCCTGGCTCGTGACGGGCGGCTTAAACTGGAGGACCCTCCACTGTGGCTATTGGGGGACGCCACAGTGGAAGGTCTGGAAAAAATATACATCGCGCGCCGGGAAAACACAAGACCGGACGTTCTACCTCCAAGAATGGCCAGTATGATGTAAATTGTCCACTGCAATGAACCGCTTGGCTCTTGCGGAACACCGGCCCGGGGAGCCCCTGGCCGCCTTCAGTGTCGAGGAATTTACGTGAGCGATATTCAAACCATGGCCGGCAAAAACGTTGAATCGCGGGGCCACGCCTCCCCGGCTCCGGCCGTGACCCGCGCGGCGGCAGTGCTTGAGGTTCTGGCTGAATCGGCAACCGGCCGGCTGACGCTCAGCGACCTGGCCCGTGAACTTGGCATTCCGAAGTCCTCCACCTCGAACCTTTTGCAGGCCCTCGAGGATGCGCAGCTGATCACCCGCCTTGGCTCCGACTATGCCCTGGGCGTGAAGCTCGTGGAGCTTGGTGCCGCCTACCTGAGCCGCCGCGATGAGGTTCGCGAGTTCTACCGCTTCTGCGAGGCGGCGCCTGTGCTTAGTGGCGAAACTGTCCGGATCGCCATGCTGGAGGGTGACAATGTCATCTACCTGGCCCGGCATGAGGGTCATCCGGCCGTCCGCCTCACCTCCAACATTGGCGACAAGATGCCCGTGACGCTGTGCGCCGTTGGCAAGGCCCTTGTGGCCAAGCTCCATGACCATGACCTGGAGCAGATCTTCCCTGATGACGCGCCGCTTCCTGTCATGACATCCAAGTCGCTGCGCACCGGCCGCGAGATCAAGGACCAGATTGCACAGATCCGGACGCAGGGCTACGCCTTCGAGGATGAGGAATCGACCCTGGGTGTGGTGAGCCTGGCCGTTGCCGTCCCCACGCGTGGAGCCCATGGCCCAAGCCTGGGCGTGTCGGTCACCGCGCTGAAGGCCACCTTCTCCGACTCCCAGCGCGATGCCATGGTGCGTGAACTCATGGATTTGTCCAAGATGCTGGGCAATCCGATGGGTTAGTGACGCAGGAAACATTTCCCCCTTGGCGAACCGTTCACTATGTTGTACTCTGGACAACAGAGTGAACGGCCTTCGGGTCTTTGTCGCACGCCTGGACCAATGGTGGTCCAGACAGTTTCAAGGGAGAATCAGTGACTGCACAGCCTTTACGCCCCGCCGCCGCCCCGCCGGAGGAGAAGGTGGATCCGGACCAGCTTCGCCGGGCCACACTCGCCAGCTCGGTTGGCTCGGCTCTTGAGTACTACGACTTTTACATCTACGGCCTCGCCTCGGCACTGATCTTCGGCCCCCTCTTCTTCGCGCCGCTGGGCGAGACAGGCGCCTTGATCGCCTCCTTCGCAACCTACGGCGTCGGCTTCGCCGCCCGCCCCTTCGGCGGACTCATCTTTGGCTACATCGGCGACCGCTTCGGCCGCAAGCAGGTCCTGTTGCTCACCATCGGCCTCATGGGCGGTGCGTCCTTCGCCATTGGCCTTCTGCCCACCTACGAGCAGGCGGGCATGGTGGGAGCCATCCTCCTGGTCATCATGCGCATTGTGCAGGGCCTGGGTGCCGGTGCCGAGCAGGCCGGGGCCACAACCCTCATCTCCGAGGTGGCCCCGCGCAAGCGCCGCGGCTTCTTCGCCGCACTTCCCTTCGTGGGCATCCAGGTGGGCACGCTGCTGGGCGCCGGAACCTTCGCGCTCCTTGGCATGGCACACCCCGAGGTCCTGGAAGGCTGGCTGTGGCGCGTTCCGTTCCTGGCCAGCATCCTGTTGATCGGTGTTGCCATCTACATCCGCCTCAAGCTCAAGGAGACCCCTGTCTTCCAGGAGCTGGAGAAGCACAAGAACGTCACCAAGAACCCGCTCGGCACGTTGTGGCGCACGTCCAAGAAGAACGTCCTGATCGGCATCGGCCTGCGCATGGGCGAAAACGGCAACTCCAGCATCTACTCCACTCTCCTGGTCGGCTTCATGGCCTCCAAGGGCGGGGTGTTTGAAGGGGACAAGTTCATTGGCCCCGTGGGCCTGCTGATCGCCGCGGGGTTCGCCGCCATCATGGTCATCTCCTTCGGGGCGCTGTCCGACCGCGTGGGCCGCGTCAAGGTCTACCGTTACGGCGCCCTGTTCCAGCTGCTCTTTGCCTTCCCGGCGTTCTACCTCATCACCCTGGGCCACGTCTGGCTTGTTTGGGCCGTCATGGTGGTGGGAATCTCCATCGGCGTGCAGTCAATGCTTGGGCCGCAGTGCGCCTTGCTCCCCGAGCTCTTCGGCGCCACCCACCGCTTCACAGGCGTCGCCATGAGCCGCGAAATCTCGGCTGTGTTTGCCGGCGGCTTTGCCCCCATGATCGGCTTTGCCCTGCTGGCTGCAACCAACCACTCCTGGCTGGTCCTGGCCGTGTATTCAGCACTCCTGGCCGGCATCTCCTTCTTCACCACGTTCGTCACCCCCGAAACCGTGGGCCGCGACCTGAACCTGGTCGAGGACGCCTCCTAACCCTGCAAGACCCCGGCGGCGCCTGCTTCGGCAG
>NZ_JANKZF010000049.1 GCF_027568515.1 Arthrobacter sp. HY1533 | reverse complement strand
GGGCCCGGCCACCTGTGGCCGGGCCCGTCGAGGCCTTTTCATGTGCCGAGGAACTTCGCATAGGCCTCCGCGGCTTTTCCCAGGGCCTTGTCCTGGTTCGGCGTCAGCCCGTCAAACAGTTCCGGAAGCACCGCGCCGGCACGTTGCCTTTGCTTCTCCGCCGTCCCTTGTGCCTTGCGCCAGGTCCCGGCAACCCGGCCGCCGGCAACGACAGTCGCCTTGAAGATGCCATTGCCACCGGGCACGGTCAAGTTGGCGTGCTCGGTGGCCAGGGCTGCGCTGCGGTCGGTGTAGCCCAGCAGGTATTCGTCAAAGCCCGGCAGCAGGAGCACCGACCTGGCGCCCGCAACGGTTCCGCCCAGCAGCTCAGCCGTCTCCGGAGCCAGGTAGTGGGTTGCCCCGCCGCACTCAATGGTCTCCAGTCCGTGTGCTGCCCCGTCCAGGCCCGTCTTGATGTCCTTGAGCGTGAGCTTGCTCCACCACTGGAAGTCGTTGATGGTGGCCGGGCCGTGGCCGCGGAAGTACCGCAGTGCCAGCTCGGCAAGGGCGTCACCGCGGTCCATGGTGCGCGGGCTTTTGATCCAGGCCCCAGAGTTGATAAAGAATTGTGAGTTGCCGTTGCCGGCCGCAGAGTTGATGGGCCCCTGCACCAGGCTGCCTTGGAGACAGAGCAGAAACAAGAGGTGGTAGCCGCGCTGGGCCTTGGTTGCCTGGCCGGCCTGTTCCCAGGCGGCAAACAGCTGGTCCCGGCTTGCACGGCCGCCCGCCTGTTCCAGCAGCGCCAGGGCAAGCTCGCGCACCTGCTCCACGTCCTGCGCGGCAATTTCCAGCTGGCGGTGGCGCGTGGACAGGCTTTTGAGCATGCGCTCGGCTGTGAGGGACAGGATCCAGCCCAGGTCCTCGGCGAGCGTCACGTGCAGCGTGCCCCGCATGGGCCAGGACCTCACCAACTCGCCGCCGTTGAACGCTGCCTCCACCGACGCGCGGGTGCTGCCAGGCGCGCGCAGGCCGATTGACCACAGCGCGCCCGGGAAGTCCTGGCCCTGCAGCGCAGTCAGTGAACGCACAACGTCCACCGGCCCCGGTGCGGGGACGGTGGACGTTGGCAGGATTCCTTGGGCTGCGAGCCGCAAGCGGGCCAGGATGGCGGGGGTGACGCTGGTGCTCATGCCCCCAATCTAGCCCAAACGTTTGTGTCAGCGGGCGGTGCGCATGTTTGCCGTGATGGGGCATTCGAACGGGTCGCGCTGGCCCAGGCCCACACGGTTCAGGTAGCGCATCACGATCATGTACGACTGGCCCAGGGTGGTTTCCGTGTAGGTGATGTTCCGCTCGGCGCAGTACTGGCGGACCATGGGCTGGACGGCCTTCAGGTTCCTGGAGGACATGGTGGGGAACAAGTGGTGTTCGATCTGGTAGTTCAGCCCGCCCATGCCTGCATCAACCCACCAGCCGCCGGTGATGTTGCGGCTCATGAGGGTCTGGCGGCGCATGAAGTCGATCTTGACATCTTTGGGAACCAGCGGCATGCCCTTGTGGTTGGGGGCGAACGAGCCACCCATGTACACGCCAAGCGTCATGACGTGAACGGCAATGAAGGCCAAACCGAGGCCCCAGCCAAGGAAGAAGATGGTGAAGGCCGGCAGCAGCACCAGGCGGACAACCAGCAGGGCGATCTCGGCCGGGCGCTCGGGCACAATCTGCTTGCGGTCAAGGACGCGCTTCACCGAGGCAATGTGCAGGTCTAGGGCAACGAGCGTCAGCAGCGGGAAGAGGAAGTAACCCTGGCGGGCGGCGAACCACTTGGCGAAGCCACTGCGCTTGGCGGCGTTGTCGGGGTCGAAGACGATGACGCCGGGATCAATGTCCCCGTCCACACCAATCTTGTTCGGGTTCAGGTGGTGCTTGCCGTGCTTGTTCATCCACCAGCCGTAGCTCATGCCAACAAACAAGTTGCCGGCAATGCGGGCCAGCCAGGCGTTCTTCTTGGCCGAGGCAAACACCTGGCGGTGGGCGGCATCGTGGGAGATGAAGGCTGTGTGCGTGCACATGAAGCCAAGCAGCACGGCCGTGATCAGCTGCCACCAGGACTGCCCCAGCGTCAGGAACAAGGCAAGGACCATCAGGTAGCCGACGGCCTGGCGGGCGAATCGGGTCACGTACCACTTGATGTCGCGCTCCATCAGGCCGGTTGCGCGAACTTGCTCGGTCAGCGCAATGAAGTCGGTGACATGGCGGTCGCGGGCCGGGCGTTTCCGCACCGGCTTGGTGAGGACATCGCCTTCGTCCAGTACATCCGGGTTGTCAAGTGTTGCCGACGACATGGGGGGCTCCTTGTGCCGGTCCGCCCAGGGGAGGGCCGGTGAATAGAAAAATCGGAATCTTTCCATTAACACTAGGAATTTCCCCCGCGGCACACATCACACCCGGGAGCCGTCTTGACCCCCTACCGGGGTACGGGGTGGGGTTTGCCGGTGATTGAGCTTGTCGAAATCCTGGGTCTCGACAGGCTCGACCAACGGGGACAGGCTCGACCACCGGGGACAGGCTCGGCCACCGGCGACAGGCCCGGCAATTAGAGCGTGCAGCCCACCAGGACCGGCTCCGGTACCAGGGTGATGCCGAATTCGCGCACGACGCCGTCCCGCACCGCCCGCGCAATCGCCAGGATGTCCTCGGCGCTGGCACCGCCACGGTTCGTGATGGCGAGGGTGTGCTTGCTGGAGAGGGAGGCGCGCGGCGGGGTCCCGGCGTCGTCCGTCCCGGCGGACAGCTCCCCGGCAAGGCCCCAGCCCTTGGAGAACCCTGCATGCTCGATGAGCCAGGCGGCGCTGAGCTTGACCAGGTCCCCGGCGGGCCATCGCGGGGCGTCCTCGGGCAGGGCCGCGGCGGCCTCGGCGCTGACGATCGGGTTGGTGAAGAAGGAGCCGGTGGAGAAGGTGTCGCGGTCGGCCGGGTCCAGGACCATGCCCTTGGAGGCGCGCAGCTCCAGCACGGTGCGGCGCAGCTCGAGGGAGTTGGCGCGCTGGCCAGCCTCGACGCCGAGGCGGCGTGCCAGCTCGGCGTACTTCACGGGGGCGCTCATGCGGCCCAGCAGCAGCTGGAACTCAACCGTGAGGACCACAAAGCGCGGGGACCCGTTGACGGTGGCCGCCTTGAGCAGCGAGTCACGGTAGCCGAACTGGAGCTCATGGTTGGTGAAGGTGCGGACCGCGTTGTTTTCCCGGTCCCAGGTGCGCACGGCGGCAATGGTCTGGGACACCTCACAGCCGTAGGCGCCCACGTTCTGCACGGGCGTGGCCCCGGCGCTGCCGGGAATGCCGGAGAGTGCTTCAATGCCGCTCCAGGCGTGGAGCACGCTCTGGTGGACAAAGTCGTCCCAGTTGTGGCCGGCCTGGACCACCACGGAGGCACCACCGCAGGAGTCTTGTGAATCGGCTGCAAAGCCCGTGCTGGCGATCTGCAGGACAGTGCCGGCGAAGCCCTCATCCGAGACCACCAGGTTGGAACCGCCGCCAATGATCAGCAGGGGCTCGCCCGCGTCGTCGGCGGCCCGGACCGCGGCGATGATCTCCGCCTCGCTGGTTGCCGTGACGAAGTTGCGGGCGGGACCGCCCACCTCAAGGGTGGTCAGGGAACTGAGGGACTTTTGCGCATTCACAGTTCAACATTAGCCGCAGTGGGCGCCTTGCCCGCGTCCTGGAGGTACTTCGGCTTGCGCACCACGGGCGTCAGGAAGAAGGCCACGACGAGCAATCCAAGCACGGCCAGCAGCGAATGCAGCACGCCCACGTGCTCGGCCAGCAGGCCCAGCAGCGGCGGGCCGCCCAGGAAGGCGCCATAGCCCACGGTGGAGACCACTGAGACCCTTGCGGCAGCGTGCGCCGGATCGTCGGACGCGGCGGACATGGCCACGGGGAAGCCCAGCGCGGAGCCCAGGCCCCACAGGACCAGTGCCCCCAGGGCAATCTGGGCCGAAGGCGCAAACACAAACAGGCCCAGCCCAATGACTGCCAGGGCGGCTCCAACACGCAGCACCATGACGCGGCCGTACCTGTCCAGGACCACTGTCCCGGCGAAGCGGCCAATGGTCATGGCGGAGACGAAGATGCCGTAGCCGATGGCACCAATGGAGTCCTTGGTGCCGTAACCGTCCACGAGGGCCAGCGCCACCCAGTCGCCGGCCGCGCCCTCTGCCAGGCCCAGGCCCAGCACCAGGACACCCAGCATCAGGGTGCGCGGGTCCCGCCAGGCGGCGGCGATCTTTGCCTTGCCGTCGCGCTTGGCCGCCGACGCATCCTTGGCCTCGTCCCTTGCGGGGCTGGCAACCGTGCCCTTGGCGCCAACAATCGGGATGGGGCCCGTGCCGGGAACGGCGCTGGCGTCGCTGACATCCACCATGGAGGCGGCGTGGTTGAACTTGTCGGCCTGGTAGTGGCCGGCCCCAATGACTACAGCGACGCTGACAACGACCGCAACAACTGAAAGGTGGATGGCAACGGGCAGGTGGATGGACGCGGCCAGCGCGCCGAGCCCGGCACCCACCACTGTGCCGATGCTGAACGAGCCGTGCAGGCGAGGCATGATGTGCCGCCCCAGCGCCCGTTCGACGGCGGCTCCTTCAATGTTTGAGGCGGTGTTCCAGCTGCCTGTGCCGAGGCCCACGACCACCAGGCCGGCGCCCACCACGAGGGCTTCCGAGAACACCGTGGCGCCCAGGCCCATGACGATGACGCCCACGGCCTGGATGACGCTGCCCAGCCGGGTGGTCAACTTGGAGCCCAGGCGGAGCACAATGAGGCCGGAGCTGGCCACGGAAACAAACGAGCCCAGGGACATGCACAGCAGCATGAGCCCCACCTGGCCCGCACTCAGCCCAAGGTCGTCACGGATGGCCGGGATGCGGGAGACCCAGGTGGCAAAGACCAGCCCGGAACCGGCGTAGGCGGTGATGACACCGTTGCGCCAGGCAGCGACCTGGTTCACGCCAGGCGGACCGTGGCTTGCGCCTTCACCAGTACCTTCTGGCCGTCGAGGGTGACAGTCAAATCAATGCGGGCAGTGCCGGCCTCGGCATCGAGCGCACCGACGACGCCGGCCACCTCAACCACCGCACCGGGGCCGCCGTCGAGGTCTGCGACAGGGACGGGCTTGGTGAAGCGGGTGCCGTAGGAGACGACGGCGGCGGGGTCGCCGATCCAGTCGGTCACCAGCTGCACTGCCGCGCCCATGGTGAACATGCCGTGGGCAATGACGCCGGGCAGCTCAACCTCGCGGGCAAAGCGGTCGTTCCAGTGGATCGGGTTGAAGTCCCCCGAGGCCCCGGCATACTTGACCAGGTCCGCGCGGGTGACTTCGATGGAGCGTGAGCCGATCTCGGTGCCCACGGCCAAATCTGAGATGTTGACGCTCATTACTGTCCCTCCCCGCGCACCAGGATGGCGGAAACCGTGGTGGCGACAGCATCGCCGTCGACCGTTGAAATTTCTGCGCGGGTGGTGATCATGGCGCCGCCGCCCATGCCGCGGACACCGTCCACATGGAGTTCGGCGACGAGCTCGTCGCCGGCCACGATGGCGCGGTGGTGGGTGAAGCGCTGTTCGGCGTGGACCACGCGGGAGAAGTCGATCCCGGAGTCGGCGTCGTTGATCAGCAGCGCGTCGGCACGCTGGGCCACGATGATGGCGTAGGTGGGCGGGGCCACGAGGTCCGCGTGGCCCAGGGCCTGGGCTGCGGCAACGTCAAAATGGGCGGCGTGGGTGGCCTTGACGGCACGGGCGAAGTCACGGATGGATTCGCGCCCAACGCTGTAGGCCTCGCCGAGGCGGTAGCTGCGCCCCTGCAATTCGGGATTGATGGTCATGCATTCAAGCCTATAGCCCGGATGCGGGCCGTTGCACACTACGACCGCGCGTCGGACCGCATCCTGTCCACAACCTCAAGGAGTGAGGCAACGTCCACAGTTTCCTGCGCGTTGGCCGTGCTTGCAACCCCGGTTGGGAAGCCAAAGAGAGTGGCATTGAAGTACAGGCCATCACCGAGCAGCATGACGGCGCGGGCCACGGCCGGATCTCCGATGTCGCCCAGGATCAGCTCGAACCAACGGGCATGGAGTTCGGTGAAAACGTGCCGGACGGCGTCGTCATCACTTTGAATCAGGCGGTGGGCGGCGACGATGGCCCGGTCGAAGGGGGTGTCGCCAAAGACGCTGGTGCGGACGTAGTACTTGGCGCAGCCCTCGGGATCCTCGGCCATGGCGGCAAAATCCAGCTCGGCACATTCGCGCAGCTTCGCCAGCAGCCCCTCGGTCAGCGCATCCTTGCTCTTGAAGTGGTAGAGCAGGCCACCCTTGGACACGCCCGCCGCCGAGGCAACGGCGTCAAGTGTCGCGGCCTGGGGACCGTCGCTGATCAGCAGGTCCTCGTAGGCCGAAAGCACCCTGTCGCGGGCGGAGCGTTGAGTAGTCATTGCTCAACCTTACAAGAGGTGATGAACTACACCGTCCGGACGGTTTACTGTACCGGCTGGACGGTATAGAATCGTGACATGGCGACAACAGCAACCACACCCAAGAACAGCTTGACCGAGTCGACTCCACGCGCAGGCGTCCGCACCTGGATCGCACTGGCGGTCCTCATGCTGCCCGTCCTGCTGGTCTCGGTGGACAACACCGTGCTGAGCTTCGCGATCCCCTCCATCTCCCTGGCACTGACACCGTCGGCCTCGGAGCTGCTGTGGATCATTGACGTCTACCCCTTGGTTCTGGCAGCCCTCCTGGTGCCCATGGGCAGCATGGCCGACAGGTTTGGTCGCCGCCGCATGCTGCTGATCGGCAGCACTGGCTTCGCCGTGGTGTCAGCGTTCGCCGCCTTTGCGCCTTCCGCCGGAGCACTGATTGGCTACCGCGCATTGCTGGGCCTCTTTGGCGCCATGCTCATGCCCTCGACGCTGTCGCTGATCCGCAACTTGTTCCTGAACCCGGCCCAGCGCCGCCGTGCCATCGCCATCTGGGCAGCCGGCTTCTCCGGTGGTGCCGCCCTGGGCCCGATCGTGGGCGGATTCATCCTGGAGCACTTCTGGTGGGGCGCAGTGTTCCTGATGAGCGTCCCGGTCCTGGTGCCGCTGCTGATCCTGGCGCCCATCTTCGTGCCTGAATCCAAGGACCCGCTGCCCGGCAAGATTGATGTGTGGAGCATCGTGCTGTCCTTCGGCGCCATGGTCCCGGCAATCTTCGGCATCAAGGAAATTGCCCAGTCCGGCCTGTCCGGAACCAACGTGGCCCTCATCGCCCTGGGGCTTGGCCTGGGTGCCATGTTTGTGCGCCGCCAGCTGCGCCGCGCCAACCCCATGATGGACGTGACGCTGTTCAAGAACCCCGTGTTCAGCGGCAGCGTCAGCGCAAACCTGCTGAGCATCTTCTCGCTGGTCGGGTTCCTGTACTTCATCACCCAGCACCTGCAGCTCGTGGTGGGACTCTCCCCCACACACGCCGCCTACGTGCTGGTTCCCGGCCTGGCCATCACCATCATCTCCGGGCTCGTGGCAGCATCGCTGGCCAGCCGCTTCCGCCAGTCCTGGCTGGTGGCCGGCGGCCTGCTGCTCAACGCCTTGGCGTTCCTGATCGTTGCGCTGAACACCAACGGCTCCGTGGCCGGCATCATTGCCGCGTTCGTGGTGCTGGGCGCCGGCGTGGGCACCGCGGAGACCATCTCCAACGACCTGATCCTCTCCGCCGCTCCCCCGGCCAAGGCCGGTGCCGCCTCCGCCATTTCGGAGACGGCCTACGAGGTGGGCTCGGTCCTGGGCACCGCCGTGCTGGGCAGCATCCTGGCAGCCGCGTACCGCATGAACGTGGTGGTTCCCCAGGGTGTTTCGGCAGCCGACCATGACACTGCCTCCCAGACACTGGGCGGCGCCATTGAGGTGGCAGGCGGCCTGCCGGCACAGCAGGGTGAGGCCCTGCTGGCATCGGCCAAGCACGCCTTCGATTCGGGCTCCGCCACGGTGGCCCTGGTCAGCATGTCGCTCATGCTGCTTGCTGCGGTCATGTGCCTCTGGACCCTGCGGACGGCCGTGGCCAGCCCGGAGCCCGTGGAGCACTAGGTGTACTTGGCCATGAGGTTGGTGACGCTCGGGTCTTGAAAAAAGGGGGAGCCTCCGGGCTTAGTGGAGTTGTCTAATCCTTCACGGTCCGGAGGTTCCCATGTCCCACGCTAATGCCAGACTCACCT
>NZ_JANKZF010000048.1 GCF_027568515.1 Arthrobacter sp. HY1533 | reverse complement strand
GATACGGACCCACTGGACATCCGTCAAAACAGAAGTACGCGACACTCCTCATTCATCTCGCACCACCGCACAACCATTTGGGAGACACACCCTAGGCTCCGTGTCGCTGCATGGTTAGTGCACGACCATGAGCGATATTTAGTGAAAGGTATCTATCTCATGACGAAGTAGGCGATTCGAGCAGCTGAGTCATCGCCAGAGAGCGTGGCAGGCATTGGCTTTATCCCCTTCAAAAATCAGGCTTTGGGATGATAACCCCAGCACTTTGGACTTTCTCGGGTTCGACGCAGTTGTCGAGCCGATCGTAGCGGCTGTCCGTGAACACAAGATCCACCCCTTGACCCTCTCGGTACAGAGCCCTTGGGGAGGTGGAAAATCCACTGTTCTCAAGCTCATCGAGGCAGAGTTCATGAACGACGAATCTTGTTTCGTTGTCCTAACCAATCCTTGGGCCTATGACGATCAGGACGATGTCAAGGGCGCCCTAATCGCCGAAATCCTCCATGGAATCCAAGTCCAAATCAAGGATGCCGGCATCAAAGACAGCGTCGGGAAAAAGGCAAAAGAACTCCTGAATCGAATCAGTTGGAGTCGAGCGGCCGTCGCGATCGCCAAGGGTGCTCTGACTTTTCAAGTCGATCCCCAACAAATTGCCGAAATCTTCCGCCCAAAGGACCCAGCCGGTCCGGAGTCTATGGCGAGCTTCAACAATGCTTACAAAGACTTGCTGGCATTGATCCCCCAAGTAGAGAGGGTCGTTGTCCTTGTCGACGATCTTGACCGTTGCCTACCAGAAGCGGTGACTGCCACGCTGGAAGCGATCAAGCTGTTCCTCTCTACCGAGAAGATGGTATTCGTTCTAGCGGCTGACCAGGAGATGGTTCGTGACGCTATATCGGTCAGTCTGGATGGGGCCAAACGCGGCGATATCTTCGCCAGGCGCTATCTTGAGAAAATTGTCCAGCTCCCAATCGCACTTCCGCGCTTGTCAGAAGCGGACGCAGAGGCGTACATCGGGTTGCTCATCGCCGGACGTGCTATGGACACGAACGATCTGCTCAAACTGGCTGACCACGTGCGTAGTCGTAGAAACAAAAACTTGACGCCTCTGCTGCATGAATTCGAGGGCCTGACTGTTTTGCCCGCTAAAGATGATCTAGCATTGGCTACCCAACTTGCCGAGGGGTTGAGCGCAGACCGTCGTTCCAATCCTCGTCAGATCAAGCGATTCCTCAATGCCTTCGGTATCCGAGAATCCATCGCACTGGCGCGCGGGGTCAAGATTTCTCCGGCCGTGATGATTAAGATGTTGCTTCTCGAAGAGCTTTACAGAACGTCATTCAACACCCTGGCGGCGGCACCGACTCAGGATCGTAAGACCCTTCTGATGCGTTGGGAGACTTGGGCGAAACCGTCCGGGGAAGCGAGCGAGGACTCAACACTCCCTGCCGGCATCGATGAAGGAACCAGAGACTGGGCTGCCGCCCCGCCATTCCTCAGGGATGAGAATCTTGACCCCTACATCAATCTTGCCGCGAGCCTCATAAATGTCAGTATGGGGGCACAGGTCTCCGATGACGTTCTCAGCTTGATCAACGACCTGCTCGGGGAGAGCGAGGCGGCTCGCAATGTGGCTGCCGATGAACTATGTAAGCGTGGACAAGACGAGCAGCTTGCTGCACTTGACGTGTTAGTGAGTGCCACGAAACGTTCTGACAGCGCAGAAACAGTAGTTCGAGGTGCGGTGTTGTGGGTAGGAAAGAACGTTGCGCTTGAAGACGCAGCCGCTACAGGAATCGAATCGCATTGCTGGGGCAGCCGACTGACTCCGGGCTCAATCGTTGAACTCGCCAACAGCGGCAGTTCGGCACTCATTGCACTAGTGCGCCACGCCGCGTTGGACGCCTCTCTGCACGCTACAACTCAGGAGACCGCACGCGACGAATTGGAACATATCGATGGGAACTAGCGGCGCATACGGCGGCAGCAATTCCACCGAGTGGAACGAGTTCCGAGACGCGTGGTCCGCCCTCGGTTCCACAGGCGATGTGCCAGGAACAGAAAATTCTGATAATTCCGAGCCCGCGCAACCATCGGATACTCTTTTCGATCCTCAATCGCCAGCATCTGATCTGGACCGCGCCGGCCAGGCCCTTATCGACGCCCTCTGGCGCGACGATCCTACGACGAGACGTAGCACGGTTCCCCCAATTGCCCGGCCTCGAGTCACAGGACAACGCGGAGCCGGAGCAGGAGGTGTCGGAGGCTCTGGAGGCTCCAGTGGACGTTCCGCAGGGACAGGTCGCTCGGGAAGTAAATCATCTAGGCAAGTCATCGGTGGTGCATCCCGTGGTGGTGCGACGATCGGAGCTGCTTACGCGCTCAGGAACCGCGATGCCCAAAGACTAGCTGACTACGGCCTTTCGCTCGCCGAATTTGACTCACTCACTCCGCGGGCACGCATCAGCAAACTCGTTACCCTCATGATCGGCGACGATGGACACCCTGACGATCGAGCTATCCGCCGGGCAGCCACTGAGCAAGTTAAAATGATCGTCGCCGCTGAGGGCGAACCGCCGACCGCCAACGAGGCAATCAAAGGCTTCGTCAGCTCCTATATATTCCAGCTCGGACTCGTCGAGCTCAAAGACCAGATCACTAGCGGCACCCTCGACGGAAATGAGGCGTTAACACGCGAACGAATGTTGCGGGGCTGGATTGATGCCAAGATCCGAACGCTTGCAGTAGATGCTGGCCCAGCCGTGTCGTCAAACCGTATGCATCAAACAGCTGCTGACCTCGCTCAACGAGCGATCCGCGTACTGAGGGCGAGGTAACCGACATGCCACAGACTCACTTTTACGTCTCAGGTCAAGATTCATCGCACGACAGCCCTACCGCCTACCGGCGTTTGAGATGGCCGACTGCAGGAGGCGAGACCGAAACAATCAAGACTAGCATCAGCTGGTGGCTCGATTCCTTGGGTCACGTCCCAGACCCAGCCATCGACATAGTCCGTATTGCTGGTGCCGCTTACCTCGCAGATCGACTCTCTACAAGACCGTCCGCATTCACGCGAAGTCTTCAGCTCACCGTTGAAGTCGCTGACCCTGTTCCCTGGCAAGGTGCGGGGGCGAATCAACTGGCTCAACTCCTATCTTGGCTCACCGGCGACACATGGGAGATCGAGCTGGTCCAAGACCTCACAACCAGATCAGTTTGGGCAGATAGCGAGTCACTCGATGTCGCGAAATCTGTCGCGCTACTCAGCGGCGGACTCGACTCATACCTCGGGGCTTTGCACCTTCTATCAACGCTTGACCATGCGCCCCTCTTCGTCGGCCACTACGACACCGCGACCGCAGTACGACGAGCTCAGAACGCAGTCCGCTTCTGGCTTCAGGACTCCTACGAATCTGTACCTTCCTACGCCCAGCTAGAGTTCACCCAGGTTCATGGCAAGAAGGAAAGTTCTAGTCGAAGCCGGTCGCTGCTTTTTGTGGCCCTCGGAGTCGCCGTAGCATCCAGCCGCCAGGCAACAACGTTGTACGTCCCAGAGAACGGCTTCACCAGCCTGAACCTGCCCCTACACCCCAACCGGGCCGGCGCGCTCTCAACCCGTTCTACCCACCCCGAGACGTTCTATCGCATCAATAAACTGCTCGACACCCTCGGCCTACCGGTAACCGTGACCAACCCGTTCGCTGACTACACCAAGGGTGAAGAGATGCGCCTTGTGGCGAACAGCTGCCCACCGACAGGGTGGGTTCAGACTGCTGGCCTCACGATTTCGTGCAGTAAGCTCGACGGTGCTCGCATCAAGGGCGGCAACTCGACCCTTAATTGCGGCCTGTGCTATGCGTGCGTCACCAGACGAGGCACATTCATCGCAGCCGAAGTAGACGACTCCACTATCTACCTATCCAATTCACTTGTCGGCAACGCAAGAGAAGAACTCCTCCAGCGTCGATTCAGCGACCGCGCCGCACTGAGCTACGCAATCGCGCGTGGCATCGATGATGATGAAATTGATGCGGGGACGTGGCCACCAGGTTCAGATCTGGATGCCATCAGCGGCCTGGCTGCACGAGGCCTTGCCGAGATTGGGAAGGTGGACCTGACATGAACGATTTGGGTTTGCCAGCGCTAGACACTCACGCACACATTGCTCCGGACGTTACGCCGGGTCAGATTGCGGCCCTTGGTAACGCCGTAGTGTTCGCAATGACCCGCAGCCTCCATGAAGCAAACCAGGTCAAGAACCGACCTGACTCCTCGCTGGTCTGGGGGCTAGGCGTCCACCCTGGAGTTGCCAAGGCACGGGAAATGTGGGATTCAACGCAGTTCAAGGACCTGCTTCACTCATTCGCACTTGTAGGTGAAATCGGCTTGGATCGCCGCGGCGGCGCCATGGCTGAGCAAAGATCGATCTTCAAAGAAATACTCACCATTGTTCGCAGTGAACCCGTACTAGTATCTGTCCATAGCACCGGGGCATCAACGGAGGTCGTACGGATCCTCCACGAAACTGGGGTGCAAGGAGCCATCTTGCACTGGTTCAACGGTGATCGCACCGACGTCCAGGGCGCTATCGAAGCCGGAGCCTACTTCTCGGTGAACGCCGCTATGTCTCGAGAACAGATTCAACAGTTTCCGCGCGAACGGGTGTTGTGCGAGACGGACTTTCCAGCGCGAAAGGTGCGTTCCCGAAAACCTGCAGACCTTGACGCTGTAGAGCAGCTATTGGGCCAAACATGGGATGTGGGACCACAAGAAGTCAGGGCCGCCACCTGGTGGAACCTGCGCACATTGAGCGAGCAATCCGGCGCCATCGAACGTCTACCCGAGAGTGTTGTAGACACGCTCCTGTTCCTTTAGCTGGCCCCGCCTCAACGAAAATACGATTTCACCCGGAGATAGTCTCACCCAGATACCGAATCATTCTTAGTTCGCATCTCAAAGAGTCACCCAATCGCGGGTAATTCGACGTTTCAGCCAATTCCGTGCGGTACTGAAGCCTCCCGAGTATGGTTACGAGAATAGTCATACTCCTGCTTTGAAAAATGGTTAGCCACTGGCCTGCAGTTCGCGGTTCGAGAGCGCTTTCTGCTGTCTACTACTCGTGATTTTAGGGTGAGAAAGGACTTGATCATGCTTGAGATTCTCTTGACAGGCATCAACTGGAACATGCTTGGAAAAATGTGGTCGAGTCTCGACTGGAACTTGCTGGAACTGTTGTGGGCTGGTGCGTTGGGTGGTTTCGCACTGGCGCTAGGCAGGATGCTCGTAACATTCGCAAGCATCAACAGTCCCGAGCCTAGAATCAAGCAATTTCTCATGGCCCAATGGCTCTCCCTCACAGCTCTTCCGATTCTGGGAGTAATCCTGACCTGGGTAACCCAAGGAATAGCGGGGGCATTTTTCACTGGGCTTGGGGCCCTGGGTTTCATTCTGCTGCTCACCGGTCCACATCATCAGGCCCACACTAAACACGACGAGGCACCCAATGCCTGAACCAGTCATCCGCCGCGACGACTTCTGGGCAGACGCAATCAATAGTTTGCTTCTGCGTCCGGTATATCGGAAACCGTACCCAGCCCAACAACCATCGAATCAGGGCGCACCTAGTCACGGCAACTCCATGAAACCATCAACTCCTGCCCGAACCAGTGTGCAACATCAACCAGCACCCCAGGAACCGTCAGCAGCGTTGACCACGGAGGTCCCTGCATTCTACGTGGTAGAGCTATCCTCCGATGAAACCAAGGATGACGGCCCTGTCGCCACTTCCGAATCAAACAACGCCCCGTCAGACAAGAGCCCAAGCGCCACATCTGGTGTAGAAGACTCGTTTGCACCCGCGTCCCGGTCGGTCAATGAGTTCCCGCAAGCTACTGAAGATGTTAATTTGCTAGACGTGGCTCCTCCTGAGGGGGGCGCCCAGCTGAATGCTGAAACCATCGCTGAAGTATTCTATGGATCAAAGGGCGGCCAACACTTAGGTGCAGGGACGGGGACTGAACAGTCTGCCCCCTTCATAGTGCTCCAACTCCCAAGCGGGGAAAACTTTCTCGAAATCGAAGCGATTGCCAGAGCGCTTAGGGGGAAAAGCGTATTTCATGTTGGGGACGTTGTCACAGTCGAACAGAACAAGCAGGTAGCCGTCATAGGTATTGACACTGAAGGAAGGTTGGTCCTGTCACCCCTGGCAGACGAAGAATCTGAGTTCAGTCTGGGAGAGAGTCCGGGGGAAAAGAGAACTGCCTACGAATTATTACTAGACATCGACCCACAGGTAGATCAGGACACCTTTAGTTCATCACTTCAGAAGTTCCTAAACGCCATCCTTATCACTGGCGGGACCATCGAAAATCTCCAGATCGGGAACGCATCACCATTTCTGGGCCTAAATGGTAGGGACGAAGGCAAAGACAACCAGGCACAAGTGAATTTCACTGCTACCCTGGAAGCCACTTCATTGCTGTATCGCCGGCTTGCCGACAGCAGAGTTTTCAAAATCAAGCACCTTGAAGAAACCGACATGCCTAAGCAGCACCGGCATGCGGCAACCTCATCGCATGTTCGAAAGAACTCGGATCCCCCTTACTGAAGATCCCATCGAACTCGACCCAAAAATCGGATGCAGCCCTTTCTGCATATGAACCCACCAGAGCTGTGGTTCCACCAGTTACGGCATCTGTTACAGGTTGACCTCCCCGCGTCACTGAACCATGACCAACTTCACCTTCACCCAATGAAACTCAGAGGACCATCTGCATCCCTATCCGCCACCAGGCATGGAGAGGTAGTACAGCGATTCGGCCCCAAACTGTTCGACGACCTCAAGGGCTATTGATCGAGCGACACCGATCAGATCTTCTTCCGAGTCGCTTGGAAGGATCTCACTCTCAACGGCATGGACCCTCGGGAGTGTGCGGCCATTTGGGTCTTGTCCAACTTGAGAAGTAGAGGCTCCAAACCTGCGGGAATGGTTTAGCCCAACAAGAATGAAGGGCTGCTCACCGCTCCTCAATGAATCAATGCGGAGGCTAAAACCCCCAGCATTCTGGCTCTTCTGCATGGCTTCATAGGCCAGGGAAACTATGTCAGCCGCGAAGATTTCCACCGCCCACTCAGTAACTTCCTGATAGTCACCCTTTGGCAGAGGAACATCGGGCATCCCGAACCTGACCGATTCGTAGGTTTGATCAGTCTTCATCGCCAGCCCCACAGAGCCATCATGGTGAATCTCCGCATGAGCTTCATCACTTCGATCATCTGGATTTCGGACGTAAATCGTTTCCGCGATCCAACGACGCCTGCCAACCCTTAGTGCGTCAGGACGACGGCCGACATCTCCGAGAGTCCCGGTCAGCGTTAGCCCTTCACGGATCATCGATGCTGACCGCCTGTTGCCAAGCGTCAGTATCTCGTGCGCCTCGTTTCGGCTGAGTTCGCTGGGTCGACTTAGAGGTGAGAGCGGCGTGGCAACACCCACCAACCAAGTCTCCCCGTTATTAGTCGACAAGCGATCCCCCAGATCATTCACCATTGAGGACAACAGATCAAGCCGAGACGCCCGGAGGTTGAAGCGTTCCGAATACGCTCTCTCGATGGCCCGTTCGTCAAGCCAAATCGTTGTCGCTCCATTTCGAGCAGGCACGCCTAGCCGGCTACCCTCCCCCACCAGGTGGGGCGCATTCGAGCTCCCGGGAACAATGGCCACAACAACCCCTGTTGACGCGTCCGCTGAGCTGGCGAGGGGTACCAAGTCCATCCCCTGAACGATGGGGCGGACTGCCGCGGCCGCTGACAAGACAACCGCACGATCAGACTCCTGGGTACTCACAAGATTGATCGATTCGGCCCGCCCAGAGGTTTCGGCGACACCGTAGACAATGACCCCACCTCCGGAGTTAGCCATGGCCGCAATGTCCTTTGAAGTCTCCGGAACACCACCCCTACCAGGAAGCTCTTGCTTCCAATCCAAGTCAGCTCCTTCATGCACCCCAGCAGCGACAGCCGTCTGAATATGTTCAAAGGTCAGCGGCCCCTTGGGTAGGTTCAAGGCGGCGTGAAGCGGGGTCCATGGATTAGGCATAGGACTACGCTACCCGGCCATCACGGCACCCCACCGCATAGCGCGTCGCATTATCCAAGCCCCTGCGCGCGCAGCCAAGCTCTTCATCGGGCTAGGGTGTGTCTCCCAAATGGTTGTGCGGTGGTGCGAGATGAATGAGGAGTGTCGCGTACTTCTGTTTTGACGGATGTCCAGTGGGTCCGTATC
>NZ_JANKZF010000047.1 GCF_027568515.1 Arthrobacter sp. HY1533 | reverse complement strand
CCCCGCCTTCTGTGTGAAGGCGGGGGCCGGCGTCGTTTTTGGAAAGACTAGAGGGACTTGCGGAGTTCCTCGGAGACCAGGAAGGCCATTTCCAGGGACTGCTTGTGGTTCAGGCGGGGGTCGCAGACGGACTCGTAGCCGGTCAGGAACGCCTCCTGGTCGATGGGGTCGGCACCGCCGAGGCACTCGGCCACGTCGTCGCCGGTCATCTCCACGTGCAGGCCGCCCGGGAAGGTGCCCTGCGCCTGGTGGACCTCGAAGAAGCCGCGGACCTCGTCAATGACGTCGTCGAAGTTGCGGGTCTTGTAGCCGTTGGGTGAGGTGACCGTGTTGCCGTGCATGGGGTCGGTGACCCACAGGACCTGGGCACCGGAGGCGGTGACCTTCTCAACCAGGTTCGGCAGCTTCTCGCGGATGTTCTTGGCACCCATGCGGGTGATGAACGTCAGGCGGCCGGGCTCGCGGTTGGGGTCGAGCTTCTCGATCAGCGCCAGGGCGTCGTCGGGGCTCGTGGTGGGGCCCAGCTTCACGCCGATGGGGTTGCGGACGCGGGAGAGGAAGTCCACGTGCGCCTGGTCCAGCTCGCGGGTGCGCTCACCGATCCACAGGAAGTGGGCGGAGGTGTCGTACGGGAAGCCTGTGCGCGAATCGATGCGGGTCAGGGCACGCTCGTAGTCCAGCAGCAGGGCCTCGTGGCTGGCGAAGAATTCAACCGTCTTCAGCGCCTCGAAGTCTGCACCGCAGGAGGCCATGAACTTGATGGCGCTGTCGATCTCCTTGGCCAGCTGCTCGTAGCGGCTGTGGGCCGGGTTGGAGGTGAAGCCCTTGTTCCACTCGTGCACGCTGCGCAGGTCGGCAAAGCCGCCCTGGGTGAAGGCGCGGATCAGATTCAGCGTGGAAGCCGAGGTGTGGTACGCCTTGAGCATGCGGGCGGGGTCGTGCTGGCGGGACTCCGGGGTGAAGTCGTAGCCGTTGACGATGTCGCCGCGGTATGCCGGAAGGGTCACGCCGTCGCGTGTTTCATCGTTGGAGGAGCGCGGCTTGGCGAACTGGCCGGCCATGCGCCCCATCTTGATGACGGGCAACTGGGCGCCGTAGGTGAGGACGACGGCCATCTGCAGGATGGTCTTGACGCGGGCGCTGATCTTGTCCGCGGTGGCTGCCTCGAAGGTCTCGGCGCAGTCGCCGCCCTGCAGCAGGAAGGCCTTGCCCTGGGCGGCCTGGGCCAGGCGCGAACGCAGCACGTCCACTTCGCCGGCAAAGACGAGCGGGGGAAGCACGGAGAGTTCCTTCACCGTGGGCTCAAACGCCGGGGACTCGGTCCAGGTGGGCTGCTGGGCGATCGGCAGGCTGCGCCAGTCGTCAAGGCCGGGATACACGGCGGCACCGGGCACGGAAACTCCGGGGGCGGGCGCAGGCGAAGAGTTGAGAGTTAGATCAGTCACCCCTTAAGCCTATCCCCCAATTCAGCCGCCCGGTAACCAGTCCGTTCCGTGAGATGGCGAGGCGGCGCAATGCCGCGCGCCCATTCAGTCCTTGGCTGCGCCGGCGGCTGCCGAATCCTCGCCGGGGGCGGCTTGCGGCTCAGCGGCGGGAACTTCGGGCTCGTCCTTCCGGGCCCCAATCACAGTCACAGTGCCGGGCGGCAGGACGGCGGGGTCAATGCGCACGGCCCCGCCCGCACCCTTGTCCGCCTTGCCGGACTTCTCAGCCTTTTCGGCGGCGAGCTTGTCCTTGACGGTGGAAGCGTAGGAGTCCACATATTCCTGGCCGGAAAGGCGCATGAGTTCGTACATGATCTCGTCGGTGACCGAGCGCTGCACAAAGCGGTCCTCGGCCATGCCCTGGTAGCGGCTGAAGTCCATGGGCTCGCCAAAGATGACACCCAGGCGGCGGATGCTTGGAATGCGCCGGCCGATCGGCTGGACCTTGTCCGTGCCGATCATGGCCACGGGGATGACTGGGACATTGGCGGTGAGGACAAGCTTGGCCACACCCACCTTGCCCCGGTAGAGCCGTCCGTCGGGGCTGCGGGTGCCTTCGGGGTAGATGCCCAGAAGCCCGCCGCCCTTGAGCACCTCAACGCCGGTCTGCAACGAGCTTGCCGAGGCGGCGCCGCCCGAGCGGTCCATGGGCAGCTGGTTGGTGAGCTTGAAGAAGGCAGCCGTCAGCCGGCCCTTGATGCCGCGACCGGTGAAGTAGTCGCTCTTGGCGAGGAAGACCACGGGCCGAGGAACCATGAGGGGCATGAAGATGGAGTCCGAGAACGACAGGTGGTTGCTGGCCAGCACGGCCGGCCCCTCGGCCGGCAGGTTGTCCAGCCCCTTGGTCCATGGGCGGAAGAGCAGCTTCAAGATGGGGCCCAGAAAGATCTTTTTTAGCACCCAATAGATCACGGCGGTCTGCCTCCTTGTGGCACTGCCGGTTGCCGGCAAACCATCGTACGTTGCGGTACCCCCGCTGTGGACGTAACAACAGTAGTCTAGTGAAAGCACCACCAAAACAGCGCCAGCATTACCGCATCAATTCAAGCCAATCCCGGCAATGGCTGCCGGGCAGGAGAGGGGCCACGCCATGGCACAACCATTCCGTTCCGAGGGTCATGGGGAACTCGCCAGGATCGGCGTGGCCGTCTGCCACGGATTCACCGGCTCGCCCGTCAGCATGCAGGACTGGAGCGAAGACCTGGCCCGGGCCGGGTTTGCCGTGAACATGCCCTTGCTGGCCGGGCACGGCACCACGTGGCAGGAGCTCGCCAAGACCCCGTGGCAGCACTGGTACCGGGATTTCGAGGCAGCTTACCTGGAACTGACGCAGCGCTGCGATGCTGTGTTTGTTGCTGGCATGTCCATGGGCGGCGCCCTGTCCCTGCGCGTTGCCGCCCTGCACCCGGTGGCGGGGATCGCCGTCGTCAATCCAGGCCTGACCTTCAACGACAAGCGGGCCAAATACTCCGGGCTGCTCAAGCACGTGCTCAAGAGCGTTCCCGCCATTGGAAACGACATCAAGAAGCCCGGCGTCACAGAGGGCGCCTACGACCGCACGCCCATTGCCGCCGTGCACCAGCTCTCCCAGCTGTTCACCGACACCATCAGCCTGCTCCCCCGGATCACAGCGCCGGCCATCGTGTTCCGCTCCAGCGTGGACAACGTGGTTCCGGATTCCAGCATTGATGTACTGATGGCCAACATTGGCAGCCGGGATGTGCAGCTTGTCCCGCTGAACAACAGCTACCATGTAGCCACAATGGACAACGACGCTCCCCAGATTTTTTCCCAGTCTGCAGACTTCTTCCGAAGGACCATCAATGCAATCTGACCCTGGCCCGGGCACGCCACAGACTGGCGGCAACGACGAGGAAATCTGGCGGGACCTTGTCGCGCGGCTCGAGGAGCCCGATGACGCGTTCATTGACGACGACGATGCCCCCTCGGGCGAATCCGCCCCCTCCCCCGGGCCCGCCGGGCCCGCCCGGGATGCGGAGCCCAAGGGCGTTGTGGACTTTGACCCCCTGGGCGTTTGGCAGCAGGAGGCCGAGCCCGCACCACGGGAGCGCTCGGCCGGGGAGCGTGCTGGCGGGACGCGGGCCGACGGGGAGCGGACCGACGGGACGGCGCGTGACGACGCAGCAGCCTGGGGCCCGCGCGACTATGCGGCCGCCGATGACGAGGACGAGGAAGGCGGCTTTGTACCCGAGGACCTGCCGAGCCTGCGCAACAGTGAACCGGCCATCGTGTTGTCGTGGATCGGTGCGGCAGGAGCGCCCCTGTTCCTGGTGTTTGCCTCAATCTTCTGGCGCAGCGTCCCCATGACGCTGGTCCTGTGTGCAGTTGCTGCCTTTGTGGCCGGAGTCGGCTACCTAATTTATCGCCTGCCCGCCCACCGCGACCACGACGACGGTGACGGCGCGGTGGTCTGACCCGGTGCGGCCGGGCCAAGCTGCTCGAGCCCGTCCAAGCCACGACCGACGCCGCATCACTTGATGCTGGTTTTTTGCCAACGTTGCATCACCTTTGACGCGGAATAGGGTGTCCCTGCCTCCGGTGGTCGAGCCTGTCGAGACCCCGGCGCACCTCGGTGGTTACGCCTGTCGCCGGTGGTCGAACCTGTCGAGACCCGGCTCGGCCCCGGTGGTCGAGCTTGTCGAAACCCGGGCCCTGCCCATGATGGGAAAATATGTCCGTGAAGTTCTCCACAACCATGTTACTACTAGTGTATTTGATCTATAATTGATGTATGGGCGGTTCGGTGAATTTCCCGGCTGATCGGGAGGGTTCCTCCACCACAGGTGCTGTGGCGGAACTGCTGGATGCCTTCTCCTTTCCCACCATCATTCCCCTGGCCACCGACATCGCCGCCTTGGAGGGTTTGCCCGATTATCCTGAGCCACTGCTCCCCGGACACCCGGACAACGAAGCCCCGGATTCCCGCCTGGGCGGGGTGCGGGCGCTTCAGGACAGCACCGCGACAGCCTTGGCCGCGATGCACCGGCACAAGAACCAGGGCGCTGCCCTCACCGCGGTGCTGGTGGAACGAATGCTGGCCACAGCGGAGGCCGAAGCGGCCCTGTTGGAGTTGGATCCGTGGCAGCGCGAAACGTCCCGGGCCGGGGTGCGGGCCGAAATCGCCGCGCTGTTTAACATCTCAGAAGGCTACGCCGGGGCCTTGATGATCGATGCGGCCACCCTGGTCCGCCACCTGCCCGCGACCATGGCCCAACTCAGTGCGGGGGTGTTGGGGTGGGAGCATGCGGTCATCATCGCCGAAGAAACCAGCCTCCTCCGCGCCGCCCACCTGCCCCAAGACACCATTGACGCGTTCGAGGAAGTGTTGTTGGGGAAGGCGGAGCATGCCACACAGCATAGTTTCCGGGAGAAGGCCCGCAGGGCGCGGGAACGCTCCTACCCGGAAACCCTAGTCCCCAAAACAAGGCAGGCCTATGAGCGCCGGCAACTGGGCATCAGCCGGTCCCGGGACGGCATGGCCTGGCTCAACCTCTACGGCCCTTCCCCGACCATCGAGGCGATCTGGGCACAATGCACCGCGACCGCCCAGGCAGCCCAAGGCCCCCACGAAGACCGCACCCTCACCCAGCTCCGTGCCGACATCGCCGCCGCCCTCCTCCTGTGCCAGTCCCTGGATCAGAACGGGATCCACGCCCCCGCACCCGCCGGTGACAGCGGCCTTTGCGGCGCCGACAGCCCCGCCGGGCAAGATTCGTGGTTCAGTCGGGTGGAGCAGGAACCGGATCCGTGCGCAGGCGGGGCGTTCCCGGATCCCGACCGCCTCGGCCCACACTTCCACCCCTGGCAACTCCCCGTCTTTGACGACCCCGACTACCAGGATCCGGCCTTTAGGGAGCCGGACCCGCGGAACCAGCCCGACTGGCAAGTGCCGGGACAGCCACCACACCTCACACGCACCAGCAACAACCCCGCCAACTCCAGCGGTACCGGCGGCAACGGCGCAGCCGCGCCCGGAACCAGCCCGGAGGGGAGCAGTGTGTCCGGATGTGGTGGTGGGGTGTGGCCACCACTGCCACAGGTCACCCCGATCCTCCTGGTGCCGGCGTTGTCGCTGCTCGGGTTCACGGACGAGCCGGCCTGGATGTCAGGAGCAGGACCAATCAGCATCGAGGTGGCGAAGTACCTCACCGCGAACGCACCGAGTTTCTACCGAGTCCTGGTGGACCCCATCAGCAACCAGCCCCTGGATGCGGCACCGGACATCCACCGCCTCACGAAGGCCATGCAGATCAGGTTGCTGATGAGGGATGAGTACTGCGTGTTTCCGGGCTGCAACGCCAGGGCCGTTAACTGCGAAACCGACCACCTCCGAGCCTTTAGCGCCGGCGGGCCCACCACCTATGACAACCTCGAATCCCTGTGCAGGCTCCATCACCGGCTCAAGCACCACAAAGACGACAGAACCCGCAACGGCCATGTGCGTACCGAGCAGTCCTTCGAGCGGCAATCCGTCCACCCCCGCGCCTGGAGCCCCCGCAAGACCCCAGAGGGCATCGAATGGACCAGCCCCACCGGCCACCAACACCCACCCGAGCAACAAGACACCCAACCACCGGTCTACAACGAAACCCTCAAAACCCTCATCGACACAACCCTGAAGGCACTCCAACAACGCCAAGAGTCCTGGAGTGACGAGGACGGCGCCAACGACCTCACCGCACCGCCCTGGGAGTACCGCCCCGACGAAGAAGACGAAGACGATTCCGACTTTGACTACGACGAGGCCGTAGCCGCCGGATGGGATCCCGACAACCTCCCCGAGCCACCGGCCCAAAGCGACGAAGAAGTGGAAATCCTGGACCGCATGTCCATCGAAGACTACCTACGCCGCCACCGAGACGCCGCCTGAAGGCCACCAGCAGTCACCGTGGTGAGCAGAGTCTATTTCTGGCGGACGCGGGCCAGGTCTGCGGCCCCCACCAGGCCGGCCATGGGACCCAAGGCGGCCGCTACGATGTCTGCCTCTTGCCGGTAGCCGCGCCCTGTGAGGTTGCGGCGGAAGGCTCGGCGGGCAGGCTCGAGCATCAGCTCTCCGGCAGCGCTGAGTCCGCCACCCACAACGAACAGGGCAGGATCCAGGGCAGCAGCCAGGTTGGCCATGCCCAGACCCAGCCACTCCCCCACCTCCGCCACAAGTTCACGGGCGGTGGGTTCACCCTCCAGTGCCAGCGAGGTAACGAGGCTGCCGGTAATGTCTTTCCGCCTGCCATGGGCTGCAGCCAACAGGCCGGCGGCCATGGGCGAATGCTTCCCGGCCAGCTCCCGGCCTTCGCGGCCCAGCGCATTGCCGGAGGCATACTGCTCCCAGCAGCCGCGGTTTCCGCATTCGCAACGGTGTCCCCCGGACATGATGATCTGGTGGCCAAACTCCCCTGCCATGCCAAAGCTGCCCCGCTCCACCCGCCCGTCGATGACCAGCGCGCCGCCAATTCCCGTGCCCAGGGTCAGCATGACCATCCTGTCCCGCCCCTGCCCGGCACCGAACCGCCATTCAGCCCAGGCGGCCGCATCGGCGTCGTTGGTGACAAGGACGGGCCTGCCCAACATGGCCTCGAGGGTCTCCCTCAGCGGCTCGTCGCGCCACGCCAGGTGCGGGCTGAAAACCACGCGCGCACCTTCCAGGTCCATCCACCCTGCAGCGCCAATACCCACGGAGGCAATGGCATGGCGCTCGCTCAATTCCCGCACCAGTTGGGCAATGACACCTTCGACGGCCCGTGCGTCACGGCCCGGGGTGGCGCGCCGCAGCTCCTCAACCACCCGGCCGGCACCGTCCACGACGCCCGCAGCCACTTTTGTGCCGCCAATGTCAATGCCCAGGGACAGCGGCACCTGCGCATGGTCAAGGGGGACGGCGGGGACAGGCTCGGCGTAAGGGGAAAGCATGCCCAAATTCTAGCGACTCGCCGGGCAGCCCCACGCCCGACTTTGAAAGTGTGAGCTGGACAACATAAAGTTACTAGTGGGTAACATACCGGTTCCGGCGGATTTGCCGTCCGCCGGATAGAGTAAGGCAACACGCTCGAAGGCCCACATATCAAAGGAGCTATTGTGCAAGAGATTTCCGTTCCGGCCAAGGTTGTCAGCCCCCGGACCATGAACACGACCGATTTTGTTCTGCGCCAGGCAAAATTGGCCACCAATCCAGCACTGTTCTCCCGGCGCAATGCCGACGATGTGTGGGTCGACGTCTCCGCCAGGGAGTTCCACGCCGACGTCAGCGCCATAGCAAAGGGCCTCATCGCCTCGGGCATCAAAGTGGGCGACCGGGTCGGCATCATGGCACGCACCCGCTACGAATGGGTCCTGGTTGACTTTGCCACCTGGTTCGCCGGGGCCGTCTCCGTGCCCATCTATGAAACTTCCTCCCCCTCGCAGGTGGCGTGGAACCTGGGCGACTCGGCCGCCGTCGCCGTCTTTGCCGAATCCGCAACGCACGAGAACATCATCCGGCAGGCTGCACACAACGAGGGCCTGACCGAACTGGCGCACGTCTGGCAGCTTGAGGGTGATGGCCTGGACGAGCTGCGCAACGCCGGAAAGGACATCAGCGACGAGGTCCTTGAGGCAGCCCGCACAGCCAACGGGCTGGACGACGTCGCCACCATCATCTACACCTCCGGCACCACGGGACGCCCCAAGGGCTGCATGCTGACACACCACAACTTTGTGGAGTTGAGCGAAAACGCCCTGGCGGTGCTGGGCGCCAGCGTGGTCCCCCCGGGCTCGCAGACCATCATGTTCCTGCCCCTGGCCCACGTCTTTGCCCGGTACATCTCGGTGCTGGCCGTGGCCGCCGGCGCCAAGGTGGGACACACCCCGGACATCAAGCACCTGCTCGATGACCTCCAGAGCTTCAAGCCGACGTTCATTCTGGCCGTGCCGCGCGTCTTTGAAAAGGTCTACAACTCGGCATCACTGAAGGCCGAGGGCGAAGGCAAGGGCAAGATCTTCGCCGCTGCCGCCAAGACTGCCATTGACTACTCCCGCGCCATGCAGGACGGCAACGCCGGCATCGTGCTCAAGGCCAAGCACTTCGTGTTCGACAAGCTGGTCTACACCAAGCTGCGCGCAGCCATGGGCGGCCAGGTCCGCCACGCCGTGTCCGGCGGCGGGCCGCTGGGCGAACGGCTGGGCCACTTCTTCCACGGCATCGGCCTGCAGATCCTCGAGGGCTACGGCCTGACCGAGACCACTGCCCCCATCACTGTCAACCGCCCCGAGCGCATCAAGATCGGCACGGTGGGCGCGCCGCTTCCCGGCAACTCCGTCAAGATTGCCGACGACGGCGAGATCCTCGCCAAGGGTGTATGCGTCATGAAGGGCTACTTTGGCCGCGACGACCTCACGGCCGATACCTTCGTGGATGGCTGGTTCCGCACGGGCGACATCGGCGAACTCGACGACCAGGGCTTCCTGAAGATCACCGGGCGCAAGAAGGAAATCATTGTCACCTCCGGAGGCAAGAACGTGGTCCCGGCCCTCCTGGAAGACCAGATCCGGGCCGACGCCATCGTGTCCCAGTGCGTGGTCATTGGCGACCAGCGGCCCTTCATCGCCGCCATCATCACCCTCGACGAGGAAGCCCTCCCGCAGTGGGGCAAGGCCCACGGGCTGCCCGACGGCACCACGGTGGCCGCTGCCGCGAAGCACCCCACGGTCATCGCAGCCGTCCAGGCGGCAGTGAGCCGCGCCAATGGAACCGTATCCGCCGCCGAGGCCATCAAGCAGTTCCGCATCGTCGACACCGACTTCACGGAGACCTCAGGCCACCTGACCCCCTCCATGAAGGTCAAGCGCGCCCAGGTCATGAAGGACTTTGACTCGGTGGTGGAGGACATCTACGCGAGCAAGAAGCCGGCATAGCCCAACAAGAACCAAAAGGGCCTCGACGGGCTCGACCACCGGGAACGGATTCTTCCACCGGTGGTCGAGCCC
>NZ_JANKZF010000046.1 GCF_027568515.1 Arthrobacter sp. HY1533 | reverse complement strand
TCCTGCGGTTTGCCCGTGAGGGTGGGGCCACGGAGACGTCTCCTGTTGCTGCGCGTGAGGCGGTGGCTGCCGGGATCCTGGCGGCGCAGTCGCTGCGTTCCGGGGGAGGGGCCTTGGAGGTCCCGGCATTGCCGGCGGAGCTCGTGGAGTACTTCAACAACGGGCAGGTCAAGGCCACAGCCTAACCACCCACCAACTCGCACGGCCGGAAGGAGCCGCATCCCCCAGGGGGTGCGGCTCCTTCCTTGCATGCCTGACGCAATGTGAACGATTATGAATCGTAATAGGACTTTGCATTCACAAAAGTTCACGCAAGGATTGAGTATCACTGTCGATAACCCTGGAGTTGTTTCACATGCCCACCCCGGCACCCGCCACGTCCGCCCCATCCACCCCGGCGCAATTGCACCCTGAACTCGAGTGTGGCCTGGGCAGCTGGGACAAGCTGCTCTACGGCAACCACCGGATCGTTGTTGCGGTGCCGGACCTGCCGCAAGGCTGCCGCGCCGCCACAGCAATCCTGCCCTGGCGCAGGCAGGACGCCACGCCGGCGGAGGTGGACACCATCGTCATCTCCGCCGCATCCGGCACGCGGGTGCGCAACGTCGTGGCCGGGGAAAAGACCCAGGCCAAGGGCACGTTTACCTTCGAACCAATTGACGGCCCCGGCGAGTACCACTTCTACTATCTTCCCTATGTCATGGGCGGGCATTCCTACTACCCGCAGGCACAGTACCTGCCGGCCCGTCCGACGGCGGACCCGGCCTGGGTGAACTCCGTGGCCGACAGCGTGTGGTCGTTCGAGTTGGGCTTCCACACCTCCCACCCCGTCGCCAAGGCCATCCGCTATGAGGCTGCCAGCGAGTGGGACAGCTTTGCGCCCATGAACTTCACGGCAACGGAGGAAGAACTTGCCGCGCTGCACGGGGCACACGCCGGTGCGTCCTTCCTTCTCTTTGCCCAGGACCGGCGCCACCCCATCTCCATGAAGAATGCCATCCCCGCACACTGGGCCATCGCCGGCCCCGACGCCGTTGCCGGGGCAGCGGTGGGGCAACTGGTGGACCAGGCCCAGCCAGGGGAGGACCACATCATCCAGCTGGGCCTATACGCCCGCACCGAGCTGGCGGATGTCACGGTGGACATCGCCGCCCACTCCGGTGGTGCCGAAGTGGCAGCCCGCTGCATCAACACGGCGGGGGTTGACCGCCTGGGACGGCCCTTCAGCAAGACCCTGCAGCTTGCCGACGGCGCCGTCCAGGCGTTGTACGTGGTGGTCCCGGTGCCAGAATCGGCCGCCGGATCCACCCTGGACGCTGTCATCACCGTGGCCAGCTCCGCCGGAACCGCACAACTGCCGGTGCGCCTTGAGGTGGCGCCCGAGGCAGAGCCCGACGTCGCCGCCGGCGGCTTTGGCGACCCCCGCGAACTTCGGCGCCTGGCCTGGCTGGACTCCACGCTGGCCCAGGACGACGAGCTGGTGGCACCGTACACCGCCGTCAGGATCGATGAGGCCGCCGCCAAGCTGGAAATCCTGGGCCGTACTGTGCAGTTGGCCCCCAACGGCCTGCCTGAACAGCTGAGCTCCACCTTCACCTCGGCAGTGACAGCCGTGGACGGTCCCAGCCGGGCGCTCCTGCGCGAACCCCTGACAGTTCTCCCGCAGCTGGCCACCGCTGCCGCCTGGGAGTTCACGCCCCTGGCATTCACCACCCACGGCCCGGCCCGGGTGGGCTGGACGTGCGGCTGGTCAAGCCCGGACACCCCCTTGGCCGTTACGGTGGAGGGGCAGCTGGAGGCCGACGGCGCCGCCACCTTCGCCGTCCGCCTTTCCGTTCCGCAGGGGGCCGCCCCCGTGGAACTGGCAGACGTTGCGCTGACCATGGTCCTGGACCCCGAATCCGTCCCCTATGCCATGGGCCTGGGCGTGCCCGGCGGCACCCGCCCCGCGGCGATCGACTGGCACTGGGACGTGCCCACCAAAAACCAGGACTCCTTGTGGCTCGGCGACGCCAACATTGGCGTGCAGCTGGCCCTGCGCGACGACAACTACGAGCGCCCGCTCAACACCAACTTCTACCAGGAGAAGCCGCTCATTGCCCCGCAATCGTGGGCCAATCCGGAGGTGGAATCCGCCGGTGCCGGGGTCACGCTCAAGGAGGTTGGCGGCGGGACGGTACGGGACGCCGTCGTGCTTGAGGCCAAGAGCGGCGGACGGACCATGGTGCCCGGTGCGGAACTGAACTACGGCTTCCGGCTGCTGCTGACGCCGTTCAAGCCGATCGACCCGTCCCGCCAGCTGCGCAACCGCTACTTCCACGACCAAGGCAGCGTGGCGGACATTGCCGCAACGGGCGCCAGCGTCATCAACATTCACCACGCCACGGCCCTGGCCCCCTTCATCAATGACCCCCTCTTGCACGCCGACGCCCTGGCTGAATACACGGCACAGGCGCACGCGGCCGGGATCAAGGTCAAGGTCTACGACACCGTGCGTGAGCTGACGGGCCACAGCCCGGACCTGCTTCCCATGATGTCCCTGGGGCACGAGATCTTCAGCGACGGCCCCGGCAAGGGCCACATCTGGCCGCAGGAACACGCCGGCGCAAACTACGTTTCGGCCTGGTATGCGCCCACAGTGGATGACATTGCCGTGGTGACGGCGGGGGAGTCGCGCCTGCAGAACTGGTACATCCGCGGGCTGGACGAGCTGGTGCGCCGGACGGGCCTGGACGGCATCTACCTGGATGACATCGCCTACGACCGCGAGGCCATGAAGCGTGTGCGCAAGGTGCTGGCCGCCCGCTGCCCCGAGCCGGAGATCGACATTCACTCGGCCAACCAGTTCAACGAGAAGGACGGCTTCGCCTCCTCGTCCAACATGTACATGGAACAGCTGCCGTACACGGACCGGCTGTGGCTGGGCGAGTACTTTGACTACGACAACACCGACCCCGCCTACTGGCTCGTGGAAGTTTCCGGCATCCCGTTCGGGCTCATGGGCGAGATGCTCGAAGGCGGCGGCAACCCGTGGCGCGGGCTGGTGTTTGCCATGACGGGCCGGGCCCCGCGAGTGGACAACCGGGCGCTGTGGGAGCTGTGGGCCGAGCACGGCCTGGCCGAGGCGCCCATGGTGGGGCACTGGGCGCTGGATGTGCCCGTGCGCAGCAGCCACCCCGAGGTGCTGGCCACCTCCTGGATCACGCCGTCCGGGCTGGTCACGGCCCTGGCCAGCTGGGCGCCCGAACCGGTGTCCGTGACGTTGGAGTTCGCCCCCGAATTCGCGCACCTGGCCGCCGCGCCCGTGGTGGCGCCTTCCGTGGACGGCTTCCAGGAAGCCGTGGACTTTGCACCCGGCGCAGCCATCACGGTTGAGCCCCGCAAGGGTGTGGTGCTGGTGGTCAACGGCCACTGATCCGGACAGCAAAAGAGGGCGGGCGCGGAAATCCGCGCCCGCCCTCTTTTCTTCCGGCAGCTACCGGGCGATGACCACCCAGCGGTACGTCTGGCCGGAACGTCCGCCGTCAGCAAGCGTGCGGACCTCCAGGACGTTGGGGCCGGCCAACAGCTCCAGGGTGTAGCGGCCGTCCGGGGCCGGCTCGATCCGCGCATCGTTGTAGTTGATGTGCAGCGAGGTGCCCGGGTCGGCCGCCGCCAGTGAAACAGAGGCCTGGGCAGTTCCCGCCGGTGCGTGGGTGAGCCAGGCCAGCGGTGAGGCTGGTGCGCCAAAGTCGACGCCTGCCCAATGCGGCTCCGCGAGGCCAGCCAGCAGCCCTGCGGCCTGTGGCCCGTCCCCGGCCTGGGCAACGGCGGCGTCCACGGACTGGTTGAAGCCGCTCGCGTACTCGTTGCCGGCAAACACCAGGCCGCTGCTCTCGGAGAAACTGAACAGTTCTGCCGCGGCTCCGTCGGGTGCATTGCCCGTGGGCGCGTAGTGCCCCACCACGTTGTTCGTGAAGGACAGTGATGCAACGGACTTGCCCGCCACGAGCGTGCCGCCGGGCATCAGCATGAAACGGTTGGCGTCGATGCTGATGTTGCTGTGGACAGTGCGCTCCGGCTCCGACTCGGCATTGGTGGGGTCGAACCAAATGGCGGCCCAGCCCGCTGCGGGGCGGTCAAAGACGTTGTTGCGGATGGTGGCGTTGGTGACGCCACTGGATTCGTACCAGTAGTCGGCGTCGGCGGAGATGTAGATGCTCGCCATGCCCATCTGGTCAAAGTGGTTGCGCTCGATCAGCACCGGCTTGGGGGTGGTGACCAGGATGCCGCGCGTGGGGGTGGACTTGAAGGTGTTCCCGGCAATGTAGACCTCGGGCGTGTACGTCATGTTCTCGGCAACGTACGTCCCCGCGGCCAGGCCCGCCGGCAGCTCCTTGTCCACCGTGATGGTCATGCGCTCCAGGTCGTGGGCGGTGTCCATGCCGTTGGGGCCCGTGACGGCGGTGACCTTGTAGTCCTCGGCGCCGTCGGAAAGCATTGTGGCACGCCTGACGAAGCGCAGCTCGTCGCCCTCGTAAAACTGCGGGAATCCGGCGGTGTCGCGTTCCATGTACTTCAGTGTCACGGTGCGTGCAGCACGGTCAACGGTCTCGAGCTGCATGTAGGTGCCGTGGATGTTGATGGGGTCATCGTGCGGGTTGTCGAAGAGGCAGTTGGTGATTTGCGCCTTGCCTGCCACGCCGGAAAGCTGGATGAAGTCGGCCAACCCGGCCGTTTGCCGCCAGCTGCCGGCCTTGGCGCGCAGGGTGATCCCATCCAGGGCCAGGTCCCGGCTGAGCTGGCCCACAATGCCGAAGCCGTGCAGGTAGTGCAACGCCAGGTTCTTCAGTTCCACGCGCGTGGACTCCCAGACAAAGCCGCCGGGGGTGTCGCGCGGGCGCTGGCGCAGTTCGTAGACCTTGCCGGCGTCGCCGGGGTCCACGGGGGAGTCGTAGCTGATCCGCAGCACACTGTTGCCCAGGGCCTCCACGGCGCGCGAGCCGTGCCACAGGGGCAGGGGCGAGCGCAGCGTGAGTCCGCTGGCCAGCTCGCGGATTTGGTTCTGCCATTCGTCCGCCACCTCGGGCCCGTGGGACCAGTAGGGAATGGCTGTGGCCGGGTTGGCTTCGCCCGTGAACGTGGCGGTGGCGCCGTCGATGATGTGGCCGACGCCGGCGGGCAGCTGGATGTCGCGGTAGCCGTGGCCGTCCGCCACCCCGCTGGCCAGCACTGTCAGGTCCAGGACCAGGGGGGCATGCCAGTCAGTGCCGAAGTTCCTGATGGTGACATCGGAACTGCGAATCACGGCGAACTGCGTTTGCCGGCCGTGGAAAAGCAGCTCGGAACCCAGCCCGTCGACAATGACGTCGTGCATGTCCTCAAGCAGGATGCCGATGTTCTTGACTTTGAATTCGGGGAAGCGGCCCACGGTGTTGGAGACATACAGCTCGCGCTTGGGGGCCTGTTCGGGGTACATCGTGTAGATGCCGCGCGGGAAGGCGATGGTCGCCGGCGATCCCAGGCCCTTGGCATGGAGGATCGCGCGGTGTACGGCCGCGGCAGAATCAGTGCCGCCCGTGGGGTCTGCGCCAAAGTCAGTAACGCTCACTGTGGTCCGTTCCTGCGCATGCACGGGAAGCGGGGCTGGGTCCTGACTGGTTTTCACCGTGGCGTGGTAGCCCACGTTGTCCGGATTCAGCCCGGCTGCCGGCAGGCGTTCGTGGAGGGTCCACGGAATGGGTCGGGTGTTGGCGGACGTGATTGTCCCCATGATGGCCTCCACGGGTGATTGTTCTTGCTGGTGAATGGGTGGGCAGCGAGCAGTTTTCATCGCTTCCGGAACCAGCGTGCCACGAAATGCGGGATTCCGCACCACCGGCAATGACGGATATAGGTCACGAAAATGAAATAGTGCTCACCTTCTTGCATCTATGGCCTGCATCACTTATCTTTGTTAAACGGTTAACATGGCGATGGTCACAAAATCCACGCCACAGTGCCGAACGGGACCGAACAGCCCGGCAGATACGAGGAGAATCATGAGCCAAATGCAACAGGAGTCGGCTGAGCGGGTTGCCGCCCCGGGTGACGTCCCAGTGGTGAGCCGAGTCCGCAGCGGCCGCAAGAGCAAGCGCGGCAAGCTGCCCCAACTCCATGACGGCCTGCCCGTTCGCCAGGTGAGCTGGCAGTCGCGCCTGCGCCGTGACAAGCAGATGCTCCTCATGATGATCCCGGGCGTGCTGTTCCTGGCACTGTTCTTCTACATCCCGATCCTGGGCAACGTCATTGCCTTCCAGGACTACCAGCCGTTCCTGGGCATCTCCGGCAGCGACTGGGTGGGCTTCCAAAACTTCGTTGACCTGTACTTCAACCCTGATTTCTGGGGGGCCTTCAAGAACACCATGGTGCTGGCAGTGTGGCAGCTCGTGTTTTTCTTCCCCGTGCCGCTGGGCCTGGCCCTGGTGGTCGATTCGCTCATCAGCACCAAGATCCGCCGCTGGTTCCAGTCCCTGGTGTACCTGCCGCACTTCCTGTCCTGGGTTCTGGTCATCGCTCTGTTCCAGCAGGTCCTGGGCGGGGCCGGCCTGGTCAACAACACGCTGCGCGACCTGGGCCTGGACACCATCCCGTTCATGACCAACCCCGACACCTTCCCCCTGCTGGCCACCATCCAGCTCATCTGGAAGGAATGTGGCTGGGCCATGATCATCTTCCTGGCCTCGCTGGCCGCCATTGACGGCTCCCTCTACGAGGCTGCCGCCGCCGACGGCGCCGGCCGCTGGCGCCGCATGTGGCACATCACCCTGCCGGGCCTGCGCTCCATCATTGTGCTGCTGCTCATCCTGCGCATCGGCGACATCCTCAGCGTCGGCTTTGAGCAGTTCCTGCTCCAGCACGACGCCGTGGGGGCCGGGGCCGCCGAGGTCCTGGACACCTTCACCTACTTCGCCGGCGTGGTCGGCGGCGGCTGGAGCGTCGGTGCAGCCGCCGGCCTGGCCAAGGGCGTCATCGCGGCACTGCTCATCTGGGGTGCCAACTCGCTGGCCCACCGCATGGGCGAACCCGGAATCTTCCAGAAGAAGGTCGGCTAGCGCCGCTAGGCCGCTAGTTGAAACAAGGAGAGAAACATGGCAACAACACTTCAAATCCGGCGCAAGGCCTCGCGCCGTGCCCAGGGGCTCAGCTTCAATTCCAACCGCCCCGCCTGGAAGGAACCAGCCTCACCGCTGTACAACTCCATCAAGGGCCTGATCATCGGCGGCATCACGCTGACCATTGTGATCCCCATCCTGCTGGTGGTCTCCACCTCACTGGCGGATGACAAGCAGCTGATCGCGGCCGGCGGCTTCGTCCTGTGGCCCACCAACCCGACCTTTGCCGCCTATCAGGCCATCTTCAGCGGCGAGTTCATGTTCCGGGCCCTGGGCGTCAGCGCCGTCATCACGGCGGTGGGCACATTCCTGGCACTGTTCACCACCATCACGATGGCCTACGCCACCTCCCGGCCGGTCCTGATGGGCCGCCCCGTGCTGCTGCTGGTGCTGTTCACCCTGCTCTTTGCCCCCGGCCTGATCCCCATGTTCCTCATGGTCAAGCAGCTGGGCCTGCTCAACACGCTGTGGTCTCTGATCCTGCCGAGCGTCTTTGCCGCCTTCAACTTCGTGGTCATGCGCTCCTTCTTCATGAACATCCCCACCGAGCTCATTGAGGCCGCCCGCATCGACGGTGCCAGCGACTTCATGATCCTGCGCAAGATCGTGCTGCCGCTCTCCAAGGCCGTGATCGCCGTCGTCGGACTGTTCTACGCGGTGGGATTCTGGAACGCATTCTTCAACGCCATGCTCTACATCAACGACCAGACCCTCTACCCGGTGCAGCTGGTGCTGCGTAACTACGTGGTCCAGGGCGGCTCCATGGCCGAGGCCATCGGCGTCGCAACCACCCCGCCGCCGCAGTCCATGCAGATGGCCATCGTTGTGGTGGCCCTGGTGCCCATCCTGATCGTCTACCCGTTCCTGCAGAAGCACTTCAACAAGGGCGTCATCACCGGCGCCGTCAAGGGCTAGCCCCTCCCGCAAGCAAACACCCACGCAACACAACAAGCCACAAAAACCAGAAAGAAGACAAAGACATGAAACGAGCTGTCAACGAAGCCGGGGTTTCACGCCGCAACTTCCTGGGCCTGGCCGGCGTATCCGTCGCCGCCATCGCCCTCACCGGAACCCTGTCCGCCTGCAGCGGGGGTTCCAAGGACGGCGGCGGTGCCGAGGCCTCCAAGAAGGTTGTCCTGCCCACGTACAAGGAATTCACCGGGGTCACCGCCGACCTTCCCGGCAACGCCGACGGCCTCGAGGCCGGGTTCCTGACCATGCCCAAGACCGTGGCCTCCACCAAGGGTGCCCCGCTCACCGGCCCCATCAGTGTCCTCTCCGAAACCTTTGAGGTCATGGCCCCCGCCATGCCCGACAACCCCTTCTGGCAGCGCCTGAACACCGCCCTGGGCGGCGAGTTCAAGATGCAGATCGTTGAAGACATTGGAGACGGCTACCCCGCCAAGTTCGCCACGATCCTCGCCGGCGACGACCTGCCCGACCTCATGTGGATCCCGCCGAACCAGGGCATCCCCAACGTGGGCCCCATGCTGGAAGCCAAGTTCCAGGACCTGACCCCGTACCTTTCCGGCGACGCCGTCCTGGAATACCCCAACCTGGCAGCACTGAAGCCCGACTCCTGGCGCACCGCCGTGGTCAACGGCAAGATCTGGGGCGCACCCATCCCCAGCACCCCGTTCGGCCAGGTCATGGTGGGAACCTCCCGCACCTGGGACAAGGTGGGCGGCCTGAACGCCAAGGACGCCGACGAGTTCTTTGACAAGGCCAAGCAGCTGAGCAACCCCGGCAAGAAGCAGTACGCGCTGGAGCCCGCCTACGTCAACATCCTTCACATGATCACCGAATGGCTCGGCGCGCCCAACTCCTGGGCCGTCAACGAGGACCGCTCGCTGACCCACCTGTACGAGACCGACGCCTACGTGGCCGGCCTGGAATACGCCGCCAAGCTCTTCGCAGCCGGCTGCTTCTACCCGGACGTCAACGTCACCAACACCAAGGCCCTGATCCTCAACGGCACCCTCGGCGCCGTGGTCACCGCCGGCCCCCGCGACATCCGCGGCTTCCGCGCCATTGACAAGGAAGTCCAGATGGAACTCCTGGTTCCGTTCAGCTTCGACGGCACCATCAAGCCCACCTACGACATGGGCTACGGCACCGTTGGCTACACCGCGTTCAAGAAGACCGACGAGAAGCGCATCAAGGAACAGCTGGCCCTGATCAACTGGCTCTCCGCACCGTTCGGCACCGAGGAATACCTCATGAAGAACTTCGGCGAAGAGGGCAAGGACTTCACGTTCGATGACAAGGGCAACCCCATCATGACCGAAGAGGGCACCAAGAACCTCCCCGGCGTGGTCAGCGCCCTGAACATCATGTCCAGCCCCGAATCTGTGCTGTACAACCCCGGTTTCCCGGACGACACCAAGTACGTCCATGAGACCGAGAAGAAGCTGTTGGAATTTGCGTGGCGCAACCCCACCAACGGCACCTACTCCGACACCAACGCCAAGGTTGGCCCGAAGATCACCAAGATCGTCCGGGACAAGACCGTGGACATCATCACAGGACGCGCCAAGGTTTCCGACCACGCCGAGGTGCTCAAGCGCTGGAAGTCCGAGGGCGGCGACAAGATCCGGGCCGAGTACGAGGCAGACCTGAACCCGGAAGCCCCCGTGTTCAAGCTGCAGCCCATCAAGAAGTAGGCTCCACTGGCGGG
>NZ_JANKZF010000045.1 GCF_027568515.1 Arthrobacter sp. HY1533 | reverse complement strand
GTGCGCCCGTTGAAACGGGCGCACAAGCGGGGGACGGGCGCGGAATGCGTTAACCCCTGAGGACGCGGGCCTGCGTGCCTTCCAAACACGCACTCAACTTCGGCGCAGCCGCGTCACGACCTCGAATCGTGCATCCTCATCGAACCAGGGGCGAAAGTTGGTGCTCCATGCGTTGTTGTGCAGCGTGAAGGCGAAACCGTCGGCGGCACTGCCCGGGTCGTTGTCGAACTCGTACATGCGGGGCCGTCCCAAGCTCAGCACCGGCGCATCGAGCGGCTTGACCCAGATCTCAGTCGAGGCATCCTCGTAGTGGGCGCCTTCGACGGCGTGCCAGGTACGCCCGCCGTCGTGGACCACGTCGCTCGGATCGACCAGCGCGCCGGACTTTTGCAGCCGCCAACGGCTCGGGGTGCGCGTGGCCGGGTCAAAGCGCAACCACGATGACTCAGGCGCCTTGATGGCATCCTTGTCACCCAGCCAGAGTGTGGTGCGAACCGTGGCGGCCGAATCCGCATCCACCGATATGGCATGCTCGATGGCGATTTTCCGGGGCGCGCCCGCCTTCTCACATGCCTCCTCGGGCATCTGCAGGCGACTGCGCACGTGCAGCTCGCTGTCGGCTTCCCACGTCACGGTGTCGATGACCCGCGGCAGGAATCGCCGCGTTGTGGGCACCGGCCGGAGCAGTTCCAACCCGGCCTTGCCCAGTTCCGGGATGGCCCAGAAGCCATTTCGATAGGGCTCCCGCACGTAGTCATTCACCCACTGCTGCACATCGGCGGCACCGTAGGCCCAGTATTCATAGGCACCGAGCGCGCGCACAGACCCAGCCGCATTGCCACCGGCCTGCGACACCGCCCCCTCGGCGTCGGTGAGGAGCTCGACGCCGTCGACCAGCAATTCGACGAGCGAGCCATCGGTGCCGATCGCGGCCCGCACCCGCCCAGTGCCGGCCACACCATCCACCGGAACTGCCGTTTCGGGCACATCGGGCACCGAGCGGTCGAGCTCCTTCTGCGCCTGCGAGCGCAGTGACGGCGGCAACGCCTCCACGGCACTGAGCGCGTCCGCACGCTTCTCATCAAAGGACTCCATGGCCCGGGAGTAGCTGTGCTGTTCACCCTCAGGGAGAGCCCAGCGTGTGTACGACAGCGTGGGCGGGATTGTCTGGTCTGTGTCAATGACATCGCGCTCGACTTGCGCCCGGAACAGCTCCTTGTCATAGGAGACGTAGTCCGGCAAGTAACGCGTGTGGCTGTACCCGCACGTGTGCTCGGCGATGAGCATCAACTGCTCGGACAGGGCCCGCTCAGACGGATCGTCGACGGCGAGGCTGCCGTCGACGAGCCACCCGGCGCGCAGCCCCTCCATGCGCTTGAGCGTACTGGTGACAATCGGGTCGGCAGCCATTCCGTAGATCCACGAGTCGCCAATCTCCTGCGTCACCACGGGCAACGACGCCCGGGCATCCCATGCGGCCTGTCCGAACCCGTTCAGGTCCGATGCTGCAACCTCCGCGTTGGGGTACTTCTCCCGCAACTTGTCCATCAACCTGAGCACGTCCGACTCGACAGGCGGTCCATGGTTGTCGTTGGTGAACGAGAAAAACAGGCCCTCACTGGAACCCGGCACCGGGCGCACCGTCGCGCGCTCCGGGTCCGAGCCGTAGGCGGGGTCGTAGGACAGCACCACCTCACTGCCGTCCGGCGCCCGCCAGAGCGCGTGCTCGGGCACATCCGGCACCGGGGAGGCAGGATTCACGCCGATGTGCAGGTAGTTCACACCCGCCGCGGCGAGCGCAGGCACCAGCCCGATCGTGTGGCCGGGCACGTCGGTCATTTTCGCCGCCGTCGTGTGCCGGCCGTACTCGGCATCCAACCGCGCCGAATAGCTCATGCAGTGATCGAGCATGCCCCGCGAGAGCAGCTCCGTCTGCGTCGTCAGCGGGTACGCGTGCCACGCCACCAGGCCCTCCCGGATCGCAGCATCCAGATCGGCCCGCTCGGCGGCCGATCCGTCCCGCAGCGCATGCGTGATCAGCCAGGAACCCGTTGTCCACACGAATTCCGGACGGCCCTTCTTTTCCGCGAGGTCCCGCGCGAGACGGATGGCACCGGGGATGAACTCCTCTCGGTACCGTCGCAGCACGTTTCTGCCAAGATCGGTGTAGCCGATGTCCAGGTGGGTCTTGAACACCACGTGGATCTTGGTGAAGTCCACGGACGTTTCCGGAGCATCATTCGGGCGTTCTTCCCGGCCCCATCGATCGACGAGCATCGTTGTCTCTCTTCCCTGCTACTTTTTGGTGGCTGTGGCTTCGGCGGCTGCTGCTGGTGCACTGCCAGGGCGGCTGTGTCGAACGGAGTGGGGGTGGACCTTGCCAGGACTTTTGAGGTTTCATGCCATGTCAGTCACTTCTCCGCGAAGCAATCGGGTCACGGAAAACGAACATTCACGACTTGTATACAAGCATGCAAGTAGGCAACGCGCAATGATCTACGGAATTTATTACCCCGTCTGGCAGGGGGTGGACCTAGCGGTTACCGGCAAAAAGAAAAGCGCCCATCCCCCATATTTGCGCCCCGTGGAACAGGCACAAATATGCGGGACGGGCGCGGAATGCGACAGGGCTCAGTGTTCCGTCTCATCTAAGGTGAACCAATCTCACTACGCATGGACTACCAGACCATGACTCGATCGCGCCTGAACGCCTTCAAATCATGTCCCGTATAGGGCCCGTTCACCGGGCTTTTTTGCGGGCGGGGTATACGGGAATCAGGCGAACACTGAAGCACACGGATAGTTGTTCCGGGGATTTTTGGTGGTGGCTGAACCAGTGAGGGACCGTCATACGGGACAGTGCAATTCTCTTATGCGGACAGACCCCTTGCGGGACGATACGACTGTTCAAGTGGTGAAAAAGACCGCTTGCGGGTTCCAATTGTGACAGTCCGGTGCAGCCTCACTTTGCAAACGGCGTTCATGTTTTCCCCTTTTGGTTCTGGCCGTCCATAACCACTCCAATCATCGTCAGTTTTCACGCCAGATAGGATCCTTCGATGGAGACAGACAAGAAGCGCTACCTGCCAGTCAGGTCACGAGTGTATTTGGCCAGCATCGTTTCTCTGTTGCTCGGCTTCGGAGTGATCATTGGGTTCTTCAACGGGTGGATCCTGGTAGTTGGCTCACATGTCATCCGCGCCTGGATACTAAGCAGTGGTCTTTTGCTGGCTTCGCTGGTGCTCTGGGTCCTTTGGATCGTTCGTGGCAGCAGGAGGCCAGGCCCGAGAAGGGATGATGGGCGCTGGGGACTGATGCGTTCCGTTGCCTTCTTTATGCTGGTTAGCGTTGTTGGGGCGGGCAGCGCGATGGTGGCGTTTTTCGACTTGGGTACGAGTAACGTCATCCTGGATCCCCATGGACCGGATGGCTGTAGAGCGGTCGTACGGGAGACCGCAATGTTTGGTGGCAGTCAAGGGGAGGTCTATTCCGTTGGCATCATGGGAGTCGGCAGGTCGGCAGGAAAATGGCATACCTATGATGTATACCGGCCAATCAATGCGGGCGACTACACACTGGTGTGGACTGCATCCGGCGGGGAGCTTACCATCGCCGACGCTTATGTTTTCAGGACACGTACGCAAAGCATCGCAAGGCACAAGGCGTTGCAGCCGCTCATCGATAGTGGAGAACTCAGCATCGACAATTTGTACGATCCGGAACCATTTGATCGGAATCAGGTCAACTGCCACTGATGCCGAGGTGGATTGGCTCGCGGACCGAAACTTCTGTGTGACAGTCCGATCCGCGTACCACTCGAAATCCGGGCTCGCAGTGTTGGCTTTTGGGGCCATATCTCCGGCTAGACCGGGTGCGGTTCCCGCCAGATCCCCGCCAGCCCCACATGATCCAACGCCAAGGATTGCAGAAATGTCCGGTAAGGGTCCCTTGCGGTACGGCCGCCGCCACTGGTGCGCTTGGTGGTTCCACGTCCTGGAACCGGACCGGCTTACGCCCCACGCACACACACACACACACACACACACACACACACCGGGCGGGCGAGCGTGAACGACCCCGCAGGTCTCGTGACAGACGCCGACGGCTCAGTGGAGATTCTGCTCCAGCCGCTTCAGCCATCCGGTGCGGCGCAGAACTCGGTAGCGACACTGCCCATCCTTCCAAGACTCCAAAAACTTGCACTAGAGATTTCGAGCGCGTACTAATGCAGTCTCGTCAAGTCGTTGTAGCTCTAATAGAGCCGTGGTATCTTTTCCCCAAGCTGTTGGGAATTGTGGGGATTCTACATAGTGTCCTCAAATTCATCGAATGCGAGGTGGGGACATGCGAAATTTACACGGTTTAATGGCGACCATTGCGATAGTCGCTTTAGTAATCTGAAGTGGTGGGATCGCGTCCGCTACTGAAATGCCGGCGAAATTTGATGCAATGACACACTCCGAAGCGTTGTTGGACGATGCAGGAAAATACTCCCAAGAATTCAATGTCTCCAGCGACGTCGCGTTCCGGCAGTTGAAGTCGCAGGCCAATGCCTCCTGAACGCTCGATACCATCCAAGAAATTGCCGGAGAACGCTTTGCCGGGGCATGGTTCACCCATGTTCCTGAGTTCGGGGTCTCCGTGCGCCTGACCAGCGGACCGATATTGCCCGAGGTTGAATCGACTCTGTCCAAACTCGAAATCAATGTTTCCATCGACTACAACGCGGCATACTCAGAAAGGGAACTCGTTGAAGCAGCTGAGTCCCTGTCAGGGAGTGAACACCTCGAAGGAGTCGGTGTGGATTCACAACTAGGCGGACTTTTTGTGAATCTGGGCCCGACGAGCGACAAGTACTCCGTCCTGAAGGAACTTCAAGACCAGACAAATATTCCAATCCGCATCGAAACTTCAGGAGAGAGACTTTCTGATTTGGCCTACGGGGGAACACGTTTAAGCGTTGGATGCACCACGGGATTCACGGTCAGGAACAGCGCAAACGTACGAGGATATGCCACGGCGGGCCACTGCCCCAATCCCCAGTCTTACGCACTCACCCCGACAGGTGCTGCGACAAACTCCGCAACCTTCTGGAACAGTTACCACAACATATACGCAGACTTGGAATGGTCGCGGGCAAATGGGTCTACACCAGCAGCTCAATTCTATGGTTCGAGCTCCACGACCCGTACGACCCAGACTGGCACAGGTAGCGCATGGTCGGGCGCTTTCCTCTGCCACCGCGGGCTGACAACAGGATATTCCTGCGGAATTGTTGGTTCAACCAGCTACACACCAAGCTATGCGGGTGCATGCCCCGGCGGCACATGCGCTGCGACATTTGTGTATGTATCCGGACCAAACCTCAATGTTGCCCCTGGCGACAGTGGCGGTCCATGGTTTTCCGGCGGTACGGCGTACGGAATCCACAAGGGTGGACCCGCGACAGGCTGGAGTGGATATGGCTTCTTCTCCAAGATTTCATATCTCTCCAACATGGGTGTTTCGCTCCTATGAATTCGCCCGAGTATGTATTAATCCGGCGAATGTCGGCAACAGCAACGTTCACGGCCATGACCATGGCCTTGACTTTGGCGGGAATGCTGGCAGCATGTTCGCCGGCCGGAGACACTTCCGATCTCGCCATTCGGCCATCATCAGGCATCACAGAAGGCGATTCAGGACTGTTGACCGGTATCCTTCGGCATGAGCTCGGCTGCACGTTCATAGATTCAAAGGCTAACGGGTATGTGGTGCCCGTCTTCACCGAGAGAACCGCATCGTGGTCCGGCGACATGCTGACATTCAGCGGAACGTTGCGCACTCTGGGCAAAGTGTCAGCCGGTGACACCGTGGAACTCGGAGGGGGTGAAGCCCAGGGTATCGCAGAGGACTGGACGATTCCCGAGGGATGCCGTACCTACGGCACGTTTTGGATTGTGGCCGGCAGCTAACCGCCGCGGTGCCGGTGATCCGGGGCGCCGGTGAGTCAATCCGTTTCGTGCCTACTTTGATGAGTGATCGCAGTACGATTGGGCCCCAACTTCGGGTGTCTTGTTCTGCACTATAGCCTGCGTACGCATAGGCACGATTCGTCTATTACCGTCCCGCAGGAGGTTCCGCATACGGACGCACCGGGGTTGTGCAGACGAGTATTGAAATTTGTGCAGCCGACTTCTGAAAACGACATAGTTGTTCCGGGGATTTTTGGTGGTGGCTGAACCAGTGAGGGACCGGCTTGCGGGACCCTTTGCCCACGCCTATACGGGAAAGCCCTTTCGGGACAACACCACCGATGTTGTTGCCGCTATAACCCTGACGGATGAGTCGAAAGCCAGTCTTTGTATTTCACTTGCAACTCGTCAACAAAGTCTTCATCGGAGCATACGATGTCATTCCCACCGTCGTAGGGGTGGAAAGTCCATTCAAGAGTTGGCGGAAAAATGACGACGTCCCACGCCGGTCCGTCCGCAGCAGCCCTGAGAAGTTGCCGCATTCGCGCATCCTCAAGTGAAACCTCTGAAACAAAGACATGTGTCCACGTCGGCGAATTTCGACCCGTTAGGTCATAGGGAATTGATTGCCAGCACCGTGCTTCAGGCAAGATTTCCCGGAACGCAAACTCACGTCGAGCGGGCACATCCGTTCCAGAAACAGAGGGGGTAAGCACTAGAAGTTCACCCGGCGAAGAACCGAATCGCGTACACAGTTCACGGACAAGCGTCAGTTGTCTATGACCAACTTCTTGATATTCAGCCTCCGTATCGGGATAGCGCTTTGACTCAGGCAAGCTATGAAGCCGCAACCAATGGGTTTCTGCCCTGCTGCCACGAAACTGATCCCCTGCCAGGGTGCGATCAAACCAACCTTGTTCCCAACGCCAATGAAGCTCCTCGAGCTCTTCAAGCTTTGGGGTTCGGTTCGAACCGAGGAAATTCGGATCCTTCTTCTTTCCGCGATAGTTCTTCCAATCAACTTTCATGGACTTTACTTTGATCCCGGCCTGGTACTTCTTGTGGCCAATCCATTCGAACGGCCCCATCTTTGCAAACTTAACAACTTCCGATTCAGCCGCAATATCGGCTCCCAGCCGCCCTGGGCTGTAAACATACTGCAGTGACAATGGGCAGATCAAAACTCCCTCAGCAAAACTGCTCCCATCGGCAAGTATGTAAGGAATCAGATCAAAATATCGCGGATCTATTAGGCTCAAATACAGGTGGTACTCCTGTGGAACCCCGCCAAGTTCCGAATTTTCCTGGACTGTCTTCCAGTATGCCCTCACCGGGCTTTCTGCAATTCCTTCGGGTCCCGGCAAGGATCTGGTGATGACAACAAGGCCCTTACGATTGGCCGAGTAGGACCACTGAAGCATGCGAAGAATCTGAAGATGTTTCAGGACGGTCTCACATAAACTCGTTTGAGCCAGAGTCCGTTCGGCAAGCCTTGGTCGAATCCGTACTGAGTCAAACTTGCTTTCAACGTAGTCCCTGAAAGTGACCGGCACATATGATTTGGATGTACGAATGGCGCGTTCGTTTGGCCGCAATTCAGGCCACTTCTTTTCCCAAGTCGCCTCAAAGTCAGCCACCTCTGTCGCGCTCAAACGTCTCTGCATTCTCAAGAATCTATCAGCCAACAGCAGCGTCCCTCGGCATACTTACAAAGACTCGTAATTCCGAGCCAATCTTTCCCACAGAGCGTTCCGCCTACGGGAGGATGCAGCGACAAGCGCTGCCGGGTTTGGATGAATCATGGCAGCTCCTGGTAACGAAGGAAAAGTTCGTAGGTCACTAAGCGACCGGGAACAGATGCGCGTCGTGTCGGCTGCACACATTGCCGCACTCGGGGTGAATATCCTGCTCGTGGCTGGCGGCATTGCTCTGGCTATTTGGCAGTCCCAGGAAAAGGCCAATGCCGTCGCCCTGTATGAGGCAGCCGGTGCTTATGCCGACAACGATGTGACTAGGGGCTATTACATCGGCATCGTGGGCGGGCTGGGCATCTCGCTGCTCGCAGTGATGGCACTCATTGGTGTTCAGAAAGGCAACCGTTGGGGATGCTGGATCGATGTGCTCATCTGGCTCGTGATGTGGCTACCAGCCACCATCGGCCTGAGCAGGTACCGCGAGGACGGTTTCGCCATCGCAAGCTCAGTTTGTTCAATGGGAATCATATTGGCCATCGCGACCCATCTGCTGTTGAAGGAGCGCCACCAAAGCATATGGGGCCACCGACCAGACGTCACGTCCCGATAGAGATTCGGCATCTGGAACTCGTCTGAAGATGCTCTTTATGACGTCCTGTAAGGTGACCGCATGACAGGTCCCCTTATGCGCCACTCGGTAAGAGCTCTGATTCTCACTCCTGACCGTGATCTGCTGTTAGGCAGTCACGGAACCCCTGATGGTTTTGTCTGGGCCGCACCCGGCGGAGGGATCGAACCAGGCGAAACGCCGATTGAGGCGCTTACTCGCGAGCTTGAGGAAGAAATTGGACTCGACTTGAGTCTTCTTGAGCCACCTCTGGTTTGGCGCCAGGAAATCGTAGACAACTCCATATGCCATGGATATGAAGGCGTAGTCAATGACTACTTTCTGGTCGAGATTGATCGGTTCGAACCACAAGGATTCTGGAGTCGGGAGGCTCTGCTCAATGAGGGTCTCCATGAGTTTTTCTGGTGGTCGTGGGAAGCAATTCAGAATGCCGGACCAACCCACCTTTTTTCACCCCGCAACCTTGCAGAATTGTTCCCCTCAATCGGGCACGGTGACAATCTCCTGAAACCCTTACTTCTGTCCGTCTAGTTCATCCCGTTCAGCGTTGTGGCCGGTCGCTCAGGGCGTCGGGGAAGGATAAGACCATGCGTGTGCTCTTTGACGGCCTGGTGTTCACGTCGTATGCGCAGATGACGCTGACGACAGGGATAGTCGAGCCGCCGATCCCCGATGTCGCGTTCATCGGTCAGGTGAACGGGCTGTGCGGGGCGACGGTCGCCGGGGCGCTGTTCCTCATCACGGGGACGCACACCGGCTGGGTTCCTGTGCGAGTCAGTCTATGGGACGACGCGCCCGACCTCGGCGAGTGGGAGGAAGTGGTCGAGGCGAGCCTTGTCCCTGCGGGCGAGGCCGCGTTCGCCGGCTGGGCGGAAGACCCTGTTGCGCGCTTCGATTTGCCGTCCGCCAGCTACCGGGTTCGCTGGAACGCGCGGGGCCTGGACGCCGGCCACGCGCAGTCCAATGCCGATGTCGATCATCCCGCGCCCGACTCCTACGAGCTGATGCTGTGGCCTGAACCGCACTCCGCCGACGCGATTCTGCGGCGCACGGCCGCACAGGCCGCGTACTGGCACGACGAGGGATTCACTCGCCGCTAGCTAGCGAGCAATCATTCTGTCCCGTTCAAGGTTCCCCGATTGACCTAGCACGTGCGAATACTCTAGTTGTTGTCGACACCAATTTCCGAAACCTAGAATGCGGCGTTCCAATTTGACGAATCGAGCGTTAGGAGCAGACCATGGGCGACCTGATTGGCCACCTGGAGCAATATCTGGGAACAATTTCAGGGGGTTGGACTGATCCGGACGAGCACGAGACTAGATTTCAGGTTGTGCAGCTTGATGTTGCTTCTGACTCGTCACTAGTTTCTTTCTCAACACTTGGACTGAGCAGAATCCCGTTCCACCTCGACAATGACTCGCGGCAAATTCGTCATGAGTTCATGATCACTGTTCAGGAGGACCAAGTCAGTAGCCAGATACCGGCACTTCTGCACCAAATTGCCGTGGAATCTATTGAAGGGGCAGCGCCACTACTGAGGGGTCAAGTCGTCGGTCCCCGCGGTCCACTCATTCCTGGTTCGTCAATGGTGGCCTTCTATGTCGCCCCGCCGGTCCATCAACCCGATGCATTTTCGACCTACGACACTGGAGAGCATGTGGTGGTTTTCGTATGGCTGGTCCCCATCACACACACACCGAAGCCCACTACGTGTTCGACAACGGGTGGTCTAAATTCGAGGATCTGCTCATCCAACACAGTCCTGACCTTTCCGACTTTTCCCGCGAGCCAATCTGTCCGTAGTTCATAGCCGGGCAGTGAAAACTGGTGAGTGAGAATGCTCGCCTACTACTCAACTAGCGTTTATCTGCCAAGGGACAATAGTTAAGGCCCCCAGTTCGAAGGAACTAGGCACATGCTGTCCAAATCACTTGCGAGTAACCCTGACACTATGATCCGTCCCGCAGGAGGTTCCGTGTGTGCGACTGAGTGGGCCAGTCGTCACGGTAATCAGTGAAACACTGGGGTCATGACAGACGATCGCACCTATAGCGAGCGGTGGCGTGAAATTCCCGCGATCACCACGGTCGCCGAATATGACGGCCAGGAGTCGATTCGCATCAGTGCGACGCAACTCGGCTCCGAGTACACTGCCCGGGCAGCGGTAAAATTTGTCGATGAGTGGCTGGAATTTTTCCAAGCTGGTCCAAGTCCAATTCGGGAACTCGAGTTCGTCTCGCGCACTCCGAGACGATTGTTCAATTCGCTGAACCTCCAGTCGCAGCTGGTGAGACTCCAAGTCAAATGGGGTGATTTCAACGACCTGGCTGCGTTGGCCGGGATGTCCCAGCTTCGAGAGCTAGTGCTGGGTGGAGCGTCGAGCGTCGAATCCGTCGAGCCCTTGCGCTATCTGCCGAATATCGAAACCCTCAGAATCGAGTCGCTCAAGCGGGCATCGGATCTGTCGCCAATCGGAGACATGACGTCAATATTGGATCTGGAACTCGGCGGAGACTGGATCAGTCCGCGGATTGCGCACATCGATTCAATCGCATTCATGGATGTCGGTGACGGTCGAAAAGTGAGCCATTGTGACGGTTGAAAGTTGAGCCACCTAGTCTGAACGATTGGATGGGTGATCACAGTGGAAGATTGGGCGCTGATTCGGCGATTGCATTTGGCTGAGGGC
>NZ_JANKZF010000044.1 GCF_027568515.1 Arthrobacter sp. HY1533 | reverse complement strand
ACCACCCACAAACCCAAGGCAAGATCGAGCGATTCCATCAAACCCTCAAGCTCTGGCTCGCCAGACAACCCGCGGCCTGGACCCTGGAGGAACTCAACACCCAGCTGCGGGAATTCCAGCACATCTACAACGACCACCGCCCCCACCGGGCCTTGAACAGGCGCACACCGGCCACCGCCTACCAGGGGACACCGAAAGCAGTGCCGAAACAACTGCCAGGCCAGGAACACTTCCGGGCCCGCATGGACCGCATCGATGAGACAGGCACGGTGAGCCTGCGCTACGCAGGAAGACTCCGTCATTTGGGCATCGGACGGGCCTACAAACACGAGAAAGTCCGGATCCTGGTCAAGGACAACGACGTCATCGTCATTCACCACGACACCGCAGAGATCATCGCCGAATTCATCCTTGACGACAGCAAGGACTATCAGGGCAAAAAGAAACACCCCGATCAGAAGACCGGGGTGTAACTATTTCGTCCCCTACAAGGAGTGGGAACGATGTCTCGGGACATAGTGGGAACTATGACCCGAGACATCACATTGGCGGTGACGGTGGGATTTGAACCCACGTCAGGCTCTCACCTGAACAACATTTCGAGTGTTGCACCTTCGGCCGCTCGGACACGTCACCAACGCGTCAACCTTACCGGGTCAACGCCCCACAACAAAAATGAGCCCCCACCAAGACGAGAACATGGGGCAAGATGGGCTCATGGACAGCGAAACACGGCGTGCCTGGAGCTGGCACAAACAGGGCCTGGACGGGTCATTGGCGGGCAGCAGTGCCGCGGATGTTTACAGCAGGGCGGGCTGGGCGCGCTCCATTGGCGGCGCCAATCCCTACCTGACGCTCTTCGCGCGGGCGGGCATCCGGCGCGAGCAGGCCGACGCCGAGGCTGCTGCCCTGCGCATCCATGAACTTCCGACGGCGCGCGGCTGCACCTATGTACTGGGCCAGGACGACTTTGCCTGGGCGCTGTCGCTTGGCCGGGGACCCGCCGAAGCCGTGGTCAAGGTGCTGGACCGGCTCGGCGTCGAACGCAGCGAGGTCCAGGAACTCGAAAACAAGACCCTCGCCGTGCTTCAGGAAGCTGCCGCCAAGGGGGAGGGACCATTGGACCCCAAGGAACTCAAGGACCGCCTGGGCGACGCCGTCCGCAGCCTCGGCGAGGAAGGCAAGAAAAAGGGCGCCTCCACCACGCTGCCCACAGTGCTGGGCCTGCTGCAGGCCGACGGGCGCATTCGCCGTGTGCCCGTCAACGGCCGGCTCGACCAGCAGCGCTACGCCTACACCGCCTGGGGCCTGCCGCCCGCCGCGGAATCCCCGGAACAGGCCCGCGCCCGCCTCATGGAGAACTACCTCGCCTGGACCGGCGGCGCCACGCTCAAGCAGACGCAGTGGTTCACGGCTTTCACAGTGGCCCAGAGCAAGGCCGCGCTCGCAGCCGCCGGTGCCGTGGAGTCCGACGCCGTTGACCCGGACGGGCTGTGGATGCTCCCGGCCGACGCCAGTGCCGCCGCGGACTTCAAGACCCCGGGGGAGGAGCAGATCCAGCTGCTGGCCGGCTCCGACGCCCTGTTCCTGCTGCGCCGCAATGCCTCGGACCATGTCGCCGAGGAGGACCGGGAGCTGGCCATCGGCAAGGAGAAACTGGCCCTGACCGCCGACCTGCCCGACCACCCCATCGTGGACCGCGGGCGCATCATCGGCCTGTGGCAGTACGATCCTGCCCGTGAACGCATTGCCAACTGGCTCTTCCACGCGCCCACTGCGGCCGTCACCCGGCGCATCGCCGAGGTGGAGGCGTTCATCCGTGAGGACCTCGGCGACTTCCGCTCCTTCAGCCTCGATTCGCCCGCCAGCCGGCAAAAGCGGATCGACGCCCTGGACGCGGCGGCCGGGGCCTGACCATGCGCCGGCCAGCTACCTTGCGGGCGGGAACCGTGCTGGCCGCTGTCATGCTGGCCATCGCCGGATGCACAGGAGCGCCACACGTGACTCCGACGGGGGCTGTGCCGTCCCCATCAGACCCTTCGCCAGGCTACACCGGCCCCTGCCTTCCTCCGCCCTTTACCCTCAGTGCGCGGACAGCCAAGCCTGGCGGAACGGTGACCCTGACAGCCAGCGACTCCACCTGCCACCCGCGGTATGGCCAAAATGCGCAGATTGAGGTCAGCATCATGGATTCGAACATGGTTGAGATTTTTCACGGTCTGGGGCCCATGTCGGACGACGGCGGATTCACTTTTGAGTTGGCCGTGCCTGGGACCGCAGAGCCGGGCACGGCCACCGTGATGGCCTGGCCCCACAACCTTGACTGGTGCGATGACACAGGCGTGAACAACCGCATAAATGGAGTCGGGGCCCCAGGCCAGGACCCGGGCCTGGAGCTGGTGGACTGCATCAATCCCGCAAAGCCGCTGCAGATCGAGCCGTAGCATCCGGTCTATTGCCGGTGCGCTCCGAAAAAATCCTTCAACAGGGCTGCGCATTCGTCCTCGCGGACCCCGGGGAACACCTCGACCCAGTGGTTGAGTCGGCGTTCGCGCAGCACGTCAAACACGGAGCCCGCAGCCCCGGCCTTCTCGTCCCAGGCACCAAAAACAACGCGCGGAACCCGTGCCAGCACAATGGCCCCGGCACACATGGTGCACGGTTCCAGCGTGACCACCAGCGTGCAGTCCGCAAGCCGCCAGGAACCAAGGTTTGCCGCAGCCTCGCGGATGGCCACCACCTCGGCATGCGCCGTGGGGTCCCCATGCGCTTCCCGTTCGTTGCGCCCCAAACTCAGCACGCCGCCGTCGGGCCCCAGGACCACGGCCCCGATCGGCACGTCGGCCGTCAGCAGCGCGCGCCGGGCTTCCTCGAGAGCAAGGCCCATCCAGGCCGCGTGTTGCTGCGTGGTGGTTGTCTCGATTTGGCGGGATTCCGGTGTGTTGGGCACGGCTCAATGGTAGCTTTTATTCATGCGCGTACTGGTTGCGGATCATCCGCTTATTGCCCACAAGTTGACCGTCCTGCGGGACAAGACCACCCCGTCACCGGTTTTCCGGCAACTGACGGAGGAGCTTGTCACCCTGCTGGCCTACGAGGCAACCCGCGAAGTGCGCGTTGAGCCCGTCAACATTGAGACGCCCGTGACCTCCACCATCGGCACCGGACTGGTCAAGCCCACGCCCCTGGTGGTGCCGATCCTGCGCGCCGGCCTGGGCATGCTTGAAGGCATGACCCGCCTGCTGCCCACCGCCGAGGTTGGCTTCCTGGGCATGGCCCGCAACGAGGAAACCCTCGAGGCCATCACCTATGCCGAGCGCCTCCCCGAAGACCTCACCGGCCGCCAGGTGTACGTTCTTGACCCCATGCTGGCCACCGGTGGCACGTTGATCGAGGCCTTCAAGTTCCTGTTCGACCGCGGTGCCGCGGACATCACCTGCATCTGCCTGCTGGCCGCCCCCGAGGGCCTGGCCAAGCTGGAAGCAGCGCACGGGGACCGCGACAACGTCCACGTGGTCCTGGCCTCCATTGACGAGGGCCTGAACGAGCAGTCCTACATTGTCCCGGGACTGGGCGACGCCGGCGACCGCCTCTACGGCGTGGTCGACTAAATAATTTCACTGAAGTGGGGGGGGGGTTGGTGTTACCAACACCCCCCCCACAGTCTCACCCCGCCCGGGGGGTTGGTTCGTGTTAACTATGTCTGTCCCCGGCGGGGCCCCGCCCCCCCCCCCCCCCCCCCCCCCACTTCTGTATCTGCGCATGGTTAGTCCCAAATGGCGCGCAGGATCAAATTCAGGTGGCGGCTAGTGCCTGCCCAGCGGCGTCCAGCCGACGGGCAGCGGGCCCTTGACCGACGCGCGCTCCCGGTCTGCGGCGGCTGACCAGCCCTGGGCCGCAGCAACGCCGGGTGCGGCAACGGCGCCGCGCGCCACGCGGAACCCCACATCCTCCAGGACGGCGTCCGGCGCGCTGCCGCGGCGGACCGAGGCGCGGGCGCTCCAGGCCCGGTCGTCCCAGCCGGCGCCGCGCAGGCTCCTGTAGTCGCCATAGCGGGCCGTGTCGGCGTAGTCCCAGCACCATTCCCACACGTTGCCGATCATGTCGAACAGGCCAAAGCCGTTGGGCAGCTTGCCGGCAACATCCTGCGGCCCCTCAACCGCATCGGATGAAATCCAGGCAATGTCTGCCAGCTCGCCATATACCGGCGTGGTGGTCCCGGCGCGTGCCGCCCACTCCCATTCAGCCTCCGTGGGAAGGCGCACGCCATCGGAGCTGGGGTCCCAGGAGACCTCGCGCCCGCTGATGGCGTAGGCCGGCGCCAGGCCGGCCAGTTCGGAGGCGGCGTTGCACCACCGGACGGCGTCAAACCAGGTGACAGGGTGCATGGGGCGCGCGGACAGGGCAGGCGGGGCCGCGCCGTCGTCCGCCAGAAGCTGCCAGGAGGCACAGGTCAGCTGGGTGCGGGCCAGGGAAAACGGCAGCAGTTCCACGCCGCGCGTGGAGCCCGTGCGGGCATCGCGCAGCTGAACCGTTCCGGCGGGCACGGGGGCCAGCCCCAGTGCCGCGATCAAGGCCGCTTGCTCAGCCATGAGGTCCCCCTTCCCCACAAGAATCTTGCTTAGTACCAGCCCACGGACTCGGAGTGGCCCCAGGCGCCGCAGGGTGAGCCGTAGCGGCCCTCAATGTAGCTCAGGCCCCAGCGGATCTGCGTCTGGTAGTTGGTGGCCCAGTCACTGCCGGTGCTGGCCATCTTCTCGGCGGGCAGGGACTGTGCAATGCCGTAGGCGCCGCTCGAGGCGTTCTCCGCGGAGGTCAGCCACTCGGACTCGCGCTGCCACAGCAGGTTCAGGCAGCTCATCTGGTCTGCGCCCCAGCCGTGGGCGGCCATCTGGCCGGCGGCGTAGGCCTTGGCGGCTTCGGGATCGTCCACAACGACGGGGGCGGCGGCCTTTGCGGCGGCGGGCGCGGTTGCCTCGGGGGTGACTGACTCGGCCTCGGCCTTGACGGGGGCAGGCGTGGTGGCTGCGGGAGTCGGCGATGCGCTTGAGGTGACCGAAAGGTCGCTGAACTTGATGGCGGCATCGCTCGGGGCGGACACTGCGGCAGGCTGGGTGGCCTTGTCCACGGCCGAAACCAGGCTGCTGAGGGAATCGTTTGCCTGGGCGTCACTGGCGGGGGAGCCCACCTGCTGGGCCACGGCGCTGGCGGCCACGAGGGCTCCGACAATGGCAACGCCGGCCATGCACTTGGCGGTGGCGGTCACGGCCTTCGGGGCGGCGGCGCGGCTGCCCGCGCGGGCCGGTGCGAAGCCGAAAAGTGAGGGACGGCGGGTTGATTCGGCGCGGCGTCGGCCGCGCTGGGGTGCTGAAGACATGGAGGAGCCTCTCTACGCCTGCGAGGTGAGCTGTCGGGAACGGACTAGAGAATCCGGCCGTGCGGTTCCGGGCGCGGTCCACGGCACCAAAGTGCTGCGTGGTTCGCTGCCGGCTGCACGGATTAACCCCAAGGGCCTCCATGAAAAGGAGACCCGCAAAGATTGGGTCCCCCGTCTCTGCCATGTTTGAGGGGAATGGGCGGCGGCAGAGCTCGGCGAACCGTCCATTGGCGCCCTGAACCGTGGTTGGTTCGGCGGGCACTTCTGCCAGCGTAACCGACTCGAGACCACATGTCACATTTTGGTAACGACCGTTGTAGCAACCTTTCCTCGCGTGACGAAGCAGTCATTTACTTAGCAATGCTAAAGATCTAGAATGGTTGCCTAGAGATACGAAACGTACATGACCTAAGCAGATGAGCCTCCGTGACCGAAACTTTCCGCAGCACCCCCGTCCCAAAAAGCACGACGCCGGCCCCCGGGTCGGGCGCCCCTGTGCAGCCCGCGTCTGGCGGCCCTGCGCCGGGCGGGGAAGGCGGCGGCCAGGGTCCCGGAGCCAGGGCTGCGGAGCCGGCCAGCAGGACGGGGCGGGCCATTGGCGCCGGCCCGCTCGCGGCCGAGTTGCGCGTGGCCGTCATGCGGACCTCGCGCCGGCTCCGGGCGGAAGCCGCGAGCCGTGAGATCAGCCCGGGCCAGTATTCGGTGCTGGCGGCCATCCTGAACGGCCCCCGAACGGTGGGCCAACTGGCCGCCCGCGAACAGATCCAGGCGCCGTCCATGACGCGGATCGTCAACGACCTGGTGGCCGCCGGCCTGGCCGAACGGGGCGAAAACCCGCAGGACAAGCGGCAGGTTCTGGTCGCCATCACGCCGACGGGGTCCGCGGCCCTGCTGCGTGCCCGGTCCAAACGGACGGCGTGGCTCGCCAAGCGCGTTGCGGCACTGACTCCGCAGCAGCGGGCCACCCTCCATGAGGCGGCACTGATCCTGCAGGAGATGAGCGCCTAAATGAATTCCATGTTCCGAGCACTGAAGGTATACAACTACCGGCTGTGGGTGACCGGGGCACTGGTCTCCAACATCGGCACCTGGATGCAGCGCGTGGCGCAGGACTGGCTGGTCCTGACGGTGCTGACCAACCATTCCGGCACCGCCGCCGGCATCACCACAGGCCTGCAATTCCTCCCCATAATTTTCCTGGGCCCCTTTGCCGGGCTGCTCGGGGACCGCGTCAACAAGCGCAAGTTGCTGCTGGTCACGCAGACCGCCATGGGGCTTTGTGCGCTTTTGTTGGGAATTTTGGTGGTCACCGGGTCTGTACAACTGTGGCACGTGTATGCATTGGCGCTGCTTCTGGGCGTTGCCAGCGCCTTTGACGCCCCGTCGCGGCAGGCGTTTGTTTCGGAAGTCGTCGGGAAAGGGGATGTGCCCAACGCCGTCGCCCTCAACAGCGCCTCCTTCAACCTGGCACGCCTGGCCGGCCCCGGCATCGCGGGCCTGGTCATCGCGCTCGTCGGCACCGGCCCCGCGTTCCTGATCAACGCCGCCAGCTTTGCCGCCGTCATCATCTCGCTGTGGCGGATGCGCACCAGCGAGCTCATGCCGGCCGTGCGCGTGCCCCGGGCCAAGGGCCAGATCCGTGAGGGGTTCCGGTACATCAGGCGCCGCCCGGACCTGCTGATGATCATGGTGTTGGTGTTCTTGGTGGGAACCTTCGGCATGAACTTCCAGATCACCAACGCCCTCATGGCCACCACGGTGTTCCACCTGGGGCCGGGGGAGTACGGGCTGCTGGGTTCGGTCATGGCGATCGGCACGCTGGCTGCCGCGCTCATGGCCGCCCGGCGCAAGAACATGCGGATGCTGTACATCGTGGGAGGGGCCCTGGCCTTTGGCGTCACCGTGGCCATTGCCGCAGCCATGCCCAGCTACTTCTGGTACGCCGTGGCCCTGGTGCCCGTGGGAATTGCGTCGCTGACCTTCATGAATGCCTGCAACACCACTGTGCAGCTGACCACGGATTCGGCCATGCGCGGGCGGGTCCTGGCCGTCTACATGGTGGTGCTGCAGGGCGGCACTCCCATCGGGGCGCCCCTGGTTGGCTGGATCGCCACCGAGTTCGGTGCACGGTGGTCGTTGGTCCTGGGTGCCGTGGTGGCAGTCCTTGCCGGCCTGGGGGCACTGGTGCTGATGAACCGGCGCAACAATGTCCGGCTGCGTGACCAGGTCCGCAGCATCCACCCCTTCCTGGTGGTGTCGAGGTGGCACCGGCCCGAAGGCCACCAGGCGGTCCATACTACCGATCCCCGGGTTGCGGCTGGAAGTGGTCCCGAGGGTGCCCCGGGAAGGACGCAGGCGACAGGTGAAACGGCACCGGAAAGGAACGCTGGGTAAACCATTGTTTACCTAGCGTCAAATTCTGGGGGAATGCTGGGTGCCTTGGACGACTTGCTGGACGCCCCGCGGGCATGCATTTTTCCGTGATGAACCAATTTATCGAAAACTGTGGATCTGCCAAATTTATGACGAGGCAATGCGTCCATAAGATAAATAGATTCTGTTCATTGCTCGAATATGCTCGAAAATGAGAGCAAAACGACAGTGTTACATCCATCACAAATCTGCGCACAATCTCACATTGTGGACGTTTTGCGCCTATGTTACTTGCAAGTTCCCTTTGTTACGTAGCAAACTGACTTCTGTGACCATCCACTCAGTGAAATCTGCAGCCGCAGCAACTGTCCGCCCAAGAACGACCGGACGGTTCATGCGTAGTTGTCGAATGCACGCCTAGCCCCCAACCCGGCTGTCAGCCCCGCGCACACCAAAAAGCGCGGCAGGCAACCAGCCTCGGCCCTTGGGCCCGCCCTGGCAACAGGGCATCGATGGATCCGCAGGGACCCACGAACCAATGGAAGCATTCGCGCCGTGGAGTACGGCCATAACACTTAGGTAGTTCAATGTCAGTCGCATCCGGATACGTCCACATCTCTGTACGCAATGCCGCCAAGGCAGGTGCCCGCAATGCAGGTGCAGCCCAGCTGGGCCGCCCCGAACACCTTGGCTACAGCGCCAGCCACCGCCCCGAGGCCGGCGCAGCTGCCCGGCTGCGTGCCGTGCCTGCCGCTGACATCAACCCCATGACGGCCCCCACCCCGGTCATTGCCGGTGGCGGTTCCGGCGCCGACAAGCTGCGCGGCGTAAGCGCCGACAACGTGGCCCGCGGTTTTGTGCTCTACGTGGGCGTCGACGAGGACACGGCAGCTGCCGCCGGTACCTCCCTGGCCAAGCTGGCGCAGGACATCCGCGCCTACGCCCAGACCCTGGTGCCGCAGGCCCAGAGCTACGCGGCCGTTGCCATTGCACCTTCCGACGCCGTGGGCTCGCCCCTGGACGTCGTCCGCTCCACCTTCGGCGACCCCACCGTGGCGCCCCGCCCCCGCCAGGAAGCCATCCGCATCCCGGCCGCCGACCAGCGCCCCACGGGCGTGCTGATCGACCTGGCCCGCCGCGAGGTTCACCTGGACGGCGACACCCTGAACCTCACGTTCAAGGAATTCGAGCTGCTGAACTACCTGGTGGAAAACGGCACCCGCACCGTGGGCCGTGACGAACTCCTTGAAGGCCTGTGGAGCAACGCCGACGAGGTGCCCAACGAGCGCACCATCGACGTGCACATCCGCCGCCTGCGCTCCAAGCTGGGCCGCCTGGCCAACACGGTCCGTACCGTCCGCGGCGAAGGCTACCGCTTCTACGAGCACCCCGAAGTGGTTGTCTGGGCCGCCCCCGAATACTCGATCTAGTCCCCACGCCCTCCCGCACCTCGCAAGCTCGGTGTGGGGCCCTCGGGCGTGTGGGCCCATCCACCCGCTCCCTCCGTTCGCAGGCTCACCGCGGGGCCCTCGGGCGTGTGGGCCCAAAAACGACGGCGCCTGCCCCACTTTGGTGGGGCGGACGCCGTCGTTCTGCTTTGACAGTCACTAAACTGTGGGAATGAGCGAACACCACATCAAACGGCTGATCCTGATGCGCCATGCCAAGGCGGCGTTCCCGCTGGGCGTGGAGGACCACGACAGGCCCCTGGCGCAACGCGGCCACACCGAGGCGCCCCTTGCCGGGAAGTGGCTCATGGACAACGGCGTGGTGCCGGACTTCATCCTGTGCTCCTCCGCCCTGCGGACCCGGCAAACGTGCACCTGGGTGTGCCAGCAGCTGGGGGAGAAGGCGCCCACCCCGAAGCTTGAGGGCGGACTCTATGCGGCCGGGGCCACCTCGATGCTCTCGGTCATCAACCACGTGCCCGAAACCGTGGGCACGCTCATGGTCATCACGCACATGCCGGGCGTGCAGTCACTGGCCCTGCGGCTCGCATCGCGCGACTCCGACCAGGACGCCTACATGGACCTGGCCTCGGGATTCCCCACGAGCGCATTTGCCGTTTTTGAGCACGACGGCGACTGGGCCACGTTGGACGGGCAGGACGCCCAGCTGCTGAACTTCGTGGTGCCGCGGCCGTAGACCGGACGCCGCTGCCGGGCAGCGGCACCCGGACGCCGGGCCCGGCACCCGGGGGCGAGTCAGGCCTCGATTTCCGGCATGAGCGTCTTCAGCGTCCAGGTCTTCTTCTTCGCCACGGCCGCCCAGGCCAGCAGCAGCCCCAGCAGCGTGTAGCCCAGCAGGCCCAGGACAATGGGCCCCAGGGGCGCCAGGTCCGCGCCGTAGATCAGGTGCCGCATGCCTTCCACCACGTGCCCCATGGGCAGGATCTGGTGCATGATGTGCAGCGGTTCCGGAGTGGTCTGCCACGGGAACGTGCCGCCGGAGGAGACCAGCTGCAGCACCAGCAGGATCAGCACCACAAACTTGCCCGGCGTGCCCAGCAGCGCCACGATTCCCTGGATCAGGGCCGTGAATGCCAGCGAGGCCAGAAGCAGCAGGCCCATGGTCAGCCAGGGATGGCTCGGCTCCAGCCCCAGCCCGAACTTCACCACGGCGTACAGCAGTAGTGCCTGCGCCGTGGCGACTGCCGCAAACGGCAGCCACCCGCCAATGGCAATCTTCCACGCTGGGGCGTTGGAGGCCAGCGCCCGCACCGTCAGGGGGCGCATGACCTGGACCAGCATGAACGCGCCAATCCACAGGGCCAGGACCAGGAAGAACGGGGCAAGGCCCGAGCCGTAGTTGGCGGCCTTGGCCTGCGAGACCGAGTCCACGCGGATGGGGTCGGCAATGACGCCGGCCGCATTCTGCTTGTCCTTGTCATTGGGGTCGGGAATGGAGCCGGCCCCGCTGCGCAGCTGGGTGGACAGTTCGGTGGCGCCTGCGGACAGCTTGGCGGAACCGTCCTTCAGGTCCCCGGCGCCGGTGTCCAGCTTCTTTGCTCCCGCGGCCAGCTGGTTGGCGCCGTCGAGGGCCGAGTCCTGGCCGTCGGCGAGGGTTCCGGCGCCGGTCGCCAGCTCGCTGGAACCCGCATGGAGCTGCCCAATCGCGGAGGTCAGGGCGGGCGTTGCGCCTGCCAGCTTCGCTGCACCGCCGGCCACGGCCGCGGAACCGTCGGCCAGTTTTTGGATGTCTGCGGCGTCGGCTGCCAGCTTGTTCTTCAGCTCGGTGACGGCGGGGCTGGTGGTTGCGGTTTTCAGTGAATCGCGGATTTGCGTCGCCTGTGCGGCGGTCAGGACGCCGTCGGCGACCAGTTGGTCCAGCTTGCCGCCGATTGCAGCGGAGGCCGCGCTGTCCAGCTTGTCGGCGCTGCCGATGGCGCCCTGGACCTTGGCGTTCAACGCCGCATTGCCCGCGGCCACGGCGGCGGCGCCGTCAGAAAGGGACTTGGTGTCGGCCGGCAGTGTGGAGGTTTGGGACTCCAGCTGGCCCAGGCCGTTGTCCAGGGCCACGGCGCCCGCCTGCAGCGACTTGGTGCCCGTGAGCAGCTTGGCTTGCCCGGCCGCGAGCGAATCCGCGCCCGTCAGCAGGTCACCCGTGCCGGTTTTCAGCGTCCCCACCCCGCCATCCAGCGAGGTGGCGCCATCCGCCAGCTGCTGCGCGCCGTCGGCCGCCTTCACCAGCTGTGCATGGATGGTGCCGTAGCCGCTCAGCAGCGAGTTGGCGGTCTGCAGTCCCACCTCCTGCGCCACGGATTCGTGGACCTGGGTGGTCACCTTGTCCACGATCGAGGTCAGCAGGTAATTGTTGGCGTCATTGGTGGTCACGCTCATCATGGCCTGCATGGCCGAATCGAAGTTCTCCGGCGAGGCCAGGTTGGCCGAGAAGTCCGCCGGAATGACAAGGGCAAAGGCGAAGTCCCCGTTCCTCACACCCTCGTTGGCTTCCTCGGGGTTGTCCACCAGCTGCCAGTCGAACTTGTGCCCCTCCACGAGGTTTTTGGCAACATCACGCCCCACCTGCAGTTCCTTGCCGTCCTTGGTCACGGCGCCCTCGTCCTGGACCACCACGGCGGCCTTGAGCTGGTCAAGGTTGCCGTATGGATCCCAGTTGGCGTAGAGGTACACGGCCCCGTAAAGCAGCGGAACCATGACCATGGCAACAATTGTCAGCTTGGGCAGGATGCCGCCGGTCATGCGCCTGAGCTCGGACAGTGCCAGCCTGAAGACGGTCATTGGTTTTCCTTCGGGGTGGTCTCGGGTGCTGCAGCTTCGGAGAGTTCGACGTCGGCCGCACCGGTGTGCGCCGCCGTCCCGCCGTCCGCGTCGTGCGGCACGGGCTGCGGGATTTCAGTGGTTTCGGGTTCGGGTTCGGGTTCGGCTTCCGTGCCGGTCGCAGAATCTTCGGGGGCGGCCAGCGCTTCCGTTTCCGGCACTGCGGCGGGTGCCGGCGGCTCCGGCTCGGCAACTGTGTCCGGCTCAACGGCGTCTGGCTCACCGCCCTGGCCCGTGGCGTTTCCGGCCACGGCGGTGGGCCCTTCCCAGCCGTCGGGCAGCCGGCCCACAACGCCAACCACCAGCAGCGGGCGCGACGGGGTCTCGGCATGGGCTTCGGGGCCCAGCCCCATGCGGCCGGCCGCGGCCTGCTCCAGCAGCGGCAGCCAGGCATCGACGTCGGCCGTGTGCCGGTCGGGGGAATCCACCACCACCAGTTCCACAGCACGGTTGGCCAGGGCAAGTTCGAGCTGCAGGTGCAGCAGCCGGGCCGGCTCCAACTCCTCGATCCACTGGCCCAGGATGTCCCGGAAGCCGTGCTTGACCAGCCATTCCGTGGGCCGGGTGCGGTCGCGGAACTTGAAAGGCACCAGGGCCAGGTCCTCTGCCGCAAGGGAGCGGACGCTCAGGTGGTGCTCGGGGGCGTTGACGTCCGGGGCGTCAACCAGGGCGCTGCGCCTGCGAAGGCCCGCCATGGAGGCGTCGCGGCCCAGTGCCACGGTCCCGGAGGAAGGCTTCATGCGGCCCGTCAGTGCCAGGGCCAGTGCGGTGCGGCGTTCCTGCCCGTCGGCCTGGATGAGCAGCACCTCGGCCTTGTGTGCCTGCACCGTCGTGGCCGGCAGTAGGGTGTGCCGCCGCCCGTCGATGTGCAACTGCTTGGTGCTGAGCATGGGGTGCTCCTTCGAAAGTTGGTGAGCTGCCCCAAAATATCAGAACCGACTAGTCAGTACAAAATCGTGCGGGGCTGGTCACCTGCCACTTTTCCATACGGCCGGGTTCAGCCCAAGGGTGTCCCGCGCCCGGCGTCTCAATTCCAAACAGCAGCACATGACGGTTTCGGCGCCGGATCAGGGCATTTGCTGCAGTTTGGATGCCCGGATGCGCAGAAAAGGCGGCCTCCCCGCGTTGCAACGCGTGGAAACCGCCTTTTCAGGGTGGATGTGCCGAACTTAGGCGTCCAGGGCTGCCTTGAACCATCCCGTGATGCTGGAGGGGTGCGTGATCGCGGTGCCCACCACAACGGCGAAGGCGCCGGCGTCCATGGCTGCCCGGGCCTGGGCGGGGGTGTGGATGCGGCCCTCGGCAATGAGCGGCTTGCCCAGGTTTGCGGCGGCGATCTCGGCCAGCAGTTCCAGGTCGGGGCCGTCCGTCTTGGGGCGCTCGCCCGAGTAGCCGGCCAGCGTGGTGCCGATCAGGTCGGCGCCCGCCTCGGCGGCGGCAACGGCGTCGTCAAAGGACCCGCAGTCGGCCATGACCAACGCGTTGGATTCGGCATGGATGCCGGCAATGGTCTCGGCCAGGGTCAGGCCGTCGGGGCGGGGGCGGCGGGTGCCGTCGATGGCCACAATGTGGGCTCCGGCCTGCGCGCAGGAGAGGGCGTGGCGCAGCGTGGGGGTGATGAAGACGCCGTCGTGCCCGTCCTTCCACAGCCCGATCACGGGGACCTCCACGGCCGCACGTGCGAACTGGATGTCGGCAATGCCCTGCACACGGATGGCTGCGGCGCCGCCGGTCACGGCCGAGGCCGCCACCTGGGCCATGGTCCGGGGATCGCGCATGGGTTCGCCCGGGTACGCCTGGGCGGACACCACGAGCTGGCCCTGGAGGCTGTCAAGGTTGGTCAATTTCAGCGTCATGGTGACTCCTGGGAAATTTGGGACTGATTACAGGGAAGAAAGTTTACTTGGCAAAAACCAGGGATGCCGCGCCCACAATGGCAGCGGTGTTCCCCAGGGATGCCCGGACCACGGGAACGGACGCCAGCGGGGCCAGCAGTTCGTCGCGCATGGCCCACTCCATGGCATCCCACCAGAGGCTGCCGGCGTCGGCCAGGCCACCGGAAACCACCACGACGGCGGGGTCCAGGATGTTGATGAGCCCGCCCACTGCCTGGCCGGCCGCGGCTGCGGCCTTGGCAATGACGGCAAGGGCAAGGTCGTCGCCGGCACGGGCCGATTCAAACACGGCCTTGGTGTCTTCCAGTGCCGGGCTGCCGCCGAGGCGCAGGTACGCGGCGTGGATGGCGGGGCCGGAGGCGATGGCCTCCACGTGCCCGGCGTGGCCGCAGGAGCACGGCAGCGGCACGCCGCGGTGCTCGGCGAGCGGCGAGGCAAAATGGCCCATGTGACCGCCCACAAAGTGGTGGCCCAGCAGTGGCTGCCCGTCCACCACGAAGCTGCCGCCAACACCGGTGCCGAAGGCAACCATGAGGGCGGTTGCCGCCCCGGCGCCGGCGCCGTGCAGGGCTTCGCCGAGTGCGTGGGCATGGACGTCGTTGACGACGGTGGTGGGCAGTCCCAGCCTGGCGGTCATTCCCGCTGTGATGTGGGTTCCGCTCCAGCCGAGGATGGCGTCGGTGGCCGAGATGACTGTGCCCTCTGCGGCATTGATGACGCCGGCCGAGCCGATGCCGACTGCCTCGACAGTGGCGCCCTTGGCTGCGGCCTGCTCCACGAGGGAGCGCACGAGTTCGGCAGTGGCGTCCAGAATGGCCTCGCCGCCGTCGCGGTTGAGTGTGGGGACCTGTCCGGTCAGGAGCACGGAACCGTCTTCGCCGACCACGCCAGCCGCTGTTTTGGTTCCGCCAAGGTCAACGCCAACTACATACCGCATGAAGAATCCTTTGAAGTTCAAAAAGTTTAGGTCTCGACAGGCTCGACCACCGGTGGTCGAGCCCGTCGAGACCCGGGACCAACAGGTGTTAGATCAGGCCCGTGCGCTCGAGGATGACCTTGATTGCTGCGGTCTCGTCCTCGTCCAGGGCCAGCATCGGCGCGCTCATGACGTTGGTCTTGATGATGCCCATGAGCACCAGTGCGGTCTTGAACGCGCCCAGGCCGGCGGCGTTGCCGGAAACCCGGCCTGCCTTCGGGGTGTAGACGATGTTGAAGACATCGGCGATGCGGTCCTGCTCGGCTGCAACGCCGGCCCAGTCGCCGGCAACGGAGAGGTCGTACATGCGGCGGTAGGCGGCCGGGTCAACGTTGCCCAGGCCCGGCACAACACCCTGTGCGCCGCCCAGGAGGGCGCCGTCGACAACCACTTCGTGGCCGGTGAAGATGTCGAAGTTCGGGATGTCCTTGGCGCCGATCAGCAGCTGGCGGAAGGAGACATCGTCACCGGAGGAGTCCTTGACACCGGCGATGACGCCTTCGCGGCCCAGCTCCAGGAGCAGGTCGGTGGGCATCTTGAAGTGGGTGCGGACCGGAACGTCGTAGACGAACAGGGGAACGTCCACGGATGCGGCGACGGTGCGGATGTGGCGGCCGGTTTCCTCGGCGTTGCTGATCGCGTAGTACTGGCTGGTGGCCACGATCGCGTCGGCGCCCAGGGAAACCATGCGGCGGGCTTCTTCAACCACGCGGTTGGTGGTCTGCTCCACCGCGCCAACCAACAAGGGGACCTGGCCGGCGTTGACGCCGGCGATGGTCTTCAGCACGGTGTCGCGCTCGTCGTTGGTCTGGTGGGTTACTTCACCGGAGGAGCCGTTGACGAACAGGCCGCTCACGCCGCCTTCGATCAGGTGGCGGGTCAGGTTCTCCAAGGAGGGGACGTCGATGGCGCCATCGGCGGTGCGGGGGGTGCATACGGGCGGGATGACGCCCTGGAAACGGGAAGCGACAGTAGTCACGGGATTACTCCAAAAGTGTGTTGATTTAGGGGAAAATTATGGGCCCACAGGTCCGAGGGTCCCGCTTTGGTGCGGAGCACCAAAGCGGGAGGACATGGGGACTAGATGTGAAGCAGCGACGGCGCGGCGCCGAGGAGCTTCTTGGTGTAGTCGTTGGACGGGTTGTCGAAGATCTGCTCCGCGGAGCCCTCTTCCACGATCTGTCCGTAGTACATGACGGCGATGCGGTCTGACACGTAGCGGACTGTCTGGATGTCATGGCTGATGAAGACCATGCCCAGGTTCAGTTCCTTCTTCAGGTCCGAGAGCAGGTTCAGCACCTGGGCGCGGACGGAAACGTCCAGCGCGGAGGTGGGCTCGTCGGCCACGATGATGTCCGGGTCCAGTGCCAGTGCGCGCGCAATGGCAACACGCTGGCGCTGGCCGCCGGAAACCTGCGACGGCGTGACCTCGGCTGCCGACTGGGGCAGGCCAACCAGCGAGAGCAGTTCCGCAACCTTGGCCAGGCGGGATGCGCCGTTGCCAATGCCGTGGACTGCCAACGGGTCCACCAGGATGTCCTGGATGGTCATGCGCGGGTTCAGTGCTGTCGAGGGGTCCTGGAAGACCACGGCGACTGAGCGGCCGAATTCCTTGCGCATGGCGGCGTTGCGCTTGATGGCGGGCTTGCCGTGGAAGAGCACCTGGCCGGAGGTGGGCTCCTGCAGGCCAACCAGGACCGAGGCCAGCGTGGACTTGCCACAGCCGGACTCGCCCACGATGCCCACGGTCTCGCCGCGGCTGATGGAGAAGTCCACGCCGTTGACGGCCTTGACATAGCTGGGCTTGAACAGTCCGCCGGAACGGGTCCGGTGGTGGACGTGCAGGTCCTTGAGCTCAATAACCGGGGTGCTCGCGGAAACGGCAGCTGTGTGCTTGCTCATTATGCGTTTTCCTTTTCTGTTCCGGAAACTGCCAGTGCATCCTCGGCCTTGTGGCTGGCCCAGAAGTGGTCGGTTGTCACACCGTCGCGGGTGATGGGGACAAATGCCAGCTTCTGGCCCGGGTCGGCGTCGGGGCGCTGGGAACGGCCGGCGAAGCGGTCTCCGGTGGCAAACTCACGCGGTGAGGGAACCGTGCCGGGGATCTGGTGCAGGCGGACGGCGTCGGACTCGATGGAGAGAACGGCGCCCAGCAGGCCACGGGTGTACTCGTGGGCGGGGTGGGTCAACAGCTCGGAAGCCTGTGCGGACTCCACCACCTGGCCGGCGTACATGACGGTGATCTTGTGTGCCAGCGAGGCCACCAGGGCAAGGTCGTGGCTGACGAAGACCATGGCGAAGCCGAGCTGCTCGCGCAGTTCGTTCAGCAGGTCAACAACCTGCTTCTGCACCGTGACGTCCAAGGCGGTGGTGGGCTCATCGGCAACCACAATCTTGGGCGACCGGGACAGTGCCATGGCGATCAGCACGCGCTGGCGCTGGCCGCCGGAGAGCTCGTGCGGGTAGCTCTTGAGAGTGCGCACGGGATCGAGCTTCACAAGTTCCAGCAGCTCGTGCGGGGTCTTGCGACCGTTGCGGCGGGTCAGCTGGAGCATCTGGTCCTTGATCAGCATGGACGGGTTGAGGGAGCTCAACGCATCCTGGTAGACCATGGCAATCTGCTCGCCGCGTAGGCCTTCGTAGGCCTTCACGTCGCTGTGCTTCGTGGCGGGGTTCAGCAGTTCCTTGCCGTCGAAGGTGATGGAACCGGTGACCTCGGCGGTCTTGGGCAGCAGGCCCATGATGGCCAGGGAGGTGATGGACTTTCCACAACCGGACTCGCCCACCAGGCCCATGGTTTCGCCTTCACGCACAGTGAAGGAGACGTTGTCCACAATCGGGGTCGCGCCGAAGCGGCCCGGGAAGCGGATGGAAAGGTTCTTCACTTCCAGGATCACGCGGGCATCGTCGGCAACCTGGGGGAGGCGGTCCGAACGGGACTTTTCAACGGCCTGGAGAAGCAGCAGTTCCTTGTTCAGGGCCGCGAACGGGTCCTCGATGGCGGCGCGTGCCGCAGCATCGGCCTTGGCGAGCTCCAGGGCGGCAGCTGCCGAACCGTCGTCGTCCTTGACCGGGGCGGCGCGCTTGATGCGCGGGTTCACCATGGCATCCGTGAGGCCTTCGGCCAGGATGTTCAGGGACAGGACCGTCAGCAGGATGACCAGACCGGCGAAGGTGGTTGCCCACCAACCGCCGGACAGCACCAGGTTGCGGCCGTAGGAGATCACGTTGCCCCAGCTGGGGTCGGGGTCCTGGATGCCGGCGCCCAGGAAGGACAGGGAGGCTTCCAGGATGATGGCGTCGGCCACCATGACGGTTGCGAACACCAGCACGGGGGCGGCGGTGTTGCGGACAATGTGCTTGACCATGATGTAGGCGCGGCCGGCACCGATCACGCGCTCGGCGCGGACATAGTCCTCGCCGTACTGAGCCAGCACGTTGGCACGCACCACGCGGGCAAGCTGCGGGGTGTAGATGATGGCGATGGAGACGATGATGGTGGGAACCGAGTTGCCGAACGAGGTCAGCAGCACGGCGGCCAGGGCAATGCCCGGGAACGCCATCAGGATGTCCATGATGCGCATGATCACTTCATTGACGGCCTTGGAGGACGTCGCGGCCAGTGCGCCAAGGGTTGCACCGAGCAGGATGGCCAGGGCAACTGAGCCGATACCGATCATGAGCGACGCCTGCGCGCCGTACATGAGGCGGGAGAGGACGTCGCGGCCAATGCGGTCTGTGCCGAAGAGGTGCGCGGCGCTGGGTGCCTGGGCGGGGTCGCCGGTTTCCAGGGGGTCGTGCGGTGCGATGAACGGGGCAAGGATTGCCACGATCGCAATGAAGAGGAGGAAGAGCAGGGCCAGCTTGGAGCCCAGGCTCAGGGCCTTGAAACGCAGGCCAGGCGCACTGAGCCGTTCGGCAAGTTTGCTACGCATGACTTAGACCGTCCTGATTCGGGGGTTGATGAGCAGGTAAAGAAGGTCCACCAGGATGTTCACCAGGACAAAGGTCACGGCGATGACCAGGACAACGCCCTGGACCAGGTTGGTGTCGACGTTGGTGATGCCGTTAAGGATCTGCTGTCCCATGCCGGGCAGGGAGAAGATCATTTCAATCACGACGGCGCCGCCGAGCAGGTAGCCGATGCGCAGGCCCAGCACGGTCACCGGGGTGACCAGGGCGTTGCGCAGGACGTTCTTGGATACAACTGTGGTGTACGGGACACCGTTGCCGATCGCGGTGCGGACGTAGTCGCGGTCCAGTTCCTCAACCATCGAGGTGCGGACCACGCGGATCAGTGATGCCGAGACGGGGACTGCCAGCGCCAGCGCGGGCAGCGTCATGGAACTGAGCCAGCCGGCAAAGCCGTCGGCCGGGTCTGCCAGGCCACCGGAGGGGAACAGGGAGTTGTCGCCCAGGGCGAACCACTGGATGAGCAGAATGCCGAGCCAGAACGAGGGCGTGGCGATGGCTGCAATGGAGAAGACGCGGATGGCCTGGTCAACCCAGGTGTCGCGGTAGAGCGCTGCAAGGACGCCGAAGACCAGCGAGATCACGATGGCGATGAGCACACCCAGGAACGTCAGCTGCAAGGTCACCGGGAAGGCGCTGGCAATGACGTCAAGGATGGGCTTTTCCGGCGGCAGGGTCATGCCGAAGTCGCCCCTGATGAGCTTGCCCAGGTAGGTGAAGTATTGAATGAAAAGGGGGTCGTTGAGACCGTTGACCTCGCGGTACTGTGCCAGGGCCTCTTGTGAGGCGCCTTCGCCCAGCGCTGCAACGGCACGGTCACCAGGAGCGAACTGCAGCACCACGAAGACGAGCAGGGTAACACCCAGGATCATCAACGGAAGTGCTGCGAGCCGGCGTCCCAGCAGTCGCAAAAAGTTTGCCAATGTACTTACTCCGGTTCTATTTGCAAGGGATCAGCGGGGGAACTGTGCCCTGCGTCATAGGAAAGATGGTTTCAGACCAGAGGGGCCGTGGCCAGGGAGCAGGCCACAGCCCCTCAGGTCTGCGATGAAACGTTGAAACTAGGACGTGCGGCCGACTCCAACGAAGGAAACGCCGGTGGTCGGCAGGGGCTGGAAGCCACTGAGCTTCTTGGAATCCCAAGCTGTGGGCAGCTTGCGGTGGAAGATCGGGTACAGCGGCACTTCTTCGGCGATGATGTTGATGATCTCGCTGTAGAGCTTCTTGGCATCGGCCTCGGGAGCGGCCAGGGCTGCGTCGAGCTTGGTCTGGACTTCCTTGTACTCTGCCGATTCGCTCCAGGCGAAGCGGTTCTTGGCCCAGGTGTTGCCGCGGAACCACCAGCTCAGCAGGATGTCAGCGTCGTTGCCGAACACGGACGGATCGCCGGGGGCGGCGACGACGTCGTACTTCAGGCCGCTGACCTTGTCCGGTCCGTAGACGGCGGCGGAAGCCAGCGGCTCCAGCGTGGTCTCGACGCCGATTGCATCCCAGTTCTTCTTGATGAGCGGGATGACGTCCTTGACCCACGCGGTGTCCGTGCTGGTCAGGGTCAGCTTCAGGCCCGAGACGCCTGCTGCGGACAGCAGCGACTTGGCCTTGTCGGCGTCGAACGTGTAGACGGTGGAAGCCTTCTGGTAGTTCGGGCTTCCTTCCTGGAAGTAGGACGTTGCTGCCGTGGCGTTGCCCAGCAGTGCGGTCTTGATGATCGCTTCCTTGTCCAGGGCGTAGTGCAGTGCCTGGCGGACTTCCTTCTTGTCGAAGGGGGCCTTGGACAGGTTGAACATGAGGAACATCAGGCCGAAGGACTGGACAGCCTCAACGTCGACCTTTGACTTCAGGGCGTCAACGTCCAGGTAGGGGACGTCCTCGATTGCCTGGACGCGGCCGGACTGCATGGCGGTGACGCGGGCAGAAGCGTCAGAGAGCAGGAACCAGGTCATGTCCTTGGCCAGGGCAGGCTTGGGGCCGTTGTAGTCGTCGTTGCGGGCGAAGACGATCTTGTCGTCCTTGGCTGCGGAAACGAACTTGTACGGGCCGGTGCCGATCGGCTTGGCGTCGAAGGCCTTCTGGTCTGCGGAGGCAACAGCCTTGGGCACAACCTTGACCACGGAGATGCGGGGGCCGAAGCCAGCGAATGCGGTCTTGAGCTTGAACTCAACGGTGGTTGCGTCGACAACCTTGACGGAGTCAAGGAAGAAGATGAACTGTGCGAACAGGGCCTTGTTGGCCGGGTCCATGACACGCTCGAAGGAGTAGACAACGTCTTCGGTGGTGACGGGGGTGCCGTCGTGGAACTTCGCGCCGTCGCGAATCGTGACCTGGTAGGTCAGGTCGTCGATCTTCTTCGGGTCTTCCTTGGCCAGCGCGTTGTAGGGCTCACGCGTTGCCGGGTGGAGTTCCACCAGGCCTTCGAAGATGTGCAGGTTGGCGGCCAACGGAGTTGCACCCGAGGAGCTCATGGGGTCAAAGCCGGTTGACAGGGAGTAGGAGATGCCCGCTTCGATGGACAGGTCCTTGTTGACGGTGCCGGCGGTGGCTCCGTCCTTGCCCGTGTCAGTGGATGAACCACAGGCTGCGAGGGTGGCGGTGAAAGCAGTAGCTGCACCAAGGACACCAGCGGCCTTGAGGAAAGTGCGTCGCGATGCGGGGGTCGCAGGCAGGTTCTGAAGAGTATTGCTCATTCTGTTGACTCACCATTTCGTCTATTAGTTATCGGATGTAGGACGTCCGATGCTTATGATGAAACTGTAATAGCCATCACAAGGGTTGGTCAAGTGGCGTTCAGGTCTCGTTTTGGTTTCGTTTGCCCGTAGTTCCTGCGGGTCCCGGTGGCGCAGGCGGCCGTTGCCGCAAATCGCCGGAAGCCCGGAAGCGCGCCATGTAGGCAAGTTGTCGGACATCCGATATTGTATGGTTTAGGTCACGTTGCCGGCCGCGCGGCGCAGCTGCTCCAAAGTCGCCGGCCAGGTTCTTGCTCATTGATTATTGTAGCCAAGCTGACGCGGCATTGATTAGACCATTTAAGTGAGAAACGCGTGACTGCCTAGCACGCATATTTTGAGGAGTTTTGTTGTCAATCTCAACGGCGGTGCCGAAGGCCCGATTCAGCGCCCAGGTGCGTCTTCGCGCGCTGCAGGCGGACATCATGGAACTGATCCTCGACCGGGACCTCGATGCGGGCGATCCCATGCCCACCGAGAGTGAGCTGTGCGAGGTGCTCGGCGTTGGCCGCAACACCCTACGCGAATCCCTGAAGGTCCTGCAGGCGCTGGGCGTCATTGAAATCCGACATGGGTTCGGCATGTTTGTTGCTCCCAGCAGCTTTGATGCGCTGGCCGACGGCCTCACCTTCCGTGGCCGGCTGTCCCTGCGCCACGAGGGACTTGAGGCGCTGCAGCTCGTTGACATCCGCCAGGCCCTGGAATCCGGGCTCATCAGTGCCGCCATTGCAGTGGTCACCGAGGAGCACCTGGCCCTCATAGAAGGTGCTGTGGTCAAGATGGAGGAGCTGGCTGCGCGCGGGGAAGCCTTTGCCGAGGCCGACGCTGAATTCCACCGCCTGCTCTTCGAGCCCCTGGGCAACGACCTCCTGATGAACCTCATGAGCGTCTTCTGGAAGGTCTACCGCAAGATCCATGTGGAGATTGGCACGGGAGGCACCGACCTCGTCGGCACCGCAGCCCAGCACCGTGACATCTACACCGCCGTCGCGGCACAGGACGCCGCCACGGCATCGGAGCTGCTGAACCGGCACTTTGACGGCATCCGCGCAAAGATCAAGCTCTTCGTGGAGCCCTAGCGCCCACTTCACGCTTCACAAGGCCCGCATCGGAGCCTGGCATCGCGAAACTCGCGTGCCGGCGCACCGGTGCGGGCCTTTTGCTGTCCGGGCCGGGTTCGCCGCTGCTTGCGGGCCGTGGGGTCGCACTAGTTGCCCCTGTGGCCGAATTTGGGGGCGAGCAGTGCGAGTTCACGGGACACAAAAAGAAAGAGCCCCAAGCCGAAGCTTGGGACTCTTTCTCAACTGTGCGCGCGAAGGGATTCGAACCCCCAACCTTCTGATCCGTAGTCAGATGCTCTATCCGTTGAGCTACGCACGCATATTTTGTTTCTTTGTTTCTTTGTTGACCCTCGGGCCGTGAATAACTCTAACCCACCTTGGGACGAGAGTACAAATCGGAAAGGCCCCAACCCGCGGTGTTCCCCGACACTAGACCGGTCTAGGTGATCTGGATCACAAATGTGGACCATATCAAAAATGGAAATCCGCGGAAACACGCCAAAGTTGCTCCCCGCCGTGTGTGTACGTCCCATATCCGATGCCCAAAGATGGCGAAAACCCGGCCATAGCATTTAGACACCACCTACCCACCCAATGAAGGGAACCACGATGGTCCACGCGTCAGTGCAGGAAACCGTTGAGCAGGCAATGACAACCCACAAGGGCCTCGCCGCCTGGGTGTCCGAAGTTGCCGCTTTGACCCTGCCGGAGAATATCCGCTGGGTGGACGGGTCTGCGCGGGAATATGACGAGCTCACGGACCAGCTGGTGGCCGAAGGCACGCTGACCCGCCTGAACCCCGAGCTGTTCCCCAACTCCTTTGCCGCCTTCTCCGATCCCAAGGATGTTGCCCGGGTCGAGGGCCGGACCTTCATCTGCTCCAAAGAGGAGCGCGACGCCGGCTTCACCAACAACTGGATGGACCCGGCGGCCATGAAGGAGATCCTGGACGCAAGGTTTGCCGGCAGCATGCGTGGGCGCACCATGTACGTCATCCCGTTCGTCATGGGACCGCTGGACGCGCAGGACCCCAAGTTCGGCGTGGAGATCACCGACTCCGCCTACGTTGTTACCTCCATGCGGATCATGGCCAGGATCGGCAGCGAGGTGCTGCACAAGCTTGAAGCCACCAATGCGTTCTTCGTCCCGGCACTCCACTCGGTGGGTGCACCGCTGGAGAAGGGCCAGAAGGACGTGGCCTGGCCGTGCAACGAGGAAAAGTGGATTGTGCACTTCCCCGAGGAGCGCTCCATCTACTCCTTCGGCTCCGGCTACGGCGGAAACGCCCTCCTCGGCAAGAAATGCTTCGCGCTGCGCATCGCCTCGGTCATGGCCCGCGACGAGGGCTGGCTGGCCGAGCACATGCTGATCCTCAAGCTCACCAGCCCCGAGAAGAAGACCTACCATGTTGCCGCGGCGTTCCCCTCTGCCTGCGGAAAGACCAACCTGGCCCTGTTGGAACCCACCATCCCGGGATGGAAGGCCGAAACCCTGGGCGATGACATCAACTGGATGCGCTTTGGGCGTGAGGGGGAGCTGCGGGCAGTGAACCCGGAGGCAGGCCTCTTTGGCGTGGCCCCCGGCACCGGCTGGTCCACCAACCCCAACGCCATGGCCGCAATCGTCAAGGGCAACTCCATCTTCACCAACGTTGCCCTGACCGACGACGGCGGCGTCTGGTGGGAGGGCATGACCGACGAAGTGCCCGCGCACCTGACTGACTGGCAGGGGCAAGACTGGACGCCCGGCTCGGGCCGCCCGGCAGCGCACCCCAACTCCCGGTTCTGCACGCCCATCGACCAGGTGGACATGCTCTCCAAGGACTACTACGAGGCCGACGGCGTGGAAATCAACGCCATCCTGTTCGGCGGGCGCCGCAAGACCACCATCCCGCTGATCACCCAGGCGCGCAGCTGGACGAACGGCATCTTCATGGGCTCCACCCTCTCCTCGGAAACCACGGCCGCGGCCACCGGTGCCGTGGGAGTGGTTCGCCGCGACCCCATGGCCATGCTGCCGTTCATCGGCTACGACGCCGGCGACTACCTCAAGCACTGGATCAACCTGTCCGCAGGAGCCGACCAGGAGCGGCTGCCCAAGATCTTCCTGGTCAACTGGTTCCGCCGCACGGCCGACGGCGGCTTCGCCTGGCCCGGTTTCGGGGAGAACAGCCGCGTGCTCAAGTGGGCCGTGGAGCGGATCGAAGGCACGGCCGGCGCGGTCGAAACCCCCATCGGCTTCGTCCCGGAAGAGGGCGGCCTGGACCTGGACGGGCTGGACGTCTCGGCGTCGGACATGGTGGACGCACTCAAGGTGGTCCCGGAGGAGTGGGAGACCGAGCTCGCTGGCATTCAGGAGTGGTACGCCCAGTTCGGCGATTCCCTGCCGGTTGAGCTGGCAGCCGAGCTGGACGGCCTGAAGCAGCGCTTCGCGGCCTAGACAAACATAAAGAGGGTCTCGACAGGCTCGACCATCGGTGGTCGAGCCTGT
>NZ_JANKZF010000043.1 GCF_027568515.1 Arthrobacter sp. HY1533 | reverse complement strand
TCGACCACCGGTGGTCGAGCCTGTCGAGACCCGGGTTTTCGTCTTTGCGCTTGCCTAGACCTTCGGGGCGGCGAAGGTGTCGCAGGCTGCCAAGTCTGCGGTTTGGTAGCCGGTGTACAGCCACTTTTGGCGCTGTGCGCTCGAGCCGTGGCTCCAGGACTCGGGGTTGGTGCGGCCCGTGGCAGCCTGCTGGATCCTGTCGTCGCCCACCGAGGACGCGGCGGACAGGGCATCGTTGAGGTCCTTCTGGGTCAACGCTTTCAGGAATGGCTGGCTGCTGCCCGGCGCCGGCTGGGACGAGGCGTAGCGCATCCAGATGCCGGCGTAGCAATCGGCCTGCAGTTCGGTGCGGACGGCCAGCGACTGTTCACCCTTGGAACCCTGCTGGGCCTTGCCAATGGTCCCTGTCAGGTTCTGCACGTGGTGGCCGAACTCGTGGGCCACCACGTACTCCTGGGCCAACGGGCCGCCCGAGGAGCCGAAGTCGGTTTCCAGCTGGGCAAAGAAGTCGGGATCAAAATAGGCCTTGTTGTCGCCGGGGCAGTAGAACGGGCCAACGGCGGAGGTGGCCTGACCGCAGGCCGTGCTGACGCTTCCGGTGAAGATGACGGTCTTGGGGACCGAGTAGCCCACGCCGTATTCCTTGAGGTAGCCGGGCCAGAAGCTGTTGAGTGAGTTGGCCGTGCCCAGGATGCGGCAGTCCAGGCGCTCGTTGGCGTCCTGTCCGGTCTGGCAGCTCGCCAGGCCGGCTCCGGAGGATTGCTCGATGGCAGGCTGGCTGCCGGTGTCGCCCAACAGCGAGGACAGCATGTCCGGATTGATGCCCAGCAGCGCACCAATGAGCACCACAATGCCGCCGCCGAGCCCCAGGCCCACCTTGCCGCCGCGGCCCATGCCGCCGCCCCTGCGGTCTTCCGCCTGCGACGGATCAAGCCGCGCACCTTCATTAAAAGTCATGGCTACAGGGTACCGCCTGCCACGCCCGGCAGACATGAAGCCCTTGCCGCGTGTGCCCCGGCAGGCAGCTGCTGCCCATCCTCATCTACCATGTAGGCAATGCCATTCATCAACCAGCTCCAGCACTGGGCTGCCGCGCGCCCGCAGCAGGCCGCCGTCATTGTGGGGGAGCAGGCACTCTCCTTCTCGGAACTCCTGCATGAGGCCGGCCTTGCCCCTGCCGGCGGCCACGTGTCAATCATCGACGAGCCCACCGGCACGGGCCTCGCAGCAAAGTTCTGCGCCGCCGTGCTGCAGGGCCGCACGGCCATGGTGCTCGATGCCGGCTGGCCGGACGAGGTGCGGCGCAAGCTGGCCGAGGCGGCGGCCGCCTGGGCCGGCGGCGGCTCAGCGGAACGGCCCTTCCTGCTGGGGCTGTCCTCCGGAACCAGCGGCACGCCCAAGGCCTTCGTCCGGTCCGCGGAATCCTGGCGGGAGTCCTTCATCCAGAGCACGCGGCATTTCGGGGTCGAGACCGGCTGCACAACCCTTGCCCCCGGCCCTTTGGCCGCCAGCATGAACCTCTACGCCCTGGGGGAGTCCATCCACGCCGGCGGCACCTTTGTTGCCCTGCTGCACTTCACCCCCGATGCCGCCCTGGACGCCATGGACCGCCACGGGGCCACCCGGCTCGTGCTGGTGCCCACCGTCCTGGAGCTCATCGCGTCACGCGGACTGGCCACCGGGCGGGGAGGGTCGGCGCTGCGCCAGATTGTCTGCGCCGGCTCTGCGCTCGGGCCGGAAACCCTTGACCTGGTCAGACGCTGGGCGCCGCAGGCAGACATCCAGCAGTACTACGGCGCGGCCGAGCTGGGCTTCGTGGCAGCCTCCAGCGACGCCGGGGCACCCGGCGTGGGTGTGGCCTTCCCCGGCGTGGAGCTGAGCATTCGCGGCCCCGGCGGGGCGGAATTGCCGGCCGGGACACCGGGCGACATCTGTGTCCGGAGCCCGTACATCTGCGGCGGCTACGCCTGGGGCGACGACGGGCTGGCGTTCGGCAGCGTCGGCGGAACGGGCACGGACCCGGCCGCCTGGTTCACAGTGCGCGACCAAGGATGCCTCGACGCCGACGGCGTGCTGCACGTGGCCGGCCGGGCAGGCGACATGGTGGTCACGGCGGGGGCCAACGTCTACCCCCACGAGGTAGAGTCCGCACTGGCTGCCGCCGTGCAGTGCGGCATCATGGTGGCAGGCGTCCCCGACTCCCGGCGCGGCCAGCTGCTCGCAGCGGGCATCGTGGTCCCCGGCGCAGCGGAAGCTGACGCGGTGCTTGCAGCCTGCCGCAAGGCCGCCCAGGCCCTGCCCGCCGGGCACCGGCCCACTGCCTGGTATGCCCTGGACACCTTGCCGCTCACGGGCAGCGGAAAGCCAAGCCGCAGGCTCTTTGCCCAGTGGATACAAGAGGGGGATCCCCGTGCACGACGCATCCGATAGCACGCCTGCCACCACCGCCGTGGTCATCGAGGCCAGGCGCCTGCCCACGGCCAAGGCCGGCGGGCCCTACCGCAGCCACCGGGCCCACGAGCTTGGTGCCGCCGCCATCCGCGCGCTGGTTGACGCAAGCGGCGTCGACCCCGCCACGATTGACGACGTCATCCTGGGCAATGCAACGGGCGGCGGAGGCAACGTGGCCCGGCTGGCCGCACTCACGGCAGGGCTGCCGGAGTCAGTTCCCGGCCTGACGGTTGACCGGCAGTGCGGATCAGGGCTGGAGGCCGTGGTCCTTGCCTGCCGGCTGATCCAGGCCGGTGCCGGTGACACGTACGTGGCAGGCGGGGTGGAGAGCATCAGCACCGCGCCGGCCCGTGCACACCGTGCGGCGGACGGCTCCCTTGAATTCTTTGACCGGGCACAGTTTGCGCCCCTGGCCACGGGGGACCCCGACGCCGGCACGGCCGCCGAGAATGTGGCCACCCACTACAGCATCAGCCGGGAACGGCAGGACGCCTACGCATTGGCAAGCCACGCCCGCGCCGTGGCAGCGGCCGCGGCAGGCCGCTTCGCCACGGAGACAGTGCCCTTTGCCGGACTGGCTGCCGACCAGGGCCCGCGCGCCAACCTCACCCCCGCACTCATGGCCCGCTTCCCGGCCGCTTTTGTGGACGGCGGCACTGTCACGGCGGGCAACTCCTGCCCCTACAGCGACGGGGCGGCGGTGCTGCTGGTGACCTCGCTCGAGCGGGCCAGGGGCATGGCCGCAGACGGGCTCGTGTTCCGCGACAGCGCCGTGGCCGGCAATGACCCCAATCTCCTGGGCGTGGGAGCGGCGCATTCCACCCGGGACCTCATGGCCCGCACGGGCCTGTCCGGGGCCGGGCTTGGGGCTTCACTGGTGGAGTTCAACGAGGCGTTCGCCGCCCAGGTCCTGGCCGTGGCCGACCTCCTGGGCGTTGACCCCGCCCTGTTCAACCACGACGGGGGTGCGCTGGCCCTGGGGCATCCCTACGGTGCGTCGGGGGCCGTGCTGGTGACCAGGCTGTTGGCCCGGGCCAGGCGGCTGGCCGGCCTGGGTGCCGGCTCGGCGCGAGGGCCGGTGCCGCAGGACGCCGTGGCCATGGTCAGCATGGCCGGCGGCATGGGCATCTCGGCCCAGTTCCGCTGGGCGGCGTTTCGGGAAGGCTAGCCGTCCTCCGGCTCACCCAGGCCGCGGGCGGCCAGGGCCTCACCCGTGGCACGGGCGTAGGCCACGGTGGCAATGACCACGGGCAGCGATCGGGCCAGCAAGTTGCGTTCAAGGCCGCGGGCGCGGGCGGCGTCGCGCACATCGCCAAAGGCGCCAATGACAAATGGGATGCTGCGCAGCATCAGGGCCACAGTGAGGGAGAAACGCTCGGGGTCCGCGCCGAAGCGTTCCAAGGGGCGGACCAGCGCGGCCAGGCCGTCCAGGAGTTCATCCACGGGCGTGGTGGACGTGAGGATGTTGGAGGCCAGCACCGTGGCCACAATCGCGGCCACCACCTGCCAAGCCACCCACGGCCCGTTCTGCCACCACTGGTAGCCGGCAATCAGCACCAGGAAGATGAGCATCATGCGCACGGCCCGCCACATCCGCCCCCAGCCCAGGCCAGCCAGGAAGTGGGCGCCGGCAACCGCGGCAAGCACCGCCGTCGTCACGGCGGCCCCGGCCGCGACGGACACCGCCGGCGAGGCCAGGCACAGGACGGCGACGGCCAGCAGCAGCAGGGCCTTGGCGGCCAGCGGCAGCCGGTGGACGGGGGAGGAGCCGGGAACATGCGCGGCCACCAGGAAGGCCTGGCCGCGCACTAATCCACCAGCCGGAGGTAGGCCGCAATGGCCTCCCCGGGTGCGCCGTCGAACGCCAGGGCACCATTGTCAATTACCAAAACCCGGTCAAAGCCCGAAACCAGGGCAAGGTCATGCGTTGACATGATGAGCTGCTGGGGGAGGGCCTCAAGGCGCTGCATGAGGAGCCTGGTGTTGCGCAGGTCCAACAGGGTTGAGGGCTCGTCGAGTACCAGGATGTCGGGGGCCACGGCCAGCACTGTGGCCAATGCCGTGAGCTGGCGTTCCCCGCCGGAGAGCTCGTAGATGCTGCTCCCGGCCAGGTGCCCCAGGCCGTAGGCAGCCAGGATGGCCTGGGCCTTCTCCCGCCGCGCCGCCTTGCCGAGCTTCTGCCGGCGCAGGGACAGCTCAATGTCCTCCAGTGGCGTGGGCATGACCAGTTGCGAGAGCGGATCGGTGAACACAAAGCCCACGCTGCGGCGCACCGCCCCAACGGCTGCCTGCGTGCTGTGGCCGTTCACATGGACTGTGCCTTCGGAAGGCAGCACGAGCCCGTTGAGCAGGCGCAACAGGGTTGACTTGCCCGAACCGTTGGCGCCGATGACGGCAATGCGCGGCTCTTCCAGAGTCAGTGTCAGCGGGGACAGGATGCGCTTGGGCTGCTGGTTGCGGGGATCAGCCGGTTCAAGGGTGACGCCGGCGCCAGCCAGGACAATGCTGTTGTGCAGGGGGGTGCTGCCGGGAGTTGCGGTGCTCACTTGCGGCGGCGCACCAGCAGGTCGGGGAACGCGCGGTGCAGGCTCAGGGCGATCAGCACGGCGATGACGTTCTTGATGATGTCGCCCGGCAGGAAGATGACATCCGCAGCGATGGCGGCCTGCAGGCCCATGCCCTTGATGAGGAAGCCGATGATCCCGCTGATGTGGATGACCACTGTGCCGGCCAGTGCGGCGCCGAACAGGGCCGCGGCACGCCACCGGCTGCGCACGGCCAGCGTGGCGAGCAGCCCCACAACGGCTGCGCCGAAGATGAAGCCGATGATGTATCCGGCGGACGGGCTGGCCAGCACTGCGGGCCCTGCGCGGAAGCCGCTGAAGATGGGAAGTCCCACAAGGCCCAGCAGGATGTACAGCCCCACGGCGGCAGTGCCGCGGCCGAATCCGAGGACCAGACCGCACAGGCAGACCACAAGCGTCTGCAGGGTGATCGGCACACCCAGTGCGCCCACGTTGATGCCGGGGACGGCGATGGATGCGGCCATGAGGGCTGCGAACACGGCGATGAGGGACAGGTCCATGGCGCCCCAGCGCTTCCGGCGGGAAGGGGTGGCCAGCTGTGCAGGGGTGTCACCGTTGACGGTGACGGGTGTTGTGATGGTCTCACCCACCGGGCGTGGATCAGTCATGGTTTGTGGTCTTTCCCTAGAGTTTTGTGGTGCCGGGATTTTCGCCGCCCTGGAACCTCGTTAGACTGGACAGGTTGTTCAACGCAAGTCTTCTCCGCTGGGGGAGAATCGTTTCGCGGCACTTACCCACTTACGTGAAAGGTTACTACGTTGATATCGGTCCAAGACCTTGAGTTACGTGCAGGAGCTCGGCTGCTCATGGACGAAGTATCATTCCGCATCGACAAGGGTGACAAGGTTGGCCTGGTGGGCCGCAACGGTGCCGGCAAGACAACCCTGACCCGTGTTTTGGCCGGGGAAGGCCTCCCCGCCGGCGGCAAGGTCACCCGCACGGGTGAGATTGGTTACCTGCCGCAGGATCCCCGCACCCCTGACATGGAACAGCTCGCGAAGGACCGGATTCTCTCCGCCCGCGACCTGGACAAGGTCATCACGAAGCTCCGCAAGGCCGAGGCCGACATGGCCAGCGAAGACAACTCCGTGCGCGACAAGGCCATGCGCCGCTACGACCGCCTCGAGGTCGAGTTCCTGGCCAACGGCGGCTACGCAGCCGAGGCCGAGGCGGCCTCCATCTCCTCCAACTTGGCCCTGCCCGAGCGGATCCTGAACCAGCCGCTGAAGACCCTCTCCGGTGGCCAGCGCAGGCGCGTGGAACTTGCCCGCATCCTGTTCTCCGGCGCGCAGACCATGCTCCTTGACGAACCCACCAACCACCTTGACGCGGATTCCGTGGCCTGGCTGCGGGACTTCCTCAAGAGCCACAACGGCGGCCTGATCGTGATCAGCCACGATGTTGAACTTCTGGATGCCACCGTGAACAAGGTCTACCACCTCGACGCCAACCGGGCCACGATCGACCAGTACAACCTTGGCTACAAGAAGTACCTGGCACAGCGCGAAACCGACGAACGCGCCCGACGCCGGGAACGCGCCAACGCCGAGAAGAAGGCCGGCGTCCTCATGGACCAGGCCAACAAGATGCGCGCCAAGGCCACCAAGGCCGTTGCGGCCCAGAACATGGCCAAGCGCGCCGAGCGCCTGCTGGCCGGACTTGAAGAGGTCAGGGCCCAGGACAAGGTGGCGGCACTGCGCTTCCCGGATCCCTCGCCCTGCGGCAAGACCCCGCTCATGGCTGAGGGCCTGTCCAAGTCCTACGGATCCCTGGAGATCTTTGTGGACGTCAGCCTCGCGATCGACCGCGGCTCCAAGGTGGTCATCCTGGGCCTCAACGGTGCCGGCAAGACCACGCTCCTGCGCATGCTTGCAGGGGTGTCCCAGCCCGACACCGGCAAGATCATCCCCGGCCACGGCCTGAAGGTTGGCTACTACGCCCAGGAGCACGACACCCTGGATGTCACCCGCACGGTGCTGGAGAACATGCGTTCAGCGGCCGGCGACATGAACGACGCCGAGGTGCGCGGCATCCTTGGCTCGTTCCTGTTCTCGGGCGATGACGTCAACAAGCCGGCCGGGGTCCTCTCCGGTGGCGAGAAGACACGCCTGGCCCTGGCCACGATCGTGGCTTCCAGCGCCAACGTGCTGCTGCTCGATGAGCCCACCAACAACCTGGACCCCGCCAGCCGTGCGGAGATCCTCGGGGCGTTGAAGAACTACACGGGCGCCGTGGTGCTGGTCAGCCACGACGAGGGCGCCGTTGAGGCCCTCGACCCCGAGCGCGTGGTCCTGCTGCCCGACGGCGACGAGGACCTCTGGAACCCGGACTACCTGGACCTCATCACGCTGGCCTGATCCCCACGCCCTCCCAGAGCTCGCAAGATCGCTCTGGGGCCCTCGGGCGCGTGGGCCCAGCGCCCTCCTGCCGAATCAACGCCCGTTCTCTGCCCCGTTGGGGTCAGCGGACGGGCGTTTCCGTTGCGCGGGTCTTTTCCAGAAGCTCGCCGTAGCTGGCCGACAGCATGGCCTGGTGGCTGCCCGCGCCCGCCCACAGCACGGGGAACTGGGCCAGGTCCGTGTCCAGGAAGGTGCGGATCGGGGCCGGGTGCCCCAGGGGCGCAACGCCGCCCACGGCCTGGCCGGCGTGCCGGAGCACAAAGTCCGGGGTGGCGCGGGTGATCTTGGGCAGCCCGTGAAGCCTCGCCACGAGCTTCACATCAACCTTGGCGGCACCGCTGGCCAGGATCAGCAGGGGCTCGCCGCCGCATTCAAAGATGAGGCTGTTGGCAATGGCCCCCACGTCGCAGCCCAGCACGGCGGCGGCGGTGGCTGCCGTTGCCACGGAGTCCGGGACCACAATGACAGTGTCGGGCAGGCCCGCCGCGAGCAGGGCCGCGCGCACATTTTCCACCACCGGGTCTGCGGTTTGCTCGGCGGATGCGGGGGCTTCGGGGAGTTTTGTTTCGTGGCTCACAACGGCAAGTCTATGACAATCCCCACACGGGCAGGCGGTTCTAGAACCCCTGCGAGTCCAGGAGCGCGTCCTCGGCTTCCTCGGCAGTGGGCCGGGCGCCGGGTTTGCGCACCTTTGTAAGCCTGCGGGGATGGAACGCCGAGCCGCGGCCGTAGAGCTCCTCGACGGGGACGCCGGACTCGGCGGCCTCGAGCTCGTCAAACTCATCGTTGCGCCGCTGCATGCGGGCCGCGTAGCCGAAGCCCACGAACGCCAGGATGCCGAAGGCAATCCACTGCAGGGCATAGCTCAGGTGCGATCCCTCGTCGATGGACGGGGCGGGGAACGGCACGGGGTTGACCGCGGCCGCGGGGGATTCGGTGGCCAGCTGCCCGTAGGCGCCGGTCTTGATGGGGTAGTCCAGCTGCGCCGCGTAGTCGTTGAGTTCAATGGAGGCCAGCTGGCCCTCGGGTGCGCTGCGGTCCAGTTTCGGTTCGGCCGGCTTGAGCCTGGCAACTACCGTCACCTGGCCGGTCTCGGGCTGCGGGACGGTGTCCGGATGGCCCGGCTCCTTGTAGCCGATGGGCAGCCAGCCGCGGTCGATGATGACGGTGTCGCCGTTCTCCAGCGTCAGCGGAACCAGCACCTCATACCCGGGCGCGCCGTTGAGCGGGCGGTTGCGCACGATCCGCTCATCCTCGGTCTGGTAGGTGCCGGTCATGCGCACCTGGGTCCATTCCCGGGCGGGGTCCAGGGAGTCAAAGTTCGCCGCCGCGTTGGCGTAGTCGACGATTTCGCCGGAGTAATTTTGCTGAATCTTGGCAATGTTTTCCACGACGGCGTTGCGCCGGTTCATCTGCCAGTTGCCCAGCGCGGCGCAGGCCACGGCAAAGACCACTGCCACCACAAAGTAGCCCAGCCACCGGCTGGAGAACAGAAATTTGTACGTCTTCATGAACTACGCGGAATCCTTAGGGCTCAAGGGCTGGGTCGCCTTCCACAGGCTGCGGCTTTTCAGGTAGTCCTCGAGCCACTCGACATGCCCGGGGCATGCCACCCAGATCTTACGGCGCTCGGCTGTGTGGATCTTGGGATTGTTCCACAGCAGTGCCATGGTGGCGCTTTCGCGGCACCCCTTGCGCGAACAGATGGCATCGGCCGGCTGTTCCGGGCCTTGCCCGCCGTCGCCCGGGAGCATGTCAAGGATGTTCATGGCGGGGCTCTTCCTGCTGGCCTGTTTCGGTTTCATCAGCCGTGTCGGGGACGATTTCCCCGGTGAGGACCTCGCTTTCGGCGGGGCCGCCGTCGGCCGCTCCCTCCGGGCCCTCCGTGACGGCGTAGCGGGGTGCCTCATCGAGGAGGTCAACGGTTTCGCGGTGCGTAATGTCGGAGCCGCCGTTGGCGATCACCACAGCCACCCAGGGAAGCACCACGGCGCCCACGACGGGGATGAGCTTGTACCAGCCGTCAAACAGGAAAATGGCGGCCAGGCACACCATGCGGATGCCCATCGTGATGGCGTACTTGACCATCCGGTGGCGCATTTCCTCACTGTGGGCCTCGGCGGCGTTGGTGATGGATACAACTTCTTCGGGAGGGGCTTTGCGGGGGCGCCTGCTGCGCCCTCCGGCACCGAAGTTCGGCATGGCTGATTGCTGTTTCATCACACTCCAAGGGACCTTCCCATTCTGTCACTGCGGGGTTGCACAACCAAAAGCAAACTGTGTGCCCGCGCCCCTTTCACCGTAGGATTCGTAAACCAAGGGTGATCCGCGCGGCATTGCGCGCCGCTTCGGCAGATATTCGCTGCCCGGACACCAGTTGACCAATCTTTTGTCTTATTGGAGGAATACATGAGTGCACCAGCAGGGGCAGAGGGTCAGGGCCGCAGCGTCCTGGTCACCGGCGGCAACCGAGGAATTGGCCTGGCCATCGCCAAGGCCTTCCTGGCCAACGGCGACAAGGTGGCAGTGACGTACAGGAGCCCGTCGGAGCTGCCCGAGGGCATCCTGGGAGTGCAGGCCGACGTCACCGACGCAGCCTCGATCGATGCCGCCTTCACCGAAGTTGAGGCCGCCCACGGCCCCGTCGAGGTGCTCATTGCCAACGCCGGCATCACCAAGGACACCCTGCTGCTGCGCATGAGCGAGGACGACTTCACCTCGGTCATCGACACAAACCTCACGGGTGCCTTCCGCGTCATCAAGCGAGCCTCCAAGGGCATGATCCGCCTGCGCAAGGGCCGCGTGGTCCTGATCTCCTCCGTCGTGGGCCTGTTCGGCTCCGCAGGACAGATCAACTACGCCGCCTCCAAGGCCGGCCTGGTGGGCATTGCCCGCTCGCTGACCCGCGAACTGGGCTCACGCGGCATCACCGCCAACGTGGTGGCCCCCGGCTTCATCAGCACCGACATGACGGCCGAGCTGCCCGAGGCCACGCAGAAGCAGTACCTCGCCTCCATTCCCGCCAACCGCTTTGCCTCCGCGGAGGAAGTGGCCAACGTGGTGCGCTGGGTATCCAGCGACGAGGCCTCCTACATCTCCGGCGCCGTCATCCCGGTCGACGGCGGACTCGGGATGGGCCACTAGGCCCTGCACTGTACTCGGCAGTAATGCCGGGCACCGATAGGATTTCACGTAATGGGGCAGTATCTGCCCTGAACCGGATTTAAGGAAGTTTCATGGGAAAGCTTGACGGAAAGACAGCCATTGTCACCGGCTCCTCACGTGGGGTTGGCGCCGATGTGGCGAAGTTCCTGGCCGCAGAAGGCGCAGCCATTGTGGTCAACTACCGCCAGAAGGCGCCCCGCGCCAACAAGGTGGTGGCCCAGATCCAGGAGGCCGGCGGCCGCGCCGTGGCCGTGGGTGCGGACCTGACCACCCAGGAAGGCGTGCAGGCCCTGGTCAGCGCCGCCATTGAGAACTTCGGTTCCCTTGACCTGGTTGTCCTGAACGCCTCGGGCGGCATGGAAAGCGGCATGGCCGAGGACTACGCCCTCCAGCTCAACCGCGACGCCCAGGTGAACCTGCTCAACGCGGCGCTGCCCGTGCTGACCCCCGGTTCACGCGTGGTGTTTGTCACAAGCCACCAGGCGCACTTCATTGAAACCGTGCCCACCATGCCCGAGTACGAGCCTGTTGCCCGCAGCAAGCGCGCCGGCGAGGACGCCCTGCGCGCCCTCATCCCGAACCTTGCCGCAGAGGATGTCTCCCTGGTTGTGGTCTCCGGCGACATGATCGAAGGCACCGTGACGGCCACCCTCCTGGACCGGGCCAACCCCGGCGCCATCGAGGCCCGCCGTGAAGCAGCAGGCCGCCTGTACTCCGTGGCCGAGTTTGCCGCCGAGATCGCCACGATGGCCACGGCCGACGTGCCCTCCGGCCACACCGAATACGTGGGCGGCGCGGGCTCCTTCAAGTAGCCCGCAACCCTCCCTCACAACATGGGGTGAAACACGACAATCGCTCCCTCACCAAAAGTGGGGGAGCGATTGTCGTTGAGGCGGAATTCCAGGTCCGTCAGGCCCGTTCAGGCCCCGGCTATTCGACCGGGATGCCGGCCAGGACCAGTGCCACGTCCAGGTTGGGGAGGTTGATCTGCGCGTCTGCGGCCGCACGCACGGCGGGCTTGGCATTGAAGGCCACGCCCAGGGCGGCGGCATCCATCATGTCAAGGTCGTTGGCGCCGTCGCCAATGGCCATGGTGGCTTCCCGGGCAATTCCTTCGGCGGCACTCCAGGCCAGCAGCTGGCGAGCCTTCGTGGCCCTGTCCACCACGGCGCCGGAAACCTTGCCCGTCAGGTGCCCGTCAACAATCTCCAGGTCATTGGCCAGTGCGTAGTCCAAGCCCAGGCGCTCGGCCAGCGGCGCCAGGATCTGCGAGAACCCGCCGGACACTGCCGCCACGACATGCCCGGCGGCCTTGGCCTGGGCCACGAGCCGCTCGGCGCCAATGGACAGCTTGATCTTGGCTCCCACTTCCTCCAGGACGCTGACGGGCAGGCCGGCCAGCGTGGCCACGCGGTGGTGCAGGCTCTCGGCGAAGTCGAGCTCTCCGCGCATGGCGGCCTCGGTGACTTTCGCCACTTCTGCCTCGGTGCCGGCATGGGCCGCCAGCAGCTCGATGACCTCCTGCTGGATGAGGGTGGAATCGACGTCCATGATGATGAACTTGCGTTCCGCGCGGCGCAGCGAGTCGGGCACGACGGCGGTGCTTGCGTTCTCCGCCCCCACCGCCGAGAGCGCCTTGCGCAGGAGGGCGAGCCGTTCGCCGTCGTTGCCGTTCATGGCCAGCCAGCCCAGCTCAAACACGGCGGCATCAAATCCGGGGTGCGTTTCGCTGCGTTCGGAGGCAATGGTGCAGCCGTGGCCGGTCAGGGCCTCCCTGATCTGCTCGAGGTCGGCGGGGGAGAGTTTTTGGCCATAACTGACTGCGGTGTATGTGGAGGGCATGAAATGCATTCTAGCGAAGGGGCGGCGCCCGCGCCCACCGTGGACTCGGGCGTGGACGCGCCCGCGTCACCACCTTGTGCAGGTTGGCGTTGGCCGCCCCCGGTGCCCTAGGCTCAATGGTTATGAGTGAAGTTCTGGGATTGGCCGGTGTCAGCGTTGTCCGCGGCACCAAGACCTTGTTGGACAACGTCGACTGGCGTGTGGCGGAGGGTGAGCGCTGGGTGGTGCTTGGCCCGAACGGTGCGGGCAAGAGCACGCTGCTGCAAATTGCCGGTGCACGCATGCACCCCACCCGCGGCGTGGCGGGCATCCTCGACGAGGTGCTGGGCGCCGTCGACGTCTTTGAGCTGCGTCCCCGGATCGGCGTCGCCTCCGCGGCCCTGGCGCACCAGATCCCGGAACACGAAAAGGTCCTGAACGTGGTTGTCACGGCGTCCTACGGCGTCACGGGCCGCTGGCGCGAGGCCTACGAGCGCGGCGACGAACGCCGTGCGTTCGGCCTGCTGGAGGAGTGGGGCGTCTCCACCTTCTTCAACCGCCCCTTTGCTTCCCTCAGCGACGGTGAGCGCAAGCGCGTGCAGATTGCCCGTGCACTCATGAGCGACCCCGAACTGCTGCTGCTCGACGAGCCCGGCGCCGGCCTGGACCTGGCTGGCCGCGAGGGCCTGGTCAAGCGGCTGAGCGAACTGGCCGCCGACCCCATGGCGCCGTGCACCGTGCTGGTCACCCACCACCTGGAGGAAATTCCCCCGGGCTTCACGCACGCACTGCTGCTGCGCGACGGCGGAGTGGTGGCCCAGGGCCCCATCGCGGACGTGCTGACCGAGGAACACCTCAGCGCAACCTTCGGGCTGCCCCTGGCTGTCACCACCAATGCAGGCCGCTACACGGCCACCGCACGCCACTAGCGCACACCCCTGCCCGTGAACCTCCTGGACTCCCTCTTCATCCTGCTCGGCGGGCTGTGGGCCGGCACCATCAACACGGTGGTCGGCTCCGGCACCCTGGTCACCTTCCCCATCCTGATTGCCCTGGGCATTGCCCCGGTCATGGCCGTGGTCAGCAACGCCATGGGCCTGATTGCCGGGGGAGTCTCGGGCACCTGGGGCTACCGGCGGGAGCTGCGCGGCATGCGGCACAACCTGCTGCTGCTCATGCCGGCGTCCATCCTCGGCGGCATCACCGGCGCTTACCTGCTGCTGCACCTGCCCGAATCGGTGTTCTCCATCGCCGCGCCGGTGCTGATTGTGCTGGCGTTGACCCTTGTGGTGTTCCAGCCGCGGCTGCAGAAGGCCATCAAGGCCCGCCGTGATGCCGCGCCCACCGTGCGTTCGCATGACGCGCTCATGGTGCTGCTGGTGTTCCTGACAGGCGTCTACGGCGGGTACTTTGTTGCGGCGCAGGGTGTGCTGCTCGTGGCGATCCTGGGCATCTTCATGTCCGGGACGCTGCAAAACGCCAATGCCGTCAAGAATGTCTTGGCCCTGAGCGTGAACGTTGTTGCTGCCATTTCCTACCTGCTGTTCGCGCCGGAGAAAATCATTTGGGCCGTGGTGGGCCTCATTGCCGTCAGCTCCCTCGTGGGCGGCTTCGTGGGTGCCCGGATCGGCCGCAGGCTCCCGCCCCTGGTCCTGCGCAGCGTCATCGTCACCCTGGGCCTGGTGGCCCTGTTCTTCATGATCCAGAAATTGGTTGCCGCATGATCATCCACCTCGAAACAGCCGCCGACCCCCGCGTCAGCGACTACGTCTCCCTGACGGACGTCCAGCTGCGCAAGGCCAAGGAGCCTGCCGAGGGCCTGTACATTGCAGAAAGTCCCAAGGTGCTGCGCCGGGCCCTTGCCGCCGGCCACCTGCCGCGGTCCTTTTTTGTCTCGGAGAAGCGGCTGCCCGAAGTGCAGGACCTGATTGATGCCCACCCCGGGGTGCCCGCCTATGTGGGCACGGGGGAAATGCTCGAGGAAATCACAGGCATCAACCTCCACCGCGGGGCCATGGCTGCCATGCACCGCCCCGAACCGGCAACTGTCCCGCAACTGCTGGCCGGCGCGCGCCGCGTGGCCGTGCTCGAGGACATCAGCGACCACACCAACATTGGCGCCATCTTCCGCTCCGCCGCCGCACTTGGCATCGATGCGGTCCTGATCAGCCCGCGGTGCGGGGACCCCCTGTACCGGCGCAGCATCCGTGTCAGCATGGGTGCCGTCTTCCAGATTCCCTGGGCGCGCCTGCCGGACGGGCCGGGCAGCCTGGATGGGCTCCATGACGCCGGATTCACGACGGCGGCACTTGCCCTGGAGCCGGACTCGTTGACCATCCATGAACTCGCGGCCCGCAACGACGACAAGCTGGCACTCATCCTTGGCAGCGAGGGCTACGGGCTCAGTCAGGAAACCCTCGCCGCATCGCAGCACACCGTCATGATCCCCATGCACGCCGGCGTGGACTCGCTCAATGTGGCGGCCGCCAGCGCCGTGGCCTTCTTCGCCACCGGGCCGCGCAGCTGACAAATACCGGCCGGTAACCAGCGCGGGTAGGGTGGAGGCATGAAGATTGAAACGAAAGTGCCCGACTTCACCCTGGCCGACCAGCACGGCACCCCGCGCAGCCTCTCGGAGCTGACGGCGAACGGCCCCCTGGTGATTTTCTTCTACCCGCTGGCCAGCAGCGGGGGCTGCACCAAGGAGGCGTGCCACTTCCGTGACCTGCAGGCCGAGTTCCAGGCCGCAGGGGCGTCCATTGTGGGCATCAGCACCGATTCCGTGGCCCGGCAGCTGGACTTCGCCACCAAAAACAACTTCAACTACCCCCTGCTCAGCGATCCGCAGGGCGAGGTGGCGGATCTGTTCGGGGTCAAGCGGCGCCTGCTCGCCAAGTCCCTGCCCACCAAGCGGGCCACCTTCATCGTGGACGGGCAGCAGGTGCTGCGCTTCGCCGTCGCCAGCGAAACAAACATGGAGCTGCATGCAGACCAGGCCATGACGGCCCTGGCGCAGCTGGCCTGATCCGCCCCGGCTTGGCGAATGAGGGTGTGAACCGGTAGAGTTTCTAGCTGGTCCGCAAGGCCATATCATTCATCAGTCTGGCAAAAACCAGGCGGTATCATTTCGAGGTTGACAGTGAAGCAGAGCATCCACCCCAAGTACGAAGCAATCGTTTTCAACGACCTGGCTTCGGGCACCAAGTTCCTGACGCGTTCCACCGCGACGTCCAGCAAGACCATCGAGTGGGAAGACGGCAACACCTACCCCATCATCGACGTGGAAATCTCCTCGGAATCGCACCCGTTCTACACGGGCAAGCAGCGCATCATGGACAGCGCCGGCCGTGTCGAGCGCTTCAACGCCCGCTTCGCAGGCTTCGGCAAGAAGTAACACTTCTTTCCAATGTTTTGCCGGCCCGCAGCCGGCGGCGAGAACCACAGTTCAACTGTGCTTCTGGCCGCCGGCTGCGGGCCAGTTGTTTAAGGGTGCGGTTTTGCGCGGGGGAGCCGCGGAAGGGGAAGATGGAGCAATGGCTACAGATCTACACGGTGAATACAAGGTCCACGGCGGCAAATTGGTGGTGGTGGACCTGTCCGTCCACGATGGCCACCTGGCAGGAGTGCGCGTCAGCGGCGACTTCTTCCTGGAGCCCGACGAGGCCCTCGAGGACATCAACGCGGCCCTCAACGGCCTTCCCGCCGACCTCCCCGCAGCCGGGATTGCCGACGCCGTCACCGCCGCCCTGCCACCTGGCGCCGTCCTCTTTGGCTTCTCCGCCCAGGCCGTGGCCATCACCGTGCGCCGCGCCCTGACCCGGGCCAGCAGCTGGGTTGACCACGAATGGGACATCATCGCACCCACCGTCCTGCCCACGGCCCTCAACGTGGCCCTGGATGAGGTTCTGACCGAGGAGGTCGGGGCCGGCCTGCGCAACCCGACCCTGCGTTTCTGGGACTGGGAGGAGCCGTCGGTGGTGATTGGCAGCTTCCAATCGGTGCGCAATGAGGTGGACCCCGCCGGGGTGGAGAAGTACGGCATCAACGTGGTCCGGCGGATAACCGGCGGCGGCGCCATGTTCATGGAGGCCGGCAATTGCATCACCTATTCGCTGTATCTGCCGCAGACCCTCGTTGACGGGCTCAACTTCGAGGACTCCTACAAGTTCCTGGACGCATGGGTGTTGGCGGCGCTGGAGTCCATGGGCATCCAGGCGTTCTACATCCCGCTCAACGACATCGCCACCGAGCAGGGCAAGATCGGCGGTGCCGCGCAGAAGCGGCTCAGCAACGGCGGCATGCTCCACCACGTGACCATGAGCTACGACATCGACGCCGACAAGATGGTCGAAGTTTTGCGCATCGGCAAGGAAAAGCTCTCCGACAAGGGCACGCGCTCGGCCAAAAAGCGCGTGGACCCGCTGCGGCGCCAAAGCGGGCTGTCCCGCGGGGAAATTCTGGAGCGCATGTCAGCCACCTTTGCCGGCCGCTACAGCACCCACCCGGCGGTCCTGAGCGAGACCACCCTGGCCGAAGCCGCCCGCCGGGTCGAGGCCAAGTTCGGCACCGAGGAATGGCTCCACCGGATTCCCTGACTGTCCAGGGGCCGGCCCGGCCGGTCTGGCCCGGCCGGTCTGGCCCGGCCGGTCTTGCCCGGCCGGTCTGGCCCGGCCGGTCTGGCCCGGCCGGTCTTGCCCGGCCGGTCTGGCCCGGCCGGTCCGGCTGGTCCGGTCCGCCGCGTGGAGGACCGGACCAGAATGGCCTAGGCCCCTGCGCCCGCCGCCTGGGCGGCAAGCGCCCGGTGCAACTGGTCACGCTGTTCCAGGACGATCCGGCGCAACCCAGCGGCGGCGTCGGGGTTGCCCTGCAGCCAGGCGTCGGTGCGCAGCAGGACCGGGTGTGATTCAGGTGCCATGCCGGCCTCGAGGTCCTGCGTGGCCGGGAACAGTCCGCGCACAATGCGCCCGGCAATTTCCAGGCTTCGGGCCTCCCAGGTCCGTTCGATCATGCCGAAGTACGGCTCCACATAGGGCGCCAACAGTTCCTTGCCGCCCACCATGAATCCGCTGATCGTGGCACCGAGCAACTCATTGCTCAGCTCCGTGCCGTCCACCGCCTCGGCCCAGCGCTGCCGCTTGAGGTCGGCGTCGGGCAGCGCGGCAACTGCCGCGCAGTGGCTGGACCGGTGCTCGGCCGTCGTGTCGGCCGCCAGCTCCGCATCCAGCTCCTCCATGGAGGCCGCGCCGCGGGCGGCCAGCTGCTGCCACAGCAGCCAGCGCAGGCTGCCATCCACCACCAGGCCGGCGGGCACCTGCGTTCCGGCCAGCAATGCCCGGCTCCACGGCGACACTGCATCGCTGCCCCGGCCCAGCCCGGCCATGGCGCGTGCCCAGACAAGCTGCTCGTCACTTCCGGCTTCGGCCTGGTCCAGGTGGTGTTCGACGCCGGCACGCAGCAGTTCCGCCGTATCCGGGCGTCGTGTGGCCGGGCAGTAGTGCTCCAGGGCGGCGGCGGCGTTGTCGGCCAGGGTCTGCAGCAGGCTCGTGTCGGCCTCCCCTCCCGCGTGGTCCACAACTGCCTGGATGTATACCGGTGCAGGCAGCAGGCCGTCGCGGGTGGCGTTCCACAGGGCCGACCACACCAGGCTCCTGGCCAGGGGATCGGCCACCGTGCCGGCGGACGCCAGCGCGGTGGCGAGGGATCCGGCGTCGAGCCTGACCTTGGCATAGCTGTGGTCACCGTCGTTGACCAGCAGCAGCGCCGGAACCGGCAGTCCCACCGCGGCGGGCACCTCCGTCACGTCGCCGGCCACGTCGAGGTCGATCGAGTTCGTGCGGACCAGGGCTCCGCCGTCGTGGTTGAAGAAGCCGAGCGAGAGCCGGTGCGCGCGCAGGGCGGGCAGGCCGGTGACGGGGTCCACGGCGTCCTGCCGGATGGCCAGCGAGGTGAGGGTGCCTGCCTCGGAGCTGAGGACGGGTGCCAGGGTGGACATGCCGGAGGTCTGCAGCCACTGCGCGGCCCAGCCGCCCAGTTCGCGTCCTGAGGCCTCGCTGAGCGGGACAATGAGATCGTTGAGCGTGGTGTTTCCATACTCGTGTTCGGCGAAGTAGCGGCGCGAGCCGGCGATGAACGCCTCCTGGCCAACGTAGGCCACGAGCTGCTTCAGGACCGAGGCGCCCTTGGCATAGGTGATGCCGTCGAAGTTGGCCTTGGCGGCCTCGAGATCCGGGATGTCGGCCACGATCGGGTGCGTGGTGGGCAGCTGGTCCTGGACATACGCCCAGGCCTTGCGGCGACTGGCGAACAGCGTCCAGGACTTTCCGCCCCACGCGGTGGCCTCGGCGACGGCCAGATGGCCCATGTAGTCGGCGAACGATTCCTTCAGCCAGAGATCGTCCCACCAGCTCATGGTGACGAGGTCGCCGAACCACATGTGCGCCATCTCGTGCATGATCGTGTTGGCACGCTGCTGGTAGGCGGTGTCGGTGGCACGCGAGGCATGCAGGTAGTTTTCGGTGAAGGTGACCAGCCCGGGGTTTTCCATGGCGCCCAGGTTGTATTCGGGCACGAACGCCTGGTCGTACTTGCCGAACGGGTACGGGTGGTCAAAGAGTTCGTTGAAGTACGTCAGGCCCGCCTTGGTCACCTTGAAGATTTCATCGGCGTCAAAGTGCGGGGCCAGGGACGCCCGGCAGTAGGCGGCCAGCGGAATGTCCAGCACCTGGCCGGCGTGGGCGCTGACTGCACCGAACGCCATGGAGAAGTGGTCCTCGGCCTTGAAGTAGGGGCCGGCCAGCACCGTGGTGATGTAGGTGGAAATGGGGAGGGTGGGGGCAAAGTCCCAGCTGCCTGCCGCTTCGTTGCGGGCGGACACGGACTGGTTCGAGGCAACCTCCCAGCCCTGTGGGGCTGTGACGTGGAAGGTGAAGGGGGCCTTGAGGTCGGGCTGCTCAAAGTTGGGGAACACGCGGCGGGCGTCGGCCGGCTCGTACTGTGTGTACGTGTAGACCTGCCCGTCCGCTGGGTCAACGAAGCGGTGCAGTCCCTCGCCGCTGCTCGAGTAGGCGGCCGTCGCATTGACCACCACCTCGTTCTCGGCGGCCAGGCCGGGCAGGTGGATGCGGGCGCCGTCCACCACTTCGGCGGGGTCCAGGGCCCGGCCGTTCAGGACAATCGATTCAACGCTGGGGCCGATGAAGTCCAGGAAGGTTGCGGCCGTTCCGCCGGCCGGGACCATGGCCGAGAAGGCGATGGTGCTGCGGGTGGGGAACCCGGGGGAGGAGAGGTCAGCTGCGCGGCCCAGGTCGAGCACAACGTCGTGGTGGTGGATGGAAACTAGCGATTTACGGGCGGCGGCTTCATCGCGCCGAAGATTCTCATTGGACACCGTTTCATTCAATCACGGCACCGGCGACGGGCCGATCCGGCGGGAGCGTGAAGAAGGTGACCGGCTGCGGGATGCCGCCCTGTGACAGATAGAACTCCAGTGCGCCTGTGTCCTCGTTGTCGGCCGGAACAAATATTTCCGTGATGCCCTGCTCCGCTGCAGCCCTGCCCAACTCCTGCATGAGCCGGGCCCCGACACCCTGCCGCTGGTGGTCCGCGCGCACGGCCAGGTCGTAGATGAAGATCTCCGAGGAGGGGGAGCGTGTCATGGGCAGGGTGTGTGCCGTGAGCCCGCCGACAACATCGGCGCCGTCAAATGCCGCGATGGCCCAGAAGGAACCACTGCGCAGAAGGTTGCCGAGGTAGTCCGCGGGCAGTGTTTCGCTGGCCTCCTCGAAGACACCGGTCATGGTGGCCACCATGGCTGCGGCGGCGGCCTCGTCGCCGGGCAGCAGCCGCCTGACCAAGATCTCGACCATGCCACGATCATGCCACGGTGTGCCGGGCCAGACCACGGCTTTCCCGGAAAGAACTACCCGGCCATCAAGTGGACGGCGGCAAACGCCAAGGCGGCGATCAACACCCAGGCGCACAGGGCCATGGCGGTTGCCCGCATCCCGGTGGCCAGCAGTTCACGGATGCGCACGCTTGAGCCAAGGCCGAACAACGCGGCGCCCAGGGCAATGTCCTGGGCCAGGGCACCCGCTTCGATGGCGGTTTCCGGCAGCCAGCCGGTGGTGCGCAGCGTGGCCATGAGCAGGAATCCCACAACGAACAGCGGAACCACGGGCGGGAACTTGGGGGCGGGTCCGGCAACAGTGCTTGCAGGCTGTCCCGAGGCCAGGTGCTCGGCCTGCTCCCGCGCCAGTGTGCGGGTGTGGCGCCGACGCTCCAGGCCGCCTGCCACGCCCACCATGGGGGCCAGCATGACCACGCGGGTCAGCTTGATGACCACGGCGGCGGCCAGGGCCACCGGCCCGGCGGTCTGGGCTGCTGCCACCACCTGGCCCACGTCATGGACACCTGCGCCCACCCACTGGCCAAACTGCAGGGGTGTCAGCCCCAGCGGACCCATGAGCAGCGGCAGCACACCAATCGCGAGGGTGCCGCACAGGGTCACGAGCGCCACGGGAAGCACCGTGTCCTCGTGCTTGGTGCCCCGCACTGCGGCCATGGCGCCAATGGCCGACGCCCCGCAGATCGAAAAGCCCGTGGCAATCAGGAGGGGCATGTCGCCGTCGAGCCTGAACAGCTTGCCCAGCGCATACGTGCCGGCGAAGCTGAGCAGGACCACGGCAACCACCAGGCCAACGCTCAGCCAGCCCAGGTCCATGATGTCGCCCAGGCTCAGCTTGAGGCCCAGGAACACAATGCCCACGCGCATCATGTGCTTGCCCGCGAAGTTCAGCCCGGCCCGCCAGGGCCCCTGGCACAGTTGGCTGGTGCCGGGGAGGTTGACGGCGGCAATGCCCAGCACGACGGCGATGGTCATGGCGGGCAGCATCGGCACAACACTGTGGACCAGGAGGGAGACGGCCACCGCTGCGAAGGCGGCAATCAGCCCGGGGGCCAGCTTGCGCAGCGTGGAGGTCACCAGGGGCTCGGCTTGTAGTCCTTGAGGAAGACGCCGTACTGGTCCTCACCGGATTCGCCCATGACGATGGGGTCGTAGACGCGGGCTGCACCGTCCACCAGGTCGAGGGGGGCATGGAAGCCCTCCTCGGCCAGCCGGACCTTGGTGAAGTGCGGGCGCTCATCGGTGATCCAGCCGGTGTCCACGGCGGTCATGAGGATGCCGTCCTCTTCCAGCATTTCGCCGGCGCTGGTGCGGGTCAGCATGTTCAGCGCTGCCTTGGCCATGTTGGTGTGGGGGTGTCCCGGACCCTTGTAGGCGCGGGAGAACTGGCCCTCCATGGCGGAAACGTTGACGATGTACTTGCGGCGGGCATCGGAGGCCTTCATGGCCGGACGCAGCCGGGAAACCAGCAGGAAGGGTGCCGTGACATTGCACAGCTGTACCTCGAGCATTTCCAGCGGGTCCACCTGGTCAACCACCTGGGTCCAGCTGTTGATGGTGGCCAAGTCGGGGACAAGGCCGCCGGCGTCGATCGCGGTGCCGGCCTCGATGCGCTCCAGCGAGGCGGAGCCCATGGACAGGGCCAGGGCCGCAATCTCGTCGCCGGCCAGCTGCGGGTGCTCCATCATTTGGGTGGCCAGGGCCAGGGGGTGCTTGTCGTGGGCATGGCCAAAGGTGACCAGCTCGGGCATGGGCACGTCGCTGGGCAATTCCTCAAGCTCGGCGTCCACAAGGGGCTTGTAGGCGTTGCCGGAGCGGCGGACCGTCTGGGCCGCGTTGTTGATGATGATGTCCAGGGGGCCGGCCTCGTTGAGGGAGTCCGTCAGGGCCACCACCTGGGTGGGGTCGCGCAGGTCGATGCCCACAATGCGCAGGCGGTGCAGCCACTCCGAGCTGTCTTCCATGGCGGCAAAGCGGCGCGCGGCGTCCTTGGGGAAGCGGGTGGTGATGGTGGTGTGGGCGCCGTCGCGCAGCAGGCGCAGGGCAATGTACATGCCGATTTTTGCCCGGCCGCCAGTGAGCAGGGCGCGCTTGCCGCTCAGGTCGGTCCGCGCGTCGCGCTTTGAATGGTTGAAGGCAGCGCATTCCGGGCACAGCTGGTGGTAGAACGCATCCACCTGGGTGTACGGCTGCTTGCAGATGTAGCAGGGGCGGGGACGCAGGAGCGTCCCCGCCGTGTCGCCGGTGGTTGACGGCTTGAGCTTGTTGCCCCGGGTCTCATCGTCGATGCGGTCGGGGGCCGCCGTGGCGGTCTTGGCGATGACAGCCCTGTCAGCCTCGTTGATGGCATCACGCTTGACTACACGGCGGTGGCGCTTGACCGCCTTGAACATCTTTCCGGTGGCGCGTCGGACGGCCACATAGTCAGGATGTTCTTCGTCAAATACGTGGATGCTCTCCAAAACCTTGATGCAGTTCTGGATTTCTTCGGGGGTCAGCTCTGGGTCAGTCACCCAACAATGCTAGCGGCTTCGCTAGGAAGTCACTGATTCGATGGCCGAGAGCTGGTTTTCCACCGCCTGGTTGACGGTTTCAGCCCTGATCTCATCCTTTGCCACTGCGAGTGCCAATGCCTCAGGCATCTCCGCGGCGGCCACCCGTGAGAGGGCAATTTCCGCTTCGTCGGGGACAGGAACAATCTGGCCCTTGCTCAGGACCGTCAGGCCGGATTCGGTGACCGTGTAGCCGCGTGCCCGGTCCAGATCGTGGTCCACGCCAATGGTGGCGCCGGCCGGGATCTTGACGTTCTTGTCAATGATGGCCCGGCGCACCACGGCACCGGGGCCAACCGTGACCTTGTCCATCAGCACGGAGGCCTGGACGCGGGCGCCAGTGCCCACGTACACATCGTTCGAGAGCACGGAGTTTTCCACCACGCCACCGGAAACAACTACGCCGGGGGCCACGATGGAATCCAGCGCGGCGCCGATCGAGTTGTGTTCGCCCCGGACAAACTTGGCCGGCGGCGAGGTGGTGCTGCGCGTGAAGAGCGGCCAGGCACGGTTGTACAGGTTGAAGATGGGCATCGTGGAGATGAGGTCCATGTGGGCGTCGTAGTAGGAGTCGATGGTCCCCACGTCGCGCCAGTAGTTGCGGTCCCGGTCAGTGGCATCAGGGATGTCATTGGTGGTGAAGTCGTAGACAAACGCTTCATCGCGCTCCACGAAGTAGGGGATGATGTCCCCGCCCATGTCGTTCTTGGTGTCCTTCTTGGCCGCGTCAAACTCCAGCGCCTCAATGAGGGCATCGGTGTCAAAGACGTAGTTGCCCATGGATGCCAGGAACTTGTCCGGGGCGTCGGGCAGGCCGGGGGTGGACTCAGGCTTTTCCACGAAGGCGGAAATCCTGTGGGCACCAATGGCCCCGGGGACCTCGGCGTTGTCCACCTCGATGACGCCGAACTGGTCTGCCATCTCCAGCGGCTGCCGAACGGCGGCAACCGTTGCCCGGGCACCGGATGCAATGTGGCTCTGGACCATTTGTTCAAAGTCCATGCGGTACACGTGGTCAGCGCCCACCACGACAACAATGTCGGGTTCGGCGTCACCAATGAGGTTCATGGACTGGAAGATGGCATTTGCACTGCCAAGGAACCAGCTCTTGCCGCGTCGTTGCTGGGCGGGAACGGTTGCAATGTAGTTGCCAAGTTGGGTGGACATACGCCATGTTTCTGAAATATGACGGTCCAAACTATGAGACTTGTATTGTGTCAATACAACAATTTTCAAATATCCGGAATTTGCCAGATTTGACAATGCGAAATCGACCAACCGAAAACCTGCAAAGGGTACGGCTGGTTTAGCGCGGTCCGCTGTCAAGGGCATCAGACGCTTGCCCTCACCGCCTGCTAATACGATCGCCAGAACTTTCTTAACTGACATGATCCAACCTCCGACAGCTCGAGTAATGCACTTCGTTGTGCCAAATGCGGGTCACAACAACTTCACAGTAGAACAAAATTGTTCCGACAGACTACCTTGGGACTGTGCGTATAGACATTGTGACAAAAGAGTTCCCGCCCGAAATATATGGAGGGGCCGGTGTGCATGTTGCCGAGCTCAGCCGTGTCCTGGCAGCGAAGGTTGATTTATATGTCCATGCATTTGGAAAAGAGCGGGAAATAGATTTTCATGGCGCCACCGTGGCCAGCTATGACAATCTCCCCGAGCTTGCCGATGCGAACCCTGCGATCCAGACACTGGGCGTTGACCTGCAGGTAATTCCTGCCATTGCGGGTTCCGACCTGGTGCACTCCCACACCTGGTACGCCAACATGGCAGGGCATGTCGCAGCGATGCTGCATGGCATCCCGCACGTGTTGAGCGCGCACAGCCTGGAGCCCCTGCGGCCCTGGAAGGCTGAACAGCTCGGGGGCGGCTATGCCGTCTCGTCATGGGTGGAGAAGACGGCATATGAAGGGGCCGCGGCAATTATTGCGGTTTCCGACGGCATGCGTCAGGACATCCTGCGCAGCTACCCTGATGTTGATCCGGCCAAGGTGAAGGTCATCCACAACGGCATCGACGTGGCGTCATGGCAGCGCGATGAGAAGGACGACGTCGTCCGTTCGCTTGGCATTGACCCCGATCGTCCCAGCGTGGTGTGGGTTGGGCGCGTGACGCGCCAGAAGGGTGTGCCGTACCTGTTGAAGGCGGCTGCTGCTCTTCCTCCGGAGGTGCAGCTGGTGCTGTGCGCCGGAGCGGCCGACACTCCGGCGCTCGGCGCCGAGGTCAACGAACTCATTGAAGGCCTTAAGGCGCAGCGCGACGGTGTCATTGTCATTGAGCGCATGCTGCCCCGTGCCGAGCTGATCCAGGTCCTGAGCCACGCCACTGTTTTCGCCTGCCCCTCCATTTACGAACCTCTTGGCATCGTGAACCTGGAAGCAATGGCTTGCGGTGCTGCAGTGGTGGCCAGTGCAACCGGCGGGATTCCCGAGGTGGTTGCCCATGGCGAGACCGGCCTGTTGGTTCCGCTTGAGCAGGTCACCGACGGGACGGGCACGCCGCTTGATCCGGAGAAGTTTGTGGCCGACTTTGCCGCCGCCATGATTGAAGTGGTGAACGATCCTGCCCGCGCACGTGCCATGGGGGAGAAGGGGCGCCAGCGCGCCACCGAGCTCTTCTCGTGGGAGTCGATTGTCGACCAGACCCTGGAAGTGTACAAAAGCGTTCTGCCGCAGCAGTAACAAGCTGCCGCTTTAACGTTGGTGAGGGCCTCGATCTGTGGATCGGGGCCCTTTTCCGTTGTGGTGGTTAGGGGTGTTGTTGTGGGGTGAGGCCGTGGTGGTAGGTGTTGCGGCGTGGGGTTTGGGTGTGGTCGATGATCCAGGGCGGGGTGAACCAGGGTGTGCCGTTGATGAGTTCGACGGTCCATTCGCTGTTGTGGAGCAGGGTGTGGTGGTGGCTGCAGAGCAGGCAGCCGTTCTCAACGCTGGTTTCCCCGCCTGCCTGCCAGGGGATGATGTGGTGGGCTTCGGTCCAGGTGGCCGGACTGGTGCAGTCCGGGAA
>NZ_JANKZF010000004.1 GCF_027568515.1 Arthrobacter sp. HY1533 | reverse complement strand
CCGTTTCAACGGGCGCACAAGCGGGGGACGGGCGCGTTTTTTGGCTGGCGGCGGCCGGCAAGCTGCCCTAGGGCAGCTGCGGGTCCACGCCGTACTTTTCGGCAAGCTTGGTCAGGACGCCGTGGGCGCCCTGCAGGCTTACCGAGCTGGCGAAGACCGTGTCCTCCACGTTTAGGACCTCGCCCTTGAGCGTGCCCCACAGCGGATTGGCCATGAACTTCTCCTGCTGGGCCCGGGACTTGTCGCCCTCGGCCGTGTCCTGGCCGAACGCGGAGGTGATGATCAGACCGGCCTCCGCAGCGGGGAGCTGTTCCTGCGAAAGGGGCACAAAGATCTTCTCCGTGGAGTCCGGCTGGCCGGCGGGGCGGGGGATGCCGGCGTCGGCCATGATCTCGCCAAGGAAGGACGAGCTGGAGTACAGGCGCGCGGTGTCTTCACCCGAAAAACGAACGTAGGAGTACGTCAGCTTGGGGTTCTTGGCAAGAATTTCCTCGCCGACCTTCTTGGCGCGGTCCTGGTATTCCTTGATGATCTGATCGGCCTTGTCCTTCTTGCCGATCGCGTCGCCGAGCATCACAATGTTTTGCTTCCAGGTGGGTCCCGTGGAGACGGACATGATGGTCGGGGCGATCTTCGACAGCTGCGGGTAGAGGGCCTCGTGGCGCACCTTCGCCGAAACAATCAGGTCCGGCTGGGCTTCCAGGATCTTGTCCAGGCTCGGCTCGGCCAGGGAACCAACATTGGCCGCATCCTTGGTTTGCGCGCTGACATCCCCCAGGTAGGACGGGAAGGCAGCATCGCCCTTGCGGTAGATGACATAGCCGGCCAGGTCGGCGCCGAGCGCCAAGGCGGCGTCGGTGTAGCTCGGGTCCAGGGTCACAATGCGCTTCGGCGCCGACTCCAGCTCGGTGGAACCAAACGCGTGCTCGATGGTCTTGGGGAACTGGCTGTCAACGGCGCTCGAGGCGGACGGCGCGGCAACGTTGGCTTGTGTTGTCCCGCCACAGGCCGTGAGTGCAAGGAGGCTGGCGGCGGCGGCAACGGCAACGGCCGAGCGGGTGAATCGGAGATGTTTCATGAAAGAACCTTCGAGGGACGTCGGACGCAGTGGGCGTCCGGAGCTTTATGAGTGAGGCAAGCCTTGCCTCACTGCCGTAGACTGTACCGGGCGTATCTGAAATACGCATAATTCGTCTGCCGTAATTGCTTCATCTGAGGATCTTGTGTCTGTAAATATCTCTGCAGTGCGTGCCCCGCGGGCCGTCAAGGGGCCCGCCGCCGGGCTGCTCCTGGGGGTGCTTGTGGTGGCGGCAGCGCTGGCGCTGAGCCTGGCGTTCGGCGGCCGCCCCACAAGTTTTGGGGAACTTCTCCACGCCATCGCCACCCCGGACGGCTCGGTTGCCGACATTGCCATACGTGAACTTCGCTGGCCCCGCACGCTCAACGCACTCGCCGTCGGCGCCTGCGTCGGGGTGGCCGGCTGTCTGGCCCAGGGCCACACCCGCAACCCCATCGCCGACCCCGGCCTGCTTGGCATTTACCCGGGGGCGGCCCTGGCCATTGTGGCCGGGTCCCTGCTGCCCGGGGCTGCAGGGACGGGCACCTACGCCCAGGCCGGATTCGCATTCCTTGGCGCCGTCATTGCCTGCGCCCTGGTGGTCACGGTTGGCTCGGCAAGCCGCCACGGCGCCACGCCGCTGACCTTGGTGCTTGCCGGGGCGGCAGTGTCGGCCCTGGCCGGTGGAATCGTCTCGTTGATCGTCCTGAGTAGCGACGCGGCACTGGACACCCTGCGGTTCTGGCAGCTGGGATCGGTTGCCGTCCGCGGCGGGCTGCTGCCCCAGCTCCTGCCATTCATCGTGCTGGGCCTGGTGCTGGCCGTGGCCAACATCGGCCCGCTCAACGCATTGGCGCTCGGTGAGGACACAGCCCGGTCACTCGGGGTCTCGGTGGGCCGGGCGCGCATCGTGGGGCTGGCCGCACTGGCCGTCCTGGCGGCGGCATCCGTCACGCTCGCCGGGCCGCTCGCCTTCGCCGGGCTGCTGGTCCCGCACGCCGTGCGCGGCCTGGTCGGGGCCGACTACCGCTGGCAGATACCAGGCTGTGCCTTGTTTGGGGCCGCGCTCATGCTGCTGGCCGACACCGCGGGGAGGGTCATCGCCCGCCCCGGCGAACTTCCCGTTGGCGTTGTCCTGGCCGTGGTGGGTGCGCCCTTCTTCATCTACCTGGCCCGCCGACGCCGGCTGGTGTCCCTGTGAGCGGCATGCCTGGCCTGCTGGCCCCGGGATCCCGCGTGGTCCGCGTGCGGACGGCGTCGCTCGTGTTCCTCCCGCGCATCGCATGGCTGGCCCTGGCCGCCGTGCTGCTCCTGCTTGCAGCCATTGCCGGCCACCTCATGCTGGCAGGCCACCCCGTGGGGCTCTCGCAGGTGGCGGCAGTCTTCCTCAACGACCCCGCCGTGCCGCGTGCTGTCCGGCTGACAGTGCTTGAATTCCGGCTGCCGCGCACCATTGCCGGTGTGGTCGCGGGGGCGTGCCTGGCCGTGGCCGGCGCCCTCACCCAGACCGTGGCACGCAATCCACTGGCAACCCCGGAGGTGCTGGGCGTGACAGCCGGCGCCTCCACCGGGGCCGTCGCGGTCCTGGTCCTGGCCGGGGCCGGACACGGCGGCGCCAGCGGGCTTGCCGCCGCCGTCGGAATGCCGCTCGCGGCGGCCCTGGGTGCCCTGGGAACCGGGGCCGCGGTGTTCATGCTTACGTACCGCCGGTCCCAGCAAAGCTTCGACAGCATGCGCCTGGTCCTGGTGGGGCTGGGCGCCTCGGGCCTTGCCACCAGCATCACCACGTGGCTGCTCACCATGGGCGACGTCAGCAATGCCTCCCAGGCACTCACCTGGATGATGGGTTCCCTCAACGGCAAGGACTGGGGGACCGTCATGCCGGCACTCCTGGCGTCCCTGCCACTGCTGCTGGTGGCCGGGGCCTGCGGGCGCTGGCTGCTGCTCAGCGCGTTCGACGACGACACCGCCCGCAGCCTGGGCCTGCCCCTGGGGCGGAGCCGGCCGCTGCTCCTGGTGCTGGCCGTCCTGCTGGCGGCCGTCGGAACCGTGCTGGCCGGGCCCGTTGCGTTCGTGGCGCTGCTGTGCCCGCTGGCGGCCCGGTTCGCCGCACGGACAGTGGTGCCGCCGCTGGGGCTCACGGCACTGTTTGGCGCCGCCTTCGTGGTGCTCAGCGACCTCGTGGCCGGGTTCCTGCTGCCACATTCCCTCCCCGTGGGCGTCTTCACCACAGTCCTCGGGGCCCCCGTGCTCATTGCCCTTGTCTTCCGCAGCCAGAGGAGAACCTCATGACCAACACTTACGGCGCCACAACAGCGGCCGGCACCGCCCATCTGTCCGCCCACGGCCTCACCCTGGGATTCGACGGGCGCGAGGTGGTGCCCAACATCGATGTGGCCTTCGCCCGGGGGACCGTCACCTCGATCATCGGGCCCAACGGCTGCGGAAAATCAACCCTGCTGCGCGGACTGGGACGGCTCCTGCGCCCGCAAAAGGGGCACGTCCTGCTGGAAGGCAGCGACGTCGCGGCCATGCAGGCGCGGGCCGTGGCCCAGCGCATGAGCATCCTCCCGCAGACACCCCACGCGCCCAGCGGCCTCACCGTGGGCGAACTCGTGGCGCGCGGCCGCCATCCGCGGCAGCGCTGGTACCAGCAGTTCTCCGGCAGCGACGAAAGCGCCATTGCCGCCGCGCTCGAGGCCACGGACATTGCCGGACTCGCAGCCACGCCGCTGGAAGACCTCTCCGGCGGGCAGCGGCAGCGGGCCTGGATCTCCATGATCCTGGCCCAGGAGACGGAGCTGATGCTCCTGGATGAACCAACCACGTACCTGGACCTGGCCCACCAGGTGGATGTGCTGGAACTGGTCCGGGGGCTGAACCGGGACACGGGGCGCACAGTGGTCATGGTGTTGCACGACATCTCACTCGCCGCACGCTACTCCGACGTCATCATCGCGATGCGCGACGGGAAAATCGTCGCCGAAGGGCCGCCGTCCGACGTCGTCACTGCTGAACTGCTCTGGGATGTCTTCGGCCTGCGGGCCGAGGTGATCCGCGAACCCGTGGAGGGCCGCCCGCACGTGGTGCCGCTGGGCGCCGGCCGTGCCGCTGTTGCCCAGGCGGCGGGCCTTGGCGGTGCGAGGGCATGAGCGTCCAAGCTACCCTCGACGCCGGGCGCCAGTCCGCGCAGGCGGCCGGGCCGTTCGCCCTGAACGTGACGGCCATTCGGGACCTTGGTCCGCGCCTGCGCCGGGTCACGCTCGGCGGCGCCGGGCTGCACGGCTTCGCCACCGACGACGGCGCCACGTGGGACATGCGGGTCAAGCTCGTCATCCCCTCCCCGGGGCGGCCGCTTCCGCAGCCCGAGGCATTTGAGGGCCACGACGGGGCAGGCGCGGCGCTGACCTGGCGCCAGGGCTGGCTGCGCCTCCCCGAAGCCGGGCGCGGCGAACTGCGCAGCTACACCGTGCGGGAGGCCCGGCTTGGGCAGGCGTCCCCGGAGATCGACGTGGACTTCGTGCTGCACCCGGGCGGTCCGCAGGGGCCTGCCGCCCGCTGGGCAGGGAAACTGCGGACCGGCGACCCGGCCCTGGTGGTGGGTCCCCGTGCCGCGGCAGGCAACTGCCAGGGGATCGAGTTCGCGCCGGGCGGGGCCCGGCATGTCCTGCTGGCCGGGGACGAGACAGCGCTGCCGGCCATCGCGGGCATCCTCCGAGACCTGCCTGCCGGCATTCGTGCCGAGGCGTTCATAGAGGTTCCCGACGCGGCCATGGTTGAGGAGCTGCCCAGCCGCGCAACGGCAACGGTGACGTGGCTGCAGCGCAGCGGCCACGGCCATGGCGAGCTGCTGACCGGCGCCGTGCGCCGGGCCATCCCGGCCACGGCAGGATTGCCGGACCCTGATGCGCGGGACTCGGGGCTGGAGGAGGTCGGCCCGGAGCGCACGCTGCTGTGGGACACCCCGCAGTACCGGCGCCTGTTTGGTGCGCCCGCCGACGGGCCGGATGCGGACGGCGCACCCTTCTACGCGTGGATCGCCGGGGAATCGTCCATGGTGACGGGGCTCCGGCGGCACCTGGTTCGCGAATGCGGGATCCATCGCGGAAGTGTCGCCTTCATGGGCTACTGGAAACAGGGCACGCCGCAGCGCTGAGAGGCCGGGTTGCTCAGCGGGAAGCCGGCAGGTGGTGGCGGTCGGCCAGTGAAATGCTGACGGCCGCCACCAGCACACCAATCACCACGCCCACCAGGGTGTCGGCCACGCGGCTGAACGCGGCTTCGGGGCCCAGGTGTGCGCCCAGGCCCGTCATGATCAGGGCCATGGGTGTCACGGCGATGGTGGTCAGTGTGTAGTTCTTCAGCACCAGCAGCTCCGCCAGGACTTGGAAGGCAATCACCAGGGCCACCGAGGGCCAGAACCCCAGCGACAGCGACAGCAGGGCGGCAGCCAGCACGGCGCCGGCCACATTTCCGAGCAAACGCTGGATGCCACGCTGCACCGTGTGGCCGTAATTGAGCCCCTGCAGCGCAGCCACGGCGCCCATGGATGCCCACAGCGGATGCTCAAGGCCAAGTGCGACGGCGGCCCAGCCAGACAGTGCCGAAGCCGCGGCCATGCGCAGGGCCTGGCTGATGCTGTCCCGGGACGACAGCCCCGCGCGGGCGGCAGCCCAAAAACGAGGGGGAGCGGGGCGCCGTGCGGCGGTGCCGGTCGGCTGCCCCTGCGCCGCTGCCGCGGGCAGGCGGCGCAGGCTGCGCAGCCGCGACTCATGTTGTTTCAGCTGCGCCACGGCCTGCGGCAGCCTGCCGTCTTGTGCCTCGGCCAGCCCCAGGGCGGACTCGGCCTCATCCAGCAGTGACTGCAGGCCGGCGGCATCGCCGTGGAGGCGGGCGGTGCGGCGGCTGCTGCGCTGCAGGGGAAGGGCGCTGACGGCCACGGATTCCCTGGCGCCAAGCAGGGCCGAGCGGGCGGCACCCAGGCGGGCGCCGCCGTCGTCAGTCCCCTCGGGAGCCGGCAAATCCAGCCGCGCAACGGCGGCGATGACCCGGGCCGTGGCGAGGCGGGCCGGTCCCATGGGCGCAACGAGCACGGGGGCCATGGCCACCAACCAGCCGGCCGCAGCGCCAATGGACATGGCGGCGAGTGCGGGCACAACGGCGTCGAAGGTGCGGGCATGGCCAGCGCCCGCGGATGCGGCGAAAACCAGGATCACGGCGCCCGGACCTGTGATCCGGAAGGCTGAGAACAGGTGGGAAGCCAAGGCCGCAATGGTCGAAAGGACCAGGATTTGCACCTCCACGGGGACGCCGCCTGCGCCGAGCAGGCCGCCGATCCCCACCGCCGCAAGCATGGCCACCGCGACGATGGCCAGCATGGGTGCGAGCCGCCGGTAGGGCTGGTAGCGGCCAAAGGCGCTGCACAAGGCGCCAAGCGAGGCGATGCCCGCCAGCTGCTCCTGACCCGCCAAGCCGAAGGCCACCAGGACCAGGGCGGCAGCGATTCCCACCTTCACCGCCGGGGCGAAGATGGCATCGGCCGGCCGCATGGTGAAGGAACCACGCCATGCGGCGCCTGAAACGGAATGTGCCAGGGCCGTGCCACCGTGGCGCAACCGGGAGTGTTTGGTCATGCTCCAAGTCTACATTTTATTTTACTAGTAAAATAGATGTGAAGAACGTGAGGGTTCTCTCTAGACTGGCTTCATGGGCGCACAGGCAGAAGACTTCGTTGACCAGGCGCGGCAGGGGTGGGCTCAGGCCCGGCCGGAGCTTGACGTGGCCAGCATTGAGGTCATGGGGCGGATAGTGCGGATCGGCGCGCTGGCCAACCAGCGAACGGAACGCCACCTGGCGCCCGAGGGCCTGACACGCGCGGAATTCGATGTGCTCTGCACGCTGGCACGCAGCGGCGGCCCCGTGCGGGCCAGTGAAGTCACTGCCGCAACCATGCTCAGCGGCGCCTCCACGACCAAGAATGCCGACCGGCTGGCCAGGCGGGGGCTCATCGAGCGCCTGCCCTGGGAGCACGACGGCAGGGTGGTGCTGATGCGGCTCACGGAGCACGGCCGGGCGTTTGTGGACCGCGAGTTCCCGCGCTTTCTGGAGCGGGACCGTGAGATGCTGTCCGCGCTTACGGCGCGGGAGCAGGCCCAGCTGGCTGCCCTGTTGCGCAAGGTGGCCATGACTGTCGAATCAGGCAGCTAGCACGGCCTGCTTCCGCCACCAGTTCACGGTTTCCCGTGCTGCCACATCAAGGGGCGTGGGTGCCAGGCCCAGAACTTCCTGGCTGGCCGCCGAATCCATGACGAACGGGGCCTGGAACTGGTACAGGGTCTCGGCAAGCTCACGCATCTGCCGGGAGAAGACGCCGCCCAGGCGCATGGTCCAGCCCGGAATGGCGGCCACCTTCGGCGCCGGTTCCCCGGCGGCCGCGGCCAGGGCTCTCGCCAGCTCGCGCTGCGTCAGGGCAGGGCCGGTGGGCGCATGCAGCACCCTGTTGTTGGCGGAGGGCAGTTCCGCCGCGCGGATCATGGCTGCCGCGAGGTCTGGAACGTACGTGAACGAATGCGGCTGCCCGGCGCTGCCCACCACCATGACTCGCTTCCCGGCGAGCAGCCGCGGCACCATCCGCTCGCCGGCATGGGCAAAACGAACCCGGGGCCCAAAGAAATCAGAGGCCACGACGCTGACGGTTGGCGTTGCCGAAGCGGCCCGGGCGGCCAGCAGCTCCCGGCGAACCCCGCGCTTTCCGCCCCCGGCCAGGCGGACGCTCGATTCGAGCATGGGCAGCTCCGGGTTGCTGTAGGAGTACAGGCTTTCAGGGAAAACTGCGACAGCGCCCGCCTGGCCCGCAGCCTCGAGAACCACCTCCTCGGCCCTGGGTAGTTCCCGGCGCCACACGGCGGCGTCGTAGCTCGAGCCATGGATGCAGTGGAAGATCGCATCTGCACCTGCCATGGCCGGCGCCAGCTCCTCCCGGCTGCCGGCATCCACGCGACGGAGTTCAACCAGCGGATGCTCCGGCCCCGTTCCCGAGCGGGTCAGCACCCGGACCTGGTGCCCGGCGTCCGCCAGCTGCGTGGCGACGGTCCAGCCCACCGGCCCTGCCCCGGTGACAATTTTGAGCGTGTTCATGGTGTTCTCGATTCGAGGTTGTGGCGTCAAGTGAAAATTGAGAGCAGTGCTCTCGCGTTAACTATTGACCTTCGCCAACGCACTGTCAAGAGCACTGCTCACTTAAGTTGACGGTGATCTCGATCTGGCCAAGACTGGGGTCATGACGCAGACACCGCGCGCACGCGCCAGGGAGCAGACCATGGTGGAAATTGTCCGCATTGGACGCAGCCACCTCGCCATCCACGGCGCCGCGGGATTGTCCCTGCGGGCAGTCGCGCGCGACCTCGGCGTCGTTTCCTCCGCCGTCTACAGGTACGTCAAGAACCGCGACGAACTCCTCACGCTCCTTGTGGTGGACGGCTACAACGCCTTGGGTGACGCCGTGGACTTGCAAGTAGGCCAGGCTGCCGAGGACGACCCCGCGGCCCAGTTCCAGGCCCTGGGCCGCGCCGTCCGCGAGTGGGCCCTTGCAGAGCCGGCGCGCTACGGCCTGCTCTTTGGCTCGCCCGTTCCCGGCTACGAGGCTCCGGCGGAGCAGACCACGGGACCCGGCACCCGGGTCATTGTCCGGCTGGCACGGCTCCTGGACGACGCCCACCGCGCCGGAAAGCTGCGGGAGCCCGGACCGGGCGACATCCCGGCAGCCCTGCACGGAGACTTTGCCGCCATCCGGGAGGCAATGGGGCTTCAAGCCCCTGACGCAGCCGTGGCCCGCGGAGTCCTGGCCTGGGCAGCACTCTTTGGTGCCGTGAACTTTGAGGTGTTTGGACAATACGGCCCCTCGACCTTCAGCGAACCGGCCGCGCTCTTTGACTCGCACCTCTCCATGCTGGGCGCCATGGCAGGCCTGCCCCCACTGCGCGCGGCGCATGGCGCAGCCGGGCACCATGGTGAATAGTGGGCGGCATGGATGAAAAAGCTGACCTTCTGAAGCACCTGCGCGCAAGGAGGGCTGACCTGCTGGGCAAGCTCGACGGCCTGGGCGAGTACGACGCCCGCCGCCCCATGACGCCCACCGGCACCAACCTGCTGGGCCTGGTGAAGCACGTCAGCAGCGTGGAACTGGGCTACTTTGGGGAGGTCTTCGGCCGGCCCAGCGGCAGGGAGCTGCCATGGCTGGCCGATGATGCCCCGCTGGATGCCGACATGTGGGCGGGGCCTGGGGAGAGCCGGGCGGACATCGTTGAACTCCACGAATTCTCCGCCGCACACAGCGATGCAACCATCGAGGCGCTGCCGCTGGACGCCGCAGGCGAAGTCCCGTGGTGGCCGCAGGAGCGGCGGCACGTGACGCTCCACCAAATCCTGGTGCACATGTGCGTTGAAACGGCACGGCACGCCGGGCACGCGGACATCATCCGCGAGCTCATTGACGGCGCCGTGGGCAACGGGGCTCAAGACCCCAACATCCCCGGCCGGACGCCGGAACAATGGGCACAGCACCGCGCAACGCTGGAGGCTGCGGCCCTCGGCAATGCCGCCGATCAGGGGGACTAAGCCGGTTCTTGGTATCGTTGATCGACTTGTTTATGGATTGGCGCGTATTTCGCTGCGACGACGCACCCGCTCAAGGGTGTCATTCATGATCCGATGAAGTGTCACTGAACGCAAAGGAATTGCACGTGTATGACCATGTTTACCAACTGCTTGCCATCGCCGTCTATCTGACCGGGATGCTGGCCATTGGCTATTTTGCCTACAAAAAAACCGACGACCTGGACGACTACATGTTGGCCGGGCGCGACCTCAAGCCCGGCGTAGCCGCGCTCTCGGCCGGCGCCTCCGACATGTCCGGCTGGCTGTTGATGGGCCTGCCGGGTGCGATCTACCTGACCGGCCTGGTCGAGGCCTGGATCGCGATCGGCCTCACTGTGGGCGCGTGGCTGAACTGGAAGTTCGTGGCCCCGCGACTGCGCGCCTACACGGAGATTGCGCAGAACGCGATCACCGTGCCGAGCTTCTTTGAGAAGCGGCTCAAGGACAATTCGCACCTTTTGCGCATTGGCGCCTCCGCCGTGATCCTGGTGTTCTTCACGTTCTACGTGTCCTCGGGCATGGTGGCCGCCGGAAAGTTCTTTGAAGGCTCCTTCGGCTGGTCCTACCTGCTGGGCATGGGCCTTGTCACAGTTGTCACCCTGGCCTACACACTCTTTGGCGGCTTCCTAGGCGCCACCTTGACCGACGTGGCCCAGGGCCTGCTCATGCTTGCAGCCCTGGTGGTGGTCCCCGTCATCGCCGTGGTCCAGACCGGCGGCATCGGCGCAACCGTGACCCGGCTGCAGGGCCTTGACCCCGACACCTTGAACTTGTTCCGCGGCTTTGGCGAGGGCAACAGCATGGTCTGGATCGTGGGCATCTTCTCCACAGCGGCCTGGGGCCTTGGCTACTTCGGCCAGCCCCACATCATTGTGCGCTTCATGGCCCTGCGCTCCCCGCAGGATGCCAAGGCCGGCCGCCGGATCGGCATTGCCTGGATGGTCCTGACCGCCGCCGGTGCCGTCTGCACCGCACTCATCGGCATTGCCTACTTTGCCGACAGCCCCGAGGCCCTGGCGGACCCGGAAACCGTGTTCCTGAAGCTCAGCCAGATCTTCTTCCACCCGTTCGTTGCAGGGCTGGTGCTCGCCGCCGTGCTGGCAGCGATCATGTCCACCATTTCCTCGCAGCTCATCGTGTGCTCCTCGGCCCTCGTTGAGGACCTGTACAACATTGCGGGACGGGACAGCACCCCCAAGCAGCAGGTGGTCCTTGGCCGGCTGGGCGTTCTGGTGGTTGCCGTCATTGCCGCCGTGATTGCCCTGGACCGGGATTCGAGCATCCTGGTGCTCGTGTCCTTTGCCTGGGCCGGCTTCGGCGCCGCATTCGGCCCGCTGGTGCTGCTGAGCCTTTACTGGCGCAAGCTCACCACCCAGGGCGCGCTGGCCGGCATGGTCGTGGCCACCGCGACAGTGTTTGTCTGGGGCAAGACCCCCGTGCTGCACGACGCCATGTACGAGATCGTGCCGGCCTTCATCCTGAACCTGCTCGTGGCCGTGGTGGTTTCCAGGCTCACGTACAGGAAAAACCCCGTCATCGAGGCGGAGTTCACCGACATGGTGGCCGCATCCGGGACCGTGAAGGCCCCCGTCGGGGTGGCAGCCTAGCGGCTCCCACCCCGGCAGGTCCCTGGCGGCCGTCCGCGAACGCTACCCCAGCTCAGGCAGCCGGCAGAGCAGTTCCCGGGCGGCCGCCGTCGGATCCGGCGCCTCCGTGATGGCGCGGACCACAACAATCCGGGACGCCCCGGCGTCGACCACCTGGTCAACATTGGACAAGTCCACCCCGCCAATGGCAAACCACGGCTTGGTGGTGCCCAGCGAGGCGGCGTGCTCCACCATGCCAAGCCCGACGGCGGCCCGGCCCGGCTTGGTGGGGGTGGCCCACAGCGGGCCAACACAGAAGTAGTCGGCGTCGGGGTGGGCCGCGGCGGCCGAGATTTGGGCCGGATCGTGGCTGGAAAGCCCCATGGAAACGGCCGGGCCCAGGAGCGAGCGGGCAGCGGGCAGGGGCAAGTCCTTTTGGCCAACATGGAACACCGGAGCCCCGCCCAAGGCGGCAATGTCGGCCCTGTCGTTGACGGCCCACAACTTGCCAAACTCCTGCGCAACAGAACGCAACACTTCCAGCAGTTCAAGCTCGGCGGCCGCCTCAAGCGACTTGTCACGGAGCTGGATGATGTCCACACCGCCGGCATAGGCCGCGCGCAAAAAATCGGCGAAATCGCCCTGTTTGGCCCGCGAATCCGTGCACAAATAGAGCCGTGCGTCGGCAATCGGGGGTGTCGTGGAAGCGGCGGGGACGTCATGGATGGCAGAAGAGCTGAACATGTCTCATAGACTAGTGCAGTACCGCGGGAGCCAGTGAAGCTGGCTGAGAGGGCGCCGAATGCGCCGACCGACATGCGCCCTCCACGGGCGCAAGAACCTGATCCGGGTCATGCCGGCGTAGGGAAGGAGAGCACTGTGGCACCCTTTGTGCCTGGAAATTTTGACACCGACGTGGCCGTCATCGGCGGCGGCATCGTGGGCCTCGGCATTGCCTGGGAGGCCCAGCGCTCCGGCCGCTCCGTCACTGTCATTGACCCCGCCCCCGCCACCGGCGCAACGTTCGCCGCCGCGGGCATGCTGGCCCCCGTCAGCGAACTCCACTACCAGGAGGAAGACCTCCTGGAACTGACGCTCGCCTCCGCCGCGCTCTGGCCGGACTTCATCGCACCCCTCATGGCGCCCGGCCTTCCTGACACGGGATTCAGCACGACGCCGACTCTCGTGTTGGGTGCCGACGCCGCAGACCGGCGCGCCCTGGCCGATCTTCGGGACGTGCAGCTGGAGCACGGCCTGGACGTGGAGGTGCTCAGCATCCGCGAAGCCCGCGCAGCGGAGCCGCTCGTTGCACCCAACATTTCCGCGGCCTTCCGCATTGCGGCCGACCACCAGGTGGACCCCCGCGGAACAGCCGCCGCCCTCCGCACCCGGCTGGCCGAGGTGGCCGCCGCACGCGGCCAGGACGTGGACGTCTTCATCGGGCAGGAGGCCGCCGGCCTGCTGTGGGACCAGGGCCCTGCCCAGGCAGGCGAGGGCCCCGCCCAGGCAGGCGACGGCGCGGGTGGGGTTGCGCGCGCACGGCGGGTTGCCGGCGTGGTGCTCGCCGACGGACGCGAGATCCGTGCCCGCGAGGTTGTTGTGGCCAACGGGCTCGGGGCGCCGGGGCTTGCCGGCTTGCCCGCGGGCCTGAAACTTCCGCTGCGTCCCGTCCACGGCGACATCCTGCGCCTGCGCGTGCCCGAACACCTGAAGCCGCTGGCCACCAACACCATCCGTGGCTTGGTGCGCGGGCTGCCGGTCTACATTGTGCCGCGCAACGACGGCACCGTGGTCATTGGCGCCACGAGCCGGGAGGACGGCAACCCGGGCGTCAGCGCAGGGGGAGTGCACCAGCTGCTGCGCGACGCCGCCGTTCTGCTGCCGGCCGTGGCGGAGCTGGAACTGCTCGAATGCACCGCCCGGGCCCGGCCCGGAACGCCTGACAACGCCCCGCTGCTGGGGCGCGTGGCCGGATCTGACGGCAGGGACATCCCCGGGCTCATCATCGCCACCGGCTTCTTCCGGCACGGCGTACTCCTGACCGCCATCGCCGCCACGGTTTGCCGGCAGCTGCTGGGCGGCATCACCGACCTGGCCTGGGAACGCTTCCGCCCCGACCGCTTTTCACCCACCCTCCACCCGGCACCCGCCGGCCCCAGCGAGCAGGAAAAACCATGAACACCATCCACATCAACGGTGCCGCCCAGGCATTTGCCGCCGGAACCACCGTGGCCCAGCTCGTCACGGCCATGACCGGCCGGGCCCTGCTCGCCTCGGGGCTGGCGGCCGACGGCGGCAGGCTGGGTGTGGCCGTGGCCCGCAACCAGGACATCGTGCCCCGCAGCCAATGGCACGCCACCGCCGTGGAACACAACGACGAACTGGAAATTGTCACCGCCGTCCAGGGCGGCTGATGTGACCGTCCCCGAAACCCGCGCACCTTCTTCGAAAGCGAACACCATGACTGAAACCCTGACCCGCAACGACGCACTGGTCATTGACGGCGTGGCCCTGAACTCCCGGCTCATCATGGGCACCGGCGGCGCACCCAGCCTGGCCGGCCTGGGCGCCGCACTCATCGCCTCCGGCACCGAACTGACCACCGTGGCCATGCGCCGCTATTCCGTGGACGAGGCTGCCGGCGGCGGCACCAACCTGTTCAAGCTGCTGCTGGAGAACAACATCCGCATCCTGCCCAACACGGCCGGCTGCTTCACGGCCCGGGAGGCAGTGATGACAGCCGAACTGGCCCGCGAAGCGCTGGAAACCGACTGGGTGAAGCTTGAGGTCATCGCCGACGAGCACACCCTGCTGCCCGACGCCCTTGAGCTGGCGGACGCCACCGAACAGCTCGTGAACCGCGGGTTCAAGGTCTTCGCCTACACGAACGACGACCCCGTCATGGCCCTGCGCCTTGAGCAGCTGGGGGCCGCGGCCGTCATGCCGCTGGGCGCCCCCATCGGCACCGGGCTGGGCATCCTGAACCCACACAACATTGAGCTGATCGTCTCCCGCGCCTCTGTCCCCGTGGTGCTCGACGCCGGCATCGGCACCGCCTCCGACGCCGCCCTGGCCATGGAGCTGGGCTGCGACGCCGTGCTGCTGGCCACCGCCGTGACCCGCGCACAGAACCCGCTGGTCATGGCCGAGGCATTCAAACACGCCGTGATCGGTGGCAGACTGGCAGCACAGGGCGGCCGCATCCCCAAGCGTGCCCACGCACTGGCATCCTCGGCGATGGACGGACGCCCCGACCTGTAGACGAAAACCCGAAGGAGCCTGCCATGGCTGCGAACGACGTTTTGACCAGAGCCCAGATTGACACGGAACTGGCGGCGCTGCCGGACTGGACCTTCGGCCTCGGTGCGCTGCGCACGGCCCTGAAGTGCCCGACGTCGGCCGCGGCCCTGGACTTGTTCGCCGCGATCGGAGAGCTGGCGCAGAAAGCCAACCACCACCCCGACGTGGACTGGCGCTACGACCACTTGTTTGTGACGCTTTCCTCGCACGACGCCGGCTCCAAAGTCACCGCCCGTGACACGGCCTTGGCGGGGGCCATCTCCGCGGCCGCCGCCGGGACCGGTGCCGTGGTGCGCCCGGAGCTGCTGCGCACAGTGGAAATCGCGATTGACACCGACGACCCCGGGGCCATTGCGGGCACATGGAGGGACGCGCTGGGCTACAAGGTGGCAGCCGACGGCGCATTGGTTGACCCGTTCGGCCGGGGCCCCTCGATATGGTTCCAGGAAACCGCCACCCCCAATGTGAACCGCTTCCACCTGGATGTGACAGTGCCTTACTCAAGGAGCGCGGGGATCCTGGCTGCTTTGGAGGCCACGGGGGCATCGCTGGCGGACTTCGCGGCGCCGCGTTTCGTGGTGGCCACGGATGTCCAAGGGAACAGGCTGTGCATCTGCACCGAGGAGGGCCGCGACGCCTAGGGCTTAAACAGCTGATGCGCCGGACCACGGGTGGTCCGGCGCATCAGCCTTGGCGGTTGCCGCCAAAGGTGCATTTAGTGCATTTGCAGGATCTGGTTGGTCCGCTCCACCTGCTGCGCGTGGCGGGCGCGGCCCACAAAACCGGCCGTGGCCCACGCCGCGGCGCCGCCCACAACGATGGAGAGGATCCACGGAATCCATGCCGTCGCGCCGTCATTGCCCAGGCCCACGGCCATGGTGATCATCCAGACAACGAGCGAGGCGGCAACAGCTGCCCCGGCGGGAAGCACTGCACCGAAGGTGGAGCGGTGCTTGTCAGCGGCCCAGGCAAGGGCGCCAAACGCGCCGGCAGTCAGGGCAATAATGACCAGTGCAACCATGAAAACGTCAACCGTCTCTTCCGTAGGGGTGGTGGCGCGGTGCGCCCGCGCGGGGGTTGTGGCTAGAGTGCGGCGAAGCCGACGCTGCGGGCCTTCTCGCCGCCCAGCTCAACGTATCCCAGGGCGTTGCCGGGAACAATCACGACGCGTCCCTTTTCGTCTTTAAGACGCAGCTCGGTGCCCTTGGCCAGCGCCTCCGAGACCAGGGCGGCGACGTCGTCGGACGTCTGGTCGGATTCGAGCACAATTTCACGGCTGACGTTCTGGATGCCGATCTTGATTTCCACAGGTGTCTCCTCGATGCATGCTGCTATTGGAAGTATGTACAGACCACTCTAGGGGCAGGCCCGTCAGGATTCCTTGGGGAAGCGGCTGATTCCGCGCCAAGCTAAACGGTAGACCAGGTCGCTGGCCACATCGATGTCCAGGTCGCCGTTGGCCTCGAGCCAGTAGCGGGCGCTGACCTGGGCCATGCCGGCCAGGGCCCGGCCCAGCAGCGTTGCCTCCACGGGGGGCAGCTTGGTGTCCTCGGCGATGACCTGGCCAATGGCGTCGGAGTAATTTGCGTTGAACTTCTCCAGCCGCGCGGCAACCTCGGGGTCGTTGACCAGGTCGGATTCAAACACGAGCCGGTGGGCCTGGTCGTCGTTGGCCATGAAGAGGAAATAGGCCTTCATGGTGGCCTGCACGCGCAGTTTGTTGTCGGTGGTCGATCCCAGGGCGGCCACGAGCATGGCGGTCAGGGATTCCAGGTGGCTGTCCAGCAGGGCCAGGTACAGCTCACGCTTGCTGGGGAAGTGCTGGTACAGGACGGGCTTGCTGACCTTGGCCGTCTCGGCGATCTCATCCATGGCGGCACCGTGGTAGCCGTGGTTGACAAACACCTCGAGGGCGGAGGCCAGCAGCTGGGCGCGGCGTTCGTCGCGCGGCATTCGGCTGGGCTGGGTGCGTTGCGCCGGGCGTTCCTTGGCTGCGGGATCCAAAGTCATGACGGATGCCTCTCTTCTAAGATGCCCATTGCTGGCGCACGGTGCATTTGTAGCATTCTACCGGCCAGTAGTCCGCCTGCGGGCTCCCGCGTGGACATCGCTGCAATTGTGCAGCTGGTCCACCAGACAGTTCAGGGGGCCGCCGCACGGGAAGGCCCCCTGAACCAAGCCAAGGTTTGGTGCGAAGCAACTAGGATGCGGGGATGACCAGGCCCTTGAACTCGGCCTGGATGAAGTCCTTCATGTCTTGCGAGGTGAGCAGCTTGAAGAGCTTCTGCACGCGGGGATCATCCTTCATGTCCGCCCGAACGGCGAGCACATTGTAGAAGGGGCTGTCCTCGGCCTCCACCAGGAGCTGCTTGTCAGAGCTCAGCCCCGCCGGCAGTGCAAACGCCAGGGTGACGATCGCTGCGTCCTTGTCGTTGAGGGCCTGCGGGAGGCTGGCGTTCTCAATTTCCGTGAACTTGAAGTTCTTGGGGTTGGCCGTGATGTCCTTGAGCGTGATGGGGTTCTCCTTGACCTCGATCAGGCCCTTGGATGCCAACAGCAGCAAGGCGCGGCCTTCATTGGTGGGGTCGTTGGGGATCGCGATGGAGGCGCCCTCGGGCAGCTCGGCGAGCGTGGCCGTCTTGTTGGAGTAGAGGGCCATCGGGGGCAGGTACACCTTGCCGACGCTGACCAGGTCCTTTCCGGAGGCCTTGTTGTAGGTCTCCATGAAGGTGGTGTTCTGGAACAGGTTGGCGTCGATGTCGCCGTCGCTGAGGGCCGCGTTGGGGGTGTTGTAGTCGCTGAACTCCTTGTACTCGACGTTCAGCCCCTCCTTCGGGGCGAGCTCCTTGGACACGTGCTTGAGCATGTCGCCGGCAGGGACGGCCAGGGCCCCCACCTTGATGGTGTCGGCGGCGGAGGACGAGTCCGAGCCCGCGCCACAGGCGGTGAGGGAGAAGACGGCGGCTACGCCGACGGCGACGGCCTTGAGCATGGTGGAACGGAGCATGGTGGTTCCTTCGTTGGGGGTGTCGGCATGGGCAGGTTCTGGCCGGCATGCGCGGGTGGGGTAGGGGGCCTAGCGGTGCGAGAGGCGCCGGGCGGCAAGGCTGCCCAGGGACTGGAACAGCTGGACGAGCAGGATCAAGATGATGACCACGGCAAACATGTATTCGGGGCTGTAGCGCTGGTATCCGTAGCGGAAGGCCACATCGCCCAGGCCGCCACCGCCCACGGCGCCGACCATGGCCGAATAGCCAATGAGCCCCACAATCGTGGTGGACAGGCCCAGGGCAATGGCGGGAACCGCCTCGGCCACCATGACCTTGGAAAGGATGGTCCAGCGCGTGGCGCCCAGCGATTCGGCGGCCTCGATGAGTCCCACCGGCACTTCACGGATGCCGATTTCCACCAACCGGGCAAAGAACGGAATGCCGGCAATGGTCAGCGGCACAATGGCTGCAGTGGCGCCGATGAAGGAACCCACCAGCATGCGCGTGAAGGGAATCAACAGGATCATCAGGATGATGAAGGGGATGGAGCGGCCCACATTGACCAGCAGGTCCAGCACCCTGTTGATGGTGATGCCCAGAGCGCGGCTGCCGAACGGCTTGGCAAGCAGGCCGCCGGCTTCCGTAGTCACCAGCACCACCCCGGCGGCAAGGCCAAAGATCACTGTGAACAGCAGGCTGAAGCCCACGGTGTACAACGTTTCGCCTGCGCCCTGCAAGACGGTGTCGAACAGGTCGGTCCAGAAGGACGGGTCATTGCGGTCTAGCATCCGATTACCTCCACAAAAAGTCCCTGGCTGCGCAGGTCGGCGATGGCTGCGGCGACGGTTTCCGGGGCGCCGGGCAGTTCAAGCCGCGTCCTGCCCGTTTGGTGCCCGTGGATGGTCTCGATGGCAGCACCGAGGATGCCCACATCGATGCCGTGTGTCCGGGCCAGCTGTGCGATGACGGGGCGGTCGGCAGTGACGCCGTTGAAAGTGATCTCAATGATGGTGTGGCCGTTGTTGGGGATCTCGCCGAGCGGGAACAGCGCCTGCCCCAGCAGGGACTTCTCGGTGGTCAGCAGGCCCTCGACCGAGCCCTGTTCCAGGATCCGGCCCTGGCTCATGACGGCGGCGGAATCGCAGATGCTCTTCACCACATCCATCTCATGGGTGATCAGCATGACGGTCAGGCCCAACTCCCGGCTGAGCTGGCGGATGAGATCCAGGATCTGCCGCGTGGTCTCGGGGTCCAGAGCGGACGTGGCCTCATCGCTGAGCAGCACAGAGGGCTTGGACGCCAGCGCGCGGGCTATGCCCACGCGCTGCTTTTGGCCGCCGGACAGCTGAGAGGGGTAGGCCGCGGCCTTGCCCTCCAAACCGACGAGTTCCAGGATTTCGGCGACGCGCCGCCGTCGGGCACTGCGCTCCATGCCGGTGATCTCGAGTGAGAGTTCCACGTTGGACTGGACCGTCCGGCTGCTGAGCAGGTTGAAGTGCTGGAAAATCATGCCGATGTTGTGGCGTGCCGAGCGCAGCCCGGCGCCCTGCAGGCGGCTGATGTCCTGGCCGTCCACGGTGACGGTGCCGCTGTCGGGCCGTTCCAGGGAGTTGATGGTCCTGATCAGGGTGCTCTTTCCGGCACCGCTTTGGCCCACGACGCCGAAGATCTCGCCCTTGGCGACGTGCAGGGAGACATCGTCCAGGGCGCGGACAGCCTTGTCCCCCGAGCCGTAGCTCTTGCTGATCCGGTCAACTGAAATCATGTTGCTCCCGTTTTCCGTTGATAGTCCCTGCCGTGGCCCTCCGGCGCGCACAGGCAGTGCACGCCGCACAAAATTCTTGCAAATGGCCCAAGTCACGGCAAAATCAGAACTAACGTGCGGCCAGGGCTGAAAATACGTCAGTTAGTTCAGGCAAAGTGGCAGCATTTGCGTGTCTGGGTGCGCCTTCCCCGCCAATGCCCGGACAAACAGCGGCCCGGCGCCCACCAGCTCGCAGTGAGACCTTTCTCACATGCAGGGGCTTGGTGTTGGGCTGTTACGGCCGGGCTGGCCACTGGGGCGGGCACGCCCTAGATTTGTCAGTATGGTTTCCCTGATCCAGCCCCTGAAGGCCGCCGCGCCGCAGTCATTGCCGCCACTCGTGGAGCCCGGCCCACCACTGGCTGCGGAGGAGCTGGAACGCTATTCGCGCCACGCCCTCATCCCCGAAATTGGCCTGGAGGGGCAGCGCCGGCTGCGCAACGCACGGGTGCTGGTGATTGGCGCCGGCGGCCTCGGTTCCCCGGCGCTGCTGTACCTGGCCGCCGCCGGCGTGGGCACGCTGGGCATCATTGACGACGACACCGTGGAGCTGAGCAACCTGCAGCGCCAGGTCATCCACGGCGTGGGCGATCTTGGCCGCACCAAGCTGGAATCGGCCCGGGATTCCATCATGGAACTGAACCCCGGCGTCAACGTGGTGCTGCACAACGTCCGGCTGGACTCCTCCAACGCCCTGGAGCTGTTTGAGGGCTACGACATCATCCTGGACGGGGCCGACAACTTTGCCACCCGCTACCTGGTCAACGACGCCGCCGCCATCCTGGGCAAGCCCTATGTATGGGGTTCGATCCTGCGCTTCGACGGCCAGGTCAGCGTCTTTTGGGACAAGTTCGGGCCCAACTACCGCGACCTCTACCCCGAACCGCCGGCCCCCGGCACGGTGCCTTCCTGTGCCGAGGGCGGGGTGTTCGGCATGCTGTGTGCCTCCATCGGCGCCATGATGGTCACCGAGGCCGTCAAGCTCATCACCGGCGTTGGCCAGTCCCTGCTGGGCCGCCTGCTGGTCTTTGACGCCCTCACCTCCCGCTGGCGCGAGATCCGCATCAGCAAGGACCCCGCGGCGCCGCCCATCACGGGGTTGGTCGACTACGAGGTCTTCTGCGGCCTGCTCCCGGCCGCAAGGAACGACGGCGAGCTCATCACCGCCGCGCAGCTCGCCACCCGCCTGGCCAGCCGGGACAAGGGCGAGGACAACTTTGCGCTGGTGGACGTGCGCGAACCGGTGGAGTTTGAGATTTCCCGGATCCCCGGCTCGGTGCTCATCCCGGTGGCCGGCATCCGCGACGGATCGGCGCTGGAACAGCTGCCGCAGGGGGTGCCGCTGATCCTGCACTGCAAGTCCGGCGCCCGCTCGGCCCAGGCGCTGGCGAGCCTGCGCGCGGCCGGTTTTGCCGACGTCGTGCATCTTGAAGGTGGAATTGATGCCTGGAATGCCCGCGACAAAAGCGGTGCACAGGAGTAAATTGCGCAGCAGGGCTTCCTTGCGCCCGTGAGGGGCCGGCACTGAAGTGAAGAGGCATGCCATGAGCCGGATGGACATTCAGCACACGCCACAGCAGCCCATCCCTTCCGGGTTTGGCCACTCCACGTCGGCCGCGGAGGTGGTGGAGGGCATGAACCTGGCCGGCTGCGGTGCCATTGTGACCGGCGGATACTCGGGCCTGGGCCTGGAAACCGTGCGCGCCCTGGCTGCCGCCGGTGTGGACGTCAGCGTCCCGGCCCGGCGCTTGGACCATGCCCGCGGCGTGCTGGATGCGGCGGACCTGGGCGGGGTGGCCGTATTCGGCATGGACCTGGGAGACCAGTCAAGCGTCAAGAAATTCGCCGCCGAATACCTGGGTTCGGGGCGGCGGCTGGACATCCTGATCAACAATGCCGCCATCATGGCCTGCCCGGAGACCCGGGTGGGGGCGGGCTGGGAGGCGCAGTTCGCCACCAACCACCTGGGCCACTACACCCTGGCCAACGAGCTCTGGCCGCTGCTGGCCGACGGCGGTGCGCGCGTGGTGGCGTTGTCCTCAACAGGGCACAAGCGCTCTGACATCCACTTTGACGACCCGCAGTTCACCAAGGGCTACGACAAGTGGGAGGCGTACGGGCAGGCGAAGACGGCCAACAGCCTCTTTGCCGTGGAGCTCGACGCCCGCGGGGCCGAGCATGGGGTGCGGGCCTTCGCCGTGAACCCGGGAGGCATCATGACGGGGCTGCAGCGTCACCTGACCCAGGACGAAATGGTCGCTGCCGGCTGGATGGACTCGGCCGGGAAGCTGCGCGAGGGCTTCAAGACCCCTGAGCAGGGTGCCGCAACTTCCGTGTGGGCGGCAACGTCACCGCTGCTGGACGGCAGGGGAGGGGTGTACTGCGAGGATTGCGACATTGCGGCCCCGACCGATCCGGCATCGGAGTTCGCCCGCTTTGCCGGGGTTGACGCGCACGCCGTCAATCCTGATTCGGCGCGGCGGCTGTGGGAGTTGTCGGCGGAGCTTACGGGCGTCAACGCCTTCGGCTAGGCCGGTCTTTGGCCGCCCGGGGGTAGTTGTTAAGATCCGATCGCTGCCGGCAGGGCTCGGATCCGAACATCTGCCCCCGCGCTGAAATCAGGCGGTGGCTTCGGCGGCGTCGTCCGGTGTTGCGGCCGCCACTGCCGAGCCGATCGCCTCGGCGGTGACCTTCAGCCCGTACAACACATCAAGTGCGGCAACGTAGCTGTCGGCGTCTCCGGCGGCGGCCAACTCCTTGGCCCGCACGGTGGGAACGTGCAGCAGCTGCTTGACCATGCGGCGCATGGCAAACTCAACTTCGGCCGTGGCGGCAGAGCAGCCGTGCTGCTTGCGGACCTTGGCCAGTTCGTCGTCCAGCACGGACATGGTGTGCCGGCGCAGCGCCACAATGGCATGGTCCAGGGCGCGGGCGTTCTGGGTGTCCTCGTACTTCCGCGTGGCCTCGGCAACCATGGCCGCGGCCTCCGCCAGCGTTGACTCCTGCTCGGCCGGGGCGGCCAAACGCACGGTCTCCAGGGTCAGCAGTTCGACGCCGGGAAGCTCGGCAATGTCGGGGGCAAAATCGTGGGTCAGGGCCAGGTCAATGGCCGTCAGCTGGCCGGAATTTTCGTGGCGCATCTGTGCCAGGTCCGCACGGCCCAGCCGCTGATCCGAGCCGCTGCAGCCCACCAGCAGGGAGGCGCGGGCCACGGCGCCGGGCAGCGTGGCATCATCCAGGGCCGTGCCGCCGCGCGAGGCGGTGAAAGTCTCGGCGCGCCCGGAGGCGGAGTAGACGGAAATGTCGGTGCAGCCGCGCTGGGCCAGCTGGGCCATGGCGGCCCCGGCGTAGGCGCCGGTGCCAAACAGCACCGCCGACTTGCCTGCCAGCGGACTGGTTGCGGCACTTGGTGCGGTGGGGGACACACCGTCCAGAGGTGATGGCGCGTTGGGGGACACGCCGTCCAGAGGTGATGGCGCGTTGGGGGACACGCCGTCCAGAGGTGATAGAGGGTCTTGGAGTTCGGCGGCGAGGTCCAGTGCCACGGAGACAATCGACATGCCGCGCCGGCCCAGTGCGGTCTGTGCGCCCACATCCTTGGCCGTCTTGGCGGCGGCCTGGAACAGGCGGACCAGCGGGGGAGTGGTGACGCCGTCCTCCTGGGCTGCGCTGAGGGCCCGGCGGACCTGCCCGGCAATTTCACGTTCGCCCACAACGGCCGATTCCAGGCCGGTGCTGACGGCGAACAAGTGGCGGGGGACAGCAGTGCCCACATTGGTGGTCAGTGCGGCGGAAACTTCAGGCTCGGCCAGCCCTGTGTGCGAGCTGATGGCAGCAACAATGCTGCTGCGGGCCGACTCCACATGGTCGGCGCTGCGGGCCTGGGCGTAGATCTCATAGCGGTTGCAGGTTGCCAGTGTCACCAGGCCGGCAACATCGGTGCCGCCCCGCGCCACCTCAGCACTGACGGCCGCGGCACCTGCGCTGAGGCGGGCAACGGTTTCCAGATCAAGGTCTGAGTGCGAGGCAACGAGAGAAAAGACAACCACAATTCCAACATGGTAGACCCCCAAGCTGGGTGTTTATTCACAGGAAGTCCCAAACCGTCACCAAAAGGCTGTGATGCTGGCCACTCGCCGGCGGCTGGCTGCGCCTCCCTACGGTGACAGCTTGTGCACAAAATGCGCCCAGAATGGCTATGTATGGTGGTGCCATGACACTGAGCCCCAGCCACCCCCTGATGGATGGCCGCACCGCCAACTCGCCCCTGATCACCGCCTACAGGGGCGGCAAGCCCAGCCGCCGGCCCGTCTGGTTCATGCGCCAGGCAGGCCGTTCGCTGCCCGAGTACCGTGAGCTGCGCACCGGCACCACCATGCTCGAATCCTGCCTCAAGCCGGCCATGGCCGCCGAGATCACGCTGCAGCCTGTCCGCCGCCACGACGTGGACGCCGCCATCTTCTTCTCCGACATCGTCATCCCGCTCAAGCTGGCCGGGGTGGGCGTGGACATCGTCCCCGGTGTTGGCCCCGTGCTGGATCACCCCATTCGCACCGCCGCTGACATCGCGGCCCTGCCCGAACTCACGGATGCCGCACTGGATCCCATCCGCGAGGCCGTGGCCCTGACCGTGGCCGAGCTCGGCAGCACCCCGCTCATCGGCTTCGCCGGCGCCCCGTTCACCGTGGCCGCCTACATGGTGGAGGGCCGCCCTTCCCGCGACCACCTGGGCCCGCGCACCATGATGCACGCGCAGCCCGAGCTGTGGGCCGGGCTCATGGAATGGGCGGCGGACGCCTCCGGAAAGTTCCTGCGCGCGCAAATCGAGGCGGGCGCCAGTGCCGGCCAGCTCTTCGACTCCTGGGCGGGGTCGCTGGGCCTTGCCGACTACACCGAACACGTGGCCCCGGCGTCGTCCCGTGCCCTGGACCACGTCCGCGACCTGGGCGTGCCGCTGATCCACTTCGGCACCGGCACCAGCGAACTGCTGGGCGCCATGCACGCCGTGGGCGTTGACGTCATGGGCGTTGACTACCGGCTGCCGCTGGACGAGGCCAACCGCCGCCTGGGCGGCACCGTGCCGCTGCAGGGCAACATTGACCCGGCACTGCTCAGCGCCCCCTGGGAGGTCCTGGAGCAACACGTCCGCGACGTCCTTGCTGCGGGCGCCGCAGCACCTTCGCATGTGGTGAACTTGGGTCATGGCGTGCCGCCGGAAACTGATCCGGCCGTCCTGACCCGGCTTGTGGAATTGGTCCACTCGATCCAGCCCTAGGCCGGGGACGGGCTCCGCGCCACAAGCTCAGCACCAGCACCAGAAGCCGCAAGGGGACACCATGGAAAACCGCCGACTCGCAGCCAAGGCACACCGGCCCAAGAGCCACCCGGCACCGAACCACGCCGTGGTGGTGGGCGGCGGCATTGCCGGGCTCATCGCGGCCCGGGACCTGCAGGCGGCCGGCTTCTCCGTGAGCATCTACGAGGCCGCGGCCACGTGGGGCGGCTGCGTGGCCAGCCACGAGGTGGCCGGGGAACTCCTGGATGCCGGCGCGGAATCATTTGCCACCCGCAACACAGCCGTGGCAGACCTCGCCACGGAGCTGGGCCTGGCGGAGAAAATTGTGGAACCCAACCCGGCAGGCGCATCCGTGTGGCTGCCCGAGGGGCCCGTCCCGCTGCCGCGCACCGGCGTGCTGGGCATCCCCTCGGACCTCAACGCCCCCGAGGTCCGGGCTGCCCTGGGCGCCTCCGGCGTGCTCCGCGCCGCGCTGGATGCCAAGATGCCGGCCACCATCGGCACCACCGAGGCAGTCTCCAGCGTGGCCGATCTGGTCCGCGCCCGCATGGGCAAGCGCGTGCTGGAACGGCTCGTTGCCCCCGTGGTGGCCGGCGTGCACTCGGCCGACGCCGAGCTCCTGGATGTGGACATGGTGGCCCCCGGCCTGCGTGCCGGCATCCGCGAGCACGGCTCACTCGCCGCCGCCGTTGCCGCCCAGCGTGCAGGCGGCAGCAAGCCAGGCTCGGCGGTGGCCGGGCTGGCCGGAGGCATGCACACGCTTGTTTCCGCCCTCGTGGCGGACCTGAAGGCGGCCGGTGTTTCCATGCACGCGGGCCACCGCATCAAGGCCGTCTACCGCGGCGACACCGAAATCGATGAGACGCCCGCCGAAAAGCGGTACGACGGCGGCGCCCCGTCCCGCTGGATCGTTGACTGGGAGCACGGCACCGAGCGCGGATTCGACGGCGCCGGCCTGCTGGTGGTCGCCACCGACGGGCCCACCGCCGTGAAGCTGCTGGGTGTGGAGCTGCCGCAGCTGCTGCCGTTCGCCCCGGCCCCCGGGCCCGACGTCCGCCTGGTCACCCTGGTGGTCGACGTGCCCGAGCTGGACTCCGCGCCCCGCGGCACCGGCGTGCTGGTGGCCCCCGGCGTGGCGGGCATCAAGGCCAAGGCCCTCACGCACGCCACCGCCAAGTGGGCGTGGCTGGCAGACGCCACAGGCCCCGGAACGCATGTGCTGCGGCTTTCCTACGGCCGCGCTGCCAGGAACCCCGCCGACGCCGTCCGCCTCACCCCGAGCTCCTTCCGCGAGGAGGACCTGGTGCCCACGGCACTCGCGGACGCCTCCGCGCTGCTGGGCATTGAGGTGACCGAGGCGGATCTCCTGGGCTCCGACGTTGTCCGGTGGACGGGCGCACTGCCGTTTGCCGCCGTCGGCCACCAGGGCAAAATTGCCAAGGTCCAGGCCCTGGCGGGCGAGGTGCCGGGCCTGGTGCTGGCCGGCGGCTGGATCAGCGGCAACGGCCTGGCGGCCGTGGTGGGCGGTACCCGGCGGGCCATTCGGGCTGCCGTGGACACCGCCCGGCGGGTGTGACGTTCGGCACTTTCTACGTCATGTAGAGAACTTCGGTTTTAGCTTTCGGGGTCCTTGGGTGCAAACTTGAACGCATGAGCCACACAAACGAACAATCTGTCACTAAAACTCCGGCCGAGACGCCGTTCACGCTCTGGACCGTCTTCAAGCGCACCGGCTCCTTCGCCGGCGCAGACGCCGCCGTGGCCGCCTTCGACGCACTCGTCGGGGAGCTTGCGGCGGAGGGCATCACGCTGCGCGGGGCCTATGACGTTTCCGCCATGCGCAACGACGCCGACATCATGGTGTGGCTCGTGGGTGCCGACGCCGAGGGCCTGCAGAAGGCCGTGCGCAGCATCCGCCGCACGGAACTGTTCGCCGCCACCGAGATTGCCTGGTCCGCCATGGGCGTGCACCGCGAGGCAGAGTTCGCCAAGTCCCACGCCCCCAGCTACATGGGCCCCAACGAGCCCAAGGGCTGGGTCTGCGTCTACCCGTTCGTGCGCTCCTACGACTGGTACATCCTGCCCGCCGAGGACCGCAGCCGCATGCTGCGCGAACACGGCATGCTGGGCCGCGAATTCCCGCAGGTCCAGGCCAACACGGTCTCCGCCTTTGCCCTGGGCGACTGGGAATGGCTGCTTGGACTGGAGGCCGATGACCTCATTGACCTCGTGGACATGATGCGCAGCCTGCGCTACTCCGACGCGCGCCTGCACGTCCGCGAGGAAGTCCCCTTCTACACAGGCCGCCGCGTCTCCTCCGACGAGGTCGCCGAGGTTCTCCGATGAGCCCGGCCCTGGACGCCGCACTCCTGGTTGCCGAGCCGGCCAGCTACGACGCCATCCTGCTGGCCTCATTCGGCGGGCCCGAGGGCCAGGATGACGTGATCCCTTTCCTGCGCAACGTCACACGCGGCCGCGGCATCCCCGACGAGCGCCTCGAAGAGGTCAGCCACCACTACCGCGCCAACGGCGGCATCAGCCCCATCAATGCCCAGAACCGTGCGCTCAAGGCCGCCCTGGAGGCCGAGCTGGCCGCCCGCGGCATTGAGCTGCCCGTGCTGTGGGGCAACCGCAACTGGGACCCCTACATGCCGGAAACCCTGCAGGGCGCCTACGACGCCGGCCACCGCCGGCTCCTGATGCTCACCACGAGCGCCTACTCCTGCTACTCCTCCGACCGCCAGTACCGCGAGGATATCGGCATGGCGCTGACGTCGCTGGAGCTGGACGGCAAGCTGGCCGTGGACAAGGTGCGCCAGTACTTTGACCACCCCGGCTTCGTGGCACCCTTCATCGAGGGCACCGCCGTGTCTGTGGCCCGCGTCCGCGCAGCCCTCGCCGCCGCCGGCACCCCCGACGCGCCGGTCCATGTGCTGTTCTCCACCCACTCCATCCCCACCCGCGACGCCGAGGCCGCCGGGCGTTCCGCCGACGAGCCGCGCACCTTTGAGGGCGGCTCGGCCTATGTGGCCCAGCACCTGGCAGTGGCCCGCGTGGTGATGGACGCCGTGGACCCCTCCGCCGTGGAGGGCACCGACTTCTCGCTCGTGTACCAGTCCCGCTCCGGCGCCCCGCACGTGCCGTGGCTGGAACCGGACATCAACGACGCAATTGCGGAGCTGGCAGAGGCCGGCACCAAGGGCATCGTCGTGGTCCCGCTGGGCTTTGTCAGCGACCACATGGAGGTTGTCTGGGACCTGGACACCGAGGCCGCGCAGACCTGCGCAGAGTTGGGCCTGGCCTTTGACCGTGCGCCCACCCCCGGAACGCACCCCAAGTTTGTGGCCGGCCTGGTGGACCTGATCTGCGAACGGACCGTGGAGCACCACATCGCCAAGCGCCCGGCCCTGACGGAGCTGGGACCCTGGTACGACACCGCTCCCGCCAACTGCTCGGAGAACTTCCGCGGAGCCAAGCCCGCCATTGCCGAACACGGCAGCACCGTGGGCCTTGTTGCCGATCCCGTTGGCGCAGCGGCCGCAGGTGGTTCTTAGTCTCCATGGCTGAAACAATGGCAAGTGTGAAAATTGGAACCCGCGGAAGCAAGCTGGCCCTGAGCCAGACCCAGCAAATCACCGACCGGCTGTGCGCCGTCGGCGGCTTTGAAGCCGAGATCATCCCCATCAAGACCGACGGCGACGTCCTGACCGGCCCGCTGTCCCAAATGGGCGGCACCGGGGTGTTCGCCGCCGAACTGCGCGCCGCCGTCCTGGACGGGCGCGTGGACGTTGCCGTGCACTCGCTCAAGGACCTGCCCACGGCAGCGGTCCCGGGCCTTGCACTGGCCGCCGTGCCCGTGCGCGAAGACGCCCGCGACGCCCTCTGCGCGCGGGACGGCCTGAAGCTCTCGGAGCTGCCCATGGGCGCCACCGTGGGCACGGGCTCCCCCCGCCGGGCAGCCCAGCTGCTGGCTGCCCGCTCCGACCTGAACATCGTGGACATCCGCGGCAACGTGGACACCCGGCTGGGCCGCGTCCCCGGCCTGCCGGGCAACGCCGTGGTGGACCCGGAGCCGGGCAAGGTGGCCGACCTGGATGCCGTGGTGCTCGCCGCCGCCGGCCTGTCCCGGATTGGCCGGCTGGACACCGTCACCGAATTCCTGGACACCGACGTCATGCTCCCGGCCCCCGGCCAGGGCGCACTCGCGCTGGAATGCCGCACCGACGACGCCCAGCTCACGGGCGTCCTAGGCCAGTCGCTGTCGGCCATTGACGATCAGGACACGCGCCTGGCCGTCACCGCCGAACGCGCCCTGCTGGCCCGCCTCGAAGCCGGCTGCAGCGCACCCGTGGGTGCTTTCGCGCACCGCAAGGGCTCCATGCTCTACCTGGAAACCGTTGTGGCATCGCTCGACGGCGCCCGCACCATGCGCCTGAAGAAGGCCACCGACGGCCTCACCTCCGTTGGCGCCACCCTGCTGGGCATTGAGCTGGCCGAGGAACTCCTCGCCGGCGGCGCAGCGGACCTGGCGGAACTGGCCGGCTCCGCGCAATGACCGACAGTGGCGGGCCGCGCCAGGACCGGCGTTCCCTCGGCGACTTTCCGGCCAATCGGCCGCGGGCGGCCTCGGCCTCCCTGACGTCGCCTACGGAAACGCCGGCTCCTGGCGCCGGACCGCTGTGGGGCTTGCGCGTTGCCGTGACCAGGAGTGTTGACCGGGCTGGCGGCCTGCTCGCCGCGCTCGAGGCCGCCGGTGCCGAGCCGGTCCTGGTGCCGCTCATCGACTTTGAAACGGCCGATCCTTCGGGACTGGGGGCCGCCATGCAGCGCCTGGCCGCGGGGGAGTTCAGCTGGCTTGTGGTCAGCTCCATTACCACGGTGCGGGCCATGAAACAGTGGTGCCAGGCTGCCGGGACAACACTTGCACAGCTCATTCCAGCGTCGACGTCCGTGGCCACGATAGGCCCCACCTCGGTTGCCGTCCTGGCGGCCGAAGGTGTGGACGCCGTGCTGGCGCCAACTGACCTGCAATCGGCCGCCGGGCTCGTGGCCCTGTGGCCAGGGTTCGATCCGGCAGCTGGCACGGACCGCGTGCTGCTGCCGCAGTCCGACCTTGCCGAACGCACCCTCGTGGACGGCATCGCCGCCAAGGGCTGGACTCCGGAAGTCGTCACCGCCTACCGGACGGTCGACTACCCTGCACGCGAGGGGCGCCGACTGACTGCCACGCTGGCGGGCAGGTCTCCGGGTCTCGACAAGCTCGACCACCGGGACAAGCTCGACCACCGGGACAAGCTCGACCACGGGGACAAGCTCGACCACCGGGGGCACCCTGTCATCACCCCTGCCGAGGCGGCGGGGGAGATGCGCGCCGGGGCGATTGGCGCCGTCGTGCTTGCCTCGGGGAGCGCGGCGCGGCGGGTGGCTGAAACCATGGCGCCGCTGCCGGACAGCTGCCTGGTGGTAGCCATCGGCCAGCCCACCCGGGACGAGGCACAGCGGCTGGGCCTGCGGGTTGCCGCGACGGCGCAGCAGCCCACGCCGGCGGGGATCGTCGCAGCACTGGCCGCGGCCCGCACCACACTTCACAAGTTGCAAGAGACGGAGTCACCATGAGTTTCCCCCAGCACCGCCCGCGCCGCCTGCGCACCACGGCCGCCATGCGCAAGCTGGTGAGCGAGTTCCGGCTGGCCCCGCAGGATTTGATCCTGCCGGTGTTCATCCGGGAGGACCTCAGCGAGCCCAAGCCCATCACGTCCATGCCCGGCGTCGTGCAGCACACCACGGCGTCGCTCGTGGCGGCCGCGCGCCAGGCCCGCGACCTGGGACTGGGCGGCATCATGCTGTTCGGCATCCCCGCCGAACGCGACGCCACGGGATCCGCCGGGCTGGACCCGTTTGGCGTGTTGAACAAGGCCATCCGGGACGTCCGCGCCGTGGTCGGGGACTCCCTGGTGGTCATGAGCGACCTCTGCCTGGATGAGTTCACCGACCACGGGCACTGCGGTGTGCTGGATGCCGCAGGCAACGTGGACAATGACGCCACCTTGGCGGTCTACGCAAAAATGGCCGTGGCCCAGGCGTCGGCCGGCGCGCATGTTGTGGCGCCGTCGGGCATGATGGACGGCCAGGTGGCCGTGATCCGCGAGGCGCTGGACGCCGCCGGATATGAAGATGTTTCCGTGCTGGCGTACGCCGCCAAGTACGCCTCCGCGTTCTACGGCCCCTTCCGCGAAGCCGTGGACTCGCAGCTGCAGGGCGACCGCCGCACGTACCAGATGGACCCCGGCAACCGCCGCGAGGCGCTGCACGAGGTGGAACTGGACCTGGCCGAAGGGGCTGACATTGTCATGGTCAAGCCGGCCATGAGCTACCTGGACATCCTGGCCGACGTTGCCGCCATGAGCCCCGTGCCCGTTGCGGCCTACCAAATCTCCGGCGAGTACGCCATGATCGAGGCCGCCGCCGCCAACGGCTGGATCAACCGACGCGGCGCCATCGAGGAATCGGTGCTGAGCATCAAGCGCGCCGGCGCCAACATGATCCTGACGTACTGGGCGGCCGAACTGGCCGGCTGGCTGCGCGACTAACTCTTCCCCTCCCTCCCCAGCCCTTCCCAGCAAAGGAACCCCATGACCAGCTCGCAGGAACTTTTTGACCGCGCCAAGACCCTCATGCCCGGCGGGGTGAACTCGCCAGTGCGCGCCTTTGGCTCCGTGGGCGGAACGCCGCGTTTCATGGTGAACGCCAAGGGCGCCTACCTCACCGACGCCGACGGCCGCGACTACGTGGACCTGGTGTGCTCCTGGGGCCCGGCCCTGCTGGGCCACGCCCACCCCGACGTGCTCGCAGCCGTCCACGCCGCCGTGGACCACGGCCTGAGCTTCGGCGCCTCCACCCCGGCCGAAAGCGAACTGGCCGCCCTGGTGCAGGGCCGTGTGTCCGGCGTCGAGCGCCTGCGCATGGTCTCCACTGGCACCGAGGCCACCATGACGGCCGTGCGCCTGGCCCGCGGCTTCACGGGCCGCGACCTGATCATCAAGTTCGCCGGCTGCTACCACGGCCACCTGGACTCCCTGCTGGCCGCCGCCGGCTCGGGCCTGGCCACCCTGGCGCTGCCCGGCTCCGCCGGCGTCACCGCCGCAACCGCTGCCGAAACCCTGGTGCTGCCGTACAACGACCTCGCCGCCGTTGAAGCCGCATTTGCCGCCCATGGCGACCGGATTGCCGCCGTCATCACCGAGGCCGCGCCCGCCAACATGGGCGTTGTCACCCCGGGGGAGGGCTTCAACGCCGGGCTGTCCCGCATCACCTCCGCCAACGGCGCGTTGCTCATCCTGGACGAGGTCCTGACCGGCTTCCGCGTTGGTGCGGCCGGCTACTGGGGCCTGACCGGCGCCACCGAGGGCTGGACCCCCGACCTGTTCACCTTTGGCAAGGTCATTGGCGGAGGGCTTCCCACGGCGGCCCTTGGCGGCCGCGCGGACGTCATGGACTACCTGGCGCCCCTGGGCCCGGTCTACCAGGCGGGCACCCTGTCCGGAAACCCGGTGGCCATGGCCGCCGGCGTCGCCACCCTGACCGCGGCTACTTCCGCTGTCTACGCCACGGTGGATGCGCGTTCCCTGGAACTGTCCGCGGCGCTGTCCGGCGCACTGTCCGCCGAGGGCGTGGACCACTCCATCCAGAGGGCCGGGAACCTGTTCTCGGTGGCGTTCGGCACCTCAGCCAACGGCGTCCACAACTACGACGACGCCCAGGCCCAGGAAGCGTTCCGCTACGCACCGTTCTTCCACTCCATGCTGGACTCCGGTGTCTACCTGCCGCCGAGCGTGTTCGAGGCCTGGTTCCTGTCCGCCGCGCACGACGACGCCGCCATGAACCGCATCTTCGCAGCCCTGCCCGCGGCGGCCAAGGCAGCGGCTTCCGCCTCCGCATAACCGCACCTTTCGGCACAACCGCACCTTTGACGCTTATCCGCGTTCAGTTGACCACGGATAAGCGGGAAAGGTGCGGTTTTGCGTGGTGGCGGCGGATGGACCCGAGCTGCCCGTTAACCAACGACGGCGGCACCTTCCTGACGCTTGAAGCGAAAGGAAAGTGCCGCCGTCGAACTTTGGCGTGGGGACTAGAGCACGTCCGAGAGGAAGCCCTTGAGGCGGTCCGTCTTCGGGGCCGTGAACAGCTCCTCGGGCGAGCCGGTCTCCACTACAACGCCGGCATCCATGAAGGTCACGGTGTCGGATACGTTGCGGGAGAAGCCCATCTCGTGCGTGACCACAACCATTGTCATGCCGCCCTTGGACAGGTCCGTCATGAGCGCCAGGACGCCCTTGACCAGCTCCGGGTCCAGGGCGCTGGTGGCCTCGTCAAAGAACATGACTTCCGGTTCCATGGCCAGTGCGCGGGCAATGGCCACGCGCTGCTGCTGGCCACCGGATAGGTTGCCCGGCCGGGCGTCGGCCTTGTGCGCCAGGCCCACAAGCTCGAGTTGTTCCAGGGCCTTGGCGTTGGCCTGGTCCTTGGACATCTTGCGCAGCTTGACCAGTGCCAGGGAAACGTTTTGCAGCACTGTCTTGTGCGGGAACAAGTTGAACTGCTGGAACACCATGCCGATGCGGCGGCGCAGCTCGTCCGGGTTGTCCTTGAGGACTGACTTGCCGTCCAGCACGATGTCGCCCTGGTCGGGCTCGATGAGGCGGTTCATGACGCGCAGCAGCGTGGACTTGCCCGAACCTGACGGGCCGATCACGGAAGCCGTGGTGCCCTGGGGTACGTGCAGGTCAATGCCGCGCAGCACCTTGTTGGAGCCGAAGGCCAAATGGATGTTGCTGGCGGTCAGGGACCCCGAGTTGAATTCGCTCATGCCTGGGCACCCTTTCCAATGATTGCTGCCTTCTCGTCCGGTTCGACCTTCTGTGCCTTGCCTTCACGCATGCGCTTGTCGATGTAGTTGACCAGGTGGGTCAAGGGAACCGTCATGCACAGGTACAGCACGCCGGCGGCGATCAGGGGAGACATGTTCCCTGAGTTGGCCGCCGAGTCGTTGGCAACGCGATAAATTTCGCGCTGAGTGGCGGTCACGCCCAGCAGATAGACCAGCGAGGACTCCTTGATCAAGGAGATGAGCTGATTGACCAAGGCCGGCAGAACACGGCGGATGCCTTGAGGAATAACCACAAGGATCATGGCCGAGCCGTAGCTGAATCCCAAGGCCCGTGATGCCTCAAGCTGTCCCTTGTCAACACTCTGAATTCCCGAACGGAAGATCTCGCCGATGTAGGCCGCAGCCATCAAGGTCAAAGCGAAAATAGCCAGCGGGAAGGGGTTGGTGATGCCCGTCAACTGGCGAAGAATCGGGCCAAGCCCAATACCAATGATCACGATGACGAGGATCGCCGGAAGGCCACGGAAAATATCCGTGTAAACCCGGGCTATCCAACGCGACACAGGGTTGCGTGAGATGCCCATGACGGCCAATATCAGGCCGAAGAAACAGCCCAGGATGGCCGATGATGCGGCGAGGATCAAAGTGTTGGGCAGACCGACAGTGAGCATCTGGGGGACAACTTCCCCCATGGCCTGCCAGTCAAAGAATGTCTTAAGGAACTGCTCGAGTACGTCCATAGGTTATGCCTTGGGGAGAGTTACAGCCTTGGACCCGGGGGTCCAATCCTTGGGGGTTTCGCGCTCCGGGTACCATTCCTTGGACAGCTTGGACCAGGTTCCGTCGGCTACAACAGCATCCAAACCGGAGTTCAGTGCGTCGATGAGTGCCTTGTTGTCGGAGTTCACGGCGTAGGCCACGAAGTTCTGCGTGTTGATGATCGACTCAGCAATTGCCGTGCCGTCGCCGTCCTTGACCTGTCCCGATGCCTGCTGCGAAGGCGCAACCCAAGCGTCGATCTGGCCGGTCTTCAGGTTCGCGTAGACCGAGTTGTAGTCGGCGAAACGCACCGGCTCCAGCTTGAGCGTGTTGCTGACGTAGTCATCCTGCACCGAGCCCTGAACCACACCGACGCGGGTGCTGGCGCTCAAGTCCTTGAAGCCCTTGACAGCTGAATCGGTCTTGGCCACAACGGCCATGTAGCCGAAGTCGTAACCGTTGGTGAAGCCAACATTGGCACGACGCTTGTCAGTGGTGGAGATCGAGGAGGAGCCGACGTCGAACGTCTTGTTCTGAACCTGGGCGAGCAGGCCGGAGAAGTCGGTGGACTTGAATTCAACCTTCAAGTCCAGCTTCGCGGCCATGGCGCGCAGCAGCTCGTTGTCGAAGCCGGTGAACTTGCCGCTCTTGTCCAGGAAGATGTTCGGCGGGGCGTCGGACAGGGTGCCCACGGTGATGGTGCCGGGGACGATCAGGCCCAGGGCCGCGGTGTCGATCTTGTCCAGCGGCGTGACGTCGGCGGTGGTGTACTTGTCCAGCGAGACCTGGTCGCTGCCGGCCAGTGCATCGGTGGGCTTGGCGGAGCTGGTGTCACCGGCACCGCCGCCGCAAGCGGCAAGCGAGAAGGCAAGAGCAACGGCAACCGGGACGGTTGTGAGCCACTTCAGGGCAGATTTCTTCATCAAACTTTCACTTTCATTGCAGGTGACCTGCCCGAAAGACGACGCGGCAGGGGTAAGCATTGGGGTTGGGAGACGGATGAAGAAACTCTCAGGAGCTTCCTAGCAGAACTCAACCAACAAAACTAAATTATGTCACCCGGGCCAAAAATGTGGCAGATGCGAATTTATGCGAAGCCAAATGGCTGTTCGCGGGGGAATTGGGCGGACAATGGCCCTGTTTGCCGTGCGGTGGACCTCCGGCGGGCCAGGCGGGCTGCACGATTGACGGGCCAAAAAGTTCCCGCAGCTCGCAGGGGCAAATGTGATTTGCCCCACGCGCCGCCGGGTTTACGCGCCGCGCGGGTTCACGGCCAGCGGGCCGCCGGGCCAGTCCCGGTCAGTCCCGCGGCGGCAGGACGGGCCAGTCGCCCTCAATGACGGCGGCGGGGTCCTTGGCGCGGCGCAGGTATGCCTGGAAGTCGGCGGCTTGTTCCCGCGCCCACACCACCTGGGCGTTGTGCAGGTCCATGGCGTCGCCGCGCAGTGTGCCGTACTTGGCCGCCAGCGCATCAGCCAGGCGCAGCGTGGCCTCGGCGTCTGCGGCGGAGGTGTGGGCGTCGTCGAGCTTGATGCCGTATTCCTCGCACAGGGCCACCAGGGTGCGGCTGCCACGGCGGAACTTGTCCACGTTCTTGTTGCAGATGAAGGGGTCGATCACCGGTGCTGGGGTGATCTGTTCCAGTCCGTGCCGGCGGGCCTCGTGGGCCAGGACGGTGAAGTCGTAGCTGGCGTTGAAGGCGATGACGGGGATGTTGTTGGCAAAGAGGGTGGCCAGCACGGCCCCCACCTCGGCGGCGACCTGATCGGCGGGGCGGCCGTTCTCAACCGCATGCGCCGTTGTCACGCCGTGGATGGCCGAGGCCTCCTCAGGGATGTCCACGCCGGGGTTGGCCAGCCACTCGTAGCTTTCGGCAACGGCACCGGCGTCGTCAACCATCACGATTGAGGCCGTCACGATCCGGGCCTCGCGCGGGTCCTTGCCCGTGGTTTCGAGGTCGAAGGCGGCGCGGGGGTGCATGCTCCAGCTAGTCATGCCACTTACGCTACCTGCTGGCACCCACATCGACGTATCCGGCCCGCGTGCGAACTACGCTGGAACCATGCGTGAGCAGTATGTTGAAGCAGTCCTGGCCGTGGCGGAGCTGGTGCCGCCGGCCCGGGTCCTCTCCTATGGGGACATTGCTGCCCTGCTGGAGAGCGGCGGGCCGCGGCAGGTGGGCGCCGTCATGTCCCACCACGGCAGCGCCGTGCCCTGGTGGCGTGTCATCCGGTCCTCGGGCGACGCCCCCGCCGGCCATGAGGGCGAGGCACTGCGGGCCTACCGCCAGGAGCAGACGGCACTGCGCGGGGACACCTCGCCCCAGCCGGCCGGGAAACCGCCAGCCTGGCGGGTGGACATGAAGGCCGCCCGCTGGAACCCCGAGGAGGCCGACTTTGTGCGCATTGACGCCATCGCGGCCCTGCTCCATGACTCGGACGACGCCGGACCCCTCACGGACACTGCGGCGGTGCCCTCAATGTCAGTGGCCCGTGATGGACTGGGAGCATGAGCCAGCAAGCAGCACAGTCGAAACAGGCACCTTCGCACAAACAGCCGCCTGTGCCGAAGCTGACGCTCGTTGCCCCCGCCTCGGGGGCACGCACGGCCCCGCAGCTCAGCGCCGACCAGCAGGCTGTTGTGGAGCTGCCGCCCGGCACCGGGCCCGTGCTGGTCTGGGGCGCGCCCGGAACCGGCAAGACCACAGTGCTCATCGAGGCCTCCGTGGCCCGCATGGAGCGCGGCGGCGTGGACCCCGGACGCGCCATCCTGCTGGCCCCCTCCCGCCTGGCCGCGGCACGGCTGCGCGACGGCTTCAGTGCGCGGCTGCGCCAAAGCGTTGGCACCTCCCCGGCCAGGACCTGGTCCTCCTACGCCTTTGACCTGCTGCGCCGGGCCAAGGTGGAGGGCCGCATGCCCCACCTGGACGGCCCGCCGCGGCTCATGAGCGGGCCCGAGCAGGACCTCATCATCAGGGACCTGCTGGCCGGACACCGGCTTGGCCTGGGCACGGCGCCGCAGTGGCCGGCGGAACTGCAGGACGCCCTAGACACCCGCGGCTTCCGGCAGGAGGTCCGCCAGCTCTTTGACCGCGTCATTGAATACGGGCTCATCCCCGAGGAACTGGCCGAGCTGGGACACGCCAACCAGCGCCCCGACTGGGTGGCCGCGGCATCGCTGTACCGCGAATACCGGGATGTGGTGGATTGGGGGAAGTCCGGCTCGTTCGACCCCGCCGGCATCATCACGGCCGCCACCACACTGCTGCAGCTGGACCCCGAATTCCTGGCCCAGGAGCGGGCGCGCCTGCAGCTGGTGGTGGTGGATGACATCCAGGAGGCCAACAAGGCCGTGCATGAACTGCTGGCCCTGGTGGGGCGCGGCAAGGACGTGCTCGTGGCGGCGTCCCCTGACACCGTGGTCCAGGGCTTCCGCGGCGCCCGCCCGGACCTCGTCCCATCGCTGGGCGGATTGCTCGGCACGGAAACGCACCCGCTGCGGCAGTTCGCGCTGTCCACCTCGCACCGGATGGGGCCGGAACTGGCCGCCGCCTGGTCCGGGGTGGCGGACCGCATCTTCCAGGTCCGCGGCGGCCACAAGGCCCGTGAGTTCTCCTGGCCACCAGCCGCTGCCGCAAACCAGGCGCAGGGAGGGCCGGGCGCGGCGGCCGGGGACCCGGCGTCGAACCTGGCGGAACCGGCCGGCGATGAAATCTTCGGCGGGGAACCGGTGGTCAGCGCCCACGTGGTGGCCTCGGAGGTGCACGAGCTGCGCCTCGTGGCAGAACGCATCCTGCACCTGCAGCACCTGCGCGGGCACAGCCTGGGCGAGGTGGCCGTCATTGTGCGCACCGGCTCGGCGCTGGCCGCCCTGCAGCGCTACCTGAGCTCGCAGGGCATTGCCATCAAGGTGCCCGTGGCCGAGAACCCCGTGCGGGACGAGCCCGCCGTGCGGCCGCTCCTTGAGGCCTTCGGCGCGGCCCTGGCGCCGGAGACGCTCGACGCCGAGGCGTGCGTGGCACTGCTGACCTCGCGGCTGGGGCGCTCCACCTCGCTGCACCTGCGCCGCCTGCGCCAGGCCCTGCGGCAACAGGAATTCCACGCCGGTGGCGGCCGGGCCAGCGACGAACTGCTTGTCGAGGCCCTGCTGGATCCGGAGAAACTGGCGCCTCTGGGCTGGGAGGCCGCCAACGCCCGCCGCATTGCTGCCATGCTCGCCGCGGGCCGTGTCGCCGTGGCCGAGCCTGGCGCCAACGCCGAAACCGTGCTCTGGGCGCTGTGGGACGCCTGCGACAGCTCGGCCCTGTGGGAGACGCAGGCGCTGCACGGCGGGCCAACCGGCATCCGCGCCGACCGCGACCTGGACGCCGTCATGGCCCTGTTCCAGACGGCGGAACGCTACGTGGACCAGCTCCCCGGCTCCAGCCCGCAGCAGTTCCTGGACTACCTCATGAGCCAGGAACTGCCCATGGACACCCTGGCAGCCCGCGCCCAGCGCAGCGACGCCGTGGAAATCCTCACCCCCGCCAGCGCCGCCGGGCGCGAATGGCCCGTGGTCATTGTGTCCGGGCTGCAGGAGGGCGTCTGGCCCAACACGCGGCTGCGCGGCGAGCTGCTGGGCAGCCAGCTGCTGGTCGACGTGCTGGAAAAGGGCGCGGAGGCGGCACGGCAGATTGACCCCGCCGCCAGGCTGCGCGACATCCGCTACGACGAACTGCGCAGCTTTGCCGCGGCCATTTCCCGCGCCGGGCGCAGGCTCATTCTCACCGCGGCCGCCGGCCACGACCTCCAGCCCTCGCAATTCATCGACCTGGCCGCCCCCTACATCCCGGTGACGGACTCCGGCGGCGAATCGCAGTACCCTGTGCGCCCCGTGGAGCAGGTGCCGCGCCCCATGACGCTGCGCTCGCTCGTGGCGGAGCTGCGCCAGGAATCCGAGATGCACGCCGAGCCCGAGGCCGCCAGGATGCTTGCCACCCTGGCCGGGCAAAACGTGCCCGGCGCCGCACCCGCCCAGTGGTGGGGGCTGCTGCCGTTGAGCAGCAACACCCCGATCGTGGCGCCGGGAGAGGTGGTGACGGTGTCGCCGTCGAAGGTTGAGGAGGTGCTGAAATCCCCCCTGAACTGGTTTGTCCGGGCCGCCGGGGGAGAGGCCGCCACCGACTTTGCCCGCAGCCTCGGCACGCTCATCCATGGCATCGCCCAGGACATCCCGGACGGTGCCGGGCACGAATACCTCGCCGAGCTTGACCGGCGCTGGCCCTCCCTGGGCCTGCCGGAATCGTGGGAAACGGACCAGGACTACCAGCGCGCCAAGGACATGCTGGGCAAGCTGGCCCAATACGTGATCAACGCGCGCCAGCAGGGCCGCACCCTGGTGGGCGTGGAGGAAAACTTCACTGTGGACCTGGGCGAGCTGCCCCCCGAAACGCCACCCGACAGCGCCGGGGCATCAAGTCCCGCCGCGCCTGCGGGGGAGGGCCGCGTGGTGCGCCTGCGCGGCCAGGTGGACAGGCTCGAGGCGGACGCCGACGGCAGGCTGGTCGTGGTGGACATCAAGACCGGGCGCAGCAAGCCCACCAAGGCGCAGGTGGAGGAACATCCGCAGCTCGGCGCCTACCAGGTGGCAGTGCATGCCGGCGGCTTTGCCGAACAGGCCGCGGCCGCGGGATTCCCCGCGGCGGTATCCGGCGGTGCCGCGCTGCTGCCGCTGGGCGACGGCACCAAGTCCGTCAAGACCCAGGACCAGGCGCCCATGGTGCCCGGCAGCGAGCACGACCCCACCCGCAAGGTCATGGAGGCGGCCCTGCTCATGGCCCAGGCGGCCTTCCCGGCCCGCCACGGGGCCGATTGGAACCCGCGCAACGGCTGCCCCCTGCCCACCATCTGCCCCCTGTGCCCGGAAGGGAAGCAAATCACCGAATGAGCCAGCCAACACCCGCGGACACCGCGGACCTCCAGGAACCGGCGGGGCCCGCGGCCCCGCAACGCGTGCTGAGCCCCTACGAGCTCGCCGAACTGCTCGAGCAGCGCCCGCCCACGGCGGAACAAGCTGCCATCATCGCCTCCCCGCTGGAGCCCCTGCTGGTCATTGCCGGGGCAGGCTCCGGCAAGACCACCACCATGGCCGACCGCGTGGTCTGGCTCGTGGCCAACGGGCTGGTCCGCCCGGAGGAGATCCTTGGCGTCACCTTCACCCGCAAGGCCGCCGGCGAGCTGGCCTCGCGGATCCGCGGCCAACTGGCCAAGCTGGGCACGCTGGCCCGCTCGGGCGAGGTGGAGCTGGCCCCCGCAGCTGCCGCCCGCGACGCCCTGGAACCCAAGGTCTCCACCTACCACTCCTACGCCAGCGGCATCGTCACCGACTACGGCCTGCGCCTGGGCATTGAGCGCGACGCCGTGGTCATGGGCGCCGCCGAGGCCTGGCAGCTGGCCAGCGAGGTGGTGGCCGGCCATGACGGCGCCCACGAGCACTTCACGGCAGCCAAGTCCACGCTCATCCAGTCCGTCATGGACCTGGCCGGCGAATGCGCCGAACACCTGCAGGATCCCGAACACGTTATCGAGGTGATCGAGGGCTACCTGGCCGGCTTTGAGGCGCTGCCCTACATTGCCGAGACCCCCAAGCCGCGCACGGCCGCCGTCAACAAGCAGCTGGACGTGCTGCGGACCCGCGCCTCCGTGGCCGCCCTGGTGCAAAAATATGCCGAGGCCAAGCGGCGCCGCAACGTGCTGGACTACGGCGACCTCGTGGCCCTGGCCGCCCGCATTGCCCGCGACGTGCCGCATGCCGCCGAGATGGAGCGCCAGCGCTTCAAGGTGGTGCTGCTGGATGAATTCCAGGACACCTCGCACGCCCAGCTGCAGCTCTTCGCCGAACTGTTCGGCGCCGGCCACCCCGTCACGGCCGTGGGCGATCCCCACCAGTCCATTTACGGCTTCCGGGGCGCGTCCGCCGGGCAGCTGTTCCGCTTCCCGGAGATCTTCCTCAAGTCCGACGGCGGGTACGCACCGACTGCCGAACTCACCATTGCGTGGCGCAACTCCGCGCACATCCTGGCCGCGGCCAACGTCATGTCCGCAGAGCTCACAGCAGCCCAGGCCCGCAAGGCCAACGCCAAGCTGGCCGCCGGGCTCAGCGGCGGCGAACGCGCCGCCGCGGGCCCGCGCGTCGTGGTCTCGCCGCTGCGCGAGAAGCCGCAGGCCCCGGACGGCGAGGTGCTGCTGGCCCGCTACGGCACAGAACTCGACGAGGCACAGGCAGTGGCCGAGGAAATCCTTGCCTGCAAGGGGGACTTCAGCCACCGGGGCGGCGCCCAGGGCGCCATGACGGTGGCAGTGCTGTGCCGACGCCGTGCGCAGTTTGCCAGGTTCCAGTCCGCCTTTGAGGCCCGGGGCATCCCCTACGAGATTGTGGGGCTGGGAGGCCTGCTGGGCACGCCGGAGATTGTGGACCTCGTGTCCACGCTGCGGGTCATTGCCGACCCCGGCCGCTCGGACGCGCTCATGCGGCTGCTGACGGGGGCCCGGTGGAGGATCGGCCCGGCCGACCTCATGGCCTTCTCCGACTGGGCCCGCCACCTGGCGCGCCGCCGCGAGTGGGCGGCGCGGAACAAGGTGGACTTTGACGCCTCCGTGCTGCTCGGCGACGGCGTGCAGGAGGCCGGGCCGGACGCCGCCGCGGCTTCAGGCTCTGCAGCACCGGAGCTGGCCGTTGTGACGGCGGACCTGGTGGACGCTTCCTCCCTCGTGGAGGCGCTGGACTACCTGGGTCCGGACTACTGGCCGGAAGCCGCACGGCCGCTCAGTGACGCCGCGCGCACCCGGTTGTTGGCGCTGCGCGACGAGCTGCGCATGCTGCGCACCTTCGTGGGCGAGGACCTAGTCAACCTGCTCGGCGTCGTGGAGCGCACCATGCTGCTGGACATTGAACTGGCCGCCAAGCCCGGCTCCAGCATCCACCACGCCCGCCGCCACCTGGACGCCTTCGCCGACGCCGCGGCCACCTTCATGCAGGCAGCCCAGCGGGTGGACCTGGATGCCTTCCTGGGCTGGCTGGAAACCGCCGAGTCCGAGGAGGGCGGGCTGGAGACCACGGCGGTGGAAAGCAACCCCGACGCCGTGGCCCTGCTGACCGTGCACGCCTCCAAGGGCCTGGAATGGGACGTTGTGTTTGTGCCCGGCATGAACGCAGGCGCTTTCCCCAGCACCCGCGCCGACAGGTGGAGCAACGGGGCCAAGTCGCTGCCGTGGCCCCTGCGCGGGGACCGGGCAGACCTCCCCGAATGGGAACTGGACGTCCCCGACCTCAAGACACTCATGGACAACGAGAAACTGTTCGCCGACGACGTCGCCCTCCACGGCGAGGAGGAGGAACGCCGCCTGGCCTATGTGGCCTTCACCCGGGCCCGCGACTTCCTCATGTGCTCCAGCACCGTGTGGGGCAGCGGCAAGAAGCCGCTGGCCATTTCACCGTTCCTGGGCGAACTGCTGCCACTGGCGGAAGGCGCGGCCCAAACGGCCGCCCTCGGGCCCTGGACGGAGGACCCGGAGGAGGATGCGGAGAACCCCGTCAGCACGGGCGTCGAAACGGCACAATGGCCCTACGACCCCCTGAACGGCCCCGTCATTGTGGGCAGGGCGGGCATGGCCGCGCGGGAGGGCCGGCGCGAGAACGCGGAACGGTCCGCCGCGGCCGTGCGGGACGCCGTTGAGGCATTGGACGCGGACGGTTTGACAGCACCCGGCACCAGACCCTTCCTGGCCCAAAACCCCCGCTGGGGCAAGGAAGTGAGCGTGCTGCTGGCCCAGGAGCACCTGGAAAGCGACCAGCTGCGCGTTGAGCTGCCGCCGCACATTTCCGCCTCGCGGCTCGTGGCCCTGGGCGAGGACCCGGAAAAGGTCACCCGCGCCATGCGCCGGCCCGTGCCCACCAAGCCCGGCATGGCGGCCCGCAAGGGCACAGCGTTCCACGCCTGGATTGAGGAGTACTTCGCCACCACGGGCCAGCTGGACATTGACGAGGAAGCAGGTGCCGACGCCTATGTGGACGAGGCCTACGGCCTTGAGGACATGCAGCAGACGTTCAGGAATTCCGAGTGGGCCAACAGGACCCCGGCGGACTTGGAGGTGCCCATTGAAACCCGGGTGGCCGAGGTGGTGGTCCGCGGCCGCATCGACGCCGTGTTCCGCGACGACGACGGCGGCTGGGACCTCATCGACTGGAAGACCGGCCGGATCCCGTCCAAGGCGCAACTGGCCGTGCGTGGCGTGCAGCTTGCCGTCTACCGGCTGGCCTGGTCAAGGCTCAAGGGCGTCCCGCTGGAGACGGTGCGGGCGGCGTTTTACTACGTGGGCCAGGACAAGCTCATCCGCCCCGTGGACCTGGCCGGGCAGGAGGAACTGGAGGCAATCGTCACCAGCGCCTACTCGGCATGAGCCGCGCCCGCTACTTCTTGAGCGGGATGACCTTCATGGCCGTGGTGTCAAGGTTCTCGGCGGGAGCCGCGGCTTCCGAACCCGGAGCCGCCGTTGCAGTGCCGGAGGCGTCGGTGCTGTCGGTGGTGTTCGCCGTGATGATGGGCATGGCCCCGGTCGGCGCGTCACCGGCTGTTTCGGGTGCCTCGCCGTCCGACGGAGCATCGTCCGCTGGCGCATCGCCGGTGTCCGCGCTGCCGGAGGCGGCGCTGCCTGCGGAGGCGGCGGCAGCCTCGTCGTCGTCCGTTGCCGTCCCGCCGGGGACTGCCGTGGCCTCGGGCGGCACCGTCCCGAGCCTGGAAACGGATGGCTTGGTTGACGCGGGCTCCTGTGTCGCAGCGGCAGGCGCCGCCGGTTCCGCGGCCTTGGCGGTGAGGGGCTCCACGCTGATGGGCTGGCCGCCGTGCTCGGCAATGTCGGCCTCGAGGGTCTTGAGCATGGCTTCGGCGTCCTCCACCATGCGTGCGCTGTCGGCGGCGTAGCCCTTCACGAGCCACTGGGCCAGCGCGAACTCGGCGCTGAGCGCGGCACGCCGGAGCAGGTGCGGGTCGGGGGTTTCGTTGCGGGCGGCCGCATAGGCCTGCATGACCGTGTCCACGAAATCGGGGTCGTTGACGGCCACCAGCCAGGCGAAGTCGTCGGCGGGGTCTCCCACGCGCAGCTCCGTCCAGCCAATCACGGCCGAGACAGCGTCGCCGTCGAGCAGGATGTTGTCCTCGTGCAGGTCGCCGTGGACCACGCAGGCGTTGAAACGCCACAGCGCAACGTCTTCCATGGCGTGCTCCCAGCGGCGCAGCAGTGCGGGCGGGATCTTGCCCGTGGTGGCCGACTGGTCCAGCTCGTTGAGACGGCGCTGGCGGAATTCATTGGCCGTGTAGCTGGGAAGGTCGTAGTTGGTGACGAGTTCCTGCGGGAGGTCGTGGATTGCGGCAATGGCCGCACCAATTTCCAGGGCCAGCGCGGCGGTGCCGGAAGACAGGGTCTCCACGGTCTCGGCCTTGCCGGCAATGTGCGAGTAGACAAAGGTGATGAGCTCGCCCTGGCGCACGGTGCCGGCCACGGTGGGCAGCAGGAAGGGCAGTTCGGCCCGGATGGCGGGGGAGAAGGCGCGCAGCACCTGGCGCTCTGTTTCCAGCCGCGTGCTGGCCTCTGCATGGCGGGGGGAGCGCACGCGCCAGCGCCGGTTTTCGGAGTCAACCAGCAGGGCGGAGCTGAAATCGGCTGCATCATCGGGTTCGGGGCCGAAGGCCGTGACGTTGAGTCCGGGCACGGCGGCGCTGGCAATTGCGGCCAATTCGATTGCAGTCATTCGTCTCACACCTCTTACGTTAGATCGCCAACGGGCCAAGGGCCCGCCGTTGCGGCGGCGAGTCGCGATAAGACATCACACAAGGCACCCCCACTTGTCCACAATCACGCCGCCGTCGAATGTAAATATTTGCCCCCGATGCGTACGGTAGAAACATGAGCAAATCCACCCCTTCCCCCGAAACTGTGCTGGACCGCCAGTGCGAGCAGCGCAGCGAACCCGGGTTCATGGAAGCGGTGCTGGAGTCACCGGCCCACCGCGTGATGGTTTTTCACCGCGGACAGGTCCTCATGGACGGCACGGGACCGGCCTACCTTGACCCCGCAGGCCTTCCCGGAGCCATGGTCCCCGGCACCTCAGTGGTGTATTTGGGCAAGGTGGCCCCGGGACAGGAGGACCGACTGCCGGTGGGCACCGACCTTGTGCTCCACGCACTCCCGCACGACGCCGGCGACCTCGCCTGGGTGCCCGGGGGCGGCCGCTTTGCGGCATACCGCGACGTCGCGGCCGAATTCACCGGCCTGGACGTCCACGCCTTTGTGGAGGCCCTTGCCGTGGCCAACTGGCATGCAACCCACCGGCACTGCCCGCGCTGCGGAACCGCCACTGAGGCGGATTGGTCAGGCTGGATGCGCCGCTGCCCGCAGGACGGCTCGGAACATTTCCCGCGCACGGACCCGGCCGTCATTGTGGCAATCGTGGGGGCCGACGGGCGCATCCTGCTCGCCAACAACCGCCAGTGGGAATCCAACAGGTATTCCACAGTGGCCGGCTTTGTCGAGGCCGGTGAAAGCGCCGAACAGGCCGCCGTGCGTGAAATTGCCGAGGAAGTGGGCGTCCACCTGCACTCGCTGCAATACATTTCCTCACAGGCATGGCCGTTCCCGCGGTCCCTCATGCTCGGCTACATCGGCCACACACTGGACACCGTGGCCGTGCCGGACAACGTGGAGGTGGTTGGCGCGCGCTGGTTCGGCAGGGAGGAACTGCAGGCGGCCGTGCTCAGCGGCGAGGCGTCAATCTCCCACCGGCTCTCCATTGCCCGGACGCTCATTGAGCACTGGCATGGCGGACCCATCGCGGAACCAGGTGACTTGGCATGAGTTTCGACCCTGGGCAGACCGGGCTGCCCGTCATGGACAGCCGCACCGCCGAGGAACGGATCCTCTCCGGCCTCGATGAGGAACAGCGCATGGTGGCCACCACGCTCAACGGCCCGCTCTGCGTCCTGGCCGGCGCAGGCACGGGCAAGACCCGCGCCATCACGCACAGGATCGCCTACGGCGTGCACACCGGCGTGTACAACCCGAACCGCCTGCTGGCCGTGACGTTCACGGCCCGCGCCGCCGCCGAAATGCGCACCAGGCTGCGCGACTTGGGCGTTGGCACGGTGCAGGCCCGCACCTTCCACGCCGCGGCGCTGCGCCAGCTGCAGTACTTCTGGCCGCACGCCGTCGGCGGCCAGCTGCCCGGGCTCCTGGAACACAAGGCCCAGGTCATTGGCGAGGCAGCCCGGCGCCTGCGGCTGCCCACGGACAGGGCGGCCATCCGCGACCTCGCCGCCGAAATTGAGTGGGCCAAGGTCTCCATGCTCACCCCCGAGACATACGTGCTCAAGGCGACGGACCGCGGCGAGCCCGGCGGCCTGGACAAGCTGGCCGTGGGCCGGCTGTTCCAGGGCTACGAGGACGTCAAGGCGGACAGGAACCTCATCGACTTCGAGGACGTCCTGCTGATCACTGTGGGCATCCTGCAGGAAGACCCCCGCGTTGCGGCAACCGTGCGGGAACAGTACCGGCACTTTGTGGTGGACGAGTACCAGGATGTTTCCCCGCTCCAGCAGCGCATGCTTGATTTGTGGCTGGGCGGGCGCGACGAGCTGTGCGTGGTTGGCGACGCCAGCCAGACCATTTACTCGTTCACCGGTGCAACGCCGCGGCACCTGCTCGATTTCCCCAAGCACTACCCGGGGGCCAGCGTGGTGAAGCTGGTGCGCGACTACCGCTCCACGCCCCAGGTGGTTGGCCTGGCCAACTCCCTGCTGGGGAACCGGCGCAGCGGCGGCATGGCGGCCGATGCCCTCTGGTCCAAACCCCTGGAGCTCGTGGCCCAGCGCCCCGCCGGCCCGGCGGCCGAATTCCTGGAGTGCAGCGACGACGAGGCGGAGTCCGCCGCCGTCGCCGCAAGGATCAAGGCACTCATCGCCAACGGCACCAAGGCCAGCGAAATTGCCGTGCTGTTCCGCACCAACGGCCAGTCGGAAGCCTACGAGCAGGCCCTCACGGCGGCCGGCGTGGGCTACCAGCTGCGCGGCGGCGAGCGGTTCTTTGCCCGCAAGGAGGTCCGCGACGCCATGCTGCAGCTGCGCGCGGCATCCCGTGCGGCCGAGGACGAGCCGCTGGGCCAGCTGGTCCGCGACGTGCTGGGCAACCTCGGCTACCAGGCCGAGGCGCCCAAGACCGGTGGCGCAGTCCGGGAGCGCTGGGAATCGCTGTCCGCGATCGTGGCGCTTGCCGACGAGCTGTTCATTTCCCGCAGCACACCTGAGCACATCTTCACCCTGGCCGACTTTGTGGCCGAGCTGCAGGACCGGGCCTCTGCCCAGCACGCACCCACTGTCCAGGGCGTCACCCTGGCCTCGCTGCACTCCGCCAAGGGCCTGGAGTGGGACGCCGTGTTCCTGGTTGGCCTGAGCGAGGGCCTCATGCCCATCTCCTTCGCCGACACCCCGGAAACCGTGGACGAGGAACGCCGCCTGCTGTACGTGGGCATCACCCGTGCCCGGGAATTCCTGAACTTTTCCTGGTCGACGGCGCGCACCCCGGGCGGGCGGGCCAACCGCAAGCCCTCGCGCTTCCTTGACGGCCTCCGTCCCTCCTCCGTGGGCGGCGCACCCACAGGTGCCCGCCTGGCCGGGCCGCGCAAGTCGCGCAAGACCACCGGCCCCTCGGTGTGCCGGGTGTGCGGGAAGATCCTGAACACGGGGGCCGAACGCAAGGTGGGGCGCTGCGCCGACTGCCCGCCCGGCTACGACGAGGCCGTCTTTGAGCAGCTGCGCCAGTGGCGGCTGACCGAGTCCACTTCCGCGTCCGTGCCTGCCTTTGTGGTGTTCACAGACGCAACCCTGATGGCCATTGCCGAGGCGGCCCCGCAGGACATGGACGCCCTGGCTGCCCTGCCGGGCGTGGGCCCGTCCAAGCTGGAACGCTACGGCGAGGCGGTGCTGGGGATCGTGGCCACCGGCTGATTCTGCCATTGGCAGCCGCATTCCGGATGGGCGGCGTATTCCTGCCGTGTCCACACGCCGTTGCCCGTGTGGAAGGTGAGCACCGCGGACCATGAACCGGGCTGGTTGACGCCGTCCAGGAACAGCAGTGCGTGCGTGGCCGCCGTCCCTGCGAGGGCGGTGGCCAGTGACACGTTTTCCAGCAGCTCGTGCCGGGGCAGGAACCCGCTCGACGGGGCTGCCGCGGCCGACAGCTGGCCGCACAGTTCCAGCCATTGGGGGTCGTGGGCGCTGCGGTTGCGTTCCACGCACTCGGCACAGGCTGTTTCGCCCGGAACCACGAGGGGGCCGACGGTGCCGTCCTGCTCCCGCAGCAGTGCGAACAAGTGCGGCTTCTCGGCGGCCAGGAAGCGTGCCGCGGTCCGGGACGTGACGGCGTCGTGGCCCACCACCACGGCAAGGTCAAGGCAGCTGGTGCCCGGACCGCCGGCCCCGCCGTCATGCACCACATGCGCCTGGCAGCCGGCGTCGATCCGCTGCACATGCCGGCGCACGGAGAGCGACCTGGCCAGGCCGATGTCCACGCTGCGGTGCGAACCGGCGCAGACGTCGCTGGCCGTGACGGGGGAGTCGTCCTCCAGCAGCAGGGTGCCCACGCCGGCGGAGCACAGCAGCGCGGCAAGCGCCGCCCCTGTCCGCCCCAGCCCCACGATCTGCACCACGCTGCGCGCGCGGCGCTCCATGAGATCCAGGCACGGGCCCTGGTACAGGCCAAGCATGGCCGAACGCTCGGGCAACAGCCATTGGGCCCGGTAGCCCCGGGCGGCCAGCTCGGCGTCGCTGAACAGCAGTCCGGAGAGCATGCCGCAAATTTCCTGGGCCCGCAGCGACTCGACTCCCAATGCGGTGGCTTGCTCCAGCACCCGGCCGTCGGGGATGCCGGCCCGCAGCGCCTCAACAAAGGAAATCTCGGTTTTCTGCAGACCGGCCAGGATGAGTCCGCCCGCACCCAGCCCGATCTGCACGCTCTGGGCGCTTCGCCGCACCATGCGAAGGCCCGGGTTGATGGTGGTCATGTCCGCCTCCTGAAGGACTGCCCGGAAGTGGGGATGTCCCTTCCTGCCGGATGCTTCCGATCATGGCACTTGTGCCGCCACAGCGTGCGGAGTTTTCCACAGCTGGACCTTGTCCACAATCTGCCCGCTCGGGCCGCTGCCTGCCTGCGAATCGTTGTACCGTCGAAGGATGGCAGATCCACAAGCACCGAAATCACGGCTGGCGGGCGGGGCCGGCGCAGCAGGCAATCGCGCCCGTTTGGGCACCGTGGCGGCCGGCCGGGCGGCAGCCCCGCGCCGCCGCCAAGATCCACGCCACAGCCCGCTCGGCAAGGGCACGCCGGGACCGCTGGGCGATTCCCTGTCCGTGCACACGCTCAGCAACGGCGGGCCCGTGGTGGTCCGGCGGACGGCCCGGCGCAAAACCGGGCTCGCCGCCTTCTGGGAAGACGGGCAGGCGGTCATCGCCGTGCCGGCCCGGCTGAGCCTGGAGGACGAGACCTACTGGGTGCCGCGCATGGTGTCCCGGCTGGAGCAGGGCGCGCAAAGGCTGCCCGGAGGGCGGCGCGGCCCGGCCGGCGACGAGGCGCTGATGCGGCGCAGCCTGGCACTGTCGGCCCGGTACCTGGGCGGGCGCGCCGAGCCGGAGTCGGTGCGGTGGGTGAGCAACCAAAGCAGCCGGTGGGGCTCGGCAACACCGGCCCGGAAATCCATCCGCATTTCCCACCATGTCCAGGGCATGCCCGACTGGGTCATTGACTATGTGCTGCTGCATGAGCTGGCGCACCTCATCCACCCCAACCACAGCGCCGATTTTTGGCAGGAGTTGGCCGGCTACCCGCGGCTGGAGGCGGCCCGGGCCTTCCTTGACGGGGCCTCCTTTGCCTCGGCCCGCAACATCACGGGCATGGAGCGCAGCATGGACAGCGACGGCCGGGAGGAACACGGCCCCGGCGGGGAAGGCCAGGACTGGGACATCGGGCTGGGCCGGGAAAGTGCCGGACTGCAGGAATAGCTGCCAGGGTTAAGTGCAATGGGCCGCCCGGCCTGGCAGCGGTGGAATTCCTCCGTGCCTGGCCGGGCGGCCCGTTGCGTGCGGCCGTGGCTACTTGTCCGTGGTCGGCCCCTCGGGGCTGCCATCGCCGGGCTCGCCGGCACCGGCATCGGCGTCGCCGTCCGCCTCGCCACTTTCGGTCCCGCCGTCGAAGCTGTCGAAGCCGCCCTCGAGGAGCTTGGCCAGGGCGGCGTCAACGTCCGATTCCGAGGCGTCGGCGGCGCTGCGGCGGGCGCTGAAGCCTGCCGCGTCGTCGAGGTCGGCGGAGGTGGGCAGGAGGTCCGGGTGGTCCCAGATGGCGTCGCGTCCGGCAATGCCGCGCTGCTCCTTCAGGGATGCCCACAGGGCCGAGGCCTCGCGAAGCCTGCGCGGACGCAGCTCCAGGCCCACGAGCGAGCCAAAGGCGTGCTCCGCCGGGCCTCCCGTGGCCCGGCGGCGGCGGATGGTTTCGCGGATTGCCGCGGCGGCGGGCAGGTTGGCGGCGGCCGCAAAGCTGACCTCGTCAACCCAGCCCTCCACGAGTGCCAGGGCCGTTTCCAGCTTGGCCAGGGCGGCGTCCTGTTCGGGGGTGCGTGCGGGCATGAACACGCCCTCGGACAGGGCGGCCTGCAGGCCCTCCGGGTTGGAGGGGTCAAGGTTCTGGGCCAGGTCCTCGATGCGGGACATGTCGATGTGGATGCCGCGTGCGTAGGACTCAATGGCCCCCAGCAGGTGGCCGCGCAGCCACGGAACCTGCACAAACAGCCGGGCATGGGCTGCCTCACGCAGGGCCAGGTACAGCAGGATTTCCTGCTCGGGGACCTCAAGGCCCTCGCCGAAGGCCTTGACGTTGGCCGGCAGCAGTGCCATTTGCAGGTCGGCCAGCGGGATGCCGATGTCGGTGGACCCCATCACTTCCTTGGCCAGGGCGCCCACTGCCGCCCCCAGCTGCAGCCCGAACAGGGCCCCGCCCATGTTCTGCATCATGGAGGCGGCACCGCCCATAGCGGACTTCATTTCCTCGGGAAGCTGCTCGTTCATGGCCGTGGAAATGGCAAAGGCAATGCTGTTGGCCACCGGTTCGGTGAGACGCTGCCAGGTGCCCAGGGTTTCCTCGACCCACTCGGCACGCGACCAGGCGCGGCCCATGATGGCCGTGGCGGCAAGCTCGGTGAAGGGGTCCAGCCACATCTCGGCAAGGCGCAGGGCCTCGTCCACCTCACGCTGCTGGTTCGGCGTGACCGAGGGGTCCCCGCCGGCGGCAGCCTTGCGGGCGGCATCGCGGGCCATGTCCCAGTTGACGGGGGTGTCGGAGGAACCGCTCATCATGGCCTGGACCTGGGAGAACATTTGCGCCAGCACGTTGGGGTCCGAGGGCAGCCCGGCAGCCTTGGCCAGCTCGGCAGGGTCAAAGCCTTCCATGCCCTGGCCGCCCAAAAGGTTGGCGAGCATTTCCTGAAGCGGATCCTTCGGGGTGTCGTCGTCGTTGTTGGCTGGTGTGGAAGACATGATGGCCCGTTCGTTGGCGTGGACGCTGAATATCTTTTACGTTACCGCCGCCGCTGTGCCTTGTCGCCCCGTCGGAGGGCACTGTTCGCTACAGGCAAAGGGTTTTCGGCGCGGCCGTGCCAGCCCGCAGGATTCCCCGGCGGTTCCCAGCTGCGGCACAAGCACAGCACATCTGGACACAGTAAGGTGGGGTGTCGGCGCCACGTGTTTTGCAGGCGCCGGCGAGGTCCGGCACAGCGGGGAAAGGTCACATCTTTGAGCCAGGAGAACAACCACGGGGCAGGCATGCCAGTTCCCGTCCGCGACCGCAGAATGCCCATGATGGTGGTGTCCGGCGTGCTGGCCGTGGTGCTGGCCGTGGCCGCCCTGACAATCCCCGTCCCGTACGTGGTGGAATCGCCCGGCCCCGCCATCAACACGATCGGGAAGGTCAACGACCACCCCGTCATCACCGTCACCGGCCATGAAAGTTTCCCCGCCACCTCCGGCAGCCTGGACCTCACCACAGTGCACCTGACAGGCGGCCTGCCGGACAGCCAGCTCAGCTTCTTCGACGCGTTCCGTTCCTGGCTGACGCCCTCGGACAGCATCTACCCGGCGGAGCTCATCTACGCCCCCGGCGTCAGCCAGGAAACCGTCAACAGCGAAAACTCGGCCGCCATGACCGGCTCGCAGGAAAATGCCACCGCCGCCGCCCTGACCGCACTGGGCATCGACTTTGAATCAAAGCTGGCCGTGGCGTCCATTCCCGACGACGGAGCTTCTGCCGGCATTCTCAAGCCCGACGACGTCCTGCTCACCATCGGCGGCAAGCCGGTCAAGGACCTGGACACCATCCAGGCCGTCCTGGCCGGCGGCAAGGGCGCACCCGTGGACATCGAGGTCCGGCGCGGCGGGGTGAACAAGACAGTGTCCGTGACCCCCAGGCTGGGCGATGAGGGCAAGTACCTGCTCGGCATTTCCCTGCAAAACACGTTCACGTTCCCCTTCAGCGTTGAAATCTCGCTGGAGAACATTGGCGGACCCAGCGCCGGGATGATCTTCGCCCTGGGCATCATGGACAACCTGACCCCGGGGGAGCTGACCGGCGGCAAGCACTTCGCCGGAACCGGCACCATTGACCCCGCCGGAAACGTGGGGGCCATTGGCGGCATTGCCCAGAAGATGGTGGGCGCGCGCAGCAACGGCGCCGACTACTTCCTGGCCCCGGCCGCCAACTGCCAGGACGTGGTGGGCCACGTCCCCGACGGGCTGCAGGTCATCAAGGTGGCCACGCTCAAGGAAGCGTACGACGCCGTGTCCCTCGTGGGATCCGGCAAGGACGGCTCGGCCCTTCCCACCTGCAAGTAACAATTGAGCAACACAAGGAACTTTGCCTGCCGACCGTTCGTGGCAGCAGTATAGAAGCAACCGGCATCATCCGTGCACCAGTTGAATAAAGAGGTAGAGAGTGACATCCCGACCATCCCCGTCGCCGAGCAGGCCCGTGCGGCCCAAGAAACGCAGCGCGCTGCTGCCCACCATCATTGTGGTGGCGGCCCTGGTGGTTGCGTTGCTCATCTTCTCCGGGACCTACACCGACTTCCTGTGGTTCAACCAGCTCGGCTTCACCGGGGTGTTCTGGACGGAGAAGGTCGCCAAGCTGCTGATCTTCCTGGCAGCCTTCCTGGTCATGGCCCTGGCCGTGTACTTCTCCATTCGCGCCGCCTACAAGGCCCGGCCCGTCTACGCCCCTGACAGCGCCCGCGAGGACAACCTCAACCGCTACCAGCTGCAGCTGGAACCGGTGCGCCGCGTCGTCATGATTGGCGTCCCCGTGGTCTTCGGCCTGTTTGCCGGCACAGCCGCCATGGCCCAGTGGGACAAGGTCATGCTGTTCCTGTACCGGGAGCCCTTCGGGTCCACCGACCCCCAGTTCGGCCTGGACATCAGCTTCTACACCAACACCCTGCCGTTCCTTGGCTTCGTGGTGGGCATGCTCATCAGCGCCACAGTGATTGCCTTCATCGCCGGGCTCCTCACCCACTACCTCTACGGTGCCATCCGCCTGACCGAGCGGGGCATCTTCACCTCCCGCCAGGCGCAGATCCACATCGCCATCATGGCCGGGGTGTTCCTGCTGCTGCTGGGCGCCAACTTCTGGCTGGGCCGCTTCGCCACGCTGCAGGACAACGGAGGCTACCGTGCCGGCGCCATGTTCACCGATGTGAACGCCGTCATTCCCACCAAGGCCATCCTGGCCGCTGCCGCGCTCATCGTGGCCATCCTGTTCATCGTTGCCGCCTTCATCGGCAAGTGGAAGCTGCCCCTCATCGGCACCGGCATGCTGGTTGTCACCGCCATTGTGGCCGGCGGCATCTACCCCTGGGCCGTTCAGGAGTGGCAGGTCAAGCCCTCTGAGGGCAACGTGGAGCTGCCCTACATTGAGCGCAACATCAACATGACCCGCGACGCCTACGGCCTTTCCAACATGGAAGTCACCCCGTACAACGCCACCACCACGGCCGAAGCCGGCGCCCTGCGCCAGGATGCCGACACTGCGGCCAACATCCGCCTTCTGGACCCGAACCTGATCTCCTCGACGTTCGCACAGCTGGAACAGTTCCGTCCGTACTACAAGTTCCCCAAGACTCTGAACGTGGACCGCTACACGATCGACGGCAAGGTCCAGGATGCCGTCATTGCGGTGCGCGAACTGAACCCCGAGGGCATCAACCCGAACCAGCAGAGCTGGTACAACCAGCACCTGGTCTACACGCACGGCTATGGTGTGGTGGCTGCCTACGGCAACAAGGTCACCGCCGACGGCAAGCCCGAGTTCATGCAGTCAGGGGTGCCCTCAACCGGTGTGCTGGGCACCGATACCAGCTACCAGCCGCGCATTTACTTTGGCCAGTCAACCACTGACTACTCCATCGTGGGTGCGCCCGAGGGGACCGACCCCATCGAGCTGGACCGCCCGCAGGGCAGCTCCACCACCAGCGGAGACGACGATCCTGCCTCCGAGGCGCTGACAACCTTTACCGGCGATGCAGGCCCCAACCTGGGCAACTGGTTCAACCGCGTCATGTACGCGCTGAAGTTCCAGTCCACCGACCTTCTGCTGACCAACGGCGTCAACGAAAAGTCGCAGATCCTCTACGACCGCACCCCTGCCGAGCGCGTGGCCAAGGTTGCCCCGTACCTGACACTCGACGGGAACCCGTACCCGGCCATCGTTGACGGCAAGGTCAAGTGGATTGTGGACGGCTACACCACGAGCTCCTACTACCCGTACTCACAGCAGCAGCAGCTGCAGGAGGCCACCACCGACTCCCTGACGGCAAATGGTGGCGCCGGCGCATTGCCCAACACCTCCGTGAACTACATCCGCAACTCGGTCAAGGCCACAGTGGATGCCTACGACGGCTCAGTGGACTTGTACGCCTGGGACGCCGAGGACCCCATCCTGAAGTCATGGCAGAAGGTGTTCCCCACAACGGTGAAGCCGTTCACGGAAATGTCCGGTGACCTCATGGCCCACGTGCGCTACCCGGAAGACCTGTTCAAGGTCCAGCGTGAACTCCTGGGCCGCTACCACGTCACGAATCCCACCAACTTCTTCAAGAACACCCTGGCCTGGAGCGTCCCGGACGATCCCACCACCAAGGCCGTGGACAAGCAGCCGCCGTACTACCTGTCACTGAAAATGCCGGGCAAGGACAAGACGGCATTCTCGCTGACCACCGACTTCATCCCCCAGGAAGTCCAGAACACGGACTCGCGCAACATCCTGTACGGCTTCATGGCCGCCAACGGCGACGCCGGCAACGTCAAGGGCGTCAAGAGCCCCGACTACGGCAAGCTGCAATTGCTCGAGCTGCCCGACGCCACCCAAGTTCCCGGCCCGGGACAGGTGCAGAACACGTTCCAGTCGAACACTTCAGTTTCGGAGCAGCTGAACGTGCTCAAGCTGGGCCAGTCCGACGTCATCAACGGCAACCTGCTGACGCTGCCCATGGGCGGCGGCATGCTCTACGTCCAGCCTGTCTACGTCAAGTCCACGGGATCAACGTCCTACCCCACGCTGCAGAAGGTCCTGGTGGCCTTTGGCAACAAGATTGGCTATGCAGACACGCTGAACGAGGCCCTGGACGCACTGTTCGGCGGCGACTCCGGCGCAGCAGCCGGTGATGCGGGAGTGGACAAGGGCCAGGGGAGCGGTGGAAGTTCCACGGACGGAAGCAAGCCTCCGGCCGCCAGCAGCAACCCCGCCCTGACCAAGGCCCTGAATGACGCCAACAAGGCCCTGCAGGACGGCCAGGCCGCCCTGGCCAAGGGTGACTTCGCCGCCTATGGCGATGCACAGAAGGCCCTGGAAGCCGCCCTCAAGGCCGCCCTCGCCGCCGAAGGGGCCACCGCAACGCCGGCCCCGACGGCAACGCCGACGCCGAGCGCGCAACCCTAGCGCCGCCGTCGTGCCTTCCACAGGCTGAGATGAGGGGTCCGGTCGCCACACGGCGGCCGGGCCCCGCTTTGCTTTGTGGGACAGGCTGGCACAGGAGATGAACGTCACGTGCCCACAGTTTGGCTTGCGGGCCAACGGGCGGTAGTGTAATAAACACATCGCGGGGTGGAGCAGTTCGGTAGCTCGCCGGGCTCATAACCCGGAGGTCACAGGTTCAAATCCTGTCCCCGCAACTCCAAAGAAAACCCCCGGCCCCACAGGCCGGGGGTTTTCTGCATGCCCGGGCACGGTGCCGCCGCGGCTAGAGCGTCTACAGCGGCCAGATTGCCGGCACCAGGAACACCGCCACCAGCAGGTACAGGGCCATGATGGCGGCGCCGAATTTCCAGTAGTCGCCGAACCTGTAGCCGGCCGGTCGCATGATCATCATGTTGGCCGGGGTGGCAATGGGCGTCAGCAGTGCCGCTGCGGACGCCACGCTGACGCACATCAGCACGGTGATGGGGGACAGGCCCGCCTCCGCCGCCACGGACAGTGCGATGGGGATGATGATCAGGGCTGTTGCGGTGTTGCTGATGAGCTGGCCCAGCACGGCCGTGACAAGGAAGATGCCGACCAGCAGCAGGTAGGGGCTCCCTCCTCCGGTCAGGGTGACAATGCCGTCGGCCAGCATCTTGGCCGTGCCGGTCTTGGTGATGGCGGCCGACAGCGGGATCATACCGGCGACCAGGATCAAGGTCTGCCAGGCCATGGAGCGGTGGGCCTGGCCCACGGTCACCACCCGGCACAGCACCATGGCCATGGCGGCAAGGAGTGCCGCGACCGACGCCGGCACAAGGTTCGTGGTCATCAGCACCACCATGGCGGCCAGGATGGCCAGTGCGGGAACAGCCCCCGGTCCCAGTGGCACCGTCTGCCGGCGGATGGCGTCGGGGGAGTCCACCAGCAGCACATTGGCATCCAGTGTGTGCTTGTCCAGCGCAGCCCAGCTGCCCTGCAGCAGCAGCGAGTCGCCGGCCTTGACGCGGGCGCCACGGCCGGCACGCTTCGGGTTCTGTGCCGCATCGACGGTCCCGCCGGCGCGTTGGTGGGCAAGCACCACCAGGGAGCCGCTTTCGGTGATCATGCCGGGGTAGGCGTCCGTGCCGATGAGGTTCGACCTGGGGGCAACAAGAACCTCTGCCACGCCAAAGGATTTGCTGACGAGCCCGCAGGCAACGCCGCCGTCCCTCCCGGCCTCCACCTCCAGGCCGTTTTCCCCGGCAAACTCCGCGATGGCCGCCGAAGTCCCCCGGACCACCAGGAAGTTCCCCGGCTCCAGGGTCTCGGCCGGCATCGGCCGCCCCGCCTCATCCTGGACAGTGAGCAGGTGGACCTCTCCGCTCGTGTCCGGAAGAACCCCGGCAAGGGGGCGGCCGGCCTGGGGGCTGCCCAGGGGCACCAGCAGCCGGGCAAGCTCATGCTCGCCGGGCCAGTAGTGGCCCAGGATCACTGCGGGGTGGCTACTAAGGTCCTTGGGTGATTCCTCGGGGGTGCGGCGGGGCAACAGCCGCGGACCCAGCCAGATGGCGAGCAGCACTGTTCCGGCCAGCAGGGGCAGGCCCACCAGGGCAAATTCAAAGAAGCCAATGCCGTTGCCCGTGGCATCGATTGCCGCTTCGAGGATGAGGATGTTCACAGGAGAACCCGTCAACACCAGAAGCGACCCCGCGTGGGCGGCAAAGGCCATGGGCATGAGCAGCTGCCCGGGTTCACGGCCCAGCCGCACGGCCAGGACCACCACCATGGGAAGCAGGGCAGCCACGGCGCCGTTGACGCTGATGACGGCGGTCAACAGTGCCGTAAACAGCATGATCAGGACCAGAAGCCTGGGCCGGCTGCTGCCGGCAAACCTGACCAGCAGCCCGCCCATCCACGTGGTGATTCCTGCGGCGTCGATGGCTTCGGCCACCACAAACAATGCGGCGATCAGCACCACCGTTTGGGAGCCAAAACCTGAGAATGCATCATCAATTCCGATGATTCCGGTGGCAAAAAGTGCCAGCGAAACACCAATTGCCACAATTTCAACGGGCAATTTATTCCACACGAATATGACAACCGCGATTGTCAGAATTGCAAGCATGATTGCTATTTGACTCATAGGCCCACAGTAGTGAACGTGGACGTGTGCGCCAACCAAAGCCACCAAAGAACGGCGCGGGTTCACAATTGTCCGGCGGCCTGCGCGCTATTCCTGCAATTGGGGCAATACTTGTATTTGATGGGCTGCCAATTTACTGTTGGGCCATTAGATCTGCACCGGCCAACCGACACAGGCAAGGCTGCCACGCTTCAAAAAGTTGAGGAGTCTCGATGTCAGCAACTACGCCCAGTGGAGCGGCGAAACCAAAGGCCGGAGGCAAGGGAGCCGAGCAGGAATCGAGCAAGTTCCTCAATTCAATTGAGCGGCTGGGCAACAAGATTCCCAACCCCACCATCATGTTCGTCTACCTGATAGCTTTCATTGCCGTTCTCTCGGCGTTGCTGTCGTGGGCCAACGTCAAGGTCACCGAAGAAGTCATGACCCCGGTTCCGGTGGAACAGCTCCAGCACCTCAATGACGCACTCGGCGGAACCCTTGTCCCCTTCGACACCGCCACCGGCCAAGCGGTAACCCTGCCGGATTACACGGTGTCGATGCAGACATTTGAGGTTAAAAGCCTGCTCTCCGGAGATGGACTACAGGTGTTCTTTTCTTCCTTCGTTGACAACTTCGCTGGCTTCAGTGTGGTGGCCGTGGTCCTGATCGCCATGGGTGGTGTTGGCGTTTCGGAGCATGCCGGCCTCATGGCGGCGCTGATCCGCAAGATCGTGAAGGTGGCCCCGCGTTGGTCCCTGGCCTTCATTCTGATCTTTGTTGGCGTAATCTCCTCCGTGGCCTCCGACGCCGGTTACCTGATCCTGATTCCACTCTCCGCGGCTGCGTTTCTTTCGGTGGGCAGGCATCCGCTGGCCGGCATGGCTGCGGCCTTTGCCGGTGTTGGTGCCATCTTCGGCGTCAACGTCCTGATCACGCCCACCGACTCAATGATGACCGAGATTACCAATGAGGCGCTGGGCAACATTGGTGCGGCCCCGCTGGCAGTCACCGCGAACTTCTACTTCGGCATTGTTTGCTCAATTCTGCTGACACTGGTTGCAGTCCTTGTCACCGTCAAGATTGTTGAACCCCGGCTGGGCAAGTACGAACTGGCCGACCCCCTCGCCGCCAACTCCGAGGAAACTGTCGACGAGGCAGCTGAGGCCCGCGGCCTGCGCTTCGCCTTGTGGGCCTTCCTGGCGGTCGTGGTGGGCGTTCTTGCCATATCCCTGCCGCCGGGGGCACCCCTGCGCGACACGGCGACAGGTGAATTGATCGGGGCCACGCCGTTCATGGCCAGCCTGATCTTCATCATTTCCCTGGCGTTTCTCATTTGCGGCATCTTCTATGGGCTGGGGGCCAAGACGCTTCGCGGCGGCAATGAGGTGGTGGGTGCCATCACCAAGACGTTCGCCAGCCTCGGCGGGCTGCTGGTGATGTTCCTGATGATCTCCCAGTTCATCGCCCTGTTCAATTGGACCAACCTTCCCACCGTTGCTGCCGTGGAGGCTGCGCACCTGCTGGAGCGGGCCAGCATCCCGGCGGTGCTGCTGCTGATCGCCTTCATCGTGGTGATCTTTGTGCTGGACATCATCCTGCCGGGACTGGTGCCCAAATGGGCCATCTTCGCCCCAATCTTCCTGCCCATCTTCGCCTCGCTCGATGTGGCCCCGCAAACCCTGTTGGCGGCATACCGCGTGGGTGATTCACCCATGAACGTGCTGACACCGCTGATGGTCTACATGCCCTTCATCGTCACTGTGGCCCAGCGCTACAAGAAGGACGCAGGGATCGGCACCGTCATCGCCCTGATGATTCCGTACACCATGTGGCTGCTGATCGCATGGACAGTGATCTTTGCGGCCTGGTTCCTGCTCGGCATCCCCTGGGGGCCCGGCGCACCCGTAAACATGTAATCCGATGACCAACAGCTTTGAGAAAGGCCCCCAGCCATGAGCGCCACCAGTGTCATTCCCTCCCGCGAGGCTCCGTTTGTTGTTCGCGCCGTCCCGGAGGGACCCGTTGACGTCGACGCCGTTGCCGTACTTGTCCCGTTGGACGCCCCCGTGCCCGGAATGCTGGGGCTCGACGAATCAGAGCTCGCCAAGGCCGGGTTCGCGGCGAAGGTTGGCTCGGCGCTCCTGGTTCCTGGCGGCTCCGCGCCCATGGTTGCCGTGGGAATCGGCGCCATGGGCAGCCTTGACGCCGCAGGCGTGCGTGACGCCGCCGCGGCCTTCGCCTCCGCAGTGCGAAACAGCGGGCGGCTGGCCGTCCACCTGCCGCAGTTGCCCGGCCTGGACCTGGGTGTTGCCGCGGCGGCGTTCGTTGAAGGTGTCCTGCTGGCGCGCTACCACTTTGACCTGCGCACCACCCCGGCGGTGAGCGCCAGGGTCCAGGAACTGGTCTTTGTGACAACTGCGGCCGAAGTGCCTGCCGTGCAGGCCGGCGCCAAGCGCGGAAGCATCACCGCCGGTGCAACGCTGCTGGCCCGGGACCTGGCCACCTGCCCGGCAGGAATGCTCACCGCCACGCGCATGGCCGAAACCGCAGTGGCCCTTGGCGCGGAAACGGGGCTAGAGGTTGAGGTGTTCGACAAGGCACAGCTGCAGGACCTTGGCTGCGGGGGCATTCTGGGCGTCAACCAGGGCTCGGTGGAGCCGCCGCGCATGGTGGTGCTGCGCTACCGGCCCAGCGGCACCCCCACCGGCCATCTTGGCCTGGTGGGCAAGGGCATCATGTACGACTCCGGTGGAATCAGCCTCAAGCCGGGGGACCTGTCCCACTCGCAGATGAAGAACGACATGACCGGTGCGGCCACCGTCCTCGCCGCCATGAGCACGCTGGCCGAACTTGGCTGCCAGGCGGAAGTCACCGGCTACCTGATGTGCACCGACAACATGCCCTCGGGTTCAGCCATGCAGCTTGGCGACGTCCTGGTCACCCGTGGCGGCAAGACAGTGGAGGTGCTCAACACAGACGCCGAGGGGCGACTGGTGATGATGGATGCCCTGGTGCTGGCGGTGGAAGCGGGAGTTGACGCGGTTGTGGACATAGCCACCCTGACGGGAGCCTGCCTGCGGACGTTCGGAACCGAAATTGCCGGGGTCATGGGCAACAATGAGGACATTTTGTCCCAGGTCGAATCAGCGGCGGCCAGCACAGATGAACAAGTATGGCGGCTGCCGCTGCCGCCCGGCCTGCGCTCCGACCTTGATTCCGACATTGCCGACATGAAAAACATTGGCGGCGTGAATGCCGGATCAATCACGGCCGGATTGTTCCTGCAGGAATTTGTGGATGGAACTCCCTGGGCCCACATAGACATTGCCGGCACAGCACAGGCACCGGCCACCACCAGGTGGATTCCGCGAGGACCCACGGCCTTTGGTGCGCGCCTCTTGATTGAGCTGGCCACCAATTTCAAAAACCCCGCGGTGCAGTGACGTAGGCATTCGGGCAACAAGTGAATCATTCATGCCGGTCCGCCATTGCGGGCTGCTATTCTGGCGGAACAGCCAACAGGCTGCAATGAAATATATCCCGCCGGAAACACCACGTCCCGGCGGGGCAAACATGTGGGGATAATCAATGCAGTTCTTAGAAGTATTCTGGTCCATAACCATCGCGTTCTTTTTCCTGGCTTACTTGATTCTGCTCTTCCAAATCGTTGCCGATATTTTCCGCGACGATTCCCTCTCCGGCTGGGTCAAGGCCCTGTGGATATTCGTCCTGCTGGTGGCGCCGTACATTTCGGCCCTCGTCTACCTGATTGTCCGGGGCGGCGGCATGGCCCGGCGCAACCACGAGGCCGCTGCCGCCGCGCAGCAGCACACCGAGGAGTACCTGCGGCGCGTGGCCGGCACCCAGAGCCCCGCGGACCAGATCGCGGCAGCCAAGTCACTGCTTGATGCGGGCACCATCACGGATGCCGAATACGCGCAGCTGAAGGCAAAGGCCCTCGCCTGAGCAAGCAGGCCTGGCACTAAACGGTAGGATCAGCGAAGGCGGTGCGGACTCCATGCGAGCCCGCACCGCCTTTGACATTTTGTAGCGGGCAACTCGAGCAGCAAGGGGACAGCTTTTGATTGATCCGGAGACCTGGGCGTGGATCTTCCTTGCCGGGCACGTCATCCTCGGTGCCTTCGCCGTGGCCTACATTTCGGCCCGGCGCCGCCCGGCCACGGCCATCGCCTGGATGCTCACCATCATCTTTGTCCCCTATGTGGGGCTCGTGGCGTTCATGCTGGTGGGCTTCTCCCGGCTGCCCAAGGCCCGGCGGGACAAGCAAAAGCATGTCAATGAGCTGATCCTGGAACGCACCGAGGGCTTTGACCAGCTCAGCCACCGGGACGAGTGGCCGCAGGGCCTGCCGGGCCTGGTGACCCTCAACAGCGCCCTCGGTGCGCTGCCCATGGTGGGAGGCAACGACGTCGAACTTCTCCCGGACTACCACGGCTCCATTGCGGCCATGGCGGAGCAGATTGACCGGGCGCAGCACTACGTCCACGTGGAGTTCTACATCCTGGTGCACGACGACGCCACACGGCCCTTCTTCGATGCGCTGGCGCGCGCCGTGGCCAGGGGAGTGACGGTGCGGGTGCTCAGCGACCACCTGGCCTCCCTGATGAACCCGGGGCGCAAGGAAACGCTGGCCAGGCTGGCGGAGATGGGCGCCGAGTACCACGCGATGCTGCCGCTGCGGCCCTGGGAGGGGCATTGGCAGCGGATTGACCTGCGCAACCACCGCAAGCTGCTGGTGGTGGACGGCCTGGTGGGCTTCACCGGCTCGCAAAACCTGGTGCACGAGAGCTACAACAAGAAGAAGAACATTGCGCGCGGGCTGCGCTGGCACGAGCTCATGATGCGCATCCACGGGCCCGCCGTGCGCGAACTCGATGCCGTCTTCGTCACGGACTGGTTCAGCGAGAGCGACGAACTGCTGGTGCTGGACACCTCGCCCGTGGTGCTGGACCCGGCGCCGCACCGCGTCGACGCGCAGGTGGTGCCCAGCGGGCCCAGCTTTGAAAATGACAACAACTTGAAGCTCTTCGTTGCCATGATCCACCAGGCCAACGAGCGTGTCAGCATCACGAGTCCCTACTTTGTGCCCGAGGATTCGGTCCTGCTGGCCATGATCACTGCGGCCGGCCGGGGATTGTCCGTGGAGCTGTTCGTGTCGGAGATTGGCGACCAGGCGCTGGTTTACCACGCCCAGCGGTCCTACTACGAGGCCCTGCTGCGGGCCGGGGTGAAGATCTACCTGTACCGCGCGCCCGAGGTGCTGCACGCGAAGCACTTCAGCATCGACTCCGAGGTGGCGGTGATTGGCTCCTCCAACATGGATGTGCGGTCGTTCTCGCTGAACATGGAGATTTCGGTGCTGATCCACAGCCGCGAATTTGTCCAGGAGCTGCGGGGGATCGAGGACGGCTACCGGGCCAACAGCCGCGAGCTGGACCTGGCAGACTGGGTCAAGCGCCCGGCCATGGAGAAGTTCTGGGACAGCGCGGCCAGGCTGACCTCCAACCTCCAATAGCCCCCGCCACCTCCCTTCTGACGCGGCATCACTTGATGTCGCCTTTTGGCGAACGCCGCATCACTTGATGTCGCCTTTTGACGGACGCGGCACCACTTGGTTGCTGCAGCGTTCGCCAAAAGGGGACGTTATGTGATGCGGGGTCTGTCAGGGCTTGGGCTGCGCGGCCTTGGACTTGTCAGCCTTTGGCGTCTTGGACTTTGCCGCCTTGGCCGCCGCGCGCTGGGAAGCCAGCATTGCCTTGGACTCGTTGACGTCGCCAATGAATGGCCGCAGCCAAGCCGCTTCCGGGTGGGAGTCCACCAGGATGGCCCGGGCGAACAGCGACAACGGCACGGCCATCAGGGCGCCCAGGGGGCCAAGCAGTGCCGACCAGAAGATGACGGACAGGAACGTCAACGTCATGTTCAGGTTGACCGAGCCGGAGACGAACTTGGGCTGGATGATGGACTGGATCAGGGAGTTGATGACCCCGTAGAAGGCCACCACTCCGATGAAGGTGGGCAGGCCGCCGGCCAACAGGGCCATGATGGCGGCCGGCACCAAGGAGATCCAGAAGCCAATGAACGGGATGAAGCCGCACACGAAGGACAGCAGCGCCCACAGGCCAGCGCCCGGCACCCCCAGGATCAGCAACAGCGCCAGGTTCAGGGCGGCAACGATCGCACCAAAGACGGTTGTCATGATCATGAAGGACCGCGAAAGCTTGGCAAAGTTGCCCAGCGCCTCCACCACCGGCGCACGCTTCTGCTTCACCACGGCAAGGATGGTGGGGAAGTATGTGGCATCGATGCTCATGAACATGACCAGCAGCAGCAGGAACACCAGGCCCGAGCCCACGTTCATGGCACTGCCCAGCAGGTTGTAGGCCGTGTCGAACAGGACCCGCAGGTCGATGGAGTTGACGAGTGCGCGGACCTGGTCGTCGCCGATGCCCAGGGTGTCGTGCAGGAAAACCTGGATGTCCGAGCGCAATTCGCCAATCTGCGGGGCGAACTGGGGCAGCAGCCGGGTGAGCTGGACGGCGGAGACCCACAGCGAGGCCACGAGGGCGCCGATCATGGCGTAGACGGACAGGATGGTGGCCATGCCGGCGAGGACTGGCGGGACGCCGCGGGCCGTGAGGCGCTGCTTGATGGGGTAGACGCAAATGGTCAGCACCAGCGCCAGGAAGACCGGCCCCACAATCGAGGAAATGCGGCTCAGGCCGATCAGGACAATGACCGCCGCGGCGAGGCTGATCAGGACCTTGGTTCCGGAAGATCCTCCGCCTGAGGACTCGGATCCTGAAGCTGCCATTTCACCTGTTGTGCCCATGCGCTGCCCGTTTCAATGCCGCCACCAAATGCCCCAATGGCATCGTGGATGATTCTATCCGGCACAGGGGCAGCCTGCCGGGAGGTGATGCAGCGTTGGGGAAAACACGCCGTTTGGTGATGCAGCGTTGGGGGAAAGGGGCCGGAAAGTGAGGGAGCGTCTTAGGGGGAGGGGGACTCGGCCGCGATGATGGCCTCGAGCTCGGTGCACCAGGCGTCCAGCACCCAGGTGCGGCGGTCGGCGTCGTCGGTGAGGATGTTGGCCAGGCCCAGCCCCCGGCCCAAGTCCAAGGTGGCGGCAACGATGGCACGCAGCCGCGGGTTCTCACGGTCGATGCCCAGCAGCGACGCGGCCAACCGGAACGCCTCGCGGGCCACCACCTGCTCCAGCGGGATGATGTGCCTGCGCACGGCAGGATCCACGGCGGCGGCGGTCCACACTTGCAGGGCCGCCTTGAACAAGGGGCCGGTGTACAGGCTGATGATCGATTCCAGGACCTCGCGCACCGGGGCGGGGCCGTCCCCGTGCGCAGCGAGCGCGGCCTTGACCTCGTCCACCCGGGCCACTGTCATGTGCTCGATGGCCGCCGTGAAGAGGTCGTCGCGGGTGGGGAAGTGGTGCTGTGTGGCGCCACGGGAAACCCCTGCATGGGCGGCCACAGTGCTGACAGTGGTGTTGTTCCAGCCCGTTTCCGACAGCAGCGTCACGGCACTTTCCAGCAGCCGGTCCCGCGTGGCACGGCTGCGGTCCTGCTGGGGTTCAATCACGGTTCTGCTCACAAAGGGACGCTAGCACGAATTGAAACAATCATGCATGCTTGCTTTTTTATGACACGCATCACATACTGTTCCTAAATGTACTGCGCGGTAACAAGGGAGTTTCAGCATGGTCGGTTTGGCAGCGGTCCTGGACGACGTCGAGGCGGAATCCGCGGTATTGGACGCCCTCGTGGCCCAGCTGCCGGAGCGTGCCTGGGCCCTGGTCACGCCGTCGCCGGGGTGGAGCATCGCCCACCAGATCGGCCACCTGGCCTGGACCGACGCGGCAGTGGCAGACGCCGCGGCCGCCGCCAACGGGGACACCGCGGCCTTTGACGCCCTGCTGGGGGCGCTCCGTTCGGGCCAAACCACGATTGACGGCGCCGCCGCGAAACTTGCAACGCTTCCGCCTGCCGAATTGTTGGCCGCATGGAGGGAAGGACGACGCCGGATGGCGGCTTCCCTGCGCGGGGTCGCCGAGGGTGCCCGCCTGCCCTGGTTCGGCCCGCCCATGGCTGCCACTTCCATGGCCACGGCGCGCATCATGGAAACGTGGGCGCACGGGCAGGACATTGCCGATGCCCTGGGCGCCACCCGCGAGCCAACGGACAGGCTGCGCCACATTGCCCACCTGGCAGTGCGCACCCGCAACTTCGCGTTCAAGGCCAACAGGCTGAGCCCGCCGGAGGAAGAGTTCCGGATTGAACTGGAAGGTCCGGCCGGGGAGAGCTGGAGCTGGGGCCCCGAGGACGCCGTCGAGAAGGTCACCGGCCCCGCCGAGGACTTCTGCCTGCTCGCCACCCGCCGCCGGCACCGCGACGAGCTGTCCGTGACGGCCGCCGGCCCCAATGCCAACCAATGGCTGGACATTGTGCAGGCCTTTGCCGGCCCGCCCGGGGAGGGGCGGCAGCCGCTCGCGGCGGCTGCAACAGGATCCACCCCATGAGCGTTCTGCGCGTGGCCAATGCCTCGGGCTTCTACGGAGACCGGGCCGGCGCCTTCAGGGAAATGCTGGAGGGCGGCCCCGTGGATGTCATCACGGGCGACTACCTGGCCGAGCTCACCATGCTCATCCTGGCCCGCGACCGCGCCAAGGACCCCTCAACCGGCTACGCCAAGACCTTCCTGGCCGAGATGGCTGACAGCCTTGCCCTTGCCATGGAAAAGGGCATCAAGATTGTGGTCAACGCCGGCGGGCTCAACCCGGCAGGACTGGCCGAGAAGCTGCGGGAACTGGCAGGGACCCTCAACGTGGAGACAAAAATTGCGTATGTCCATGGCGATGACCTCATTGACCGCGCCGAAGAACTCGGCCTGAAAACCTGCAACGGACAGCCCCTTTCCGCCAACGCCTACCTGGGCGGCTGGGGTATCGCCGCGGCGCTCAAGGCCGGGTCGGACATCGTGGTGACCGGCCGAGTCACTGACGCCTCCCTGGTGGTGGGCGCCGCAGCACACCACTTTGGCTGGAAAGAGACGGACTACAACGAAATCGCCGGGGCCATGGCGGCCGGGCACGTCATCGAATGCGGCACACAGGCCACGGGCGGCAACTACGCCTTCTTCGACTCGATCCAGGACATGCACCGCCCCGGCTTCCCCATTGCGGAGATAGAAAAAGACGGCTCCAGCACCATCACCAAGCACCCCGGAACCGGCGGCGCCGTCACAACAGGCACCGTCACGGCCCAGCTGGTCTACGAAATCACCGGTGCCCGCTACGGCGGCCCCGACGCCGTGCTGCGCCTGGACTCCATCGCCCTGGAGGATGCAGGCCCTGACCGTGTCCGCCTGTCCGGCGTCCGCGGCGAGGCCCCGCCGGACACCCTGAAGGTCTCCATCAACGCCCTGGGCGGCTTCCGCAACGAGGTCACCTTCGTCCTGACCGGCCTGGACATTGAGAAAAAGGCCGCCCTCATCCAAGGCCAGATTGGGAAGCACGTCCCCGAAGGCACCAGCTGGACGCTTGCCCGCACCGACCGCGAGGACGCCGCCACGGAAGAGGAGGCCAGCGCCTTCCTGCACTGCGTGGCCAGGGGCCAGGACCCCAAACTGGTGGGCCGGGCCTTCTCCAACGCCGCCGTCCAGATCGGCCTGGCCAGCTATCCCGGCTTCCACCTGACCGCCCCGCCCGGAGACGCCGTCCCTTACGGCGTCTACACGCCCGGCTGGGTGCCGGCCACAGAAGTTCCGCACCTGGTCACGCTGCCCGACGGCACCACGCTGGAAGTCCCGCCCCACAGCGCAACTGTGCCGGCCGCCGTCGCCCTTGCCCCTGTGGAGGAACCGGCGCTCCCGCCCTTGCCAGAACAAAGCACGACGGCGCGTGCCCCACTGGGGCGCGTCGCGGCGGCGCGCAGCGGTGACAAGGGCGGCGACGCCAACGTGGGTGTGTGGGTGGAGCGCGGGGACGCCTGGCCTTGGCTCGTGAACACCCTCACCGTGGACAAGCTCAGGGAGCTGCTGCCCGAAACTAAAACGCTGGAGGTGGAACGGCATGTGCTGCCGAACCTTCACGCCGTGAATTTTGTGATCCGTGGCCTGCTCGGGGAGGGCGTTGCCTCAAACGCCCGCTTCGACGCGCAGGCCAAAGCTTTGGGTGAATGGCTCCGTGCCCGCCACCTCGACATCCCGGAGGAATTTCTGTGACAGCGTTGCGCACCACAATAGACCCGCACAGCGCGGAGTTCCTGGCCAACAGAAAAGCCATGGAGGAAAAGCTGGCAGAGCTCGACGGCGAATACGCCAAGGTCCTGGCGGCCGGCGGCGAGAATGCCGTGGCCAGGCACCGCAAGCGCGGCAAGCTGCTGGCCCGGGAACGGGTGGAAATGCTCGTGGACCGCGACTCCCCGTTCCTGGAGCTGTCCGCACTGGCCGCCTGGGGCACCAGGTTCCATGTGGGCGGCAGCGCAGTAAGTGGCATTGGCGTGGTGGAGGGCGTGGAGTGCATGATCATTGCACACGAGGCCACGGTCAAGGGCGGCACCTCCAATCCGTACACCACAAGGAAGATCTTCCGCGCCCTGGACATCGCCCGGGAGAACCGGCTGCCCGTCATCTCGCTCGTGGAATCCGGCGGCGCCGACCTCCCCACGCAGAGCGAAATCTTCATCCCCGGCGGCAAGCTGTTCCGCGACCTCACCCGGCTCTCCGCCGCCGGCATCCCCACCATCGCGCTCGTGTTTGGCAACTCCACGGCGGGAGGTGCGTACGTCCCCGGCATGAGCGACCACATTGTCATGATCAAGGAACGCTCCAAGGTATTTTTGGCCGGGCCACCGCTGGTCAAGATGGCCACGGGTGAGGAGTCCGACGACGAGTCCCTGGGCGGCGCCGACATGCACGCCCGCGTCTCCGGCCTGGCCGACTACTACGCCCTGGATGAGATGGACGCGCTGCGGATCGGGCGACGGATTGTGGCCCGGCTCAACTGGGTTAAAAAAGGTGCGGCCCCGGCGCCCGCCGTGGACCCGCTGATGGATGAGGAGGAGCTCCTCGGCATCGTGCCCGGCGATTTGAAGGTCCCTTTCGACCCCCGCGAGGTCATTGCCCGTGTGGTGGACGGCAGCGACTTCGACGAATTCAAGGCCCTCTACGGCAGCTCCCTGGTGACCGGCTGGGCCCGCATCCACGGCCACCCCGTGGGCATCCTGGCCAACGCCCGCGGCGTGCTGTTCTCGCAGGAGGCGCAAAAGGCTGCGCAGTTCATCCAGCTCGCCAACCAGGCCAACACCCCGCTGCTGTTCCTGCACAACACCACCGGCTACATGGTGGGCAAGGAATACGAGCAGGCCGGCATCATCAAGCACGGCTCCATGATGATCAACGCCGTCTCCAACTCAACCGTCCCGCACCTGTCCATCCTCATGGGCGCCTCCTTCGGGGCGGGCCACTACGGCATGTGCGGACGCGCCTTCGACCCCCGCTTCCTGTTCTCCTGGCCCAGCGCGCGCTCCTCCGTCATGGGGGCCGCGCAGCTGGCCGGCGTCATGTCGATCGTTGGCCGGGCCGCCGCGGCTTCCACGGGCCGCGACTTCGACGAAGACGCCGACGCCCTGATGCGCGCCGCCGTCGAGGCCCAAATCGAGGCCGAATCCCTGCCCACCTTTCTCTCCGGCAAGCTGTACGACGACGGCATCATCGACCCCCGCGACACCCGCACCGTGCTGGGAATGGCCCTTTCCGCCATCGCCACCACCCCGATCAAGGGCGCCGAGGGCTTCGGCGTCTTCCGGATGTGAGCCACCCATGACCATCAATTCCGTACTGGTAGCCAACCGCGGCGAGATTGCCCGCCGCGTCTTCCGCTCCTGCCGCGAGCGCGGCATCGCCACCGTGGCCGTGCATTCCACGCCCGACGCCGGAGCCCCCTTTGTCCTGGACGCGGACACCGCTGTCCACCTGCCCGGGACGGCCGCCGCAGACACCTATCTGCGCGGGGACCTCATCATTGCCGCCGCGCTGCGGGCCGGAGCCGACGCCATCCACCCCGGCTACGGCTTCCTGTCAGAGAACGCCGGCTTTGCCCGGGCAGTCCAGGCCGCAGGGCTGGTGTGGATCGGCCCCTCACCTGAATCCATCGACTCCATGGGCTCCAAGATTGAGTCCAAGCTCCTGGTGGCCGCCGGGGGAGTTCCCGTGTTGACCGAATTGGACCCCGCCACGGTCACCGAGGCGCAGCTGCCCGTGCTCATCAAGGCCTCGGCCGGCGGCGGCGGGCGCGGCATGCGGATCGTCCGCACCCTGGCCGACTTGCCGGGAGAGCTGGAGGCTGCACGCACCGAGGCTGCGAGCGCCTTCGGCGACGGCACCGTTTTCTGCGAGCCGTACCTGGAGACAGGCCACCACGTGGAGGTCCAGCTCATGGCGGATTCCCACGGCACGGTGTGGGCCGTGGGGGAGCGCGAATGCTCCATCCAGCGCCGCCACCAAAAGGTGGTGGAGGAGGCGCCCTCGCCGCTCGTGGAACGCACGCCCGGCATGCGGGAGAAGCTGTTCGGGGCGGCCGTGGCCGCGGCCAAGGCCGTCAACTACGTGGGCGCCGGGACGGTGGAGTTCCTGGCCGACGAGTCCGGCAGTTTCTACTTCCTTGAGATGAATACACGCCTGCAGGTGGAACACCCCGTCACCGAATGCACCACCGGCCTGGACCTCGTGGCACTGCAGCTGGAGGTGGCCGACGGCGGGCGGCTGCCGGCGGAGCAGCCGCCGGCGCCCGCGATGCTTGCAGGGGGCGCCGCCATCGAGGTGCGCCTTTACGCCGAGGACCCGGCCGCGGGCTGGGCGCCCCAGACCGGGACCGTGCGGCGCCTTGAGGTGGACGGGCTGGCGGAACCCTTCGCCCTGCCGATCCGCGGGCGCGGGCTGCGGCTGGATTCCGCCGTGGCGGCAGGATCCACGGTGTCCATCCACTACGACCCCATGCTGGCCAAGCTCATCGCCTGGGCGCCCAACCGCACCGAGGCAGCACGCACTCTCGCCAAGGCGTTGACCACGGCCCGCATCCACGGCGTGCGCACCAACCGGGACCTGCTGGTGAACATCCTGCGCCATACAGCCTTCGCAGCCGGGGAGACCGACACCGCCTTCCTGCCCACGCACGGACTCGAGACACTGGCTGCCCCCGTGGCCGGGCCCGACGAGGAAGAACTGGCCGCGCTCGCAGCCACGCTCGCCGCGGCAGCACTGCGCCGGGAACAAGCCACGGTGCTGGGCGGCATGCCCAGCGGCTGGCGGAACCTGCCCTCAATGCGGCACTCCGCCACCCTGTCGGGGCCGGCAGGGGAACACGCCATCCGCTACGCCCTGACCCGGCACGGACTGGAGGCGGAAGGCTTCGGGGGAACCGGCGTCGTCCATCTCAGCCCGGGCCGGGTGAGCCTGGAGGTGGACGGGCTGGTGCGCACGTGGCACATTGCCCACTTCGGGAACGCCATTGAGGTGGACGGCGACGGCGGATCCGTCACCTTCACCGAGGTGGAGCGTTTCAGCGACCCGAGCCTGGCTGTGGCGGAGGGATCGCTGACCGCGCCCATGCCCGGCGCCGTGGTTGCCGTGCATGTGCAGGCCGGCGAAACCGTCACCGCGGGCCAGCCGCTCTTGGTGCTGGAAGCCATGAAGATGCTGCACACCGTTGGCGCCCCTGCGGACGGGGTGGTGGCGGAACTGCCCGTGGCAGTGGGGCAAAACGTGGATGTGGGCATGGTGCTGGCCGTGGTCAACGCAGCCGGATAAGACGAATTCAATGACTGGGCAACTCAATGAGGAGAACTGGATGAACATTGTTGAAACTGAAGAGCAGCAGGCCCTGCGGTCCGCGGTGCGTGACATTGTGGGCCGCTACGGCCACGAATACGCCACCAAGCACGCCCGGGCCGGCGAGAGCATGAGCGAGCTGTGGACGGAGCTCGGCGAGGCCGGCTTCCTGGGCGTCTCCGTGCCGGAGGAATACGGCGGCGCCGGGCAGGGCATCTACGAACTCGCCGCCGTGCTGGAGGAATCCTCCGCCCTGGGCGCCTCCATGATCATGATGGTGGTGTCCCCGGCCATCTGCGGCACCATCATTGCCAAATACGGCACGGCGGAACAGAAACAGGAGTGGCTGCCCGGCTTTGCCGACGGCTCCATCGTCATGGCCTTCGGCATCACCGAGCCCGACGCCGGCTCCAACTCGCACAACATCTCCACCGTGGCCCGCCGCGACGGGGATGGCTGGGTGCTCAACGGCCGCAAGGTCTTCGTCACGGGCGTCAACAACGCCGACTACGTGCTGATCGTGGCACGCACAGTGGACGAACGCAGCGGACGCCTGCGCCCGGCCATGTTCGTGCTGCCCCGCGAAACCCCCGGCTTTGAATACCGGGAGGTGGAGATGGACATCATCGAGTCGGAGAAGCAGTACCTGCTGTTCCTGGACGATGTCCGCCTTCCCGCCAGTGCCCTGGTGGGCGGCGCCGATGCTCCCCTGGAGGCCCTGTTTGCCGGGCTTAACCCGGAACGCATCATGGCCTCGGCCATTGCCGTGGGCACCGGCCGCTACGCCATCAACAAGGCCGTGGAGTATGTGAAGGAACGCGAGGTCTGGGGCCAGCCCATCGGCGCCCACCAGGGCATTGCGCATCCTCTGGCCAAGGCCCACATCGAGGTGGAGCTGAGCCGGCTCATGATGCTCCGGGCCGCAGCCCTGTACGACGCCGGCGAGGACTTGGCCGCGGGGGAAGCCGCCAACATGGCCAAGTACTCCGGCGCCGAGGCCAGCATCAACGCCCTGGACGTGGCCATCCAGTCCATGGGCGGCAACGGGCTGAGCCGCGAATATGGCCTGGCGCAGATGCTGGGCCTGGCCCGCATTGGCCGGGTGGCGCCCGTGAGCCGCGAAATGGTGCTGAACTTCGTGGCCCAGCACTCGCTCGGCCTGCCCAAGAGCTACTGATACATGGCTGCTGAACTTGTCCACTACGCGGTTGCCGACGGCATTGCCACGCTGACGCTCGATTCGCCCGGCAACCGTAACGCCCTGTCCCGCCAACTGGTGGGCGAGCTTGTGGCGGGGCTGGAACAGGCGGCCGGTGCGGCCGCTTCCGGCGCTGTGCGCGGAATTGTGCTGACCCACACCGGCAACGTCTTCTGTGCAGGTGCGGACTTGAAGGAGGCCGGCGCGCACGGCGTCGAGGCCGGTGCCCATGACCTCGTGACGATCCTGCGCACCATCCTCACGGTGCCCGTTCCCGTCCTGGCAAGGATCGACGGCGTGGCCCGGGCGGGCGGGCTGGGCATCCTGGGTGCCTGCGACATTGTGGCGGCCAATACGGCGGCGACCTTCGCCTTTTCCGAGGTGCGGATCGGGCTGGGCCCGGCCATCATCTCCCTGACCACCATGCCGCGCATGAACAGCCGGGCCGTCTCGCGCTACTACCTGACGGGTGATTCCTTCGACGCCGCGGCTGCGGAGGCCTGCGGGCTCATCACGGTAGCCGCCGATGATGTTGACGCCGCTCTGGAACCCATCCTGGCCGGCATCCGGCAGGGCTCCCCGCAGGGCCTGGCCGTAAGCAAGAAAATGGCCGCCGCCACCATGCTCGCGGCCCTCGATGCGGGTGCGGAGCAAATGATGGAACTTTCCTCCCGCCTCTTCACCACCCCGGAAGCAAGGGAGGGCATGGCCGCATTCCTGGAACGCAGGAAACCGTCCTGGCACCTCCCCGACTAACCGCGGCCCCGCTGGTCGAGCTTGTCGAGACTGTCGAGGCACAAGGATTTCGACAAGCTCAATCACCGGCCAAACCCTCCCTCACATTTGGGGCCCATTTCCCCAACGCTCTCTCACCTTCGTTCACGCCGGCAGCGACGCCGGCCCACTGAAAGGCCTTTCATGACGCTGGACACCCTTGCCCCGCCGGTCTTCCTGCAGGACAGATTGAACCACTGGGCGCGGCACCGACCCGATGAAAACGCGGTGGTCTTTGGCGATTCGAGCTACACCTGGGCCCAGTGGCAGGGGCGCATCCAGCAGCTTACGGACGCCCTGCACCGCGCCGGCATCAGGCGCGGGGACCGCATCCTGACCTTCGACCTGAACCACCTGGCGATCGTGGAACTTACGTTTGCCGCGGCGGCCCTGGGTGCCGGAACCGTGGTGGGCAACTTCCGGCTGGCACCTGGCCAGCTCGCCTACATCCTGGCGGACTCGGCCCCCAAGCTGGTGTTCCACGGCGCTGACCTCAAGGCAGTCATCGACGCCGCGGGCGCGGAAGTCGAGATGCCGCGCACCGTGGCCATCGGCGGCGACAACGACGAATACGAACCGTTCCTGGCCACAGGCCAAGCGCCGGCCGGCGAAACAGCGGAGGGAGGCAACGGCGTCGTCCATGAAGACGTGCAACCGGATGACACGGTGCTTGTCATGTACACCTCCGGAACCACGGGAAAGCCCAAGGGTGTGGAGCTCACGCACCGCAGCGTCAATGTGCACAGCGAGGTGGCCAACGCCGGATTCCAGATGGTGCCGGGGGACGTGAACCTGGTGGGCATGCCCATGTTCCACGTGGGCGGATCGTGCTACTTTCAGGCCGGGATCTACGCCGGTGCAAGCAGCATCTACCTGCGAGACCCCTCGGGCCCGTCAATGATCAAGGCGATCGGGCAGGGCGCCCGCTTCGCGTTCCTGGTCCCGGCTGTCATCCACGCCGTGCTGGGCGCGGGCGGGCAGGTGGCGGCCGCGTTCGCCCCGCTGAAAAAGATTGCCTACGGCTCATCGCCCATGCCGCTTCCCCTGCTGGAGAAGACGCTCGCCGCCTGGCCGGACACCGAGCTGGCGCATGTGTTCGGCATGACGGAAATGTCCGGGATCGGCACCATGCTCCAGGACTCAGACCACCGCAACCCGCCGCGCCCGGAGGTGCTGCAGTCGGTGGGGCGGGCGCTGCCGGGGCTGGAAATCCGGATCGCCGATCCCGTCACACACGAGGTCCTGCCGCCGGGAACCATCGGGGAGCTGCAAATCCGCGGCGGACAGAACATGAAGGGCTACCTGAACAAGGCCGATGCCACGGAGGCCGCGTTCACGACGGACGGCTTCCTGTGCTCCGGCGACATCGGGCGCATGGACGCGGACGGCTACATCTTCATGGTGGACCGGCTCAAGGACATGATCATCTCCGGGGGCGAAAACATCTACAGCCCCGAGGTGGAAAACGTGCTCATGGCCCACCCCGGCGTGGACGAGGGAATAGTCATCGGCGTCCCCGACCCCAAATGGGTTGAGACCGTCAAGGCCGTGGTGGTCCGGGCCGCGGGCAGTACGGTGGGGGAAGCGGAGATCATCGACTTCTGCCGGGACCGCCTGGCCCACTACCAGTGCCCCACCTCGGTGGACTTTGTACAGGAACTGCCGCGCAATGCGACAGGGAAAATCTTGAAGCGCGAGCTGCGCGAACCGTATTGGAGGGGCCATGACCGGAACATCTGAGAATGTTGGAAGCACGACGCCGGAGGGCGGCCCGGGTGCCCCCGGTCCCCTGTCGCGGGGGAGCCTTGCGGGCAAAACCATGCTGATGTCGGGCGGTTCGCGCGGAATTGGCCTGGCCATTGCCGAGCGGGCGGCCAGGGACGGTGCCAACGTGGTGCTGATTGCCAAGACCGACGCCCCCGACCCCCGGCTGGAAGGCACCATCCACACGGCGGCTGCCGCCATTGAGGCCGCCGGTGGGAAGGTGCTGGCCGTGGTGGGCGATGTCCGGGACGACGAAACGATAGCCTCGGCCGTGGCGCAGGCCGTGGACACCTTCGGCGGGATCGACATCGTGGTCAACAACGCCAGCGTGATCTCCCTGGACGGCACGCTGAAGGTCACGCCCAAGCGCTACGACCTCATGCAGGACGTCAACGTCCGGGGCACGTTCATGCTCAGCAAGGCCGCCCTGCCGTTCCTGCTCGAGGCTGCGAACCCGCACATCCTCACGCTGAGCCCGCCGATGAACTTCAGTCCCAAGTGGCTCGGTGCCAACCCTGCCTACACGCTGGCCAAGTACGGGATGACGTTGACGGCACTGGGCTTCGCCGCCGAGTTTGCCGCGCAGGGCGTGGCGTCCAACGCCCTGTGGCCGCGCACCACCATCGCCACGGCCGCGGTGGCCAACATCCTGGGCGGGGCGGAGATGATCCGCAGGTCCCGGCACGCCTCGATCATGGCCGACGCTGCGCACGCCATCCTCACCACTGACAGCCGGGAACTCACGGGCCAGGCCATCATCGATGAGGAACTGCTGCGCGAACGCGGAGTCAGCGACTTTTCCGGGTACGCCGTGGACCCGTCGGCAAAGCTCATGATCGATCTGTACGTGGACCGCTGACCCTGCCCGCCGGTGATTGGGCTTGTTCTCCGGTGGTCGAGCTTGTCCTCCGGTGGTGGGGGGGGGGGTTGGGAGGGGGGGGACCAACAGCCCCCCCCACGCCCGGGTCAA
>NZ_JANKZF010000003.1 GCF_027568515.1 Arthrobacter sp. HY1533 | reverse complement strand
GCGGGTGTGTGGGGGGCGGGGGGGGGTGGGGGGGCGCCCCCCCCGGCCCCCCCCCCCCCCCCACCACCGGGTCCGCTTCGACCACCGGGTCCGCTTCGACCACCGGGTCCGCTTCGACCACCGGGTCCGGCCCGACCACCGGGTCCGCTTCGACCACCGGGTCCGGCCCGACCACCGGCCTGCTAAATCGCCGGGACGGCTTCTTCCACGATGACCGTCAGTGTGCTCGCCAGCAGGGCATGCACCTGCGGGCGAGTGAGAGTCTTGCGCAGCAGCCATTCGCGCCCGCCGCTGCGGGCCAGCTGGGCGTAGATCCGGAACATGGCGCGGATCTGCTCGCGCCCTGCGGTGCGCCCGGCCAGCCCGCACGCCTCAATGAGCAGCTCAATGGACTCGTTCTCGGCCGCAATAAGGATCTTTTCCAGGTCCGGGTCGCGCCCCATGCCTCCGCCAAAGGAGAGCCAGGTGGCCCCGGAGGTCTCCAGTGAATCCAGGAACCAGTCCACGGCAATCGCTATCCGTTCCTGCAGCGTCCCGTCCGGCAGTGCCGCCACGGCCACCGCCGACACCGTGGAGCTGACCTTGACGACCTCCAGGTACAGCCCGCGCTTGTTGCCGAAATAGTGGTTGATGAGCCCGCGCGCCACGCCCGCCGCCGCCGCAATGTCGGTCGCGGAGACGTCCTCAAAGGCGCGCTCGTTGAACAGCTTCTGCGCGCAGGCAAAAATCTGTTGGCGCCGCTCATCAGGGTTGAGCCGCTGCCGCCGGTGCTCCTCGTGAAGTTCGACGCCGGGCACCTCAAGTGCGGCGGTGGCCGGGCTGGTCCCCATCACGGTGTTGCCTCCGTGTCCAGCCAGGGCAGCCACTGCGGCAGGTCCGCCGGCACCGTCAGGGGGAAGGAGGGGGACCGCTTTTCCAGGAACGACTTCACGCCCTCCACCGTGTCTGCGTGCCCCGGGAGCCCGGCGATGAGCCGGGAGTCCACGGCGTGCGCGGGGAAGGGCGAGTCCAGGCCGCTGAGCCGGTTGAGCATTTGCTTGATGACGGCCGTGGACACCTCGGAGGTGTTGGCGATGATGTCACGGGCCAGGGCGTAGGCGGCCTCCAGCACGTCGTCGGGTTCGTGCACGGAGGTGACCAGGCCGGCGTCGAGCGCTTCCTGCGCGCCGAAGAGCCTGCCCGTGAGCATCCAGTCGGCGGCTTTTGTCATGCCCACCAGTCGGGGCAGGTACCAGGTGGAGCCGCCCTCGGGGAAGATGCCGCGGCGGCTGAAGGGGAAGGAGAAGCGGGAGTCGGTGGAGGCCAGGCGGAAGTCGCAGGAGAGCGTGATGGTGATGCCGCCGCCAACGGACACGCCGCGCAGGGCCGCAATGACTGGCTTGTTCATGCCGTAGATGGTCTTGGAGCAACGCCCGGCAGGCTCCTGCCAATCGCTGGCGGAATCGGTCATTGACATGTCAAAGCCGCCTCCGCTGAGGTCCGCGCCGACGGAGAAGTCCTTGCCCGTCGCGGTGAACACAACCACCTGCACCGCGGGGTCGGCATCGGCGGCCAGGAAGGCGTGCTCGAGCTCGTGCGCCATGGCCAGGGTGTAGCCGTTGCGTGCCTCGGGCCTGTTCAGCGCCACGGTGGCAATCCGGTCCGCCACGGAGTAGGTGATGGCCGTGTAGGAATCAGGGGTTTGTGCAGTCATGGCCATCGCTTTCATGGACGGAAAGTTAAGACTCGCGCCACCTATTGACACGATGTCAATAGTCCTGAACTATTGGCGGTATGTCAACAACTACGTTTTCATCGGCCTGGATCGACGACGATCTGCGCGACGTCGCGTCCCTGCTCAAGGAATTCTTCACCAGGGAGGTGGCCCCGCTGGAGGAGAAATTCCAGAAGCAGGGGCATCCGGACAAGGACCTCTACGCACGGGCCGGCGAGCTTGGCCTGTGCGGCATGTCCATCCCCGAGGAATACGGGGGAGGGGGCGGTAACTTCGCCAACCTGGCACTGCTCCTGCAGGAACAGACCCGGGCCGGGGCAGGCAGCCTGGGCTTCGCCGTCAGCGAGGGCATCGTGGCGCACTACCTGCTGGCCTACGCCTCCGAGGAACAAAAGCTGCGCTGGCTGCCCAGGCTGTGCAGCGGCGAATGGGTCGGCGCCATCGCCATGACCGAGCCCGGCACCGGCTCAGACCTCCAGGCCATCACCACCCGGGCCGTGCGCGACGGGGACGACTACCTGGTCAGCGGCTCCAAGATCTTCATCTCCAACGGCCAGCTCTGCGACCTGGTGGTCATCGCCGTCAAGACCGACACCGCCCAGGGCGCCAAGGGCATCTCTCTGCTCGTGGCCGAGGTGGGAGCGGACACACCCGGCTTCACCCGCGGGCGCAAGCTGGACAAGCTTGGCCTGAAGGGCCAGGACACCTCCGAGCTGTTCTTTGACAACCTCCGCATCCCGGCCGCCAACATCCTCGGCGGCGAAGAGGGCAAGGGCTTCTACCAGCTCATGGCCCAGCTGCCGCAGGAACGGCTCATCACAGCCATCCTGGCCCAGTCCATGAGCGAGGCCGCCGTGGAGGCAGCCCTGGAATACACCAAGACCCGCGAAGCCTTCGGCAAGCCCCTGTTTGAACTGCAGAACACCCGCTTCGAACTGGCCGAATGCGCCACCATCACCCGCGTCAACCGGGTTTTCCTGGACGACTGCATCACCCGCCACGCCAACGGCGGACTCGACGCCGCAACCGCCTCCATGGCCAAGTACTGGATCACCGACAGGACCGCCGAGGTGGTGGACCGCTGCCAGCAGCTCTTTGGCGGCTACGGCTACATGATGGAATACCCCATTGCCGGCATGTACGCCGACAACAGGGTGCTGCGCGTGCTGGCCGGCGCCAACGAGGTCATGAAGGAACTCATCGCCCGCTCCCTGTAATCCCTCACCGCTCCCACTGCTCGCAAGCTCGCAGCGGGACCCTCGCGGTGTGGGGCCCATCTCACCGTTAGTACCAGGTTTTGCCACCCGCCCTTCCCACCGGGGCGGGGACGTCAATGGAAGGAAAGCTCACGTGAGCGAACAACCCGAAGCATTCATCTACGACGCCATCCGCACCCCGCGCGGCCGCGGCAAGAAGGGCTCCCTGCACGGGACCAAGCCCATCGACCTGGTGGTGGGCCTGATCGACGCTCTGCGCGAGCGCCACCCCGGCCTGGATGAAAACCTCATCGACGACGTGGTCCTGGGCGTCGTCTCGCCCGTGGGCGACCAGGGCGCCGTCATCGCCCGCACCGCCGTTCTGGCCGCGGGCCTGCCGGACACCGTGGGAGGCGTGCAGCTCAACCGCTTCTGCGCCTCGGGCCTGGAGGCAGTCAACGTGGCCGCCCAAAAGGTGCGCTCGGGCTGGGACCAGCTGGTCATTGCCGGCGGCGTGGAATCCATGTCGCGCGTGCCCATCGGCTCCGACGGCGGCGCCTGGGCCATGGACCCGGCCACCAACTACGACAGCTACTTTGTCCCGCAGGGCGTGGGCGCTGACCTCATCGCCACCATGGAGGGCTTCAGCCGCGAGGATGTGGACGCCTACGCCGTGCGCTCGCAGCAGCTGGCCGCGCGGGCCTGGGCCGAGGGGCGCTTCGCCAACTCCGTCATCCCCGTGAAGGACCAGAACGGGCTGGTGGTCCTGGCCGTCGATGAGCATATGCGCCCCGAATCCACGCCCGAGTCGCAGGCAACCCTGCGCCCCGCCTTCGCCGCGATGGGCGAGGCCGGCGGCTTCGACGCCGTGGCGCTGCAGAAATTCCACGCCGTGGGGAAGATCGACCACGTCCACACCGCCGCCAACTCCTCGGGAATTGTCGACGGCGCCGCCCTGGTCTTGGTGGGCAGTGCCGAGGTGGGTGCCCAGTTGGGCCTGACGCCGCGGGCACGGATTGTTGCCACGGCCACCTCGGGCGCCGACCCCACCATCATGCTCACGGGCCCCACTCCCGCCACGGAAAAGCTGCTGAAGACGGCCGGGCTTGGGGTGGAGGACATTGACCTGTTTGAGATCAACGAGGCCTTCGCCTCCGTGGTCCTGAAGTACCAAAAGGACCTGGGCATCCCGGATGACAGGCTGAACGTCAACGGCGGCGCCATTGCCATGGGCCACCCACTGGGCGCCACGGGGGCCATGATCCTGGGCACCGTGCTGGACGAGCTGGAACGCACGGGCAAGCACCGGGCCGTGGTGACGCTGTGCATTGGCGGCGGCATGGGCGTGGCAACACTGATTGAGAGGGTCCAGGCATGAGCGAGGAAAACGTGAACCACACAAACACCATCCGCTGGGAACAGGACGCCGACGGCGTTGTCATCCTCACGCTGGATGACCCCAAGCAGTCCGCCAACACCATGAACGGCGACTACGTTGCCTCCATGCAGGCGGCCGTGGAGCGTCTCGCGGCAGAGAAGGAGACCGTCACCGGCGTCGTGCTTGCCTCGGCCAAGAAGACGTTCTTCGCCGGCGGAGACCTCAACGACCTCCTGGCCGCCACCCCGGCGGACGCACAGAAGATCTTTGACCTGGGCCAGCAGATCAAAGCCCAGCTGCGCACCCTGGAAACCCTGGGCAAGCCCGTGGTGGCCGCCATCAACGGCGCGGCACTGGGCGGCGGGCTGGAAATTGCCCTGGCCGCACACCACCGCATCGCCGCGGACACGCGCGGCTCCGTCATCGGACTGCCCGAGGTCACGCTGGGCCTGCTGCCCGGCGGCGGCGGCATTGTGCGCACCGTCCGGCTCATGGGCATTGCCGACGCCACCATGAAGGTGCTGCTGCAGGGGCAGAAGTACAAGCCCCGCAAGGCCCAAGAGGTGGGCCTGGTGCACCAGGTGGTGGACACCGTGGAGGAGCTCATCCCCGCCGCGAAGGCCTGGATCGCCGCCAACCCGGAGGCCGTGCAGCCCTGGGATGTGCCCGGCTACAGGATCCCCGGCGGCACCCCCAGCACTCCTGCCTTCGCCGCGAACCTGCCGGCGTTCCCGGCCAACCTCCGCAAGCAACTCAAGGGTGCCAACTACCCGGCCCCTCGCGCCATCCTCGCCGCGGCCGTCGAAAGCACCCAGGTGGACTTCGACACCGCACTGGAAATTGAGTCGCGCTACTTTGTGGAAGTTGTCACGGGCCCCGTGTCCACGAACATGATCAAGGCGTTCTTCTTCGACATGGGGCACATCAGCGCCGGCGGCAGCCGCCCGGCAGGCTTCGAGAAGTACACGGCCAAGAAGGTGGCCGTGCTGGGCGCCGGCATGATGGGCGCCGGCATTGCCTATGTGTGCGCCCGCGGCGGCATGGATGTGGTCCTCAAAGACGTTTCACTCGAGGCCGCCGAGCGCGGCAAGGCCTACTCGAAGTCACTCACCGACAAGGCCGTGGCGCGGGGCCAGCAGACCCAGGAGGCAGCCGACGCCCTGCTGGCGCAAATCAGCCCCACCGCCGCCGCCGCCGATGTGGCAGGCGCAGACCTGGTGATCGAGGCCGTGTTTGAAAACGTGGCCGTCAAGCAGGCGGCGTTCGCCGAGATCCAGGACCTCGTGGACGGTGGCGCCGTGCTCGGCTCCAACACCTCAACCCTGCCCATCACCACCCTCGCCGAAGGTGTGCGGGAACAGGCGAACTTCATTGGGCTGCACTTCTTCTCGCCCGTGGACAAGATGCCGCTGCTGGAAATCATTGCCGGCAAAAACACCTCGGACGAAACACTGGCCCGGGCCTTCGACATTGCCCAGCAGATCAAGAAGACGCCCATTGTGGTCAACGATTCCCGAGGCTTCTTCACCTCCCGGGTGATCGGCACCTTCATCAACGAGGCCCTTGCCATGCTGGGCGAGGGCATTGCGGCCCCCAGCATTGAGCAGGCGGGGCTGCAGGCCGGCTACCCGGCCGCGCCGCTGCAGCTGGCCGACGAGCTGAACCTGACGCTCATGTCCAAGATCCAGAAGGAGACCAAGGCGGGCCTGGAGGCCGACGGCGGCGTGCAACAGTACCGCCACCACGCCGGCTACGACGTGGTGGACACCATGCTGGAGACCCACGGGCGCAAGGGCAAGCTGGCCGGCGCCGGCTTCTACAACTACGCCGACGGGCACCGCACCGGGCTGTGGGAGGGCCTGGCGGAAAATTATGGCGGCACGGCGGAAATTCCCTTCGCCGACATGGTGGAGCGCATGCTGTTCGCCGAGTCCCTGGAAACCGTGCGGTGCCTGGACGAGGGCGTGCTGCGCAGCGTGGAGGACGCCAACATCGGCTCGATCCTGGGCATCGGCTTCCCCGCCTGGACCGGCGGTGTGCTCCAGTACATCAACGGCTACAGCGGCGGCCCGGCAGGATTCGTGGCCCGGGCGCGCGATCTGGCGGCCAAGTACGGTGAGCACTTCCTGCCGCCGGCCTCGCTCGTGGCCATGGCCGAGAAGGGCGAAAAGTACTGATGGCCGCTGCCGCACAGGGGCCCGGCCCCGCCTTCACCCAACCCTGGACGGCGTTCACGGTGGAAGGGGCACCCACGCCGGGTGTCGCCGTCGTCCGCCTTGCCGGGCCGGGGCGCGGCAACATGATGGGGCTCGCCTTTTGGTCCGAGCTCCCGCAGGTCTTTGCCGCGCTCGACGCCGACCCCGGCGTGCGGGCCGTGGTGCTCGCCGGCGCCGGGAGCCAATTCAGCACTGGCCTGGACGTGGCAGAGGTGCTCGGGTCCTGGCTGGGCAAGCTGGGACCCGGAGCCCCCGCCCAGGCGGCCCAGCGCACCGAGCTGCTGGGCGTGATCAGGACACTGCAGGATGCCATCAGCTCCGTGGCCGCCTGCCGCAAGCCCGTCATCGCGGCAGTGCACGGCTGGTGCATTGGCGGCGGCGTGGACCTCATCAGCGCCGCCGACGTCCGGCTGGCCAGTGCCGACGCCAAGTTCAGCATCCGGGAGGCGCGGCTGGCGATCGTGGCCGACGTCGGCAGCCTGCAGCGGCTGCGCGGCATCATCGGCGAGGGGCAGCTGCGCGAGCTGGCCCTGACCGGCAAGGACATCACGGCGGAGCGGGCCGGGCGGATCGGCCTGGTCAACGACGTGCTGCCGGACCAGGAAGCGCTCATGGAGGCTGCCCTGAACATGGCCGCCGAGATGGCGGCGAACTCGCCGCTCGCCGTGGCAGGCACCAAGGCCGTGCTGAACGAGGGCCGCGAGGAGGACATTGCGCGCGGGTTGCGGCACGTGGCGCTCTGGAATTCAGCGTTCCTGCACAGTGAGGACCTGCTGGAGGCCGTGGCGGCCATGGGGGAGCGCCGCCCGGCAATCTTTGAAGGCAAGTAGAAGGCAAGTAGGCAACACCAGCGCATTTTCGTCCTGAAAGTCAACGTCGATTTTTTCAAGGAGTCACCATGTACCTCACGCAAGGGCTGCACCGATCCCTCCAAGCCAATCCGGAGGCCATTGCCACCATCTACAAAGACCGTGTGCGCACATATGCGCAGCACGTGGACCGGATTGCCCGCTTTGCCGGGGCCCTGCAAAAACTGGGTGTGCAGGCCGGGGACAGGGTGGGCATGCTGTCCATGAACTCGGACCGCTACGCCGAATACCTGCTCGCCGTGCCGTGGGCCGGGGCCGCCGTGAACCCCGTCAACATCCGGTGGAGCCCGGCGGAGGTGGCCTACTCCATGACCGACTCCGAGACACATGTGCTGCTCATCGACGACGCCTTTGTGCCCATGGCACCGATCCTGCGGGAGAAGGCCCCGGGGCTGACAACGCTGATCCATTGCGGCGACGGACCCACCCCGGAGGGCATGCTGTCCTACGAGGACCTCGTGGCTGGCAGCGACCCCGTGCCGGATGCGTACCGCGGCGGCGACGACCTGGCCGGCGTCTACTACACGGGCGGCACCACGGGCTTCCCCAAGGGCGTCATGCTCAGCCACACGAACTTTGTCACCTCGGGCCTGGGCACCATCGCCACCGGCGAGCTGCTCAAGGCCGGCGCCACACTCCTGCACGCAGCCCCCATGTTCCACCTTGCCGACCTTGCCGCCTGGTGCGGGCTGACCATCCTGGGTGGCACCCACGTCATGGTGCCGTACTTTGAACCGACCTCCGTGTTCAAGGCCATCGAGCAGCACCGACCCACCGATGTGCTGCTGGTGCCCACCATGATCCAGATCCTGGTGGACCACCCCGACTCCAACAATTACGACCTCTCTTCGATGGAGCGCATGCTGTACGGTGGCTCCTCCATCTCCGAGGGCGTGCTCAACCGCACCAAGGCCCGCTTCCCGGGGCTGCGCCTGACCCAGGCCTACGGGCAGACCGAGGCCTCCCCGGTCATTACCCTGCTGCTGCCCGACGACCATGAGGGCAGCCGCATGCGCTCCGGAGGCCGCGCGGCCCCGCATTCCGAGGTGGCCATCCTGGACCTTGACGGCAAGGAAGCGGCCAGGGGGAACGTGGGCGAGATCTGCTGCAAGGGCGCCCACGTCATGCAGGGCTACTGGAACAAGCCGGAGGCCAGTGCCGAGGCGCTCCGCGGCGGCTGGCTCCACACGGGAGACCTGGGCTACGTGGACGCCGACGGCTTTGTGTTTGTGGTGGACCGGCTCAAGGACATGATCATCACGGGCGGGGAAAACGTGTACTCGGCCGAGGTGGAGAATGCGCTCAGCAAGCACCCCGCCATTGCGGCCTCCGCCGTCATCGGCGTGCCGGATGAACAGTATGGCGAGCGCGTGCACGCCGTCGTGGTCCTGGCGCCGGGGCAGCAGGCCACGGAGGCCGAGCTGGCCGCGCACTGCAAGGAGCACATTGCCGGGTACAAAGTGCCGCGCAGCTTTGAGTTCCCCGAGGCGCTGCCCATGTCCGGGGCCGGCAAGATCCTCAAGCGCGAGCTGCGCGACTCCTTCGCCGCGGCACGGGCCTAGGGGCAGCGGGTGGGCGGTCCGCTGCAGGGGCTGAAGGTGGTGGAGCTCTCCGCCATCGGGCCCGCGCCCCACGCTGCCATGATGCTCGCCGACTTGGGTGCCGAGGTGGTCCGCGTGGTGGGCCCGGCCCCTCCGGTTGGCGGATACGACGTCGGCACCCACCTGCAGCGCGGCCGCACCACCGTCCGGGCGAACCTGAAGGACCCGGCACACCTCGCCGGGGTGCGTGCGCTGCTTGCCGAGGCCGATGTCTTCCTGGAGGGATACCGGCCCGGCACCACGGAGCGGCTGGGGCTGGGGCCGCAGGAGTGCCTCGCGGCGAATCCGCGCCTGGTCTACGCCCGGATGACAGGCTGGGGCCAGGACGGCCCGCTCGCCCAAACGGCCGGGCACGACATCAACTACATCGCGCTGACCGGCGCCCTGCACGCCATGGGCACCGCCGACGCGCCCCTGCCTCCCATGAACCTGGTGGGCGACTTTGGCGGCGGCTCCATGTTTGTGCTGACCGGCATCCTGGCCGCCCTGTGGGAGAGGGAACGCTCGGGGCAGGGACAGGTGGTTGACGCGGCCATGGTGGACGGCGTGAGCGTGCTGTCCCAGATCATCCTGGAACTGCGCTCCGTCAAGCTGTGGAACGACACCCGGGCGGCCAACCTGCTGGACGGCGCCGCACCCTTTTACCGGACGTATGCCTGTGCCGGCGGCGGGCATGTGGCGGTCGGGGCCATCGAGCCGCAGTTCTACGCGCAGCTGCTGGCCGGCCTGGGCCTGGAGGCGGACTCACTGCCCGACCGCGACGACCCCGCCAGCTGGCCCGCGCTCGCAGGCATTCTTGCCGCGGCCTTGGCGGCACGGAGCCGCGAGGAATGGGCGGACGTCTTTGACGGCACCGACGCGTGCGTCACGCCCGTGCTGACGTACGCGGAGGCCGCCGAAAACAGCCACCTGGCAGCCCGGGGCACGCTTTCCGGTTCCGGCATGCACGTGGCCGCCGCCCCGGCACCGCACTTCTCCCGCACGGTGGCGGTGGCTCGTGAACCCGCCGGCGACACGGATTTTGACAGCATACTGAGCTCCTGGAGGGCATCTTGATCAGCGTTACGGCACCGGAACAGTTCAAGGCATGGCAGGCCAAGGTGCTCCCGCCCGTGGAGGAGGTCCGCCCCGGTGTGTGGTCCATCCCCGTGCCGTTCATCAACAACCCCATGCGCTACACGCTGGCCTACCTGCTGGTGGGCGACCGCGAATCGGCCCTCGTGGACCCCGGCTGGGACTCGGATGAGGGTTGGGAGGCGCTCATGGCGGGGCTGGCCACGGCCGGCCTGGGCCCGGAGGACGTCACGGGCATTGTGGTGACCCACTTCCACCCCGACCACCTGGGCATGGCGGCCCGGCTGCGTGCGGCCTCGGGGGCGTGGGTGGCCCTGGGCGAGAACGAGCCGCTGCCCACGCACTGGCGCGGGGACCCCCTGCAGTTTGTGGACGAGGACCGGGAACAGTTTGCGGCGTGGGGCGTGCCCGCCGAATACCTGGGGGAGGTCAGCTTCCAGGAGGAGACATGGGCGCAGATGACGGCCATTGCAGCCCCGCAGCGCCGGCTCGCCGACGGGGAACTGCTGCCAATCTCCGGCTTGCAGGTCCGGGTGCTGGCCACGCCCGGCCACACGCCGGGGCACATCGCCCTGGTCGATGAGGCGAACGGGCTGATCCTCACGGGCGACCACGTGCTGCCGCGCATCACCCCGCACGTCTCGCTGGAGGCAGCCAACCACGTGAACCCGCTGGGCGACTACCTGCACTCCCTGGGCATCATGGATGTGGGAGCCGAGATGGAGGTGCTGCCGGCCCACGAGTACCGCTTCCGCGGGCTGCCCACGCGGCTGGCCGAGCTGCGCTTCCACACGCTGGAACGCTCCCGGGAGGTCATGGCCGTGCTGGCCGTGGGGGAGGCGGCGACGGTGTGGGACGTGTCGCGGGAGCTGACGTGGTCGCGCGGCTTCGACTCATTGCGCGGATTCACGCTGCGCCTGGCCCTGGCCGAGACCGCCAGCCACCTGGTGTACCTGGGCGCCCGCGGCGTCGAGGTGGGCATCGACGTCAGCCGTGGCGCCCCAACCCCAACCCCCGCCCCTTGAATGCGACGCTCCCTCACTTTTAGGGGTGTTTCTCCCGACGCTCCCTCACTTCTAGGGGTGTTTCTGCTGACGCTCCCTCACTTGTTGGGGTGTTTCTCCCGACGCTCCCTCACAACAGGGGGAGCTTGGCGCACCGCATGCCCACCAGTGAGGGAGGGATGGCAAAAAATGGCCTAAAAGTGAGGGAGGGATTGGTGAATATGCCCTAGAAGTGAGGGAGCGTCTAGAGGGGGTCGGGGTATTGCATCGGATCCGTGAAGTCGCCGGAGTCGCGGCGGAAGCGGGCCAGGATGGCTGTCATGGTGCGCAGGTCCTCGGCGGGTATGCCCGGTTCGGCAAAAACATCCGAGTTCAGCACATCCGTGGCCTGTTCGACCAGTTCCCGGCCGGCCTCCAGCAGCACCACCAGGGTGGCTCGGCCGTCCGTGGGGTGGGCCTCGCGCCGGACCAGCCCGTCGCGTTCCAGCCGGTCAACGACGCTCGTCACGGACGTCGGATGGACCTGGAGGCGGGCGCTGGCACTTGCCATTGGCAGGGCGCCGTCGCGCGTGAAGGACAGCAGGCGCAGCAGTTCCAGCCGGGCGTAGGAAAGCCCCAGCGGCTTGAGCGTGGCGTCAACCCGGCCGTACATGATCTGGTGGGCGCGCATGACCGAGGAGAAGGCGGCCATGGCGTCGGCCGCGCCGGACCAGCCATGGGCAATCCACTGGCGCCTGGCCTCGGCAATCGGGTCCATGGGCAGCGGCGTGGGGGATGCCATGGGCATTCCTTTCCTGCGGTGGAGGGCAAAACAACTGGAACAACAATTTACTTGGCATCCCTAGTAAATGCTAGTGGTACCTAGTAATCTGCAATGAGACGGGCAACACAGTGACGGAAGGCAATCAATGAAGATCGCAGTTCTCATCAAGCAGGTGCCGGACACCGCGGAGGAGCGCACGCTCGTGCCGGCCACCGGCTGGCTGGACCGCGCGGCCGCGGACAGCCTGGTGGATGAAATCAACGAACGTGCCCTGGAAACGGCCCTGCAGGTGAAGGATGCCGACAAGTCGACCGAGGTGGTGGTGCTGGCCATGGGCCCGGAGGAGGCTGCCAAGGCCATTCGCAAGGCGCTGTCGATGGGCGCCGATTCCGGCATCCACGTGCTCGACGGCGGACTGGCCGGCGCCGATGCCAGGCGCACCGCCGCGGTGCTCGCCGCAGCGCTGCGCGGCGTCAACGCCGACGTGGTCCTGGCCGGCAACGAATCCACCGACGGCAGGGGCGGGGTGGTTCCGGCCATGGTGGCCGAGCACCTGGGCCTGCCGCTCGTGGGCGGGCTCAACTCCGTGGAGCTGGGCGGCGGAACTGTCTGCGGCGAGCGCAGCTCCGACACCGGTTCGCTGAATGTCAGCGCACCCCTGCCTGCCGTGGTCACCGTGACCGAGCGCAGCGCCGAGGCCCGCTTCCCCAACTTCAAGGGCATCCTGACGGCCAAGCGCAAGCCCGTCACCACGCTTTCCCTGGCCGAGCTCGAGCTGCCGGCAACCCCTGCCCGCGCCGTGGTCCTGGCGCACAGCGAACGCCCGCCGCGCGAGGCCGGGCGCAAGATCACCGACGACGGCACGGCGGGCACGCAGCTGGCCGGCTTCCTCATTGAAAACCGCTTGGTCTAGGAAGGCACCCCATGGCGAACATCCTTGCCCTCATTGAACTCACCCCCGCCGGCGAGCCGGCCGCCTCCACGCGCGGCCTGCTCGCAGCCGCCGCCTCGCTCGGCACACCCGTGGCCGTGCTCGCCGCCACCGCAGGGCCCGACGCCGGCACAACAGCCCGCCTGGGGCAGCTCGGGGCCGCCGTGGTCTTCACCGGCGTGGGCCCGCAGGCCGGTTCCATCCTGACGGCCCCGGCCGTGGAAGCCCTCGAGGCCGCGGTGGCCACCTATGCCCCGGCTGCCGTGCTGGCCGCCAACTCGGTGGACGGGCGCGAAATTGCCGCCCGCCTGGCCGTCCGCACTGGCGGCGCCCTGCTGGCCGACGCCGTCTCCGTGCGCCTGGACGGGGACCGGATCGTCGCCGGGCACTCCATCTTTGGCGGCGCCTACGACGTGGAGTCGGCAGTGGAGGGCGGGCTGCCCGTCATCACCGTCCGCCAGGGCGCCATTGACGGGGCCGCCCCGGCAGCCGCGGGCGAATCCGCCACCGTCCCCCTCAGTGGAGCAGTGCCGGGAGCCCGCATCACCTCGGTGAACCAGGCTGCGGCCAGCAGCAGCCGCCCCGAACTGCGCACCGCCAAGACAGTGGTCTCCGGTGGGCGCGGCCTGGGCTCGAAAGAAAACTTCGCCCTCGTGGAGCAGCTGGCCGACGCTCTCGGCGCGGCCGTGGGTGCCTCCCGCGCCGCCGTGGATGCCGGCTTCGTGGACCAGCACGCCCAGGTGGGGCAGACAGGGGTGAGTGTCTCGCCGCAGCTGTACATTGCCCTGGGCATCTCCGGCGCCATCCAGCACCGGGCCGGCATGCAGACGGCCAAGACCATCGTGGCCATCAACAAGGACGGCGACTCGCCCATCTTTGACGTGGCGGACTTCGGGATTGTCGGCGACGTGTTCACTGTGGTGCCGCAGCTCGTCGAGGCACTGGCGGCGCGGCCGGACTGAGCGGTCCCGCCGCGAAGCCGTGCGGGCCCACCAAACCCGGCTGCCGCCGTCGTGCATCCGGTCCAAATATGACCGGCGATCACTGTTTCCGCCCGGCGGGATGTTAGAAATAGAGTTTGATGAACCACCCGCGAGCGGTGGCAGCTTCCGCAGCAGCACCTGAAAGAGGTTTGAAGACAATGTCGACCCCCACCAACAAGCAGGCCGCCGCCATCAAGGGACGGTGGCAGGAAATGGGCCTGTGGTCCAGAATCGGTGTGTCCGCGGCCGCCCTCGTGCTGGTGCTCGCGGTGCTTGTCCTCGTGGCGCGGCTGCTCGTGGGCATGGCACCCGTGGCCTCGTTCATCGAGACCTACCCGGGCCATTCCGAACTGCCCGCCGGCGCGCCCGTGGGCATCCCGGCATGGCTGGGCTGGCAGCACTTCATCAACATGTTCCTGATCCTGCTGATCATCCGCTCCGGCTGGCAGGTGCGCACCACCAAGCGCCCCGCCGCACACTGGATCCGCAACAACAAGGGGCTCATCAAGACCCCCGGCAACCCCACCAAGATCAGCCTGGACCTCTGGTTCCACCTGACCCTGGACGCGCTCTGGGTGCTCAACGGCATCATCTTCATCATCGTCCTGTTCGCCACCGGCCAGTGGATGCGCATTGTGCCCACCAGCTGGGACGTGTTCCCCAACGCCATCTCCGCCGGGCTGCAGTACCTCTCCCTTGACTGGCCCACCGACAACGGCTGGGTCAACTACAACGGCCTGCAGCTGCTGGCCTACTTCACCACTGTCTTCATCGCGGCCCCGCTGGCCATTGCCACGGGCCTGCGCATGTCCGGCGCCTGGCCCAAGAACGCCGCCACGCTGAACAAGATCTACCCCATCACGGCGGCCCGGGCCATCCACTTCCCGGTCATGCTGTACTTCGTGGCCTTCATCGTGGTCCACGTGACCCTGGTCCTGGCCACCGGCGCCCTGCGCAACCTCAACCACATGTACACCTCCAGCGACGTGGTCAACTGGTGGGGCTTTGGCATCTTTGCCGCCTCCCTGGTGGTCATGGCCGGGGCCTGGTTCCTGGCCCAGCCGCTGTTCCTGCGACCCGTCGCATCCCTGATGGGCAAGGTCACCAAATAGCACGACGGCGGCCGCCCCACCCTGGGCGGGCCCGCCACCACGAGATGGCCACCCGCCACCTCTCCGCTTGGCCGCAAAGACGCGGCAGAAGGAGGACCCCATGACTGCACGCACCGACGAGCAGGACGCCATGGTGGAGATGGTGCGCGATTTCGCGGCCAACGCCCTGGCCCCGCACACCGCCGAATGGGATGAAAACAAGCACTTCCCCGTGGACGTGCTGGCCGAGGCCGGGACCCTGGGCATGGGCGGGATCTACGTGGGGGAGGAGCATGGCGGCTCCGGGCTGAGCCGCAGCGACGCCGTCCTCATCTTCGAGGAGCTGGCCGCCGTGGACCCCACGATTGCCGCCTACATCTCCATCCACAACATGGTGGCCTGGATGATCGACGCCTTCGGCAACAGCGAACAGCGCGCCGCCTGGCTGCCGGGCATCACGGCCATGACGGAGCTGACCAGCTACTGCCTGTCGGAGCCCGGCGTCGGCTCCGACGCCGCGGCCCTGACCATGCGGGCCGTCCGCGACGGGGATGACTACATCCTGAACGGAACCAAGCAGTTCATCTCCGGGGCCGGCACCTCAGCCTGGTACCTGGTCATGGTCCGCACGGCGGACCTCGGCAGCCGCGGGATCACCGCCGTCGTGGTTCCCGCCGGCACCCCGGGCCTGAGTTTCGGGGCGAACGAGAAGAAGATGGGCTGGCGCGCCCAGCCCACCCGCCAGGTGGTGTTCGAAGATGTGCGCATCCCGGTGTCCAACAGGCTCGGCGAGGAGGGCGACGGCTTCGGCATCGCCATGAAGGGCCTCAACGGCGGCCGCGTCAACATCGGCGCGTGCTCGCTGGGCGGCGGCCGGGCAGCCTTGGAGAAGTCCATTGCCTACCTCAAGGAACGCCAGGCGTTCGGCGGGCCCCTCATCGACAAGCAGCACCTGCTCTTTGAGATCGCCCAAATGGACACCGAGCTGGAGGTCTCGCGCACCATGCTCATGCGCGCCGCCGAAGCCCTGGACACCGGCGCCCCGGACACCGTCAAGCTGTGTGCCATGGCCAAGCTCGTGGCCACCGACGCAGGCTTCCGCGTGGCCAACCAGGCACTCCAGCTGCACGGCGGCTACGGCTACCTGAGCGAATACGGCCTGGAGAAGCTGGTCCGGGACCTGCGCGTGCACCAGATCCTGGAGGGCAGCAATGAAATCATGCGCCTGATCGTGGGGCGTCTGGCCGTGGAGCGCCAATAAGTGGAGGATGAATCCATGGAAAACAACGAGGTCCGCCTTGAGCGTTCCGGGCACTTGGGCCACCTGGTCCTGAACCGGCCCGCCGCCATGAACGCCCTGAACCACGGCATGGTCCTGTCCGTGGCCGCCGCGCTGGACGCATGGGAGCACGACGATTCCGTGGCCACCGTGTTGATCTCCGGCGCCGGCGAGCGCGGGCTCTGCGCGGGCGGCGACATCGTCTCGATCTACCACGACGCCCGCAACGGCGGGAACACGAGCGAGCAGTTCTGGCGCGACGAGTACCACCTCAACGCCCGCATCCGCCGCTACCCCAAGCCCATTGTCACGTTCATGGACGGCGTGGTCCTGGGCGGCGGCGTGGGCATCTCCGCGCACGCCTCACACCGCATCGTGGCCGAACGCTCCCGGATCGGCATGCCGGAAACGGGCATCGGCTTTGTCCCGGACGTGGGCGGCACGTACCTGCTCTCCCGCGCGCCCGGCGAACTGGGCACGCACGCGGGCCTGACCGGGGCCATGGTCAGTGGCGCCGACGCGATCCTCATGGGCCTGGCCAGCCACTTTGTCGACTCCGCCACGTTGCCCACGCTGGCAGCCGAGCTGGCCGAACGCAGCGCAAGTGCCGCCGTCGGGCGCTACGGGCAGGTGCCTCCGGAGTCCGCCTTGGCCGCCCAGCGCTGGTGGATTGACAGCTGCTATTCCGCGGACGACGCCGGGACCATCCTTGCGCGGTTGGCCCGAGTTGGAGACCCCGCGGCCGATGCGGCGGCGGAGACCATTGCGGGCAAGTCGCCCACGGCGGTGGCCGTGACGCTCGCCGCGCTGCGCCGGGCGCGGGTGCAGCCATCGCTGGAGGAAACCCTGAACCAGGAACTGCGGGTGTCGCTGCGGGCCCTGCGCTGGCCGGACTTTGCCGAGGGCATCCGGGCCCAGCTGGTGGACAAGGACCGCAACCCGCGATGGAGCCCTGCCACGCTGGCGGAAGTTTCCCCGGAGTTGGTGGACGGCGCGTTTGCCGGCCTGGGGGAGCGGGAACTGGGCCTGAGCGGCCCCGACGACTGATTTACACGGCGGTGTGTTTGCGCGGTGCCATTGAAGGGCGAAAGGAATGAACAGCATGGGCAGTGAAGTGTTGGGCGTTGAATCAAGAATTGCCTTCATCGGCCTGGGCCACATGGGCGGGCCCATGGCGGCCAACCTCGTGGCCGCCGGCTACCAGGTCACGGGCTTTGACGTGGTCCCGGCGGCGCTGGAGGCGGCGTCCGGCGCCGGCGTGGTGGTGGCAGCCTCGGCATCTGCCGCGGCCGAGGGGGCGGATGTCATTGTCACCATGCTGCCCGCCGGCAAGCACGTCTTCGCGGCCTTCGAGGGCGAGGGCCCGGGCGGCGGGCTGCTGGCCGCGGCCCGGCCCGGGGCCCTGTTCCTGGAGTGTTCCACCATCTCGGTGGAGGACGCCCGCACGGCCCACGAGATGGTGGTGGCCAGCGGGCACCGGGGCCTGGACGCGCCCGTGTCAGGCGGCGTGGTGGGCGCCGAGGCCGGCACCCTGACGTTCATGGTGGGCGGCTCCGAGGAGGACTTCGCCGCGGCCGGTGGCATCCTGGGTGTCATGGGGCGACGGATCGTGCTGTGCGGCGGGCCCGGCTCCGGGCAGGCCGCCAAGGTCTGCAACAACATGATCCTCGGGGTATCCATGATTGCCGTCAGCGAGGCCTTTGTCCTGGGGGAGAAGCTCGGCCTGACCCACCAGGCGCTCTTCGACGTGGCAGCCAACGCGTCCGGGCAGTGCTGGTCGCTGACCACCAACTGCCCCGTGCCCGGACCTGTCCCGGCCAGCCCCGCCAACCGTGACTACCAGCCGGGCTTTGCCGGCGCGCTCATGGCCAAGGACCTGGGCCTGGCGGTCGAGGCCCTCAACGCCACGGGTGTTGACGCCGTGCTGGGCCGCATGGCGGAGGAGATTTACCGCGAGTTCGCCCTGGGCGGCGGCGCCGGCACCGACTTCTCCGGCATCATCAACACCATCCGCGACGGCTCCGAACGCGGCGGCGCCGACTGAGCATTGCAACACCGCCCCATCCGAGTAGAGCCTTGAACCAAACTGAACGGAATCCCATAACCATGACGCAGCCTTCCCTCATCCTGACCGAGCAGCGCGGCCGGGTGGGCCTCATTACGCTCAACCGCCCCGAGGCGCTCAATGCCCTCAGCGATGCCATGGGCAAGGAGATCCTGGCCGCGGCGCAGGCCTTCAGCGACGACCCCGGGGTCGGGGCCATTGTCATCACCGGCTCCTCCCGTGCCTTTGCGGCCGGGGCGGACATCAAGGAGATGGCGGACAAGTCCTCCGTGGACATGTACGTCTCCAACTGGTTTTCGGTATGGGACGAGCTGGCCAGGGTCCGCACGCCCATGATTGCCGCCGTCGCCGGCCATGCGCTGGGCGGCGGTTGCGAGCTGGCCATGATTGCCGACTTCATCATTGCCGCCGACAACGCCAAGTTCGGCCAGCCGGAGATCAAGCTCGGCGTCATCCCCGGCATGGGCGGCTCGCAGCGCCTGACCCGGGCCATTGGCAAGGCCAAGGCCATGGAAATGGTCCTGACCGGCCGGGTCATGGGCGCCGTGGAAGCTGAACAGACCGGGTTGGTGGCCCGGGTGGTTCCCGTGGACTCGCTGCTGGATGAGGCACTGGCCACGGCTGCCACCATCGCCGCGATGTCCAAGCCGGTGGCCATGATCGCCAAGGAGGCCGTCAACGCGGCCTTTGAGACCACGCTCGCCGAGGGCGTGCGGCACGAACGCCGCGGCATCTACTCCTGCTTCGCCACGGAGGACCAAAAAGAGGGCATGGCGGCTTTCACCGAGAAGCGAGCCGCCGAGTTCAAGCACCGGTAGGTTGGTGCCGCATCGGCGGTCGAGCCTGTCGAGACCATGACCGCACCATTCGCGCTTATCCGCGGTCAGCTACCCGCCGATGAGCGCAAAAGGTGCGGTTGTGCGCAGGGGACCCTCTCGAGTTGGTGATTCCGGCAAAGGCATGTACTGTTGAGGACGCAACGCGGGGTGGAGCAGTTCGGTAGCTCGCCGGGCTCATAACCCGGAGGTCACAGGTTCAAATCCTGTCCCCGCAACCAGATGAGGAAAACCCTCGGCCAATGGCCGGGGGTTTTTCGTTTAACCCGGGCCAAGCAGGTGCGGCGCCCGGACACGCGGAGCCCGCGGGATGCCGCCGGAATACACACCGGACGTACCCTTGGAGTGAGTGATCCGCCACCCCACGAGGAGTTGCCATGTCCCGCCAGCTGACTTTCCGCCACTTGTTCGGCCCCGGCCCCAGCAACTGCTACCCGGAGGCCATCGAGGCCCTGGGCCATCCCGTGCTGGGCCACCTGGACCCCTTGTTCCTTGAGGTGCTGGACAACACCTGCGCCGGGCTGCGCCAGGTCTGGGGCACCAGCAACGCCCGCACCCTGCCGCTGAGCGGGACGGGTTCGGCCGGCATGGAGGCGGCGTTCGTCAACACCGTGGGCGCCGGGGACGTGGCCGTGGTGGCCGTCAACGGGCTCTTTGGCGAGCGCATGTGCGAGGTGGCGCGGCGCACCGGTGCCGAGGTGGTGCGCGTGGACCACGAATGGGGCCGGCCCATTGACCCCGAACGCGTTGCAGCCGCCCACCCGAACCCCAAGGTCATTGCCGCCGTCCACGCCGAGACGTCCACGGGCGTGCGCTCCGACATCGCAGCGCTGGGCAAGCTCAAGGGCGACGCCCTGCTGGTCACCGACGCCGTGACCTCCATCGGTGGCCTGGAACTGCTCGCCGACGACTGGGGGATCGACGTGGGCTACGCCGGCACCCAAAAGTGCCTGGGCGTGGCGCCGGGCCTGTCCCCGTTCACCATTTCCGACGCCGCGTTCGAGCGCCGCATCAAGGATCCCCAGTCCTGGTACCTGGACCTTGGACTTCTTGGCGGATACGTGGGCGCGGCCGGCGGCAGCAAGCGGACCTACCACCACACCGCCCCCGTGCCCATGATCGCCAGCCTTGAAGCCGGCCTGGACCGGGTGCTGGCGGAGGGGCTCAGCGCCGTGCAGGCCCGCCACGAAGCGGCAGGACGTGCACTTCAGGACGGGATTCAGGAAATGGGACTGGAGCTGTTCGCCGCGGAGGGTTCCCGGCTGCCGTCGCTGACCACTGTGCGCGTGCCCGACGGCGTGGATTCGGCCGCCGTGCGCAGCTACCTGCTGGCGAACTTCAGCATGGAGATCGGCGCCGGCGTGGTCCAGTTCGCCTCCTCGGTGTGGCGCATCGGCATGATGGGCCCCAACGCCAACAACGCCTCAGTAGTGTTCGTGCTCGCGGCGCTCAAGGAAGCCATCGCGAAGGCCTAGGCACTACGCCGGGTACAACACCACCTCGGCGGCCTTGACCACAAAGAACACCTCGGAGCCCGGCTCCAGGGCCAACTCGGCGGTCGCGGCCGGCGAGATGTCGGCTGCCAGGTCCCCGGCCCTGACCCGGATGTGCCCGCCCTGGGGTTGCAGCTCGGTCACGTGCACCCGGAAGCAGTTACGCGGGCTGCCCACGGGCGGCTCCAAAAAGACAGAAACCGCCGACGGCGGGAACGCGGCCATGCCGTCCATCCCACCTGCCGCCTCGGGAACCGGTGCCGCACCGTCTCCCGCACCGTCTCCCGCCCGTCCCGCGCCCGGGCCAACGGCAGGCTGGCCGGCGACTTGGACGCCGTCGTGCATCACCAGGGAAGAGCCGGACAAGGTGCCGGGCAGGACATTGAGCCCCGCCAGCGATGCGGCGAAGGTGCTGCGGGGGTGGGCCAGCAGGGTTGCCGTGGGGCCGGATTCCACGATGTGCCCGCCGTCCATGACGATGGTGCGGTCCGCGAGCATGAGCGCGTCCAGGACGCTGTGCGTGACGATGATGGCGCGGCGCCCGGCCAGGACCCGTTTGAGCAGGCTGCGCAGGAACGGGGTGCTGTTGACGTCCAGCGCGGCCATGGGCTCATCCAGCAGCAGGAGGGCGGGGTCGGTGGCGAGTGCCCGGGCAATGGCCACGCGCTGTGCCTGGCCGCCGGAGAGCTGGGACGGCATGCGGGCGCTGAGGCCCGCTGCGTCCACCTCAGCGAGCCAGCGCCGGGCCGTTTCGCGGCTTTCGCGCCGTCCGGCACCCTGGCTGCGCGGGCCAAAAGCCACGTTGTCCAGCACATCGAAGTGCGGGAAGAGCAGCGGCTCCTGGGCCAGCACGCCAACGCCGCGCAAGTGCGGGGGCAGCCAGGCACTGCCGGGGGAGAGCTCGAACAAGGTTTTGCCGTCGAGGGTTGCCGTGCCGGAATCGGGTTTCAGCAACCCCGCGAGCAGCTGCACCACTGACGACTTTCCGGCGCCGTTGGGCCCCATGATGGCCAGGGTCTCGCCGGGGGCCACGGACAGTGAGATCTGAACGTTGCGGGCGGCCAGCACCGCGTTGAGGTGCAGCGTCATGCCGCATCGCTCCTCTCCGCAACGGGTCCGGACAGTAGTGTCCGCAGCGGCGACCTCGGTGCCCGGTATGTCACGGCGACCACCACCACGGCCACGGCAATCAGCAGAAAGGACAGCGCCACGGCGGCATCCGGGTCGGTTTCACGCTGCAGGTAAATCTCCAGCGGCAGTGTCCGGGTGACGCCCTGCAGGCTGCCGGCAAATGTCAGCGTGGCGCCAAACTCGCCCAGGCTGCGGGCGAAGGACAGCACGGCGCCGGAAATGAGCCCGGGCAGCACCAGCGGCAAAGTCACGCGGCGCAGCACCGTCCCGGGACGGGCGCCGAGGGTGGCGGCCACGGCCTCGTATTTTTGCCCGGCCGTGCGCAGCGAGCCCTCCAGGCTGAGGACAAGGAACGGCAGCGCCACAAACGTCTGCGCCATGACCACCGCCGTGGTGGAAAACGCAATGCTGATGCCGGCCAGCTCGAGCGTGCGCCCGATCAGCCCCGAGCGGCCAAAGGTGTACAGCAACGCTAGGCCGCCCACCACCGGCGGCACCACCAGCGGCAGCAGGATCAGCGCCCGCAGGATCCGCTGCCCGGCAAACTGCGCGCGGGCCAGCAGCAGCGCCAGCGGAACGCCGAAAACAATGCACAGGGCCGTGCTTGCGGCGGCCGTCTTCAGGCTCAGGCCCAGCGCCGCCACCGACGATTCCGAGGTGACCAATGGCCAAAACTGGCCCCAGTTGACCTGCGCCACCATGCCCGTGAGCGGCAGCAGGATGAACAGGGCGCCCAGTGCCGCCACCACATAGATCCAGGCCGGGACACCTGTGTATTGCCAGGCACGACGGCGCGTCCCCCGGCCCGCGCGCGTGCCGCCGTCAGGCTTGGCGGAGGTTCTAGGGCTTGCCAAAGCCCGCATCCGAGAGGACCTTCTGGCCCTCTGCGCCCGTGACAAGGTCCATGAAGCCCTGTGCCAGGTCAGGCACCTTGGAGGTGTTGACGGCGGCGATCGGGTAGAGGTTCACGGTGGGCTTGTCCAGGCCCAGGGGGATGGCAGTCACCTTGGCCCCGGCGGTCTTGGCGTCCGTGACGTAGACCAGGCCGGCGTCGGCCTCGCCCGAGGTGACCTTGCCCAGCACGCTGGTGACGTTGAGTTCCTCGCTGACAGGGGCAAGTGTGAGCCCGGCGGCCTTGGCATCCGACTGGCTGGCCGCGCCGCACGGCACCTGCGGGGCGCAGATGACGAGCTTCACCCCGGCCTTGGCGGCATCGGCGAAGGACTTGATGTTGGCCGGGTTTCCGGGCGGCACCACCAGTGTGAGCACATTGCTGGCGAAGTCGGCGGGGGTGCCCTGGACCAGGCCGGCGTCGCTGAGCTTTTTCATGTTGGCCTTGTCGGCGGAGGCAAAGACGTCTGCGGGTGCGCCCTCCTTGATCTGTGTGACAAGGGTGGAGGAACCGTCGAAGCTCAGGGAAACCTTGACCTTCGGGTTCGCCTGTTCATACTGCGTGGCCAGCTCGGTGAACGTTCCCTTGAGAGAGGCTGCCGCAAACACGTTGAGTGTGCCGGAGAGTTCGGCGGGTGCCGGGCTTGCAGGGGTGGACGCCGCGCCGGGGGAGGTGTCCGTGGCGGGTGCGCAGGCGGCCAGGCCCAGCACCAGCAGTGCGGCTGCGGCGGCCTTCGTGAAAAGCCTCATGCCGGGTTTCCCTTCGCAGGCACTTCAATGATGACGTTGGTTGACTTCACCACGGCCGTGGCCACGGAACCGGGCTCCAGGCCAAGGTCGCGGACGGCCTCGCTGCTCATGAGCGAGACCACCCGGAACGGGCCGCACTGCATCTCAACCTGGGCCATGACCTTGTCCATGATGATGTTGGTTACCAGGCCCACCATGCGGTTTCTGGCGGAGCTGCCCACCCCTGCCGGGTCCTGCGGCAGCTGGGACTGTTTCTTGGCCAGGGCCGCCAGTTCGACGCCGTCCACCACCATCTTGCCGTGCTGGTCCTTGCTGCCGTGCAGTGTGCCGTTCTCGAGCCAGCGGCGAACTGTATCGTCGCTGACGCCCAGGAATCTGGCCGCCTCGGAGACGCGTATGAGAGTCATGACCGCAGTCTATATCCTCATTTGCGGAATGGAAGTGGTTTCTGGCCCGCAAATTCAGGCCCGAGGCCCCGAGGCGCCGCCCCCAACCCGGCCAGCCGGTCCGAGAGCGCCATGTAGGCCGGGTTCACCACGCAGGCCTCCGGGTGGGCGTCATGCCAGGCCAGCGTTGCCCGGACGGAGTCCGGGAAGCGGATCCGCGTGGCAAAGTCCGGCACCAGTGACTTGATCCTGGTGTTGTCGAAAATGGCCGGATGGGATTTGTCGCCCAACAGGCCAGGTCCCAGCTCCGGGGCCAGGGCCGCGATGCTCTCGCTGGCCACATGCACCAGCCGCGGTTCGGGTGCACCGGCGGCGGCCGCCACGCTGCGGTACACGGCGTCCCACAGCAGCACGTCGTCGGAGGTGATGGTGAACGCCTCGCCGGCCACGGGCAGGCCGAAGAGCCCCACGAACCCCACGGCGAAGTCGGCCGCATGCGTCAGGGTCCACGGTGAGGTGCCGTCGCCGTGGACCACCACCGGAAGGCCCAGGCGCATGCGGTGGACATCGCTCCAGCCGAACAGCAGCGGCAGCTTGGTGTGGTCGTAGGTGGAGGAGGGACGCACAGTGGTGACCGGGAAGCCGTGGTCACGGTATGCGGCCGTGAAGACATCCTCGCAGGCAATCTTGTCCCGCGAATACTGCCAAAACGGGTTTCGCAGCGGGGTCGACTCCGTGACGGGCAGCCGGGCCGGCGGCTTCTGGTACGCCGAGGCGGTGCTGATGAACAGGTATTGCCCCGTCCTGCCGCCGAACATTTCCACGGCGACCCGGGCCTGCTCCGGCAGGTACGTGATGAAGTCGGCAACCACATCGAAGGTCCGGTTCCCCAGGACTGCCGCAACGGCAGCCGTGTCCCTGGCATGCGCCACCAGAAGTTCGACGCCGGCCGGCACCTGGCGCACGGAACTCGCCGCGCGGTTGAGCACTGTCACGGTGAATCCCTGTGCCACCGCCAGCGCCACGGCGGCCGAGCTGATGATGCCCGTGCCGCCCATGAACAGGACCCGGGGACCCGGCACGGCGGGGCCGGATCCGGCCGCGCTCACCATGCGTAGTCCTCGGGGGCGGTCTTGGGGCCGGGGAAGATCTCATCGAGCCGGGCCAGGGAGGCCTCATCGAGGGAGACCTCCAGGGCGCGGAGCCCGGCATCCAGCTGGGCGGCAGTCCGCGGCCCGATGATGGGTGCGGTCACGGCCGGCTGGTGCAGCAGCCAGGCCAGCGCCACGTCACCCGGGGGATGGCCAAGTTCGGCGGCGAAGGCCTCAAAGGCGGCAATGGCGTCCCGGGACTTGGCCACTGCGTCGGCGGCGCGGCCCTCCAGGCGCCGCACGCCGTCGTCGTGCTTTTGCAGCACACCGCCCAGCAGGCCGCCGTGCAGGGGCGACCAGGGGAGCAGGCCCAGTCCGCAGTGTTCGGCGGCGGGGATGACCTCCCGCTCCACGCTGCGCTCCATCAAGTTGTAAATGGACTGCTCGCTGACCAGGCCCGTGACGGGGCGGCGGGCCGCGGCCTCCTGGGCGGCGGCGATGTGCCAGCCGGCAAAGTTGGAGCTGCCCGCGTAGAGGATCTTGCCCTGCGTGACGGCCACGTCAATGGCCTGCCAGATCTCATCCCACGGGGTGCCCCGGTCAACGTGGTGGAACTGGTAGAGGTCGATGTAGTCCGTTTGCAGGCGCTTGAGGCTTGCATCCAGGGCCCGCCGGATGTTCAGGGCGGAGAGCTTGCCGTTGTTGGGCCAGTCCACCATGTCGCCATACAACTTGGTGGCCAGCACGGTCCGCTCGCGCCGGCCGCCGCCCTGGGCGATCCAGCGGCCGATGATCTCCTCGGTCCAGCCCAGCCGCCCCTTGCCGCCATAGGCGTTGGCCGTGTCGAAGAAGTTCAGCCCGGCGTCGTGCGCCTGGTCCATGATGGCGTGGGAGTCGGCCTCGGCCGTGTGCGGGCCAAAGTTCATGGTGCCCAGGCAAAGCCTCGACACCGACAGTCCGCTGCGGCCCAGGTGCGTGTACTTCATGGCTGGCTCCTTCGGTTGGCACGGTGGCGCCAGGCGGGTGCAGTGCCGCGGCGCATGTCCCCATTGTGCACCTGCGCGGCAATTGTGACGGCGGGATGTTCACCAGGGGCAGTCCGGCGTCATCAGCAACCCGGCTGCCTGCCCCCGGGCCTAGGCTGGGGGAAGCCGCGCGTTGCGGCGGAGGCAATGAGAGGACCGAATTTTCATGACTGACTCGAGGGCCGCAGAAGCGGCAGCGGCCGTTCCCGCGCTGACCCTGAACAATGGCGTCACCATCCCGCAACTAGGCTTCGGCGTGTTCCAGGTGCCGCCGGAAGAAACCCGCGTTGCCGTGGGGCAGGCCCTCGAGGCCGGCTACCGCCACATCGACACCGCCGCGGCCTACCGCAACGAGGAAGGCGTGGGCGCTGCCATTGCGCAATCCGGCCTGGCGCGTGAGGACATCTTCATCACCACCAAGCTGCGCAACGGCGAGCAAGGCAGCCCCCGCGCCGCCTTCGAGGCCAGCCGCAAGGCACTTGGCATCGACTGGGTGGACCTGTACCTGATCCACTGGCCCGTCCCGTCGCAGGGCCTTTTCACACAGGCCTGGAAGGAACTCGAGTCCCTGTACGCGCAGGGGCTGGTCCGTGCCATTGGCGTGTCCAACTTCCTGCCGCCGCACCTGGATGAACTCCTGGCCGGCGCAAACGTTGTGCCGGCGGTCAACCAGATTGAACTGCATCCCTCCTTCCAACAGGGAGCCTTGGCGCAGAAGAGCCGCGGCCACGGCATCGCGGTTGAGGCGTACAGCCCCCTGGGCCAGGGCCAGGACCTGGAAAGTGGCGTCCTGGCCGAGTTGGCGCAGGCACACGGGGCCACACCGGCCCAGGTGGTCCTGGCCTGGCACCTCGGCACGGGAAACATTGTCATCCCCAAGACGGTCTCCCCGGAGCGCATGGCCGAGAACCTGGCCGCAGCCGGCATCAAGCTCAGCGACGCCGAGCTGGAGCTGGTCTCCGGCCTGGAGGCGGGCCACCGCATCGGTGCCGATCCCGCAGTGGCAGCGTTCACGCAGCTGTAGCATCGCGCCAAAGGCGCCGGCACCCGAGGTGGCAGGCAACAAGGCAGCCCCGGACCATACGGTCCGGGGCTGCCTTGTCAGCGCCGGGCGGGAGCCCGGTGCAGAGGCGTGTTAGAGCTTGTCGAAATCGGCCTCGTCGACCTTGTCCCCGGCGCTGATGGCAGCGGGGGCCGGTGTGGCGCCGGCCTTCAGTGCGGCCAAACGGGCCTCCACCTCGGTCTGCTCGCCCAGGTCTTCCAGGGAGTTGAACTGTGCATCCAGGCTGGAGGCTGCGAGTTCGTTCTGGCCGCGGACCTTGGCCTCTTCGCGGCGGATCTTTTCCTCGAAGCGGCTGACCTCGCTGGTGGGGTCCATGATGTCGATGCTCTTGAGGGCATCGTTGACCTGCAGCTGTGCATCGGCGGTCTTGGAACGGGCGATCAGCTCATTGCGCTTGCCGTTGAGCTCGTTCAGCTTGCCCTGCATCTGCTGCAGCCCCGTCTTGAGCTTGTCCACAACGTCGGTCTGGGCCGCGATGTTCGGCGCGGATGCCTTGGCCTCGTTCTCCGAGGCGATCTGGCGCTGCAGTGCCACCTTTGCCAGGTTGTCGAACTTCTGTGCGTCGGCGGCGTTGCCCGCGGCACGGAACTCGTCGGCCTTGCGGCTTGCGGCCAGGGCCTTGGAGCCCCAGTCCTGGGCGTTCTTCACATCCTCGTTGTAGTCGTCCTCGAGCATGCGCAGGTTGCCGATGGTCTGGGCCACGGCACCCTCGGCCTCGGTGATGTTGGCCTTGTAGTCGCGCACCATCTGGTCAAGCATTTTCTGCGGGTCTTCGGCCTGATCCAACAGGGCATTGATGTTGGCCTTGGCCAGCTGTGCGATACGGCCGAAAATTGACTGCTTTACCATTGTTTCCCCTTTGTATTTCTGTTGGTTGCTGCAAACAAAATCTCAAAAAAATGCTTACCGGGGCTCCCCGTGGTTTGAGTCTAGGGGAGCATTCCCAATTCTTGCCTTACGTTGTGCCCGTGTGCAATGCCTTTCCATGGACGACGCCGGGCACCTCCTGCGCCTCGTCGCGCCGCCCCTGCCGCCGGCCGGGGCCGGGACGGGAGCGCAGTCCGCGGGTGCCAGGACCCGGGGCTACGCGGCCTAGAAGTTGCCGCCGCCGCCGCCGAAGCCGCCTCCCCCGCCGCCAAATCCGCCGCCGCCGCCTCCACCGAAGCCGCCACCGCCGCCAAATCCGCCGCCGCCCCCGCCTCCGGAGAGCAGGCCGCCAATGATGCCGCCGAGGATGGCCCCACCCATGCCGCCTCCCATGGAGCCGCCGCCACGGCCTCCGCCGCCGTAGCCTCCTCCGCCGCCAAAGCGGTCCACGTCATTCTGCGCGTACTGGATGGCCTGGTTGGCCAGGGCCTGGGCCTGCTGCGCATAGGCGAGGGCGTTGCTGGGATCGGAATCCGCGATGCTCGCGGCGTAGTCAAGGTTGCGCTGGGCCTCGGACAGGCGTGTCCTGGCCTCGGTTCCCACGCCGCCGCGGCGGGCGGCGATGAAGTCCTTGGCCGTGGCAATGGTTGCCTGCGCGCCGGCGAGTGCCTGCTGCAGCGCGGCCTGGGCACGCAGCGCCTGTTGCTGCTGGTCACGGATGCCTGTCAGCAGCTCATCGAGCTGTCCGTGGGCAGCCTGCACACTGGCCAGCTGGGCCACGGGATCGGACTTGCCCGATGCCGAGTTCATTCGCACGTCGTTGAGCAGGGCCTCGGCAGCCTGGACGGTGGGTGCATAGCGGGCAAATTGTTGCGAGGCCACCATGGACTTTGCCTGGTCAAGGTCGGCCAGTGCTGCAGGAAGGGCCGTGGTCAGGGTGGCGGCGGCATCATGGATGGCGGCCTCCACAGTGGCAATGGCCTCCAGGAGCACCGTGCACTGGAGCAGGCTTTCCTCGGCCGCCTTGACCGAAACCGCCGCGCCGGCGGTGTCGGCTGCGGCGAGCTTTGCGTCCGCATCGCTGGCCGCTGTGTCCACGAAGTCCAGGCGTTCCTTGGCCTGGGCCACATTGTCGCGCACGGGGGCCAGTGCCGAATCTGCATATTGGGCGGCCAGCCCTGCCAGTTTTTGTTCGGCGCCGGCAACCGTTGTGCGGGACTCGGCAGCCTGGCTGCGGATGCCGGCCAGGACCTGCGGTGCCGTGCGTTCCAGTTCACGAAGTTCGTCGAAGGCTGCCTTCTCAGCGTCGAGGGCCGCGTTAGCGTCTTCGCTGCGCTTGATGATCTCACCCAGCCAGCTGCGCTGTTCCTCCAGGGTGTCGGGGATTTCATCGTCCAGCTGCTGCTGCAGCTTGAAGGATTCGCTCAGGTGCGCCTTGGCGCTGTCCAGGGCGGCCTGGAAACGCTTGACCGCTTCGTCGCCGTAGGAGGCCTGGGCAAAGCCAATTTCATGCTCGCTGGTCTTGATGGCGTCGTCGGCTGCAATGAGCAGGGATCCGGCCTTTGACCGCAGCTGTTCGACAGTCATGCCGGCGTTGGCGTCCACGGCCTTGCCGTCGGCGCCGTAGCCCTTGGCGGTGGCGTCGGCCGATGCCTTCTTGCGCTTGTTGCGGATGAACAGGGCTGTGCCTGCACCGCCAACCACTATCGCACCGCCCACACCCAGTGCCACGAAGCCGCCCGTGGGGTTGGGAACGTCGCCCTTGCCGCCGCCGGCCGCGTCGCCCAGTGCTGCTGCCGTGTCAATGGCCGCCTGCGCCCAGTTGCCTGCGGCGAGCTGCGGCTTGATCACGTTGGTCTGGATATTGGTGTTTTTGGCGTCCGGCACCATGGCCGTATCTGCCAGGAGGCCGTACTTCCGGTCCTTGACGGCCACCACCATCAGTGCGTCGCCGGTGCCGAGCTGCTTGCTGTCAGCCACTGCCGTGCCCCAGGCTTCGCCGCTCTGGCCGTCAAAGGAATCGACATAGACCACAAACAAGGTCATGCCGTGCTTTTGGGACAGCTCGTTGATGGCCTTTTGGACGTCGGCCTTCTGCCCGCCCAGCACATTGGCGTTGTCAACAATGTAGGTGCCGCCGGGGATTGTCACGGGCGGTTCAGCCTGTGCAAGGCCGGCCGGGGCGAGCATCAGCACCGCCAGGGCCAGGGCTGCCAGAAATGGGGAGAATACCTTCAACCGTGCAATCATCGCTCACCTTTGATGTGGGACCGCTGCCGGACCACTGGGGGACTGGGGCCTGTTGCTACAAACGATACTATGGCGGGCGTTTTGTTTGCGGCTGCTTTCACCGCCGCGTTTTTCGCCTTGCGAATAATGTTCCGGAAGCCTGCCGGGGGAGATAATGAAGCTGGCGAACCTTCACAGCTGCCTTCCAGCGAACGTTCGCCAAGGCACCAGCCGCGGCCGACATGATGAAACTCAAGCAAGGATTCATCACATGAGATTTCAACGAAGGGAAAGCTGATGTCCGAGAACAACGGGGAACAGACCACCAACAACGGGGAACTGCAGCACAAGGCACCCGAGGCCAACCAGACGCCCGCAGCTGAAGCTGCAACGCCCGCCCCCTCAACACCGGCCGCTGCAACACCGGCCGCCGAGACGCAGGCCATTCCGGGCCAAGAGGCACCAGCCGCGGCCGAGCAGGCACCGGCAGCCCGGGCACAGTGGCCCGCAGCCCGGGAGGCCGAGCCGGCCGCCAACCGCTGGCAGGCGCCCGCGGCCCAGGCACCCGTTGCCCAGTCCGGCACAGGAGCCCCGGCTGGCAGCCCCACGGAGCCCATCCCGGCCACCGAGCACCCCACCCTGCCCATCCCCTCCGCCTACGGAGCCCCGGCAGCGCCGAACCCGGCCGCCAACCAGAACCCCTACGGCGCACCAGCACCCCAGGGCCGCCACGGCGCGCCGGCACCCTACGGTGCACCCGCTGCCTCGCAGAACCCCACTGAGCGCATCCCCGGAGTCCAGCAGGAAAACGCGGGCTCCGGCACCACCCCGCAGGCAGCAGCGCAGCCCGGCCAGCCCGCACACCAGGCGAACGGCCATGCAGGTCCCGGGTACCCGGCGTCGAACGCCTACCCCCACGCCCTGGCGCCGGCCGTGACCGCTGTGCCCAAGGAACGCAGGAAGGTGGGCCTGGGCCTGTTCGCCGGCAGCGTCGTGGCAGCTGCGCTCGTGGGCGGCCTCGTGGCTGGCGGCTCCATGGCCCTGATGGGCCAGACGGGCAGCAACGGCGCCGCGCCGTCCTCGCAGTCCGCGCCCCTGGTGGTCAACAACACCAACTCCGTGAACCAGGTGACGGCCGCCGCGGCAAAGGCCATGCCCTCGGTGGTGACCATCTCTGCCACGAGCGGCAACTCCGGCGGCACGGGTTCGGGCATCATCCTGAACACCGACGGCTACATCCTGACCAACACCCACGTGGTGACCCTGGACGGTGCCGCCGCACACGCCAAGATCGAGGTCCAGACCAGCGACAACAAGGTCTATGCGGGCACCATCGTGGGCACCGACCCGCTGTCCGACCTCGCCGTCATCAAGATCGACGCACCTGACCTGGTGCCGGCCACCCTGGGCGAGTCCGGCAAGATCAACGTGGGCGACACCGTCATCGCGATCGGCTCGCCCCTGGGCCTGGACAACACGGTCACCGACGGGATCGTCTCCACCCTGAACCGCACCATCCAGGTGGCCTCCTCGGCCGTTCCGGAAACGCCCAGCGATTCCTCCCAGACCCCGGACGACAGCGGCAACGGCTTCCGTTTCTCGCCTCCCGGCGGCGGGCAGGACACCACTGCGGCCCAGGGCACGGTCAACTTGAACGTGATCCAGACCGATGCCGCCATCAACCCGGGCAACTCCGGCGGCGCACTGGTCAACGCCCAGGGTGAGGTGATTGGCGTGAACGTGGCCATCGCCTCCACGGGCAGCTCCTCCGGCTCCGGCAGCCAGGGCGGCAACATCGGCGTGGGCTTCTCCATCCCGATCGACCACGCCAAGCAGGTGGCCGAGCAGATCATCAAGACCGGCAAGGCCACTCACGGCCAGCTGGGCGTCACCGTCAGCGGCACCTCCGCCACGGGAACCGACAGCGCCTTCTCCTCCGGCGCCACGGTCCAGAACGTGACGGCCGGCAGCGCCGGTGCCAAGGCCGGCATCAAGAAGGGTGATGTCATCACCCAGCTGGGCAACCGCACCATCAGCGACGCCGCAGACCTCACGGCCGCGGTCCGTGAACAGCCGGGCGGCGCCACGGTGAAGCTGAACTTCACCCGCGACGGCAAGGCCCAGTCGGTGGACGTCACGCTGGACACCATGCCCGCCAGCTGACCCTTGTCCGCAGCCCCTGAAGCTGCGCCTGGTTGGGCTCGAACGGTGCGCCACTTCTGAAGTGGCGCACCGTTTGTGCTTAATGGCGCGCAGCCCAGGGGCCGCTGCGGCCTATGTCTGTGCCAGCACCTTGTCCAGCACGGGCCCCGTGGCGGCCAGGCCAAGCCACACCAGCCCTATGCCACCGGCCAGCACGCCGGCAATCACCAGCAGCGACAACGGCGCAAAAATCATGGCGGCCCCTGTCAGCGGGAACAGCAGCAGGGCGGCCATGGCGGCCGAACCCACCGTGACAATCCGCACCGGCGACATCACCGCACGCCTGCGGGCCGCGTCCATGACCCCGCGGGGCATGCCGAGCCGGTCAAGGCTCACGTACAGGTCCTTGCGGTCCAGCACCGAGGCCGCCTGGTTGACCCCGGCGCTTGCGGCAACCAGCAGGAACGAGGCCGCCACAGTAATCAACACGCCTGTGCGCATGTCAGTGGTCAGGTTGGCCTCGGCCGGATTGCCACCTTCACCGCCGCCAGAGAGCACGGCCAGCCCGGTGCCGGCCACCACGGCAATGAAGCTGGTCATGGAGAGGGCACTGACCTGCCGCCACGCCGCCTTGGGAGATTCCAGGACGGTCCGGGCAGAGAGCAGCCTCGCCGGAGTTTCGGCTCTGCGCAGCGCCCGACCGGCCAGCCAGCTGAGCACAAACGGGCCCATGAGGTTCAGCAGGGCCAGACCACCGGCAAAGCAGGCGCACACAATGACCATCATGGCCGCGAAGGTGCCGCTCGCCGTCAGGTTGGCCATGAAGCCGTACAGCACCGCCGCGGCACCGGCCCCAGCCGCAATTCTCACCCAGTGCACCGTGGGCGCCTTTTGCCTGGTGCGCACACCGAGCGGTGACAGGACAACTTGGCGCAGGCCGGCCGCCGCGCTGACCGCCGCCAGCAGGACAAGGGCGGTGGCGGCAATCACGAGCACGCCCGCGGGGAGCCACAGGCCGGCCAGTCCCAGCGGTTTGCCCTGGAACGGGATGAGCGCAATGGCGGGCAGTGCGGCAGCATACAAGGCAATGCCGGACACCACGCCAAGGAGGGCCACGAGGGTTGACTCAACCACAGTCATCGAGGCAACAAGCGCGGGCGTCCCGCCCAGCAGCCGCAGGGTGGAGAGCCGCTCGTCCCGGCGGCGAGCCGACAGCCTGGCCGCCGAGCCGCCCAGTGTCAGCATGGGCAGAACCATGAGGGTGATGGCAAAGGCCGCCAGCCCCTGGTAGGTGCCGGCCATGCCGGTGGGATCCTCGGCGGCGGGGTTGGTGTAGAAGCTCAGGGCCCCGGCCAGGACAATCAGCAGCAGGGCAGTCACGAGCGCGAAGGCCACGGCCGGCAGGGCAATGACGGCCTTGCTGCCGGGGGAGGGGCGGGACATCATCCACAGGATGGACAGGGAGGATTTCAGCTGGTTCACGGCCGACCCGCCCAGTTCTGTTCCTGCGGCGCCGGCCCCGCCTGCGGCAGGAATGTGGTGCCCGCGGCCGGATTGCCCTGCGGGGCCAAAGCCGGGCGGGCAGGCGCAACAGGCGACAGCACGCCGTCGTGCATGTAGAGGGTGCGGGAGCAGCGGGCAGCCACCGTGGGGTCGTGCGTGACCAGGACCAGGGTGTGGCCGCGGCCGGCAGTGGCATCCAACAGGGCGCCCATGACATCCGCCGAGGTGTGGGAATCCAGGGCTCCGGTGGGCTCGTCGGCGAACACGATGCGGGCGCCGGTGACCTGGGCCCGGGCAATGGCGACACGCTGGGCCTGCCCGCCGGACAGCTCGCCGATGCGGCGGCTCTCCATGCCGGCCAGGCCCAGGTGGGCCAGCCAGGCTGCGGCCTGGCCCTCGGCGTCGCGGCGGGACACACCGTTGAGCATGAGGGCCAGGGCCACGTTTTCAATGGCCGTCAGCTCCGGCACCAGGAGCCCGGACTGGAACACAAAGCCGAAGGACTCCCGCCGCAGCTTGGAGCGCTGGGTCTCATTGAGGGCCGTGACGTCCGTGCCGGCGTAGTTGACGGTGCCGGAGTCCGGGGCCGTGATGCCGGCCAGGGTGTGCAGGAGCGTGGTCTTGCCCGAGCCGGAGGCGCCCATGATGGCCACGGATTCGCCCGGGAAGACGTCCAGGTCCACGTTGTTCAGGGCGATGCCGGCGCCGTATCGCTTGGCCAGGGAACGTGCACCCAGGATTGCAGTAGAAGTTGTCATGAACCAAGCCTGCCCGGGCCGCGGTGCTGAAGCGTCGGGCCGGGGGAGGAACCTTTGCCGGCGGCATCCACCCGGGGTAGGAGGCCCACCTACTGCAGGGGGTGTTGCTCCGCCGGCTTGAGCGCTTCGGCCGATCCTGCCCGGCGGGGTTCACGGATCACCACGGCAACGAGCATCCCGGCCAGGGCACCCACAGCGGTTTCCACAGCCCTGTCCCGAATCAAGACGGAGGGGTCCCCTGTGACGGCCAGCAGCGTCATGAGCAGGATCAGCGGCGTGAAGAACGCCATGGCCATGCCGTAGTGCCGCTGCATGAACAACTCCGAGGGGTACATGAGCGCCAGCACTGCCACCGCCAGCATGGGGACTGACGGTTGGGGCCACAGGATGAGCGCCGTGACGCCCACACCGGCGAACGTCCCGAACACACGGTGCACACCGCGGCGGAGCCGGCCGTTGAGGGTTTCCGCAGCAAGGGGCACGGCCGCGGCAGCCATGGCCCAGTATGGATGGCCCATGCCCAGCAGGTGTCCAATGCTGCCGGCCGCGCCAACGGCCAGAACATAGCGCAGGGCGTGGACCGCCGCGGCAGAGGCGTGCGGGTGGACCACGGCGCGCGCCGCACCCGGGTGCCAGGAGCGTTTGCCCACCCAGCCGGAGAATCCCACCAGCACGGAAAATGCCGCCGCCGCAATGCTGACGCAGGCCGGCCCCCACCATGCGGCGATGGGAGGTACCGAGGCCAGCGCGCCGAAGGCGAAGATGGTGAAAAAGGGGCCTGTCGGCTTGAGCCCGAACCGGTCCGCGACAAGTGAAGCAGCCCCTGCCAGCAGCGCCTCGATGCCAATCAAGGTCCAGGGGCCCAGGTCGGCGACGGCACAGAATATGCCCAGCAACGCCCCGCCAAGCAACAGTCCAGCCGCCTGCCCCTGGTGCAGAAGCCGCAGTTGGTGCCTCTCGTCGCGGCCGTACATGCCCACAAAGGAGCCGAATGCCGCGTAAATGATCAGTTCCGGGTGCCCCGCCGCCAGCAGCAACATCACGGGCACGCCAAAGCTGAGGGTCATGCGTGCTGCAGCCCGCCGGTCGCCCCGGCTCGGGAGCAGCGTCGCCGGGCGCAGCATTGAGGTGCGCCCGTGGGCGGGACCGAAGGCTGCCCTGGTGGTGGACTGCAGGGGCGAAGCAGGCATGTTGAAGGCACCACCAGGGGAGGGGAATGAACAAAGATTGCAGCTTTCACTGTGGCCCAAGAACGCCATGGACGTCAAAGTGATTTTCCCGATACGGCGCCCGTGTTCGCCCGGAGTAAAGTTTCGTCGCGTGAAATTCCAGCTCCGGGCCGGCACGAACTAAGCTGTGGGGGTAGGCCAAGGGCGAAGCCGCAGCACCCGCCCCGGCAAGGGGACGGGCGGCGCAGCCATCCGTCCATGACACAAAGGACAGCAGTGGAAAACTCAGCACTGAACATTGTGGTACTGGTCAAATATGTGCCAGACGCGCAGTTTGACCGGCACCTCACAGGCGATGCCCGCACGATCGACCGCAGCGAGAGCATCCTTTCCGAACTCGACGAATACGCGCTGGAGGCAGCCCTGGCGCTGACCGACGCGCGCGGCGGCACCAAGGCCGGCAACAACGTCACGGCCCTGACTGTGGGCCCGGCATCGGCAGCAGTCGCCGTGAAGAAGTCACTGCAGATCGGCGCCACCCAGGGCCTGCACGTCAGCGACGAAGCGCTCGCAGGCTCCGACGCCTCGGCCACCTCGCTGGTCCTCGCAGCAGCCATCAAGTCCCTGGGCCCGGTGGACCTGGTCGTCACCGGCATGGCCTCCACCGACGCCGAGACCTCCATTGTCCCGGCCCAGCTGGCCGCCCGCCTGGGCCTGCCCCAGATCACCTTCGCCTCGGCGCTGGACGTTGCCGGCACCACTGTCACGGCCCGCCGCGACGGCGACGACTTCTCCGAGGAAATCCAGGCCACGCTGCCTGCCCTGGTCTCCGTCACCGACCAGGCCAACGATCCGCGCTACCCCAACTTCAAGGGCATCCTCGCCGCCAAGAAGAAGAAGGTCACCACGGTGTCCCTGGCCGAGCTGGGAGTCTCCCCGGACGCCGTCGGGCACGCCGGGTCCCTGACCCAGGTCACCGCGGCAGCCGAGCGCCCCGCGCGCACCGCCGGCACCATCATCACCGATTCGGGCGATGCCGGCATCCAGCTTGTCGACTTCCTGGCCGCGCAGAAACTGATCTAAGGACCATATTTCATGAGTGCAATTGTTGTTTTTGTAGATCAGCTCGACGTGCCCGGCAAGCTTTCCGGCACGGCAACACAGCTGCTGACCCTGGCCCGCGGCGCCGGCGAGCCCGTGGCCGTTGTGGCCGGTCCCGTCGGTGCGGACGTTCTCGCCGAGCTTGGCACCTACGGCGTGGCCCGCGTGCTGAACTCCGAGCAGCCCGAACTGGGCCAGTTCCTGGTGGCCCCCAAGGCCGACCTCGTGGCCCAGGCCGCGGCCGCCGTTTCCGCCAGCGCAGTGCTGGTGGACAACAGCGCCGCCGGCAAGGAAATCGCGGCCCGTGTTGGCGTCACCCTGAACGCCGGCGTCATCACCGACGCCGTTTCGGTGACGGTCGACGGCGGGACGCTCACGGCGCACAAGTCCGTCCTGGCAGGTTCCTGGACCGTGGAGGCGCGGGCCACGTCCGCTGTCACCGTCATCGCCGTGAAGTCGCACGCAGTGGAGGCCGCACCGGCCGCAGCGCCTACGGCCCCCGCCGTTGAGGCGATTGAGGTGGCATTTGCCCCCGCCAGCTTGGGTGCCCGCGTGGTGTCCCGCACGCCGCGGGCCGCCTCGGGCCGCCCGGAACTGGAAGACGCCCGGATCGTGGTGGCCGGTGGCCGCGGCGTGGACGGCGACTTCACCCCCATCGAGGAGCTGGCCGACGTCCTTGGTGCGGCCGTTGGCGCTTCGCGTGCGGCAACCGACGCCGGCTGGATCTCGCACGCCTCGCAGGTGGGCCAGACCGGCAAGAAGGTGTCCCCGCAGCTGTACATCTCGGTGGGCATCTCCGGCGCCATCCAGCAAAAGGCCGGCATGCAGACCTCCAAGCTCATTGTGGCAGTGAACAAGGACTCGGAATCGCCCATCTTCGAGATTGCCGACTTCGGCATTGTGGGCGACCTTTTCCAGGTGCTGCCGCAGGCCGTGGAGGAAATCAAGCGTCGCCGGGCGTAGTCCCCATCCACCCTTAGCGGGAAATGACACCGATCCCCCTAAATGATCCCGGAATTCCGGGATCATTTAGGGGGATCGGTGTCATTTTTGCCAGGAAGGGTTCCCGGGGTGCCTAACGCGGGACGGACGCCGTGGCGATCATGGCGTCGGAGTTCATTTCAATGTGCGGGCCCACGGACTGGATGAAGTCGCGGCGGACGCGGGAAATGGCCTCGGGGTCGCGGGGGAGCAGGGTGCGCCAGCCGCTTCCCATGACCAGGTTCCAGGCCATGGCGTCATCTACCTGCAGCGTCAAGGGGTTGAGCGAGACGGAGACGTCCTCCAGCCCGCGTTCGCCAAGCCATGCCGAGAGCTTTTCGGGGGAGTTGACCCGTGCCATGTTCACGTTGGCCAGCGGTTCCACCCCGGCCAGTCGGGGGCGTTCCTTGATGGCGGCTTCCAGGATGCGGCCGGCAAAGGGCTCCAGGGCGCCTTCGATCCAGGTGCTCAGCACCATGCGGCCGCCGGGGCGCAGCATCGAGGCCAGGTGCTCCACACCGGCCTCCATGTCGGCGAAGAAGAACATGCTGTAGGAGCACAGCACGGCATCAAAGGTGCGGTGACCGCGCCAGCGAGTGACGTCGGCTTCGGTCAGTGTGGTGTTGATGATGCCGCGCTCGCCCAAATTGGCCGCGGCAATGCGCAGCAGCCCGGTGGAGAGGTCGACGCCGTCGACCGTTCCTTCCGGACCAACGGCCAGAGCGGCGGGAATGGTGGCAGCGCCCGTTCCGCAGCAAGCATCGAGCACCTTTTCGCCGGGCTTGAGCGCGGCGGCGGCGGCCACGTCGCGGCCCATGGGGTCCCAAAGCTTGTCCGCCCAGGCCTCAAATTGCAGCGCCCCGTCGGTGAACGCCAGGCCTGGATCGCGTGCGGACATGGATGCCTCCAAATGGTGAAGTGGATGTGGTGGGCCCGGCGGTGCCGGACCGCGGGCTACGCCTGGATCTGTGCCCCGGCGAAGTTGTTCTGGCGCCACGCCTCAAACACGGCGATGGAGGCGGCGTTGGCAAGGTTGAGCGAGCGCAGGGACGGCAGCATAGGCAGCCGGACCCGGGAAGTGACGTGGGAGTCGTGCTTGATGTCCTCGGGCAGGCCGTCGGATTCGCGGCCAAACATGAGCACGTCGCCGGGCTGGTAGGCAATGTCCGTGTAGTTGGTTTCGCCGTCGGAGGTGAACGCAAAGACCCGCTCGGGGGCCAGCGCCTCCCACGCAGCTTCGAGGCTCTTGTGCACAGTGACCACCGCGAGGTCGTGGTAATCCAGGCCGGCACGGCGCAGCTTGGAGTCCTCGAAGTCAAAGCCCAGGGGCTCGACGAGGTGCAGTTCGGCGCCGGTGATGGCGGCCAGCCGGATGGCGTTGCCGGTGTTGCCGGGGATCTCGGGGGTTACAAATAGGATGCGAAACACGTGTTTCATCCTACCGCCCGGGCCGGGGCGCCGGGCACCGGGCCCGGACCCAAACGGCCAGGTGTCAGTACATGCCGCCGAGCAGCCGGCCCAGGACATGCAGGTCCACCACATTCGGGGTGGGGCCGGCGGCCAGGAACCCCTTGGCCTCGCGGACAAAGCGGGCGGCGTTGGCCACGTTGACAAGGTTGGAGCCGTCGGGCTCGGTGCCGCGGGCGTAGTCGATCACTGGCTCAAACAAGTTGCCGGTGTTGCTGTGCACGCACACCCAGGAGGTGACGTTGCATTCGGGAAAGAGTTCCTGGAACTGGCGGGCGGCCGGAAGCAGCTGCGGCGGGGCGGCCACCCTGCTGCCGTGCACCAGCATGCTGCCGTCCCAGCGGAATGCGCCGTCGGGCACCAGCATGGAACCCACAATGGCAATCCGGTACCCGGAAACCAGCACGTGGTCGATGTAGCCGTTGTTGTACGGCGCCGTCAGTCCGTTGATGAGCCTGGCCGCCGGAATGCCCGGGAGCACCTGCTGCATGATGAGTTGCGCCGTCCGGGCCTCGCGGGCCAGGCGGGAGGATGCACCGAACACGCCGCGCTTCCGGGGTGCCCCGTGCACGGGCTGGGCCGCCGTGCGCCGCGGCAGCAGCGGGACCTCGCCGGGGGCCAGGTCCTCGTAGGCGGGAACATAAATGGCAGGGTCGCCTGCGGTCCCGCGGTCCTCCGGTGCGCGCCGGGTGGTGAAGCCGCCAAAGCCGCCCGCGCCATCGGCGCCCGGGGTGCCGTAGCCGCGCGAGGAGGGGCCCGCCGTCGAGCCCGCAGAGCGGGGGGAGTGGCCGGCGGCGCCGTAGGAACGGTCGTAGGCCTGGCGCCGCGTCGGGTTGCCCAGGACCTCGTACGCTTCGGTGATTTGGCGGAACAGGGCAGGGTCCCCGCCGCGGTCCGGGTGGGTGATCCGGGCGGCCTTGCGGTAGGCAATCTTGATGTCGCGCTCGGAGGCGGAGCGCGCAAGTCCCAGGACTTGGTAGTGCGTGAGGAACTTCTCGCCCACAGGTGACCTTTCGCTTGCCCTGCCGTGCCAAAAGCTCATTCTAGCCGCCGCTCCTGCGCGTCCACCCCGCGCCGGCGGGCGCCGCTGTCATACTTGCTGTTGCCATGAACACACACCCCACACACCGCACAGATGCCGCCCCCGGCCTGCGGATCGCCGTTGCCATCAACCCGAGGGCAGCCTTTGGCGGCAGCCGGAAAGCCACCTCCGGCAACACCGGCGAACAGGCCGTGCTGCGGCTGCGCGCCGCGGGCCACGAGGTCACAGTGCTGCGCCGCCGGGACTACGATGCCCTGCGTGAAGCCGTCGAGGCCGAAGTTGCCGCCGGCACCCAGGCCGTCCTGGTGGTGGGCGGGGACGGCATGGTCCACCTCGGCGTGAACGCCCTGGCCCACACCGGCATCCCGCTGGGCATCATCCCGGCCGGCACGGGCAACGACGCCGCCCGCGGCCTGGGCCTTGACCCCGCAGACCCAGACGCCGCCGTCGAGCACTTCCTGCAACGGTGCAGGCAGCAGCCGAGGCGCGTCGACCTGGGCCGGATCGAGCGGGCCGGGAAAGCCCCCGTGTGGTTCATGGGCGCGCTCTCGGCGGGCTTTGACGCCCTGGTCAACGAGCGTGCCAACGGCTGGCGGTGGCCGCGCGGGCCCATGCGCTACAACCTGGCGATCCTGCGGGAGCTGGCGGTGCTCAAGCCGCTGGAGTACTCGCTCGTGGTGGACGGCGCGGCCCGCCTCCAGCGCGCCATGCTCATTTCCGTCTCCAACGGCACCTCCATTGGCGGCGGCATGAAGATCACCCCCGATGCCAAGCACGACGACGGCCGGCTGGACTTGTTCGTGGTCTCACCTGTTTCGCGGCTGGTGTTCCTGAAGATTTTCCCGCTGGTGTTTTCGGGGCGGCACACCTCCCACCCGAAGATTTCCATCGAGCAGGTGCAGCAGGTGTCCATCAACGCGCCGTCCCTGGTGTCCTATGCCGACGGGGAACGGGTGGGGCCGCTGCCTGCCACCATCCATGTGGACCCGGGCGCCCTCGCGGTGTGGGCGTAGCCGGTTTGGCAAGGGTCCGCAGGCGTTTGGGTACAGTGGAAGCTGTGAAACGACAGCACGTGCACGGCCCGGGGCGGCCACAGAAACGGACCCCAGCCGCAGCCGTTGCGGCAGCGGCCCTGGCGGCGGCCGTGGGGCTCGGCGGCTGCAGCATCACCATCCCCAACCCGGAACCCGCCGTGACGGAGTCCCCGGCCCCCGCGCCAACATTCGCCCCTCCCACGGTGGTGGCGGGGCACGACGCCAGGGCCGTGGCCGCCGCGCCCATGAGCTTCGAAGCCGGAAACACGCTCTCGCCCGGGGTTCCCGTGGGCTTCAGCGACATCCTCGGCGCCCCGGCCGACTATTCCGAAACTCCCGGCCCGCCGGAATGGAAACTGCTGCGTGCCAACGTGGCGGGGCAGACCCAGTACAGCAACGCCGCCGGCTGCCAGCTGGCCCACTGGACCACCACAAACCAGGGCCCGATCATTGAACAAGGGGATGACAGGGCGTCCACCGTGGCGCTCATGAAGTACCTGGTCCCCTCGGTCATCGAGTCCTCGCTCACCGAGGCAAAACTGCCGTGGGTGGCAGAGGCCGGCAGCAAGGGCCCGGCCATCTCCTTCCTGGCATTCCAAACCAAGGCCGGGCCAGGTGTCATGGCCAGCACCGCCTGGGCCCGCCTGCTCGGCACCGCCAACACGGGACTGCTCGTGACCCTGGCATGCCCCACGGAGGATCTCCTGGCCGCCACAACCCCGAAGGTCATGGCAAAACTGTCGGTCGCACCGCCGTCGAGCTAGCGTGCCAGGGCGGCCCGCGGCTCAGTGCGTGGGGCGCACGTAGCGCAGGAACAACATTGAATCGGCCTTCAGCACGCGGTCCAGGACCATGCCCTGCGATGCGTCCGTGGGCCCGTGCGCGATCCGCCTGGCCGGACCGCCCACCAGCAGCGGTGAAACCGTCAGCGACAGTTCATCGACCCGGCCGGCCGCCGCAAAGGTGCCCAGCAGCGTGGGGCCGCCCTCGGAGTGGATGTTCCTGAAGCCGCGGGAGGCCAGCTCGGCCATGGTCCGCTCCACGTCCAGGGATGCCACGCCCACATTGACGACGTCGGCCACTTCCGCCAGTGCCTCGCGCCGCTGCGCCGGTGCCGTTTCCAGCGTCAGCACCAGCGGCCGCACGGGTGCCTGGGCAAAGACCGCCATGTCCGGGTCCAGGTTGAGGGAGCCGGAGACAATGGCCAGCGGCGGGTGGGCGGACAGCCAGTTGTCCTTGCGCCACTGCTGCGCCTCTGCACCCAGGAGCTCCCCGCCGTAGCCTTCGGCGCGGATGGTCTGGGCCCCCACCACGATGACGTCGGCCGTGTGGCGCAGCAGCATGAACAGCCTCTGGTCCCAGGCGTTGCCCAACTGGCCCGAACGGCCGTCCACGGTGGCGGCGCCGTCGATGCTGGCCACAAAGTTGAAGCTGAGCCATGGTGCATTGCTGCGCGGCCGGGACGCCGGGGCCGCGCGCATCTCATCCTCGAGGGCCCCGTGGGGCAGTGGCGCCGGGTTGGGGAACAGGCGCTCGATCACGGCGTGGCACCCCGCCCCGCTGTGGACGTCGCCGCCGCGTCGCCGGGGCGTCCCGGATGGGCCGGCCGGTTGACGTCGCCCATGTTGTGCAGCTGGTAGGCAGGTTCGCGCCAGCCCAGCACGGCCTCGGTCATGCGGATGGCGTCGGCCGAGGCCGCAACGTTGTGCATGCGCAGGATGCGGGCCCCTCCCAGCATGCAAATGGTGGCCGAGGCCAGCGACCCCGACAGGCGTTCCTGCTTGGCCCGGTCCAGGGTCTCGCCGATGAAGTCCTTGTTGGACACGGCTGCAAGTGCCGGAAGGCCCAGGGCCGCAATCTCGTTGAAGCGGCGCGTGATCTCCAGCGTGTGCAGCGTGTTCTTGTTCAGGTCGTGGCCGGGGTCGATGATGATCTTCTCCTCCGGGACGCCCAGGGAGATGGCCAGTTCCACCTTTGCCGCCAGGAACGCCGCCACCTCGGCCACCACGTCGCCATACTGCGGCCGGGGGTACACGGTGCGCGGCTTGGCAAGGGAATGCGTGATGACCAGGTGTGCGCCGGATTCGGCCACCACCTGGGCCAATTCGGGGTTGGAGAGCCCCGTGGTGTCGTTGATGACGTGGGCACCCGCGGCAATGCTGGCGGCCGCCACCTCCGGCAGGAACGTGTCAACGGAAATGATGGCGTCGCTGGCCGCGGCCACGGCGGCGATTACCGGCACCACCCGCTCGGCTTCCTCATCGGCGCCCAGCGCAGGGCCCGGGGCGAACGGGACACCGCCAATGTCCACCCAGTCGGCGCCGTCGTCCACGGCCGCAAGGGAAGCGGCAACGGCCGCATCGAGTGCAAAGGTGGCGCCGCCGTCGTAAAAGGAATCCGGGGTGCGGTTGATGATGGCCATGAGCGCCACCTGGCGGCTGAAGTCGATGGTGCGCGGGCCAAAGTCGTGGACCGGGTGGAGCAGGGGCGGGGTGAAGAACGGGGCGGCGGTGGCCACGGATTGGGAAACTGCGGAAGTCCTCATGCCTTCCATCAAATATCCTCAAGCGGGGTTTGCGGGTCAGCCAGCCGTGCCGTGTCTACAGTGCGTCGCGAGGAAATCAGGCCCTTGATGGCCTCCTGCACGTCCCAGGTGTTGACGTTCATGCCCGCCACCACCCGGCCCCCGCGCACCCAGAAGGCGATGAATTCGCGCGTTTCCAGGCTGCCGCGGACCACAAGCTCCGCGTCCCCGGTGAGTGTGCCGAAGCCGGAATACTCCATGCCGAGGTCAAACTGGTCGGTGTAGAAGTAGGGGATGTCATCGAGCACTGCGTCCTGCCCCAGCATGGACAGTGCCGCCACCTTGCCCCCGGCGATGGCGTTGGCCCAGTGCTCGGAGCGCAGGTGCGTGCCGGTGAACGGGTGCAGGGCGTTGGCCACATCGCCTGCGGCAAACACGTCAGGCGCGGAGGTCCGCAGCGAGGAGTCCACCTCGATGCCGTTGTTGACCGTGATGCCCGCGGCCGCGGCCAGCTCCGTGTTGGGGGCAACGCCCACGGCCACGATGACGATGTCGGCCGGCAGGGTAACGCCCGTTGTGGTCAGCACCGAGGTGACGTTTCCGCCGCTGCCCTGGATTTCGGCGGCACTGGCCGGCAGCTCAAAGCGCACGCCGGCCTCCCTGTGCCGGGCGGTGAACACGGTGCCGAGCTCCGCGCCGATGGCCACCGAGAGCGGGACCTCCTCGAGCCCCAGCAGCGCCACCTGGTTGCCCAGCTCGGTGGCCGTGGCTGCAATCTCCATGCCGATCCAGCCCGAGCCCACCATGACCACGTTTTTGCCTCCGCCGGACAGCTGCTCGCGCAGCGCAACGGCGTCGGCCTTGGTCCGGAAGGTGTGCACGCCGGCCAGGTCGACACCGGGAAAGGGGATCCGGCGCGGTGCGGCACCTGTTGCGAGGAGCAATTTGGCATACGGAAGCGTTTCGCCGTTGTCCAGGGACACGGTGTGGGCTGCGGTGTCCAGGGCCGCGGCGCGCACGCCCCGCAGCACGGACACCTGATGCTCCGGGTACCAGCTTTCCGGCAGCGGGAGCAGCGCATCGACCCCCTCCTTGCCGGCCAGGAACCCCTTGGACAGGGGAGGGCGCTGGTACGGGGTTTCATCCTCGCCGGCCACCACCGTCACCGGCCCCTGCCAGCCTTCGCGGCGCAGGGTCTCGGCGGCCGTGGCTGCGGCCAGCCCGCCGCCAATGATCACCATGCCCGGGTCCGTGCCGTTTGCTGCTGTGCTGGGTGAGTGGCTCATGGTCCAAACTCTTTTCCGTGGGACAAGCTGTGGCTTCCTTGGTTAATCATGCGCCCCTGCGCTGCCGCTGTCAGAGGGGGAACTGCCCGCGCAGGGGCCCATCCCCGGACAGCAGCCCGGTGAAGACAGAGGTTCGAGTCATGGTGCCGGCCGTGTGCACACCGCGCAGGGACATGCACATGTGCTCGGCCTCCATGACAACGCCCACCCCGCGCGGTGCAAGTGTTCCCTCGAGCCAGTCGGCGACCTGCTGCGTGAGGCGTTCCTGCACCTGGAGGTCGCGGGCAAAGCGTTCCACGCCGCGGGCCAGCTTGGAGAGCCCAAACAGGCGCGTTCCGGGCAGGTACCCCACATGGGCAACGCCGCGGAACGGCAGGAGGTGGTGCTGGCACAGCGAGTGGAAGGGGATGTCCTTGACCAGCACCAGGCCCTGGTAGCCGTCGTCGTTGGGGAAGGTGGTCCACGACGTCTCACGCGGGGTCAGCATTTCGGCATAGGCCGCCGCGACCCGTCGCGGGGTGTCCAGCAGGTGGGGATCCGTTTCGTCGCGCCCCAACGCCCGCAGGAATTCGGCGATGGCGGCCTGGGCCCGGGGCAGGTCAATGGCGGGGGTGGAGCCGTCGGGAGCGGGTCCCACGGACCCGGGTTCCAGCGGTTCGGGGAGGTCGAAGCCGAGCAGGTCCGGCAGGGGTGCGTTGGCATGGCTCATGTTCAACCCTTTCTAAAGCTTGTATTATTGACTTTAGAAGCGCACGCTCAAGGCGTCAAGTAGCATGAAGCAATCCGCAAACTGCCCGCGGCGGGCAGTGCAAGTACTAGAGAGCACAAGGCCAATGGCCACGACTGAACCGGTGCGCAACGGCACCTCCCGGCCTTCGGGCGACGGGCAACGCCTCCACGGGGCCGGCCCGGAATCAGTGCTGGACCCCACGCTGGATGAATCCCAGCGCCTGCGTGCCGTGGCGTCGCTGGGCGATCCGGTCCGCCGGAAGCTCTTCGAGCTGGTGCGTGATGCAGCAGGGGCCCTCAGCCGCGACGACTGCGCCGAGGCCCTGGCCCTGCCCAAGAGCACCATCCGGGCCCACCTGGACCGGCTGGTTCAGGAACGGCTCCTGCTGGTGGAATTCCGCAAGATCGGCAACCGGACAGGACCCGGCTCGGGGCGGCCCACCAAGCTGTACACCGTGGCCCGCAGCGAGGTCAGCGCCTCCGTGCCGCCACGGCACTACGACCTCGCCGCAAGCCTGCTGGCCGCAGGGGTCCAGCGTTCCATTGACACGGGGGACGGCATTGAGCAATCGCTTGCGCAGGTCGCCTCTGAAGAGGGACGGCGGATGGGCAGCGAGGCCGGGGACATCCACCAGCTGCTAGCCAACACGGGGTACAGCCCCGAACCCGACGGCGGGGGCGGCACCATCATGGCCAACTGCCCCTTCCACCGCCTGTCCCGGGACCACACGGGCGTCATTTGCGCGCTGAACGGCTCGCTGCTCACAGGGGCACTGGAGGGGTGTGCCGAAAGCGGGCTTGCCCTTGCCCCCGACGCCGAAATTTCGCACTGCTGCGCACGGTTGGTGCCTGCAACGGAAACCGGCTCCCAGTAGCACGACGGCGGGCTGCCGCCGCCCAGCACAAAGCCGTTGGCCGCCCGCGGGTGGCCAACGGCTTTGTGCTTTCCTGCTGTTGTTACATGACGGCGGCCAGGGCGTCGACGATGCCCTCACCGTAGTAGCTGTTGTCGCGCAGTTTGCCCACGCATGCGGAGCCGGTTGGGGTTGCCGACGGCATGCAGAGGTGGTCCTCGGCCTGCTTGCGCAGCTCGGAAACCAGCTGCTTCGGCTTCCAGCCGGGGTGTTCGGACTTCATCAGTGCCAGGACGCCGGCAACCTGCGGGGATGCCATGGAAGTGCCGCTGAGCAGACCGTACTTGTTGTTCGGCAGGGTGGAGAGGATGCGGGAGCCGGGGGCGGCCACATCAATCACGTTCAGGCCGCGGTTGGAGAACGAGGACAGCTTGCCGGCCTGGTCGGTGGAGGACACCGTCACCACGCCGTCCAGCTCGGTGGGAATGTCCTTGCACTGGTTGCCGATCTGACGCTCAATCGTGGTGCCGTCGTTGGGGCTGTCGCTGTCGGTGGTCTTGTTGGCCAGGTCGTAGGAGGCGTTGCCCGCGGCTGCCGCATGCACCACACCCTTGTCCGTGGACCACTTCACGGCCCGTTCCACAGCGGTGCGCACGGCGGCCTGGTCGGGCTGGTCGTCACACCAGAACTCCACGGGGTCAATGAAGTAGCTGTTGTTGGTGATGTCCATGCCCTTCATGCCGGCCCACATGAAACCGCAAATGGCGTATTCGGGGTAGATGTAGCCGTCGTCATTGACCACCTTGACGGAGGCCATGCGCACATTGGGGGCCACGCCCACAATGCCCACGCCGTTGCGTGCGGCACCGATGATGCCGGCCACGTGTGTGCCGTGCGAAGACGTTGTGGGGAACCAGCCGCCCGGGGAGGAGTCGGGGCGACCCGCGTTGGCGCAGTTGACCGAGTTGGCCACATCGATGTTGGCCACGAGGTCAGGGTGCGTGGGGTCGATCCCGCTGTCCAGGACACCCACCAGGACGTCGCGTGAACCGTCAGTGAGCTGGTGTGCCTGGTCGGCCTTGATCTGCACCTGATCCCACTTTTCGGCCTCGCGGGGGTCCAGTGCCGTTCCGTCGAAGGTGGCGTCGCCGTAGAGCAGATCGGCGTTGGCCAGCTTCTTTGCCTGCCTTTGCGGTGACTGCTGCCATGGCGTGGCAATGCCCTCCGGCGTGCCCTCTGCCACCGTGGCTGTGCGCGTTGCGCCCACGGATTCCACGGAGGACTTGCCCTGCTTGAGGACGTTGGTGCGGAAGCCGGCACTTTGGGACTGGGCAATGACCACGCCGATTTCCGGCCATTGTTGGACGGCAACGCCGCCGGCCGCCGTGATGGCCTTCAGGACATCCTGGGTCTTGCTGCCGTTGCTCGACTTGGCGTTGACCACGTAGCTCATGAGCTGGCCGTCCGCTGCCGGAAATTCAACAGGGGTCGAGGGTGAATTGTTCGGTGCTGCCGAGGCGCTGCTGCCCAGCATGGTGGTTGCGGCAACGGCGACGGCGCAAAACGCGGCCGCGGTTGACCGCGAGAGGAATGCAGATTTCATGTAATGGATCTCCCATGGATCGAGTGAGGGTGATGTGGGACACGCTGATCCTGCCACCGGTTCCGTAGCCTTGACAAGGATTGACAAACGCGCCGCGGAGGGATTGGCCAAAAGGTCAGCGTGCCTGCCGATGCGGCCGCGGTAGGCTCCGGGCATGGAAGACGCCAGCGCAGCAGAGGGCCAATGGATCGCCGATGCCCTGGGGCGACGCCTCACCAGGGAGCTGTGGGATGAATCGTTCGGCACGGTGGCCGCCACGATTCCAGACCATTTCCAGGCCTACGCGCGCATCTTCCACCGGATGGACGTCGGCCAAGGGCCGGAACGCCGCTGGGCCGATGTGGCCCGGGCCAAGGGGACCCGGCTGCACGCCGCGGCGCAGTTCCACCGGCTGGCGCAAACCGAGCTCTACCAAAACGCCGTCCTCGACGGGGCCGGCGGCGCGGAGTACATGCGGCCCAATATGGGAGAACTCGATGAGGCACAGTTGCTGGCGCTCGCGGCCCTCCTCGGCGGCCACACTGCCAAGGGCCAGGACATCTTCCAGGCCGCGTGGGTGGGCTGGGGCGGCTTCGAGCCCGGCACAGGCAGCATCCCGAGTGGCCCCGGCCAGGCGCTCACTGTGGCCAACGGCTTGCGCAAATACTGGGTCTTCCGGGGGAGCCTGGGCGAACTGGCCCACCCGCCCTGGTTCGACGACGGCCTGGGCTTCAGCTCACCCACGGCCAACCTGGCCTGGCCGGCGGACCGCAGCTGGTGCCTGGCCACGGAGATTGACTTTGATTCCACCCTGGTGGGCGGAACGGCGGAACTGGTCGACGCCGTCGTGCACTCAGAGGTGTTGGAGGCGCTTCAGGTGACCCCGACCACGGACCTCAGCTCACAGGGTGATGTTGTCAACAGTCCGCCGCGGTGACCCACGCCCGTGCCGTAGAATTGAGCGGTGCCCGTGTATCTAGATCACGCGGCGACCACGCCTATTTCGGCCCCGGCCCTCGCCGCACTCACCTCCGTTATCACCCGTAGCGGCAATCCGTCGTCCCTCCACGGATCGGGCCGCCGCGCCCGCGCCACGGTGGAGGCGGCCCGCGAAACCATTGCCGCAGCTGCCGGCGCCCACCCCACCGAGGTCATTTTCACCTCCGGCGGCACCGAGGCGGACAACCTCGCCGTCAAGGGACTGTTCTGGTCCCGCCGCGACGCCGAACCCGCACGCACCCGCATCCTGGTCTCCAGCGTGGAGCACGCCGCCGTGCAGGACACCGTCGAATGGCTGGAAAAGCACGAAGGCGCCGAAGCGGTCTGGCTGCCCGTTCACGCGGACGGAACCCTTGACCTGGCCGCACTGGAAAAGGAACTGGCCGACGGCGGCGCGGACTCGGTTGCGCTGCTCAGCTGCATGTGGGCCAACAATGAGGTCGGCACCATCCAGCCCATCGCCGAGGTCGTGGCGCTCGCAGGCAGGCACGGCATTCCCGTGCACTCCGACGCCGTCCAGGCCTTCGGCTCCATCCCCGTGGACTTCCGCGAATCCGGGCTGGCCGCCATGTCCATCAGCGGCCACAAGATCGGTGGCCCCGTGGGGGTTGGCGCGCTGCTGCTGGGCCGTGCCGTCAAGCTCACGCCCGTGCAGCACGGTGGCGGCCAGGAGCGCACCGTGCGTTCCGGCACGCTCGACACCGCAGGGATCGCCGCCTTCGCCGCGGCCGCCGCGGACGTCACCGGAAACCTGGCCGCGGAGAGTGCCCGGATTGCCGGGCTCCGCGACGACGTCATTGCCGCAGTCCGCCGGCTGGTCCCCGAAGCCGTGCTGCGCGGCGCCGACCCGGCCGTGAACCCGGCCGGCAGGCTCCCCGGCAACGCACACTTCACCTTCCCCGGCTGCGAAGGCGACTCCCTGCTGTTCCTGCTGGACATGGCCGGCATCGAGTCCTCCACGGGTTCCGCCTGCACCGCAGGGGTGCCCCGCCCCTCCCACGTGCTGCTCGCCATGGGCCTGGACGAGGACACGGCACGTGGCGCACAACGCTTCAGCCTGGGGCATACATCCACCCCGGAAGACGTTGATGCCTTTGCGGCCGCCCTGCCCGATGCCCACGCACGCGCAAAAACAGCAGGCATGGCCGCCCATGTTTCCAGCATTGAAACTGCAAGCACCTTCCGGTGATCGGGCAACCTCCGGTGATCGGGCACCTTCCGGTGATCGGGCACCCTCCGGTGATCGAGCTTGTCGAGATCTCGACAGGCACCGGGCACGCAAGAATTGACCATGAATTGAAAGGCAAGTAATGCGAGTATTGGCCGCCATGAGTGGCGGGGTTGACTCCGCCGTCGCAGCAGCACGCGCGGTGGATGCCGGGCACGACGTCGTCGGCGTCCACCTGGCGCTCTCCCGCATGCCCGGAACCCTGCGCACCGGCAGCCGCGGCTGCTGCACCGTGGAGGACTCCAACGACGCGTGGCGTGCCTGCGACAAGCTCGGCATTCCGTACTACGTCTGGGACTTCTCCGAACGGTTCAAGGAGGACGTGGTCCAGGACTTCATCGACGAATACGCCGCCGGCCGCACGCCCAACCCGTGCATGCGCTGCAACGAGCGCATCAAGTTCGCCGCACTGCTGGAAAAGGCCATCGCCCTGGGCTTTGACGCCGTCTGCACGGGCCACTACGCCAAGGTCATCACCGACGCCGACGGCAACCCGGAGCTGCACCGTGCCGCGGACTGGGCCAAGGACCAGAGCTACGTGCTGGGCGTGCTGACCCACGAACAGCTCAAGCACTCCATGTTCCCGCTGGCCGACACCCCGTCCAAGGCCGAGGTCCGCGCCGAAGCCGAGGCCCGCGGCCTCTCCGTGGCCAAGAAGCCGGACTCCCACGACATCTGCTTCATCTCCGACGGCGACACCGCCGGCTGGCTGGCCGAGAAGATTGAGATGACCGACGGCGACATCGTCGATGAAACCGGCAACAAGGTGGGTGGCCACACGGGCGCCAACCAGTTCACCGTGGGCCAGCGCCGCGGCCTGAAGCTCGGCACCCCCGCCGCCGACGGCAAGCCCCGCTTTGTGCTGGAGATCCGGCCCAAGGAAAACAAGGTCGTCGTGGGCCCGCACGCGCTGCTGGCCATTGACTCCATCCAGGGCATCAAGGTCTCCTGGGCCGGGCTGCCCATCGCAGAAGTGGCCACCGGCGAGGAGTTCGATTGCTACGCCCAGGTCCGCGCCCACGGCGACCCCGTTCCGGCCCGTGCCTTTGTCACCGAGGAAACGGACGACGCCGGCACCCGCCAGCAGCTGCACGTCACCCTGGTTGAGCCGCTGCGCGGCGTGGCCCCAGGCCAGACCATTGTGCTGTACCAGGGCTCCCGCGTGCTGGGCCAGGCCACGATTGACACCGCACGCTCCCTGGCCCGCCCCGAACTGTCCTAGCCCACGTCCCAACGCGGCATCACTTGACGTCGGCTTTTCGACAACCCCGCATCACCCCGTGGTGCGGGGTTGTCCTTTTTGCTGTTCTTGCTGATGCCGCGTCCGGGGATGGGGCAGGGCAATGACACATCCAGCCGCGGCTTGTGCCACTGGCGTAAACTTCCATTACAGGTGACTTGGATCACGGAAGGTTTACACAATGCCCCCGCACACAATTCCCAACCCGCTGCAGTATCTGGGCGGTGCACTGAACCAGTGCGCTGAAATCATTGGCGCAATCTCGGCCAACCAGGCCGACTGGCCCACGCCCTGCGCTGAGTGGACCGTCCAGGATCTCCTGCACCACCTTGTGGTCCAGGACCTGCACAACTACAGCATCATGGCGCGCGGCCACAACGTTGACCCCCTGGCCTCCGAGGCCACCGTGGGTGCCGACTGGTCCACACGGTTCAGCGACGGCGCCGCACTGTTGATGAGGGCCTGGGCCACGGCTGACCTGAGCACCCAGGTGGCGCTGCCCGGAGGGGGAGAGGCGCCCCTGCGCAGCCGCATAGGCCTGCAGATCACCGAGTTCACGGTCCATTCCTGGGACCTCGCCAGGGCAACCGGCGTGCCCGTGAATCTTGACCCGGTGCTGGCTGAACAGTCCCTGGCCTGGGCGCAGCGGACGCTCAAGCCGGAGCATCGAAGCGTTGAAAAGGGCATTGGCCCGGAGGTCAGGGTCCCCATTGCCGCGGATCCCTATGCGAAGCTGGCCGGCTGGTTTGGCCGCAGCCCGTACTTCAGGGCGGGCCCGCATGCCAATTCGCTTGCATAACCATCCGGTTGCAAAATCACCGGGCGTGCCGGGAGGGGGCGGCAAGTCTGGTAAGACTTAACCATCAGGCAAGTGGTGCAGGTCACACAATGATGTGTGGCCTGTTCCATGGAATCCACAAGAGAAAGATTGCTGATGGCTAAGAAGAAGTTTGGATTCAATGCGGTGCTCGCCGTTGCAGGTGTGTCGGTCCTGGCCTTGACGGCCTGCACGGGACCAACAGGCGGCGGCACGGCGACAGGTGGAACCACGGGGGGACCCGTCGTGGTTGGCACCACGGACAAGGTCACATTCCTTGACCCCGCATTCTCCTACGACAACGGCTCGTTCATGGTCATGAACCAGATCTACCCGTTCCTGCTGAACTCGGCGCCCGGCAGCGCCGACCCGAAGCCCGACATTGCCGAGTCCGCGGAGTTCACTTCACCCACGGAGTACACCGTCAAGCTCAAGGCCGGGCTCAAGTGGGCCAACGGCACGGACCTGGACTCGAAGGATGTGAAGTTCACCTTTGACCGGCAGGTCAAGATCAACGACGCCAACGGTCCCGCCACCCTGCTGGGCAACCTGGACAGCGTCACCGCCCCCGATGCCACCACAGTGGTGTTCAAGCTCAAGACGCCCAACGACCAGACCTTTGCCCAGGTGCTGACAAGCCCGGTGGGCCCCATCGTCGATGACACGGTATTCAGCCCCGACAAGGCCACCGAAGACGATGCCATCATTGCCGGCAAGTCATTCGCCGGCCAGTTCACGATTGATTCGTACAAGAAGAACGAGCTCATTTCCTTCAAGAAGAACCCCGACTACAAGGGCATGCTCGGGGCGGCAAAGTCCGACGCCGCAACCGTGAAGTACTACGCGAACTCCAACAACCTCAAGCTCGACGTGCAGCAGGGCAACATCGACGTGGCGTGGCGCAGCATGACCGCCACCGACATCGAAAGCCTGAAGAAGGATGACAAGGTCCAGGTGGACATCGGACCCGGTGGCGAGCTGCGCTACATTGTCTTCAACTTCAACACCATGCCGTTCGGGGCCACCTCCGCCACACCCGATGCCGCCAAGTCGCTGGCCGTTCGCCAGGCTGCTGCAGACCTGGTGGATCGGGAAGCCATTGCCTCCCAGGTGTACAAGGGAACCTACCTGCCGGCTTACTCGTGGGTTCCGCAGGGATTCACCGGCGCCATCGAGCCCATGAAGGAGGCCTACGGCAACGGCAGCGGCGGTCCGGATGCGGACAAGGCCAAGAAGACCCTGGCAGACGCCGGCGTCACGACCCCCGTGACCCTTGACCTGCAGTACAACCCCGACCACTACGGCCCGTCATCGGCCGACGAGTACGCCCTGGTCAAGTCGCAGCTGGAAGCCGGTGGACTGTTCAAGGTCAACCTCCAGTCAACCGAGTGGGTGACCTACCAGAAGGAACGCGTCAAGGACACCTACCCGCTGTACCAGCTGGGCTGGTTCCCCGACTACTCCGACGCCGACAACTACCTGTCACCGTTCTTCAGCTCCAACAACTTCCTGAAGAACCACTACGACAACAAGGACGTCCAGGCCAAGATCGAGGAGCAGCGCTCCACGACCGATCCCGCCGCGCGGACCAAGCTCATCGAGGACATCCAGACCGCAGTGGCGAAGGACATTTCCACGCTGCCGCTGCTCCAGGGTGCCCAGGTGGCCGTTTCCGGCAAGAACGTCAGCGGTGTCAAGACAACCCTGGATGCATCGTTCAAGTTCCGCCTGGGCGTCCTGTCCAAGTAGGGACGCCTCGGTGGCCGCAGTGCATCCGGCCACACTGCAACGGGCGGGGCTTTCTGCAAGGAATGCCCCGCCTTTTGCGCGGCCCCGGATGCCAGCGGCGCAAGACAACTGCATCCAACAGCTCAGCAACACAGGAATCAGGCGCACATGACCGCAATGATTGACCTGCCGGTGGAGGAACCCGCCGCGCAGGCACCCAAACGTAGGAACAAGTCCGGGGGGAGCTTGGGCAAATACCTCTTGATAAGGTTTCTGCTGATTTTCCCCACCATCCTCATACTCGTCACGATGGTGTTTTTCCTGATGCGGATCACCGGCGATCCCATCACGGCGGCCCTGGGCGGGCGGCTGCCACCTGAACAGCTGGCCCAGCGCATCCACGAGGCGGGCTACGACAGGCCCGTCATGGTTCAATACTTTGAATACTTGGGCCAACTCCTGACCGGCAACTTTGGCCGGACCATTTCCGACAACCTGCTGGTGACGGACATGCTGGCCACCTACGGGGCCGCAACGCTTGAACTGGCCGTCAACTCCCTCATCGTGGCCCTGGCCGTGGGCATTCCGCTGGGGATGCTGGCAGGCTACAAGCGCGACAAATGGCAGGATGCCGTGCTGCGCGTGTCAGCGATCCTGTTCTACGCCACGCCTGTCTTCTTCGCCGGACTGCTGCTGAAGCTGGTCTTTGCCGTCTGGCTTGGCTGGTTGCCGGTGGCTGGGCGGTCCGGAACGTCCACCGAGATCGCCATGACGCAGCTTGCCTCGCCCACCGGAATCTACTGGCTCGACGCACTGCGCAGCGGAAACATGGCGGCCTATTGGGACGTGGTCCAGCATTCGGTGCTGCCGGCCGTTGCCCTGGGCCTGTTGACGGCTGGCATCTTCCTGCGCCTGGTCCGCACCAACGTCATCGGCACGCTCGGCAAGGACTATGTGGAAGCCGGCCGTTCCCGCGGCGTCAGTGAATTCCGGCTGGTCACCAAGCACGCCTACAAGCCGGCCCTGATCCCCATCATCACTGTCATGGGCCTGCAGATTGCCCTGCTCCTGGGCGGCGCCGTGCTGACCGAAACAACGTTTGAATGGAAGGGCCTTGGTTTCCAGCTGGCCTCCTACCTGACCGCCCGCGACTTTGTGGCCGTTCAGGGCATCGTGGTCCTGCTGGCCGTGATCGTGGCCATCAGCAACTTCATTGTGGACGTCATTGCGGCGCTCATCGACCCGAGGGTGAGGTACTGACATGGCCCAGGCAAATGAATCCTTCTTCAGCCGCCTGCCCGTCGTGGCGCACCTGCGCAAGAGCGTGGGGCTGCAGCGCGGCATGCTCGTGGCGGGCATCGCCATCACCGCTGCCTTCCTGCTGACCGCTGCCTTCGCGCCGCTCATAGCCCCCTACGGCTTCAGCCAGGGGTTCAGCGAAACCCAGTCGCCGCCGTCGTCCGCCCATATTTGGGGCACGACGGCGGGAGGCTACGACGTCTTTTCCCGCACCATTTGGGGAGCCCAGACGGCATTCCTGGTGGTGGTGATTGCCGTGGCGCTGTCCATCTTCGCCGGCGTCATCCTCGGCCTGGTGTCGGGGTACTTTGGCGGCTGGGTGGACCGGGTCCTGGTGGTGGTCAGCGACGCCATCTACGCCTTTCCAACGCTGCTGCTGGCAATCGTCATGTCCATCACCATCAGTCGCGGCAGCTCAAGCCTGTGGGGCGGCATTTTCTCGGCGGCCATTTCCATCACTGTCGTGTTCATCCCGCAGTACTTCCGGGTGATCCGGGCCGAGACCATCCGGCTGAAGGCTGAACCGTTCGTGGAATCCGCCATCGTGGTGGGCGCCTCGAGCGTGCGCATCATGGCCCGCCACATTTACAAGAACGCCACCAGGACGCTGCCGCTGATCTTCACGCTCAACGCCTCCGAGGCGATCCTGACACTGGCGGCGCTGGGCTTCCTGGGCTTCGGCATCGAACCCACCTACGCGGCCGAATGGGGTTACGACCTCAACCGGGCGCAGTCCGATGCAACCGCCGGGATCTGGTGGACAGGGGTTTTCCCCGGCGCTGCCATTGTGTTGACGGTGCTGGGGCTTACCCTGCTGGGCGAGTCCATGAATGACCTGAACGACCCCCGGCTGCGAGGACGCAGGCGGGCCGGAAAGAAGAAGCAGGAGTTGGTGGACGCATGAGCCGGCACAGTGAAAAGCCAGGTGCCACAGCGGACGGAGTGCGCCCGGTGCTGGACATCGCGGACTTGAAGGTCACCTTTGCCACCGACGCGGGGGACGTGTTTGCCGTCAAGGATGTGTCCCTGAGCGTTGCGCCCGGGGAGATTGTGGCCATTGTGGGCGAGTCCGGCTCCGGCAAGACCGTCACGGCCAAGGCCATCCTTGGCCTGCTGCCGGAGACGGCCCAGAGCAGCGGCGCCGTTGTCATCTCCGGCAACAATGTCATCACCGTCAGCCCCGCCCAGCTGCGGGCCATCCGCGGCCGGGACGTGGCCATGGTGTTCCAGGAACCGTCAACGGCCCTGAACCCCGTCTACACGGTGGGCTGGCAGATTGCCGAAGGGCTTCGGGCCCACCGGCCCGAGGGAAAGCGTGTGGGGAAGAAGGAAGCCCGCAAGCTGGCCATCGAGGCATTGGGCAAGGTGGGCATCCCCGACCCGGAAAAGCGGGTGGACTACTATCCGCACCAGTTCTCCGGCGGCCAGAAGCAGCGCGTGGTCATTGCCGCCGCCCTGGCCCTGAACCCGGGCCTGATCGTCGCGGACGAGCCCACCACGGCCCTGGACGTCACGGTCCAGGCCGAGATCCTGGAGCTGCTGCGTGACCTGCGTGACCGCTACGGGACCTCCATTGTTCTGATCACCCACAACATGGGGGTGGTGGCCGACCTGGCCGACCGCGTGGTGGTCATGTACCAGGGCGACGTGGTGGAAGAGGCCGGTTCCGAGGCGCTCTTTGCCAACCCGAGGGAGGAGTACACGCAAAAGCTGCTGGCCGCCGTCCCGCACCTGGGCCGCAATTCCGCTTCGGAGGGCTTCACGGAGCGTGCCTTCCAGGACAAGGAGGTGCTGGTCCGGGCCACGGACTTGGAAATTGAATACCCGGGACGCCTTGGCAGCCCGGCGTTCAGGGCAGTGGACAAGGTGTCCTTCACCATCAGCGCCGGGGAGGTGTTCGGCCTGGTGGGGGAGTCCGGTTCCGGCAAGACCACCATTGGCCGGGCCATTGCCGGGCTGAACCGCACCACGGGCGGCTCGCTGAACGTGCTGGGGTACGAGATGCGCGACTACCGGGAGCGCACCTTCCGGCCGCTGCGCAAGGACATCGGCTTCGTGTTCCAGGACCCCGCGGCATCCTTCAACCCGCACCTGACCATTGGTGAATGTGTTGCCGAGCCGCTGGCCATCCACACCAGCCTGGGCGGCCCCGCCATCACCAAAAAGGTGGAGGAACTGCTCGAGTCGGTGCAACTGCCGCGCGGCTATGCCCGCCGCTTCCCGCACGAACTCTCCGGCGGTCAGCGCCAGCGTGCCTCGCTGGCCCGGGCGCTGGCCCTGCAACCCAAGCTGCTCATCGCCGACGAGCCCACATCGGCCCTTGACGTGTCGGTGCAGGCAAAGGTGCTGGAGCTGTTCCTGGAGATCCAGGCAGAGCTGGGCTTCGCGGCCCTGTTCATCAGCCACGACCTGGCCGTGGTCGACATCCTTGCCGAATGGGTCGGTGTTCTTTACAAGGGCCGGCTGGTGGAACAGGGGATTGGCAACCAGGTCATGGGCAATCCACAGCATGACTACACCAAGCGACTGATTGCCTCGCTGCCGGTGCCCAACCCGGCCGAGCAGGCCGAGCGCCGGGCCATCCACCAGGCGCTGATCGCGGCCAAGTAGGACTCTGCAACCCTGCAGGCGGCTGACAGTGGGCGGTGCCCGCGTGGACATGAATTTTGTCCGCCCGGTGCACCGCCTAAACTGTCCCTATGACCGAACCGAGCCACCCGCAGCATCTGTCCGTCGACGACTTTGACCCCTCCGCCAGCTCCCTCACGGGCGCCGTGGACCCGGCCGTCATGGCGGAGCTGCTCTCGATCCGCTCCAGCATTGACAACTTTGACGCCACCTTGGTGTACCTGCTGGCCGAACGCTTCAAGGCCACCCAGCGTGTGGGCATCCTGAAGGCCACGCACCAGCTGCCGGCGGCCGACCCCAACCGCGAGAAGGCCCAGATCCAGCGCCTGCGCGCCCTGGCCGAATCGGCCAACCTGGACCCGGCGTTCGCGGAGAAGTTCCTGAACTTCATCATCAGCGAGGTCATCCACCACCACCAGGCCATCTCCGACAGCCACTCCGCCGTGGCCGCCACCGGTGTGGTGCCCGTGGTGAGCCTGGATGGCCAGGGCTTCGTTGCCGATCCCCATGCCGCGGCGCACGCCACAGCCGGGGACGACGCCGGCACGCAGGCCACGTGAGCCACTCACCCAACGCTTTTCCCGGCCACGCGACAGCCACGGCCCTGGGCCAGTGGCCCGGCACCGACCCCGTCGAGGCGGCCAAGGTCGCCCTGGGCGTTTTCCCTGCCCCGCACCTGCCGGAACTGGCTGCCCTGCCGGGCCGTGGCACAGGTTCCGACGCCGTGGGCCGCACCGCCGCGATGCTCGTGGAGCTTCCCGTCGACATCCAGCCCTACGGCTGGCGCTTTGCCGACCGGCCGGGACTTGACCAGCGCCGGGCCGTCTCGGCCCTGTCCACGGACATCAACGTGCTGGCCGACGTGGTGGGTGCAGCGGGCGAGGTCCCCGCACAGTTCAAGGTCCACGCCATGGGGCCGCTGTCCCTTGCGGCGTCCATCCACCTCCACTACGGGGAACGCGCGCTGCGCGACCACGGAGCCCGGCGCGACATTGCGGACTCCCTGGCAGCCGGGCTGGCGCTCCACGCCGCCAAAGTGGCGGCGGCCGTGCCCGGGGCCGCACTGACCCTGCAGATCGATGAGCCGTTCATAGCAGCGGCCGCGGCCGGCACCATCCCCACCGCCTCCGGCTACCGGACCCTGCGTTCCATCCCCGCAGCGGAACTGCGCCACACTTGGAGCACCTTGGTGGATGCGGCGCGGGCCGCAGGCTTCGCCACGATTGCCCTCAACCTTGCCCCCGGCGATGCCGGCCAAGGGTCAGCGGCCCGCCCCGGGGAAACGGAACCGGCCGCCGCGGAAGCCGCCGCGTGGCGCATGGCGCTGGACACGGCCATCGACAGCGGGGCCGACGCCGTTGCGCTGCCCCTGCAAAACCTGGACACGGGCCACTGGGAGCAGCTGGCCGGCGCCATTGAATCCGGCCTCGGTGTGTGGGCAGGGACCGTTCCTGCCGGTGCCGGCGGCGTCCTGCCGCAGTACTCCGTCCTGGTGGAGCGGATCATGCGCCCGTGGCGCGGACTCGGCCTGGAGGAGTCGCGGCTGCAGCAGCTGCGCATCACGCCCGAATCAAGCCTGGCGCAGCTTTCGCCGCAACAGGCCCGTGCGGTGCTGGGCCGCACCCTCGAGGTGGCCGACGCCCTGGGCGGCATCCAAAACAACTAGCCCATTCCCTCGCGGCCCGGCCGGTCAGAGGCGGCCGGCGGCCTTGAGCCGGATGTACATGTCTGCCAGCTGCGGGGGAAGCTCCTGCGGCGGCGCATCAACCACCTCCACCCCCGACTGCTTTAGCACGGCCGTGATGGCGGCCCTGCGGTTCAGGGCGTGTTCGGCGGCGGCGGCGCGGTAGGCGGAGGTGGTGCTGGAACGGTCCATGCGGGCCTCGTCCACGGCAGGGTCGCGGACGGCAGCGACCACCACCACATGCTTGTGGGCCAGCTGCACCGCCATGGGGATCAGGCCCTCCTCGGCAGCGCCGGCATCCAGGGACGTCACGAGGACAACGAGCGCCCGGTGGGCCGTGATGTCGCGGACCTGTCCGGCGATGGCCGGTGCGTTGAGCTCAATCAGCTCCGGTTCCAGGGGCGCCAGCGACTGCACCATGGCATTGAGCATGTTTCCCTTGCCCGTGGAGGAAACCTTGGCCCGGACACGGCGGTCGTAGGCCAGCAGGCTGACCCGGTCGCCGCCGCGCTCCGCCAGCACGGCCAGCAGCAAGGAGGCCTCAATTCCAGTGTCCAGGGCCGTCTCGTCCTGGATCCTGGTCGCCGAGGTGCGGGAGGTGTCCAGCACGACCACCACGCGCCGGTCCCGTTCCGGGTGCCAGGTGCGCACCACAACGTCCCGGCGCCGGGCGGTGGCACGCCAGTCGATGGAGCGGACATCGTCGCCGCGGACGTAGTCGCGGAGGGAATCAAACTCCGTGCCCGCCCCCCGGATCTGCACGGCCGCCCGGCCGTCCAGCTCGCGCAGCTTGCGGAGCTTGGAGGGCAGGTGTCGTTTGGAGTGGAACGGCGGGAGCACCCGCAGCGTGCCCGGCGCCGCGATGGTCCGCTGCCTTGCGGCCATGCCCAGCGGGCCAAAGGACCTGACGGTGACGTGGTGGGTCAGCAGGTCCCCGCGGCGGGAGGGCAGCAGCGCAATGTGCAGTGCTGTCCGCTCACCGGGCCGGATGCGGACCTGCTGGAGCGCGTTGGAGGCCCCTGCAGAGGGTTGCCAGCCGTCCTTGACCTGTGCGCGGAGCAGGCGCGGTGACTCGTTGGACAGCCGCAGCACGGCGGATGCCCGCTCGCCCAGGCGGACGCCGGCGGGCAGGGTGCGCTGGAGCGCCACACGGCGGGGGGATGCTGCGAGGCTGAGATCAAGGACCAGCACGGCGGCCAGCACACCCAGCGCCGCCAGCCACGTGGCCACGCCAGGCAGCACGACGATGGGCACGAGTGCCGCGAGTGCCAGGGCAAGGAAGCGGCCCGATATTGCCATGTTCGCGCTACTTTCCGGTCAGCGGGGGACCGGCACTGTGGCCAGGATGGAGAGCAGGATGTGGTCGGCGGACACGCCGTCCATCTCGGCCTCGGGGCGCAGTGCCACGCGGTGCCGCAGCGTGGGCAGGGCCAGGGCCTTGACGTCGTCGGGCGTGACGAAGCTGCGCCCGCACAGCCAGGCGTAGGCGCGGGCCGACTTCAGGATGGCCGTGGCCCCGCGCGGGGAAACGCCCAGCTGGAATGACGGGGCCGTGCGGGTGGCCCGCACCAGGTCCACAACGTAGGCCAGGATTTCCGCGGCCACGCCCACCTGGGCAACCTCGTCCCGGGCCGCAGCGAGCTCGGCGGCCCCGGCCACGGGGCGCACCCCGGCGGCGTGCAGGTCCTGCGGGTCAAAGCCGAGGCTGTGCCGTCGGATCACCTCAATTTCCTCATCCCGAGCGGGCAGCTCCATGGTGAGCTTGAGCAGGAAGCGGTCCAGCTGGGCCTCGGGCAGTGGGTAGGTGCCCTCGTATTCCACGGGGTTCTGGGTTGCGGCCACCATGAACGGCGACGGCAGCCGGCGCGACACTCCGTCCACCGAGACCTGGTGCTCCTCCATGGCCTCCAGCAGCGAAGCCTGGGTCTTGGGTGGCGTCCGGTTGATCTCATCGGCCAGCAGGATGTTGGTGAACACGGGACCCTCGCGGAACGTGAATGCCGAGGTGCTGGCGTCGTAGATCAGCGAACCGGTGACATCGCCGGGCATGAGGTCGGGGGTGAACTGCACTCGCTTCGTGTCCAGGCTCAGCGCCGTGGACAACGCCCGGACCAGCAGGGTCTTGGCCACGCCGGGCACGCCCTCAAGCAGCACATGCCCGCCGGCGAGCAGGGCGATGAGCAATCCCGTCACGGTTGCGTCCTGGCCCACCACAGCCTTGGCCACCTCACCGCGCACGGCCAGCAGCGCCGCGGCGGCGTGGCTGGCGCCAGGCTGCGATGCCGGGGGAGCCTGCCGGGGTGCCTCGGGTGCGGCTTGCCCGGACTGCTGCCAGGCCTCCGGCGTCGGCTTCTGCAGGTCCAGTGCGGCGGGCTGCTCCGGGTGGGGTGTAGTCATCGGCGGGCCACTTCTTCCTCTAGGGCCGCAAGTTCAACGGCCAGGCTCATCATGTCTTTGTCGGTTTTGGGGGCGTCGCCCAGCAGCAGGGAATTGACCTGCTGGCGGTTGCGCCCTGTTGCGGTTGCCACGGCATCGACCACGGCGGCCGGCTCGGCCGTGTGCCCCAGCCGCAGCTTGTGTGCCAGCCGGGTCAGCGTGGCGTGCTGCAGGGTGCGCCCGGCGGTCCCGGAGGCGCGTGCGTCCTGGTAGAGCCGGGCCCGGCCGGCCAGGGTCTCGGAGGCCTTCACCACCACGGGCAGCGGCTCGGTGACGAGGGGCCCGTTGCGGCGCCCCTTCCAGAGCATGCCCAGCAGGGCCACGAGCAGCAGCCAGGCCGTGGCAGGGAAGATCCACTGCGGCGTGAAGTCGGCAAGTGAGGGTGGCTGTTCCGCCACGGGAACATCCTTCAGCGACGCCGTGTACCAGAGCAGCTCGGGCGTGCTGCCCAGGAGCCTGAAGGTGAGGGCGGCGTTGCCGCGGCTTGCCAGGTTTTGGTTGATGACAATGCCCGGGCTGCCCAGCACGGCAACGGAGCCGGTGGTGTCCAGGGCCAGGTATCCGCCGCTGTTTCCGGTCCCCGCCCCGTCCGGGACGAAGCACGTCTGCGCGCCCTTGTAGAGCTGCAGGGCGGTCCGAACGGGTGCGATTCCGGCGATGGCAGAGACGCCGCCGTCAATGGTTTGGGCCGCTGCGGCGTCGGCGTTGCCACATCCGGCCTGCACGGCCGGGGTTTCAGAGGCAGAGCCGGCGCTGGTGATGCCGGCGTCCAGGGCCCCTGCGGCCAGCGGGCCCGGCGCAATGGCGACGAGCCGGCCGCCGGCGGAACGGACCGCAGCGGCCAATTCGCCCACCTGCTCCGTTGACAACAGCTGCGCCGGATCGTTGAACAACACGGTGCTGCTCCCGGAACCGTTGGCTGCAAGGGCTGCGGTGGTGCCGGCCAGCGAGTCCATGGCCGTGACGTTGACGCCCTGGCTGCGCAGCACCTCGGCCGCTGCCCGGGCGCCGGCGGGGGCGGGGTTCGTGATGGACAGTGTGGCGCTGCTGCGGTTGCCGGATCCTGCCGCAAAGAAGGCGATCAGCGACAGCACAATGAACACGGCGGCGCAGATGGCCCAAAACCTGCTCCGTCGCCACCAGGCCCGGGCACGCGCACGGTTGCCGGGGCCGGTGTCGCGGAACAGCCCGTCGGTGCCGGCGGCGGGTCCGGGTGTTGCGGCCTCCTGCGCCGGCGCTGCCTGTGCGCTCACGGCTGCACCGCCCCGGCCTGGTCGGCGTACACGGGTGTTGCCGCCGCGACGGCAGCGTCGGTGTCGGCCATCTGCCGGTACATGTCCGCCGTGGGTGTCTGCTGCCCATAGCGTGCGGCGTTGAACAGTTCGGCGCTGCGGTGCAAGGGCTCGGCATGGGCGGGGAAGGCACGTTCCAGCTCGGTGGCGACTTCGACGGCGGTGCGTCCCGGCGCCGGCATGCTGATGTCCCGTTCCTCGGCGGATCGGACCATGGCACGGAACTGCTCGGTGGCAGCTGCGCGGAAATCGCCCGCCTCGGCGGCTGCCCTGGCCCGGGCACGGTGTTCATTGGCGGAAAGCACCGCGGCGCCCTCAAACACCGCCGATTCTTGCGCCTTCCTGCGGTTCAGCCGGGGCCTGACAATGAGCACCACCGCGATAATGGCCAGGACTGCCACGGCGCCCACGATCACCAGGCCGGTCTGGCCAGGGGCGACGCCAACTTTCTGGAGCAGCTCCGCCAGCGCCTGCATGAGGAGTTGGCCAAGTTGCTCGGCCCAGCCCGGCTTGGCGTCCTGGTACAGCTGCTTGGCCAGCTCCTCCTGCGCCCACTGCCTGGCTTCGCCGGACCCGGGGACAACTGGCACCTCGGACGGGCGCAGCGCAGCGGCGGACAGGGGGAATGCCATGGGTGTCCGGACCTACTGCCCGTAGTTGCCGGGAGGCGGTCCCGGGGCGTAGGGGCCAGTGCCGGTTGTGCCCGTTGCATAGGGAGACGGCACAAAGGCGGCGGCGACGAGGGAGCCGGGGATCCCGCCGTCGTCCTTGCCCGACTCGGCCTCCTTCAGGAGGGTGATGTCAAAGCCGTCGCGCCGCATGCGCAGGTCCACGTAGATCAGGGCCATGACGCCCGTCTGGAAGGCGAGGGTGACGGCACCCACCAGGGCGCCGATGACGCCGGAAATGGCCTGGATGATGATCATTTGGGTGACGAGCTGCTCGGGTGTGGCCTCGGTGCCGAGCATCATGGGCGTCAGCAAACCGGCCAGGAAGGCGACGGGCGTGGTGATGATGCTGCCAATCACGCCGGCAATGATGGCCGCCAGCAGCGAGGTGCCGAAGGTGCGCCACCAGTTGCGGCTGGTCAGCTGCCAGGAACGCTTGACGGCGGCCACGGCGCCAATGTTCTCAACCACGACTGCCGCCGGGGCCACCAGGACCTTGGTTCCGAGCCAGATGCCTGCGGCCAAAAATGGCAGGCTCAGGAGCACGGCCAGGCCAATGATGCCCAGGACGCCGGTCTCGCTGTCGGGGGAGACGGCGAAGACCAGGCCCACGACGATCAGCGTATAAACCACTATCGCCACGACCATCGCCGCAGCGTAAAGCAGGGCCAGGACGATCAGGCTGCCAACCCGCGGCTTGGCCAGGCGCCACATTTCCCCAAAGGAGGTCTTGCGGTTCAGGACGGCGCGCAGCACGGGGATGACGAGGGCTCCCTGCAGGACCATCTGGATGATGACCGACAGGAATGCCGTCAGCAGGATTGAGACGGAATACGTGATGATTCCGCCGCCCAGGGCGGCAGCCGCGGCGGGGTCGGTTTCGTCAAAAGTGGAGTCGAAGCTGAGTAGCTGGCCCATGAACTGGCCGAAGGCGACGAACATGACCAGCAGCGTCACGGCCGTGGTGGCCAGCTGGAAGATCAGGGCCGAACCAAACATGGCCTTGCCGTTGCGGCGGGCGGCCTGGAACGCCCCGTCCAGGATCTCGCCCAGGCCCAGGGGGCGAAGCGGAATCACGCCGGGCTTGGGCGGGGCGGCATAGTTGTGCCCGAACGGCCCGGGCCCGCCCGGAAGCTCGCTCGGCCAGGGCTGGCGGCCTTGCTGCGGCTGGGCATACTGCCCCCACTGGGGTTGGGCGGGCTGCTGCGGCGGGCTGAACTGAGGCTGCACATACTGGGGATACTGCGGTTGAGCATATTGGCCGTACTGCGGCTGCGCGGGCTGTTCCGCTTGGCCCCACTGCTGCGCGGGTGGCTGCACAGGTGGCTGCACGGGCTGGCCCTGCGGCCACTCATTCGGCTGTCCTTCGTGGCCCTGTGGTTCCACGGGTGGTTGCTGCGGTTCCTGCGTCATGCTGCTCCCTGATTTTCTCCCCAGTAAATCTTTCCGCAGCCCCTGCCGTGCACGTGGCCGCGGCCGCTGGGGTGGCGCCCTGCGGTGGTTGTGGCAGTGGACATGGTGTGTGGCTGCGTCCACCTCAAACCCTATAGGGAAGTGCCGGGAAATCTCCGTGAATGGAGTCAGATTTGCACAAAGAGATGCCGCCGGCGCACATCCACCACCCTTCAGTGCCATCGAGAGGGGGCAGAACCGGCCGAATCGCCCCCGAAACGCCACTTGTGGAGCGTCGATGGGGACATTCGCGGTCCAATAGGCAAATATAGAAGCATGAAGGCACGCATCTTAGTTGTTGACGATGACGAGGCACTGGCCGAAATGATCGGCATTGTGCTCCGCAACGACGGGTTTGACCCCGTTTTTTGCGCCGACGGAGCCAAGGCCCTTGAGGTCTTCCAGGCCAACAAGCCGGACCTGGTCCTGCTTGACTTGATGCTGCCCGGAATCGACGGCATCGAGATTTGCCGGCTCATCCGCGCCGAATCCGACGTGCCCATCGTCATGCTGACAGCAAAGTCCGACACCTCCGATGTGGTCCGCGGCCTGGAATCAGGTGCCGACGACTACGTGGCCAAGCCCTTCAAGCCGGCCGAGCTCGTGGCCCGCGTCCGTGCGCGGCTGCGCCCCGGCGACGTCAAGGTCCCCGAGACACTCATCATTGGCGAGATCAGCATCGACGTGGCCGGGCATTCCGTGCGCCGCTCCGGCGAGAAGATCTCCCTGACGCCCCTGGAGTTCGACCTCCTGGTGGCCCTGGCCCGCAAGCCGTGGCAGGTGTTCTCCCGCGAACTGCTGCTCGAGCAGGTGTGGGGCTACCGCCACGCCGCCGACACCCGCCTGGTCAACGTCCACGTCCAGCGCCTGCGCTCCAAGATTGAACGCGACCCCGAAGCCCCCGAAGTTGTCCTGACCGTCCGCGGCGTGGGCTACAAGGCCGGGTCATAAGCCGCGGACATGGTGTTGCGGTGGTGAAGGGGCAATGAGCCAGGAGCAGTCCGGGAACGACGCCGTCACCCACCTTGGCGCCGTGCCGCCAGCTGGCGCCGCAGCCGAGACCGAATCCCCTGACGGGCCCGAGGCGCACGGTTCGCCCATCGCCGTCGTGCTGGCCCGTGCGCTGCTGGCACTGCGTGCGGCCGGCCGTGCCGTGGGCAGGGCGGCCCTGCGCCTGCGCAGCTCCTGGTCCCGGCAATGGCGCACGTCCCTGCAGTTCCGCACAGTGGTGACCACTCTGCTGATCGCCTCCGTTGCCGTGGTGGGCGTAGGCGGCTACCTGGCCGGCCAGATCTCCAACGGCCTGTTCAAGGAACGCCTCATCCAGGCCCAGCAGGACTCCGCCCGCGGCGTCACCCAGGTCCAGGAGAGCTTTTCCAACGCCAGCCTCAGCGACCAGACCCGCGTGTCCACCTACGTTGTGGACACGCTGAAACTGCTTGAAGTGGGCGGCGCGGACGACAACCGCAAGTACCTCATGGTCAAGATCCCGGGCCAGAACAGCCGCCTGGCCGTCAGCTCCTCGGACTCCGGCGGAGTCACCACGGCCATCATCCCCGACGAGCTGCGCCGCGCCGTCCAGGGGGATGCCGACGGCCAGTTCTGGCAGTCGATCGCCCTCCCGACCGGCAGTTCCGGGGCACACCCGGCGGTGGTGGTGGGCAGCCAGGTTGAGTTGCTCAAGACCAATTACGAGCTGTACATGATCTACGACCTGAACACGGCCCAGGAGACCCTGAACTACATCCAGTCCGTGCTGTGGCTGGCCGGAGCCATCTTGCTGCTGCTCATCGGCGCCATCGCCTGGTATGTGACCCGCACAGTGGTGAACCCCGTCAGCCAGGCAGCCGCAGTGTCGGAAAAGCTGGCCGCCGGCGAACTCGAGGAACGCATGGTGGTCAAGGGGGAGGACGAGATGGCCCGCCTGGCCACCTCCTTCAACAAGATGGCCACCTCGCTGCAGGACCAGATCACCGCCCTGGCCTCACTTTCGGAGATGCAGCAGCGCTTCGTCTCCGATGTCTCCCACGAACTCCGCACCCCGCTGACCACAGTCCGGATGGCCGCCGAGGTCCTCTACGACGCCCGCGAGGACTTTGACCCCATCAACAAGCGATCCTCGGAGCTGCTCTTCCACCAGGTGGAGCGCTTCGAGCTGCTGCTGGCCGATCTTTTGGAAATCTCCCGCTTCGACGCCGGCGTGGCCGATCTCGACGCCGAGCAGCTGGACATCTTCTCCGTGATCCATTCCGTGATCGACGGCGCCGCCCCCGTCGCCGAGGCCAACGGCTGCGAGCTTTCGGTGGTGACGCGCCTGCGCAGCCACAAGTGCGTTGTGGAGATGGACTCGCGCCGGATCGATAGGATCCTGCGCAACCTAGTCCTGAACGCCGTGGAGCACAGCGAGGGGAACCCCGTGAAGATCTTTGTCTCCGCCGACGACACCGCCGTGGCGGTGGCCGTGCGCGACTACGGGGTCGGCATGTCTCCCTCGGCGTTGCAACACGTCTTTGACCGCTTCTGGCGCGCCGACACCGCCCGCGCCCGCACCACCGGCGGCAGCGGCCTGGGCCTGTCCATCGCCATGGAAGACACCCGGCTGCATGACGGCTGGCTCGAGGCCTGGGGCGTTCCCGGCGAAGGCTCCTGCTTCCGGCTCACCCTGCCGCGCCAGCGTGGCGGGGTGCTGACGCATTCGCCTGTTCCACTGCCGCCCGACGGCGGCCAGGCCGGCCACGCGCCGTCGCTCACCACCGGCCCGCTCCTGACAAACACCGGCGCCATGGGTGTGGTGGGTGCACTCGGCAAGTTCAAGGCACCTGCGCACGATCCCGCCAGTGGCGCCATCCCGGCAGTCGACAGCCCCGCGGAGCTGGGTGCGCTGGGCAAGGGCGCCGACCACCACAACGGGCCCGGCGGCAATTCCCAGGAAAGGGTGGAGCCGTGATGGCACCCACGCACAGGAACCGGGGCGGCCGTCCCGGCGGCAGGCTGCGGCGGAACGGGGCGCTTGGCACCCTGGTGATGGCCGTCGTCGTGCTTCTGGCGCTGGCAGGCTGCGCCACCATCCCCATGAAGGGCACAGTGGGCAAGAGCGACCCCCTGGCCCCGCGGAACAACTCCGTCAACGTCAACTTCCAGCAATTTGCGCCGGTGGAGGACGCCTCGCCCGAGAGCATTGTGCGCGGCTTCATCGAGGCCGGCACGGGCCTGAACGACGACTTCCAGGTCGCGCGGCAGTTCCTGGCACCCGGGCTCGCGCAGTCGTGGTCCCCGGACCAGCGCACCCTGGTGTACCGGGACGCCTTCGCAGTGGCGCCGGGGACCGACAAGGACAATTACGTGCTGACCTTTGACGTGGTCTCCACGGTGGACTCGATGGGCGTGCTGACCCCGGAAGGCGAAGGCGCCAAGGAATCGGTGCAGATGACGCTGGAACAGGTGGACGGCCAGTGGCGGATCTCCAAGACGCCCAATGGCCTGATCCTCAGCGAAGCCACGTTCCAGACGCTGTTCAGCCCGTTCCCGCTGTACTTCTTTGACCCCACGTTCACCTACGGGGTGCCGGATGTGCGTTGGCTGGCCGGGCGGTCGTCGCGCACGCCCACCGCCATTGTGAAGGCCATGCTGGAAGGGCCCGCCCCCTACCTGAAGGGCGCCGTTGTGAGCGCCTTTCCCAACGGGATTGCGCTGGAGCGCGATTCCGTCCCGGTCAACAACGGCCTTGCCAAGGTGGGCCTGACTGCCGATGCACTGTTGGAGACCACCGTCAAGCAGCGCCAGCAGATGCATTCCCAGCTGCTCGTGACCCTGCAGAAGGCCCTCAGCACCGTCATTGAGGTGCAGTTCCTGGCCGACGACCGCGAAGTCGACATGGGTGGGCCCGTCGACGCCATCACACCCATGGTCATTGACAACCTGGTGCCGCCCACGCAGGTGGCCCTGTCCAACAATGAGCTGGTCAGCTTTGACGGCACCAAGATCACGGCCATCCCCAACATGCCCTCCGTGGCGGAGCTGCTCCCCACGGCGCCTGCCATCTCCTACAACGGGAAGCGGTTTGCCTTCCGTTCCGGCGGCAACCGGATCTACACGGTGGTGCCGGGCCAGCAGCCCGTTGTAGCCCTGTCAGGGGTTGCCATGACACCGCCGTCGTTCGCCCCGAACGGCTGGCTGTTCTCGGCTGCCGGGGACGGTTCCGGGACGGTGATGGCCATCAACCCGGACGACGGCGGCAAGCTGGGTGTTCCGGTCGTGCTGACGGTTCCGTGGCTCGTGGGACAGGAAGTCACCACGCTGCGCGTGTCCAGGGACGGCACGCGGGCACTTGTCATCTCGCAGGCCAACGGCGTCAGCCAGGTCAGCATCACCGGCATCTTCAAGTCCGGCGATGCGCCCAAGCAGCTCACCGAGCCCCTGTCCATGGTGCACACCGGATCACCGACCCTGGGGGTGTGGGCGGGGGAGTCGAGCGTCGCCGTCATGGCACCGTCCACAGTCGACCCGGTCTCCATAGAAATCCTCGACCTGGCCCGGACGCCCACCACCATGGATGAACTTCCCGGCCTGGAATGGCTCAGCGCAGGATCCGGGGTGCGCAATGTGCACGCCCAGACTGCCACCGAGTTTTACGCCAACGTGGGCAACAGCTGGGAAGTGGTGGCCAAGGAGCTGCGCCAGGCGTCGTTCGCAGGCTAAGGATTCAACGCCCGGCTTGGCGTTCCAGTGGACACCTCCGGTGGGTTGGCGGCCAGGGATTCGGACTGGCACAACGAGTCCTCCACAGGCAGGGCCGTGCGCGTGCCTATCCACAATCCCTTCAGGCGTGCTGGCGCAACTGAAGCGCTGCGGCCACGCTGGGGGCATGGAGACCGGTCCCGGGGTTGAGCATGGTGCGGATTCCGGGGCGGCTGGCGGCCCGGGCAGCCACGGCACAAGGGGCAGCCACCGCGCGCTGCCACGGCCGGCCTGGCTGCGGATGTGGACTGCCTGTGAGGCGGCACTGCGCGACTTTTTCTACCTGGTCATGCCCGCCGAATGCGCCGTCTGCGGCATGGAGGACCACGCACTGTGCGCCGAATGTGCCACGGAAATCCGCCGCCAGACGGCTGTGCCATTCCGTGCCGAGGCCACCGCGGATGCCCTTGTGGGTGTGTTGGGGGAGGCGCTGCTGCCGGTGGTCGCGGCCGGGAACTACCGTGATGCGCTGTCCGCAGCCATCCTGGCCTTCAAGAACCACGGCCGCACCGAGCTTGCGCCGGTCCTGTCCCGCGGCCTTGCCCGCAGCCTCGAGGCCGCGCTGGCCACGGAAGGCCACCCACCGGCAGGTGGCGGGCCCGTGCTGCTTGTTCCCGTACCCAGCACCGGCACTGGATGGCGACGCCGGGGATACGACCCCGTGGCGCTGTTGCTGCGGGCAATGCTCAGGGAGGGCCGGCTGCCCGCCGGGGCAATTGTTGCACCTGTCCTTGGCATCCGGGCCAGGCTGCCGTGGCGCCAACGGCACCAGAAGGGGCTGGGCCGCTCGGCGAGGCGCCGCAACGTGCGTAACACTATGAAAATCAGGGGGTGTGGCGTGTCCGGATTTCCGCTTCAAGCGAAGCCGAACGGACAGCGGGCCGTACTCGTTGACGATGTCCTCACCACGGGATCCACTTTGCGCGAAGCTGCCGAAACACTGGGAAAATCGGGGCTTGTCGTGGTTGCCGCGGCGGTGCTGGCAGCGGCCAGGGCACCCGATCAAGGCCACCCAATTTCCGCCGTGGAAGGACTCGCCCAAAATAAGTTTTCCGCAAAAGATGAATAAACGGTGCCAGTGAACTAACGTGAATGAACGGGTACCCCTTTCGAGGGGAAACCGCCCGTCGGCGGTCAGGATTGGCACACCAATCGCTACCCGGCCGCCGTGTCACCGAAGATATTTGGAGGGCACCATGGAGTTCATGATCACCGGTCGCAACTTGAGTGTTTCGGACCGATTCCGCGAATATGCTGGCGAGAAGCTCACGAAGATCGAACAGCTGGCCAACAAGGTCCAGCGGGTTGATGTGAAGGTTTCCAAGGAGAGCAAGGCACGCACAGCAGAAGCCCCCCTCACGGTGGAGCTCACGGTTCTGGGCCGGGGTCCGGTGATCCGTGCGGAAGCTGCCGCATCGGACAAGTTTGCTGCATTCGACCTGGCCTACGGAAAGCTGCTTGAGCGGCTCCGCCGGGCCAAGGACAAGAAGAAGGTCCACCACGGCAGGCACGCCCCCGTGGCCGTCAACGAGGCCACCGGTTCACTGCCTCCCGTCAGCTCCTCCGAACCGATCTACGCCCAGAAGGCTGAAGCGGTTGTCGAGGAAAAGTCGCCCTACGACATCGAGAACGACATCCCTGCCGGCGATTCGCCCGTGCTGATCCGCCGCAAGGTTTTCCCTGCCACGGCACTCTCACTCGACGACGCCGTCGACAACATGGAAATGGTGGGACACGACTTCTACCTGTTCATCGATTCCTCAACAGGCATCCCCTCGGTGGTCTACCGCCGCAAGGGATGGACTTACGGGGTCATTTCGCTGGATGAAAACGCCGCGGGGGTCGAGGAAATCTCCGCCTACCGCTCACCGGATGAGCCCGCCAGGGTTTGATCCACACACTGCCACCCACAAAACCCCGAAAGCCAAGGAATGATTGAACGGCTGAGCCTGCCACAGGCCCGCCGAATCGCACTCCAGGCCCAGGGACTGGCAAAGGTCCGGTCCACGGAACCCGTCACAGCACGGGCCGTGGGCCGGACCTTTGCCCGTCTGCAACTGGTCCAGATCGATTCGGTCAACGTTGTCTCCCGCAGCCACTTCCTGCCCTTCTTTGCCCGGTTGGGCAACTATGACAGGGACCTGCTGGCCACGCTGTCCTCCAGCGCACAGCGCAAGATGATGGAGTACTGGGCCCACGAGGCCAGCTTCATCAGGCCCGAGCACTTCCACGACCTGCGGGTGTGGCAAAGCCGCACGTGGGTCGGCTCCGAGAGCATGGAAGCGGCGCTGCGGGACAGACTGGAGGGTGAAATCCTCGAACTGCTTGGGCGCAGCCGGCCCTTGACCGCCCGCGAGGTGACTGCCCGGATCGGGCACGAGGAAGTCAGCAACAAGGACGAATGGGGCTGGAACTGGAACGCCGTCAAGCGCACCCTGGAGGGTCTCTTTGAAAAGGGTGCCGTAAGCGCGGCCGGGCGCACCGAACAGTTTGAACGCAGGTATGCCCCGACCGCAAAGGTGCTGCCGCCTGCGCTCAGGCACGACGGGGACAGCAGCCCCGACAAGTCCGAGGCCATGCTCCGGCTCATCGAGGCCTCGGCGCTTGCCCATGGCATCGGGACAGTCCGCTGCCTTGCCGACTACTTCCGCCTGCCGGTGCGCGAGAGTGCCGGCGCGGTGGAAACGCTCGTGCGCCGGGGCACCCTGCGCCCGGCCAGCGTGGCAGGCTGGAATGCCGAGCTCTATGTGCACAGTGATGCCGCCAGGCCCAGAAAGGCCGTGGCACGTGCCCTGCTGAGCCCCTTCGATTCCCTCGTTTTTGAACGGCGCCGCCTGGAGCAGCTCTTCGGCTTCCACTACCGGCTGGAGATTTACACCCCCGCGGAGAAACGCAGGTACGGATATTACGTGCTGCCCTTTCTGCTGGGCGAGAACATCGTGGCCCGCGTGGACCTCAAGGCGGACCGCCAGTCCGGCACCCTGCTGGTCCGGGGCGCCTTTGGCGAGCCGGACGCGCCGGCGCACACCGCCGTCGAACTTGCCGGGGAATTGGCGCTCATGGCCCAATGGCTGGGACTGGACGCCGTGGTGGTGCACCAACACGGGGATTTGGCCCCGGCCCTTGCCGAGGCCATGGCCTGAAACGGCCAGGCTGGGAACTTGCTGAATAGGGAAGCGGCTGTCCTGAAGCTGTGCCTCTTCTCACGTAGACTGAAAACGCCACTTTTAGGCAGCAATAGATTGGGAGCAATTTCGTGCCATCACTTCTTGAGCGGGTCCTTCGCACGGGCGATCGCAAGACGCTTAAACGACTCAACGTCCTGGCGGACGCCATTGATTCGCTGGAGGATTCCTTCCAGACCTTCACCGACGCCGAACTCCGTGAGGAAACCGACAAGCTCAAGGCGCGGCACAAGGACGGCGAAACGCTGGACGAGCTGCTCCCCGAGGCGTTTGCTGCCGTCCGCGAGGCCTCCTCGCGCACCCTGGGCCTGCGCCACTTCCGCGTCCAGCTCATGGGCGGCGCCGCACTTCACCTGGGCAACATTGCCGAAATGAAGACCGGTGAAGGTAAGACCCTGGTGGCCACGGCCCCGGCCTACCTGAACTCGCTGTCTGGCAAGGGTGTCCACGTGGTCACGGTCAACGACTACCTGGCGCAGTACCAGTCGGACCTCATGGGGCGCGTGTTCCGCTTCCTGGGCCAGAGCAGCGGTTGCATCATCTCCAACCAGGACCCTGCCGTCCGCCGCGCCCAGTATGCCGCGGACATCACCTATGGCACGAACAACGAATTCGGCTTCGATTACCTGCGCGACAACATGGCGTGGAGCAAGGACGAGCTGGTCCAGCGCGGCCACAACTACGCCATCGTCGATGAAGTTGACTCCATCCTCATTGATGAGGCCCGGACGCCGCTGATCATTTCCGGCCCGGCCTCGGGCGACGCCAACCGCTGGTATGGCGAATTCGCCAAGGTGGTCCTGCGCCTGAACGCCGACGAGGACTACGAGGTCGACGAAAAGAAGCGCACGGTGGGCGTCCTGGAGGAAGGCATTGAAAAGGTTGAGGACTACCTCGGCATTTCCAACCTGTACGAATCCGCCAACACCCCGCTGATTGGCTTCCTGAACAACGCCATCAAGGCCAAGGAACTGTTCAAGCGCGACAAGGATTACGTCATCATGGACGGCGAAGTCCTCATCGTTGACGAGCACACCGGCCGCATCCTGGCCGGCCGCCGCTACAACGAGGGCATGCACCAGGCCATCGAAGCCAAGGAAGGCGTGGAGATCAAGGCTGAGAACCAGACCTTGGCCACTGTGACGCTGCAGAACTACTTCCGCCTGTACGGCAAGCTCTCCGGCATGACCGGAACCGCCGAGACCGAGGCCGCCGAATTCATGGGCACCTACTCGCTGGGTGTTGTGCCGATCCCCACGAACAAGTCCATGCAGCGTGTGGACCAGTCCGACCTGGTGTACAAGAACGAGGTCGTCAAGTTCGACGCCGTCGTGGCCGACATCGTGGAACGCCACGAAACCGGCCAGCCCGTCCTGGTCGGCACCACCAGCGTGGAAAAGAGCGAATACCTCTCCAAGAAGCTGGCCAAGGCCGGCGTCAAGCACGAGGTCCTCAACGCCAAGAACCACGCACGTGAAGCAGCCATCGTGGCCCAGGCCGGCCGCCGCGGCGCCGTCACCGTCGCCACCAACATGGCCGGCCGAGGCACCGACATCATGCTCGGCGGCAATGCCGAGTTCAACGCTGTGGCTGAACTGGCCGCACGCGGACTCGACCCCGAGGAGACCCCGGAGGAGTACGAGGCCGCCTGGCACGACGCCTTCGAGGCAGCCAAGCTGGCCGTCAAGGACGAGCACGAGGCAGTCCTTGAGGCCGGTGGCCTGTATGTTCTGGGCACCGAGCGCCACGAATCCCGCCGCATCGACAACCAGCTCCGCGGCCGTTCCGGACGCCAGGGCGACCCGGGCGAGTCACGCTTCTACCTCTCGCTGACCGACGACCTCATGCGCCTGTTCAACTCCGGTGCCGCAGAACGCCTCATGTCGCGCTCCTCCATGCCGGACGACGTCGCCCTGGAATCCAAGCTCGTTTCCAAGGCCATTGCCTCCGCACAGGGCCAGGTCGAGGGCCGCAACGCAGAGCAGCGCAAGAACGTCCTGAAGTACGACGACGTCCTGAACCGCCAGCGCGAAGCCATCTACAGCGACCGCCGCCGCATCCTGGAAGGCGGGGACCTGCACGAAAAGGTCCAGCACTTCCTGGAGGACACGGTCAACGAGATCATCGACGCCTCCCTGAGTTCGGGCCATGCCGGAGAATACGACTTCGACACGCTCTGGACCAACCTGCGCACCATCTACCCCGTCACGGTCACGCTCGATGAGATCGCCGAGGAGGTGGGCGGCGAAGGCCGCATCACCCCCGAGCTGCTCAAGACCGAGCTGCTCTCGGACGCCCGCGTCGCCTACCAGGAACGTGAAGCGGCACTGGGCTCGGAGACCATGCGCGAGCTGGAACGCCGCGTGGTGCTCTCCGTCGTGGGCCGCAAGTGGCAGGAACACCTCTACGAGATGGACTACCTCAAGGAAGGCATCGGCCTGCGCGCCATGGCCCAGCGCGACCCGCTGGTGGAATACCAGCGCGAAGGCTACGAGATGTTCCTGTCCATGATGGCCGCCATCCGCGAAGAGAGCATCGGCTTCCTGTTCAACCTCGAGGTCCAGGTTGAAAACGCCCCGGAGACCGCCGTTGGTGTTGTCGCCGAGCAGCCGTCCGCGCTCATGGACCGGGTGGCCGGTGCATCGGGTGAAGCTGGCGAGCACGAGCACGAGCACGAGCACGCCGCTCCGCGGATCACGGCCCCCGGCCTGGAAGCCCCGGCCAAGCCCGCGCAGCTGCAGTTCACCGCCCCGGATGCCCAGGGCGACGCCGAAACCCACGTCGAGCGCCGCAGCGGAGACGGGCTGCCGCCGTCGGCAAAGCGCCCCGCCAGCAAGGGTGCCAAAAAGAAGAAGAAGCGCTAGCAGCCAACCCGGAATGCCGCCGCCCGGCGTTTCCACGGACCAACCGTGGAAACGCCGGGCGGCGTTTTTTGCATCCGGCCCAGGGCTGCCCAAACTCCATGGTGTCGCCTCCGGCCAACATCTGGCGCCCGGTGCCCGGGCGTGGTTGACTTGCATTGGATGGTGAAGCCATGACTCAATATTTCGGCCAAACCGAACATCAGGCAGGAGTCCACAAGACGGCGGCGTCCGCCCCCGTGCTGATCCAAGGCGTGCTTGCCACCCTGGCCCTGATTTTGGGCATCCTTGTCGCGGCGCCACCGGCCCATGCTGCCACCCTGTCGGGACACGATATTTCCTGGCCCCAATGCCCCGCAGCTGCAGGCGGATTTGATTTGCCGCTGCCACCAACCTCGACACAATTTGTTGTGGTTGGCTTGACCAAGGGTTTGCCTTTTACGGAAAACCCGTGCCTGGGCAGCCAGCTCACCTGGGTGCGAACAAATTCCAAGCCTGCCCAGGCCTACACCATGGCAGCGTTTCCCTCGGCCTCGCAGTTGCTGAGCTATCGTTCGAGCGGTCCGTGGTCTGCAACCACCCGGGCCGGGCAGCTGTCCAACGTTGGCTATGCCCAGGCCAGCTACGCGGTGGCGAGCCTGGCCCGGAACAATTTCCGTCCTGCCATGGTGTGGATCGACGTCGAGCCCCGCCCAGCCCAACCGTGGCCCACGGCGACGGCTGCTTCCCAGCGTGAGAACCGGCTGGTGATTGAAGGGCTGATGCGGGGACTCAGAGATGCCGGGTTCTCCTACGGGCTGTACTCCTTTGCCAGCGGATGGCAATCCATCACGGCTTCCTGGCGCCTGCCTGGCGTTCCCGTCTGGGCCACGGCCGGCCGGCTTGACTATCCCACGGAGGCCCAGGACCGCTGCGTGCAGCCAAGTTTTTCAGGTGGCAAGGTGTACCTGTCGCAGTGGTATGACGATGTTCGGGACTACGACATCACCTGTTCCAACTACGCGCTGGCCGCACTTCCCATGCCGGGATCATCGCTGTCCGCCTCCACGTCCGATTTCAACGGCGACTGGAACACTGACGTTTTGGCCCGGGTGGCGGCCAGCGGCCAGCTGCGCCAATATCCGGGCACCGGCCGCGGCACGTTCGGGGCAGCCGCCACCATCGGAAACGGTTGGAACGGATTTGACGCCCTTGAGACCGTTGGCGACTTTTCCGGTGACGGCCATGCTGACGTGATTGCCAGGGTGCCGGCCACGGGCTTGTTGTGGTTGTACCGTGGTGCTGGAAACGGTGGATGGCTGGCGCCGGTGGTGATCGGAAACGGCTGGAACGGCTTCGACGCCCTGGTGGGTCCGGGTGACTTCAACGGCGACCAGAATGTTGACCTGTTGGCGAGGGAACGGCTGACCGGGCGGCTGTGGCTGTACCCCGGCAACGGCAGCGGCGGCTGGCTGCCCCGGGTGCTTGTGGGGAATGGATGGGGAATCTTCAACACCTTGGTGGGCCCGGGTGACTTCAACGGCGACGGAACGGCTGATGTGCTGGCCCGGGACAGCGCCACAGGGGCCCTGTGGCTGTACCCGGGCAGTGGGACGGGCGGCTGGAAACCACAAATCCTCGTGGGAAGCGGCTGGAACTCCTTGCCGGCCATGATGAGTCCCGGTGACTTCAACGGCGACCGGACTGCCGATGTACTGGCCTACGACAGTGCAGGGAAGCTGTGGTTGTATCCGAGAACCGGGAATGCAACATGGGGTTCCCGAATCCAGGTGGGCTACGGCTGGGCCGGCCTGAGCCCCATCTTCTAGCCGGCCCGCGCAGGAACGGTTAGCCAATCTGCAGCGCAGTGACCTTCCACAATCCCTGTGACTGTTCGAACCGCATGGCGATGGCGCGAAAACGGCTCGCATCGGCAACCACCACCGAGGTCTCGTAGATCCCCGGCAGCACCGCACTGCAGTGCACCGAGCGAACCTGGGGCTGGTGGTACAGCGTGTGGACCTTGCCGTCGTCGCTGCTGTGCCTGCGCAGTTCCAAGCGGGCGGCCTCGGCGTGCAGCCGGGCACGGGTGGTCAGCGAATCCATGCACATGGTGCTCAGCCACCGCGAGAGCTGCTGGACGGAGCGGACGCCGCTGAGCACCTCCAAGGAAGCCTGGGCCACCTTGCACGACATCGCGCACACCACTGTCCGCTCGGCAGCCACCGGGTCCAGGACCTTGACTGTCCCGCCTCCCGGTGAAGGGGCGCCGCCTGCAGCCCGGGCGGCCCGGTCCGCGCGGGGCGGCAGCTTCACAACGTTGGCGCCGCCCTGCCCGCCGTCGGGCGCGGGGACAGGCCTGACAACGAGCAGGGCGGGCCTGGCTGCCTGGGAGGTGGATGCTGTGTTCATGGGGTGCTCCTTTGCACTGTGCTTGGCCGGGCCGGTCTGCGAACCGGCAGGATTTTTGTGCCTGTGTGGTTCGCTCCGCTACGGTGCGTGGAGCACCTGGCCGGGCAGGATGAGGTTCGGATCCGCGCCAATGGTTTCGCGGTTGGCCCTGTACCAGGCCGGCCACGCGAGGGCCACGTCCACGTCCGTGGAGTACGGACCCAAGGCCGCCGCCACAATTCCCCAGAGACTGTCCCCGCGCTTCACCACCACGTCGGTTCCGGCCACGGCACTGGCAGGAACGCCCGACGCCGGGACCTCCGCCGCGCCTGCCGGCCCCTCGTGGGTTGGGCTGGCCGCAGACGGCTCCGCGGGGCTTGCGCCGTCCGGGGACACGCCACCAATGACCGGGCCGGGCCGCAGTTCCGGGCGGACCAGCGGCCCGGGATCGGTTTCGGCATGCTGTGGAACCCATTGCGGGGCGACGGGCTCCATGGAGGCCGGCGGCAGGATGTCTGCGGACCCCGTGGCGGCGCCCGTGGACGCAGCCGGCCCAGCAGTGGGCAGGGCCGACGCCGCGGCAGGCTCCGTTGCCACTGTTTCGGGCTGCCACCGCGGATCGATGGCGGGAGCCCCCACGGCGTGGGCCAGCGGGGCGGCCAGCAAGTTCATGCCCAGCACCGCAACAACAAGCCGGCGCATGAACGCGGGGGAGACCGACTCCGAGAAGGCCGCCAGTTTCGCGGCGCCCGGCACCTGGGCCGTGGCTGCCAGAAATGCGCAGGCCAGGGCCAGCAGCCACCAGCAAAGCAGGGCGGCACCGGCGCCGGCGCATCCGACCGCCAGGAGTTCCGCCAACCCGAAAGGCCTGGTGGCCCCGCCGGATCCCCAATGCAGCTTCAGCAGGGAAAAGCCACTGAATACGAGGGAGGCCCCAAGCAACAGTATTGCCGCCGCCATGGCCAGGTCCGCGCGAGTTTGCCGTTTCATGAGGATAGTCCTTTGGCATCATTTGACACTGTTAGACGTTGCTTGAATGTGTACACATAATTTTGAACCCATCCGTGTCCAGTGTCCAGTGCAGTGCGGAAAATTGTGGACAGCGGGAAGCGGGCCGGCGCAGTGGCATTGACGGCGCCTCTGCACCGGGCCTAGCGTGGCGGCATGCGATGGGAACTGCTCTTTGGCGACCTGGAAGCCCAGCTGCACGAGGCCACGGCCCAGGAACTTGAACGCCGCATCAACGAGTTGGCGCGGGTGGAGGCTTCACAGCTCACACTTGCCGAGGCGCTGCGTGGGGCCCTGGGGACGCAACTGTCCATCGCCGCGGCCAACGGCACAGCCTTCCACGGAATGCTGCTCAAGGTGGAGCCCGAATGGCTCTTGCTCGGGGAGGGCAACCGGCAGGTATTGCTCCCACTGGCCAAGGTCCTGCATGTCCATGGCCTGGGAACATTGCGGGCAAAGTCGGCTTCGAGGATTCCCTACACCCTGGCCGCTGCCCTGCGGCTTTTGGCCAGGAACAGGTCAGCAGTTGTCCTGGAGCTGGATTCGCCCCGTCCGGCGGTGGTGCGCGGGGTGCTTGACCAGGTTGGCGCGGACTACGTCCAGCTCATGCAGCTGGCCGACGGGGTGGGCCGGAGCCCTGACAACAGACAGGGCAGCCTTGTGCTGCCCCTGCGGCAGCTGGTGTCCATCGCATCAGCCACTGACAACGAGTTCTGACTGGGCGCGGCCGCAGCCGTTGCAACATCACGGCGCAGCGGGCGCGAGGTCAGGCCTGGTCCGAGGCCGGCTCTTTTTGCGCGGCGAGCATGGAGCGGGCCGCGGCGTGGCGTGCCTCAATGAACTCCTCGAAGCGGGCCTCGTCCACTCGCCACTGTCCGCGCCCGCCAATTTGGAACGCGGGGAGCTCCCCGCTGTGGACCAGGTTGTAGCAGGCCGCGGCGGAGATTTGCAGCTGTTCGGCAACATCGGCAAGTGTTAGGAATCGGGGCATGAAGCCATTATGCCCCTTTTGGCCACCTTTGACGAGGTTTTGCGCGATATCCACAGGGAATCGGAACATCCCGCTCCGGGAAGCGCGGCCAGTTGTCCACAGATTCCGGGCAAATCCTGATTGGCCCTTTCAACGCCCTTCGATCGGCGGTACAAATGGTAGACGGCTGCGGGCCACCGAATCCTGCGGCACAAGTGGGCGGATGGGCCGCTTCAAGGGTTGAGGCACGCCACGCCCGGCGGAACGTTCCAAGGGGAGGCCCCATGGGGATGGACGGGCAGGGCCAGGCGCCACGGTTGACCAAGCCGTCGTGGAAGGACCCGCGGCTGCTGATTGGCATCCTGCTGGTCCTGGCATCCGTGGCCGGTGTGGTGGCACTCGTGGGCAGCGCAGGCAGGACGGTCCCCATGTATGCGGCCAGGGAAGTACTGACAGTGGGACAGAAAATCACCCCGGATTCCTTCACCGTGGTCCAGGTGCAACTGGGCGATGTTGACGGAAAATATCTCTCCCCGGACGATGCCCTGGATGAACACGCCGTGGCCGTCCGCATGGTTCCCAAGGGCGAGCTCATTTCCCGTTCCAGCATCGGCCGCGTTGACGCACTGAACCGCAAGCCGGCGTCCGTCACGGTGGATGAACCCCTGCCCAAGGAAGTCGTTGTGGGTGCCCACGTCGACGTCTGGGTCTCGCTCCCGGATGAACGCAACGGCTTCAAGCCCCCGGTCCTCATGCTTCCGGGCGCGGAGGTTGCCGCCCTCAATGTCGCAAACGCCTCGCTGGGCTCGGGCCGGAACACCCAGCTGCTCGTCCTGGTGACCGACGCGCAAATGCCCGGCTTCCTCGGCGCCGTGGCCAACAAGGCCAAGGTCTCCGTTGTCTGGAACCCGGGTGCGGCCCCGTGAAGCCGGTGAGCGTCGTGTCGGTCGGCGACACCCCCACGAACCTCATCGCCGGAATGGAGAAGCATCCCGGCAGGCTGCGGATCGTGCGCCGCTGCAGCGAACTTGCCGGCCTGCTGGCCGCCTGCCAGAGCGGCCTGGCGCAGGCTGCCGTCATCGCCGCGCCGCACCCCGACCTCACGGCCACCCTCGTGGACCGGTTGGCGGCGGTGGGCGTCTGCGTCGTCGCCGTGGCCACCACGGCGGATGAGGCGCGACGGCTGCGCGGCATTGGGGTCTCGACCGTCACGGAGCAGGCCACGGCCGAGGTCCTCGCGCAGGCGGTGGTGGCCGCCGTCGAAGGCCGCCACCACGGCGCGGCCGGATTCTCCGTCCCGGCCGCGGATGTTGCGGACCTGGCGCACGACGCCGGGCCCCGCCATCCCCTGGCGGGCGGCACCTTGGCCGGTGGTGGCGTGCGGGACGGAAACCCACTGGGGGAGCGGGAGGAAAATCCCCGCACGGGAACCATGGGTCCCGGCGAAGTGGAGGCCGGGGTGGACGGGGACGCTGGCTCCGCTGACACCGCTCCCGGCACGGTACCCCAGGCCGCGCCGGCAACAGCGCTGGACGCGCCTCCGCCGGCAAGCGGCGGGCCAAGGGACCCCAAGGCGCGGGCCGGGCTGTGGGCAAGGATCTCGGCGGCAACGCCCCGTGGGGCCGGCGGCGCCCGCAAGAAGGCCGGCCGGCTGCAGGTCCTGCCGCCCGCACCGGGGCAGGGGTCCGGGCCTGGCGCCATCGTTGCCGTCTGGGGGCCCATTGGATCGCCCGGCCGCACCACCCTGGCCGTCAACCTGGCCGCGGAACAGTCGGCGGCGGGCAGGAAAGTGCTGCTGATTGACGCCGACAGCTACGGTGCCAGTGTCGCGGCGGCCCTTGGCCTGCTGGACGAATCCGCGTCCTTCGCCCAGGCCTGCAGGGCCGCCGACCAAGGCATCCTGAACCTGGCGCACCTGGCCCGGACCGCCACGCAGGTGGTGTTCGCCGGCGGAACCTTCCACTTGCTGACCGGTCTGACCCGGGCGGACAGGTGGCCGGAATTGAGGGCCGCCGCCGTCGAAAGGGTCCTGTCCACGGCCAGGGACATGGCGGAGCTGGTCATTGTTGACTGCGGCTTTGCCCTGGAAAACGACGAGGAGCTTAGCTACGACACCGTGGCGCCGCGGCGCAATGCCGCCACCCTGGCGGTCCTGTCCCAGGCCGAGCTCATCTATGCAGTGGGCAACGGCGACCCCATTGGCATTCCGCGGCTGATCCGGGGACTTGGTGAGCTGGAGCTGGCGTTTCCCGCCGCCGAGGTGCAGGTGGTGGTCAACAAGGTGCGCCGCAGGGCCGTGGGCGGCTCACCGGAGAAATCACTGGGGCAGGCCTGGGAGCGCTTCGGCCCGGCCAGGGGCATCAGCCACTTCCTGCCGTGGGATCCCGAACTGACGGACAAGGCACTGCTCGAGGGCAGGCTGCTGCTGGAGCTTTCCCCGGATGCCCCGCTGCGCCGTGCCATTCGCGGGCTGGATTGTGCAATTGACCAGCAAAAGCCAAAAATCGCTGTCTCAAAGACCACAGCATAGGCTGATTTTCAGGGCTAGGCTCATGGGTGTGACCGCAAAGAGGCGGTCTTTTCTCTTTGACGGAGGCGTTAATTTCATGTCATCGCACACACCCGGCCACGAGCCCGTGCAGGACCAGGCCCGCTTTGGCGGCGACTCATTTCTTGCCGACTACTTTGTGCAGCTCTCCACCGAAGATGCTGCCGTGTATGACCAGACGGTGCTGAACGCCCGGGCGCATGTGCACCAGGAGCTGGCCGAACGCCGCACCCCTGGCAGTGCCAACATGGAAATCCGGGATGAACGCGATGCGAGCGTCGTCTTCATCATCACCGATGACATGCCATTCCTGGTTGACTCCGTCAGCGCTGAACTGCTCCGCCAAAACCTTGCCATCCACCTGGTCACGCACCCGGTTTTTGTGGTCTCGCGCGACAAGGCCACCCACACCCTGCACTCGGTCACCAAGGTCCCCACGCACGCCGGCGTGGCCAGCGGCGACACCTCCGCCATGCCCAACATTGCCCACCTGCTGGGCGACGGCGAGAACAGCTCCGTCCTGGAATCGTGGATCGCCATTGAAATCCCCAAGATCGACGACGCCGCGAAGGAACAGCTCACCGCCGGGATTGAGGGTGTTCTCGCCAACGTCCGGGCAGCCGTCGAGGACTGGCCGGCCATGCGGGAGAAGGCCCTGAGCCGGGCCGAGATCCTGGCCTCGGTCCTGGAAGGGGAATCCATTGTGGACCTGGCCGAGGCCGAGGACCTCCTGCACTGGATGGAGGCGGACAACTTCACCTTCCTCGGATACCGTGAATACGACCTGCACAAGCGCGACGGCGAAGACGTCCTGGTCAACCGCGAAGGCAGCGGCCTGGGCCTGCTGCGCGACGGCTCCGGCCACCCCACCATCCAGCACCTGACCCGGACCGGCCGGCGCAAGGCCCGCGAAAAGCGGGTCCTGGTCATCACCAAGGCCAACTCCCGCTCCACGGTGCACCGCGGCGCCTACCTGGACTACATTGGCGTCAAGTCCTTCGATTCGCAGGGCAACGTCAACGGCGAGCAGCGCTTCATCGGCCTGTTCTCCTCGGCCGTCTACACAGGTTCCGTGCGCAACATCCCCGTGGTGCGGGAAAAAGTCGACGCCGTGCTGCGCCACTTCGGCTACCCGCCCAACTCCCACTCCGGCAAGGACCTGTTCGCCGTGCTGGAGACCTACCCCCGCGACGAGCTGTTCCAGATGGAGGTCGCCGACCTCATTGAGATTGCCGACGGCATCCTCAGGCTTGCCGAGCGCCGCCGCACGCGGCTGTTCCTGCGCCCGGACATCTACGGCCGCTTCATGTCGGCCATGGTCTTCATCCCCCGCGACCGGTACACCACGGCCGTGCGGCACCGCATCGAGGAGGAGCTCACCCGCACCTTCGACGCCGTGTCCATCGACTTCGAGGCACGCATGAGCGAATCCGCGCTTGCCCGCCTGTTCTTCCGCATCCGCCTGCCCAAGGACTATGTGGTCCCCGCGGAGCTGCACGCCGCGGAGCTGGAGCAGCGCCTGGTGCGCGCGGCGCGGTCCTGGCCCGAGGGCATCGCCCAGGTGCTGCGGGACTCGCAGCCCGAGGACAGCGCCGGCCGCCTCGTGGACAAGTGGTCCGAGGCCTTCCCGCCCGGTTACCGGGTGGACTTTGAGGTGGAGGATGCCCTCGCGGACATTTGCCGTTTCGAGGCCTTTGACACCCGCTACAAGGAAGCCACGGCGGCCGGGCTGCCCCCGGAGAAGTGCGCGCCCGGCATGCACGTGTACCTGCCCGAGGGTGCCGGCGACGCACTCGAAGAGGACGCACGGGTCAAGCTCTACATGGCACACCCGCAGAGCCTGAGCAAGATCCTGCCGTACTTCCACAACCTGGGCCTGGAGGTCCTGGACGAGCGCCCGTTCGAGATTGAAACCGCCGACAAGCGCGATTTCTTCCTCTACGACCTCGGCCTGAAGTACCCTGCCGGCGCAGACCCGTTGGCGACGGCGGAGCTGCTCACCGAGGCGTTTGGTGCGGCCATCACGGGCACCAGCGAATCCGACCTCTTTGACCGCCTGGTGCTGACCGAGGGAATGCACTCGCGCCAGATCGTGATCCTGCGCGCCTACGCCAAGTACATGCGCCAAATGGGAAACACGAACTCCTTCGGCTTCATTGCCGACACCCTGCTGCACAACGTGGATGTCACCCGCGGCCTCATTGAACTGTTCGAGACCCGCTTCAACCCGGCCCTGGGCGCCGAGGACCGCGAGGGCCTGCTGGCCGGGGTCCGGGAACGACTCAACACGGCCCTGGAGAGCGTGCCCACCCTGGACGCCGACCGCGTGCTGCGCACCTTCACCAACCTGGTCGAATCGACGCTGCGCACCAACTTCTACCGCGGCCGCGACTACCTGAGCCTGAAGCTTGACCCGTCCAGCATCGCAGGCCTGCCCGCACCGCTGCCCATGTTTGAAATCTGGGTCTACTCCCCGCGCGTGGAAGGAACGCACCTGCGCTTCGGCAAGGTGGCCCGCGGCGGGCTGCGCTGGTCCGACCGCCGCGAGGACTTCCGCACCGAGGTGCTGGGCCTGGTCAAGGCGCAAACCGTCAAGAACGCCGTCATCGTCCCCACGGGCGCCAAGGGCGGATTCTTCGCCAAGCAGCTGCCCAACCCGGCCGTCGACCGCGGTGCCTGGATGGAGGAGGGGCGTGAGAGTTACAAAACCTTCATCCGCGGCCTGCTCGACGTCACCGACAACCTCGTGGCCTCCGACGCCGGCGAGGTCCTGCTCCCGCCGGAGAACGTGGTCCGCCACGACGGTGACGACAGCTACCTGGTGGTTGCCGCGGACAAGGGCACCGCGTCCTTCTCCGACACCGCCAACGCCATCTCGGCAGAATACGGCTTCTGGCTCGGCGACGCCTTCGCCTCCGGCGGCTCCGTGGGCTACGACCACAAAGCCATGGGCATCACCGCGCGCGGTGCCTGGGAGTCGGTCAAGCGGCACTTCAGCGAGTTCGACGTCGACACCCAGACCGAGGAGTTCTCGGCGGTTGGCGTCGGGGACATGTCCGGCGACGTGTTTGGCAACGGCCTGCTGCGCACCCGCCACGTGCGGCTGCTGGCGGCGTTTGACCACCGCGACATCTTCCTGGACCCGAACCCGGACGCCGCCGTGTCCTTTGACGAGCGCCAGCGCCTGTACGACCTTCCGCGTTCCTCATGGCAGGACTACAACAAGGATCTCATCAGCGCCGGCGGCGGCGTGTACTCACGTTCGCTGAAGTCCATCCCCGTCTCGCCCGAGGTGGGTGCCGCCCTGGGCCTGCCCGAGGGAATTGTGAAGCTGAGCCCGCCGGAACTGCTCCGGGCCATCCTGCTGGCACCGGCTGACCTGCTGTACAACGGCGGCATCGGCACCTACATCAAGGCAAGCACCGAGACGCACGCCGAGGTGGGCGACAAAACCAATGACGCCATCCGCGTCGACGGGGCCGAACTGCGCGTGAAGGTCATCGGCGAAGGCGGAAACCTGGGCATGACCCAGCGCGGGCGTGTTGAGGCAGCCCTGCACGGGGTCATCCTGAACACGGATGCCATTGACAACTCGGCCGGTGTGGACTGCTCCGACCATGAAGTAAACATCAAGATCTTCGTGGACCGCATGGTGGCAGCCGGCAGGCTGGACCCGGCCGAGCGCACCGAGTTCCTCATGTCCATGACGGATGAAATCGGCACCCTGGTGCTGGAGGACAACATTGAGCAGAACATCACGCTGCTCAATGACCGCCAGCGTGTTGTTGAATGGACGCCCAGCTACCAGCGCTTCATGGACTGGCTGGAGGAGCATGCCGACTTGAACCGCGAGCTGGAGGCACTGCCCAGCAACGCAGAGCTCGACGAGCGCGTGGCGGCCGGGCAGGGGCTCACCTCCCCGGAACTGGCCGTCCTGCTGGCTTACGCCAAGATGGAGTTGGCAAAGGCCCTGGGCAACAGCGAGCTGGCCGAGGACCCGTGGTTCAGGAAGACGCTTCGCCGCTACTTCCCGGCTGAGGTTGCCGCGCGCTTTGACGCGGAGCTGGACACCCACCCGCTGCGCAAGGAAATCATTGCCACAGTGGTGGCCAACGACATGGTCAACCTGGGCGGCATCACCTTCGCCTTCCGTGCCATGGAGGAATCCTCGGCCAATGAGCTGACCATTGCCAAGGCATTTGTGTCACTTGTTGAGATCTTCGACTTTGGCGCCATGGCCGCGGAACTGCGGGAATTGCCGCCCAGTTTCCCCACCGAGCAGTGGTGCACTGTCCACCTGGACATGCGCCGCCTGCTGGACCGGGCCGTGCGCTGGCTGGTCAACGAGGGCATCGGCTCCCAGGGAATCGAGGAGGTGGTCAACCGCTTCAAGCCCGTGGTTGGCACGCTGGGCAGCCGCATTGGCGACTTCTTCCAGGGGGTCGACGTTGACCGCGTTGCCACCTGGTACAGCCGTGCCACGGCCTTCGACATGCCCGTCACCCTGGGCCGGCGCTGGGCGGAGCTCTTCGAGACCTTCCCGCTGCTGGATGTGGCCACGGTCAGCGAAACCCTGCATGAGCCGCTGGAATCCGTGGCAAGCGTTTACTTCGCCCTGTACAACCGGTACGGAGTGGATGCGCTCCTGGAACGGATCACGGCGCTGCCGCGCAACGACCGGTGGCAGGCCCTGGCCCGCGCGGCGCTGCGCGATGACCTCTATGCAACCACGGCGGACATGACCCGAAATGTCATGGACAGCACGGTTGCCGGCGATCCCACCATGGAGCGCATCCACGCCTGGGAAGGGCAGAACCAGGAACAACTGGCACGGGCAGTGCGCATGTTTGCCGAGGTCAACGAGCTGGAACAAGACGACATGGCGTCATTGTCGGTAGCATTGAGGCTCTTGCGTTCAATCGTGCGGCGCTAGGCGCACACGGCGCCGCAGCCTGCCCGGCTGGACACTGTGCGGGGCCCGCCGGATCCGGCGGGCCCCGCCAAACGACTCACATAAGGAGCCCTCATGGCAGTGTTTGCCGACATGATCAGGGATAGCTCGGTCCTGGGCCCGGGGGACGCCGAATGGCTGCACCTGCTGGTGGGGGACTGGCAGATGATCGCCGACTTGTCCTTTGCCGACCTGGTCCTGTGGTTTCCGGCCAACGAGGGCGGCTTCGTGGCCCTGGCCCATGTGCGCCCGTCCACGTCCCACACCATGTTCCACGCGGACTTTGTGGGGGAGCGCATCCAGCCAGAGCTGGAAACCCTTGTGCAGTCGGCCTGGAAGAGCCAGAACATCGAGCGCTCGCACGAGACGAAGATCTGGAACTCGGACATGGCCATGCGCGTGGAGGCCATCCCCATGGTCCGCAACGGTCGCACACTGGCCGTCATCACCACGCACATGGACCTGTCCAGCTCCAGGATGCCGTCCCGGCTGGAACTGACCTACCGCCAGTGCGCCTACGACCTGCTGAAGATGGGCACGCTGGGCCTGTGGCCGGACTTCGCCTCGCCCACCGGCTCACGCCGCGGCGCCCCGCGCGTGGGCGACGGGCTGCTGCGCCTGGACGTGGACGGCATTGTCCAGTACGCCAGCCCCAATGGGGTGTCGGCCTTCCGCCGGCTGGGCGACGGCGAATCCCTCGAGGGCCGCTCGCTGGCCGAGGTCACCACGGAACTGCTCAAGGACCGGCGCATGGTGGATGAATCGCTGCCGCTGGTTGTCACGGGCCGGATGCCGTGGCGAACAGAAATTGAATCGCGCGGCGTGAGCCTGTCCCTGCGCGCCATCCCGCTGCGCGACGCCACCGAGCGCTTTGGTGCCCTGGTGCTGTGCCGCGACGTCTCCGAGCTGCGGCGCCGCGAGCAGGAGCTGGTGACCAAGGACGCCACGATCCGCGAGATCCACCACCGGGTGAAGAATAACCTGCAGACAGTGGCCGCGCTGCTGCGCATGCAGTCCCGCCGCATGCACAGCGAGGAAGCGAAGCAGGGGCTGGAGCAGGCCATGCGGCGCGTGGCGACCATCGCCCTGGTGCATGAGACGCTGTCCCAGGGCCTGGCGCAGAACGTGGACTTCGACGAACTCATTGACCGCCAGTTCAGGCTGTCGGCCGAGGTGGCCTCGCCGCTGCAGCGTGTGAAGACCGAGCGAGAGGGCGAGTTTGGCGAGCTGCCCAGCGACTTCGCCACCCCGCTGGCCCTGGTCATCAACGAACTGGTGACCAACGCCGTCGAACACGGCCTGCAGGAGAAGGGCGGAACGGTGTGGCTCATGGCCAACCGCTACAAGAACGCCTCCGGCGACGATGCCCTGACAGTGCAGATCGCCGACGACGGCGTGGGACTCCCCGAGGGCCACATCGCCGAGGGGCTGGGGCTGCAAATTGTGCGCACCCTTGTCACGAGCGAGCTTGGCGGCACCATTGACTGGTCCCCGCGCGAGGGCGGCGGCACCGTGGTGGAACTGCGCATGGCCCTCATGCCCCGCCACTAGCCCGGAACGGAGCCGTCTGACACGCAGGATGCCTTTGCGTTCCGTGGCATCTCAGAATATATTCATCAGCAGGATTGCCACGTGAATATTGGGGACACAATTGAGAATACGAGCCACACTACTGGTGAGCACGCTGGCCATGGCCTTGGCCGCGTGGGGGATCAGCCCGGCGGCGGCCGAACAGGCGTCTCCACCGCCGGCGTCGACTGAACAGATTTCTCCAACGCCGACGCCGGCTGACCCGGGCACTGCCGCGGAAACGGCCGAAACGCCTGCGCCCCCAGTGACGCCCGAAGCGACACCAACAGGTGTGGCACCGGAACCCGCCCCGGTTCCCGTCATTTCCGTTGTGGGCCCCATCGCTGCCAAATGGCAGGCGCTTGGCGGGGCCGACGGCAGCCTGGGAAATGCCATCGCAGAGCTGAATTGCAGCCGCGGTCCGTGCCACCAGGAATTCGACGGCGGAACAATCTTTTCCCTCGGTTCAGGAACAGTTGTGGTCGTCTACCGCACGCTCGGAAACACTGGACCGCATTGGTTTGCCTCGGGCGGGCTGGCTTCCACCTACGGGTACCCGGAATCGGATGAAAGTTTCGCCGGGGGAGGGTCGTTCCAGCAGTTCAAACCATTCAATGGCTGGGGATCGCATGTCCTGACGTGGCGGGCCCAGTACGGGATTCTGCCGGTGGAAGCCAATTCCGAGGTCGGATATTCCTGGCTGACCCGAGGGGGCATATCCTGGCTGGGATATCCCACAGCAAAAATGACCTGCGGCCTGCGAAATGACGGCTGCAGCCAAACCTATGATCGAGGCACCCTCGTGTCGTCAACCGGGACACGGGCTACCGTGATTTTGGGGGCGGTGCGTGCCAAATGGACCAGCCTCTCGGCGCAAAATGGCATCCTCGGGTACCCGGAATGGGATGAAGACTGCTCCGGGGGGGTCGGCACATGCGCCCAGGTTTTCCAAGGGGGGATCATTGTCTGGTCCGCGAAGACTGGTGCTGTGGTGCTCAGGGGCAGCATCGGCTCCCGCTACGTGGACAGCAACGGAATACAAGGCAGGCTTGGGTTGCCCCTGAAGGATGAGACATGCGGCCTTCGTGCCAAGGGGTGCCTGCAGAACTTCCAAAACGGGCAAATCTTCTGGTCGCCCACCACCGGGTCACACATGGTTTACGGCGCCATAGCTGGGAAGTATCGGGCCCTGGGCGCGCAGAACGGGACCCTCGGCTATCCCACCTCCAGTGAAGTGTGCGGCATGTCTGGCGGCGGGTGCCGGCAATCATTCCAGGGCGGAGACATTTTGTGGTCCCCGGGCTCCGGAGCATATTCACTGCGCGGTGGGATACGGGCGGCACACAATCGTTTTTTCCCGGCAGGGTATCCGCTGGGTGAGGAGGTGTGCGGCCTCGCGCAAAACGGTTGCTACCAGCAGTTTCAAACGGGCCGAATGTACTGGTCGCCCAAGGTTGGGGCGGCCCAATTCGTCAAGAACGGCATCCAGGCCCAATGGAACAAGCTTGGCGGCCCCGGCGGCCGCGTCGGCTATCCGATTTGGAACGAGGTTTGTGCCAACGGCTATTGCGAGCAGCGGTTCCAATTTGGCGTTGTCACCTGGACTGCCCGAGGCGGCATTCCCTGGTGATCCTTGAGCACGTCAAGTGCCCGGGAAAAACAAGGGAGCCCGGTTTGCCTGCCAATCCAAACAGCGGACTGGCAGGCAAACCGGGCTCCCGGCAAAAACAGGAACGCTAGCTGGCGCGGCGGGCGCGGGCTGCGCGGCGCTTCATGGCACGGCGCTCGTCCTCGCTCAGGCCGCCCCAGACGCCGGCATCCTGGCCGGACTCGATGGCCCACTTCAAGCAGGTGTCAACAACGGGGCAGCGTCGGCACACGCTCTTTGCTTCCTCGATCTGCAGCAACGCCGGGCCGGTGTTTCCCACGGGGAAAAACAGTTCCGGGTCCTTGTCGAGGCAGGCTGCGCGACTACGCCAGTCCATGCTGATCACTCACTCCTTTTAGAAACGGGAGGCATCTTGTGAAAAAATTCACTTTGGGCCACATAAGAAAAGGCCCTCTCTGGGCCCCTTTAGGTCATTGACTTAAGCGTGTCATGTTAACTCTATGTAAACAAGGGGTTGGTGAGTAAATGTTGGCCCATTCCCGTGAGCGATGCGTCACAACCTCCCATGTCCTCCCAGCTTCCTCAAGGCAATCTCCGATAGGGTGCTCTTGTGGAAAATGAAGCCCAAAATCCCGCCGAACAGGCCCGTCAAAACGATGCTGATGCGGCGCCTGAAAGCCGTCCCGCTGCAGATGCCCCCCGCCCGCTGGGAGTCCATGTGATTGCCGTCGTGGTGGGACTCGAAGCCCTCGCCATCGCGGCGATGGGTGTGGGATCGATCATTTCGGCGTTCACCACGCCCATGTATTCAGCGGCCAGCGGCGTGTTCCTGATCGTGCTGCTCCTGGCTCTTGCCGCTGGGCTGGCAGCGGTTGCCTTCAACGCTTTCAAGGGGATGCGCTGGACGCGCTCGGCCGCGTTCGTGTGGCAGCTGCTGATGGTGGCCCTGGCCGTCCCCGCCCTCCTTGAGGGCAACACCCTGCTTGGCCTTGCCCTTTTGTTGCCCGCAGTGGCTGTCGCGTATTTCCTGTTCACCCCCAAGGTCGTGGAGTTTTCCCAGCGCACAGGCGCGCAAAACAATGTGATGTAAATCCTTCACGAATTTTCTTCAACCAATTTCAATGTTCCGGTTTTGGCCTTGGATTTCAGGGGGATTCTTGCGGTGCCGCCAGGGGGAATTGAAACCAGGAGATGCGCCCCCGGTCAATGAGCGCCGCACGCCCCGGCGGCTCGTCGCCGGAAGTGTCGAGGCGGACGCCCAGCAGTTCGCCATCGCCGGGCCGCTGCGGCCTGAGCACAATGCCCTGTTGGGTCGACCGCAACCCCCAGTCAAGGGGCAGCCGGGACAGGGCCGGGCCCGGGTGGTTGAACGCCGCCACCACGGCGCCCCCGGATTCGAGCCACTGTCCGGCAGCGTGCAGCAGGCCGGGGGACAGCGAAGCTGCGTCGTCCAGCCATAGCGGCCGGTCCGGTTCAAGACCGGCAGGCAGCGAAGACGTCGGGCCCAGCAGCGTGCCGCCGTTCAGCTGGATCATCGACCGCAGGAAGCTGCTTTTCCCCGATCCCGGGCTTCCCACCACCGGCATGACAATGCCCGGGGCCGGTGCGGCCACCACGGGCTGCCTTCCATCCCCTCCCAGACCCAGCAACAGGGACCGTCCGGGCGCCGTGGGCTCACGCGACGCGCCGGTTGTCCGCGTCATCTCGGGCATGGCCAGGATCGAGGGGATCGGCACCACCCGCAGCGTCCCTGCGGCCGCGCTGCCGGCAGCCGCGGGCCTTGCGGCGTGCGGGCGGGCTCCCGCAGGCACGGGCCGGCCAAACTGGGCCACATGCATTGCCTCACCGGCCCCGCCTGAGGCCGCGGCATTCATGGGGCCGGCGATGGCAGCCCTGCCGGGCATGGGACTGAACGCTGGCAGCCTGGGCCAGAGAGCCGTTGAATCGGTGTTGCTGCCATGGCCCAGGAAGACCCTGTTGGGGACGGAGGGCAGGAAACTGGAGCCCAGCAATTCCCTGCCGCCGCCCACAACAACCGCCAGCAACGGTCCGCCAAAGCGCACCAGCTCGGCAATGCCGTCCTCGGTGCCGTGCCACGGGCTGTTCCGCAAGGCCGTGGTCCAGCGCCCCCAATCGGTGATGCACAGCACCAGCATGGCGGAAGCGGCGCGCGAGGCCTCGGCAAGTCTTGCCACGAGCCGGGCAGTGGTCCTCAGCTGATCCGGGGACACATGGCTGCCCACCCATGGGCTTTCGGCCAGCGCCGCCAGCGAGCCGTCGCCGTCGAGCAGGTAGAGCAGGACCGGTTCAGAACCGGGGGAGTCGTTGGCATTGCCATCCAACAGCTGGTCCGCCAGCAGCGCTACAGCGGAGGAAGTTTCGGCGGCCGTGCCAATAAAGGCCACATGGGAGTGGACGCCCGGCTGCCACAGCAGCGGCCCCACCCTCTGCTGTTCAGGCACATCCACCATGCCCAGGACAACGCCCTCGGTGCGCTGCGGATGCGCGTGCCGGCCGGCAGTCCCAGGCCCTTCCATGGCGCGGCAGGCACCCCCGACGGCGGTGCTGTCGGGCAACTCGGGGGCCACCACGGCAGGCGCCGCCTGCGGCCCCGGGTTTCCATTGCTGTTGATTCTCCGCCAGGCTTCGTGCATCACGGCGGCAACGCCCTCCACGCCGCTCCCGCCGTTCATTGCCGCTGCCACGAGGCTGGGTCCCGGGCCGTGGACCGCGGCGGTTTCCTCCGGGCCCAGGGCCCGGAGCCGGTCCCCGGCCTGCTCCACCCGCGGCAGTCCACCTGACGGGCCGGCAGGCAGGCGCAGGGTGGCGCTTTGAAATTCTTCCGGCGCGCTGCCGGCCCTGCTGATGAAGGCGCGGCCCGGCGTTGAGACGCCGATGCCGGCGGCCGCAGCCGTGCCAATGACGTCCGTGGAGTCAAAGGCGCTCTGGACGCGCAGGCAGATGGAACTGGTGATGTTGGCACGGATGTCGGCATTGACCGCGCCTTGGGGCCGTTGGGTGGCCAGGACAAGGTGCATGCCAAGTGACCTGCCCACTGCTGCAATGCGCATGAGCTCGTTCATGGCATCCGGGAACTGGTCAACCAAGACGCGGAATTCGTCAACCACCACCACGAGGTGGGCCATGGCGCAGTGCTCCCCGGCCAGCAGCGGATCCCGCCGCCTGGCTCCGTCCAGCTGTGCATTCTCCGCCGGCCGGGCCGAAGCCATGGTCCGGTACTCGAGGGCGTCCGCGGCCCCTGCCCGGGCCAAGGCGGCCTCGCGGCGTTGCAGTTCCGCCCTCAGCGACGCCAGGGTGCGCTCCATCCCTCCACCGCCCAGGTCCGTGACGAGCGAGCTGGTGTGGGGGAGCCCGCGCAGGACACCAAGCCCCGCCCCGCCCTTGAAGTCAATGAAGACGAAGTGCAGGTCCGCGGGGGAGTGCGCGGCCGCCAGGCTTCCGACCAGCGTGCGCAGGAGCTCAGACTTGCCGGAGCCCGTGGTGCCGCCCACCAGCAGGTGCGGGCCGTCGCGCCGAAGGTCCAGCATGGTGACTCCCGTGGCGGAGCACCCCAGCGGCACCGGCCGCAAGGGCCCGCACCTCGACAACGCCCATTCGCGCTCCAGGCCCTCCGGCGTGCACTGGCCAGCGAGGGGCACCGTGGATGGCAACAAGGCACCGGAACCGGGAGAGGTGGATCCAGCCGGGAAGGAGGCGGCCCCCGGGCCAACCGTGCGCCATGCTGATTCCCGGCCGCCCCGGTTGCGGGCGTAGCCGTCGAAGACGCGTGCCGGGACGCCGTCGGGCACAAAGAGCCGCCCCGCCGAGGATCCCACCACCCTGTTGCCCGCCGCCTCCAGCCAGACCGTGGGCCGTGGCGCCATGACCGGCTGCGGGTGCCCCGCCGGGCCCGCCGCTGCGGGTGGCGAACTGGAAGGGGCCGCCGGCATGACGCTGGAGTGGGAAGCCGCCGACCCCACCCGGTCCGTGCCCTCAGTTGAAAAATGCAACTGGCGCACGCCGGAGAGCCCAGCAGGCAAGGTGGGGGCCGGCGTGTCGAGGCTGACCAGGACGGCAGCCGGCGAGGGGCTGCCGGTGTCCCCGCAGAAATTGGACAGGGCCTGGCCGGCTGCCCCGGCGGTGGCTGCAAGGACAGTGTGGGGCAGGAAGCGGGCGGACAGGGGGATGCGTCCGGCAGGGCCAAGGACAACCACGGGAACCCCTGCCGCATCCAGCTGCATCAGCACAAAGTGAATCATGTGCAGCACCGCCCCGGCGGGCCCGCTGACCACCACCGGGCCGGACTCCAGGGAAACACAGAGCGGAAGTGCCGGAATCGCGGGCACGGCGAACGACGGGTCCTCGGGGGACACCGTGACATGCGCCGGCTGTGTGGCTGTCCCGAGCCGCAGGGCCAGGCCCGCTGATGCCCTGGGAGAACCCGCCATTCTGGGCGGAGCTGTGGCCAGGGGGGAATCCATGACAAGTGCCGCGGCATCCGGAAAGGCTTTCGCCTGGCGCGCAACATCTTGGGCCACTGCCCTGAGCACGGCTGCCCGGAAAGACTTCCGGCGCCGGGAGCCTCCCAGCAGCGGCGCCAGCCACGTCACAGCACCCATCGCCGAGAATGCCAGGAACATCAAGGAGCCCGTTGCCACCGCCAGGCCGATCCCCACCATAAGGGGCAGGGCGCCGGCCATCGCAAGGGCCCAGCGGCCACCGGCCGGCCCGGAAGGTTTTGCCACGACGAGCGCTTCAAGTGCTGCGGGATCCAGCATGAAGGTGCCCGGCGGCCCGGAGTCCGTGCCGTTCCTGCCATCCGGGGCCTCACCGGGCAACCCGGGGAAGCGGAGTTCCAGCAGGCTGCTGCCACAGCCAATGGTGGTGCCTTCCGCCAAGGCCACCGTGCCGCGGCTGTGGACCGGACCAGCCGGGCTCCACCGCCCTGCAGGCCGGACTGTGAAACCGGAAGCGCCGGGTGCGGGGGAAAGCGTGACCGTCTGCGCCCCGACAGTGAGCGTGCCGTGGTGCCTGGACAGTGAGGGGTCAGCCAACTGGATCCGGCACCGGCCGCGGCCAAGGCTGTATTCGCCCCGGTGCAGGGCAAAGACGGCCCCGGCGCCGGGACCGGCGCTGACCGCCAACACGGCCGCGGCCCCGACGTTGCCAACCGTGCTGCCTGCAGCCGACACTGCTGCCGGCACTGCAGCCAGGCCGCTGCTTGCCCGCTCCCCGGGCCAGGCCACCACCACGGCGCCGTGCACCAGGGGTGCAACCCCTGCCCGCAGGGATTCCAGCGGAGCGTCCGCAACCGTGAATGTCCGGCCCGGCCAGAGGGTGTGAAGGGCCGTGGCCAGCGACTTGCCCGAACAGGTGGCAGCCGCAGCCTCCGGCCAGGTGACTGTCAGCTCCACAAGGCCAAGGCCATCCCCGTGGGTCCCCGCAGCGACCGTGCCAAACCCGCCCAGTGGGAAGGGTTCCGGCTGGTTCAGGGCCGCACCGTGAAGTCCCGGCCCGGCCACCACAGTGATTTCCAGCAGCATGGCACTTCCCCTTCCATGTCCAGCCCGGGGATGCGGGCCGGAACGCCCCTTGACCCTCACCCCGTTCCGCCAGCCTAGGCGGGCCGAACACGCAGGAGGTGCCCGGCGTCGTGCATTGTCAACAACGCAGTGGGTTGGTGCACCTGTGGAGGAACCGGCCTCCCGAGTTGCTGTGAGCATGGCCACGCGGGACAGGCCACCGGGTAACGGTCGGGTAACCTAGGAAGATAGTCCGTGGCTCCGCTGTGCCCGGAAATCGCTACCAAGCACCACAGGAGAGTTTGTGAACGCTGACCTAGTCGTCGTCGGTTCAGGTTTCTTCGGCCTGACCATTGCAGAACGTGCCGCCACCGAGCTGGGGTTGAAAGTGGCCGTCATCGACCGCCGCCACCACATCGGCGGCAACGCCTACAGCGAGAACGAGGCACAGACCGGCATCGAGGTGCACCGCTACGGCGCGCACCTGTTCCACACCTCCAACGAACGTGTCTGGGAGTACGTGAACCGCTTCACCCAGTTCACCAACTACCAGCACAAGGTGTACACCTCCCACAACGGCGAGGTCTACCAGATGCCCATCAACCTGGGCACCATCAACCAGTTCTTCCGTTCCTCCATGGGCCCGGGCGAGGCGCGCGCGCTGATCCAGGAGCAGGCAGGCGAGCTGGCCGGCACCGATCCGGCCAACCTGAACGACAAGGGCATCCAGCTCATTGGCCGCCCCCTGTACGAGGCGTTCATCAAGCACTACACGGGCAAGCAGTGGCAGACAGACCCCAAGGACCTGCCGGCTGAGATCATTTCGCGCCTGCCTGTCCGCTACAACTACGACAACCGCTACTTCAACGACACCTACGAGGGCCTGCCCGTTGACGGCTACACCGCGTGGATTGAGCGGATGGCCGACCACCCGAACATTGAGGTTGTGCTGAACACCGACTTCTTCGACGACGGCGAATACTCCCGCAAGGCCGTCACCGGCCAGGTCCCGGTCATCTACACCGGCCCCGTTGACCGCTACTTCGACTACGCCGAGGGCGACCTCTCCTGGCGCACGATCGACCTGGAGCAGGAAGTCCTGCCCATCGAGGACTTCCAGGGTTGCGCCGTCATGAACTACCCGGACGAGGCACAGAAGTTCACGCGCATCCACGAGTTCCGCCACTTCCACCCGGAGCGCGCCTACACCAAGGACGCCACCGTCATCATGCGCGAGTTCAGCCGCTTCGCAGAGAAGGGCGACGAGCCCTACTACCCGGTCAACACCAGCGATGACCGCAGCAAGCTGCTGGCTTACCGCGACCTTGCCCGCGGCGAGAACAACGTGCTCTTCGGCGGCCGCCTGGGCACCTACAAGTACCTCGACATGCACATGGCCATCGGTTCGGCCCTGAACATGTACGACAACAAGATCAAACCGCACTTCACCGGCGGAGCAAAGCTGCAAAGCGGAGGAGTTGACGCGTGAGCGTAGTTGAGTCATTGGAAAACACGACGGCGGCACCGGAGTCCGTGCAGTGGCGCACCCTGCAGCGGGTCATCTTGCCCAAGCAGAGCCAGATGGACACTGCCCCCCTGTACATGGACACCGGCAGCGCCACAGGCGTGCAACTGCCGACCATCGGCGGCGGCAACAACATGCGCGATGCAAAGCGCACCCAAACGGTCAGCGCACCCAGCAAGGAAGTCCATGTTGAGGACTTCCTCTCGCGCTACTCAACAGCCGTCCGGTCGGGCGAACGTGTCTCCTTCGGCACCTACTTCAACGCCTTCCCGGCGAGCTACTGGCGCCGCTGGACCACAGTCGATTCCGTGCGGCTCTCCGTTGAAACCTCCGGCACGGGCGCCGTCATCGTCTACAAGTCCAACGCCCGTGGCGCCCTGCAGCGCGTTGATTCTGTCCGGGTTGAAGGCGACACCGTCAGCAACTTTGACCTTTCGCTGCAGCCCTTCGGCGACGGCGGCTGGTACTGGTTTGACCTGGTGGCCGGTTCCACCCCGGTGATCCTGAAGGCTGCCGAGTGGCAGGCCGAAGGCGAGGCCAAGGAACCCGGGTCCATCACCCTGGAAATCACGACGCTGAACAAGACCGATTTCTGCATCAACAACCTCAAGCTGCTGGCGGAGAACCCGCAGGCACTGGAGCACGTCAAGGAACTGATCCTGGTGGACCAGGGCACCCAAAAGGTTGCCGATGCGCCCGGTTTCGACGAGGTTGCACAGGCCCTGGCAGGCAAGCTGCGCATTATCAACCAGGACAACCTGGGCGGCTCGGGTGGATTTGCCCGCGGCATGTACGAGGCCGTTGAAAATGGCAGCGACTATGCCCTGCTCATGGACGACGACGTCGTGGTGGAGCCCGAGAGCATCATCCGCCTGCTGACCTTTGCTGACCTGTGCAAGACGCCGACCATTGTCGGCGGGCACATGTTCGACCTGTACAACCGCACCGTGCTGCACACCTTCGGTGAAGTCGTGAACCCGTACTCGTTCCAGCCGGATGTCCCCAGCGACGAGATGACCCTGGGCCACGACTTCCTCAGCTCCAACCTGCGGCACACGGGCTGGCTCCACCGCCGCACCGATGTTGACTACAACGGCTGGTGGATGTGCATGATCCCCACCAAGGTCATCCGTGAAATTGGCCTTTCGCTGCCGGTCTTCATCAAGTGGGACGACGCCGAATACGGCCTGCGCGCGAAGGCTGCGGGCTACCCCACGGTTTCCATGCCCGGTGCTGCCGTCTGGCACGTGTCATGGATCGACAAGGACGACCTCGTTGGCTGGCAGGCATACTTCCACGCACGGAACCGTTTCATCGCTGCGCTGATTCACAGCCCCTACGAGTTCGGTGGCAAGGTGGTGCGCCAGTCATACTCCTACGACGTCAAGCACCTCGTGTCGATGCAGTACGCCACCGCACAGGGCCGCATCATGGCGCTGCGCGACCTCCTGGACGGACCTGACCAGCTGCACAGCCTGCTGCCGGGCAAGCTGCCGGAGATCCGTTCCATGATGGGCAGCTATTCGGATTCGCAGTTCTCCTCCGACCCGGACTCATTCCCGGCACCGAAGATGGACAAGCCGCCCAAGCGCGGCCACGGCGTGACACCCCCGTCCTACGTTGGACTGTTGCCGTGGGCAGCAAAAACCGTTGTCCGCCAGCTCTCCGCGCCGGTTTCCGAATCCAGCAAGGACCGGCCCCAGGCCAATGTTGCCCACCAGGACAACCGGTGGTGGCGCATGTCCCAGTACGATTCAGCAGTCGTTTCCAACGCAGAAGGCACAGGCGCATCCTGGTACAAGCGCGATCCCAAGCAACTGCGCAGGATGATGGCCGAAAGCGCCAAGCTGCACGCGGCCCTGTTGAAGGACTGGCAGAAGCTGAGCGCACAGTACAAGGCTGCCCTGGGCGAGATCACCTCCATCGCGGCCTGGGAAAAGACTTTTGCCGCACACAGTGAAAAAAGTGAGAACCAATAGCAGATGACGCAATCAAACAGTGAGCTGGTCCGCCCGGGGGTTAGTGGCGGACTGGCGGACGTGGTGCGGGCCCGGTTCCTGCTCAAGCTTTTGGTCCGCAAGGAACTGAAGGTCCGCTATCGCGGCTCTGTTTTGGGCCTGCTGTGGTCCTATGTGAAGCCTGGCGTGCAGTTCATTGTCTTTTACATTGCACTCGGTGTTTTCCTGGGGCTGGAGCAAAGCCCGACGAACAAGTCCGGATTGCCGAACTACGCAATCTACTTGTTCTCGGGCATTGTCCTAATCAACTTTTTCACTGAGGCATTGGGAAACGCCTCACGGTCCATCGTGGGCAATGGCGGGTTGATCAAGAAGATCTATCTGCCCCGCCAGTTGTTCCCGGTGGCGTCGGTTTGGGTTTCGGCCGTCCACTTCTTCCCCCAGCTGGTGATCTTGCTGGCAGCCTGCCTGTTCAGTGGTTGGCACCCGTCGTTGCTGCAGTTGTTTGCCGCGGTGCTTGGATTTGTCATCGTGGCCTTGTTGGCAACAGGCCTGGGCCTGTTGTTCGGGGCGGCAAATGTCTATTTCCGGGACTCGGAAAACTTCGTGGACATGCTGTTGATGGTGGCCACCTGGGCTTCACCGGTGATGTATTCCTGGACCATGGTGCAGGCCAAGCTGGGGGAAGCCTGGTTCATCGTGTACCAGATGAACCCCATCACCGTGGCCGTGGAAACCTTCCACTACGCGTTTTGGCTGCCCACGACAGACGGAAGTGCAAGCATTCCGCCCAACCTGATTTCACTGTGGGTTCCGGTGGCACTGGTCATATCCGCCTTGATCCTGCTTTGGGGTCAACTGACTTTCCGCAGGCTCGAAGGCCGATTCGCGCAGGAGCTTTAGCATGACAACTGCCATTGAAGTAATAGGCGTCAACAAGCAATTTGTGTTGCGCCACTCCCGATCCATCAAGGAAGCATTTGTGTGGCTCATCAAGGGCCGCAAGGGAGAACTGTCCGAGAAGTTCCATGCGCTCAAGGGTGTTGCCCTTGACGTCCAGCAAGGCGAAACCGTTGCGCTGCTGGGTTTCAACGGCTCAGGCAAGTCCACCCTGCTCAAGCACATCTCCGGGGTCATGATCCCAGACAGCGGCACCGTGCGGACCCGGGGGCGGGTCGCGGGACTGATCGAGGTCGGCGCTGGCTTCCACCACGATCTTTCCGGGCGGGAAAACGTCTATCTCAATGGCGCAATCCTGGGCATGTCCGAGGAACAAATCAATGACCGTTTCCAGTCGATCGTGGATTTTGCCGAAATTGGGCAGTTCATTGACACCGAAGTGAAATTCTATTCCTCAGGCATGTACCTGCGCCTGGCGTTCTCGGTTGCGGTCCACACGGATCCGGAAGTGTTCCTGGTCGATGAGATCCTCGCCGTTGGCGACGAGCCGTTCCAGAAGAAATGCATTGCCAAGATTCAGGAACTGGCAGCCGAGGGCAAGACCCTTGTGGTGGTAAGCCACGACCTGGACCTCGTCTCACGGATCTGCAGCCGCGGCGTCCTCCTCGATCACGGCGAAGTCCGTTTCGACGGGCCAATCCATGAGGCCGTGGCGAAAATGCGCGGCGCATAAGGCAAGCCCCCTTGCCCCATCGGCCAACAATGCCCGATGTGGGTTACCAATGATCGGATTGAGGACCTGTGACTGCGGATCAACGCGAAGACGCTGTGCTCCCACCGCAGCAAGCATTGCGCCGGCGGCCGGCCCGGGCAGCTTTTCGTGCAGACATCCAAGCCCTCCGCGCCGTTGCGGTGGGCTTGGTGGTGTTGAACCACCTGTGGCCCAACCGCATCACTGGCGGCTTTGTGGGCGTGGATGTTTTCTTCGTGATCTCAGGCTTTCTCATCACGACGCATCTGGTGAAGGAACTCTCGGCAACGTCCAGAATCCGCCTGGCCACCTTCTATGCACGGCGCATCAAGCGCCTGCTGCCTGCCGCCTTCCTGGTACTGGCCGTCAGCTCTGTGGCCGTTTTCCTGTGGGTGCCCTACGCGCACTGGGCCCCAACGGCCCGGGAGACCCTGATGAGTGTGCTGTACGTGGAGAATTGGTCCCTGGCCGCCCAGTCCGTTGACTATTCGGCACTGAACAACCAAGCCACAGTAGCCCAGCACTACTGGTCCCTGTCCGTTGAGGAACAGTTCTACATCTTTTGGCCGCTTGCCCTCTACGGTCTTTACCTCCTGGGCAGCAAGCTTGGCACGCCCAGGCGTGCACTTCTCCTCGGGATGGCCGCAATGGGCCTGGGCAGCCTGGCCTTCTCCATCTACTTCACGGCCACAAGCCCCAGCCCGGCATACTTCGCCACGCCCGTGCGGGTGTGGGAGTTTGCCTGTGGAGGGCTGTTGGGGCTGCTGGCCTCAAGAGTCGTGCCGACCCGGGCAATGGGCACCGCCTTGGCAGCGGCCGGCTGGGTTGCCATAGCCGGCGCGGCCCTCACGTTCAGCCCGGCCACACAATTCCCGGGGTGGACGGCAATGCTGCCGGTGGCGGGAACACTGGCGGTCATTGCAGGCGGCATGAACCAGGTAAGGTCCCCGCTCAACTCAGTGGTTGGCTGGAAGCCGGTGCAGCTGGTGGGAGACGTGTCGTACTCCATTTATTTATGGCATTGGCCCATGATCGTGGTGGCCCCATTCCTGCTGTCAATGCCCTTGAACTCCTGGCACAAGATGGCAATCGCGCTGTTGTGCCTGCCATTGGCCTGGGCAACCAAGACCCTGGTGGAGGACAACGGCAAGTCGTGGCGAGTCATGGGAACAAGGCCGCGAACCACCTTCGCGGCAATGGGCGCGGGAATAGTGATCCTCGGATTGCTGTCCGGGGGCCTTGTCCTGGGGGCCGGCAGTAGGCAGGACCAAGCCTTGCTGGTGTCGGCACAACTGCTTCAAAACCCTTGCGCCGGCCCCGCCGCGCTGCCCGTCTCAGAGAAATGCCCGGACCCGCTTGGCCCGGCCACGAGCACTGTCATGGGTGACGCCAACAGATACTATGCCTCCGCGCCGGAATGCGTCGTGGACCCCTCCAGAACGCCTCCGGGTGTCAAGGATGTTGTTGTCTGCGACTACTCCGGTGGAAAGAAGGACGCCGAATCTGTCTGGCTCACAGGGGATTCACATGCAGAGCAGTGGAAATTGGCTGTCCTTGAACTGGCCAAGGCCAACCAGTGGAAGCTGAACTATGCCCTGCTGGGCGGGTGTCCCGTGGCAGAGGTGAATTTCAAGGGCTACCGTGGCAACAAGGACGAAAAGGTAACCCAGGCGTGCATGGAAGGCGCCCGCTCCATAGCCTCCATGATTGAGGAAGAGCGGCCCAGCAAGGTCTTCTATTCCATTTTCGCCAGGGATGAGTTGATCGACGACGGCTCCGGGCGCAGCCAACAGGACCAATACGTCCAGGCATTGCCGAAGTTCTGGAACCGTTGGGCGGAGGCCGGCAGCACCGTTGTGGTGCTGGCCGACCCGCCGCTGAACGGTTCAATCCGGGACAGCAACTGCGTGGCGCTCAACCCGGAAGATCCCCTGTCTTGCGCCGTGGACCGGAAAAAAGCCCACCCTGCCGACCCGCTCGTTGCGGCAGCCATTGCCCTCAAATCGGAGCGGGTGAAACTCGTTGACCTGACGGAGCACTTCTGCGACCAGAACCTTTGCTACGCCGTTGTGGGCCGGATGCCGGTGTACTACGACCCGGACCATCTCAATGGTGAGTTTTCCACCTTGATGGCACCCTTCATAGCGCGCAAGCTCGCCGAATAGCGGCGAAGGATCGGGCGAACTCAAAGTGGTTTAGCTCTCACCTGACGCGAGCAAGGCCCAAATGTCGATATTCTAGTCAGTAACTGCCGGTTGAGCATGCTCCGGTCCGCCACCAAGGTTCCACAGAAAAGGCTACTAAAACGTGAAGATTGCAGTTATCGCGCTCGGTAAGATTGGTCTGCCCCTGGCAGTTCAGTTTGCATCCAAGGGGCACGAGGTGGTTGGCGTCGACGTCAACCAGGCCGTCGTGGACCTCGTGAACGCCGGAACGGAGCCGTTCCCGGGCGAAGCGCACCTGCAGGAGATGCTCGCCGAGCTGGTTCCCGCTGGCAAGCTTCGTGCCACCACGGACTACGCCGACGCTGTGCCCGGCGCCGACGCCGTGGTGCTGGTGGTGCCGCTCTTCGTTGACAAGGACGCCAACCCTGACTTCGGCTGGATGGACACGGCAACAGCCGAGCTGGCCCGCCACCTGACCCCCAACACGCTGGTGGCCTACGAAACCACCCTGCCCGTTGGAACCACCCGCAGCCGCTGGAAGCCGGCACTGGAAGCCGGCTCGGGCCTGGTCGAGGGCCAGGACTTCCACCTCGTCTTCTCCCCGGAACGAGTCCTGACCGGCCGCGTCTTTGAGGACCTGCGCAAGTACCCCAAGCTCGTTGGCGGCCTGTCCGAGGCCGGTGCGGCCAAGGCAGTGGAATTCTACGAGTCCGTGCTTGACTTCGATGACCGCCCCGACCTCACCCGCCCCAACGGCGTGTGGGACCTGGGTTCGGCCGAGGCCTCCGAGCTGGCCAAGCTGGCAGAAACCACGTACCGCGACGTCAACATCGGCCTGGCCAACCAGTTTGCCCGCTTCGCCGCCAAGACCGGCATCGACATCTACCAGGTCATCGCCGCCTCCAACTCGCAGCCGTTCAGCCATATCCACCAGCCCGGCATCGCCGTGGGCGGCCACTGCATCCCCGTCTACCCCCGCCTGTACCTGTGGAACGATCCGGAAGCCACGGTGGTGCGGGCAGCACGTGCGGCCAACGCCGACATGCCCGACTACACGATTGGCCTGCTGGAAGGTGCCTACGGCGACCTCACCGGGGCACGCGTCGTCGTCCTGGGCGCCGCCTACCGCGGCGGTGTGAAGGAGACTGCGTTCTCCGGCGTGTTCGACGCCGTTGAGGCCATCAACCGCCGCGGCGGCACCGCCCTGGTCCACGACCCCATGTACACGGATGAGGAACTGGCCAAGCTCGGCTTTGTGCCGTACCACCTCGGCGAGGCCGTGGACGCCGCAGTTGTCCAGGCCGACCACGCGGAATACCGCGAACTGACCCCGGCCAGCCTGCCCGGCATCAAGGCATTCATCGATGGCCGGCGCGTGAGCTCCGCAGACAAGTGGGACGGCGTCACCTACCGCGTCATCGGCAAGGCGTAGGACGGGTGTCTTTACGTCAAGTTGCAATCATCCCCTGCCACAATGAGGCTGGCGCCATTGCCAAGGTGGTGACTGATCTTCGGACGGCGGTCCCTGATCTTGAGATCTACGTCTATGACAATGCCAGCACCGACGGCACAGATGAGGTGGCGCGGGCCGCCGGTGCCCATGTGCGGTACGAAACGCTCAAAGGCAAGGGCAATGTGGTCCGGCGGGCCATGGCAGACCTCGACGCCGACGTCTATCTGCTGATCGACGGTGACGACACCTACGACGCGTCCGTTGCTTCCGACCTTATCGAAGCGCTGTTGTCAGGTCCTCATGACCAGGTGACGGGGGTCCGGACCCAGCAGACCGCGACGGCCTACCGGGCAGGCCATGAGCTGGGCAACAAGGCCTTCAACACCGTTGTCAGCAAGATTTTCGGCTACCCGGCAACGGACATGCTCAGCGGGTACAGGGTCTTTTCGCGCCGTTTAGTGAAGTCGTTTCCCGCCGTGTCGCGGGCCTTTGAAATTGAAACTGAACTGACCGTCCACGCCATCAATGCGCGCATGCCGCAAGTGGAGGTGCCCGTCAACTTCAAGGACAGGGCCGAAGGCACCGAGAGCAAGCTGCGCACCTACCACGACGGGTTCCGCATTTTGTCCATGATTGGGAAACTGCTCCAGCAGGAGCGGCCGTTGATGGTCTACGGCCTGCTGTCAGCCGTCCTGTTCCTGGCGGGGATAGTCCTTGGCACCCCCATAGTGGTCGATTTTGCGGAGACTGGGCTTGTCCCAAGACTTCCGACTGCAGTTCTGGCTTCCACGCTCGTTCTCCTGTCCGTTTTGACCCTGATGATAGGTGTGATCCTGGATGGGCTTCGAAAAGTCAGGCAAGAGAACATCCGTACGAGCTATCTCGCCATACCAGCATTGAAGGTTGAATCGTGACTACACCGCCAACAACTGAATCGCGGAAAAAGTTGGGCCCGTGGAATTGGCGCGAGATTCGACGGGTGGCCCTTGTATTCATCCTTGGTGCGGCGGCTTTGCAGATGGTCTTCTTTAGCCTTCTCATCGCAGGCCAGGCCGTGCCCGACAAACCAATCATTGACAAGCTGGCTGTCTCGGTGGCGAACGGCACCTACGGCTTCTCCGGCGCTGCCGATCGCATGGGCGGCTCCGCGGACACATTCACAGAGTGCGTTGTCGCCGGGACCGGCCTCGGCTCGGTCGACAAAAACGCATTCGAGCGTGCCATTGCCATGCCCAGAATTGGCAGCTGCCACACGGGCAAAGACCAGATTCTGCTGCTCGCCTCAGGCGGACAGGTGGATCCCGTGCAAGTGGGCCAGTACTACAGGTACTGGGCGGGATACACAGTGATCACACGTCCCGTGCTGGCATTCTTTGGCCTGGATGGGCTGCGGATAGTCGCCGGCGGAATGCTGGCTGCGAGTTTGGTTGTTGCTTTTTCAGTGGTGGCGCGCCGGGCCGGAAAATGGGCGGCTGCCGGTTTGCTGCTGCCACTCTTTTTTTCGACAAACCTTATGTCAACCCCATCCAATTCCTTCAGCCACGCCATGTCGGTGTCGACGGTCCTCTTCGGTGTTGCCATCAGCGCGTGGGCGGCCGGGAAGTCGACTCGCACGATGGTGTTCGGCGTCGGATTTTCGGCGGCCCTGTTCTGCTACATGGACCTGTTGACCACACCTGCCATGTCTTGGGCGATGTGCACTGCTGTTGTAGCCGGAATTACCTACATTAGAACGCGCAACGCCAAGGCTGTGCTGCAAGGCGGCATCTTGGCCGCCGCGGTTTGGATCATAGCGTTTGCTGGCACCTGGGCGTCACGTTGGGCCATTGCGGCATTGTTCCTTGGTGTCCGCACAACCTACAAGAACGTTCGCGCGACGGTTGATTTCCGAACCACAGGCGAGTGGGACAATGTCAGCAAGGACTTGTTTGCCCCCACTGCAGCGAACTGGAACTATTGGCTAGGCCACCTGCCGACAGCCAAAGTTGTGTTGTGTCTGACCGTGCTGGCCATTGTCTTGGCATTGCTGGTCGCGTGGCGCCGGAACGGACTGCGTGCAGTTGCGTTTTGGCCCCTTTTGTCGCTTGCAGCGCTGGTCGTTGTCATCTGGTACGAAGTGTTGAGCAACCACAGCCAAATCCACGCATTCTTCACGTATCGAAGCATCCCGGCGGCGCTGGGTGTCCTTGCCTTTGCTGCCCTGTTGCTTGCAGCGCGGCAGAGTCCACTCAACGGCGGCGAAGTGCACCGGCAGGATAGTCTTGGATCAGGCCTGCATCCCGGGGAAACGCGTGCAGACGCTCCAGAGCTTGCCGCAGGGGCCAATCGGTGAACAAGGCAAATGTGCGCCCGCTGTGGATGCGCCAAGAACTGCGCAGTAAGAGTATTGGAAGGATTTCTGCATGAGTTATGTAGCACCAAGCGCCGACGTGTCGGAGCAGGCTGTCCTGGGCGACGGCACCAAGATTTGGCACCTCGCCCAAGTGCGTGAAGAAGCCGTTCTTGGCGAGAACTGCATTGTTGGCCGGGGCGCCTACGTGGGCACCGGCGTGAAGATCGGCGACAACACCAAGATCCAAAACTACGCCCTGGTATATGAACCGGCCGTGTTGGGCAAGGGTGTCTTCATTGGCCCGGCCGTGGTCTTGACCAACGACACCTACCCCCGGTCCATCAGTCCGGATGGTTCGCTCAAGAGTGCGCACGACTGGACCCCTGTTGGCGTGACGATTGAGGACGGCGCGTCCATTGGCGCCCGTGCCGTGTGCGTCGCCCCGGTCACCATTGGCCGCTGGGCAACGGTTGCCGCCGGTGCGGTGGTTGCCAAGGATGTTCCCGCCTTCGCACTGATGGTGGGCGTTCCCGCCCGCCGTGTGGGCTGGGTTGGCAAGGCAGGTTTCCCGTTGAAGGAAGACGGTGGTTTCTGGGTGTGCCCGGAAACCGGTGCAAAGTATGTTGAAGATGGAATTTCCCTGAAAGAGGCAGAGGACAACGCATGAGCCAGGACTTCATTCCCGCAGCAAAACCCATCATCGGTGACGAGGAACGTGCAGCGGTCGACGCCGTCATGGCCTCGGGCATGTTGGCGCAGGGCAAGCAGGTGGCCGATTTCGAGACGGAATTCTCGGACGTCCTGCTGGACGGGCGCGCCAGCGTTGCCGTGAACTCAGGCACTTCCGGCCTGCACCTGGGCCTGCTCGCCTCAGGCGTGGGCTCGGGCGACGAGGTCATTGTCCCGTCCTTCACCTTTGCCGCAACAGGCAACTCGGTTGCGCTGACAGGTGCAACGCCTGTCTTCGCCGACATTGAGCTGGACTACTACGCCCTGGACGTAGCCCACGTTGAGTCGCTGATCACGGAGAACACCAAGGGCATCATGCCGGTGCACCTGTACGGCCACCCCTTTGCCGCCGAGGCCTTCGCGGCCCTGGCAGAGAAGCACGGGATCGACCTCTACGAGGATGCGGCCCAGGCCCACGGCGCGGCCGTCAACGGCAAGAAGGTTGGCACCTTCGGCAAGTTTGGCATGTTCAGCCTGTACCCCACCAAGAACATGACCTCCGGCGAGGGCGGCATGGTCTCCACCTCGGATGCCACCGTGGAGCGCAACCTGCGCCTGCTGCGCAACCAGGGCATGGAAACCCAGTACCAGAACGAACTGGTCGGCTTCAACAACCGTATGACCGACCTGCATGCCGCCATTGGCCGCGTGCAGCTGACCAAGGTCATGGGCTGGACCAAGCAGCGCCAGGACAATGCAGCATTCCTCACCGCCAACCTTGAGGGTGTTGGAACGCCCAAGGTCGCCGAGGGTGCAGAGCACGTCTACCACCAGTACACGATCCGCGTCCCCGAGGGCCGCGACGAGCTGCACACGCGACTGCGCTCGGAGTTCAACATTGGCTCCGGTGTGTACTACCCGGTCCCGAACCACCGCCTGCCCTCGTTCAACCGCACCGAGGACCTGCCCAACACGGAGATCGCCGCGAAGGAAGTCCTGTCACTGCCGGTCCACCCGTCACTGACGCAGGATGACCTCGAGCGCATCGTCACTGCTGTAAACACCATCGTCAAGGGCGGTGCATAATCGTGGCTAACTTGCGAGTAGGCCTCATCGGCCTGGGCATGATGGGCCGCCACCATGCACGGGTCATCCGCGAAGTTGAGGGTGTTGACCTGGTTGCCGTGGCGGACGCCTACGGCGACCCGCACGGCGTCGCCAGGGACCTGCCGGTCCTGGGCAGCGTCGAGGAGCTCATTGCCGCCGGCATCGACATGGCCGTGGCCGCCGTGCCCACGGGCATGCACGAGGAAGTTGGCCTGGCCCTGGCCGAGGCCGGCATCCACACCCTGGTGGAGAAGCCCATTGCGGCCAGCGCACCGGCAGGCCAACGCCTCGTGGAAGCCTTTGCCGCCAAGGGGCTCGTGGGCGCCGTTGGACACATTGAACGGTTCAACCCCGCCCTGCAGTCGCTGCGCAAGCGCATCGCCGACGGTGAACTGGGCGAGGTCTACCAGATCGCCACCCGCCGGCAGGGCCCCTTCCCGGCCCGGATTGCCGACGTCGGCGTGGTCAAGGACCTGGGCACGCACGACATCGACCTGACCGCCTGGCTCGCCCAGAGCCGATTCGAATCGATCTTTGCCCAGACCACCACCCGCAGCGGCCGTCCGCACGAGGACATGGTTGCCGCAACAGGCAAGCTGGCCAACGGTGTCATCACCAACCACCTGGTCAACTGGCTTTCCCCCATGAAGGAACGCCTGACCATCGTCACCGGTGAGAAGGGCGCACTCGTCGCGGACACAGTCACGGCGGACCTGACGTTCTTCGAAAACGGCACGGTAGCCACCGAATGGGACTCCATGGCCGCCTTCCGGGGCGTCTCCGAGGGCAACGTCACCCGCCTGGCCATCGCCAAGCCGGAACCGCTGCGCACCGAGCACGAGGCATTCCGCGACGCAGTCCTTGGCCTGCGCAACGACGTCGTCACCATGGCCGAAGGCCAGGACACGCTGCTCGTGGCAGAGGCCGTGCTGGAATCCTCCCGCACCGGAACGAATGTGAAAATCGCAACTCCGTGACTGATGCAAAAACCAAGAAGGTAACTGTCGTCTCCCGCCTCTATGCACCAGAGGTGGGGGCGGCAGCCTTCCGCCTTAAGGCCCTTGTCGACGGCCTTGTGGATGCTGGTGCCCGGGTCAACGTTGTGACGACGAAGGCGCCCAGGGGAGCCAAACCCTTTAGCGCCAGCTATGCGATTAGCCGTTGGCCCGTCCTGCGCGATGCCGGCGGAAACGTGCGCGGCTACATCCAGTACTTGAGCTTTGACATCCCCATGTTTTTCCGGATCCTCTTTGGGGCGCGGCCAGACGTTTTTGTCGTCGAGCCGCCGCCTACCAGTGGATTTGCTGTCAAGGTGGCCGCAAGGTTGCGACGGGTTCCATTCGTGTATTTCTCCGCGGATGTCTCATCAAGCGCGGCGCGGGGGATTGGCGTCAACAATGCCGTTGTTGCCGCCGTGACCGCAGTGGAACGCTCGATTCTCACCTCGGCGGCGACTGTGCTGGCGGTTTCTGCGGGGGTCGAAACAGAGATTGCAGAACTCACCAAGGGACGGGCCCAGGTGGTCAACGTTGGAACCGGTGTTGACACGACCGCCTTTTCCCCGCTTGGACCCGTGAAAGAGATCGGCAAAAGGTATTTTGTTTACGCCGGAACCATGTCGGAGATTCAAGGAGCAGGCGTATTCATCGATGCATTCTTGACGATCGCCCGTGAATACCCCGACGTGCAGCTGGTGATGTTTGGCCAGGGCGTGGAATTGCCTGAGCTCAAGGCCAGGTCCGCCTCCTGTGCCGAACAGATCAAATTCTTCGCACCCACGGAGGGCACGGAAATTGCCCAATGGCACCGCGGGGCCGTGGCCAATCTTGCCTCCGTGCGGCCAGGCAAGGGCTATGATTTTGCGTTTGCCACCAAGGCACTGGCCGGCCTTTCAGCCGGAGCCCCTGTGATTTACTCGGGCGTCGGCCCCATGAACGACCTTGTCAAGGACCATGGACTGGGCATCGCCTGTCCATGGGACGCTGCCGCCGTGGCAGCGGCCATGAGGACCATGCTGGAGCACCCCGTGGCGCCTGGGCGGCGGGCGGAACTGTCGCACTGGGTGCACGAAAACTATTCGCTGCAGGCGGTCGGGGCCATGGGAGCCAAGGCAGTCCTGGACGCGGCAGCGGCCGGCCGGCGCTAGGCACCGTCCCCAGCTCCGTGTGCGGCACGCCTGCCTCTGGATTTGGCCGGACATGGCAGTGCCAAGGCCCTGCAATGTCCGGCCCCGGCTTTCTCTGTGGGATACTGGGTGGGTGAGTCGCACCTGGATAGTCATACCGATGTACAACGAAGCTACTGTCGTCGGCAGTGTAATCCGCGGGTTGCTCCCGGAATTTCCCAACGTTGTCTGCGTTGATGATGGAAGCAGCGACGGGTCCCAGCGCATAGCGCGCGAAGCCGGCGCCGTGGTGGTGCAGCATCCCGTGAACCTCGGCCAGGGTGCAGCTTTGCAGACAGGCATTGAGTATGCCCTGAGCGACCCTGAGGTGGATGCAATAGTCACCTTCGACGCCGATGGACAGCACCGTGTTGAGGATGCCAAAGCCATGGTGGCCAGGATCCATTCCGGGGAAGCCGACGTGGTGCTTGGCTCCCGGTTCCTTGACAACCGGACCAAGCTGTCGCCGTTGAAGCGCATCGTCCTGAGGGTTGCCGCCGTCCAGTCACGGTTTTCCACGGGCATGGCGCTGACCGATGCACACAACGGGCTGCGCACCTTCCATCCAGATGTGGCTCGGCGCATTCACCTGAAGCAAAACCGGATGGCCCACGCCTCCGAGCTCGTCCAGCAGTTGGCGGACATGAAGCCGCGGTGGGTTGAACAGCCAGTTGTCATCATTTACACCGACTATTCCCGCTCCAAGGGCCAGTCCTTACTCAACTCCGTCAACATTGTTGCGGACCTCTTCTTTAGGTGAGAACGTGCAAATCCTGGTCCAAATAGTTCTGGTCATTGCCGTCATCCTGGTGTCAGTGGCACTGATGCGCGGCGGTTCCAACGCACGCCATCTTGCCATCCGGCGCATCATGCTGGTGCTCTTTGCCGGCGTGGCCATATTCTCCGTATTTTTCCCGACGGCGCTCTCACACTTGGCGCGGCTGCTGGGCATCGGTCGTGGAACAGACCTGGTGCTGTATGCCCTCATAGTGAGTTTCCTGGTGTACATGGCAACCACCTACCAGCGTTTCCGCCACCTGGAGAACTCCCTGACCCTGCTGGCCCGCAGGATCGCCTTGGATGAGACCCCGCGGACGTGGGAGAGCGAATCCGCCGAAGGGGCCAGAAAGCCGTAAGCTAGCCGGCCATGCCCTTGTACAAGGCCGCAAGCTTGGGAATGTAGGCCGCCGCGTCATATCGTGGCAGCGCCCAGTCCCGGCCACCCAGTCGCGCAGTCGCTGCCTGCGGATCCGCGAGTGCTGCAAGAACTTGCTCGACGACGTCGCTGACGTTGCCTTCCATGACGGGAGGCACGGTTCCGTCATCGGGACGTGGGAGCCGGGAACCCAGGGCGGCCACAGGCAAGCCAATGGTCAAGGCCTCAAATTCGCTGGTGGAAAAGTACTCGGACGCCTGGCCAACACCGACCCACGCCTCGCTGAGTGCAGCGTGGTACTGGGCACGGGGCATCTTTTCCAGGAGCCTGACACCCATGCGTTCGGCCTCCTGCGCGCCGGGGCCCCAGTTGAGCCCCACCAGCTCAGCCTTTCCTGCCAGCGCCCTTGCAAGCTGTTCCGCCAGCTGGACCTGGCGCTTGACGCCCTTGTCGTCATCCCACCGGGAAATGAACAACACCTTCGGGGCAGATGCGGGCTTCCAGGACGGCAGATTGGGTACGTCCACAAACGATGGCAGGAATTCGGCATCGGCCCTGGCTGCCGTGGCATCGTGGACGTTGTCCGTGTTGGCGTAGAACACGTGGGAGGCGCCGTCAACGGCCCGCTGGATCTCATCATGGAACCGGGGGTCCTTCCACTGGCTGCGGATGTCACTGCCGTGGAGGGTCAGTGCATAGGGGCGCCGGGGCATGCCGGTGGCCCTGATGAGCCTGGCACTGGTGCCATAGTGGACATGCACTACGTCCGTGGACCACAGCTTTGCCGCCCGACGGGCCAGGAACGGGGCGAACCTGGCCTTGGCCAGCAGCGGGTTGCGCGGGGCCGGGCCCATGGGCCGCACCTGCTGCGGCGGCAAATAGTCCCATTCAATGCCTGCCCGGCGGGCTGCGTTGACCATTGTTCCGGCAACATAGGCGCAGTCGTTGAACTGGAGAACCTTGGGTTCGGAGGGCAAAGGGACTTCCTTAGCGTTGTGGGCCGGCGCTGTTTCGCGCAATCTGCTCCCTCAATCATAGGCTGGCTGTCCTTGCCGGAAGGCTGGGCCGTCGGTGATAATGTGCAGGCATGCACCCTGATGTCCCCAACTTTTCCCCGGCAGTCGATCTGGTCATCGCCGTCCACAGCAGTTCGCGTCCCATTGAGCGGGCTGTCGAATCGGCCGCACTTGCCGGCCTGGCGCTGAATGTCGATGGTGGACTGCGGATCAATGTCGTGTGCCACAACATTGATCCGGACCTTATCAAGGAACGCATTGGGCAGACGTTGCGTGAAAGCGTCAGGTTCCTGGAGTGCCGCGACGGAATTCCAAGCCCGGCGGGCCCGTTCAATGCCGGCGTGGAAGCTGCCACCGCCCCCTATGTCAGCATCATGGGCAGCGATGACTTCCTCGAGCCGGGCTCGTTGAAGCAATGGCTTGAGCTTGCCCAACGCCACGGTTCAGCTGCCGTTTTGGCTCCCCAGCGCCACGCAAGCGGGGCAAAGGTGCGCACGCCGCCGGTGAGGGTTGGCCGGCGGCTGAACCTGGACCCCGTCAAGGACCGGCTCAGCTACCGCACGGCGCCGCTGGGGCTCTTGGCAACCGCCGAGATCCGGCGGCTGGGCCTGAGCTTCACCGCCGGTTACAGGACGGGGGAGGACCAGGAGTTTTCAGCGAAGTTGTATTTTGGCGGCGGGCGCCTGGATTACGCCCGTGGCGCGGGCCACTACGTGGTGGGGGCTGACGCCGTGGACCGGGTGACGAGTGAAGCCCGGCCGGTCAAGGAAGATTTCCTCTTCGCCCTGGATCTGGTGGAATCGCCGTGGTTCAAGGCGCTCCCTGAGCCGTCAAGGCGTGCGATTGTCACCAAGTTGATCAGGGTCCATGTTTTTGCCGCAGCAGCTTCCCGCACTGCGACCCTCTGGACAAGTGCCCAGCGGGCGGACCTGGCCGAAGTGTCCCAGACTGTCCTCGCGGCCGCACCCAACTCACTTCACGCCTTGTCGGTGGCAGATGTGCGCCTGTTCTCTGCGATTGCCGATCCGAGCTCAAGCAGCGCAGACATGGTTCAACTGAGCCGCCTGCGCAGGAAATTTGGCGCCCCCGCCACCCTGCTGGCTTCGCGGCCGGCATCGCAATTTAGTGCTGAATCCCCGCTCCGCTTCATGGCGGCTTCAGCACTGCTCTAGCGTCCGCTCCGGCCCGGTCGTTGCACATAGACACTGGGCGGTGAATGTGGTGCCCGGCGGAAGGGCCGGGCCCCGGGCGGTAGAATGCAATGGTGATAAAGATGCGTATGACTGATGGTGCACAAGCTTCCACGGCAATTCCGGCCACGTTTTTCGCCGCAAACGGAGGCAACGAGTGAAGGCATTGTGGGGCACGTTCAAGAATGTGTTGTCAATCCTTCCCAGCTCCAGCATCGGCTTTGTGCGAACCTATTCAGTTCTGCTCGCCCTCCTTGCCATGTTCGATGCTTTCGCCATGGCCCTGCTCGCCCTGATCCTCACGCCATTGGCGACTGGGTCCGCCTGGAAAGTCCCCGTCATCGGCGTTGAAGTTGGCGGCACGGGCCTTATTGTCGCCATCGGTGTAGTCTGCGGAATCATCATCCTCAAGGGTGTGCTGGCCTTGGTCTTGCAGTGGTGGGCGACTCGCAAGCTTGCGCGGCTGGAACTCGCCATGGGCGACAAGCTGTTTGCCTCCTATTTGGCGGCTCCCTGGGTGGACCGGCTCCGCCGCAACTCCTCGGACCTGGTACGGATTGCCGACGTCGGCATTGCCAACACCATTGCCGGTTTCCTGCTTCCCCTGATGACTTTGACTGGCGAGGTGCTCACTTTTGTTGTTGTGGTCCTGGTCCTGGCGATTGCCCAGCCGCTGACAGCAGCTGTTGCCCTGGTTTACCTGGGTGCCGTGGCCATGGTGCTGTACTTCCTCGTTTCGCGCCGCGCGGTGGTCGCCGGGCGGGTGAACCGCGACTATTCCTTCAAGGTTGCGCAACTCTTGACGGAGATGGTTACTGCGCTGAAGGAAGTGACGCTGCGCAACAAGGAGGGCGAGGTTGCAGGCGTGGTGCACGCAAACCGCATTCACACCTCCCGGGCCCGGGCCAACATTCAGTTCCTGGGCATTGTTCCCCGCTACGTTTTGGAGTCAGCCCTGATTGGCGGATTCGCAGTGGTTGGCGGCGTCGGCTATTTGGCCGGTGGCCCCGAACAGGCCATGCTATCCGTGGCCCTGTTTGCCCTGGCAGGCTTCCGCATGGCCCCGTCGCTGCAGCGTTTCCAGGGAATCATCTCCCAAACCTCAACCAGCGCGCCTTTCGCCGAGGTGGTGGTTGCCGACATCAAGACCGTTGAGAAGTACGCCGTCGAACGCAAGGATGACCGGACAGGGGAGAAACTGCCGCAGGGAGCCTCTTCGCTGGACCTGCGCGACGTGAGTTTCCGTTATTCCGCCGATGGCGAGGATGCCCTCAAGAACATCAGTCTGAGCATTCCCTTTGGTGCCACCGTGGCTTTTGTCGGATCCTCCGGCGCCGGAAAGTCGACCCTGGTTGACTTGGTGCTTGGCCTGATTGAACCAACGTCAGGAGAAGCCAGCATCGCTGGGACTCCGCTGGGTGCCATGGCCGCGGACTGGCGCTCCAGGGTGGGCTACGTCCCCCAGGAAGTGGCGATCTTTGACGCCACCGTGGCACAGAACGTGGCCCTGACGTGGAGCGACGAATTCGACCGTGAACTGGTGAAGAGCTCGCTGGAGAAGGCACAAATGCTTGACGTGGTGGAAAACCGCGAGGGCGGCATCGACCGGCGGGTGGGCGAGCGTGGGCTCTCCCTCTCCGGCGGCCAGCGCCAGCGCCTGGGCATTGCCCGTGCGCTCTATGCCGATCCGCTCGTGCTGGTCATGGACGAGGCCACCAGCGCCCTCGACTCGGCCACGGAAGCGGCCATCAGCAAATCCATCCAGGACCTGCACGGCAAGGTCACGGTCGTGTTGGTCGCCCACAGGCTTTCCACCATTCGCCACGCAGACCAGATCTACTTCATGGCCGACGGTGAGATTCGTGCCAGCGGCACTTTCGATGAACTCATTGAGGCGGTTCCGGACTTCGCCCACCAAGCCACGCTTGCGGGATTGGTCAACTAGGTGCAAGGAATCGACACTCCCGGGGGCGCACTGGCAACTGTCGTCATAGCGGTTCACACCGCCCAGCGGCCACTGTCCCGGGCCATCGAATCCTGCCTGTCGCCCAGCCTTGCGGGCAAGGTGAAGGTGCTGGTGGTGTGCCACAACATCGACATGGCCGCCATCAAGGCCAACGTTGCCCTGCCCTCCGACGCGGACATCAGCTACCTGCAGCTGGACGACGGTCTCTCCTCTCCCGCGGGGCCGAAGAACATGGGCCTGGCCCACTGCAGCACACCGTACGTTCTCGTCCTCGATTCCGATGACTACCTGGAGCCCGGCGCCCTTGCCCAGTGGCTGGAATTGCTTGTCAGCTCAAAAGTGGATGGTGTCATTGCCCCCTTGAAGCGGCAAGGCGGCGGCGTCATCCGCACGCCCCGGGCCAGGCTGCTGCGCGGGAGCTCGCTGGACCCTGTCAAGGACCAGCTGGCCTACGCCACGGCACCACGCGGCCTGTGGTCCATGGAATTGCTGGAGTCGATCGGGTTCCGGTACACCCCAGGGCTGCGCACGGCCGAGGACCTGGACGCAGGCCTGCGCCTTTGGTTTTCCGGCGCAAAACTTGAGTTTCCGTGGCAGGGACCGCACTATGTGCTTGGCGAAGACGCGCTCGACCGGGTGACTGCCGACGTTTTGCCACTGGCTGAGGAATTCAGGGCCGTCCTGGCCCTTGACCAGGCCTGGCTGTCATCACTTTCCGCTTCGCAACGGCAGTCCATAGCTGCCAAACTGCTGCGCATCCACCTCCTGGGCGCGCTGCTCAGGCGTGGGCCGGGAGGCGATTGGCCGGAACCTGACCGCAGGGCAGTGCATCAATTCGTGGTCCGGGCCACCGAAATTTCCCCCACAGTCGAAAAGTCCCTGACGGTTGCCGAAAGTACGCTCGTTGCGCGGCTGTCCGATTCGCGTGCCGATGGCGACGCGCTGCGGAGAGCCTTGCGGGAGTACATCGATGCGGGCTACGGCGCCAAACTGTTCAACCGCAGGCTGCTGGCCAATCTCAGGCCGGACAGCGTGGTGCGGCACCAGTTGAGATTGAAGATTCACACCGTCCTGGACCGTATGACCATGTTCCGGGCCAAGGCCTAGAAGTACCGCAGATTTGGATTTTCGAGAATGAAAGCTGATTCCATGAGCCCCAAGCCGTCCTTGCTGATTTTGTCCTTCTCCAACATCCCTTCGGATCCGCGCGTCCTGAAGCAAGTTGAGTTGTTCAAGGACAAATACCATGTTGTCACCTGCGGGTTTGGGGCTGCTCCGGAGGGTGCTGCCGAGCACTATTCCCTGCCGGAAGGCACCCGAGGCTGGAGCACCGACCGCGTGGGCCTGATCACCAGGATGTATACGAGGGTGTATGAGGGGCTGACGGCTGTCCAGGCGGCGAAAGAGATCCTGCCAGTGGCTGGCTTCGATGTCATTCTGGCCAACGACCTCAATGCACTGCCACTGGCACTTTCGCTGCAACCACGCAAGGGGGTTCATTCGGACCTGCACGAGTTTGCGCCAAGGGAAAAGGATGACGATCTCAAGTGGCGGACCTTTGTTGCGCCATTTATGCGGTGGTTGTGCCGAAACTACCTGCCGAAAGCCCAATCCGTCACGACTGTCTCGGGCGCCATCGCCCGCCAATACACGAAGGATTATGGGATCGCAGTCGGGGTGGCAACCAACGCCGCTCCCTACCATGACCTGCCGGTCAAGCCGGTCGGAGAAGTCATCAAGGTGATCTACAGCGGTGCGGGCCAGCGTTTCCGCAAGCTGGAGCATGTGCTGCACGCCATGAAGGATGTCCCGGCAAATATTCACCTGGACATGATTGCGGTGCCGAATGAACCCGCCTACGTCCAGGAGCTCAGGGAGCTGGCGTCTGGCATCGACAATGTAACCATGATTGATCCGGTGCCGTACACCGAGTTGGTCTCAAAGATGGCGGAATACGATGTCTGCGTCACCTATTTGCCGCCAACCAACTTCAACCAGGCCAACGCACTGCCGAACAAGTTCTTTGAAGCCGTCCAGGCACGTCTGGGCATTGTGACGGGTCCATCCCCGGACATGGCCGACACTCTGCACCAGTATGGCCTGGGCGTTGTGACAGAGGACTTCACCATCAACTCGCTCAGCGCGGCCTTGTCAGGACTGAACGCCGCCGACATCAATCGCTGGAAGGCTGCGGCCGATGCGGCCGCCCACGATCTGTCCGCGGCGACCCAAATGCGCGCCTGGGAATCCGCCATTGAGGCCATCGTACAGAAGTAGCGGCAGGTCAAGGCTGCGAGCAGTTCAGGACTAGAGCGGCTGCTGCACTTCGAAGACGCCGCCCCAAAGCTGGGAACTGCATTCCCCTGGCACCGGCATGCCGCCGTAGCCGCCACCAAAGCCAATTTCACTGTCGAAGGGGAACTTTGCCCCCGACAGCCCGATAACTGCCGATTCATCCGTGGCCAGGGTTGTTCCTGCCGGCCAGCGCAGGAGCACTGGTTTTCGGCCGCTGGAATTCTTCAGGCCCACGCACCCGTCGGCCTGTTTGATGAGCACGCCGTTCGTGAGGGCCAACATGCCGTCATCCCCGTTGACCCAGTCCGTCAAAATCAAGTGGGCTGGGGCTGGGGCTGGGGCTGGGGCCGGGGCCGTGGCCGGTGACGCTGGTGTTGTCCCGCTGATCGATTGCTGGGCGCAGGCAGCCACACCCACGGTTGCCAACAACGTGGCGCCGCCCACCAGCACCGCACGAAGCCAGTCTGTGTCACCCAAGTGCCTGAACATGCCCCAAGTCTTCACCCGCGCGGCAAGGCGCGTCAAGGGCCGGGGCGTGCCTGAATAGGGTGCGGCAGGCGGCGCGTTCGAGGACACCCCAAGTTATGGCTGGATGTCCACGGGGGTTCCCCACCGCCTGCTTGACACGAGGGGGTAGTAACGCAGCGCCCCGTTCTGGAAAGTAGCCATGACACCTGTGGTGCCTTGGCCTGCAAAGGCTGAAATGCCGGTGAATTGACGGAACCCCGACCACCCAGTTCCAACTACTGGACGCGTTTCGCCCATGAATGTCCCCAGGCCATTGGAACGGTACAGCCGCATGGTGCCGCCCGTGTCAACCCCCAGAATGTCAGCCCTGCCATCCTTGTCAAAGTCAACCATCGCGAGCTCGAGTGACTTCCACCCAATGCCGATCTTGACACCAGGACTGAGATCGCGCCCATTCTTGTTCTCCCAGCGCACCAAGTCACCGGTGGAGGTTCTGCCAACCAGGCTGGGGTACCGTGAACCGGCCATCCACGGCCCAACCATGAGATCAATTCCGGCCCAGCCGTTGTAGCCGATGCGGACAGGTGCGGAGAAGCCGCCCTGGGGCGAGGCTGAGTAGACATCCACGGTCCCGTTTTCCCACTGGACCAGAAGGTCCGGAACACCATCGGCGTTCCAATCGGTCACATGTTGGCTCTTCACGTTGCGCCAACCGCCCTGGATGGGAAACGCGGCCGAGAGTTTTGAATCCCCTGAGGCGGTCCTGTTCCAGACCACTCCTGAAGCGTCAATCGTCACAACATCGGCAAGGCTGGTGAGTGGGCTTGAGGGGATCAAGCGTTCGCTGCCGGCAATGGTGTACGCGTTCCAGCCGTTGGCGAGAACCACGGGGGTGCCAAACGTGGACTTATTGAATGGGTAGTACGTCAAGGAACCGGCCGATGTCCGGGCCAGCAGGCCGCTGGAACCGTTTGCTGTGTGGCCAATGGCGGAGCCAATGCTCGTCATGGCTTTCCACCCGTTTCCAACCACAGGACGGGCCTCCGAAATCAAGGTGCCCTTGCCGGTGGAACGCAGCAGGTTGATGCGGCCAATGTTGTCGAACGCCAGAATGTCGGCGTTCCCGTCACCATCGAAGTCGCTGATGACCGGGTGCACTCGGGTCATGCCCTTGGCGACCACAATGCCGGCAGACACCGAAGATCCGTTGATTGTTGTGTAGCTCAGCAGGTCCCCGGAAATGCTGCGGGCCACGATGCTGGGGTATTTTGCCCCCTTGACCCACTGGCCAACGGTCATGTCAACACCGTTCCAACCCGATGAACCGAGTGCGACAGCGCTGAAGCCGCCCAAGCGGGCGCCCCGGTAGAGTGTCAGCTTGCCGTTCTCCCATTGGACCATGAGGTCAAGAACCCCGTCGGCGTCCCAATCGACAACGTGGACGGACTTTGCGCCGTTGAATCCGGCCCCAATTTGCTTGGGCTGGCCAAGAACCGAAGCCGCCACGGGGCGGCGCCACAGCACGCCGGATCCGTCCACTGTGACAACATCCGACATAGCCTGGATCGACGGGCCGGTGATGGGCGGAACCGGCGTAGGCGTGGGTGAAGGGCTGACCAGCGGGGGAGCCACATTGATGGTTTCCCCTCCTGCAATGAGGAACGTGGTGAAGCCTTGTCCCACGGCCACGGCTGAGCCGAATCGCGAATTGCCCGGGACCGGGTAGTAGTAGAGCGCTCCAGCCTTGGTGCGGGCCACGAGCCCCACCGTGCCCGGACCTGCAAAGCCTGAAGCGACGCTCAGGCTGGTGAAGCCGTTCCAGCCAACTCCGACGACTTTTCGGGTTTCGTCGACAAAGCCGCCGGTTCCATTCGAACGGTAGAGCTTCAGCGAACCTGCCGTGTCTTGGGCAAGGAGGTCCTGTTTTCCATCGCCATCAAAGTCAACCATTGTCACATTGAACTGGCCCCATCCGGAACCGATGACATTGCCGCCGGAAATCGTCCCAGCCTCATCATTGCGCCAAAGGCGCAGGGTGCCGTCGGGTGATTTTGCCAAAATTTGTGGGCGGTTGCTGGAGTTCAGCCAATAGCCAAGGGTGAGTTGCGCGGTGCCCCAACCTGACGCCGCCAGCGTCAAGGGGGTTGAGAATCCTCCCGTTGGCTGTCCCCGGTAGAAGGACAGGCGGCCCGACGTCCATTGCGCCACGATGTCCAGCGTTCCGTCGGCATCCCAGTCGATGACATTCAGGGACCGCAGGCCCGTCCAGCCCGTGCCTATCAATTTCCGCGGCCCATACGAGCCTGCGGACGTGCCAGGATAGTTCCATAGCTGGCCCGAGGAGTCGGCCGCCACCAGGTCGGCCGGTGACGGGATGGACGGTGCCGTTGCCGGGCTGTCGGAAGCCCCTGCAAAAGCCTTCAAGCCGGCCAATGTTCCGTTCCAGACATTCGAGTCGCCGGCGAATGGGCCGCTGTCGCTGTATTGCCAGAACTGGTAGTCCTGCCAGCCGCCCGGAATCCAGGGGGAAGACGCGCCGTAGGCGGCAATATGGAGTGGCTGTTTGGCAAAGTCCTTGGAGTTTCCGGTGCACTCCTGCCACCAGTAGTAGTTGGTGTAGATGGCAGGAAGTCGGCCTGTCTGGGCCAACACCCGGTTCGAAAAGGCCTTGATCCACGCCACCATGGAGCTTGGGGTCATGTTGTAGCAGTTGTTGCCGTAGTACGGCCGTTTGCTTGGATTGGTGTACGGGTTGTTTTCCATGTCCAGCAACGGCGGAAGGGTGTTGCCGTTTGCCGCCCAGGAACCGCCGTTCCTGAGGAAGAAATCCGCCTGTGCCACGGCGGAGGATTGGCCCGGCAGCGCAAAATGGTAGGCGCCGGTGAGCATGCCCACCCCTGTGGCACCCTTCAGGTGCGAGGGGCGTGAGGCGTCCACGAAATAGTCGCCTTCGGTGGCCTTGGCGTACACAAAACGCGACCCCATGGACCAATGCTGGGCCCAATTTACCTGGCTGACCGAGTACGTTTCCGGATCGGCCTGCCAACCGCTGACGTCCATCCCCTGCACTCCCGAGGGAAGGGCCCTGGCGTCGTAGGGCTGCGCGGCTTCCACTTCACCCAGGAGAGCGGACATCGGCGCATTGGCAGCTACCCCGCGCAGGGCCCGGGAGGCGCCCTGGCCCATAAAGGCGCCGGGATTGGCGGGAGGCATCGTTTCCGCTGTGGCGGTGGCCGTGGCTTGCCCAGTGGGGCCTGCGTCCGGGACCTGCGTCGGGGTGGACCCAGCTTCAGGGGCGGCACCCTCCAGTGTGGGGCTGGCCAGGCTGCTGGGTGTCGGCGCATCCACGGCAGGGGTGGGTGCGGGAGCGGCCCCGGCGGGCAGGGCGCCCATTCCAAGGATCAGCGCGACGGCCACAACGCTGGCGCAGGCCCGCCGCACCAGCCTATGGGGTGATGGTTCAGGGGTGTGGCTGATGAATCGCGGCGCCGACGTGGAGAACATGGAATGAATCCGCCTAAGTGTAAGTGGCCAGGACGTGTGAAACGCCAAAAGGGGTGTTTAGCTCACAGCCGGTACATGGACCGCAGTCGGTCCTCAACGCCTTTGCGGTCCTTTTCGCCCAATCGTCCGGCTGCTTCGAGGACAAGGTGGGCAAAGTCGGTGATGTCGGGGTCTTCGGGATACGGCTGACCCGCCATGGGGCGGTTGTACAGGATGGTGGAGGCTGAGCCCTGGAAGCCCAATTGTTGTGAAGCCAAGGCGCGGAAGGATGCAGACAGTATGGTGTCGCCGTTTTCCGTGGCCCAGGCGCGCGCCTGGCTCAGCTGGGTGGCGTGGCGCCGGTAAACGATTGTTGGCACATATGCCATGCGCTTCATGCGCGCCCCGGATGCAGCAGCACGGAGCCAGAGGTCATAGTCTTCCGTGGGAGTCTTTTGATAACCCCCAAGTCCCTCCAGGACGGTCCTTCGGCCATACATGGTGGGGTTCATCAGGACGTTTGTCATCAACAAGTGAATCGGCATGGCAGCAGGCGAAATCCCCGGCTGGAACGTGGGTGGAAATGGTTTTCCCTGTCCGTTGACAAACAAGGCCCCGGAAAACAGGAGGTCCGCGTCTCCCAGCGACCGGCGTTGGGCAGCGAACCGCCAGGGCAGGCAGATGTCGTCGCCGTCCATGCGTGCCACGAACTTGCCCTCCGCATGACCCAGCAGGGCAGTCGCGGCGTTTGCAACCCCCACGGATTCGTCATTGCGGAACACCTTCAGGCGTTTGTCACGCACGCTGGAGAGGTATCCCGCGGTGCCGTCAGTGCTGCCATCGTCCATGACCAGCAGTTCAGCATCCCGGGGCATTGCCCGCAGCGTGCTGGAAATGGTGCGTGGAAGGTAGGGCATCCCGTTTTTGACTGGGATGATCACACTGAGTTCTGACACTGCCGGCCTCGGACTTTCTATAGGGTGTGCCAATAGCTTAGCTGCCGCGCTAGAAACACTGCCGTGGCTGGGGCCAGTGTCGTGCCCGGAGTGCCGGGGCGGCGATCTACAGGAGTTTTTCGTATATCGCTTCCAAGCGGGCTTCCAGTTTTTCTGCGCCATGGTGTGCCAACGCCCACTCCCGTCCCCGGGCGCCCACCTCCGCCGCCGCGGCAGGGTCGGCCAGGATCTGTTGGACCAGCGACAACGGGGCGGCGTCCTCGGTGTTGAACAAGGGCGCCGGACCGCCGTACTCGGCGTCCAGGGTGAATCTGGCCACGAGGGGCCGGCCCTGGGCCATTGCTTCGAGGTCGCTGAGCCCCAGGGCCCCCACGGCAATCTGTCCAATCACGACGTCGGACTCGGCCAGTTGCATCCGGAACTCCTCGGTGGACATGAGCGGCAGCAGGCGCAGGCCAAGGTCCCTGGCTTGCCCGGCATGGCTGCCCCAGTCCAGGCCCACGAGTTCAAGGTCTGTGCGGTGGCGTTGCAGCGATGCCGCAAGCTCAAGGAGGCCGGGTGCGCCCTTGGAATCGTCCCAGCGGCTGGCAAAGAAGATCTTCTTGCCTGCGCGTGGCCTCTTCAGGGTTTGCATCGTTGCGGCGGCGGGCGGCAGGGGTGCGGGAAACCATTGCGCGTCGGGCCTGAGGCGATGAACGGCGTCGCCCATGTCGGGCGTGGAGAACAGAACCACATCGGCGCTCTTGATGGAGTGGCGGACCACTGGCCCCAGGACTGGTGACAACAGGTCGCTGCGCACGTCAGTTCCGTGGAGGTGCAGGACAACGTTCTTTCGCCCCCAGCCGTAGTAGCCGGAGACCCCGTAGTTGATGTGCAGGACATCCGGCCGCGGCCGCAGGGCACGGACTGAAACCAGGTCACGCAGCCTGCGCGCCATGATGAGCGCAGGATTCGCCCCCCGGCCGGCAGGAACGTCACGCAGCACCCAATCCAGGCCCTTCGTGCGGGCCACCTCAATGACACTTTTGGATGTTCCGGAGATGTCTCCGAGGTGCAGGATGCGGGCGCCGTCGCTGTGGGCGGTCATGGTTGTCCAATCTTCAGGGCTTGGAGCTGGGCATCAACAAACGGTACCAGCGCCCGGGCATAGGAGGCGCTCAGGTGGGAATAGTCGCGGTAGACGATCACCGAGCCGACCACCGGATAGCACCACTGGGCATCACAAAACTGTTCGCGCAACTTGATCCGGATGATTCCGTGTTTGGCGGCAGCTTCGGCGGCCCGGGTGATGTTCATGGTGGCAGGAATGGCCTGGCTGACGGGCGAGGCACACTTCATGGGGTCCTGTGCGTTTTGGGCCAGGCAGGTGGGAATGTACTGGCCGTTGGTGCGCGGCACGTCGTCGAAAACGACAACCTGCTTCCCGGCGGCCTGCCAACCAGCCCACATGCGGGTGAAGCCGTCAACGGCAGGATTCCCCAGCTCCTCTCCCGCCGCCGAAGTGTACGTGTAGGCGGATGAGTAGGACGCCGTGAAAATCGTTGAAATCGATTGATCGGCTGTCAGCGTTTCATTGACTTTCTGCACCCAGGCATGGCAATCCGCCTGGTTCTGCGGCGTCTTCTCGTTGTCCAGGATGCGCAGGGCGCTCGTGACAGGGCAGGACGCCTTTGCGTAGGTGACCACACGCCAATTGTGCTTCTTGGCCAAGGCTTCCACCGCCGGGTACCAGGCGGTGGCATGGGAGTCGCCAACCATGGCAACCGTGGCCGTGGCGGAGGCCGCAGGAACACCCAGGCTGCACGTCACGAGCTCCGAGCCGGCAAAACTGGCCTGGCACCCGGGGTAGAGAGGGGTGGTGTTTTCCTTTGAGACTGACACTGCCGGCGGGTTGGGGGCCGAGGAACCCAGTACAGTGGCGCAGGCGTTGGCTGGATCCAAGGCTGCCGGGCCGTAGCAATGCGACGACTGAAATTCCGTGTCCGCAGGGGCCGGGGCGTTGGCAAGTGAGACCAGCCCAAGTGACAAGCCGGCAACCACCAGCATCCCCACCGCGGCAAAGGAGTAGGTCCGGGCGGAACCGCGCAGCAGGGACCCTCTCCGGAGCGGGTCTTCCAGCAACACCTTGGTCAGCCAGGACAACAGGATTGACAGGGCCAGGATGCCCAGTTTTGTGTCCCAGCTGAGATCTGATGTGAGCGCGAAGGGGGCGATGACTATCAGGGGCCAGTGCCACAGGTAGACGGCGTAGGAGATGTCCCCGACAAAGGTGGCAGGCCGCCGTGACAACAGCCACGCCGGGCCGGCAATGGAGGTGTTGCCGCTGCAGCAAAGCAACAATGCGGTGCCCACGACGGGCAGCAGGGCCGTGTACCCCGGGAACGGGGTCTGCCCGCTGTAGAGCACCGCCGAGACGAGGATTCCGCCCAGGCCGGCCCACGCCAGCGTGGTTGCCACCGGCCCGGACAGTTGGCGGTCCAGGAAGATCAGGGCGACCAGGGCGCCGGCAACAAATTCCCACACCCGTGTGGGCGTCACGAAGTATGCGGCAGCAGGGTTCACGGAGGTTTCGTGAATTGAGTGGAGCAGTGACGCCGCGCCGATGGCTCCCAGCCCTGCAATCAACGCCGAGCGGGGAGAAAGGGCCAGTGCCGGGACGCGCCTGGCCACCTTGCCCAGCAGCCACAACAGGCCAACAATGGCCAGTGGCCACAAGAAATAGAACTGTTCCTCAATGGAAAGGGACCAGTAGTGCTGCGCTACTGTGGCATCTGCATTCAGTGCCGAGTAGTCCACGGCGTCGGCGGCGAGAACCCAATTCTGCAGGTACAGGGCACTGGCCCCGATCTGCTTGCCGTTGGACTGCCACAGTGTCTGAGGAACAAAAAAGAACACGGCGGCCAGTGAGGCAAGCAGGACAGCAAATGCAGCGGGCAACAGCCTGCGGATGCGACGGCCCCAAAACTTGATGAGGGAGAAGCCGGATGGGGATTTGATCTCGCGGTACATGTGGGCGGTGATGAGATACCCGGAGATGACGAAGAATACGTCGACGCCCACAAATCCTCCCGTGAGCCGTTTGGGCCAGAGGTGGTAGAGCACGACGGCAGTGACCGCCACTGCGCGAAGACCCTGAATCTCCGGCCGGAAGGACGCGGCCGTGCGGCGTGTGGCTTGGGTGGCAGGAGGGGAGACCATGGTTTTTTCCATGGAGCTGTAGGAGGACACAACATTAAATTCTACCGGGAACCCCGTATAGGCTGGATCGCATGAAAGTACTAGTCACCGGCGGCGCCGGATACATTGGTTCGCACACCGTCCTTTGCCTGCTGGAAGCCGGGCACAGCGTCGTCGTGCTGGACAACCTGGCAAACTCCTCGGCCGAATCACTGCGCAGGGTGGAGGAGCTTACCGGCAGGCATCCGAAGTTCGTGGAACTGGACCTGCTGGACGCACAGGGCGTCGACGCCCTATTTGCCAGCGAAGGCATTGACGCGGTCATCCACTTTGCGGGCCTGAAGGCTGTGGGCGAGTCTGTTGCCCAGCCGCTGCGCTACTACCAAAACAACATTGTCGGCACGCTGAACCTTCTTGCCTCAATGGACAAGCACGGCGTTCGCACGCTCGTCTTCAGTTCCTCCGCCACGGTGTACGGCGCCAGCGAGGAAGTCCCGCTCATCGAAAAGATGCCGCTGGACGCCACGAACCCCTACGGACGCACCAAGGAACAGATCGAGGACATCCTCACCGACCTGGGTGCCGCCGATCCCAGCTGGCGGGTGGCCCTGCTGCGGTACTTCAACCCGGTGGGCGCCCACGAATCCGGCCGGATCGGTGAGGACCCCTCAGGCATCCCCAACAATTTGCTGCCGTTCGTCGCACAGGTTGCCGTGGGCCGGCGCGAAAAAGTCATGGTTTTTGGGAACGACTACCCCACACCGGATGGCACGGGCATCCGGGACTACATCCACGTCATGGATTTGGCTGCCGGACACCTGGCGGCCCTGGACTACCTGCCAGCCCACGCTGGTGTGTTCCGCTGGAACCTGGGGACAGGAAACGGTTCGTCGGTTCTCGAGGTCATCCAGGCGTTTGGGGATGCGGCCGGCAAGCCGGTGCCCTTCGAATTTGCCCCGCGCCGTCCGGGCGATGCCGCTGTCAGCTATGCGGACCCCTCGTCGGCCCTGGCCGACCTCGGATGGTCCGCCCACAGAAACCTGGCACAAATGTGTGAAGACCATTGGCGCTGGCAGTTCAACAACCCGCAGGGCTACGGCGCATAGCAGGCGCTGCGCCCCACTGACCTGCCACTGGCAAAGTGTGTCCCTGCAGGCAATCTGCAGGGACACACTCGTTCAGGGCCCGGGAAGGCTCGGGGCCCGCAGATGCGCCTTGGATGGCCCTATCTGCAGGCGTTGATCTTGTAAAGCTTGGCCGGGCCCTCCTGGTCAAGCAACGTCAGCCCTGGATTTGCCGCCAGTTCTTCTGATGTTGGGAACGGAATAACTATGTTGTTGACTGCTTTTTCACCGAAGTCCAAAACGTAGAACGAGTTGAGGCGCTCGACAGCCTCACACACTGTTGGGTCGGCAAGGATTTGGCCAAGCCGTTCGGTGACAATCTTGTCGTCGGTGCTGGGACTGCTTGCCACTGCCGGCAGAATGACATTGCGGTTGGCAAGGGCATACACCAATGAAGCACCTGTGGCCGGATTGCCGATGACGGTGGAGCCCTCCGGAATGGAAGCGGAGGCGCGGGAAATGAGCTTGGCCTCATCGGTGGATAGCAGCAGTGAGTCGGGGGTCAGCTCGTACATGTTGAAACCCTTGTCCTGTGCTGTGTCAACTGAGTTGTCCTGGGCAGCAATACCCGTCGCCAAGGCTGCCGCGGAACCCAACACCAGAATGCTGCACCAGATTGCTCGAGATTCCCGCCAGCGGGTGGGCACCCGTTCAAGCAGCGAGCTGAAAAGCCAGACGGCGCCCAGGACTGTCAGCGGCAGGGCAGCCACGGGCAGCATTGCAGCCAACCTGAAGCTGTCGTTGTAGAAGACGCCTGTAATGAATGAGCGCAAGTCTCCCGTGGCGAATCCCGAGACCACCACATAGAACATGACACCGACCGCGTAGACCCCGAGGAACCACAGTTTCTTGCCGTCCCTGGATATAGCCAGCAGGCCCAGGGCCGTCAGGGAAAGAATGACCCAGGAAATGGGACCACGTTGTGGGGCACTGGAAATTGCTTCGCCAAATGCTTGTGCGATTGTTTGGGTGGGTGGCCAGAATGACGCGGCCTTGCTGGGGCGGACCTTTTCCCAAACCGTGAGCAGGAGGACCAGATAGGCAGCCACAGCCACGACCGAGCCGCCGTATTGCAACCACCCGGCAGACTTCCTGTACTTTCGGATGCTCTGCAGGACCAGCCAAAAAAGCAGCATGGGCACCGCGAAGGCGGCCATGGCCAGGAACACATTGGGGTGCGCCAGGGCCAGGCCAGGGGCAGCCGTGGCAAGAAGGACCCAGGCCAGTACGGGGTGTGGCGCCGAACTTGATGAAAGCCCCAATGCGTCGCAACCCAGGGCGATCATGGCAGGGAGCACCGCGATAGCCAGGAAGTTTGGATACAGAACCCCAAAATCCACAAGCAGGTACGGGAATGCCGCAAACGCCCCGGCGAGGGCGCCTGTCACGAGCAGAGTGGCAGGCCGGGTGCCGGCAATGCGGCTTGCAAGGTACATGCTCGACACGGTCCATACCAGCGCACCGAGCACAATGTTGACGCTGTTGATGGCGACAGGAATGGAAACCTGGCTGCCTTGGGCCACCAGGGCCACCAGGTCGTGCCATGCGCCAGGATAGAAGGAAGTGCCGCCTCCGGCCTCGAGCGTTCCCAGAAAGCGTGAGGATCCGTTGCCTGAATCGATGATGTAACGGATTGCGTTCAGGTGGAACACGTTGTCGTACGACTGGGAGATGTTCCCCGGATGGATAAACATCCTGGTAAACCGCCACGCAATGACGCCGGCGCCGAAACCGAGGCCGGCCAACATGCCAGCAACCATGCCCGGAGTGGGCCGAATCCACAAGGGTGCGGGGGCCGACTTGCGAATGACCAGGACGTATCGAAGTCCCAGACCGGCACCCGATGCCAGCAGTGTCACGAGTGCCAGCGCCAACAGTGACCAGCGAACGTTGACCATTTGGGTGGCAATTGCGCCAACACCGACCAGTGACATGGACAGGGGCGCGGAGACTCCGAGCCAGGTCATTCCACGGGCACCGAGGCAACGTGCCAGCACGGTGCCTGGCAGAAATACTATGAGCAGGGCCGTTGCCAACGCGGGCAGGGCTTGAAACCAAGTCATAAAGTCTAGAACTCTCCTACGGGCACATGCCCAAATGTGCTGCGTAATTGACCGGGGCCACTAACCATACTAACAATTCGGAGTTCGGGTCTCGGCCAGGCCCCGGGGCACCCCTCGCCGGTTGGTGCCCAACATATGGGCGGTTGGGTGCAAATCATGGCAACTTCGCCTCCATGCGAACGAGTTGGCGCTGGCTTCCGCGCGACAAAGCGGCGCAGGCGCCATGGCTACGAGCAACCCGGGAATTGTCACCGGTTGCAGCCAATTCAAGGAGATCGCCAGTCAAAAAGACGACGATGGTCGTGGCCGATTCGCAGTTCGAGGAATTCAAGGGGGCCCTGTTGGCTCGGAGACTGAAGTCATTGGCGTCAGTTTCAACGCCCGGTCTGCCAGCAGCATCGCCCAGTGCGTTGCCTCCGGCGGCTCTGATGCCTGCCCTGGGCCAGCGCATTGCGGTCTCGAGAGGCTGGGAAGTGATGTAGGAGTCCCGATGGCAGTTGTCCACAGTTACGGACTGCCTCTGGCGTGGCGCCCGTGTCAGGTCTAGGCTCCTGAACTACAACAGCGTTGGGGGCGCCGCAAAGGGGCGGAGGTATCTGGTTTGGATGCGCTGGCACTTCTCGAAGATGAGGTCCGTGAACTCATCCGCCGCAGGGGCCTGGATCCCCTCAGGCAGGGGCACGAGGTGCGCGCCCTGGTCGAGGCGGCTGTCAACGACTACGGCGAGAGGTCGCTGCTCGGAGCCGTCCCGGTCCTGGCCCAGGGGCACGACGCCAAGCGCCACGTTTTCAACGCCGTTGCAGGGTTCGGCGAGCTCCAACCCCTGCTGGACGACCCGGACATCGAGGAAATTTGGCTCAATGCACCCGACCAGGTGTATGTGGCCCGCCACGGCGAATCCGAACTGACAGGCATAGTATTTACACCCCAGCAGGTCCGGGACCTGGTGGAACGCATGCTCAAAAGCTCCGGCCGCCGCCTCGACTTGAGCAGCCCCTTCGTGGACGCCGCCCTGCCCGACGGCAGCCGCCTGCACGTTGTCATCCCCGACATCACCCAAACCCACTGGGCAGTGAACATCCGCAAGTTCACTGCCCGCGCCAGCCGCCTGGAACACCTCGTGGACCTGGGCTCCCTCACCCCGCAGGCCGCCAGGTTCCTCGGCGCCGCCGTCAGCAGCGGGCTGAACATCCTGGTGTCCGGAGCCACCCAGGCCGGGAAAACCACCATGCTCAACTGCCTGGCCGCAGGGATCGGATCCCGCGAACGGGTGGTCACGGTGGAGGAGATCTTCGAGCTGAGGCTGCCGCTTCGGGACGTAGTTGGGCTTCAGTGCCGCCAGCCCAACCTCGAGGGCATGGGGGAGATTCCTCTGCGTCGCCTGGTCAAGGAGGCGCTGCGCATGCGCCCGGACCGGCTCATCGTGGGGGAGGTGCGCGAGGCCGAAAGCCTGGACATGCTCATCGCCCTGAACAGCGGAATGCCCGGCATGGCGTCCGTGCACGCAAACTCGGCCCACGATGCCGTCGTCAAGATCTGCACCCTGCCGCTGCTGGCCGGCGAGAACATCACGGCGGCCTTCGTGGTCCCCACTGTGGCAGCTTGCATCGACCTTGTGGTGCACTGCGTCCGTGCCCCGAACGGCCGCCGCAGCGTTGGGGAAATACTGGCCCTGGGCAGGCGCGTGGAGAACGGCATCATTGAATCCAGCCTCATCTTCAGCACGGTCGAGGGCCGCCTGACCGCCTCCGACACCGCCCTGCCGCCGCCGGAAAAGTTTGCCCTGGCCGGCTACAGCGTTGCAGCCCTCATGGGGGATGCCTGATGTCGGCCGTCGTGGGCCTGCTGGCCGGAATGGGCCTGTTCCTGGTCTGGACCGCCTGCTGGAGCTCACCCGTCCGCCGGCCAGGCCTTGGCCGCCGCAGCAAGCTCGAGCAGCTCCTGCAGCAGGCAGGCGCCCCGCAGGTCACCCCGGCGTCACTCGTGGCCAGCACAGTGGGCCTGGCCGTGCTGGTCATGCTGCTGGTCTTTGTGCTGACCGGGGCTCCGCCCATCGCCGCCTGCCTGGGCCTCATCAGCGCCTACCTCCCCTTTGCGCTGCTGAAGATGAGGGCACGACGCCGGGCGACCGTGCTGCGCGAACTCTGGCCCGATGTTGTGGACCACCTGCGCTCGGCCATCCGGGCCGGGCTGTCACTCCCCGAGGCGCTGGTCCAGCTGGGCAACAAGGGCCCGGTGCAACTCCGCCCCGAGTTCAACTCCTTCGCCGCCGACTACCGGGCCTCGGGCCACTTCGAGGCGTCCCTGCAAAGGCTCAAGTCCTCCCTGGCGGACCCGGTGGCGGACAGGATCATTGAAGCCCTGCGGCTGACCCGGGACGTGGGCGGCTCCGACCTCGGCAAGCTCCTGGGCACCCTGTCCGAGTTCCTGCGCGACCACGCCCGCACGCGCAGCGAACTTGAGGCCAGGCAGTCATGGACCGTCAACGCAGCCCGCCTCGCCGTAGCCGCGCCCTGGATCGTGCTCATGTTGATGGCCACCCGGCCCGAGGCCATCGCAGCCTACAACTCGCCCGCGGGCTGGGCGGTTCTGGGCGGCGGGCTGTTGACCTCGCTGGTTTGCTACCGGATCATGCTGCGCATCGGGGCACTTCCCGGGGAACAGCGGGTGCTCCAGTGAACGGGCACCTGATGGCGGTTGCAGGCGTGGGGCTGGTCTTGGGAGCAGGGTTGTGGCTGACATGGCTGCGGCTCCCCGCCATGCGCAGGCCAAGTTTTGCCCAGCGCGTGGAGCCGCAGCTGCGGAATGTGGTTGGCCGCTCCCGGCTCATGGACGGCGACGGGCCCGGCACACTCTTCGGGCCGCTGGAGAAGATCTTCCGGCTGGTGCTGTCCGATGCCGTGCACCGCCTGGGCCGCCTCAACGTCAGCGTGCACGGCCTCGGCGCGCGGCTGGAACAGGCCGGACGGAGTGAATCACCCCTGGAATTTCGGGCCATGCAGTTCCTGTGGGCGGGCGCAGGCCTGCTTGCGGGTGTGGTGTTTGCCTTGTTCTTGCTCTGGCGTGGCAGCCTGAATCCCCTGGGCGCCCTTGCGCTCACGCTGGGCCCCATGGTGTGCGGCTACATGCTCTACGACCACCTCCTGGGCAGGCGCATCAAAAACCGGCAGGCGCGCATGCTGGCGGAGTTTCCGGCCCTGGCCGAGCTCATGGCGCTCGCAGTCGGTGCCGGCGAGAGCGCTGCAAGCGCACTGGACCGCGTGGCCCGGACCTCCAATGGGGTGCTGTCGGCGGAATTCTCCAAGGTGCTGGCCCAGACCCGCACCGGCATGCCACTGGTGGAGGCCCTCAACCAGTTCTCCGCCCGCGTCAACGTCGCAGCACTGTCCCGCTTTGTGGATGGAATCAGTGTTGCCATCAACCGCGGAACGCCGCTGGCCGATGTTCTCCGGGCACAGGCGCAGGACGTGCGCGACGTGGCCAAGCGTGAACTCATGGAGGCCGCGGGCCGCAAGGAGATCGGCATGATGGTCCCGCTCATCTTCGGCGTCCTGCCGCTGACAGTTGTCTTCGCCGTCTTCCCCGGCCTGGCCATGCTGCAGATCGGTTTCTAGATGGACACTGGCCACCGCACCGGCAGGGAACCACAGCTTCAATATGCAAGTCACCATGTGGAGGGAAAGAACCATGCAATTCAGCAACAAGTTGTTGGGAATCGCAGCGTCGCTGCATGTCGCGCTGGGGCGGAAGCTTGCGGGCCCGGCACGAACGTTGGGGGCGCTCACCCGCCGATTGACCGTGCCGCGTCCGGTGGGCGGAAGTTCCCGCGGCGACGTTCCCGGCTGGGTCCTGATCACACTAATGTCTGCCGTGCTGGTGGCCGGGCTCCTGGCCATCGCCGGGCCGGCCCTGCAGCAGTTGTTCAACCAGGCCATGGAGCAGGTTCAGCCCTAGGGGACGGGGCCGCCCCGCCGCATGGGCGGAGGCTGCGTGCCCGCGAGGCCGGCTCGGCCGTCGTCGACTTTGTGCTGGTCGGCGCCCTGGTCACTGTCATCTTTGTCGCGCTGATCCAACTGGCCCTGGCCCAGCATGTGCGCAATACGGTGGCCGACGCCGCCTCCTCGGCAGCCCGCTACGGGGCGTTGGGGGACAGGACGGCCGCCGATGCGCAGGACCGGGCACGCCTGCTGGTGGCATCGGCATTGGGGCCGGGCTACGCCCAGGATGTGCGGGCCGCCGTGGAGAGCCGTGACGGCCTGCGCGTGCTCACCGTGTCGATCAGTGCCCCATTGCCGCTCATTGGGCTGTTCGGGCCCGCCCGCACCCTGGAAATGACGGGCCATGCTGTCATCACGAGGTAGCGGCCAGGGACGTGCCTCGCAGGAACCGGCGCCGGGGGATCCAGTGCCCGAAGGGACCACGGAGCGGGGGAGCGCAGTGGTGGAGTTCATCTTCCTGGCCGTGCTGCTCATGATTCCCGTTGTGTACCTGATCCTGACTGTGGGGCAGGTCCAGGCCGGGGCCTACGCTGTGGTGGGTGCCGCCGACCAGGCCGCCAAGGTGTACGTGCTCAGCGGCGACCTCCCCTCGGCGCAGCAGGCGGCCGAGCAGGCGGTCAGGCTCGCCGTGGAGGACATGGGCTTCGACGCGGCCAATGCGACGCTCGCCATCACGTGCGACGGCGGCTGCCTCACCGCCGGCGCCACGGTCCACGCCCGCGTGGAACTGCGCATTGAGCTGCCCGTGGTGGGCTCCGTCCCCGGCGTCACGGCCACGGCGGCCACCGTGGATGCCTCGGCATCGCAAAAGGTGGGGAGGTTCAGGTGAGGAAGGTGCCGGAGCCGCATGACGGCACGGACGCCGGGCATGTCATGGTGCTGATGATCGGCTACGTGCTGCTGGCCCTGCTGGTGGTCACGGTGGTTGCCGCCGCGGGAAGCCTCTACCTGGGCCAAAAGAAGCTGCTGTCCATTGCCGACGGCGCAGCGCTCGCAGCCGCCGACACCTTTGTGCTCAGCGGAGGCAGTTCCACGGGGGACCCGGGCACGCTCTTGAACAACCAGGGCGTGCTCTCCGCCGCGCAGGACTACCTCGCCGGGATTGAAACGCCCACCACCATTGGCGGCATTGCCCTGGCCCCGGGCACAGGCGCACCCGACGGGCACACAGCGTACGTGGCCATGACCGCCGTCGTCCATCCCCTGTTCATCAACTTCCTGGTGCCCGACGGCATCCCCATCAAGGTCACCAGCACGGCCCGCGCCAACCTGGAACTGTGACGCAGGGGCCGGCCGCCAGTGACCGGCGGCGCCACACATGACGTAGGCTTGAATATCATGGCAGCGATCGACTTTTCCGCAGAACTCAAGGCGCTCCGCGCAACCTACACCTCCATTGAGCAGGTCTCCGAGGTGGAGAAGCTCCTTGAAGACATCGAGGACCTTTCGGACCAGGCCGGTTCGCCCAATCTGTGGGACGACCCCGCCGCCGCGCAGAAGGTGACCTCCAAGCTCAGCCACGCCCAGTCCAAGCTGGAAAAGCTGCGCAAGCTCGAGGCCCGGATCGACGATCTCGAAGTTCTGGTCGAGATGGCCGAGGAAGAGGGCGACGCCGATTCCCTCGCCGAGGCCGCCAAGGAACTTCCCAGCCTGCAAAAGGCCCTGGAAGAGCTGGAAATTGTCACGTTGCTGGCCGGCGAATGGGACGAGCGCGAGGCCGTCATCACCATCCGCTCCGGCGCCGGCGGCGTGGATGCGGCAGACTTTGCCCAGATGCTGCTGCGCATGTACCTGCGCTGGGCCGAACGCCACGGTTACCCCACGGCCGTTTTGGACACCTCCTATGCCGAAGAAGCCGGGCTGAAGTCCGCCACCTTTGAGGTCAAGGCGCCCTACGCCTTTGGCACCCTGAGCGTTGAAGCCGGCACGCACCGGCTGGTGCGCATCAGCCCCTTCGACAACCAGGGCCGGCGCCAGACGTCCTTCGCCGCCGTGGAGGTCATCCCGCTCATCGAGTCAACCGACAGCATTGAGATCCCTGACAACGACATCCGCGTGGACGTGTTCCGCTCCTCCGGCCCCGGCGGCCAGTCCGTGAACACCACCGACTCCGCCGTGCGCCTGACCCACCTCCCCACGGGAACCGTGGTCTCGATGCAGAACGAGAAGTCGCAGATCCAGAACCGGGCGGCCGCCATGCGCGTGCTGCAGTCGCGCCTGCTGTTGCTGAAGAAGGCGGAGGAAGACGCCCAGAAGAAGGCCATGGCCGGCGACGTCAAGGCTTCGTGGGGTGACCAGATGCGCTCCTACGTGCTGAACCCCTACCAAATGGTCAAGGATCTGCGCACCGAACACGAAGTCGGCAACGCCGCAGCCGTGCTCGATGGTGAAATCGACGACTTTATTGACGCGGGCATCCGCTGGCGCGCCGACCAGCGGAACGCCGAAAAGGCCTAGGCGCCAGCTCTGCCCGTAACAATGCCGCACGATGCCGCCTCGGCCAAGAACGGGCGGTAGCGTTACTTACATTGGGCCGAAACGGCGCCTGGATTTCGTCCGGGCCGCCGTGCGGCATTGACGGGCGCCCTGCAGGGGCGCCCAAGTTGTGGGGGACGCAAGCACTTTGGGCCGGAAGCTTTTTGGGGACATTTCCCCGTTCACGTATGCCATCGCCGTCAAGCGGCAGATCATCGCACGCCAGGTCTCCGACCTGCTCCGGCGAACCAATCTTGCAACAACCCGCAGCATGGAAGACCTGCCGGTGGCCGTGTACCGCCACAATTCGCTGATCAGGCGCAAGCTGGGCAACGTCGATGTGGCCCTGCAGGAAAACAAGGCCATCAGCCTGGGACTCGCCGCCCCGCACATTGACGGCGTCCTGATCCGGCCGGGGGAGACCTTCTCGTTTTGGAAGCTGGTGGGCCATTGCTCAGCCAGGAAGGGCTACCGCACAGGCCTGACGATCAACAACAACGGCCCCGCCTCCGGCATCGCCGGCGGCATGTGCCAGTTCACCAACCTGTTGCACTGGATGGTGCTGCACAGCCCCCTGGAAATTGTTGAGCACCACCACCACGGTGAAATTGACCTGTTCCCGGATTTCAACCGGCAGATCCCTTTCGGCACGGGCACCTCCATTGTGTACAACTACCTGGACTACCGCGTGCACAACCCCACCCAGAACACCTTCCAGTTCCGCATCTCACTCACCGAGGAACATTTGCGTGGCGAATTGCGGGCCGCCGAAGCCCTGGGCGTGAAGTACCACCTGAAGGAACAGGACGCCCATTTCCAGGCCGTGGGCCAGGACGTTTACAGGCGCAACAAGGTCTACCGCAGCGTCCGTGACAAGCGCACCGGCAACGAAATTGCCAACGAACTCATTGTTCAAAACAACGCCAAGGTCCTCTACGACCACGCCCTCATCAACGCCCCGATCCGCGACGAACATAGCGACATGGTGCCGCTGGCGGGCTGAACCCCGGCCCCCGCCGGCCCGGAAAGCCCACGGATTCACAGCAAGGCCCAAGGCCCGACACACCGCCACGGAACCGGCAATCGCCGATTTTCGCGCCTATAGTCGTTATGCTGGCGGCTTCTTCCCCCAAACCCTGCCCTGCCACCGGCGGCCGCCACCCCCGCGGCCCGGCAATGAAAAAGTCATGATTCGTTTTGAAAATGTGAGCATCGCTTACGACCGCAAGTCCAAGCCTGCGCTCGATGACGTTTCCCTGGATGTGCAACGCGGCGAGTTCGTGTTCCTGGTGGGCTCCTCCGGCTCCGGCAAGTCCACGCTCCTGCGCCTGGTGTTGCGGGAGTACAAGACCCCGCACGGCCAGATCTACGTGGCGGGCCAGAACGTGGCCACCGTGCCCAGCTGGCGTGTGCCCAAGTTCCGCCGCGGCATTGGCGTGGTGTTCCAGGACTTCCGCCTGATCCAAACCAAGACGGTCTTTGCCAATGTTGCCTATGCCATGGCCGTGCTGGGCAAGTCCCGCGCCGCCATCCGCTCCGAGGTGCCCCGCGTGCTGGAGCTCGTGGGCCTGGCGGACAAGGGCCACCGCAAGCCCACAGAACTTTCCGGCGGTGAGCAGCAGCGCGTGGCCATTGCCCGCGCCATTGTGAACCAGCCGGGCATCCTGCTGGCAGATGAGCCCACGGGAAACCTGGACCCCACCACCAGCGCCGGCATCATGGAGATCCTGGACAAGATCAACCAGAACGGCACCACTGTGGTCATGGCCACGCACGACGAGGACATCGTCAACTCCATGCGCAAGCGCGTCATTGAGCTGCGCCACGGCAAGGTCATCCGCGACGAGCCCGCCGCGCAATACACCTCCATGATCCCGATCGTGGCCCCGGCGGCAGGCCAGGGAGCCGCCGTCGAGCCTTCCGTGCAGGACGACGCCGAGCCCCAGACGCGCCGCCAGCGCATCGTGAGTGCCGCCCAGGCAAGCGGCCCCGACGAGGAGTCCATGCCGCCGCGCCTCGTGCGCCGGCGCGACAGCCTCCCCGTGGCGGCAGTCGCCGAAACAGAGACTTCTATGATTGAGGACCTCAAGTGAGACTTGCTTTCATCATGGGCGAGCTGGGCAGTGGCCTGCGCCGCAACATGACAATGGTCATTTCCGTCATCCTGGTGACCTTCGTGTCCCTGACCTTTGTTGGCGCCGCCGGCCTGCTGCAGATGCAGATCGGCCAACTCAAGGGCTTCTGGTACGACAAGGTCCAGGTCACCATCTACCTGTGCAACGACGTTCCTGCCAACACAAATTGCGTGTCCGGGCCCGTCACCGAGGACCAGAAGGCGAACATCGAGGGCATGCTGGAATCGGCCGCCGTCAAGCCGTACATCGAGACCTGGTCCTTTGAAAGCCAGGACGAGGCCCTGGCCCACTTCCGCGAGCAGTTTGCCAACTCCCCGATGGTGGACTCCGTGGAGGCCGCGAACCTGCCCTCCTCGTTCCGCATCAAGCTGACAGACCCCGAGAAGTACCAGATCATCAACGAAACGTTCTCGGCCACCCCCGGTGTGGACTCCGTGGTGGACCAGCGCAAGGTGCTGGAAAAGCTGTTCTCCTGGATGAACATCGCCACGTACGTTGCCATCGGTGTGGCAGCCCTCATGACAGTCTGTGCGGCGCTGTTGATTTCCACCACGATCCGGCTTTCCGCCCAGTCGCGAACCAGGGAGATTGAAATCATGCGCCTGGTGGGCGCCTCGCGAACCGTGATCCAGCTTCCCTTCGTGCTGGAGGGCGTCATCGCAGCCACCGTGGGTGCGCTGCTGGCCTCGGGCGCGGTGTGGTCCATTGTGCACTTCTTCATGGGTGGATACCTGGCCGCCTCCAACTCCGGGACACCCTTCATTTCCGCCTCGGACGCCTTTGTGATTTACCCTGTGCTGATCCTGCTGGGAGTGGTCCTGGCAGGGGTGGCCTCGGCCGTCTCCCTGAGGAAAAACCTGAAAGTGTAAGGTGGAGGGTGGCACTGTTACAGGTGTTACTTGTGTGACTGGCGTTGTCAGCCAGGTCCGGCATGAATTTAGCAGGCTTATTGAAGGAGCATCGCGGCATGTATTCGAAACCAAGCGGGGTAACTCGGCGTGCGAACCCGCGCCGCGTTGCCCGCGGGATTGCCGGCTCCGTCACCGTACTGCTGGCCGTGGGACTCCTGGGACTCGTGCCCGCGGCGCAGGCCGAGGACCTCAACGACAAGGCCGCCGCCCTGGCGCAGCAAGCCCAGGACGTGGAGACCTCGCTCGAGTTTGTCGACGCCGGCATTGCCAAGTCCGCCGCGGACCTGGTCATGTACCAGGGCCAGCTCCCCGGGGCCCAGGCTGCCCTGGCCGATGCGCAGAACCGCGTTGTTGCGGCCACCGCCGAGGTCAATTCGCTCGCCGCCCGCATCGACCTTGCCCAGCAAAGCAAGGACAAGATCACCTCCCAGATAGCCGCCGATGCCGAAAAGGCCACGGAAACCAAGGCCATGATCGGCCAGATTGCCGCACAGTCCTACAAGGCAGGCGGGCTTCCGGTAAACCTGACGCTCATCTTGGGCGCCGGCTCCACGAACGACCTCGCGAACTCGATCGACCTGGCCGAGCAGGCACTGCGCAGCCAGACGGCCGCCCTCGAGGCCCTTACGGCTCAGAAGGCCACCAACCAAAACGCCCAGGCCCGCCTGGTTGCCGTTGAAGTGGAGATCAAGGACCTCAAGAAGCAGGCCGAGGCAGCTTTGGCAGCGGAGCAGGTGGCCCGCGACGCGGCCGCTGCCCAAAAGGCCACGGTTGACAAGCTCATCAGCGATTCCGCCGCCCTGAACGCCAAGCTGGAGGCCGAGAAGCCGCGCATCCAGCAGCAGCTCAAGGCCGTCCAGGCCCAGCAGAGCTCCGTGGCCGCCCAGATCGCCGAGATCCAGCGCAAGGAACGTGAAGCAGCCGAAGCCGCCGCCAAGGCCGAGGCAGAGCGCATTGCCCGGGAGCAGGCAGCCGCAAACAACAACGGCGGTGGCGGCGGCGGGTTCGTGCCCCCGCCCTACGTGCCACCGGCCCAGGGCAACGTGTCCGCATTCGGCCTGCAGCACCCGTTCGCAGCCAACATCCCGATCACCTCCCCGTTTGTCCGCAACCGCCCGGTTCCCCCGGGAACCGCCGACTTCAACGGCACCGGCTACTACGACCACACGGGCATCGACTTTGGCGCCCCTTGCGGCACCCCGATCTATGCGCCGGCCAACGGCACGGTCACCCTCGCGGGGCAGACCAACGTGGTGTGGGGCGGCGGAAACGTGCTGTGGATTAGCCACGGCGTCATGCAGGGCAACGCCCTCATGACAGTTTTCTACCACAACTCCGCGGTCCTGGTCTCGGCCGGCCAGACCGTGCAACGCGGCCAGCTGGTGGCCTACTCGGGCAACACCGGAAACTCAACCGGCTGCCACGCCCACTTTGAAACCTGGCTCAACGGGGCACCCGTGGACCCGATGGGCCTGCTCTAGCCAGTCCCGGCCCCGTGTGGGCTGTTGCTAAACTGGGACCGCTGCCATCCGGCGGCCCGCAAACACAAGAGGAGTTGTACCGTGCCCAAGGAAAGTGGCCTGAAGGTGGTGGCCACCAATCGCAAGGCCCGGCATGATTACCACATCATGGACACCTATGAGGCCGGACTGGTCCTGATGGGCACCGAGGTCAAGTCCCTGCGTGAGGGACGGGCCTCGCTGGTGGATGGCTTTGCCACGTTCTACAACGACGAGTTGTGGCTCGAGGGCGTCTACATTCCGGAGTACCTCAACGGCAGCTGGACCAACCACACGGCACGCCGCCGCCGCAAGCTCCTGCTGCACCGCGAAGAGCTGGAGAAGATCGACCGCAAGACCCGCGAGTCCGGCTTCACCATTGTTCCGCTGCAGCTGTACTTCAAGGACAGCCGCGCCAAGGTGGAAATCGCCATTGCCCGAGGCAAGAAGGACTACGACAAGCGCCAGTCACTGCGCGAAAAGCAGGACAACCGCGAGGCACTGCGGGTCATGCGCGAGAAGAACCGCGGCTAGCCACTGATGCCGGCGCTGGACACTTTCCTGGGAACCTGGAGCCTGGACCTGTGGGCGCTGTGCTTTCTGCTTGCGGCCGGGGGCCTGTACGCCTGGGGCCTGCTCAGGGCTTCCCGGGCTGGCAGCCGCTGGCCGCTGTGGCGCATTGCGGCCTTCTACATGGTGGGCTTGGGCAGCTACGCGGCCATCAGCTTCGGTTTCCTGGGCACCCACTCACCTGAACTGCGCTGGGCATTTTCCATCCGGATAGCCCTGCTCCTGTTTGTGGTGCCGGCCGGTTTGGCGCTGGGCCTCCCACTCGGCTTGGCGAAAGTGGCGATTCGGCAAGGTCGGCTGCGCTCCGTCCTGGCCGCCGTGGCCCGCAGGCCTGTGCGGCTCTTCTCCAACAGCGCCGTGGCCCCCGTTCTTGGCCTTGTGGTGCTGTCCATGATGCTGACGCCGCTGGCCGGGATCACCCGCATGAGTCCATTGTGGGAGGGCCTGCTGGGGATGGCCATTCCGCTGTTGGGCCTGTTGATGGTGCTCCCCATGGTGGAGGAGAAGACCCGGGTGGGCACGGGGTTGATCATGGTGCAGTTCGTGTTTGCCTTCATCGAATTGCTCGCTGACGCCATCCCGGGCCTGCTGATGCGCCTGAGCCCCACAGTGTTCGACGGCGCAGCCGCCCTGGGCGGGGCAAGGCCGGCCTGGTTTCCCACCGCACTGGCTGACCAGCAGCTCGCGGGGGACTGGCTGTGGTTCGTCGCCGAGATCATGGACCTCCCGGTCCTGATCCTCCTCGTTGTCCGCATGGCCAAATCAGACAGGGGCGAACGGAAAATCCTGGATGAGCTCACAGACCAACAGATGGACGAGCTCAATGCCGCCCACCTGCACCAACGCGGATAGGCGGGAGCCGTGGCACTGACACAGCGGAACAAGTGGATCATCGGCGCAGCTGTGCTCGCGGCGGCCCTGGCGGCGGTCCTGGCCGTGCTCTTCACCAACAGTGCAGGCCCGCAGCCGGCCGCAGGCAGTTCGCCCAGCGCCTCCCCGTCGCCGTCACCCAGCACGACGGCGGCGCCGCCACCCAGCGCAAGCCCGCCTCCGGCGTCGTCCGCCCCGGCACAGGGCGTGGCGGAGTCCAAGCTGGCGGCCATGACCCTGGAGCAAAGGGTGGGCCAGGTGCTCATGGTGTCCTCGCCCGTGACCGGGGCCGACGCCAACTCGCTCTACGCGCTGGACACCCTCTACGTGGGCAACATCTTCATGAAGGGGCGCAGCACCGCCGGAACGGCGGGGATCGGCGCCGAGGTGGCGAACATTGCCGCGCATGTGTCCGGAGACCGAACCCAGGGGGTGCGCCCCTTTGTGGCCACGGACCAGGAAGGCGGGCTTGTGCAGATCATGCGCGGGCCCGGCTTTGCCGAGATGCCCCAGGCCATTGAGCAGGGGCAGCTGGACCCCGCCGCCCTGCAGGCCGACGCCACGGCGTGGGGGCAGCAGCTGGCGGCAGTGGGGGTCAACGTCAACCTGGCACCCGTGCTGGACACCGTCCCCAGTGCCGCCTTCGCCCCGCAGAATGCGCCCATCGGCGCCTTTGGCCGGGAGTACGGCTACACCCCGGAGGCTGTCTCCAGCCATGGCCTCGCCTTTGCCCGTGGCATGGCGGCTGCCGGCGTTGACGCCACCGTCAAGCACTTCCCCGGACTGGGCAGGGTCACCGCCAACACGGATGTGGACGCCGACGTCACCGACGCCACCACTGTCCGCAACGACCCATTCCTTTTGCCCTTCCGCGACGCAGCCGCGGCCGGTGTCCCGTGGCTCATGATCTCCAATGCGGACTACCCGAAGATCGACCCCGGCCAGCTGGCCCCGTTCTCCCGGACCATCGTCAACGACATGGTCCGCGGCGACCTGGGCTTCGAGGGGATCATCGTCAGTGATGACATCTGCGACGCCGTCCAGGTTTCCGCTGTGCCCGTTTCCGAACGCGGCGTCAAGTTCATCGCGGCCGGCGGCACCATGGCCCTGTGCACCAACCAGGCACTGCTGCCGGGCATGTATGCCGGCATGGTTGATGCGGCCAAGGCGGATCCGGCCTTCGCCAAGGCCGTGGACGCGGCGGCACTGCTGGTCCTGCAGGCCAAGGTGGCGAAAGGGCTGCTTGGCTGAGCGGGTGGTGGCCGGAATATTTTCGGCGCCACATGCGCTAGCATGGATAGTCCACGGATAGTTTCCCGCAAGGGAGCCGGACGTGGATTTGAAAAAACAATAGGGGATGATCGGTTTCGACGGTGTATGTCGAGACAGGTGAAGCGGGTCGAGGATACAGGGTTATCTCGTAAACGATCTCTGTAAAAAAATAAGTGCTGAATCAAATCGCACTGACTTCGCTCTTGCTGCCTAAGCAGTAAGACAGTCCGTCAGCCCGGGAATGCTCTCGTCCCGGATCCTGGCGTCATCTAGAGGGCCACTGCTCTAAGTTCTTGTTGCAGGAACTTGGGGGACTTTTATGCAACTGGGCCTGGCAGCTGCTTGTTTGCGAGACAGCTGGGGCCGAGAAAAACCGCTGCAAACTGCACCCGGAGAAGCCCTGACAACACAACATCGGACGGGAGTTCAATTCTCCCCATCTCCACATCCCTATTGGGCCTGTCCTCCGCTTCGGCGGGGGACAGGCCTTTTTCATGGGGTGGCTAGCACTCCACCACGTTCACGGCCAGGCCGCCCATGGCGGTTTCCTTGTACTTGGAGCTCATGTCACGGCCGGTCTCGCGCATGGTCACAATGACCTCGTCGAGGGAGACGCGATGCTGGCCATCGCCCCACAAGGCCATCTTCGCGGCGTTGATGGCCTTCGCTGCGGCGATGGCGTTGCGCTCGATGCAGGGCACCTGCACCAGTCCTCCGATGGGGTCGCAGGTCAGGCCCAGGTTGTGTTCCATGGCGATTTCCGCCGCGTTCTCCACCTGCTCGGGGGTGCCACCCATGACCTCGGCGAGTCCTGCCGCCGCCATGGACGACGCCGATCCCACCTCGCCCTGGCAGCCCACCTCGGCGCCGGAAATGGAAGCCTGTTCCTTGTAGAGAACGCCCACGGCTCCGGCGGCGAGCAGGAAGGTGACCACCACGTCGTCGATCTTCTCCTGCGTGGCACCCGCCATGCCCTCTGTGTAGTGGGTTGCGTAGAACATGACGGCCGGGATGATGCCGGCTGCGCCGTTGGTGGGGGCCGTGACAACACGCCCGCCCGAGGCGTTTTCCTCATTGACGGCCAGGGCAACCAGGTTGACCCATTCCTGCCAGAACTTCGGATCACGGTCCGGGTCTTCCTTGCGCAGCCGGGCATGCCAGTCCGGCGCCCGTCGGCGAACCTTCAGCCCGCCCGGCAGCAGGCCGCTGCGGTCCAGGCTGGAATTCTTGCAGTCTTCCATGACGTCACGGATGTGCAGCAGGCCGCTGCGGACTTCCTGCTCGGTGCGCTCCACCAGCTCATTGGCCAGCATGACTCCGCTGAAATTCTTCCCGGTGCTGCCGCAGTGCTCCAGCAGCTCCGCGGCCGTGCGGAAGGGATGGGGGAGCTTTGCCTTGGAACTTTCCAATTCCGCGGCTGCAGCATCAATTTCGCCCTCGCGGACAATGAAGCCGCCACCCACGGAGAAAAAGGTGGCCTCGTGCAGCGCGTGGCCCGCAGCGTCGGACACGGAGAACTTCATGCCGTTGGTGTGGCGGTCCAGGATGGTCAGCGGGTGCAGCACCATGTCCTCGGCGCCGTACGCCAAGGCACGGCTGCCGCCCAGCAGCAGCGGCTCCCCGGCGGCGAAGGCGGCAAGTCGGGCATCCACCTCGGCGGGGAGGATCAACTCCGGTTCCCTGCCTTCCAGGCCCAGCAGCACGGCGGTCATGGTGCCGTGGCCCCGGCCCGTGGCCGCAAGGGAGCCGTAGAGATCCACCTGCACGGCGTCAACGCGTGCCAGCAGGCCGGCTTGTTCAACTTCCCTGACAAAGGCGGCTGCGGCACGCATTGGCCCCACCGTGTGGGAACTGGAGGGACCGATTCCCACTGAAAACAAATCAAAAACACCGACGCTCATGGCTTGGTCTTTCTCGAGGCTGTGGCGCATCCGTTGTGACGTCTGCTGTAGCTACCAATATTACCGCCGGTCCCTTGTGGGAAGTGCGGGACCGCATCCATCTGGCTCCATGGCGTGAAGTGGCTCACATGCGCAGGGCGCTTGGGGGTGAACCCCGGGGTGATTTCTCGCGTTTGGGCAAAACTGTCCGTTTGGACAGTGCAAGCATGTTCGATGGACAGCTGTGACGGAATGTGCAGTGCGTCGGCGAAACGTTAGTAGGCACGTGGTGAACGGCAGGCCCCAGGCATGCCCGAAGCCCTTCAAATAGGGGAATTGATGTTGAGATTGCGCAGAGGTCTGGCCATTGTGCTTGCGCTGCTACTTGCTTTGGGGACAGGGGGATCCATGGCGATTGCCTCACCTGGTGCTCCTGGTCTGCTGGTTCAGGGGGAAAAGTCCGACGCCGGGGCGAAAGCCGGCGGCGACGGGATGGCCTTGACCAAGACACTGACGACCGCCGGACCGGTTGGGCCTGGCGACGAGGTGACGTACGAGCTCATTGTTGGCTGCACGGGGTTGACGGAACCGTGCGCCGATGCGACGCTCGTGGACGTACTGCCTGCACCGCTCGTCCTGAAAAAGGTCACCACCTTCGGTTTCAAGAAACCAGTCACACAGGATGGCGCCGAGGGCGACAACCGGGTCAAGTTGACCTTCAACGAGGTGTTTCCGGATGGTGAGGGCACGGGCCTGAACGACGGCGCCGACTACTCCGTCACGATCACGGCAAAATTGCCCGCAGCACTGTCCCCCGAGTGGGACGGCGCTGAACTGACCAACACGGCGACGCTCACCTCGAAGGCTGGCGAGGTCACCGATGAAGCTGACCCGGTAGGGGTCAAAGTAGATGCAGCTCCCGGCGCCTCCATCAGCAAGGCATGGGCCAAGGATAGCGTGCTTGAAGGGTCCGGCCAGGACAATGCGCTCACGCTTGGTGGCATCAAGAACACCTCCAAGGTGGGTGCCACCTCGCTGACCATCGTCGAACCGACAGGCGGCACCGATCCATTCGCCGCCGTCGCATTCACCGGTTTCGGCAACATTGTTTATCCTGAAGGCGCAGACCGCCTCCAGGTCAGCTACACAATTGCCGGAGAGGTGAAGAAACTCACCGCCGCACCCAATGCGCCACCCGCATTCCCGGCAGGCACAGATTTCCCGGGGATCACCGGCTTTGAATTCACGTTCAGCTCCTCAGCATCCACCGCTGAGAAGGGCGGCATTGCAGCCAACGGTGCCGCAGGTTCCATTGTCCTGCAGACCAAGCTCCGTGATGGCGCCAAGCCCGCCCCAGCAGACAAGCCAGTCAAGAACAAAGTCAGCATTTCCGCGGAGACACCCAAGGGCAACTCACAGCCGGCCTTCGCCGAAGACAGCTTTGTCATTGTGGAAACCAACTACGCGATTGCCGCCACCAAGTCATTCACACCAAAGTTTGTTGTTGCTGGTGACGAAGCCAGCATTGGTGACGGCAAGAACCGCTCCACGGTAAAGATTGGTGCCGTAAACGGCTCCAACCAGCCGTTGAAAACCATGAGCATCAAGGAACCGGCCAGCGGCACGGCGCCGTTCGGCAACGGCATTGACTTTGAGAAGTTCATCTCCGGCACCTGGCCGGCAGGCGCAACTTCGGGCCAAATTATTATTGCCGGAACGCCCTACGAACTGACCAACAACAACGGCCAGCTGAAATTCCCGGCCGGGCTGCCCGCTGGAAAAAACGTCACGTCCTTCGAAATCGGCTTCGCCGGCGAGTTTGCGCCTGGGTCAGGCTTCGCGCTGGACTTTTCCATACTGGGCACCACAGCCCGCACCGAGGCATACAGCAACACGATCCTCGCAAGCGGCGACCCGCTGGCAGGCGGCCCTGCGGTAGAGAACAATGCCACTGACAGCATCACGGTTGTTGATCCGAAGGAAACCCTCATTGGAGCGAAGGCCTTTAGTCCAGCCACCGTTGAAGGCATCAAGGGCGACACAACGACGGCCATCCTGGACACCAAGGTTGACGGCGCCCCCACCAGCACCAACGTCGACGTGCGCAAGATCGTGCAGACTGACATTTTCTTAGACGACAATCCCGAAACACATGACATGTATCCGGCATGGAAAGCTACCGGAATCACTGTGGACAACTCGCAAAAGGCCGACAACGTACTTGTTGAGTACCGCAATTCTGCAGGCGCCTGGGTTGTCCTGAAAGATGCCGCGTTGGACAAGGAACGGCTGATCCTTGAGGGCAAGGACGTTACCGGTGTTCGCGTGACTTACACCCGCGGCACAGGATCGTTCCCGCATGGCCAGAACGTTGTATCCAAGGTTGATTTTGAACTCCAGGACCTTGCCGCCGAAAAGTTTGTGTTCAGCAATACGCTTGGCATCAACAACGGCAAGGACTCCACCGGAACCGTCACCGTCGACAAGGTCATGAAGCTCGGCAGCGGCAAGTCATGGGGCAAGACGACCATTGTGCAGAAACCGTCAGACATGAACCCCACGAATGTGCTGAGGCTCAACGCAGTCAACGCCTCGACGTACCCTGTCGACTCACTGACCCTCGTGGATCCGAAGGCAGGCGGCGTAAACCCGTTCAACTACGTCAACATCACCGGATTCACAGCCACACTTCGCGCAGGTGTCAATCCCGCCACGGCCAACCTTGAAGTGACTTTCGATGGCGGTGCAACCGCTTCGTTCACAGGCGGAGCGGCCTTGAAGCCTGTTCTCACGGACGGAAAGAGCTGGGCTGACGTTGTCGGCTTTAGATTCTCGCTCCTGCCCAGCGGCCAGCACAAAGTTATTCGCGGAGCCGGGTTCGATCTCACGGTGCCCACATCATTGCGTGACAGGCTGCGCACAGACGATTCCAAGCTCATTGACGTTGCGTTGTCTGAACTCGATCCGAAGTACTCGATCCCGAACACCGCCACCTCCACCATCAAGCGTGCAGGCGACCCGGACGTATCAGAGGACAAATCAGCACCGGTGAAGGTCATCACCAAGAACTCGGTTGTCATCAAGCCGGTTCTGACAAAGTCCTTCGACCCGGCCGGTGCGCTCACCTTCTTCCCGGAGAACGGGACGCCCAAGCCGGTCACGGTGTCCCTGAACCTGAACACAGGCACCGACGCCGCTGACAAGATTGTCATCGAGGACGTGGATGAAACCTTCTGGAACGCCTTCGACTTTGCCGGTTGGAACCCCGTTCCGGCCAGCAACGGCAAGGTCACCATTGAGTACTTCAGTGGCGCTGTCTTCACTACCGACAACGGAAACGTCAAGGTCCAGGGTGGTACCTGGGCTACCAAGGCACCTGCAAATGCAGATGTACAGGGTCTTCGCGTCACCATGCAGGGCAACGACTACGAACCGTTGAACAAGACCGTCAACGTGGTCAAGTTCAATGTCCTGCCGCGCTACACTTTGCGCACAGGTGAGCTGAACAGCATAGATGGGCAAACCTCCAACCCTGGCGAGGCAGACAACGCCACCAAGTCCACGGTGGAGAACGACGCCACAGCGACAGTCGAACGCCTGGGCAAGGGCTACGGTGACCTAAAAGATGAGGCTGAGTACCAGTTCATCCCAGGCAAGAGCAAGGCCGGTGTCACGAAGGACTCGAACGCCAACCCCAATGGAATTTCTGCCGGTGAGGCCGTCAACTACACCATCCAGGTGAGCAACAGCGGCACCGAGGCAATTCTGAACCCCACAATCACCGACAAACTGCCGAAGGATGCCCAAGGGCTCCTGCTGCAGCTTGACGACGACTGGGTGTCGCAACTGAGCTACGACTTCAAACCGAAATTCCTTCAGGCGCCCCCGGGCACCTCGATGACCAAAGATGCCGATCTGGTCAAAGCCGAATTGCGCAACGGCAACGAGATAACGTTCAGCTTCCCCGCCGGAACCAAGCTGTACCCGGGTGAGTCTTACACCATCGTCATTCCTGTGACAGTGCGTGCGGGATTGAGGGCAGGCACAGACCTCACCAACCAGGTCGAATTCGGTGGCGAGAAGACTGACACCGCTGGCGGCGAAGCCAAGGTCAATCTCATCGAAGGCCAGGCATACGCATCCCGCAAGCTGGTGCGGGAAGTTCCCGTTGAAGGCCAGACTGCACCCACTGGTGTGCACAACGTCAAGACGGGCGTAGAAAACGACAAGTCGTGCTACGACTTCGGCGGCGGCTTCTACCGTTACCCTTGCGTCGTGGAGACCAAACCCGGCGGCACCGCCGAATGGAAACTCAGCGTGGCCAACACGGGCAATGTTGATGCGCAGCACCTGGAAATCCTGGATATCTTCCCGTTCCCGGGCGATACCGGTGTCACCTCGACGCAGAACGGCAAGTCCCGTGAATCGCAGTGGACACCAATCCTTCTGGATGTGAAGCTGCCTGTGGTTCCGGCCGAAACAAAGATGGTCCTTTCGTACCTGACCGGGGACCCTGCCACATGCAAGCCCAACGGCAAGAACAAACAGGATCCGTGGGCTGGTTGCGACACCAACTGGGTCATTGACCGCCCCGCCAACCCGAAAGAAATCCGTGGCATCAAGCTGGTCATGGACTTCCCCCAAGGTCTCGAACCGAATGGCGAGGTGTCACTAACCTTCACCACGCAGTCGGCCACTGAGATGCCTGAAGGTGTTCAAGCGCTGGCGCCGGCATGGAACTCCTTTGGCTACCACGCCAGGGCCATCGTCAACGGCAAGGCCGACTACCGCAGCCAGGAACCCATCAAGACAGGCATCACCTTCCGCCCTGTCCCGGCGGAAAAAGTCTCAGTGGGCGACCATGTCTGGATCGACGAGGACAAGGACGGCCGCCAGGATGAGGATGAGCCCGGCATCAAGGATGTGGTCCTGACCATTGCTGGTCCGGACGGCAAGCCGGTCACCGATGTGTTCGGCAACCCCGTGCTGCCAACCATGACGGACGGCGACGGCCAGTACACCTTCGACAACCTGCCGGTGTTGAAGGACGGCGAGTCCTACACCGTCAGCATCGACAGGGAAGCATCGGCCAAGCCGCTGGCGCCCTACCACCCGACCAAGCCCGGCCAAGGCGACAGGGAGGGAGACTCGTCTTCCTGGACTGCCACCTCTGAGGGCCTGGGCAAGGATGGCGACCGGGACCCCAGCCTGGACTTTGGCTTCGTGCTGACCCCCGGTAAGGTTTCCGTGGGTGATTACGTGTGGGTTGATACCAACCGTGATGGTGTTCAGGGTGATCCGGCCAAGGAGCCTGGCATCAAGGATGTCGTTCTGACCATTGCCGGTCCGGATGGCAAGCCCGTGACGGATGTGTTCGGCAACGTTGTTGAGCCGGTCAAGACTGACAAGGACGGGAAGTACTCCTTTGAGAACCTGCCGGTGTTGAAGGACGGCGAGTCCTACACCGTCAGCATCGACAAGGAGAAGTCGAAGGATCCGTTGGCGCCGTACATTCCGACAGTTGACACGGGTGCCGATCGTGGCACGAACTCCTCAACCTGGACAGCAACCTCTGAAGGCCTGACCCAGGATGGTCAGCGGGATCCGAGCCTGGACTTCGGTTTTGTTCTGCCGAAGGTCTCCGTGGGCGATTACGTGTGGGTTGATACCAACCGTGATGGCGTGCAGGGAGATCCGGCCAAGGAGCCTGGCATCAAGGATGTTGTTCTGACCATTGCTGGTCCGGATGGCAAGCCCGTGACGGATGTGTTCGGCAATGTTGTTGAGCCGGTCAAGACGGATGAGAAGGGCAAGTACACCTTTGAGAACCTGCCGGTGTTGAAGGACGGCGAGTCCTACACCGTCAGCATCGACAAGGAGAAGTCGAAGGATCCGTTGGCGCCGTACATCCCGACAGTTGACACGGGTGCCGATCGTGGCACGAACTCCTCGACGTGGACGGCCACTTCTGAAGGCCTGACTCAGGATGGTCAGCGGGATCCGAGCCTGGACTTCGGTTTTGTTCTGCCGAAGGTCTCCGTGGGTGATTACGTGTGGGTTGATACCAACCGTGATGGCGTGCAGGGAGATCCTGCCAAGGAGCCTGGCATCAAGGATGTTGTTCTGACCATTGCTGGTCCGGATGGCAAGCCCGTGACGGATGTGTTCGGCAATGTTGTTGAGCCGGTCAAGACGGATGAGAAGGGCAAGTACACCTTTGAGAACCTGCCGGTGTTGAAGGACGGCGAGTCCTACACCGTCAGCATCGACAAGGAGAAGTCGAAGGATCCGTTGGCACCGTACATTCCGACAGTAGACACGGGTGCCGACCGGGGGACGAACTCCTCAACCTGGACGGCCACATCCGAAGGCCTGACTCAGGATGGTCAGCGGGATCCGAGCCTGGACTTCGGTTTTGTTCTGCCGAAGGTCTCTGCGGGCGACTATGTGTGGGTTGACACCAACCGTGATGGCGTGCAGGACGAGGGTGAGAAGGGCATCAAGGATGTGGTTCTGGTCATCACGGCTCCGGACGGCAAGCCCGTGACGGATGTGTTCGGCAATGTTGTTGAGCCGATCAAGACTGATGAGAACGGCAAGTACTCCTTTGGGAACCTGCCGGTGTTGAAGGACGGCGAGTCCTACACCGTCAGCATCGACAAGGAGGCCTCGAAGGATCCGTTGGCGCCGTACATTCCGACCGTGCAGGGTTCGGGCAATCTGGGCACCGATTCATCTGACTGGACCACTACTTCGACGGGCCTGACTCAGGATGGCCAGCATGATCCGAGTCTGGACTTCGGTTTTGTTCTGCCGAAGGTCTCCGTGGGTGACTACGTGTGGGTTGATACCAACCGAGACGGTCTGCAGTCCGAGGGTGAGAAGGGCATCAAGGATGTTGTTCTGACCATTGCTGGTCCGGATGGCAAGCCCGTTGTTGATGTGTTCGGCAACGTTGTTGAGCCGGTCACGACAGATGAAAACGGCCAGTACACCTTCGAGAACCTGCCGGTGTTGAAGGACGGCGAGTCCTACACCGTCAGCATCGACAAGGAGAAGTCGAAGGATCCGTTGGCGCCGTATATCCCCACGGTTGAGACCGAGGGGAACCGTGGAGGCGATTCCTCGACCTGGTCGGCCACCTCTGAAGGCCTGACTCAGGATGGTCAGCGGGATCCAAGCCTGGACTTCGGTTTTGTTCTGCCGAAGGTCTCCGTGGGTGATTACGTGTGGGTTGATACTGACCGTGATGGTGTTCAGGGAGATCCTGCCAAGGAGCCTGGCATCAAGGATGTTGTTCTGACCATTGCTGGTCCGGATGGCAAGCCCGTTGTTGATGTGTTTGGCAATGTTGTTGAGCCGGTCAAGACTGACAAGGACGGGAAGTACTCCTTCGAGAACCTGCCGGTGTTGAAGGACGGCGAGTCCTACACCGTCAGCATCGACAAAGAGGCCTCGAAGGATCCGTTGGCGCCGTACATTCCTACCGTTGACACGGGTGTCGATCGTGGCACGAACTCCTCTACCTGGACAGCAACCTCTGAAGGTTTGGGCAAGGACAGGGACCGTGACGCGAGCCTGGACTTCGGTTTTGTTCTGCCCAAGGTCTCCGTGGGTGACTATGTATGGGTCGACAGCAATAGCAACGGACGGCAGGATGCCGGCGAGCCTGGCATCAAGGATGTTGTTCTGACCATTGCTGGTCCGGATGGCAAGCCCGTTGTTGATGTGTTTGGCAACGTTGTTGAGCCGGTCAAGACTGACAAGGACGGGAAGTACTCCTTCGAGAACTTGCCGGTGTTGAAGGACGGCGAGTCCTACACCGTCACGATCGACCGCAAGGCCTCCGCCAACGCACTCGCTCCGTACCAGCCCACCACGGCCGGCCAGGGTGATCGGACCGGGGATTCCTCAACCTGGACTGCCACCTCTGAGGGCCTGAGCAAGGATGGCGAGCGGGATCCGAGCCTGGACTTCGGTTTTGTGCTTCTTCCTGTACCGGCCACTACGGCTCCGGCCGCCGGGAACCTCTCCAATACCGGCTTCGACGGCCCAGTGCTCATGGCAATGGGCCTGCTGCTGACGATGCTGGGAGGTGGCGCGGTGGCACTCACTGCCCGGCGCCGTCGTCAATCCCCGGCACGGCACTAATGTGAGAGTCCGCTAGGCAGCTGCGGCCCTGCACCCGAAAGGGGGCAGGGCCGCAGCTGTTTTTATGTGGGCAGGCACGAGAGGCGGGCGCCTCGCGCGAGTGCCGGCCGCTCAGTCGAGCAGGTGCTCCCGGTGCGCCACGAGGAGCGCCTCCTCCCGGCTGGCCGCGCCCAGTTTCCGGTACAGCGTGCGCAGCTGGGACTTGATGGTGTTGAGACTGACGAAATGGATGCGGGCAATCGCCGCACGGTCGCCCGTCGTGGCGAGGGTCGCCAGGATCGACGCTTCGCGGGCGGTCAACGTGACCATTGACAGTGACGCCGGGATGAGTGCCGTTGCGGGTTCCGGTGGACCTGGGACACCCAGCTGGCTCCATGCCGAGGTCAGGCATTCCAAAGGCTTGGCCGGCAACATGGCCAGCGGCCAGCTGTTTCCCAGCGCAGCAGCGATGCCCGAGATTCTTTCGATGTCGGCACGCAGTGTGGGTGGTGCCTGCAAGTGCAGCCGGGCGGCCGTCAGCAGCACCAGGGCGTCAAGGGACTGCACGGCGGTGGGACGGTGCAGTGGTGCGCCCAACAATCCCACCACCTCCTCGGAGCGGTCCATCGACAGGCTCAGGCGGGCCTGGGCCAACTTGGCAGACGTTCCCCTGCCGCCGCCGTTTTTGCCCAGCAGGGCGGCAGCGGCGGAGGCGTTGCCGCTGGCCAGCAGCAGATCGGACTGCACTGCCCCGAGGACGGCGGCATCCAAGGGGTTCAATGCCGGCAGTTCCTTCCTGTTGGCCAGGGCCAGCTCCAACCGCCCCGAGGCAATGCCCGCGTGGCCACGCAGCAAGTCAATCTGTGCCTCAATGACCCTCAACCTGCCCCAAAACTCGCTGGTCGTGGCCTCCGAAAGGACCTTCCCGAGGTGGCCGGCGGCCGTCTCGGGGGCCAATCTGCCCAGCTCGACCATGGCAAGGGCCGCGTAAAGGGGTGTCTGGTGGTACAGCTCAAGGGTGAGGGCATCTGGCATGCACGCCTGCGCGGATGAGGCGTACTCGGCCGCGAGGTGAAGGTCGCCGTCAATGGCGTAGCGGTAGGCCAGCAGGGATGTCGCAAAGAACACTGATTGCTCCGACCCCGCAGCTCCGCCGGCAGCGCCACCGGCAGCCACTGCGCGGTGCAGGGCCTTGGTAGCCGCAGCAAAGTCGCCCGCGAAGATCAGCGACAAGCCCCAATGGGCCAGCGCGATGGATTCCAGGAGTGGCAGCTGGTCCCTGTCGGCCAGCGCGAGCTCGGTGTGGTCTTTCAGGCACGACCGGGACATCGCGGCCGCCTGCTTGAACTGGCCCGTCAATCTCAGTGCGACGGTCTGGGCCAGGTTGAGTGCCAGGCGCTCCTCAGGGGGAAGAGTCCGGCCAGGGACGCTGGAAGAGGCCAGCACCAAGTCAAAGTACTCCAAACCTGTCAAGCGGGTCCTGCTGTCCACGGTATGGATCAGGCCCAGGGCCAGTGCCAACAAGGGATGCTTGACGATCTGTACGTGGGGGACGGACTTGAGGGCCTTGGCGAACTCGGCATTGGCCTCAAACAACAACTGGAGGCCGGAACGGACAATCAAGCTTGAGGCCATCTTGTAGTTTCCGGAGGCAATCGCGTAGCTGAAGGCAGGCAGGTACTCTTCCCTGGCTGATTCAGCCTCCGCCGCCGCCAACAATGATTCGGTCCGGCGGGCGGAAATTTCCCCCGCCAGAACGGTGTCCAGGGACTGCCGGATGATCTCCGGATAGCCGTGGACGACAGTCCCATGCGCATCCCGGGACCACAGGAAGCCCATCTCCTGCAGCTGGCGCACCATGGCTTCTGCGTCACGGCCGGGTGCCACAATCCGGGCAAGGTCAAGGTCGAAATGCTGCAGGGAAACTGTGGCTGCCACAAACCCTGCCATGCTGTCATCCAGCCATTCCGAGCTCGTGGCGGAGAATTCCCTGCCCAATGACGCGGCAACCTTGAGGGCAATGTCCTCGACGAGACTCACGTTCTGCCTCCGCGGCTGCGCTGAAGCCCGCCTGGCCGAGCCGTGCAGAGCAGGCGAACCATGGAGCCGCTCGTTGAGCGGAGCGCTGACTGGAGCCAGCGTGCTGCCTGCATGGAAGGCCGCTGCCTCCGCTGCATCAAAGCGCAGGCTCTCCGGTCCCACGACGCACAAGTCAACGCCCGAGGTGGCCTGCAGGCCTTCTACGACCAGGGCAGACCGGGCTGCCAGGACGATGCCCAGCCCCGGGGCATGGTCGAGCAGCCGCAACAGCCCCGCCTCAACATCCGGGCACTGAACCCAGTGGAAGTTCTCGATGACAAGCGTGAAGGGTGGCACGCCGTGGATCATGGCAGCAATGGCGTGTGATGGGGGCGGGCCCGCGCGGGGAAATTCCTGCAGGGGCGGGGCGGTGCCGAAGGCGGCGGCACAGGCACCCTGGAACTGGTGCCAAAATTGCGCCACGGACCCGGTATCCTCCGTCAGGTGAAGCCACACCAACGTGCGGTCCGTGGCCGCTGCCCATTGCCGCAGGGCCGTTGACTTGCCACTGTTTCGGGGTCCGCGCAGGATGCACAAGGCAGCCGCCGCGCCCGCTTCCAGAAGGTCAGTCAGGCGGGGACGGGAAAGAACTAAGTGGTTGCCGGGCAACCGGGGCGCGCGGCCCGCGAGGGCTCCGTCATAGTCGTATTCGGCCAAACTCATGCGACCCGCAAGTCCCTTCCCCCGGTACTTCATTGCGTGGAGCCACAACCACATCAGTGTATGTCAACTGCAACAGCTCGTGTTCCGGGGGGTTAAATAATTGGGTGGTGGCCTGGTCGCTAGACCGGGCCACCACCCACCCCCAAAGTTATGTGCATTGTGATTTGGCAAACCATGTTCACACATTCATTATTATGCCAGAGACTAATGGATTTGTGTACATCGAGTTCCGGGCTGCCCTGGATTGTTGCTAGCTGCGCGGCTTGGGGGGCACCGGCCTGCGCATGAACGACACCCAAACCAGCGCCAGTCCGGCCGCCACGAAGATGATTGAAGCGAAGGCCACACGTGTCTCAATGGCCCCGTCTTCCAGCAGCTGCAGTGGCATGGTGGCGCAGACCATGGCAAAGCCAATGCACATCAACAGTGCTGCGGCCCGGTCCAGCGGGGGCCGGTTGGAGAAGGCTGCCTTCGCCGTGGGAATGACCACCACGGCTGCGGCGTAGGCCATGTAGGCCTGTCCGAACCATTTGTAGGCCTCAATGGAGGGCTGGTCGGCAAGGCTGGCCATCCCCGTGCTGGAGCCGTCCACATCCGAGAGGAAGTAGCTGATCCAAATGCCCAGGGAGCAGGCAATGAGTATGGCCAGCCCCACGGGTCCCTTGATAAGCCTTCTGGCCAGCGGTGAGTTGTAGGCGGCGGCAACCCTGGAGGCCAGCAGGTAGAAGACGGCAAACAGGCTCAGGCGCAGGAACACATTTGTCAGGTTGCGCCCGCCAAGAAGACCGTCCAGCGGCATGTAGATGGCATGGATGCTCAGGGCGACGCAGATGGAGATAAAGGCAAAGGTCCAAAACATGCCGCGGTTGCGGCGCTGTGCCAGGGCCGGAATGCGCCAGGCCGTGCACCCCAGGCAAACTGCCAAGGCGACCCACTGAAGTGTCAATGTCATCCCAGGTTCTCCCAAATGCTCTGTGCTGCCGCCGTGTCGTCTTCATTGCGCCGCAAAACCTTGCCCAGTGCGTCCAGGCGCTGGGCGGCCAGCAGCACCAGGGCGCTGTTGGAGGTTGACTTCAGCGCGGCCGACCGGGAATCCGGTTCCCAGCCCGCCTCCTCGGGGCTGAGGAACCCGGTGGAGACCAGGCCGTTGGCCAGGCCCACCCCGGCGATGCGGGCGCTTTCAACGGCCAGCTCGGCCGTGAGCCTGTTGGCGCTGATCTGGGCTGAAAGGTTTTGCGGTGCGATGGCGACCCGCCGGGCCACTTGCTGCCTCAGGTCGGAGGCGTCGATGGCGTCCAGCCAGTCCCGCACGGAAAACCTGTGCGGCACGGGGGATAGCCTGATGGTCTCCGCGGCGGCGGCCGTTTCGACTGCGACGTTGCGGTTGAGGATTTCCTGGAGCAGGTCCGCGTAGGAAATCTGGCTGATCAACTCGGCGTTGGTGGGTGGCTTCATGCCGGAGGACAGGTCGCTGAACTTGGGGAAAACCGTCAGGGTGCCCACGACGGGCAGGTCCAGCGATCGGCTCACGGCGGCCACCGTTGCCACGGAGACGCGGCCGCGCACGAGCTGCTGGGCCAGGGTGGAGCGCTTGATGCCCGCTGCGCGGCACACAGCGGCTTGGCTGGTGTTGCCGGCAACGGCGCCAAGCCATTGCTGAAAGAGTTTTGCCGGGACCGTCACGCCGAGAAGTCTACGCGAGGAAGCCGGGAGCGCCCCGAGGGCGGCTCAGGGGTCCTGGGAGTCGACGATGCCACGGAAACGCGAGCCCACGCCGTCGTACTCGCTGCGGCGCCAGCCGGGGGCTGCATCAGGCAGCTCGGAGTTCCCGTGGAAATCGCAGATCACAAAGCTGAACTCGGGCCACCACTTCTTGGGCCGTGCCACTTCATGGAAGTCGCACAGGTAGCAGCGCAACTCAACCCACACGGGCCGCTTGCCGGTGGAGTTGGCACGGGACTGGGCCAGCCAGGCTGGCGGGTTCGCGTCAATGGCGGCCACCTCCTCGGCGGCCATGCGCGAGGGGATGCCGTTCCGCGCAGCCATTTCCGGCGGGATGTTCAGGGCCTGGGCCACTTGCCGGCGGTTGAGCGTCGGGCGGGAGGAAGAGTTGTTTGCCATGTTGGATCAAGTTTAGTTTGCCGGGGCCGCCGTGGCACGCCCGGGGACCCCGCGATGGTGGCCGGCGGAGCGTATTTGGGGGTGAGAATCCCCACAATTCCGGCGATGGCGTCGGGTCGCGATGCGAAAATTCGTGACAATACACCACAATTTGGGCACCATCACCTATGCTGTGGGAAAACATTGGGAATTTAACGGCACAAATCCTGCTTTCTAGGGCTAGGATGGGGCGCTGAAAGACCCAGCCACAACCACCAGCACTTCAGGAGTTTGAAAACCGAATGGCAACGGATTACGACGCACCCCGCAACAAGGACGAAGACCACGAGACAGAGTCACTTCAGGCTCTTCAGGTCCAGCGCGGCGGTGCACAGACGGCGCACATCGACGTCGAAGATTCAGACACGGCAGAAGGCACGGACCTGCCCGGTGCAGACCTCTCCAACGAGGAACTCATCATCCAGGTCATCCCGGCCCAGGAGGACGAATTCACGTGTTCGTCCTGCTTCCTGGTCCGCCACCGCAGCCAGGTTGCGCGTGAAAAGAACGGACTGCTCTTCTGCAAGGACTGTGAAGGCTAAACAGTCCTGACCCAAGGCGGTGCGCAGCTGCGTGCCGCCGGCCAGGGCGCGACCCACCACAGGAGCCGACCATGACCTCACGAGTGCAGGAGCTGCTGGACACCTTTGCGGTGCCCGGTGCGAACGCGGCCGAGCTGTTGTGCGACCGGCGCCCGGCGGGCAACACTGCTTTTACCGTCGTCGACGCCCATCTGGGCCACGTCGACATCAGCTACGGCGAACTGCGGGAGAAATCCACGCGGTTCGCCGCCGCGCTCAGCTCCCTGGGGGTGGGGCGCGGGGACCACGTGGCCACGCTCATGGGCAAGTCCGCGGAACTGGTCATAGCCCTTTTGGGCATCTGGCGCCTGGGTGCCGTGGATGTTCCCCTGTTCACCGCCTTCGCCCACGACGCGATCGACTTCCGCCTGCAGGCCAGCGGCGCCCGCCTGGCCATCTGCGACGCCGGACAGCGCAGCAAGCTTGTCCCCCCGGGCGAGGTCCCCTCCGACGCCTCCCTGCCCATCGTCGTGGCCAGGGGAGAAGCCTTCGGCTATGACCACTCAATGGCAGAGATGGTGGCCGGAACCGGTCCGTTTTCACTTGTGGCGGACCCCAATGACAAGCCCGACGGCGTCCCCGTCGCCGTGGGCGGCGGAGGTGCACTCGTGCAGCTCTTCACCTCTGGCACCACCGGCACCCCCAAGGGCGTCCCCATTCCGCTGGGCGCAGTGGCCTCCTTTGTGGGCTACCAGGAATTTGGCCTGGACGTGCAGGACGGCGACGTCTTCTGGAACATGGCCGATCCCGGCTGGGCCTACGGACTCTACTTCGGCATCATCGCCCCCATGGCCGCCGGGCACCGCTCCCTTCTGCTGACCGCCGGCTTTGATGCCGGCCTGACATGGTCAGTCATGGACAAGTTTGCGGTCAGCAACTTCGCCGCCGCCCCCACCGTGTACCGCTCATTGCGGGCAGGCTCGGCCGCCGGCAGCGCCCATGCCCTGCGCCGCGCCTCCAGCGCCGGGGAGCCGCTGACCCCGGACGTCATTGACTGGGGCAGGGAAGCCTTTGGGATTGAGGTCCGGGACCACTACGGACAAACCGAACTGGGCATGGTGGCCGGCAACGCCTGGGCGGATGGGCTGCGCGAACCGCTGCGGCCCGGCTCCATGGGCCGGCCGCTGCCCGGCTGGCAGGTGGATGTGCTGGCAGCGGACAGCGACGCCCCGGCCGCCGCCGGTGAAGCGGGGCGGGTGGCTGTCAATGTCCCCGGCAGCCCATTCATGTGGTTCACCGGCTACGTGGGCAATGCGGAAAAGACCGCCGAGCGCCAGTCCGCCGACGGGCAGTGGTACATCACTGGGGATTCGGGGCGCCGCGACGCCGACGGCTGCATTTACTTCTCCTCGCGGGATGACGACGTCATCATCATGGCCGGTTACCGGATTGGCCCCTTTGACGTGGAATCCGTGCTGGCCAGGCACCCGGCCGTGGCCGAATCCGCCGTGATCGGCACACCCGATGCGATCCGTGGCGAGGTTCTTGAGGCCTTTGTTGTCCTCGATGACCCGGCGGAGGCCTCCGATGCGCTGGCTGCGGAACTGCAGCAGCTCGTGAAGGAAAAATTTGCCGCCCATGCGTACCCGCGCAGGATCCACTTTGTGGCGGAACTGCCCAAAACGCCCAGTGGCAAGGTGCAGCGCTACGTGCTGCGCCGCCGGCGCGCCGACATGGACCAGCAGGAGCAGGGGACGTAAGGAAAATCTTGGACAAGCAGACAACCCGGCAGCCCGGTGTCGACACGGCACAGCGCGCCGAATCCCGGGAACGCGCCAGGGCACAGGTCCGGGCTGGGGCCGGGCTGGGGCTGGCCAACGCGCTCGTGGGGTTCGCGCTGGAGGTGGCCATGCTCTCGGCCTTCGTCTTCTGGGGGTTCACACAGGCCCCGCCCTGGAACATGCTGCTGGGCATTGGCATCCCGGCCGTGGCAGTGGTGCTGTGGGGCGTCTTCCTGGCGCCGCGCAGCGAACGCCGCTTGGGGGCAGGTGCGGTCCGCTGGGTGTCGCTGGGCGCCTTCCTGGCCGGATCGGCGGCCCTGTTTGCCGCCGGGGCACCTGTCCTGGGCGCCCTGATGGCGGTGTTCGCCGTGGCGAACCTGGCCGTCTCCCGGCACCTGGCCCGCTGAACGGGCAGTGGCCGCCCTAGTGCGCGGTGTGCGGGCTCATGAGCGAGCCCCCGGTGAGCTCCTGCACGGAGCATCCCGGATGCGTTTGCGTGGAAGCCAGCCACAGCGATGCCGCAACCTCTTCGCCCAGGGTCTGGGGACCGGCGTCGGGCGTGGAACCGGCAAGGAGCACCTGCAGCCCTGCGCCAAAGCGGGGCCGGCCCACCACCGTCAGTTCAGTGTCGAGGCCTATATGCAGTGATTCAAGATGGCGCAGCAATTCGGGGTCGTGGTCGCTGATGCGCGAGATGCGGCCCGTGTGGCCCGCATCGAGCTCGTCCAGCCGGTGCGAGGGCGCCATGGTGATGCGGCCGTGCGGGTCCGGGATGGGGTCGCCGTGCGGGTCGCGGACGGGATGGCCCAGCTTGGCGCTCATGCGCTCAATAAAGTGCTCGGAAACGGCGTGCTCAAGCTGCTCGGCCTCGTCGTGGACCTCGTCCCAAGTGTAGCCCAGCTCCCGGACCAGGTACGTCTCCAGGAGCCTGTGCCGCCGGACCATGGCCAGTGCGAGCGTGAGGCCCTTGGGGGTCAGGTGGATGGGGCTGTAGGGCTGGTGGTCAACCAGGCCCTGGTCCTTGAGCTTGCGCACCATCTCGGACACCGAGGAGTTCGCCACGCCAAGCCTGGCGGCCAGGGCGGAGGAGGTGATGGGCTTGTCCTGCCACTCCGTGTACGCATAGATGACCTTGACATAGTCTTCGATGCTGGAGGAGGTGGCTGTCTGTTTCACGTCCCCCAGCCTACCCGCTGCCGCCGGCGGATTGCCGCCGGATCAGGCCTGGCCCGTAAACGTCAGCCACAGCAGCACGGCGTTCAGGGACACAATGAGCACCACGCTGACCAGTGCGGCCAGGCGGAGGGGCAGGCCGTCGCGGTGCACGCCCATGATGTCTTTGCTGGCCGTCAGGCGAAGGAGCGGGATGAGGGCAAAGGGAATGCCGAAGCTGAGCACAATTTGGCTCACGATCAGCGCCCAGGTGGGGTCCACTCCGGCCGACAGCAAGATGACGGCGGGGATCAGGCTGACCATGCGCCGGGCCTGCAGCGGAATGCGGACCTTGAGCAGCCCGTGCATGATGGTGGCGCCGGCATAGGCGCCAACCGAGGTGGAGGCCAGGCCCGAGGCCAGCAGGCCCACGGCAAACACGACGCCGATCACGGGCCCCAGGTTGTCCACGATTGCCGCATGGGCACCCTCGATGCTGTCGGTTCCGGCAATCCCGCCGAGGGTCGAGGCAGCAAGGAGCAGCATGCCGATGTTGACGGCGCCGGCCAGGATCAGGGCAAGGACCACGTCCACCCGGGTGGCCTTGATGATCTGGCGCAGGCGCGCCGGGGTGCTGCGTGAGTCCGGGTGCCTGTCCTTGGCTAGTTGGGAATGCAGGTAAATGGCGTGCGGCATGACAGTTGCCCCCAGCATGCCGGCGGCGAGCATGACGCTTCCGGCGCCGTCAAAGCGCGGGACGAGACCGCCCGCCACGCCCGCGGGGTCGGGCGGGCTCAGCACCAGGCCGGCGAGGAAGCCGATCGTGATGATCACGAGCAGGAAGATGATGACCGATTCAAAGGGGCGCTGGCCGTGCCGGTTTTGCACGCTCAGCAGGACCATGGAGGCGATGCCCACAATGAGCCCGCCCACGGGAAGGGGGATCCGGAACAGCAGGTTCAGGGCAATCGCGCCGCCCACCACCTCGGCCAGGTCGGTGGCCATGGCCACGAGCTCGGCCTGCAGCCAGTAGAGGCGGCGGCTGCGGGTGCCGAAGCGCTGGCCCAGGTGCTCCGGGAGGGACTTGCCCGTGACCACACCCAGTTTGGCGGACTGGTACTGCACCAGCATGGCCATGACATTGGCCGCGACCAGGACCCACACCAGAAGGTAGCCGTAGCTGGCGCCGGAGGTGAGGTTGGCGGCCACATTGCCGGGATCCACATAGGCAATGGCCGCAACAAAGGCCGGTCCCAGCAGCAGGAGCAGTCCACCGCGTGGGCGGCGCAGCCGTGTTTCCTTGGCGGTGTCGAGCACAATTCCATCCTTCGTCAGACCTAATTCAAATATTTAGGCATACCGAAACTATAGGGGGTGTGATGGGCCGCTGTCGAGTGTGGGGGCTGTTTGTTACAGCTTCCGGGCCCGCCAGCTCTGCGCCACGTAGGGCAGTTCCAATTCCTGCCCCGGGGCAAGGCCCAGGTGCTCGAAGAAGTACCAGGCCAGGTTCGCCATGACCTTGGCTCTGGTGTGCCCGGAGGCCTTGAGGTAGTAGCTGCGGGACTTGGCCAGTTCCATGATGCCCTCGGGAGTCATGGTCTGGGACCAGCGGCTGTCGTGCGGCTGCGCAACGGAGAACTCCGGGCCCACCGCGGGGCGGAAGTCGGGCTTGTGCACGTCACCGGCGTGCATGATCCGGGCCAGCCGGTGCACCCAGGGGATGCCGACGTCGAGCTGGTTCCAGACGAGACCCAGTGTTCCGCCGGGGCGCAGCACGCGCGCAATCTCGGTGCTGGCGGCCAGGGGATCGCACCAGTGCCAGGCCTGGGCCACCACAGCGAGGTCCATGGAGGCGCTGGCCAATTCGAGGCGCTCGGCGGTGCCCACCATGGTGCGCGCCTCCGGCAGGCTGGCGGCGAGCTGGGCGAGCATGTCCGCTGAAGGGTCGACGGCGGTGATGCTCCAGCCTTGCTGTGCCAAAAGCTGGGTGTACTTGCCCGTTCCGGCCCCTACGTCCAGCACGTCCCGGACGGGGGCAGGGGCGCCGGCCAGCAGCCAGTCCAGCGAATCGGCGGGGTAGCCCGGACGGACCCGGTGGTAGTGGTCCCCGCCTTCGAGGAAGGCCGCGGCCATGTGCCTGCGCCGCTCGGCGTCGAAGACCGGTCCGCCGGTGCCTGTCATGTACGCTCCTTGGAAAAGTTGTGCGGTTTGCCGCCGTACAACTTTACCGCGGCCGCGGCACGGGCCGGCCCGCTCAGTCCTCCGTGGTGCAGGGGGCCGCGCCGGCGGTGCCCGGGGTGTTCGGGGCCCAGTGCGGGTACACGCGGTTGTCGTTGGCGGGGACCCAGCGGCCGGCATCAACCACATAGTCCCAGCCCAGCCCGTCGCGCAGCAGGGCTGCAACGCCGTCGATGAGACGCTGGGCGTCTTCGAGCCGGGAACCCACGCCGAAGCTGGCACGCAGCGAGCCGGACGGCAGGCCCAGCCTGTTCAGCAGGGGGTGGGCGCAGAACTTGCCGTCGCGCACGCCCACGCCGTGCTCGGCGGACAGGTAGGCGGCGACCAAGCCGGCGTCATAGCCGGTCACGGAGAAGTTCACCACGCCGATGCTGCCGCAGCCCGGGTGGGTGTCGGCGTCGGAAAACAGCGAGTGCACAGTGGCGCCCTCGAGCGCGTTGAGCCCGTCAACCAGGTGGGAGCGCAGCTCCTGCTCGTGGCAGTGCCAGTCGTCGGCATCCAGCGATGACAGCACGTTGGCGGCCTTGGCCAAGGTGGCGGCACCCAGCACATTGGGGGAGCCTGCCTCGTGCCGGGCGGGGCCCTCGGTCCAGGTTGTCGACTCCAGCCGGACCTCCCGGACGGCGCCGCCGCCGGCCAGGTGCGGGGCGCCGGCGTCGAGCCAGTCGGGGCGGCCCACCAGCACGCCGGAGCCGAAGGGGGCGTAGAGCTTGTGGCCGGAGAACGCCAGGTAGTCGATTCCGCTGGCGGCCAGGTCGATCCGGCGGTGGGGGGCCAGCTGGGCGGCGTCCACCACAATCCGGGCGCCGTATTGGTGCGCCAGTTCGGCCAGTTCGGCCACGGGCAGCACCTCGCCGGTCACATTCGAGGCACCCGTGACGGCCAGCAGCAGCACGTTTCCGGCCCGCAGCTGGGTCTCCACGCGTGCCAAGGTTGAGGCGATGGAACCGGCGGCCACGACTGAGCGGTGGGGGAGGGCCTGCCACGGGAGGAGGTTGGCGTGGTGCTCAATGTCCAGGTACAGGACTTCGCCGTGGACGTTGGAGCGGCCCTCGGCATAGCCGCGCTGCTTCAGGATGGACTCCACGCAGCCGGCCAGCAGGTTCAGCGAATCGGTGGTGTTCCGGGTGAAGATGACGGTGTCATCGGGGCGGGCCCCCACAAAGCCGGCAACGATGGTGCGTGCGTTCTCGTACACCGAGGTGCTCACCTGGGAGGCAAAGCCGGCGCCGCGGTGCACGCTGGCGTAGTACGGCAAAACCTCGTTCAGGTGCTGCGCCACCTCTTCGACGGCGGGCGCCGAGGCCGCGTAGTCAAGGTTTGCGTAGCGGACGTGGCCGCCCTGGATGAGGGGTGCTGCGAGGTCCTGGCCCACCACGGGCAGCAGGGGGGAGGCGGCAATTGACGGTGCCTCGGGTGTGTTTTTTTCCAGCAGGGCGTGGCTCATGGGTGAATCCTTCAACTACAAGGACACTTGGGTTGCCAAGTAGTCCGCGCTTGCCATGACCGCTCCGGCCTGGCCAGGTCGTCACCCGGGGCACCCCGCCGCGAAAGGAGGGTTGCCGGCCAGCAAACCGGGGTTTAGCGCTGGCACTCGTGACCTAAGAAAAATGGTAGCCCAAGTTTTTCGGCACCGCATTTATTACGTTTCGTTGCCCCTGCCCGCCGGACCGGGGCGGAAGGTGCAAAAAAAGGAACGACGGCGGGAGGCCGCCGTCGTTCCTTAACTCAGCTGTGCTACTGGGCCAGGAGGTCGTCCCAGCTCGGGTTCAGGCGCCGCAGGACCTCGGTGTGCAGGATCGAGTTGGTGGCCAGGGCGTTGCCGCCGAACGGGCCGTCTGCACCCTCGAGCGAGGTGAAGCGGCCCCCGGCCTCCTGCACGATCGGGACCAGGGCAGCCATGTCGTACAGGTTCAGTTCCGGCTCGCAGGCGATGTCGACGGCGCCTTCGGCCACCATGCAGTATGACCAGAAGTCGCCGTAGGCGCGGGTGCGCCAGACGTCGTCGGTCAGGGCCAGGAATTCCTCGCGGTTGCCGCGCTCGGCCCAGCCGCCCAGCGAGGAGTAGGACAGCGATGCGTCCTTGAGCTCGGCAACATTGGAGACGCGGATGCGCGTGGCGGCGGCCAATGACTTGCCCATGTAGGCGCCCGTGCCCTTTGCAGCCCACCAGCGCTTGCCCAATGCGGGGGCGCTGACCAGGCCCACCACGGGGACGCCGTCATCGACCAGGGCGATCAGCGTGGCCCAGACAGGCACGCCGCGCACAAAGTTCTTGGTGCCGTCGATCGGGTCGATGATCCAGCGCCGTGAACCGTGGCCGCTGCTGCCGAACTCCTCGCCCAGCACGGAGTCGCGCGGGCGAACCCGGGCCAGCTGGCTGCGGATGGACTCCTCGGCGGCCTTGTCGGCATCCGTCACCGGCGTCAGGTCGGGCTTGGTCTCAATGGCCAAATCCAGCGCCTTGAAGCGGGACATGGTCAGGGAATCCACGCTGTCGGCCAGGACATGGGCCAGGCGGAGGTCGTCGTTGTACGTCTGGGGTTCGGTCGTCATGTAGTTCACGCTATCGCGGTTTAGTGCCAACCCCCGCCAGGACGCCAGTGCCGCGGGGTGAACAGTTGCTGAACGTTGGCGATGGTTTGCAGTCGGGGCGGCCAGGCATTTTTCCGGCGACTATCCGACACGTCGGCCGCGGGCGGCCTTTGGCGTCTCCTTTACGTCGCCTACAAAAAACGCCTGCTCCGCCTCGCCGGGTGCCCGGGCCGGCGGGTGGGGACTACTCCGTGACGCCCAGTTCCTTCTCCGCGGCGCGGCCTTCCGTGCGGTCGCTGGTGCCCAGGAGGCGGCGCAGCGAAGCCAGGCGGGCCGGTCCGGCGTCGCCTGCGTGGCCTGCGGCAACGTAGGGGTCAAGGCCGCAGTTCACGGCGGCGGTGTCATGCTTGCAGCCGCGTTCGCAGTCGTCGGTGCCGGGCTGCAGGTCGGGGAAGGCCTGCAGGATCCGGTCCGCGTCCACATGGGCCAGGCCGAAGGAGCGGATGCCGGGGGTGTCGATGATCCAGGACCCCGGCTGGGCGTCCTGCAACCGCAGTGCCAGTGCCGAGGAGGAGGTGTGGCGGCCGCGGCCCGTGACGGCGTTGACGCCGCCGGTGGCGCGCTGGGAGCCCGTCAGGGCGTTGACCATGGTGGACTTGCCCACGCCCGAATGCCCCACCAGGACACTGACCTTGCCGTCCAGGTAGCCGTGGAGCTGCTCCACGGCGCCGCCGGCCAGCAGGGCGGAGTCGCCGTCGTCGCTGCGGGCGTCAATGCCTGACGCGCCGTCCGCTGCCGTCCGGCTGATGATGACTGTCATGTCCAGGTGCTCGTAGTTCGCCAGCAGCTCCGAGGGGTCCTTGATGTCCGCCTTGGTGATCAACAGCAGCGGTGCAATGCCGGCGTCGTAGGCGGCCACCAGGGCCCTGTCGATGAAGCCGGTGCGGGGCTCCGGGTTGGCTGCGGCCACCACGATGACCAGCTGGTCGGCATTGGCCACCACGGCACGCTCCACGGGATCCGTGTCATCGGCGCTGCGGCGCAGCAGTGTGCGGCGTTCCTCGATCCGCACCAGGCGGGCCAGGGTGTCCGGCTTGCCTGAGGTGTCTCCCACGAGGGCCACGAAGTCTCCGGCCACCACGGGGTTGCGCCGCAGTTCCCTGGCCCTGGCGGCGATCAGTGTCCGTTCGCTGGGCTCATTCTCATCGATGATGGCCGTGTAGCGCCCTCGGTCCACCGTGACGATGCGGCCAATGATGGCTTCCTCGTAGGCGGGCCGGTCCTTGGTGCGGGGGCGGCTGCCCTTTTTGTTGGCCCGCACCCGAACATCGGATTCGTCCCAGTTGCTGTAGTCCTTTGCCATGCCCTATGCCCCGGCTTCAACCGCCGCAGCATGGTCCATGCCGCCGCCCGGCTCGGCCGTTTGGGCCACCATGGCAGCCCACATGGCCGGGAACTCCGGCATGGTCTTGGAGGTGGTGGCAATGTTCTCCACCTCGACGCCGGGCACTGCCAGGCCGATGATGGCCCCGGCCGTGGCCATGCGGTGGTCATGGTAGCTGTGGAAGACGCCGCCGTGCAGGGGAGCGGGGTTGATGATGAGCCCGTCCTCGGTCTCCTCGGCGCTCCCGCCCAGGGCGTTGATCTCCGCCACGAGGGCGGCGAGGCGGTCGGTCTCGTGCCCGCGCAGGTGGGCAATGCCGCGCAGGCGAGACGGCGTTGCGGCCAGGGCGCAGATGGCGGCGATGGAGGGGGCTAGCTCGGAGGTGTCGGCCAGGTCCACGCCTCGGATTTCGGGGCCGCCGGTGACAGTCAGGATGCCGTCCTCAAGCGATGCCGTGGCACCGAACTGGGGCAGGATTTCACGCCACTTGTCGCCCACCTGGGTGGTGTTGGCGGGCCACTCCGGGATGCGCACCGTGCCGCCGGTGGCCAGGGCTGCGGCCAGGAACGGGCCGGCGTTGGAGAGGTCCTGCTCCAGGGAGACGTCAAAGCCGGCAATGCGGCCCGGCTGAACGATCCAGTGCTTCGGGGTGGAATCGTCCACCGAGATTCCCATGGATCGCAGGATCTCAACTGTCATGCTGATGTGGTCCACGCTGGGCACGGATTCGCCCGTGTGTTCCAGGTGGATGCCGTTGCCGAAGCGGGCGGCCACCAGCAGCACGGCGGAGATGAACTGCGAGGAGCTGCCGGCGTCGATCTTTACATGGCCGCCGTCCACGGAACCCGTGCCGTGGACGGTGAACGGCAGGAAACCGTCGCCGCCGTCCTCGACCCGCACGCCGAGGCCTTCCAGGGCGGCCACAATGGGGGCCATGGGGCGCACGAGCGCGCCGGGGTCGCCGTCGAACCTCACGGCGCCGGTGACGAGGGCGGCCAGCGGCGGGACAAAGCGCATGACAGTTCCGGCCAGTCCGCAGTCCACCGCGATGCCGCCCGCGGGAGCTTGGAAGCCGGCCGGGATGGGGGTGACCACCAGGTCGGGGACATCGCCCGTGCCGGGGACCTCGGTGATGCCGGCGCCCAGGGCACGCAGCGCGCCCACCATGAGTTCGGAATCACGGGACTGCAGGGGGGAGCGCAGCCGGGACTCGCCGTCGGCAATGGCGGCCAGGACAAGGTACCTGTTGGTCAGCGACTTGGATGCCGGGATTCTCACAGTGGCATCCAGGGGTGTTGCGCAAAACGGTGCGGGCCAAAGGGCGGTGCTCATGGGTGGTTACTGTCCTGTCACGTCGTGTGCGAGCGCGCGGACCTGCTTGTCCGCATTCTTCAACTGGGTCTTGGCTGTCTTCTTGCCGCTCTCAACGAGCTTTTCGGCGCGCCAGGCCAGGCCGGGGCGGCCGGCGGTGTCCACGCTGGCCAGCAGGGCCCCGCCCACCAGGCCAATGTTCTTGGTCAGCTGGTTGCGGCGGTGTGCCCGGTTTTCCTTGGTGCTGGTGTCCGCGCTGCGGTACTCAACCACAGTGGTCAGCCCGGCCGTCAGGGCTAGCACGACGGCGGCGGGCCGGGAGAACTTGCCGGCTGCCAGCAGGACGCCTGCGCCGAGCTGCGTGCCGGCGAGGACCCGGGCCAGGGTCTTTTCGCTGGCCTCAATGGGCAGCGCGGAGCTGAGCGGGCGCAGGACCGGGGCAAGCTGGGCCGCCGTCTGGTCCGCGTGGCGCAGCCTGTCCAGGCCTGAGAAGATGAATGAGGACGCCAGCATGGGGCGGGCGAGAGCGCGAACAATTGACAAGGAAGTCTCCTTCAGTGGTGCCGGCAGCCAACGGCCAAGCGGCCGGGGCCGCCTGGCCGTTGGCTCATGCTGTGTTCAAGTCTCCCATGATTTGCCGCACCGTTTGCGGTGCATGCGGAATATCCGGCGGCTTTGCACGGTTTGCATGATTGTCGACGCCGTGTGAAAGGTGCCGGCCGGGCAACGCGGGAAGCGTTGCCATCCACTGGTACATCCGGCGCGAAGGAAAGGCGGCAATGCAAACTCTGGGCCACTTGGCACCACCGGCAACGGGACTGAAACTGCGAGTGCGCATAGACTCAGCAGTGATGAACATTTCCGAGCCTGGACAAGCCATAGACTCCGCACAGGACGCCGGCGCGGCGCAATCCGCGACCGCTGCAGCCGTTGCGGTGCCCGAAACTGCCGTGCCTGCCATTGAAACCGAGGCCGAAGCTGCTGCCGTGACGGACGTCGCGGACGTGGACGTTGCCAATGAAAGCACCGAGGCGCGGCGCGCCCGCTTTGAGCGCGATGCCATGGTGTACGTCGACCAGCTGTATTCGGCGGCGATGCGCATGGCCCGCAATCCCAGCGATGCCGAGGACCTGGTCCAGGAGGCGTACACCAAGGCGTTTTCCGCCTTCCACCAGTACAAGCCGGGCACCAACCTGAAGGCGTGGCTGTACCGGATCCTGACCAACACGTACATCAACCTCTACCGCAAGCGGCAGCGCGAACCGCTGCAGTCGAATGCGGATTCCATTGAGGACTGGCAGCTTGCCAGGGCCGAGTCGCACACGTCCCGGGGCCTGCGCTCCGCGGAGGCCGACGCCCTGGACCACCTGCCCGATTCCGACGTCAAGAGCGCACTGCAGGCCATTCCGGAGGAATTCCGCCTGGCTGTGTACTTCGCCGACGTGGAGGGGTTTGCGTACAAGGAAATCTCGGAAATCATGAACACCCCCATTGGAACCGTGATGTCACGGCTCCACAGGGGACGAAAGCTATTGCGTGAAATGTTGGCGGACTACGCCGTGGAACGCGGGTATCTCAAGGATGCCGACCCAATGACTGAAACGGAGAAATGACCATGGGCGACTGCCACAGCCTGGGCGATTGCAGCGACGAGCGCATCGTTCGGATTTATGAATACCTCGACGGTGCACTGTCCCGCGAGGACCTGGGTGACATCAAGTCCCACCTTGACACCTGCACCGACTGTTCGGACGAGTACGACCTTGAGTGCGTCATCCGCTCCGTCGTGAAGCGCTCCTGCAAGGAAGCGGCGCCGGAGACCCTCAAGGCCGCCATTTTGGCACGCCTGCATGGAAGCAGCCCGGCCGCAGTGTAGCCGCCGGCATCGCTGTCTTTCGGACATGCGAAAGCCCGCCCCGCCGGATGGCGGAGCGGGCTTTCGTTTTTATAAGTCAAGACTTACGTGTTGGGACGCTTACCGTGGTTAGCGCCGCCACGCTTACGATCCCGACGCTTACGTGAACGCTTCGACATAGCTGCCTCCAATCATCTAAAAGATCTTCAAAACCGATCTGCTTCTAGTTTCGCATAAGTGGCACATGCGCACCTAACCGGCGGGCCGGTTCACCGCCCCAAAGTGGACCTCAGGGCCGTGGCGGCCTGGTCCAGGACGCTGCGCAGGGTGTCAACTGCCACCTCGTCCAGGCCGTTTTTGGCAGCGTGCAGGCGCAGCTCAATGCGCATGTCGTCGCGGAACTGCGCCAAGGCAAATTCGGCCTCCTTTAGGGCCCTGCCGGTTCCTGCGGGTTCGCGGTGGGGCGCCTTGGGGGCGGGCCTGGCCGCAGTCCTGGCCGTCTCCGCAGTCGCGGCAAGGTCTGCCCTGAGGCTGCGCATGTTCTCCTGCAGATCGGTGCGGATGTCGTCGGCCAGGCGGCGCACGGAGGCGGTGATGTTGGCCTGCACCTCGTTGAGCTCGTGCCGCCGGCGGTCAAGCTCGGCGTGCCCGGCCGGCGTCAGCGAATAAATGGTGCGCCGGCCGTCCATGGTGGTTTCCAGCAGCCCCTCCTCCTGAAGCTTGGCCAGCCGCGGGTACACCGTGCCGGCGCTGGGGGAGTAGGTGCCGCCAAAGCGGTCGGTGAGGGCGCGGATGATTTCGTAGCCGTGCTGGGGCCCTTCCTCGAGTGCTGCCAAAAGGTAAAGCCGGAGGGCGCCGTGGGCGAAGACGGGAGGCATCAGGAGTCCTCCTTTGCAAGCGAGGGCCCGTTCTGCCGTTCCGGCTGGGCATGCACAATCGAAACGGTGCCGGAGACGGTGGAGGTGTGCACCGTGAGCCGCGGCGAATCCGGCCCGGCCGAGGCGTTGGTGTTTTGGCCCAGGTTGCTGAACCGTTCGCCGTTGAGCAGCAGCGTGCCCGAGGCGCTCGTGGCTGTGGCGTTGACGCCGCAGTCCTGCGGCACGCGGACCGTGATGTCGCCCGAGACCGACTTTGCGTTGACGCTGCTGGGGTGCCCGTGCAGGTCAAAGCTGACGTTTCCGGAGACTGTGCTGGCCCGGACATCGCTCATCTGGCCCGAGGCCATGACCTCCCCGGAGACACTCTTGACCACCAGGGGGCCGCGGTGGTCCCGGGCAATAATCTCCCCGCTGACGGTGTCAAGGTTCAGCATGCCCTCGGTGGCGTCGGCCATGAGGGATCCGGTGACAGTGCGCAGGGTGGTCTTGGCGCTGCCGCTGACCATGCCGTCGCCATTGACCGTGCTGGCCGTGACGAAGGTGCCGGCGGGAACGGCGATGCTGATGACGGCCGTGGCGGCCTGCTGGAAGTTGATGAGGCGCTGCAGCCAGTTGGATGCGTTGAAGTGCTCCACCTTCAGCGTGCCGTTGCTGAAGTTGACCTCCAGCGGCTGGCCGTCCACCTCGGAGATTTCCAAGGTGGTGCCGGTGCCTTCCGTGACCACTATGTCGAACCGGCCCTTGACCAGCGCCACCTTGACCTCGGCGACGCCGGCGAGCTCAATGGTCTGCGGTTCGCTGACCGACCATGATTCCTGGTCCATGACTGCTCCCTTCTTCGAGCTATATCGCGTGTATGACTTCACGATATAACGCGTTTCGCCGCAGATCAAGATATATCGCGAAATAAAAAAGCGCCGAAGGAGCAGTTGCTGCCGTTATCCGCGTGGATACCGGCAACAACTGCGCCTTCGGCGCGGGAGGGAGCCTTAGACCGCCTCGGGAATCTCCAGCCACTGGTACCAGCCGCGGTGCAGCACGAGCCAAGCCATGAGGCCGTAGCCGGCCTGTCCGGGGGATCCGGCGTTGGCGGCGACATCGTTGCGCCACTGCTCGTGGTTCTGCAGCGGGGCAAAGGTGTCAACATAGTGGTGCTTGCGGCGTGTGGTGACGTCGGCGAACGCGGTGTTCAGCTCTGCCAGCTTGCGGTTCAGCGCCGGGTCCAGGGACGGCGGGGGGCCCACAACAAACACCGGGATGTTCAGCTGCGTGGCGCCGTCCAGGATGTTGGCCAGGTTCAGCCGGCTGCGCGCAGTGGAGAGCCCGTACTCGATGTCGCGGCCGGAGAGGCCGATCACGAGCCGGTTCTCGTGGAAGTCGTCAAAGCGCCGGCCGGCTTCCTGCAGCCAGCGGCCGGCCAGCGCCTCCGTGCCCTCGCGCGGGGCCGCCATGACAAACGGCTCGATCAAGACGGCGTCCGACGGCGTGCGGGCCAGGACCCGTCCCAGCCAGCCCAGGGCGCGGGGGTCGCCCACACCTGCAACCAGCTCGTCCCCAACAGCCACTATTCGCAGTTCCCGTTTTTCCACGGCGCCCTCTTCCTTGTGCACTTCAAGCGAAAAAAATAAAAAGATGCCCGGCCTGATGGTGCAGACCGGGCATCAGTGTGGTTCTAGCTGCGCTCGAACGCCTGCTTGACCAGCAGCGTCTGTTCAACAGCGTGGTTCTTGGCCGAACCCGTTGCCGTGGAGGCCGAGGCCGGGCGTGAAACACGGCCCAGCTTGCGGCCCAGCTTGCGGTCCAGCTCGGGGGCCAAGTTCAGGCCCATGAACGGCCACGGTCCCTGGTTGGCCGGCTCGTCCTGCGCCCAGACGATGTCAGCGTTGGGGTACTTGGCCAGCTCTGCCTTGATCTCATCCAGGGGCAGCGGGTACAGCTGCTCCACGCGGACGATGGCTGCCTTGGTGTCCCCGGCCTTGTCGCGTGCGGCGAGCAGGTCGTAGTACAGGCGGCCGGAGACCAGGATGACGCGGTCGACGGCGTTGTTGTCCAGTGCCGCGTGTTCCCCGATGACGGGGCGGAAGCCGCCCTGGGTGAAGTCCTCCACCGAGGATGCCGCAGCCTTCAGGCGCAGCAGCTGCTTCGGGGTGAAGATGATCAGCGGCTTGCGCGGACGGCGGTAGGCCTGGCGGCGCAGCAGGTGGAAGTGCGAGGCCGGCGTGGTCGGGTTGGCCACGATCATGTTCTCTTCTGCACACATCTGCATGAAGCGCTCGATGCGGGCGGAGGAGTGGTCCGGGCCCTGGCCCTCGTAGCCGTGCGGCAGCATGAGCACGAGCGAGGAACGCTGGCCCCACTTCTGCTCGGCCGAGGAGATGAACTCGTCAATGACCGTCTGGGCACCATTGACGAAGTCGCCGAACTGGGCCTCCCACACCACCAGGGCGTCGGGGCGTTCCACCGAGTAGCCGTACTCAAACGCCATGGCGGCGTATTCGCTCAGCAGGGAGTCGTAGATCCACAGCTTGGCCTGGTCCTCGCTGAGCTCCGCCAGCGGGGTCCACACGTTGCCGTTGGCGCGGTCGTGGAAGACCGCGTGGCGCTGCACGAACGTGCCGCGGCGGGAGTCCTGCCCGGCCACACGGACGGGAACACCTTCCATGAGCAGCGAACCGAAGGCCGTGAGCTCACCAAAGCCCCAGTCAATGCCGCCTTCACGGGACATTGCGGCACGCTTTTCCAGCAGCGGCTTGAGCTTCTGGTGCACCTCGAAGCCCTCCGGGATGGCCAGATGCGTGTCACCGATGTGTGCCAGCACGTCGGCGCTGATGGCCGTGACCTGGGGATCGTTGACACCGGAGTCGGCCTGCTGCGCGATAGGGCGCTCCAGGTCGGACACGGCCTGCGAATCCTTGGTGATGATCGGGATGGGGGAGGTCTGGGCGGCGTGCGTCTCGGCGAAGACACGCTCCAGGCGTTCCTGGTAGTCACGCAGCAGCTGCGTGGCTTCCTCTTCGGTGATGTCGCCGCGGCCAATCAATGCCTCGGTGTACAGGCGGCGCACCGAGCGCTTGGCCTCGATCAGGTTGTACATCAGCGGCTGGGTCATCGAGGGGTCGTCACCCTCGTTGTGGCCACGACGGCGGTAGCAGACCAGGTCGATGACAACGTCCTTGCGGAAGCGCTGCTGGAACTGGTACGCCAGCTGGGCCGTGCGGACCACTGCTTCCGGGTCATCGCCGTTCACGTGGAACACGGGGGCCTGGATCATCTTGGCCACGTCGGTGGAGTACACCGATGAGCGCGAGGACGACGGCGCCGTGGTGAAGCCAACCTGGTTGTTGACCACGATGTGGATGGTTCCACCTGTGCGGTAGCCGCGCAGCTGGGACAGGTTCAGGGTTTCGGCAACAACACCCTGGCCGGCGAAGGCGGCGTCGCCGTGGACCATGATGGGCAGCACGGGGAAGTTCTCGCCCTGGTCCAGGCGGTCCTGCTTGGCGCGGACGATGCCCTCCAGGACGCCGTCGACGGCTTCCAGGTGCGAGGGGTTGGCGGCCAGGTAGACCTTGGTCTCGTTGCCGGCGTCGGAGGTGAAGGTGCCCTCGGTGCCGAGGTGGTACTTGACGTCGCCGGAGCCCTGGATGCTGCGCACGTCCTGGGTTCCCTCAAATTCGCGGAAGACCTGTGCGTAGGTCTTGCCGGCGATGTTGGTGAGAACGTTCAGGCGGCCGCGGTGGGCCATGCCGATCGCAACCTCGTCGAGGCCGTCGTCGGCCGCGTCGGAGATGATGGAGTCCAGCAGCGGGATCAGTGATTCGCCGCCCTCCAGGGAGAAGCGCTTCTGGCCCACGAACTTGGTCTGCAGGAACGTCTCAAACGCCTCCGCGGAGTTCAGCTTGGAGACAATGCGCAGCTGCTCTTCGCGGCTGGGCTTGGAGTAGGGGTGCTCCAGCTCGTCCTGGAACCAGGCACGCTGCTCCGGCTCCTGGATGTGCATGTACTCCACGCCGGTGGTGCGGCAGTAGGCGTCGCGCAGGACTCCGAGGATGTCGCGGAGCAGCAGCTTGGCCTTGCCGCCGAAGCCGCCCGTGGGCCATTCGCGGTCCAGGTCCCACAGCGTCAGGCCGTAGGTGAGCACGTCCAGGTCGGGGTGCTTGCGCTGGACGTATTCCAGCGGGTCGGTGTCGGCCATGAGGTGGCCGCGCACGCGGTAGGAGTGGATGAGCTGCTGGATCCGGGCGACCTTGTTGATCTCGTCGGCCGGGTCAACCTGGACGTCCAGGCTCCAGCGGACGGGCTCGTAGGGGATGCGCAGGGATTCAAAGATCTCGTCGTAGAAACCCTCGGCACCGAGCAGGAGCTGGTGGACCTTCTTCAGGAACTCGCCGGAGCCGGCACCCTGGATGACGCGGTGGTCATAGGTGCTGGTCAGCGTCAGGATCTTGGAGACGGCGTTTTGGGCGATGATCTTGGGGCTGGCGCCCTGGTACTCGGCCGGGTAGTCCAGCGAGCCGACGCCGATGATGGCGGCCTGGCCCTTGGACAGGCGCGGCACGGAGTGCACGGTGCCGATGCCGCCCGGGTTGGTCAGCGAGACAGTGGTGCCCGAGTGGTCATCTGCCGTGAGCTTGTTGGCGCGGGCGCGCTTGATCAGGTCCTCGTACGTGTGCCAGAACTCGGCGAAGTTCATGGTCTCGGCGCGCTTGATGTTCGGCACCATGAGCAGGCGGGTGCCGTCGGGCTTGGGCATGTCAATGGCAATGCCGAAGTTCACGTGCGGGGGCTGGACGGCCACGGGCTTGCCGTCGATCTCGTCGTAGATCACGTTCATGGACGGGAAGGCGGCCAGGGCCTTGATGACGGCGTAGCCGATCAAGTGGGTGAAGGAGACCTTGCCGCCGCGGGCACGGGCAAGGTTGGAGTTGATGACCAGGCGGTTGTCAATGAGCAGCTTGGCCGGGATGGCACGGACGCTGGTGGCCGTGGGCACTTCCAGGCTCGTGACCATGTTGGCCGCAATGGCCTTGGCCGGGCCGCGCAGGATGGTCTTGACGGACTCTTCCGGGACGGACTTGTCCTTGGCAGTCTTGGGCAGCTGGGCCGGGATGGGCGTGGTGCCGGTGCGGGCTGCGTCCTTGGCGGGGGCGGGGGGCCGCGGTGCGGCCTGGGCCTTGGGGGCCGCGGCGGGTGCTGCCGGGGCGGCGGCCGGAGCTGCCGCCGTCGTGCTTGCTGCGGGAGCGGCAGGGGCCACGGGCGCGGCTGCTGCGGGGGCCGGCACTACCGGGATCTGGGCGGTGATGGGAGCCGGTGCTGCGGTGTGGCGGCCATTGCCTGCCGCATCATCCGCGGCGAACCCTTCAAAGAGTGGCCACCACTTTGTGTCCACTGAATTCTTGTCGCCCTTGTAGCGCTCATACAGTTCATCGACGAGCCACTCGTTGCCGCCAAATTCTTCGGGTAGACGGTGGATGGATTGCTCTGGCACGTGTATTACGCCTCTTCCATGAGTTCTTGTTGCCCGCTGTGCATCTTTGCGCAAGCCGCACACACCCGGATTTGCCGGATGCGCAGGGCGCAAACCTGCCAAGCCTAATAAAAAGTTGTCCCGGGGCCAAGTAACCCCGTTCCGCTGCAAGTCTAGTAAGACTCACCGCCTGTAGGCCAATCTCGGGCGCGGCGCGCCACAGCAGGGGCGTAATTGTGGGCGATATTGCGGCGAACGCCTTTTTTTGGTGGCTAGACTCGAACCCGGCGGCAGCCGTCCGCCCCGCGAACGCTGCCTTCGGGCGCGTGCCACAGCAAGGGAGTGTAATGCGTTTTCTGAACCAGCCCGCAACCGACCTGACCTACTCCGACGTGTTCCTGGTGCCCTCCCGATCCACCGTGACCTCGCGCCTGGACGTGGACCTCTCCAGCGGGGACGGCACAGGCACCACCATCCCGCTCGTGGTGGCCAACATGACGGCCGTTTCCGGCAAGCGCATGGCGGAGACCGTGGCACGCCGCGGCGGCATGGCAGTCCTGCCGCAGGACATTCCGCTGGAGGTGCTGCGCAGCGTCAGCGAATGGGTCAAGCTGCGCGATTCGCTCTATGAAACCCCGCTGCTGGTGAACGCGGCCGACATCGTCATCGACGCCGTGCACCTCATGGGCAAGCGGTCCCACAACGCCGTTGTGGTGGTTGACGGGAACCGCTTTGTGGGGGTGGTCCGCGGCGCCGACTGCGAGGGCGTGGACCGCTTCTCCTCCCTCGCCTCGGTCATGCGCCCCAACGCGCTGACGCTCGACGCCGCCCCCTTTGACGCCATCCGGGAACAGGCCGACGCCGGCACCCTGGACCCTGCCGCCGCCAAGGCGCTCACGGACGCCGCCCTGCGGGAGGCCTTTGCCGTCCTGGATGCGGCCGGAACCGACTTTGCCCCCGTGCTTCGCTCAGGCGAGGTGGTGGGCGTGCTGACCCGCACCGGCGCCCTGCGCTCCACCATCTACCAGCCCGCCCTTGACGCCGCCGGCCGCCTGCGCCTCGGCGTGGCCGTGGGCATCAACGGGGACGTGGCCGCCAAGGCCGCCGCCTTGCTCGAGTACGGCGTTGACGCCCTGGTGGTGGACACGGCGCACGGGCACCAGGAAAAGATGATGGAGGCCCTGCGGGCAGTGCGCTCACTTTCGCCCGCCGTGCCCGTTGCCGCCGGCAACGTGGTCAGCGCCGCCGGCGTCCGTGACCTGGTGGAGGCCGGCGCCGACATCATCAAGGTGGGTGTGGGCCCCGGCGCCATGTGCACCACGCGCATGATGACCGCCGTGGGCAGGCCCCAGTTTTCCGCCGTGCTGGAATGCTCGACGGCGGCTGCCGAACTCGGTGCCCACGTCTGGGCCGACGGGGGAGTGCGGTATCCGCGCGACGTTGCCCTGGCCCTGGCCGCCGGTGCCAGCCAGGTCATGATCGGCTCCTGGTTTGCCGGAACGTACGAAAGCCCGGGCGACATGCAGCTCGATGCGGACGGGCGTGCGTACAAGGAGAGCTTTGGCATGGCCTCGGCGCGTGCCGTGCAAAACCGCACCTCCAGCGAGGGCGCCTTTGAACGCGCCCGCAAGGGCCTGTTTGAAGAGGGGATCTCCACCTCCAAGATGTACCTGGACCCTGCCCGGCCCGGCGTCGAGGACCTGCTGGACATGATCACGGCAGGGCTGCGCAGTTCCTTCAGCTATGCCGGTGCCGCGTCACTGGCCGAGTTCCGGGAGCGTGCCGTTGTGGGTGTGCAGTCGGCGGCCGGCTATGAGGAAGGCCGGCCGCTGCCGCAAAGCTGGTAGCTGGCGCTTGGCTCAGCTGGCCACGGGGCCGGTGGAGTCGCGGATGGTCAGGAAGGTTGGCAGCACCGACTGGTTGCGGGGCAGGGACCCCAGCCCGGGGTCGATCTGGCTCAGCAGCATGGTCACGGCAACACGGCCGGCCTGCTCCACGGGGGCCGTGACGGTGGTCAGGGGAGGGCTGCAGAAGTCGGCGCCGAAGATGTCGTCGCAGCCCACGATGCTGATGTCCGCCGGCACCCTGACGCCGCGGGCCGCCAGCCGCTGCAACATGCCGATGGCCATGAGGTCGTTGAAGGCAATGCCGGCGGTGGCCCCGGAATGGACCAGGGCATCTGCCGCGGCGGCACCCGAATGGGTCCGCGGCGCGAAGGGTCCCAGGTTGACCACCGAAACCCCGCGCTCCTCCGCAGCTGCGCTGAGGGCTGCCCAGCGCCGGATGTTGGAGCTGGAGGACGCCGGGCCGCCCAGGTAGGCGATGTGGGAGTGGCCGAGGGAAATTAGGTGGTCCAGGGCCTGGTTGGTGGCGGTGGGTGTGTCCAGCAGGACCGTGGGGACGCCGGGGACGTCACGGTTGATGGTGACGAGCGGCATTTTGGCTGCCGCTTCGGCGATGGCGCTGTCGCTGAGCCGGGAGGCGGTGAGGATGACGCCGTCGGCCGTTTGCAGCAATTGTTCGATGGTGTTGACCTCCACCTCGTCCGATTCCTCCGTGTCGACCAGGAGCTGGGTGTAGCCAGCTGCCTTGAGCTGCAGCTGGGTGCCGCGGATGATGTCGAAGTAGAAGGGGTTGGTGATGTCCGCGACCAGCACGGCAACAGCCTTGGTCCGCCCCGAACTCAGCGCCTTGGCCTGGGCATTGGGAACGTACTTCAGCTCTGCGGCGGCCGCCTCGATGCGTGCCCGGGTGCGGAAGTTGACCCGGGCCGGCGTTGACAATGCGCGGGAGACCGTCGAGGCAGCCACGCCCGAAAGTGCGGCAACGTCGTGGATCGTCGCCGGCTTGCCTGTGTGGGCGCCGGAGCCGGTGCTGGGGGGAGCGCTCATGGGACACGTCCTTGTGATTGGGGGAAGGACCGTGGGGGCAGCATTGCCCGGCGGCCAAAATGTGATGGACAGCACTGTCCTAGTCGCAAGAATACGGACTTTGGCCAGAAATGGCAATCGGTTGTCATGCGGTTGCTTCGGCGATAGGCTAGGCCACAAGCAAACTATTGTGAACTCAATCACCGCATTGCCGGCTGCCGGAGCGCAGCCGGGCATGCGGCAACAATCCTGGAGGCCCGCATGAGCAACGCCCAAAACCCCACCTGGACTCTTTCCGGCTTCGGCGACGAGATCGACCCGGACCCCAAGGTCCAGGCCGCAGTACTGCTGGCGCTGGGCGCCTCGCACATTGAGGTGCGAAGTGCCTGGGGCGTCAATGTTGTTGAACTCAGCGATGCCCAGCTGGCAGAACTCAAGGGGATCCTTGACGCCTCCGGCATGAAGGTTTCCGCCGTCGCCAGCCCCATCGGCAAGGTGGATGCCAGCCTTCCCGCGGCCCACGAGGTGGAGCGCCTACGCCGCATCATCGAGGTTGCCAAGACCCTGGACACCAAGTACATCCGCATGTTTTCCTTCTTCCGTGCCGAGGACAAGAGCCCGGAAGACATCCGCGACGCCGTCATGGAGCGCCTGACCCTGCTGGCCGGCGAAGCCGAGGCTGCCGGCGTGGTGCTCATCCATGAGAACGAAAAAGACATCTACGGCGACACCCCGGAGCGCGTCCTGGACATCCTGGAAACCGTCAACTCCCCGGCCCTGCGCGCAGCCTGGGACAACGCCAACTTTGTCCAGGTGGGCGTCAAGCCCTACACCGACGCCTACGCCATGCTGCGCCCTTACCTGGAATACCTGCAGGTCAAGGATGCCATTGCCGGCAGCGGCGAGGTTGTCCCCACGGGGCGCGGCGACGGCCAGCTGGTGGAGACCCTGACGGCCCTGAGCCAGGACGGCTACACAGGCTTCGCATCGCTGGAACCGCACCTGGCCGCCCAGCATGAACTGGGCGGCTTCTCCGGCCCCGAGGCGTTTGGCGAGGCGGCACGGGCATTCCGTGCGGCAACCGACGCCATTGGCGTCACGCTCGCCTGACCCAGCATCAACCACCAGCACCAGACAAAGGAGTCACCATGCCCAGAGTTGCCGTCATTGGTTGCGGAGACGTTGCCACAGTCCACTTCGAGGCCATTGCCGCCATCGAGGGGGCAGAGTTGGTCGCGGTGTGCGACACCGATCCGGGCCGCCTTGCCGAGGCGTCGGTGGCCCGCGGCGTGCCCGGCTATGCGGATGTGGCGGCCATGCTCGATGAGGTGCGCCCCGACGTGGTCCACGTCTGCACGCCGCACAACCAGCACGCCGACCCCGCCATTGCGGCACTGGAGCGCGGCATCAACGTCATCAGCGAGAAACCGCTTGCCAGCACCCTGGCCGACGGCGAACGGCTGGCCGCCGCTGCCGCCGCCAGTTCGGCGCGCATTGGCGTGTGCTTCCAAAACCGCTACAACCAGGCGGTTGCCGCCATGGCGCAGCGGCTTGCCTCTGGTGAATTTGGCGAAATCCTGGGCGGCTCGGGCACTGTCATGTGGAGCCGCGACGCGGGCTACTACCTGAACCGGCCGTGGCGGGGATCCTGGGAGGGTGGCGGCGGCGGCCTGCTCATGAACCAGGCCATCCACACCCTTGACCTGCTGCAGTGGATGATGGGCGAGCCCACCAGCGTCTCGGGCCATGCGGCAACCCATGCACTGGGCGCAACCATTGACGTGGAGGACACCGCCGAGCTGGTGCTGACCCACGCCAACGGCGCCCGCAGCGTCTTCTACGCAACACTTGCCAACTCCGTCAATGCACCCATCACAGTGGACATCGTGGCCGAGAAGGCCACGCTGCACCTGCGCGGGGACCTGGCGATCACGCACTCCGACGGCCGCGAGGAAGTGGTGCAGGAACGCCGCGCCGAATCGGGCGGGCGAGACTACTGGGGCGTCTCCCACCAGCTGTACATTGCCGACTTCTACTCCCAGCTGGGCCAGGACGGGCCGTTCTGGATCAACCCGGACGAGGCCCTGAAGACCCTGCGCATCATCAAGGACGTCTACGCCCAGAGCTACCCGGACCGGGTGGCAGAAGTTTCCTAGGCAGACAGGCACCAGCACCACACCAACAATGCCCGGACGATTACCGTCCGGGCATTGCCATGCCACCCGTTTGTGACGACACAAAGCCACCGATTGTCACCGCTTTTGTGCCATGTGAAGGTGAGTATTCCGGGGGAAATTGACTCGAATGTAACGATTTGCGGCATCTTTTGACAATCGGTTGCCAAAAATGGGCAACCCAAGTAATGTGTTTCATGCAACGACAAATGTGGTGCACGCCACAGTTTGCCCCCAATGATTTCATCCACTGAGAAGTAGGAGCCAACAATGAAGTTTGGTCCAAAAGCTGCGGTACTTGCAGCAGTCACGGCCGCAACCCTGGCGCTGGCCGCCTGTGGCGGCGGCGGAGCCGGAAATGCCGGCGGCAACAACGGCCCGGCAGCTAGCTCGTTGACAATTGCCAGCGTCAACGACCTGAAGACATTTGACCCCAGCGACGCCCACATCGGCCACACCATGCCGTTCTACCAGGCAGCGTACGACTCCCTGATCCTGCGGGAACCGGATGGCAAGCTCAGCCCCATGCTGGCGCAATCGTGGGAGTACAACGCGGACAACACCGTCCTGACCCTGAAGCTGCGCACCGACGTCACCTTCACGGACGGCGCAAAGTTCGACGCCGCCGCCGTCAAGGCCAACCTGGAACACTATAAGGAGGCCAAGGGCCAGGACGTCTACCAGGTCGCCTCCCTGAAGGGCGTTGAGGTTGTTGACCCGGCAACCGTGGCCATCACACTCACCGCCCCCGACCCGGCCTTCACCTACTACCTGACACAGGCAGCCGGCCTCATGGCCAGCCCCAAGGCGCTGGGCACCCCGGGAATCAAGACCGACCCCGAGGGATCCGGCCCGTACCAGCTCGACACCAAGAACACGGTCAAGGGTTCGCAGTACGTCTTCACCAAGCGCGACGGCTACTGGAACAAGGACCTGCAGAAGTTCGACAAGATCACCATCAAGTACCTCGTTGACCTGACCGCCCGCACCAACGCCCTGGTCTCCGGCCAGGTGGACGCTGCGCTGTTGGACCCCAAGTCCGGCAAGCAGGCGGAAGGCTCCGGCATGGTGCTGCACGCGAGCCAGGTGGACTGGCAGGGGCTCCTGCTCATGGACCGCGACGGCAAGATCACCCCCGAACTGGCGAACGTCAAGGTGCGCCAGGCCATGAACTACGCGTTCGACCGCAAGACCATCCTCGACCAGCAGTACCTGGGCCAGGGCACCGTGACCAACCAGGTCTTCGGCCCGGACAGCGGCGCCTACGTCGACTCCCTCGACAACCGCTACCCGTACGACCCCGCCAAGGCCAAGGCCCTCATGGCGGAAGCCGGCTACCCCAACGGCTTCACCCTGAAGATCCCCACCGTGGCGGCATTTGACGGCATCAACGCCGTGTTCAAGCAGCAGCTGGCCGACATTGGCATCACCCTCGTGACCGAGAGCATCCCGCCGGCAAACCTGGTGGCAGACATTGCCGGTGCCAAGTACTCGGCCGCAACGTTCCAGCTGTACCAGGGCGAGCCCTGGGTTGCCATCAACCAGATGGTTTCCACCACAGCCCTGTACAACGCCTTCAAGACCGAAACCCCCGAACTGACCGCCCTGATCAAGGACGTCCAGGCCGCGGGCGAGAAGAGCGGCGAAGCCGCCAAGAAGGTCAATGAATACATCACCGAAAACGCCTGGTTCGTGCCCATGTACCGCCTGAACCAGATGTTCTACTCCAACAAGAAGATTGACGTCCAGCCGCAGCTGCAGCAGGCCGTTCCTTCCATCTACAACGCCCCCCCCCCCTGTTGGGGGGGCCCGGGGGGGGGTTTGTGTTTACCAGCCCCCGCCCCACCCCACCCCTGAGCCACGCTTTTGGAGCGAATCATGCTTAATTTCATCTTGAAGCGAGTCGGCGCCGGTGTTGTTGTCCTGGCGGCCATCTCCTTCTTCACGTACATCCTGCTGTACTTCTCCAGCACCAACATCGCCCGCAACATCCTGGGCGAGTACGCCAGCCAGGAACAAGTAGCAGCCAAGGAGATCGAGCTCGGACTCGACCAGCCGCTGCTCACCCGCTTCTTCGACTGGGCACGCCACGCCATCACAGGCGACTTTGGCACTTCATGGTTCAACTCTGAAAGCGTGGTCCAGGCGATCACCACCCGCCTGCCCATCACCCTGACCCTGGTTGTCGTCTCCATCGTTTGCATCGCAGTAGTTGCGACGCTGCTGGGCATGGCCGCCGCCGTCAAGCGCGGTTGGATCGACCGGCTCGTGCAAGGGGCGGCCGTGGTTGGCGACGCGATCCCCAACTTTGTCCTGGGCATCATCCTGGTCACCATCTTCGCCATCCAGCTCCAGCTCTTCCCCGCCACCAGCAGCATCGCCCCGGACTCCGGGGCCAACGCCTGGGTCCTGTCTATGACACTTCCCGTGATCGCACTGGTCATCAACGGCGTCACCAGCTCGGCCCAGCAAATCCGCAGTGCCGTCATCAAGCAGCTGGAAAAGGACTACGTGAGGACCCTTCGCAGCCGCGGCATCTCAGAGCGAGAAATCCTGTTCAAGCACGTGCTGCGCAGCGCCGCGCCGGCCGGGCTGACAGTGCTGAGCCTGCAGTTTGTGGGCATGCTTGGCGGTGTGGTCATCATCGAACAGATCTTTGCCCTCCCCGGCATGGGTGCCCTCGCAGTGCAGTCGACCACCATGGGTGACATTCCCCTGGTCATGGGCGTCGTGCTGTACACCGTCATCATCGTCATCATCGTCAACCTCCTGGTGGACCTCATCAACGGTTGGCTGAATCCCAAGGTGCGTGTGTCATGAGTCAAACAGTCGAGCTGACGGGACAGACCGGCACGGTTGTGCGGTCCTCCGTCGTCAAGAAAATCGTCAAAAACCCCCTGGGCCTGCTGGCCCTGGCCATCCTGGCCGTCATGGTGGGCCTGGCCGTGTTCGCCAACTTCCTGGCCCCCTTTGACGAAAACTTCGCCAACATTGGCAAGACCCTGGCCGCCCCCGGCGGGGAAAACCTGTTGGGCACCGACAGCGTTGGCCGCGACGTCTGGTCCCGCCTGGTCTTCGGCGCCCGGACCACGCTGCTCTCGGCCCTGCTGTGCGCCGCCGTGGCAATTGCCATCGGCCTGCCCGCCGGCCTCATCGGCGGCTACTACGGCGGCAAGTTCGACGCCGCAGCCAACTGGGTCACCAATGTGCTCATGAGCCTGCCGGGCATCATCGTCCTGCTGACCGTTCGTGCCGCCATGGGACCGTCAGTCTGGATCTCCATGGTTGCCTTCGGCATCCTGATCAGCCCAGGCTACTTCCGCCTGACCCGCACAGCCGTGCAGTCCGTTCGCAACGAGCTCTACGTCGATGCTGCCCGCGTGGCCGGCCTGAGCGACGCCGCCATCATCTCCCGACACATCTTCTCAGTGGTCCGGGCTCCCATCATCATCCAGACCTCCATGATCTGCGGCGTGGCCATTGCCATCCAGTCCGGCCTTGAATTCCTGGGCCTGGGCGATCCCACCGTGGCCACCTGGGGCGTCATGCTCAACGAGGGCTTCAAGAACGTCTACCTGAACCCGCTGCTGCTCGTGTGGCCCGCCGCGGCCATCGGCCTGACGATCGGCGCCCTGGTCCTGCTCGGCAACGCCATCCGCGACGCCCTGGAAGATGCAGACAAGATCAAGGCACCCAAGCGCGGCACCGGTGCAGCCGGCGCGGCCGAGCGTGTCCGCCCCGCCCAGGGTGCGAGCGGATCCGCCGTCGAAACCGGAACCGAACACCACCTGGTCAAGGTCTCCCACCTCGGCGTGGGCTACCCGCAGGCCGACGGATCCGTCAAGAAGGTTGTTGATGACGTCTCCTTCCATGTGGACCGCGGTGAGGTTCTGGGCATCGTGGGGGAATCCGGTTCGGGCAAGTCGCAGACCGCCTTCTCCATCCTGGGCCTGCTGCCTGAAGCAGCCAGGATCGTGGCCGGCAGCATCCAGTTTGACGGCAAATACACAGTTGCACCCACGGACGACCGCGTCAGCCAGACCCGGCTCAGTGAGTTCCGCGGCAAGAGGATCTCCTACATCCCGCAGGAACCCATGAGCAACCTGGACCCCGCCTTCACCATTGGCCACCAGCTGGTGACCCCCATGGTCCGGGTCCTGAAGATTTCCAAGGCCGAGGCCAAGGAACGGGCGCTGAAGCTGCTCGACGACGTCGGCATCCGGTTCCCGGAGAAGACGTTCAACGCCTATCCGCACGAGGTTTCCGGTGGCATGGCCCAGCGCGTGTTGATCGCCGGCGCCATCAGCTGCGAGCCTGACCTGATCATCGCGGACGAGCCCACCACGGCCCTGGATGTGACCGTTCAGGCGGATGTCCTGGACTTGATCCGCGATCTCCAGAAGCGGCTCAATGTTGGCGTCATCCTGGTGACACACAACTTCGGTGTGGTTGCCGACCTCTGCGACCGCGTGGCTGTCATGCAGAACGGGCGCCTCGTTGAGGACGGCCCCGTCCGCGAGATCCTGCGCAACCCGAAGGACCCCTACACAAGGAAGCTCCTGGGCTCCATGCTCGAGGGCAAGGAACCCATGACCATGCTGGTGTCGACCGGCGCGCCGGCCGCCAAGCCGGAAGACGAAAAGGAGGCAGTCCTGTGACCCGCACCCAAGGCAAGCCGTCCGGCGTCGAAAACCAGGGGGAGAACCTCCTGACCGTTTCAGGCGTCGATGTGGAGTACCCACTCAAGGGGTTCCGGCGCAAGCCCTTCCGCGCCCTGACCGACATCAACATCCACATCAAGCAGGGCGAGACCCTGGGCCTGGTGGGGGAGTCGGGCTCCGGCAAGACAACCCTGGGCCGGGCCATCCTGGGCCTCGCGCCCATCAGCCGCGGCTCAGTGGTATTTGAAGGCAACGACATCACGCAGGCAGGGCGCAAGCAGCGCCGATCCCTTGGCCGTGACCTGCAGGTGGTGTTCCAGGACCCCTATACGTCCCTGAACCCGTCCCTGCAGATCGGCGACATCCTGGCCGAGCCGCTGGGGGTCCAGGGCAAGTCGCCCGACGCCGCCCGCAAGCGCGTGCGTGAGCTCCTGGACCAGGTGGGTCTGCCATCCGATGCCATCAACCGCCTGCCGCGCGAATTCAGTGGCGGGCAGCGCCAGCGCGTTGCGATCGCCCGGGCCCTGGCCCTCTCACCCAAGCTGATAGTCTGCGACGAACCCGTCAGCGCCCTGGACCTGTCCACGCAGGCCGTGGTGCTGGATTTGTTCCTGCAAATCCAGCGCGACACGGGCGTCTCCTACCTGTTCGTCTCCCATGACCTGGACGTGGTGCGGCACATCAGCCACCGTGTGGCAGTCATGTACCACGGCGAAATCGTGGAACAGGGCACCTCCGAACAAGTCACCCGGGACCCGCAGCACCCCTACACCCAGCGGCTGCTGCTTGCCTCGCCGGTGCCCGACCCGGACCGCCAGGCCAAGCGGCGCAACGACCGGCACGAACTGCTCGCGGCACAAAGGCTCACGGCCGCCGTCACGGCGTAGCGGCCGCCCACAATTTCAAACAGCTTCAATTCCGGCCGGCCCGTCGAGGGCCGGCCAACGAAAGGAAAATCATGGCAAAAATCGGTGTGCAGGCAATGATGCTCAAGGACAGCTTTGCGGAGGTTGGCGCCTTTGAGACGCTGCGCAAGGTCAGTGAACTGGGGTACAACGCCGTCGAAATTTCCCAGATCCCGATGGATGCCAAGAATGTGGGCGAGCTGGAGCGTGCCCAGGCGGACCTTGGCATGGACGTTGCCTCGCTCTCGGTCATGATGGAAAAGCCCGTGGGCCGCCCCGGGGAATCCCTCAAGGAAGACTTCGAGAAGATCGTCGATGATGCCAAGCGTCTTGACACAAATCTCGTGCGGATTGGCATGCTGCCGTTCGGAGCAATGACGTCCATTGACGCCGTCATTGAATTTGCCAAGGAAACCAACGGCTACGCCGAACGCCTGGCAGAACACGGCATCAGCCTCTACTACCACAACCACCACATTGAGTTCGCGAAGTTTGATGGCAAGTACATGCTGGACATCATCAACGAGAACTCCCCGGCCATGGGCCTGGAAATCGATGTCCACTGGGTGCAGCGCGGCGGCCTTGACCCGGTCCGCACCTTGGAGAAGTACGCCGGCCGCACTGCCATGGTCCACCTGAAGGACTACAGGATTGGGCAAATGCCGGAGTCGGCCCTGGGCTACTTGGAAAGCGGTGACTTCGTGAACTTCATGACGGAGTTCAAGAACGTGGTCCAGTTCGCCGAAGTGGGCGAGGGCAACCTCGATTTCCCCTCCATCATTCCCGCAGCGGAAGCCGCCGGCGCCCAGTACCTGCTCGTGGAACAGGACGAACTGTACGGGCGCACCGTGTGGGAAGCCCTGGAAACCTCGCACCGCAACCTGACCGCGATGGGCTTCGGCAACCTCTTCTGACGCCTGGCCCCCGGTGGTCGAGCCTGTCCTGGCCCCGGTGGTCGAGCCTGTCCTGACCGCCCGGTGGTCGAGCCTGTCGAGACCCCCATACTTATTCGAATTACAGCTACGAAACGGAGCAACACAGTGAGCAAGAAAGTACGTCTCGGCATCATCGGCCTGGGCCAGCAGGGCGGCGCCTACGCCAAGTTCATCAGTGACGGCATGGTCCCGAACATGGAGATCGGCGCGATTGCCGACACCGACCCCTCCAAGCGCGAACTGGCACAGTCCAGTTACGCCGGCGTCAACGTCTATGAGGACTACATTGCCCTGATGGAAAGCGGCGACGTCGACGCGATCGTCACCTGCGTCCCGCACTTCCTGCACCCGGAAATGGGCATGGCCGCCCTCTCCCGCGGCATCCACGCCCTGGTGGAGAAGCCGGCCGGCGTCTACACCAAGCAGGTCAAGGAGCTCAATGAGTTCGCTGCCTCCAAGCCCGAGCTGTCCTTCGCCATCATGTTCAACCAGCGCAACAACCCGCTGTACCAGCGCCTGAAGGAAATCGTGGACAACGGTGAGATCGGCGAGATCCTGCGCACCAACTGGATCATCACCAACTGGTGGCGTCCGCAGGGCTACTACAACTCCAGCGAATGGCGCGCAACCTGGGGCGGCGAGGGCGGCGGCGTCCTGGTCAACCAGGCCCCCCACCAGCTGGATCTGTGGCAGTGGATCTGCGGCGTGCCCAAGTCCGTGTTCGCAAAGGTCTCCTACGGATTCCGCCGCGACATTGCCGTTGAGGACGAGGTCACCGCACTGGTGGACTACGGCAACGGCGCCACCGGCACCTTTGTCACGGCCACCCACGACATGGTGGGCACCGACCGCTTCGAGATCCTGGGCGATGCGGGCAAGATCGTGGTGGAGGGCTCCAAAACCGCCACCGTCACGCGCCTGAAGAAGAAGGAACGCGAGATCAGCGAAAGCATGGGCCTGGACGATGTCCGCAAGCTGTTCATGGGCCAGCTGGACATGGACGAGCTGCGCACCACCGAAATCGTCGAGTTCGACTCTGTCTGGGGCGCACAGCATGCAGGCGTGCTGGAGAACTTTGCCGCCAACATCCTCGACGGCACTCCGCTGCTGGCACCGGGCTCCGACGGCATCAACGGCGTCCGCCTGGCCAACGCCATCCACCTTTCCAGCTGGAAGGGCGAGGAAGTGGGCCTGGACTTCGATGAGGACGAATACCTTTCGATGCTCAACGACCGTATCCGCGAAGAAGGCAAGTACCCCGAGCGCCACTAGCCCTGCTTCGCCTCCCGCCCGCCTCCTTGGCCGGGCGCCCAGGCCGGCCGGCTCCGTCATTCGACGGGACCGGCCGGTTGCTGGGTTAAGCTTGCGTTGGCAACCAATTGCGGAGGATCCCATGACTGAAACCACCCCGGCCAACGACGGCACGGAGCAGCCCGGCAGCCGGGCAAGGGCGGCCAAGGCCGCGCCCACAATCTACGACATCGCCGAGCGCGCCGGGGTGAATCCCTCCACGGTTTCCCGGGCCCTCAGCAAGCCAGGACGCGTCAGCGCCAAGACAGCGCAGAAGATCATGGACGCCGCCGAGGAACTGAACTACCAGGTCAACATCTTTGCCCGGGCGCTGCCCACGGGCAGGACGCAGACGGTGGGCCTGATCGTTTCCGACATCACCAACCCGGCGTTCTTCGACATCATCCGCGGGGCCGAGACCGCCGCCGCAGCGCGTGACTACACCTTGATGCTGGCCGAGTCCACGGAATCGGCCGAGCACGAAATGACGGCGGCGCGGCGCATGCTGGCAACCGTGGACGCCCTGATCCTTGCCAGTCCACGCCTTTCAGATGAGGAGATCCAGGTGCTGGCGGCCAAGAAGCCCGTCATCCTGGTGAACCGCAAGGTCGACGGCGTCTGCTCCGTCGTGGCCGACCTCGAGCCCGGCGTTGCCGATGCCGTGCGGCACCTGGCCGCCATGGGCCACACCTCCATCTCCTACGTGGCCGGCCCGGAACGTTCCTGGATGTCCAAGAGGCGCTGGGAAACCATCAAGGCCCGCTGCGACTGGCACGGCATTGCCCTGTCGCAGGTGGCAGCAGGCGTGCCCACAGTGGAGGGCGGCCGCCGGGCTGCGGCCGCCGTGAGGGCCGGCCAGGCCACTGCCGTTTTCTGTTACAACGACCTCATGGCCATTGGGCTCATGCGCGAACTGCAGGCCGCCGGGGTGGATGTCCCGGCCGGGCTGAGCATCCTGGGCTTCGACAACATCTTCGGCTCGGATTTCACCACGCCTCCGCTGTCCACCATCAAGTCGCCCTTGCATGAACTCGGCGTTGCCGCCCTCATGCAGGTCCTTGACACGGTCGGTGCAGGTGCAGGTGCAGGTGCGGATTCGGGCACGGGGCCCGGCCCGGGCCCCGTGCCCGACACGGAACTTGTGTTGCGCGGTTCCACGGGGGCCGCCCGCGTGGCCTGACCACAGTTTGGCAATGTTTGGCAACCGGTTGACAAAACTGGCGGGTGGATGGACGATTGATCTATGTCACACTCTCTTGCGCCCACCGACACCAGTGAGTCCGCCGCCGGGACACTGCCGTCCCCCGCCGCCGACCCCGACCGCCTGCTGCCTGCCGACCCCGGAACGCGCGCCATCGCCCGCGATTTGCTGGCACGCGTTGAAGACCTGCCCATCATTTCCCCGCACGGGCACGTTGAGGCGTCCATGCTGGAGTTGGACACACCCTTCCCGGACCCGGCAACGCTGCTGGTCAGCCCCGACCACTACGTCACCCGGCTGATCCACGCCAGCGGCGTCCCGCTCGAGCGCCTGCGCATGGGCGGCACCGCAGCCGTGGAACCCCGCGAGACCTGGCGCGAGTTCGCCAAGGCCTGGCCTCTGTTTGACGGCACGGCATCCGGCTACTGGATGCGCGACTCCTTTGAGCATGTTTTCAACCTGAGCCGCGAAGTCAACGCCGAGAACGCTGATGCCCTCTTCGACGAGCTCGACGCCAAGCTCAAGAGCCCGGCCTTCCGGCCCCGCCAGCTGTTCAAGGACTTCAACATCGAAGTCCTGGCCACCACCGACGACCCCCTGGATGACCTGGCCTCCCACGCGGCCATCGCCAAGGACCCCACGTTCACCGGGCGGGTGCTGCCCACCTTCCGCCCGGATGCCTACATCAAGTTCGCCGCGTCCGGCTGGGCCGAACGCGTGGCAAGGCTGATAGAGACGGCCGGCGACGGAATCGGCGGCTACGCCGGCTACATCCGCGCCCTGGAGAACCGCCGCCAGTACTTCGTGGAGCACGGCGCGGTCTCCAGCGACCACGGGGCACGCACCGCCATGACCCTGAAACTGGATGAATCCGCCGCCGCCGCACTGTTCGAGAAGGCCCTGCGCGGCGAGGCAACGGCGCAGGATGCCGACGTCTTCGAGGCGCACATGATGTACCAGATGGCCCGCATGGCCGTGGCCGACGGCCTGGTCATGACCATTCACCCGGGCGTGTTCCGCAACCACCACACGGACTCGTTCAACAAGTTCGGCGCCGATACCGGCCATGACATCCCATTCGCCGTCAGCTACACGGAGGCCCTGCGCCCCATGCTGGAGGACTTTGGCACGGAGCCCGGCTTCCACTTCATCCCGTTCACGATCGACGAGACCGTGTTCTCCCGTGAAATCGCCCCGCTGGCCGGCTTCTACCCGTCGGTCTTCATCGGTGCGCCCTGGTGGTTCCTCGACGCCCCGGATGCCATGCTGCGCTTCCGTTCCGCCGTCACCGAGACCGCAGGATTCTCCCGCTCCTCGGGCTTCATCGACGACACCCGCGCCTTCTGCTCCATCCCGGCCCGCCACAACACCTCGCGCCGCATCGAGGCCAGCTTCCTGGCCCGCCTTGTGGCCGAACGCCGTGTCAGCGAGTCCCGCGCACACGAGATCATCGTCGACATCGTCGACGCCGCACCCCGAAGGGCCTTCAAGCTGTGAGCCACGAACAAGACATACTGCCCACCCTGAACCGCAGCACCGCCAAGGCGGGACCGGCCGCCCCCGTGCGCATCGTCCACCTGGGGCTGGGCGCCTTCCACCGCGCCCATCAGGCCTGGTACACCCAGCGCGCCAGCGACGGGGCGCAGTGGGGGATTGCGGCGTTTACGGGACGCCGCCCCGACGCGGCCACGGCGCTTGCAGCCCAGGACGGGCTGTTCACGCTCATCGAGCGGGCCGGCGACGGTGACTCCTTCGAGCTCATGACGAGCATCGTCGAGGCCCACGACGGCGCCGACGTCGCGGCCCTGGAACGCCTCGTTGCGGCGCCCGCCACGGCCCTGGTCACCCTGACCATCACCGAGGCGGCGTACAACCTGGCGGCTGACGGCACCCTGGATTTGGCCAACCCCGCCGTGCAGGCGGACGTTGATGCGCTGCGGGCCTTGACCAGCCCCGACGGGGCGCACGACGCCGGCAACCCGCCTGCCGCCGGCACGGCGTCGGGGCGGCTTGTCCAGGCGCTGGCCGGCAGGCGTGCCGCCGGGGCCGGTCCCATCGCCGTCGTCTCCTGCGACAACCTCGCCAACAACGCCATCGCGGCGCGCGCCGCCATTGGTGGCCTGGCCGATGTGGTGGATCCGGGCCTGGGTGCCTGGGTCGCCGGGAACGTCAGCTTTGTGGGCACCTCGATTGACCGCATCACGCCCCGGACCACAGACGCCGAAATTGCCTTGGTTGCCGCCGAGTGCGGCTACGCGGATTCCTCTCCCGTGGTCACCGAACCCTTCAGCGACTGGGTCCTCAGCGGCGACTTCCCGGCAGGCCGCCCCGACTGGGCCAGCGCCGGCGCCGTGTTTGTGGATGAGATCGAGCACTATGAGAACCGCAAGCTGTGGCTGCTCAACGGCGCCCACTCGCTCATGGCCTACGCGGGCCAGTTGCGTGGCCATGAAACCGTGGCCCAGGCCCTGGCCGACCCCGTCTGTGCCGCCTGGGTGCAGGAGTTCTGGAACGAGGCCGAGGCCAACCTTCCTGCTGAGGGCCTGAACATCCCCGCCTACCGGGCAGCGCTGCTGGAACGCTTCGGCAACGCCCGGATTGCGCACCACCTGGCCCAGATCGCCATGGACGGATCCAACAAGCTGCGCATGCGCGCCGTTCCGGTGTATACGGCTGAACGCGCTGCTGGCCGCCCCGGCACCGGGGCCCTGCGCATGGTTGCCGCCTGGGTGGCCTTCATCCGCCAATCCCATGCCGACGGGCGCGCCATCGCCGACGCCGCCGGTTCCGCGGCCATTGCCGCCGCGCTGGCGCTTGACGGCTCCGGCGGCCACAGCGACGCGTCGCTGGCAGCCCTTGTGTCCCTGCTGGACACGGAGCTCGCCGCAGATGCTCAGGCAGTTGCCTCCGTGGCAGCCCTGGCCGACGGGTTTGCCGTCCGGGCATAGGACCGGAGGCTGCCACGCCCTTCGAACGGCGGGCAGTTGTTGATGTTTGAGGCGAACATCAGCAACTGCCCGCCGTTCGTTTCTGTTTTGCGGCCGAGCCCGGGGCCGGGCAGCCCGAAAACATAAATTAAGAAACTGGTGGCAAGCGGTTGCCAAATGTTGTCAGAGCTGCTTTACTGGAAGTAATACAGCTCACTTGGTTAGTCGGCTCACACAGGGTTTGCCGAACAACCATTGCCTCTGAATCACCGTGAAGGCCCAACGCAGGGCATCCGGCCTTTTGGATCCGTGAGTGCACCTGGCGCCTTCCACAGGCGCCAGGAACGGGTAAAGGAGCCCAGTGATGACAATGACTGAACAGAATTCCACGCAGGCCATCTCGGCCCCCGCCGTGGCCCCGCTGCCCAAGCGCAGCATCATCGGCTACGGCGCCGGCGACGCCGCCAACAACCTCGCCTTCACCACGGCCACCATGTTCCTGCTGCTGTACTACACAGACGTGGTGGGCATCAGCGCCGCCGCGGCCGGAACGCTGCTCCTGGTGGTTCGCATCTTCGACGCCTTCGCCGACGTCTTCGCCGGCCGCATGGTGGACAAGACCTACCACAAGAAGCTCGGCAAGTTCCGCCCGTTCATCATGTTCGGCTCGGTGCCGCTGCTGCTGCTGAGCGTTGCCACGTTCTCCATCCCGCAAATCGGGCAGACAGGCATGCTCATTTGGGCGTACGTCAGCTACACGCTGCTTGGCCTGGCCTACAGCTTCGTCAACATTCCCTTCGGCTCACTTGCCGGGGCCATGACGCAGGTATCCAGCGAACGGGCCAAGCTGGCCAGCGCGCGCACGATTGGCGCCGTCGCGGTCGGATCGTTCCTTGGCATCTTCATCGCCCCCCTGATGAAGGGCGGGGAGAACCTGCAGCCGCTCTTCACCACCTTGACAATCATCTTCGCCGTCGTCGGCACGGGCCTGTACATGTTTACGGTGTTCACCGCCAAGGAGCGCGTGGTGCGCGAGGTGACCAAGGTGTCCCTGAAGCAGAGCATGTCCACGCTCAAGGGCAACAAGCCGCTGCTGCTGCTGTGCATCAGCTCCTTCCTGTTTCTCACGGGCCAGCTGGCCATCAGCTCCATCCAGATCTACTACTTCCGCGACGTGCTGCATTCCCTGCCGCTCTACGCCGTCATGGCGATCGTGAACATCTTCCTCACCTTCGGCCTGGCTGCACTGCTGCCGCGACTGGTCCGCCTCGCGGGCAAGAAACGCCTCTACCTGGTGGCCGGACTGCTCATGGCCGTTGGCGGCCTGATCGTCTTCATCGCCCCGGCCTCCATGGTCTGGTTCGCGTTCACAGGTGTGCTGATCGCCCAGCTGGGCATCATGATGGCCAACATGTTGGTCTGGGCCCTGGAGGCCGACACCGTGGAGTACGGCGAATGGCGCACCGGCGTCCGCTCCGAAGGCATCACCTACGCCTTGTTCTCCTTCACGCGCAAGACCGGGCAGGCAGTGGGCGGAGCCCTGGCGGCATACGCCCTGGCCTGGGGCGGCTACGCCTCAGGCGGCGCCGCACAAAGTGACCACGCGCTGCTCGGCATCCGCGTCGGATCGGGCCTGCTGCCCATGGTGTTCGCCATCCTCGCCATTGCCATCATGTTCCTGTACCCGCTCACCGACGCCAAGCACAAGGAAATCGTGGCCGACATTGAAGGCCGCCGCAAGGAACGCCTCGACGCCGCCCTGAACCGCCGCGACTCCGAGGAAAACTCCTAGACATTCCAGCACCACCGCATCACCGCAGTTACCACCCAGCCCAGCAAAAACCCGGAAGGAATACCGACGTGAAGATCATTTCCGCAGAAGTATTTGTCACCAGCCCGAGCCGCAACTTCGTCACCTTGAAGGTCACCACCGACGAAGGCGTCGTGGGCATCGGCGACGCCACCCTCAACGGCCGTGAACTCGCCGTTGCCGCGTACCTCAAGGAACACATTGCCCAGCTGCTGATCGGCAAGGATCCGCACCGCATCGAGGACACCTGGCAGTTCCTGTACCGCAGCTCCTACTGGCGCCGCGGCCCGGTCACCATGGCAGCGATCGCCGCCGTCGACATGGCCCTGTGGGACATCAAGGGCAAGCTGGCCGGCATGCCGGTCTACCAGCTCCTGGGCGGCGCCTCCCGCAACGGCCTGCGCGCCTACGGCCACGCCTCCGGTGCCGACATCCCGCAGCTGTTCGACTCCGTGCGTGAGCACCTGGAACTTGGCTACAAGTCAGTCCGCATCCAGACGGCCATCCCCGGCATCAAGGCTGTTTACGGTGTTGCCGCCCAGGCCCAGGCCTCGGGTGAGCGCTACGACTACGAGCCCGCCGGCCGTGGTGCCTTCCCGCAGGAAGAGGACTGGGACACCCGCGCCTACCTGCGCCACCTGCCCACTGTCTTCGAGGCAGTCCGCAACGAGTTTGGCCCCGAGCTTCCCCTGCTCCACGACGGCCACCACCGCATGACGCCCATCCAGGCCGCCAAGCTGGGCAAGTCCCTGGAACCGTATGACCTCTTCTGGCTCGAGGACTGCACCCCGGCCGAGAACCAGGAAGCCCTGCGCTGGGTCCGCCACCACACCACCACCCCGCTGGCCATCGGTGAAATCTTCAACACGGTCTACGACTACCAGACCATCATCAAGGAACAGCTCATTGACTACGTCCGTGCAGCCTCCACCCACTTCGGCGGCATCTCCCCGCTGAAGAAGGTCATGGACTTCGCCGCCCAGTACCAGATCAAGTCCGGCTTCCACGGCCCCACCGACATTTCCCCTGTCGGTTTCGCCGCCCAGCTGCACGTGGGCCTGGCCATCCACAACTACGGCATCCAGGAGTACATGCAGCACTCGGATGCGACCAACGAGGTCTTCCAGCAGTCCATGACCTTCAAGGACGGCTACCTGCACCCGGGCGATGCCCCCGGCCTCGGCGTGGAATTCAACGAGGAGGCCGCCGCGGCATTCCCGTACCAGCAGGCCTACCTGCCCTACAACCGCCTGGTTGACGGAACGGTCCACGACTGGTGATCGACGCTTCACACAAGCAGCACATTGTGGTGATGGGAGTCTCCGGCTGCGGCAAGACGACGATCGGCGCCCTCGTGGCGCGCGAGCTCGGCCTGCCGTTCACGGACGGGGACTCCCTCCACCCGGTGGAAAACATTGCCAAAATGGCCGCCGGCACGCCCCTTGACGACGCCGACCGGGCACCCTGGCTGGAAATCGTCGGCCGGGAACTCGCCTCCTCGGCCAACGGGCTCGTGGTGGCCTGCTCGGCGCTGAAACGCTCCTACCGAGACGCCATCCGCGCCCAGGCGCCGGGGGCTGTGTTCCTGCACCTGGACGGCAGCCGCGAGGTGCTGGGGTCCCGCCTCGAGGGCCGTTCCGGGCACTTCATGCCTGCCACGCTGCTCGATTCGCAGCTGGCCACGCTTGAACCACTCGAGGCCGACGAGGCCGCCGTGGTGATTGACATTTCGGCGCCGGTTGCCGCCTTGGTGGGCGACGCCGTCGTGCGCATCCAGCAGCGCCACTAGAGACACCATTTACCCAGGAACCAAGGAGTTTCAATGCCGTACGCCGTTGACATGACCGCCGCACCGTTCAATCTTGATGCCGCAGCCGTCGAGTGGGTGGAGTCGACCATCGCGTCGATGAGCCTGGAAGAGAAGATCGGCCAGCTGTTCATCAACCACAACAACAGCTACGAGCCGGAGTACCTGGACGGGGTGCTGGAAAACTTCCACGTGGGCGGCATGCGCTACCGGCCCGGGCCCTCGGCGGCCGTGCAGGCGCACATCCGCCACGCCCAGTCGAAGACCAAGATCCCGCTGCTCATTGCATCCAACCCGGAAATGGGCGGTGCCGGCAGCTGCGACGACGGCACCTTTGTCTCCACGCACCTGCAGGCCGGATCGCACCCGGACAAGGCCATCGCACGCCAGATGGGCCAAATTGCGGGCATTGAAACTGCGGCACTGGGCTGCAACTGGGCCTTTGCCCCGATTGTGGACATCCACTACAACTGGCGCAACACGGTCATCTCCACGCGGGCCTTCGGCAACACGCCAGAGGTGGTGGTGGAACGGGCCAAGGAGTACTTCGACGGCATCAGCGAGTCTCCCACCGCCTGCGCCATGAAGCACTTCCCGGGCGACGGCATCGACGAGCGGGACCAGCACGTTGTCACCTCCTACAACACCCTCGGCTACGAGGAGTGGAACCGCACATACGGGCATGTGTACCGCGAAATGATCGGCCACGGCGTGCAGTCCATCATGGCCGGTCACATCGGCGCCCCGGCCCTGTCCCGCCGCTTCCGCCCGGAACTGGCCGACGGCGACATTCTTCCCGCCACGCTGGCCCCGGAACTCCTTGGGGAGCTGCTGCGCGGCGAGCTTGGCTTCAACGGGCTCATCCTGACCGACGCGTCGCAGATGATCGGCATGACCCAGGCCATGAAGCGCCGGGACCTGGTGCCGGCCGCCATCGCTGCCGGCTGTGACATGTTCCTGTTCTTCCGCAACCCTGCCGAGGACTTTGGCTTCATGCTGGATGGCTACCGCAACGGGGTCATCACCGAGGAGCGCCTGCAGGACGCCCTGCGCAGGATCCTGGCCCTGAAGGCCTCGCTGGGCCTGCACCTGGCGGACCGCTCGGAGCTGGTTCCGGCCGTGGATGCGCTGGCCGTGATCGGCTCCGCCGAACACCGCGCCATTGCCGCCGAGATCGCCGACAAGACAGTGACCCTGGTCAAGGACACGCAGAACAACCTGCCGTTGACGCCGGCAACGCACAAGAAAATCCGCCTGTATGGCATCTCCGGCGGATCCGACTTCACCATGGCTGACCCGCTGGGCTACCTTGACGTTGTGGCCCAAGAATTGGAACGGGTGGGCTTTGAGGTCCACATCTTCAAGACGGCGGAGCAGCGCAAGGCGGCGGGGGAGGAGGGCGTGAACTTCATGTCCGTCATCTCCGACGAGGCCACGGCCGACTACCCCGAGAAGTATGACGCCGCGCTGGTGGTTGCCAACGTGAAGGGTTTTGCCCAGGAGGCGGCCATCCGCGTCAAGTGGTCCTCGCCCATGGCCGCCGAGATCCCCTGGTACGTCACCGAGGTGCCCACCGTGTTTGTCTCGCTCAACCAACCCAACCACCTCATCGACGTGCCCATGGTCAAGACGGCCATCCACGCCCATGCCGACACCCGCGAGGCCATCCGGGTCACGGTGGACAAGATCCAGGGCCTCTCCGAATTCCAGGGCACGTTCAACGAGAACGTTTTCTGCAATTCCTTCGACACGAGGCTCTAGGCCAAGTTCACGATTCCCTGAATACAGAAAATTCTGTACAGTTGGGGGCATGGAAACAGCAGTGCATTCAGCCGTCCTGGGCCGCTTTGGCCATGCCCTCTCGGATCCCAAGCGGGCCCGGATCCTGCTGACTCTGCGGGATGCCCCGGCGTACCCCTCGGAACTGGCCGAGGCCCTGGGCATCAGCCGCCAGAGCCTGTCCAACAACCTGGCTTGCCTGCGCGGCTGCGGGCTGGTGGTGGCCGTGCCGGAGGGCAGGCGCACCCGCTATGAGTTGGCGGATGCGAAGATCGGGCACGCCCTGGCGGACCTGCTTGAGGTGGTGCTGGCAGTGGACCCGGAGCACTGCGCGGCATCGGCGACGGACGGCTGCTGCTGATGGCCGCCACCGCCCTGCCGGCAACGGCCGTACCTGGGGCTGAGCGCCGCCGCATCCTGAACCGGCGCATCCGCTGGTTCGTCGGCGCCACCATCGCCTACAACGTCATTGAGGCCGTCGTGGCCCTGTCCGCAGGTGCCGTTGCCTCCTCCAGCGCGCTCGTTGGCTTCGGGCTGGACTCCATTGTTGAAGTCTCCTCCGCGGCCGCGGTTGCCTGGCAGTTCAGCGCCCGCGACCCCGAGACCCGCGAGAAAAAAGCCCTGCGGATCATTGCCATCTCCTTCTTTGGGCTCGCTGCCATTGTCACGGCCGATGCCCTCGGCTCCCTGCTGACCGGCAGGGAAGCCAGCCACTCCACGGTGGGCATCGTCCTGGCCGCTGCCAGCCTGGCCATCATGCCTGTGCTTTCATGGGCGCAGCGCCGGGCCGGCCGCGAACTGGGCTCCCGTTCCGCCGTGGCCGATTCCAAGCAGACGTTGCTGTGCACCTACCTGTCCGCCGTGCTCCTTGTGGGCCTGCTCCTGAACAGCGTGCTCGGCTGGTCGTGGGCCGACCCCATCGCCGCCCTGATGATTGCCGGCGTCGCGGTCAAGGAGGGCCTGGACGCCTGGCGCGGCGATGCCTGCTGCGCCCCTGTGGCACACCAGGCCGTGCCGGCGGCCGAGGAGGCGGATGGCTGTGCCTGCTGCGCGGACCCGGCGCCAGGAAAGTGAAAAAGAGGGCCGGGTCCGATCAATGATCGGACCCGGCCCTCAGCGTTCCTGACGGGAAGCTAGCCTTTGAAGGCGCCGTCTGCGGCGCCCTGGACCACCCAGCGCTGGGAGATGTAGTAGACAACCAGCACCGGGATGGCGGACAACACGGCGCCTGCCATGATGGGGCCGTACTGCTGCACGTCGCCCGTGCTCATGTGCTGCAGGGCAACCGGCGCCGTCATGACACCCTGGCCTTTGACGAAGGTCAATGCCAGGAACAGCTCGCCCCACGCCATCATGAACGCCAGCGAGGCCGCCGTGGCCAGCGCCGGGGCGGAGACCGGGAGCAGGATGCTGACAAGCGTGCGCATCTTGGAGGCGCCGTCGATCGAGGCGGCCTCCTCCAGGTCGCGCGGGAACTCGCGGAAGTGGCCCAGGATCAGCCACGTGCACAGCGGCACTGCGAAGGTCAGGTACACCAGGACCAGGCCCTGCAGGGTGTCCGCCAGCCCCAGGTTTCCCACCACCACGCTCAGCGGGATGAACAGCAGCACCATGGGCGTCAGGTAGCTCATGAGGATCAGCTGGCTGGCGGCATTGCGGCCGGGGAACTTGAACCTGGCAATGGCGTACGCCGCCAGCACGCCCAGGATCATGGCCAGCAGGGTCGTGGCCAGGGCCACGATGAGGCTGTTGCCAATGTTGACCAGGAAGTGGTCGTTGAAGAGGACCTTGGCGTAGTTGTCCAGGCTGGTCCGCTCCGGCAGCCAGGATGGCGTCCGGTAGATGGCCGAGCGCGGCTTCAGCGACACAATGATCATGTAGTAGACAGGCGGCACCACGAGGATGGCAAGAAATGCCATGCCAAGCACGGTGGCCAGGCGGCCCCGTTTTTGCATTAGATTTCCTTCTTTCGGCGGCTGAGCAACATGATGAACAGCGCCATGACGGGCAGGATCACCACGGCGTAGGCTGCTGCCTGCCCCAACTGGCGGCTCTGCAGGCTCAGGAATGACAGCACGGGGAACGTCATGGTGGTGGTTGACGGCCCGCCCTGGGTCATGAGCCAGATGTTTTCGAAGCCGTTCGCCGTCCAGATCGCGGAGATGACGGCAACGACGGCGACTGTGGAACGGATTTGCGGCACGGTGATGTGGACAAACTGCTGCCAGGCCGACGCTCCGTCCATGCGGGCGGCCTCGTACAGCTCCTTCGGGATGGTCTGCAGTGCAGCCAGGATGGAGATGGCCCAGAACGGGAAGCCGCGCCACACGGTGGCCAGCACCACTGAGACGCGTGCCCAGTCGGGGTCGCTGAGGAACGGGACGGGGCTGGTGAACGTTTCCAGGGCCACGTTGATGGCGCCGTACGGCGACTCAAACATCAGGCGCAAGCCCATGAAGGCCACGAAGCCCGGCATGGCCCACGGCAACATGACCAGCAGGCGCCACAAGTTCCGGCCCGGCATGGGGCGGTTCAGGACAACTGCCACCACTGTGCCCAGCACGAGCTTCAGGAGCAGTGAAACGCCGACGATCAACACCAGGTTGGCAGCCGCGGACAGGAATCCGGAGTCCGTGGCGAGCCGCGTGTAGTTCTCAATGCCGATGAACCGGCCGGGGGAGCCCACCATCCTGTCCGTGAAGCTGTACCAGATGGAGGAGATGGTGGGGTAGCCGATGAGGATGGCGATGACGGCCACTGCCGGAATCACCAGCAGCAGGCCAAGCCTGGCCTCCTTGCCGGCCGCCACGGGCTTGCGGGGCCGTCGCGCGGTGCCCGCAGTTGCTGCCGGGGCCTTGGCGCCGGCAGCAACTGCGTCCTGTTCAGTCCTAGCCTGCATGCTGGCTGTAGATCTTCTGGCAGGAGGCCTGGGCTTCGGCCATGGCCTTGTCAATGGCGACCTTGTCCACGAGCACCCGCTGGACCATGCGCGGGGTGGAGAAGGCGTTCTGGTAGTCGGAGTAGGCTGCGTTGGCCGTGTCGGGGAAGGCCGGGGCGGTGCCCTTTTCAGCCTGTTCCAGCAGGCCCGCGTGGACGGGGCTGTCGGTGAAGACGGGGTAGTCAAGCTGCGATTTCAGGACCGGGCCGTACGTTGCGTTTTCCATGAAACTGGCCATGTAGGTGTCATCGGCCAGGGTTTCAAACAGGTCCTGCGCCAGGATCTTGCCGGCCTCGGAGGTGCTGCTGGGGACCACGCGGTAGCGCGGGTCCACGGGGGCAACCTGTCCGGACGGGCCTGCGGGCAGGGCTGAGTAGGCACTGGACTCGGCCAGGTCGGGATCGTCCTTCTTCATGGACTGGTAGACGCTGCCGGTGTTGACGATGAACAGGGACTCGCCCGAGGTGAAGGAGTTGTTGTCCCCGGCACCGTCCCAGGTGACGGCCGACGGCGGGAACTGCCCGGCGTCGAACGCGCCCTTGATCCAGCCCAGGAAGTTGGCGGTCTCGGGGCTGTCAATGGTGCACTTCTGGCCGGCGTCGTCGGCCACGCGGCCGCCGAAGGACTGCATCATGGAGGTGGTCAGGTTGCCGTCCAGGACGTTGGAGAGTGCAAAGCCCATGCCATAGGTGGAGGGCGGGTCCTGGGTTGCCTTGGACTGGGCCAGCAGCTCGTCCCAGGTCTTCGGCGGGGTGGTGAAGCCCTTCTCCTTGAGCAGGTCCGCGCGGCTGAACAGCACGTTGCCGAAGAAGCCGAAAGGAACGCCGTAGACCTTTCCGCCAAAGCTCTTGGCGTTGGTGGCGGCGTCAATGGAGTCCAGCCAGCCGCCATGTGCCCCGCCCACAGCTGCGTAGGTCTCGGGAACCGGTGTGAGCTGGTTTGCTGTGGCCATGGTGGACATGAGGTCGTAGGGCACCGTCATAGCGGTGGGCAGCGACTTGGCCTCGATGGCGCCGGAGGTCTGCTGGACAACCTCGTTCTGGTTGACCTTGACGATGTCGGTCTTGATGCCGAGGTTGTCGCCCCAGGCTTTGATGCGGGCGGCTTCAAGCTCGTTGCTGGATTCCGGGAACGTCAGCCCAATCCAATAGCTGAACGTGCCCTGGAAGTCCTTGGCGGCCTGCGCCACCTCGGCTGAGGGGGCGCCCAGCCCGTCCGCGGCGACGGCGTCGTCACCGTTTCCTGCCGTGGAGCATCCCGTTGCCAGCAGTGAAAGTGCCGCCAGGACGCCAAGTCCCTTGATTTTCCGTGAGTGACGCATCATTGTGTCCTTTTGCTCGTTGTGGTCGGTGATGAAGTGTTCTCGGTGAAGTGGATGTGGACCTTCAGGGGGGCCTCGCCCGCCGCAGGCGCCGCAAAGGCGCCCAGGATCTCGCCGAAGGGGACGGTTTGCTCCACCAGCCAGGAAATGTCCAGCCGGTGCTCAAGGAGGAAGTCCAGGGCCGGTGCCAGCCCGCCGGCAAAGCGCAGCGTTGAGGTGACCCAGGATTCGGACTGTGAAATGTGCTTGAACGAGATGCCGGACCCCGCGGGGAGGTTGCCCACCAGCACAACCCGGCCGCTTCCCGGGCGCGCAGCCTTCAGGGCGGCTTCAACGCCGGCGGGGTGGCCCGAGGCGTCAAAGACCACGTCAAAGTTGCCGCCGCCGGCAAGGTGGGCGGCCAGTTCGGCCGTGGTCAGGCCGTTGTCCGCGCCGTGCTCGACGGCGGTGCGCGCGCGGCGGCTGCTGACGTCGGCGACCGTGACGGTGGCAGCCCCCAGGGCCCGGGCCGCCAGCGCCGTCAGCTGCCCGATCGCGCCGCCGCCGACCACCAGCACCGAGGCGTCGGCAACCGCCGTCTTCCTTGCCGCGTGCAGGGCAACTGCCATGGGTTCAAGCAGGGCCCCTTCGGCCAGGGAGATGCCCTCGGGCAGCGGCAGGACGTGGCTCGCGGGGAGGATCAGGTACTCCTGCAGCGCGCCGTCGCGGTGCGGGTTGACGGCGGCGGAACCCAGGTAGCGGGTCTGCCGGCACAGGTTGTCGAAGCCGGAGCTGCACTGCTCGCAGCTTCCGCAGGAAAGGCTGGGGACCAGGGCCACGGCGGTTCCCTCGGCCGGGCCGGACACGCCGGGGCCAAGTTCTGCGACGGTTCCGCTGGCCTCGTGGCCCATGACGAAGGGCTCCTGGACGGTGTAGGCGGCCGTGCCGTTGAAGTAGGCGGTGTCCGAGCCGCAGATGCCCACGGAGTGGACTTTCACCAGCACCTCGCCGGCTCCCGGCGTGGGGCGACCGCGGCGCTGTATCTGCAGCAGACCGGGGCCGGAGAGCACGGCTGCGGCCTGGCTGGATGTTGTTGGGGTAGGTGGCATGAGTCACAAACTATCCCCGAACCTATAAGCCTGTCAACCTATATGACAGGCATAAAGGGCACCGCTATGATGAGGTGGTGGAATTGGTCCACAGCCATCATGCGCCGATGCGGGCGCCGTTTCGAGGGGGATGCGTGCACACGCCATTGACTCGCACCAAGCTGAGCCTGCAGATTTTCGACGCCATGATTGCCCACATCGTCGAGGATGACCTGCAGCCCGGCAGCGCCCTGCCCTCGACGGCCACGCTCTGTGAGCAGTTTGCAACGAGCCGTCCCGTGGTTCGGGAGGCCCTCAGTGCCCTGGAGGCGGTGGGCCTCGTGGAGGTCCACAACGGCCGCAACGCCGTGGTCAAGGAACTAGACGGCCACCTCATCAAGATGTTCCTGTCCCGGGTCCTGCACAACAACCAGCGCCCCCTGACGGACATGATGGACGTGCGCATCCCGCTGGAAATCCAGGCCGCACGGCTAGCGGCGCAACGGGCCACCGGCGGCGACTTTGAGGTGCTCGACGGCCTGATGGCCCAAATGGACGACGCCCTGCTGGACACGGAGGGCTACCCCGCGCTCGACATTGCCTTCCACATGGCAATCGCCCGCGCCACCGGCAACGGCGCCCTCGAATGGTTCAGCGAAGCATTGCGCACCGAGCTGACCACCGTCATGGTTGAGGTGCGCCGCTACCGTGAAGTGCACGACCTGGTGGGCGATGAGCAGCAGCAGCACCGCCGGATTGCCGAGGCCATCCGGGCCGGCGACGCCGATGCCGCCGAGGCCGCCATGCGCGAGCACATGAAATCCTCCGAGGGCTACGTGCGGATGATCGAGGAATCGTTCCTCGAGGCGGGGGAGCCGGCCCTGCGCACCATCCTGGCCGGGCGCGCCCGCAACCAGCCCTGAGGTCAGTCCCCGGCACCGGATTGTGAACCGCAAGCGGTGCCGTGTTGCCGCCCGGGCGGGCCCCGTGGGGTGATCTGCGTCAACCTTTGGTATACAAGAGGACATGACTTCCTCTGAATCCGCAGCTGCTTCCCCCGCGCCGAAATCCACAGTGACCCGTGTTGTGGTCATGGGCGTCTCCGGGGCAGGCAAGAGCACCATCGGCACCCTCGTGGCGGACGCCATGAACTTCCCGTTCGTGGATGCCGATTCCCTGCACCCGCTGGAAAACATCCGCAAGATGGCCGCCGGCACGCCGCTGACCGACGAGGACCGCTGGCCCTGGCTGGACCTGGTGGGACACGAGCTGGCCAACACGCAGGCCCGCGGAATTGTGGTGGCCTGCTCGGCCCTGAAGCGGCGGTACCGCGACGCCATCCGCGTCCAGGCCCCGGACACTGTCTTCCTGCACCTGGACGGATCGCTGGAGGTGCTCAGCTCCCGCCTCGAGGGCCGCTCCGGCCACTTCATGCCGCCCAAGCTCCTGGCCTCCCAGCTGGATGCGCTGGAACCGCTGGAAGGCGACGAGTCCGCCGTCGTGGTTGACATTTCCGCCACCATGGCCGAGATCCTGGACCATTCCGTGGCCGGGATTCGCGCCATTACCCGTGACTAGCACCGGCTCCCCGGAGCCCGCGTACGACGCCGGGACCGGGCACCGCGCGCAGGAGGCGCTGAGCGTGGGCCAGGTTGCCCAGCGCGGCGGCGTCACGGTCTCCGCCCTGCATTTCTATGAGCGCCAGGGCCTGATCAACAGCACCCGCACCTCCGGCAACCAGCGCCGCTACGAGCGCTCCGTGCTGCGCCGGGTCGCGGTGATCCGGGCCGCGCAGCGCGCCGGCATCCCGCTCTCGCTTGTCGCGTCAGTGTTTGGTGAACTCCCCGAGCACGGCGTCCCCACGCAGGCCGACTGGCAGCGATTGTCCGAGCACTGGCAGGCGGAACTGGACGCCCGGATTGCCGCCCTGCAAAAGCTGCGCGGCAGCCTGGGCGGCTGCATCGGCTGCGGCTGCCTGTCGCTGGCCGAGTGCGGATTTGTGAACCCCGACGACGAGGTGGCCGGACAGGGCCCCGGCGCCCGCGCCTTCGACGGGGCGCTGTAGCCGGCAGGCTCCGGAGCTTCCGCCTCCGGCGCCGGTGTGAGAGGCGTCATGGCCGCCCGGTTTGACCTCAACTATTGTTGAGGTTCTAGAGTCAGGGGGGATCCTGCCACGGGGCGGGACACGGTGAGAGGATATTTTTGGCCATGACAGTGCAGGCAGCGCCCGGACTGACCGCGGATTTCAAGGCAGCCTTTGGTGGCCACCCCGCCGGCGTTGCCGTGATCACCGCCGACTCCGCAACGGGCCCCGTGGGCATCACGGCTTCCTCCGTGGCATCGGTCTCGGCCGAACCGCCCCTGCTGGCCTTCTCGCTCGCCGCCGCCAGCGGCTCCGCGGCCGCCATCGCCGTGGCCGGCACCGTTGTGGTGCACCTGCTGACCACCGCCGACCTTGGCCTTGCCCGCACCTTTGCCAGCTCCACGAGCGAGCGCTTCACGGAGTCCATGGCCTGGACCCGGCTCGAGGGCGGCGAACCCCTGCTCAACCACGGCGGATTTGCCCTGCGCTGCGCCATCCTGAGCCGCACGCCGGCCGGCGGCTCCCTGCTCCTGGCCGCCCAGGTGCTGGACATCATTGCCCCGGACGCGGCCGGTGAACCGCTGGTCTACCACAGCCGGAATTTCCATGCCCTGGGCGGCCACAGCATCCTCGCCGGCTAGGAAGTACCCGGCAAATTCCCAGCTGACGTTCACCTTTGCGCCGCGCTTCCTCCGCAGGGCGGCGGAGGCGCTGGGGTAGACTGAAAATCCTATGGAAAGTAAATCTAGGGGCCGGCGCACCAGCCTGCGGGGCAGTCAATCTGCCTCCTGCACGCACACTGCACATGCCGGCAAACCCCGCACACGTGACCACAGCCCTTCGACCCCCGCAGTGGCCGGCCCTGGCGCCGACCACCCCCCGCCGGCGGCCAACCCCCAAACCAGCGCAGCGCATTTGATCCTCGCCGGTACCAGGGGGGTGCAGTAAATGGAATGGATCCTCCTGGCCGCAGGCCTGTTGCTGATCCTTGGCACCGGATTCTTCGTTGCCGTTGAATTTGCCCTCGTGGCCCTTGACCAGTCCGCCGTTCAGCGCGCCGTCAACGAAGGCGACAAAGGTGCCGAGCCCCTGCTGCGCTGCCTGAAGTCCCTCTCCACCCAGCTCTCCAGCTGCCAGCTGGGCATTACCCTGACCACACTGCTGACAGGCTTCCTCATCGAACCCTCGCTCGGTGCCCTGCTTGCCACCCCCCTCGCCTCCCTGGGTGTCCCGGACGCCGCCGTCACCGGCGTCGCGCTGGCCATCTCCATGGTGGTGGCAACGCTGCTGTCCATGCTCATCGGTGAACTCGTGCCCAAGAACATGGCCATCGCCAAGGCCTTTGAAATTGGCAAGGCCGTGGCCCGGCCGCAGCTGATCTTCACCGCCGTGTTCAAGCCGGCAATCGTGGTCCTGAACGGATTCTCCAACAAGGTCCTGAACCTCTTTGGCATGGAAGCGAAGGAAGAAATCTCCGGCGCGCGATCGCCGTCGGAACTTGCCTCCCTGGTGCGCCGCTCGGCAGCCATGGGCACGCTCGACGCCGGCACCGCCACCTTCGTGGCGCGCACCCTGAGCTTCTCCGAGCGCACCGCCGCGGACGTCATGACGCCCCGCATGCGCGTGGAAACCATAGAAAGCACCAAGACAGTCGATGAGATCATCGACGCCGCCCGGCGCACCGGCTTCTCCCGCTTCCCCGTCATTGGTGAATCCGCGGACCAGGTGCTGGGCGTTGTCCACCTCAAGACGGCCGTGTCCATCCCGTTCCACAAGCGCCCCCGCATTGAGGTTGGCGCCATCATGACCGATGTGCTGCGCGTGCCTGAAACCGTCCACCTCGATGCGCTCATCCTTGAGCTGCGCGAGGGAAACCTGCAGATGGCAGTTGTCCAGGACGAATACGGCGGAACCGCCGGCGTCACCACGCTGGAGGATCTCGTGGAGGAAATCGTCGGTGAAGTCACCGACGAGCACGACCGCGTCAAGCCAGGCATCCTGCTGGGCGCCGACGGCACCTGGTTCTTCCCGGGCCTCATGCGCCCCGACGAGGTCTCCGAGCGCATCGGCCCGCTCAACGTCCCTGACGAGGCCGGCTATGAAACCGTGGGCGGCTTCATGATGGCCGAACTTGGCCGCATCGCCGCCGTCGGCGACACCGTGGAGGTCGAAGGAGGGCTGCTGGTGGTGGACCGGGTGGAAAAGCGCCGCGTTGACCGGATCCAGTTCATCCCTGCACCGGCCAAGGACGACGCCGGCCCGGCCGAAGACTCCAAGGAAGGTGGTTCCCTGTGAGCCCGTGGGCAGGAATAGCCTGGCTGGTGGTGCTGCTGCTGGGAAACGCCTTCTTTGTCGCCGCCGAGTTTGCCGTCATGACCGCGCGCCGCAGCCAGATCGAACCCCTGGCCGACGCCGGGTCCAAGCGCGCCAAGATCACCCTGGGCGCCATGGAAAATGTCTCCCTCATGCTGGCCTGTTCGCAGCTGGGCATCACGGTGTGTTCGCTGCTGATCCTGAACGTGGCCGAGCCCGCCATCCACCACCTGCTGGCGGAACCCATGCATGCGATCGGCATCGAGGACAACATTGCCGCCCCTGCGGCGTTCGTCATCACGCTGGCCCTGGTGACGTTCCTGCATGTGACCTTCGGTGAAATGGTGCCGAAGAACATGAGCGTTTCCGCCGCCGACAAGGCGGCCCTGCTGCTGGCCCCGCCCCTGGTGCTTGTCAGCAAGGTGGTGCGCCCCGTCATCGTGTCGCTGAACTGGACGGCCAACCACATTGTCCGGCTGTTCGGCATCACGCCCCAGGACGAGGTCTCCTCCAGCTACACGCTGGAAGAGGTGCAGTCCATCGTGGAGGAGTCCACGCGCAGCGGGCTGGTGGATGACCAGACAGGCCTGATCACCGGCGCCCTGGAATTCTCCTCCCAGACGGCACAGAGCATCATGGTGCCGCTGTCGGAGCTGGTGACCCTGCCGGCCGATTCCACCCCCGTGGACTTCGAGCACAAGGTGGGCAAGACCGGCTTCTCCAGGTTTGTCTTCACCGACGACGCCGGGACCCTGCTGGGCTACCTGCACCTGAAGGACGTGTTGCGGATTCCGCTGGAGCGCTACGAAATGCCCATTGGCGAGGGGCGCGTGCGCTCCATGGCGAACCTGTCCGCCGATGAGGAAATTGAGGATGTGCTGGCCACCATGCAGCGCACCGGCACCCACATGGCACGCGTGATCGACGGCGGCGGCCAGACCATGGGTGTCTTGTTCCTGGAGGACGTGATTGAGCAGCTTGTGGGCGAGATCCGCGACGCCACGCAGACCCACATCCAGGAGCGCAAGAAGGCTTGATGCGAATGATTCCCAATATGCGCTATGCTGGTCTTATTGGTAACAATTCTCATTAGCAAGCTGCAAAGGAATCACATGCTCTTCTCGCGCCGGACACTTCTTCTCACGGGTGCTGCCGCGGCCGCCGCCCTGGCACTCTCGGGTTGTTCCGGGGCCGGGGATGCGGCCCCGGCGGCGGCCGGCGCGGACGGGACCATTGCGGTGGTGGCTTCCACCAATGTCTACGGCGACATTGCCGCATTGATTGGTGGAAGCCACGTCACCGTGCACTCCATCATTTCCAAGGCCGGGGCCGATCCCCACGGCTACGAGGCCAATGCCCAGGACAAGCTGGCCGTGTCCAAGGCCCAGGTTGGCATTGAAAACGGCGGCGGCTACGACGACTTCTTCGGCCAGCTCGCCAAGGGCCAGCTGGACCCTGCCGAAACCATCAACGTCAGCGAACTCTCGGGCCTGGACACGGGTGACGGCTTCAACGAGCACGTCTGGTACTCACTGCCCACCATGACCAAGCTGGCAGATGACCTGGCCGGGCGCTTCAGCGCCCTGCGCCCGGAGCAGGCGGCCGATTTCACCAAGCAGGCCGACGCCTTCAAGGCCAAGGTCGCAGCGCTGGAATCCCGGCTCGCCGCCTTGAAGGAAAAGCACGACGGCGAGCCGGCTGCCATCACCGAGCCCGTCCCGCTCTACCTTCTCGAGCAGGCCGGGCTGGTCAACAAAACCCCCGACAAGTTCACCGAGGCCGTGGAAAACGGCAGCGACGTCCCCGCCGCAGTCCTGAAGGAAACCCTTGAGTTGATGGGCTCGGGCAAGCTGGACCTGCTGGCCTACAACGAGCAGACCGGCAGCCCGCAGACAGAAGAGGTGCGCGCAGCGGCAACGGCCGCCGGCGTCCCCGTGGCCGACTTCGCCGAAACCCTGCCCCAGGAAACCAGCTACATTGAGTGGATGGATACGAACGTTTCGAGCCTGGAAAAGGCGCTGCAGTCCCCGGCCGCCCCGTGAGTCCACTCCAAGGTGAGGCCCCCGCCGTCGTCAGCCTCAAGCGCGCCACCCTGAAATACGGTCCGCGCACCCTGTGGCAGGACCTCAACCTTGAGGTCCGCCCGGGTGAGTTCCTGGCCGTGCTGGGCGCCAATGGCAGCGGCAAGACCAGCTTCCTGAAAATCCTGCTGGGCCTGGCGCAGCTGAGCTCCGGGCAGGTCATGCTCGACGGGTCACCGGCCAAGCGCGGCAGCCGCACCATTGGCTACGTGCCCCAGCAAAAGAACTTTGCCCCCGACACCGCCCTGCGCGCCCGCGACCTCGTGGGACTGGGCGTTGACGGCGACAAGTGGGGCTTCCGCATCCGCGGCCGCGCCTACCGCAACAGGGTGGATGAACTGCTGGCTGCGGTGGGCGCCGAAAGCTACGGCCGCATCCCCGTGGGCATGCTCTCCGGCGGCGAGCAGCAGCGCCTGCGGATCGCCCAGGCCCTGGCCGCCAGCCCCAAGGTCCTGCTGTGCGACGAGCCGCTGCTCTCCCTGGACCTCAACCACCAAAAGGCCGTCAGTGCCCTGGTGGGTCGGCAGGCCAAGGAGAACGGGACCGCCGTCGTTTTTGTCACGCATGAGATCAACCCCATCCTGGAACACGTTGACCGGGTGCTGTACCTTGCCGGCGGCCGCTTCATGGTGGGCACCCCGGCCGAGGTCATGCGCACCGAGGTGCTCTCCGAGCTGTACGGCACGCGCGTGGAGGTGCTCAACATGGACGGCCGGCTCGTGGTGGTGGGGAGACCCGACACTGTCATTGACGGGCACGTCGCCGAACTGGAACTTGCCGCCGACCACGACCACGGGCAGGGGGCGGCATGAACTGGGCTGACTTTTCCGACGCCGTTTTCAACTTCTCCAACTACGGCGAACTGCTGCCGCTGTTCCGCGACACGCTGCTCGCCGGGGCCATCCTGGGCGTTGTCGGCGGGCTGATCGGCACCTTCGTCATGATGCGCGACCTCGCCTTCGCCGTGCATGGCATTGCCGAGCTCTCCTTTGCCGGCGCCGCCTTTGCGCTGCTGATTGGCGCCGACGTCATTTTCGGCTCGCTGGTGGGCTCCATCCTGGCGGCCCTGCTGCTGGGCGTCATGGGCGTGCGGGCCAGGGAGAAAAACTCCGTCATCGGCGTCATCATGCCCTTTGGCCTGGGACTGGGCATCTTGTTCCTGTCCCTCTACGAGGGGCGCTCGGCCAACAAGTTCGGGCTCCTCACAGGCCAGATTGTCTCGGTGGACGCCACCCAGCTATCCGTCCTGGCCGGCACCGCCCTGGTGGTGGTGGCCGGGCTTGCACTCATCTGGCGGCCGCTGACCTTTGCCAGCGCCGACCCGGACATTGCCACGGCACGCGGCGTGCCGGTGCGTGCCCTGTCGCTGGCGTTCATGTTCCTGCTGGGCATTGCCGTGGCGCTGTCCATCCAGGTGGTGGGTGCCCTGCTGGTGCTGGCCCTGCTCATCACCCCGGCGGCTGCGGCCCTGCAGGTCACCGCGGCCCCGCGCATGGTGGTGCTGCTGAGCGTGGCCTTCGCCATGATTGCCACCGTTGGCGGCATCATGCTGGCCCTGGGCGGCAGCATCCCGATCAGCCCGTACGTCACCACGCTGTCGTTTGTCATCTACGTGCTGTGCCGGGCGGCCGGTGCCTGGCGCCGCCGCCGGGGCTGGGCCGCGCGGCCAACCGTCGCAGCCTAGGCGGACCGGCCCTGAAGGGCTAGCGTTGAGCCATGGACTGGTTCGGGCCGGGCTGGCTTGATGCCGGCTGGCTGGGCAGCGCCAACTACGACGCCGCCCGGTTCGTCCTGCAGCGCGGGATCGCCGCCGTGTTCGTCATTGCGTTCGTCTCCAGCGCCCGCCAGTTCCCCGCCTTGCTGGGGGAGCGGGGCCTGCTGCCCACCCCGCGCAGGCCCGCGCCCGGCACGCATCCGCCGGTCCCGTCGCTCTTCCACTGGCGCTATTCGGACGCACTCCTGCGCACGCTGGCCTGGTCCGGGGCGGTGCTGGCCCTCACTGTGGTCCTGGGCCTGCCGCAGCTGGGCCCGCCGTGGCTGCCCATGCTCGTTTTCCTTGCCCTGTGGCTGGGGTACATGTCGATTGTCAACGCCGGCGGCACCTTTTATGGTTTTGGCTGGGAGATCCTGCTCCTGGAAGCCGGTTTCCTGGCCGCGTTCCTGGGCTCAAGCCAGAGCACGACGCCGGTCATCACCCTTTGGCTGTTCCGCTGGCTCGTGTTCCGGCTGGAGTTTGGCGCCGGCATGATCAAGATGCGCGGCGACCGTGTGTGGCGGGACCTCACGGCCCTGTATTACCACCATGAGACCCAGCCCATGCCCAACCCGCTCAGCTGGTTCTTCCACCACCTGCCCCGGCCCCTTCACAAGGTGGAGGTGCTGGGCAACCATGTGGCCCAGTTGTTTGTCCCGTTCCTGCTGTTCGCCCCGCAGCCCGTGGCCGCCTGGGCCGCGGCCGTGGTGGTGGCGACCCAGCTGTGGCTGGTCCTGTCCGGGAACTTTGCCTGGCTCAACGCCCTCACCCTGGTCCTGGCCGCCAGCGCCGTGGGCGACGACGCCCTGGCCGCACTCCTTCCCTGGGCCGTCCCAGCCGCGGGCGGCACCCAGCCGCCGGGGATGCCTTGGTGGCTGGCCGCCGTCGTCCTGGCCATGGGTCTGGCCATGCTGGTGCTGGCCTGGTGGCCGCTGCGGAACCTCTTCTCCCCGAACCAGCTCATGAACGCCAGCTTCAACAGGTGGCGGCTGGGGAACGCCTACGGTGCGTTCGGCTCCATCACCCGCGAGCGGCATGAGGTGGTGGTGGAGGGATGGGACGGGCAGGCCTGGCTCGAGTACGGCTTCCACGGCAAGCCGGGGCCGGTGGGCCGGATGCCGCGGCAGTTTGCCCCCTACCACCTGCGGCTGGACTGGATGATGTGGTTCCTGGCGCTGGGCCAGCCGGGCATGCACTGGTTCGCGCCGTTCCTGGGGAAGCTGCTGGCGGCCGATCCCGCCACGCTGCGCCTGCTGCGCCACGACCCCTTTGGCGGTGCCGCGCCGGAGATGGTGCGGGCGCGCGTGTTCGCCTACCGTTTCACCACGTGGCGCGAGCGGCGCGAGACGGGGGACTGGTGGGTCAGGGAATGGGTGGGCGACCTCGTGCCGGCCACGGCGTCAATGGGCTGAGCGCAGCCTACTTGGCCGAGCACTCCGGGCACAGGCCGAAGATCTCCACCGTGTGCTGGACCTGGGTGAAGCCGTTGGCCTTGGCAACGCGGGCCGCCCAGCTCTCCACCTCGGGGGCCTCGATCTCCACGGTTTTGCCGCAGTTGCGGCACAGCAGGTGGTGGTGGTGGCTCGTGGCGGAGCAGCGCCGGTACACGGCCTCTCCCTCGCCGTTGCGCAGCGTGTCCACCAGGCCCTCATCGGCCATGGAGGCCAGGATCCGGTAAGTGGTGGCCAGCGACACCCGTGTGCCCTGCTCGTGCAGCAGGCGGTGCAGCTCCTGCGTGCTGACAAAGTCGTCCAGCGTGTCCAGGGCAGCGCCGATGGCAACACGCTGCTTGGTGACGCGCTGCTCCTTCACCGGTGCATCAGACATGCCCGCAACCCACTTTCCACGCTTATGGTCCAGTCAACCAGCCTATCGCACCCGCCTGCACAAGGCGCTGCCCACGGCGCCGGACGGCCATGGCCAAGGCAGGGGAGCGGGCATAGGCTGGCACCATGCAGCTGAGCAAATACACCCACGCATGTGTCCGGCTCGAGCAGGACGGGCGGGTGATGGTCCTGGACCCGGGCGTTTTCTCGGAGGCGGCCCAGGCCCTGGCCGGCGCCGGTGCCGTGCTCATCACCCACGAACACCCCGACCACTACGACGCCGATGCCCTCACCGCCGCCCTCGCCGCCTCCCCGGACCTCGCGGTGCACGCACCGGCCGGCGTGGCCGCGGACCTGCGCTTGCGCGCGCCCGGAACTGCGGGGCGGATCCATGATGCCGCCCCGGGGGACAGTTTCACGGCAGCAGGCTTTTCCGTGCAGTGCTTTGGCGGACAGCACGCGCTGATCCACCCCTCCATCCCCGTGGTGGCGAACGTTGGCTACCTCGTGGAAGGCACGCTCTACCACCCGGGCGATTCACTCGTGGTTCCGCACGGCGTCACCGTGGGCACGCTGCTGGTCCCGGTGCATGCCCCGTGGTCCAAGGTGGCCGAGGTGGTGGACTTTGTGGTTTCGGTCCGCGCCCCGCACGCCTACCAAATCCACGACGGGCTGCTCAATGAGCAGGGCCTGGCGTTCACCGAGTCCCACATTGCGCGGATCGGCGGGCTGCACGGGGTCACCTTCGCGCACCTGGCCGTGGGCCAGGCCGTGCAGGTCTAGCGGCCCCGGGTCAGCCGTTCCACGTCCCCGTGGCGAAGAACTGTTCGATGGTGCCAAGGTGCGGGGCCGGGTCCAGGCCCTTTTCCGCCAGCCACGCGGGGTTGTTGTAGCTGCCGGCGTAGCGCTCGCCGCCGTCGCACATCAGTGTCACAATGCTGCCCTTCTGGCCCGCTGCCACCATCTGTGCCACGAGCTGCCACACGCCCCACAGGTTGGTGCCGGTGGAGGGGCCCGCGTGCATGCCCGTCAATTGCTCAAAGTGCCGCATGGCCGCAACGGACGCGGCGTCGGGCACCTCCATCATGGTGTCGATGACGCCCGGGACAAAGCTCGGCTCGGCACGGGGCCGGCCGATGCCCTCGATGCGGGAGGACCGCCCCGTCACCACTGTCATGTCGTTGGCCTGCCACGCGGGCAGGAACGCCGATCCTTCAGGATCCACCACGGCCAGCTGCGTTGCGTGTGCGTGGTAGCGGATGTAACGCCCGATCGTGGCGGAGGTGCCGCCCGTGCCGGCCCCCACAACCACCCAGGCAGGTTCGGGGTGCTGCTCGTGGGCCAGCTGGCTGAAGATGGACTCGGCAATGTTGTTGTTGCCGCGCCAGTCTGTGGCGCGCTCGGCATACGTGAACTGGTCCATGTAGTGGCCGTTGCATTCGGCCGCGATGGCAGCCGCCGCTGAGTAGACCTCCCCGGCCGCATCCACCAGGTGGCAGCGCCCGCCAAATTGCTCAATCAGGGCAATCTTCTCCGGGCTCGTTGTGCGCGTCATGACGGCCACAAAGTCAAGGCCCAGAAGCTGGGCAAAGTAGGCCTCGGAGACGGCTGTGCTGCCCGAGCTGGCTTCCACCACTGTGGTGCCTTCATTGATCCAGCCATTGACCAGGCCGAACAGGAACAGGGAACGGGCCAGCCGGTGCTTGAGGCTGCCTGTCCGGTGGCAGGACTCGTCCTTCACGTACAGGTCCACGCCCCATTGCGCGGGCAGCTCGATCTTGTACAGGTGGGTGTCGGCCGAGCGGTTGTTCTCTGCCTGGACCCGGGCTATCGCGTTGCGGGTCCAGTCCCGGCAGGCGGGGGCGGCAGGCGGCGTGGCGGTGTTCTGTGCAGCGGGGTTCATAGGCCAAGTGTATGCACTGGCGTAGATTTGAAGCAGCCCAACGCCCAGTTCCAAGGAGCCGCACATGCCCGTCCTGATCACCGCAGCCCAGCTCAACGAGAGGCTCGCCGCCGGTCGGCGCACAGTCCTGCTGGACGTCCGCTGGGTCCTGGGCGACCCCCACGGCCACGGCCACTATCTGGGCGGCCACATCCCCGGGGCCGTGTTCGTTGACATGGATGCCGAGTTGGCCTCACATGGCGCGCCGCAGGATGGCCGCCACCCGCTGCCCGCCGAGGCAGATTTTGCCGCCACCGTGCAGCGTTGGGGCATCAATGCCGGTGACACTGTGGTGGTCTATGACGACGCCGGGGCTGCCGCGGCCGCCCGTGCCTGGTGGCTGCTGCGCCACGCAGGTCTGGCGGATGTCCAGCTGCTCGACGGCGGGCTGGCGGCCTGGCGTGCGGCCGGCCTTCCTCTGGCGGCAGGCGAGGTGCACGCGGAGCCGGGTGACGCCGTCGTCCGCTTTGGTGCCCTGGACACGATTGACGCCGACGGCGCGGCAGCCTGGGATGGGGTCCTGCTCGACGCCAGGGCGGGCGAGCGGTACCGCGGCGAGGTGGAGCCCATCGATCCGCGGGCTGGGCACATCCCGGGGGCCGTGAGTGCCCCGACCACCGAAAATCTGGCGGGGGACAAGGCGTTCCTGCCGGCCGCGGAGCTGCGGGCACGGTTCGCCGCACTGGGTGTGGATGCCGAAACGCCCGTGGCCGTCTACTGCGGCTCCGGCGTGACTGCCGCGCACCAAATCGCGGCGCTGGAGATAGCCGGTTTCAAGGCCGCGCTGTTCCCGGGATCGTGGTCGGCCTGGTCCAACCAGCCCGGGCGCCCCGTTGCAACAGGTGCCGCCGCCAGCCCCGCTGGTGGCAGTGCCTCCGCCGGGGATAGGGTTGAAGCATGACCCAAGTAAAGGCTTACGAAGCCGTCTCTGCCACGTCCGGGCTCCAGCCGGGCACCATTGAGCGCCGCGAACCGGCCGCCCACGACGTTGAAATTGCCATTGAATTCTGCGGCCTGTGCCACTCCGATGTGCACACCATCCGCTCGGAATGGGGACCCGCCAAGTACCCGCTGGTGCCCGGGCACGAAATCGTGGGCATCGTCAGCCGCGTGGGCGACGGCGTGGAAGGCTTTACCGTTGGCGAGCGGGTGGGCGTTGGCTGCATGGTTGATTCCTGCCGCGAATGCGAATCCTGCCTTGAGGGCTTCGAACAGTACTGCGAGGTGGGCAACACCGGCACGTACGGCGTGGTGGACAGCCGCAACGGCGGCGTCGTGACGCAGGGCGGCTATGCGCAGTCCATCGTGGTGGATGAGAACTACGTGCTGCACATCCCCGAAGGCATGGACCCCGCCGCCGCCGCGCCCCTGCTGTGCGCCGGCATCACCACCTACTCGCCGCTGCGCTACCTCGACGTGCAGGACGGCGACGCCGTGGGCGTGATTGGCCTGGGCGGCCTGGGCCACATGGGCGTCAAGATCGCCAAGGCCCTGGGCGCCACCGTCACAGTGTTCACCACCTCGCCGGCCAAGGCCGACGACGCGCGGGCACTGGGCGCCGACAACGTGGTGGTCTCCACCGACCCCGAGGAGATGGCTGCCGCCAAGGAATCGCTCAACGCCATCCTTGACACGGTTGCCGCCGTCCACGACCTCAACCCGTACCTGCGCACGCTGGCCCGCGACGGCGCCCTGATCCAGCTGGGCCTGCCCTCGGAGGACATGCCGCCGGTTGACCCCGGGCTGCTCATCCGCAAGCGCCTGGCCTATGGCGGCTCATTGATCGGCGGCATTGCCGAAACCCAGGAAATGCTGGACTTCTGCGCCGAGCACGGCATTGTCTCCGACATTGAGCTGGTCACAGCCAAGGAACTCGACGCCGCCTACGACCGCATGGTTGCCGGCGACGTCAAGTACAGGTTTGTGCTGGACGCCGCAACCATCTAGACCGGCACCCATCCGTACGGCACCTCGAACAGGAGCACTTCTTGAGCACGTTGTTTAGCAAGATCATCGCAGGCGAGATCCCCGGCCGCTTTGTGTGGAAGGACGCCGACTGCGTCTCCTTCCTGACCATCGGGCCCCTGACGGACGGCCACGTCCTGGTGGTGCCGCGCCAGGAAGTGGACAAGTGGACCGACGCGTCCCCCGAGCTCATGGGCAAGCTCATGGGTGTTGCGCAGACCATCGGGCAGGCCCAGGTGGCGGCCTTCGGGGCCCCGCGCGCCGGGGTCATCATTGCTGGCTTTGAGGTGGAGCACCTGCACGTGCATGTGTTCCCGGCGTACGGGCTGGACAACTTCAGCTTCGCCGCCGTGGACAACAACCCGGACCCCGCCGCCCTGGACGCCAGCGCCGTGAAGCTGCGCGAGGCCCTGCGCGCCGCCGGCCACGGGGAGTTCGTCCCCGAGGCCTGAGCCGGCCAAGCCCCAAAGAACTCTTTGCAAAGAAACCTTTGCAAAGAGTTCTTTGCGTTCTAGGCTTGTGCCATGGACAGTTCGGGAAAGACAGTATCCGACCTTGAAACGCTCAAGGCCATCGCCCACCCGCTGCGCATGGGCCTGCTGGCGGCCTTGCGCGAACACGGCCCGGCCACGGCCTCGGAGCTTGGCCGCAGGCTGGGGGAATCCAGCGGCTCGGCGTCGTACCACCTGCGCCAACTGGAACGCTACGGCTTTGTGGCAGACGACGACGCCAAGCAATCCCGCCGTGAACGCCGATGGAAGGCGGTGCACCGGCAAACCGATTTCCGCACGGAGGGCTTCGGCTCCGACGTGGCCGCCCAGGCGTTGATGCGGGCGGCCACGGGCCACAGTGTGGACTACCTGATGGAGAATGTGGGCGACTACCTCCGCGGCGGCCTGGCGCCGGAGTGGGAGCCGGTCCTTGGCATCAACGACTGGCTGCTGCGCCTCACCCCCGAGGACGCGGCCGAGCTCATGGACCGCATCCAGGGCCTCCTGGCGGACTTCGCATCACGGGAGTCCGATTCACCGGACGCCCGGCCGGTTGCCTGGCACGTACTGGCCCTTCCCCGGCGGCCGCAGTGAGCCTCCGGGCAAAGTTCTGGCTGTTGACGGCCCTGCGCTGGCTGCCCGCGGGGCTGCTCATCCCCGTCTACGCGCTCCTGCCCCTGCACCGGGGGCTGAGCATCGCCGAGTTTGGTGCGGTGTTGTCGGTCCAGGGCATCGTGGTTCTTTTCCTGGAGCTGCCCACTGGCGGGTTTGCCGATTCATGGGGCCGCCGCCCGCTCATGGTGGCCGCGGCCCTGTTTGCCCTGGCCTCCTACTCAATGTTCGCCTTCGCCGGGACGCTGGGCTGGTTCATGGCAGCCTCGGCGTTGCAGGGCGTGTTCCGGGCCTTGGACAGCGGCCCGCTGAACGCCTGGTTCGTGGATGGGACCCTGGCCGCCCGCAGCGGCCCGGGCGGCAGCGGCGACACCGTGGCGAAGGGCATCTCCGGCGCCGGAACTGTCATTGGCTCATCCATTGCCCTCGGCGCTTTGGCCTCCGGGGGCCTCATTGCCTGGCACCCGTTTCCGGCCCTTGATGCGCTGGCCACCCCGTTCCTGGCCGCCGCCGTGCTGACGCTGGCGCAGATAGCCGCCACCCTGCTCCTCATGCGTGAGGAACGCCCCGCCCACGCCTCCTCCTTGTGGGATTCCGTCCGGGCCACCCCGCGCACCATTGCCGACGGCGCCCGACTGGCCCTGCGCAACAGGGTCTTGCGCGCCCTGCTGGGTGCCAGCCTGTTCCTGGGCTTCGGCATGGTGGGCTTTGAACAATTCATGCCCATTCGGCTGTCCGAACTCCTGCACAATCCCGAGCTGGCCGGCGTCGCCATGGGCCCGGTGTCGGCGGCGGCCTGGGCAGTGTCCGCCGCGGGAGCCGCCGCAGTTCCGCTGCTGCTGCGGCGCTGGTCCCTGCGCCATGCTGCCGTGGTGCTTGCCGTGGCCCAGGGCGCCACTGTGGTTGGCATGGGCCTGGCAGCCGGCCCCGCCGGGCTGGTCGTTGCGTTCTTCGCCTGCTATGCCGTGCACACGGCCTATGGCGCCATTTACGAGACCATGCTCCATGCCGAGGTCGACGCCGGGCACCGCGCCACCGTGCTGTCCCTGGCCTCCATGGTGCTTCAGCCCGCAGGATCGCTCGGGGCCCTGGTGCTTGGGCTCGTTGCCACGGGGGTCTCCAGCGGCGTGGCGTTGGTGGTGGCCGGGGCGGCACTTGCCTGTGCCGCCCCGCTGCTGCTGGTCCGGCCCGTTGCCGCTCCTGCAGACAGGGCATCCCTGCGCCGGGCTTGACCCGTGGCCTAGTATTCTTCCCAACAGCTCTTTGGACACTTATTGGGGGTCACCATGGCGGGTTCGGCATGAAGGTTGGGGCACCGTGAGCGGGCCGGACCCGCAGGACAGCAAGCGGCTGCCGAGTTCGCCGTCCGGGCGGACCCCGCAATGGGTCCACGACGAAGAAGTGCGCCGGCTGGTCAGCGCCATGCACGGCAACGAACCGGTGCCCCCGCGCCGGAGCGGCCGGAGGCGCCGGCACCCGGCGCGGATTCTGCTGACAGTGTTGCTGGTCCTCTTCGTGGCCGTGGCCGGCACCTGGTACGCGGCCCCCAGCCTCGCCGGGAAGATCACCGCTGCCATCGTTGGCGAGCAGTTCACGGATCCGGCCCAGGGGGCGGGGCTGTTCTCCGGCGGTTTCACTGACTTCCCGCCGCACGGGGTCGAGGCACAAAAGGAGCCGCTGGGATCCCCGCCGCCGGTGGCGGAGCCCAATGACAGCTATTCTTTCATTCACAGCGGCACGCGGCAGGACCCCATTGCCTACGATCCCTGCCGCCCCATCCACTACGTGACCCGCCCCGACAACGCCCCGCCCGGGGCCGCCAAGCTGGTGGCGGACGCCGTGGCGGCAGCCTCCAAGGCCAGCGGCTTCGAGTTTATTGACGACGGCGCGACTGACGAGTCCTTCGATGAGAAGCGGGAGCCCTACCAGCCCGAACGCTACGGAAAACGCTGGGCGCCGGTGTTGATCGTCTGGGAGACGGTTGCCGAAGAGCCGCAGTTCACCCTGGACGTCAAGGAGGGCGATCCGTTCCTGGCCGGCCTGGGCGGCAGCCAGGGCATCACGGGGGACCAGGGCAGCACAGTGTTTGTCACTGGCACCGTCCAGCTCAATGCGGAGGGCCTGGCCAAGGCCTTGGCCGAACCCACCGGGGCGGCCGGGGTGGGTGCGGTGATCCAGCACGAACTGGGCCACGTGCTGGGCCTGGGCCATGTGCAGGACGCCACCCAGCTCATGTACGAGCACGGCCAACAGGAGGTCACCACCTTTGCCGCCGGGGACCTCACGGGGCTGTCGAAACTCGCCCAGGGCAAGTGCTTCCCCAACCATTGACACGGCCCGGGTGGCCGAAACCCGGCGGGGATTGGGGGAGTGGGCCTATGCTGGGGAAATGTCAGAGACCAAGTCCGCCCCGCCCGTCCACCGCTGGGTCTTCTGGCCGGCCGCCACCATTGTCCTGGTTTTTGCGTCCTTCGCGATGGTCGCCCCGGACACCGCCGAGCAACTGTTTTCCAGCATCCAGGGCACCATTGTGGGCTACTTCAACTGGTACTACGTGCTGCTGGCCACCGCCCTTGTCATCTTCAGCTTGTGGGTGGGTTTCGGCAGGTTCGGCGACATCAAGTTGGGCCGCGACGACGACGAACCCGAGTTCTCGCTCGGCTCCTGGTTCTCCCTGCTCTTCGCCGCCGGCATGGGCATTGGCCTGGTGTTTTACGGGGTCAGCGAACCCCTGAGCCACTACGCCTCGCCCAAGCCCGGCACCACGGGCACGCCCGGCGAGCTCGCCCAGCACGCCTTCTCACAGACCTTCCTGCACTGGGGTGTCCACGCCTGGTCCATCTACGTTGTCCTGGGACTGGCCCTGGCCTACGCCATCCACCGGCGCGGCCGGCCCGTCTCCATCCGCTGGACGCTTGAACCCCTCTTCGGCAGGAAGGTCCGCGGCGGCCTGGGCAACATCATCGACATTGTGGCCCTCGTGGGCACGATCTTCGGTGTGGCCACCTCGCTGGGGCTCGGCGTGCTGCAGATCAGTGCCGGGCTCGAAAGCGCCGGCCTGATCACCTCTTCGATGTTCATTGACCTGGTCATCATTGCCGTGGTGACCTGTTTCGTGCTGTTCTCGGTGCTTTCCGGCGTGGGCAAGGGCATGAAGTGGCTCTCCAACACGAACCTGATCCTGGCCGGCATCTTCGTGGTGTTTCTGCTCGTGGTGGGGCCCACCCAGTTCCTGCTGCGCAACTTTGTCCAGTCCACCGGCAACTACCTGCAGGACCTTGTGGGCATGGCCTTCAACGTCAGCGCCTTCTCCGGCGCCGAGGGCGAGGCCTGGCAGTCCACCTGGACCACGTTCTACTGGGGCTGGTGGATCTCCTGGGCGCCCTTCGTGGGCATCTTCATCGCCCGCATTTCCAAGGGCCGCACGGTGCGCCAGTTCGTGGCCGGCGTCATCCTGGTGCCCACCCTGGTCACGTTGCTGTGGTTCAGCGTGCTGGGCGGCACGGCCATCTACTCCGAGCTTTCCGGCAAGGGCGGCCTGGTTGGCGCGGACGGCACTGTCGATGCCGCAGGGGCCTTGTTTGCCACCCTGGCCCAGCTTCCCGCCGGCTCCGTGCTCACCATTGGCGCCATCTTGATGATCGTGATCTTCTTCGTGACCTCGGCCGACTCCGGCGCACTTGTCATGGGGATGATTGCCAGCGGCGGCGACGTGGAACCGAAGAACTGGATCCGCATCTTCTTCACCCTGGCCACGTCCCTGCTGGCCAGCGCACTGCTGCTCTCCGGCGGCCTCGAGGCCCTGAAGACGGCCGCGATCATCATCGCACTGCCTTTCAGCGTGGTCTTGATCCTGGTCTGTTTCTCCACCTACCTGGCGTTTTCCCGCGAGGCCCGCGCCTACGACAAGGCCAAGCGCCTGGCCTTCGTGGAACACATCGGCGACTTCTACGGCCTGGAGGTGGAGGGGCCCAACACGGATTCCTCGCTGCTGAGCCTGCGAAAGCTCACGGCCCGGCTGCGCGGACGCCTCCCGGCCGACAAGCGCCAGCACATCGACCCGTTCGGCCACCACGCCAAGGGGACGGCCGAGGGGCCGAAGGCCCCGGCCGATCCCGCTGCCCCGGCCGGGCCAGACACAAAAACCTAGGCCATCGCCTTGGCCAGGGCCACCCGGATCCGCTTTTCCGACACCGAGTAGGCAGTGCCCAGCTCCACGGCGAACAAGCTCACGCGCAGTTCCTCGATCATCCAGCGGACGTGCACCAGCCCGGCCGTTGAACGCTGCCCGGGCAGCAGTGCCGCCATGGCGTCGTCGTACTCGTCCTCGAGGCGCTGCACTATGGCCATCGACTGTCCGTCGCGGGCCACGTTGTTGGGCAGCTTCTCCAGCCTGCGTTCGATGGCCGTGAGGTAGCGGGGCAGCTGGCTGAGCTGGGCAAAGCCCGTCTTCGCCACGAACCCCGGGTACACCAAAAGTTCCAGCTGTTGCTTGATGTCATTCAGCGCGCTGATGAGCGGCAGGCTCGTGGTCTCGCGCAGCTTCTTCTGGATGCGCATGTTCGAGGCCAGGACCTTCTCCACCACTGCCGTCACCGAGAACACCGTGTCTATGAGCTCGGCCCGCACCATCTCGTACAGCGCGTCGAAGTCCTTTTGGGTCCACGGGAGTGCGGCAGGTGTGAGCTTGTCGATCGTGGCCAGCGTGCAGTCCGCAATCAGCTCCGTCACCGAACCATGCGGGTTCTGGCTGAAGGTCAGCTTCTCCGTGTTGCTCAAATGGTCCAGAACGTACCTGTCCGGGGAAGGCACGCGCAGTGCCAGCAGCCGGATCACGCCGCCGCGCATGGCGGCATCCGCGGCATCCTGGCGCTGGAACACGCGGACTCCGGCCGTTGCGCCCTCGTCCACGAGTGCGGGGTAGCCCGTCACGGTGTGCCCGCCCACCAGGCGCTTGACCTCGCGGGGGAGCGTGCCCACGTCCCAGGCGGTGAGCCCGGAGCGTTCCTGGATGCCCTCGGTGGTTGAGCTTGTCGAAACCCGGGCGTCGGTGGTTGAGCTTGGGGCCACGGCCGCGAGGGACCCGCCGCGAGCTTGCGAGTGGGGGGAGCGGCTGGGGAGCGAGACCCCTGATCTCGACAAGCTCGATCCCCGGTTATCAGCCGATCCCCGGGGTCCGGTGGTTGAGCTTGTCGAAACCCGCCCGGCCTGCGTCGTCTTGGGCGTGGCGCCGAGCGATTCGGCAATGGCCCGGCGGGTGGCACCGGCCAGCTTGGCCTGCAGATCGGAGAGGTCCTGGCCCTCCTCCAGGATCTTGCCGTTCTTGTCCACCACGGAGAATGTCATGCGCAGATGGCTCGGCACGGCGTCCCAGTTCCAGGAGCCGGGCGGGATCACATGGCCCTTGATCCGGCGCAGGGCAAGCTCCAGCGAGGGCTCCAGCTCGTCCACTGCGGGGTCGAAGTCCTCGGCCAGTGCGGCGGCGGCCTGCCGGGCAACGTCCGGGGCCGGGATGAAGTTCTTGCGGATCGCCTTGGGCAGCGACTTGATGAGCGCCGTGACCAGCTCGGCCCGCAGGCCCGGGATCTGCCAGCGGAACTGGGGCTCGCTGAGCTGGTTCAGGAACAGCAGCGGCACCTGCACCGTCACGCCGTCGGACGGGTTGGGGGCGGCACCGGGCGCCGTGGGGTGGAACTCGTAGGAAAGGGGCAGCTCGAACTCGCCCTGGACCCAGGTCTTGGGGAACGCGGCCTCGTCCAGGGCGGGTTCCTCGGCCATGACCACGTGCGTGTCGAAGTCCAGCAGCGCCGGGTTCTCGTGCCGGGCGTTCTTCCACCACTTGTCGAAGTGCCGCTCGGACACCACGTCCCCGCCCACGCGCTCGTCGTAGAACTCAAAGAGCGTTTCGTCGTCCACGCGCAGGTCGCGGCGGCGCATGCGGGTTTCCATTTCCTCAACCTCGGCCAGCAGGGCCTGGTTGCGGTGGAAGAACTTGTGGTTGGTGTGCCAGTCGCCCTCCACGAGGGCATGGCGGATGAACATCTCACGGCACAGTTCCGGGTCGATCCGGCTGTACTGGATGCGACGGTCCGGCACAATGGGCACGCCGTAGAGCGTGACCTTCTCATGCGCCATGACGGAGCCGTTGCGCTTGGACCAGTGCGGCTCGCTGTACGTGCGCTTGACCAGGTCCGGGGCCACCTGCTCGGCCCAGAGCGGGTCAAACTTGGCGGCCACGCGGGCCCACAGGCGCGAGGTCTCCACGAGCTCGGCGGCCATGACCCAGTCGGGCGACTTCTTGAACAATGCAGAGCCCGGGAACACCATGAACTTGGTGCCGCGGGCGCCGGCGTACTCGCGCTTGCGCTGGTCGTACAGGCCAATGTGGCTCAGCAACCCCGTCAGCAGGCTCATGTGCACTGCGTCGTGGTTGGCCACCGGGTCAATGTCATTGCCCGACACCTTGATGTCCAGCGACTTGCCCATTTGCTTGAGCTGGGTGAACAGGTCCTGCCATTCCCGCACGCGCAGGTAGTTGATGAACTCGGCCTTGCACAGGCGGCGGAACGCGCTGGAGGACAGCTCGTCCTGCTTCTCCTTGATGTAACGCCACAAGTTCAAAAAGCCCGTGAAGTCGGAGTGCTCGTCCACAAAGCGCTTGTGCTTTTCCTGCGCCAGCTGCTGCTTGTCGGTGGGGCGTTCACGCGGGTCCTGGATGGTCAGCGCGGCAGCGAGCACCATGACCTCGGCGGCCACGCCGCGCTTGGCTGCCTCAACGATCATGCGGCCCAGCCGGGGGTCAACAGGGAGCTGCGAGAGCTGGCGTCCGACGCCGGTGATCCCGCCCTGGGCGGTCACGGCGCCGAGCTCGCGCAGCAGGTTCACGCCGTCGGTGATGGCCCGGGAGTCCGGCGGCTGGACGAACGGGAACTTCTCCACGTCCTTGGGCCCCTTGGCAACGCCCATGGCCGTCATCTGCAAGATGACTGCCGCCAGGTTGGTGCGCAGGATTTCCGGGTCGGTGAACTCGCTCCGGGCGTTGAAGTCCTCCTCGGAGTACAGGCGGATGCAGATGCCGTCGGAGACACGGCCACAACGGCCCGAGCGCTGGTTGGCGCTGGCCTGCGACACCCGTTCGATGGGCAGGCGCTGGACCTTGGTGCGGTGCGAGTACCGGGAGATGCGCGCCGTCCCGGGGTCAATGACGTACTTGATACCGGGCACCGTCAGTGACGTCTCCGCCACGTTGGTGGCCAGCACGATCCGGCGGCGGTTGCCCGTCGTGAACACTGCATGCTGCTCGGCCAGGGACAGCCGGGCGTACAGGGGCAGGATCTGGACGTCGCGCAGCCGCGGGTTGGTCTTGACCCGGCCGGCCAGGGCATCGGCGGCGTCGCGGATTTCGCGCTCGCCGGAGAAGAAGATCAGGATGTCCCCGGGTGCTTCCTTGGACAGTTCGTCCACGGCGTCGCACACGGCATCCAGCGGGTCCCTGTCCTCCTCACTGTTGCCCCCGTCAAGGCGGCGGTCAGTGCGGGAGTCAAGTTCGTCGTCGTCCTCGGCCGAACCGTCCAGGGGGCGGTAGCGGATCTCGACGGGGAAGGTGCGCCCGGAAACCTCAACGATGGGCGCAGGTCCCTCGGGGGAGGCGAAGTGGTTGGCGAAGCGGCCGGGGTCAATGGTGGCCGAGGTGATGATGACCTTCAAGTCCGGGCGCTTGGGCAGGATCTGGCGCAGGTAGCCCAGGATGAAGTCAATGTTCAGGGAGCGTTCGTGGGCCTCGTCAATGATGATGACGGAGTACTTGCGCAGGAGCCGGTCGCGCTGGATTTCGGCCAGCAGGATGCCGTCGGTCATGAGCTTGATCTTGGTCTGCGGGCCAACGTGGCCGGTGAAGCGGACCTGGAAGCCCACCTCCTCGCCAATCTTCACGTCGAGTTCACTGGCGATGCGCTCGGCCACGGTGCGCGCGGCAAGGCGGCGCGGCTGCGTGTGGCCAATGAGGCCCTTCTCGGCCAGGCCCAGTTCCACGCACATCTTGGGGATCTGGGTGGTCTTTCCGGAGCCTGTTTCACCGGCGATGATGGTGACCTGGTTGGCGGCGATGGCGGCCATGAGGTCCTCGCGGCGCTCCGAGACGGGAAGCGCGGCGGGGTAGCTGATAGTCAAAGTCATGGTGCCACCCAGTTTATGCGGATTTTGCGCTGTGTTGTCAGCCCGCGGTGGCCGGGGCGTGCGTGTTTGCCTTGGCGCGCGTGCGCAGGGTCAGCGCACCCCTGGCTGAGAGCACCAGGAGCACGACGCCGGCTGCCGCCAGTGCCGCACCCCCGGCGAGGCACGCCGTGGTCCAGATGGGTGACGCCGTGCCAGCGCCGGAGGCATCCCAACCGACGGCAAGGGCAGTCCCGCCGAGGCTGGCCAGCAGTGCGCCGCTGGTGAAGGTGGTGAGGTCGCGGGCCGAGAGCCTGCGCCATTGACTGTCCAGCGAGGCCATGCGCGGATCCGAAAGTGAGGCAGTGGCCTTGAGCCGTTGCAGCACAAGAACGGCGGAACCTGCCATGGCCAGGGCCGTGAGCAGGGCAGGCGCGCCGTTCTGCCAGGCCAGCAGTGCCGGGCCTGCCAGGCCGCCGGCCGTGATGAAGGCCGCGAAGGCCAGCAGAATTGCCGCCGGTGCAATCATGGAGCGCTTGGCAAGCAGCGGTGTGGGGGCATCCAGTTTCCTGGCGGGCAGGGCGGAGAACAGCAGCAGGCCCCCGCTGGCCGACAGGCTTGCCGTGAGCACGGCCGTCAGGCCCGCCTGGCCCGACAAGCCCACGGACACCCGGAACAGGGACGTGAACATGAGCAGCGCGAAGGCAACGCCGGCCGCCGTGCGCAACTGGGCCGTGAGCATGGCCCGGTCCACCTCGGCGTTTGTCACGGGCCGCTGCGTGCCTCCTGCGCCGATGGCCCTGGGGGCTTTTCGTTTGGAGATCCAGGAGGCTGTTGCCGTGACGCCCCAGGCCAGTGCGGCAAGCAGGGCGGCCAGGGCAATCAATTTGGTCATGGGGAAAGTCTTCCATGGATCCCGGGCCGGGCAGTCAGCCCGCTGCGTCGGTGATCTTCTGCAACAGGGCAGCCAGCTGGGCCTGTTCGCCCTGGCTCAGCACGCCGGTGATGGAGTGCTCGGTGGCCAGGTGGTCCGGCAGGGTTGCCTCGATGAGATCCCGGCCGGGTTGCGTCAGCGAGACCAGGGTGCCGCGCCCGTCGTCGGGGTTTGCCGTCCTGGACACCAGGCCCCGGGACTCCAGCTTGTTTAGGCGCTGTGCCACGGCACTTGTGGAGACCATGGCGTCGCGCGCCAGGGCGGCCGGGGTCAGGCTGTGGGGGTGGCCGCTGCGCAACAGGGTGGCCAGCACATCGAAGGAAGAGGAATCCAGCCCGTGCGCGGCAAACGTTGCGCCCAGCCTCGTTTCCACCGCAGAGGCGGCGCGGCTGAGCCGCCCGATCACGGCCATGGGTGAGACATCCAGGTGGGGTTTCTCGGCGTGCCACTGGGCCAGGATGCGATCTAGTTGCTCCGTCATGGATCCACCCTAGCAATTTGCTAAGCACTTAGTTATATTAGCTAAGTGCTTAGCAAAAAATTCATCCTGCTCACCGCCATTGCCCCCGTGCTGTGGGGGTCCACCTACCTCACCACCACCCTGTTCCTGCCGGAGGGGAGGCCCTTGCTGGCCGCCGTGCTGCGTGCCGTGCCCGCGGGCCTGTTGCTGTTGGCGCTGTCGCGGCGCCTGCCGGCGGGCTCCTGGTGGTGGAAGTCGTGGGTGCTGGGGGTGCTGAACATCGGGCTCTTCTTCGCATTGCTGTTTGTGGCCGCCTACCGCCTGCCTGGCGGAGTGGCCGCGATTGTGGGAGGTGCCCAGCCGCTGCTCGTGGCCCTGTTGGCCAGCCGGATCCTGCAGGAGCATCTCACCTGGACCCGGTTGGCGGCCGGCTCGGCAGGCGTGCTTGGGGTGGCCCTGATTGTGCTGCAGTCGCAGTCGCGGCTGGACGCGCTGGGCCTCGCCGCCGCCGCGGGCGGCACCCTGTCCATGGCGGCGGGCACGGTGTTGGCGAAGAAATGGGGCCAGCCGGTCTCCCGTGCGGGCCGGCCGGTGCCGCCCCTGGCTACCACCGCGTGGCAGCTGCTGGCGGGTGGAGCCACACTGGCCGTGCCCCTGATGTTGCTCGAGGGCCTGCCAGCAGAACCGCTGACAGTGCCCAACCTGGCCGGTTACCTGTTTCTGTCGCTTTTCGGCACTGCACTGGCCTATGTCTGCTGGTTCCGCGGGCTGTCCGAACTTCCGGCGGGTGCCGCAGCCTTCCTGGGGCTGCTCAGTCCCGTGGTTGCGATCCTGCTGGGTTGGCTTGTGGCCGGGGAGGTGCTGGGCGCAGGGCAAATGGTGGGTATCGTCGTGGTGTTGGCATCAGTTGCTGCCGGCGTCACCATGAAGGGACCCGCCCATGACATTGACAACCTTCGCGCTCGCAGGCCAGTCCTTCCGCTTGAGGCGCGCCGTTGAAGGCGACGTTGCCGGCATCGTTGGGCTGATGGCCGCCGACCAGCTCCGTGCTGCCGTAGACTCCACGGCCCCGGAACGCCGGGCCCCCTACCTGGCGGCCTTCCACGCGATCGACGCCGACCCGGCCCACCTGCTGTGCGTGGTGGAGGACGCCGCCGGGACAGTTGTGGGGACCATGCAGCTGACGTACCTGCCCGGCCTGGCCCGGGGCGGGGCAACCCGGCAACAGATCGAGGCCGTGCGGGTTTCGGCGGATTTGCGGGGCAATGGACTCGGATCCGCCATGATCGCCTGGGCCGTGGAGGAGGCAGGACGGCGGGGTGCCACGTTGGTGCAGCTCACCAGCGACAATTCCCGCACTGACGCGCACCGCTTCTATGAACGGCTTGGCTTTGTGCAGTCCCACGCGGGGTTCAAGCTGCACTTGGCGTGAAGCCTTTTGTGGGCAGTTCCTCCACAGGAACAGCTGGCAAGGGGGCCATCCACAGATGCGCCGGATGGGCCAAAAATGTCACACCCCCTGCGTAGAGTTTAAGTAGCAAGGGAGCAATGGAAGGGCCGGGCAAACGTCCTGTTTGGCGGTCTGAACTTGATCCCGAACTCTTGCTTCGGCCACCGGCCGGGGCTTCCGGCACAGGGCGGTGATGGACGTGGCAGCTCCGGACTTTTTCGACAGTCCCGCCAATTGCGCCGGCCCACGCTTCCTTGGCACCGCCTCCAATGCGCCGGTTCCGCCAGCCGTTGGAGCCGGCACCCGGAATGCGATTGCGGGCGCGAGAAGTGGTGCTGGCGCCGCAACCATGCAGAAGTGCCGTGGCCTCCTTGAACTTGGCAACTCCGTCCTGGAAAGTTGCGGCAGCTTCTTTGACCCCGCCATGCTCGCGCAGCTGGATGCGGCCCTGGCCCATGAATTTGCCGCCCAGGCAAGGGCCCGGGCCGATGATGCGGCCGGGGAGCTCGACAGTGCCATTCGCGGGGGCCGCAGCGCGGAAACCCTGGCTGCCCTGTCCGAGCGGCTGTCCGCGGCAAAGTCAGCGGCGAGCAAGGCGGAGGCCCGTTTCGCCCAAGCCACAGATGTCATTGCCCCCTTGGGTGGGAACCCCACCAGTGCGGGCTTCGATGCCGTGGCCGTTGGCCAGATTTCGGCGGCCACGCTCATAGATGTCATCGACAAGCTGGAAACGGCCAAGAACGCCATGGCCGCGGCGCAAGCCCACGCGCAAACGTTGTTTGTGGCCAGCCAACGCCTCAGTCAGGCGCAGGTGGGCGTGCCGAAGGAACGAATCGGCAAGGGGATTGCCCATCAAGTGGCCCTTGCCAGGCACGAATCGCCGCACCGGGGGCGCCAGCTGTGCGAACTGGCGGAGGTGCTGGTCCGTGAGCTGCCATGCAGCATGGACGCCTTTTCCCGTGGCAGCCTCAACGAATTCAGGGCCAGAATCGTGGCTACAGAGACTGTATTCCTATCATTTGAGGACCGGGCCCGGGTGGACCGCTGCATCAGCGGCGACGTGGGCGCCGTTGAACTCATGGGCACCAGGGAGCTGCGGGCGGCGGCCAGAAAAGCTGCTTACCAGCTCGACCCGGAGGCCTTCGTCAAGCGCGGACAAAAGGCAGTGGGCGACCGCTACGTCTCGCTCCGCCCCGCCGCCGACGGCATGACGTTCTTGACCGCACTCATTCCACTCAAGCAAGGCGTGCGCATCCTCAATACCCTGACCAAAGTGGCCCAGAGCGCCCGGGCAGCAGGAGATGAACGCAGCAAGGGCCAGGTCATGGCCGACGCCCTCATGCACCGACTCATCCAGCACGCGGCCTGCGACGACGGCGCCGGCACCATCAGTGACCACAGGGGCGCCCCGGCACCCGGGGCGGATGGAGCAGGCGGCGGCTGGCCCGGTGCCGTGCGTGAACCCTGGTGCACGGCCGTGAGGGAGCCGGAGATCGCACTGGAGCTGGTCATGACCGACAGGTCTCTTTTTGGCAGCGACAATGAACCGGCCGTCCTAGTGGGCTACGAGCCAATCCCGGCACCCACGGCCCGGGACATGATCCTGCAACCGGACACAGCGGCAGACGGGTTCTCACCCCGGGTCTGGTTGAAACGGCTCTTCACCCATCCAGACAGCAACGCCCTGCTCGCCATGGACTCCCGGGCAAGGGTGTTCCCCGAAGGCATGAAGGAATTCATCCGGCTCCGTGACCAGCGCTGCCAGACGCTGTACTGCGACGCTCCCATCCGGGAGTTCGACCACATCAAGTCCTATGCCGCAGGCGGTCCCACAACAACGGAAAACGGCCAGGGGCTGTGCACCGACTGCAACCAGGCCAAGGAAGCACCCGGATGGCAGTTCCAGCGCGGAACCGGTCCTGCGGGAGAGGGCTGGGCCACGGAAACCACCACGCCTACAGGGCGTCGCTACGTTTCCGTGGCACCGCCCCTGCCTGGTTCCCCGGGGAGAAATCCCGGCCGCTCGAAAAAACGACGCTGCTGAGGAGCCTGGGAGCTGAGACTGGTGCGCCGGGACTAGCTGGTGGCGATCCGGACGGCCCGCAGCACCTCGTCGTGGATCGTGATGGTTTCCCCATCAACACCTGCCGCAGATCTGGGCCGGGCCTCTGCCACCTCCACCCTCCACACTTGCGGGTCCAGTGAGGTGGCCACCTCGGCGGCGGTGAAGTAAAGATCAGGTGCGTTGGGCCGCTTGGCCCCCGCCAGTAGGTCCTGCGAGGAGTGCCCCACCACCAGCAGCGTCCCGCCTGCGGCAACGGCTGCCGCGAGCCGCGCAAATACGGGTATGCGGTCCTGGCTGGGGAGGTGCATGAACTGGGCGTTGACCAGGTCGAACGCTGCTGCCGGCGGGGCCCACTCCAGCAGGTCGTGGTGCTCCCAGGCAATGGAACCGGGCAGCTCGAGCGCCTTGGCGTGCTGCTCTGCCTTCTGCAATGCAACGCGCGAGATGTCCACTGCCGTCACATGCCAGCCGCGCCGGGCCAGCCAGATGGAATCGGCACCCTCACCACAGCCCACGTCCAGGGCAGCGGGCCAGCCCGGCCCGTCCGCCGATGCGGCCGCAATCGCGGGTGCCTGTGTGGGGAAGGATTCCATTTCGGCCAGCAGCTGTGGATTGGGATTTCCGCTCCAGACGGCGCGGCTGCCGCTGTAGCGCCCATCCCAGAAGGTCTCGTCGAACATGGTCTCGGCAGGCGGCCTGCCCTCGGGTGTGGTCGGCATGGCTACAGGCTATACCTGCCCTGGCGGTGGCACGTGGCTGAATTTGTTGCTGCGTTGATGGCGCCGCAACAAGGCGAGGTGGCCGCGTAACATTCCAAACTTCCCGCCGCAGTGCCCCACGTGCACAAGCAGGGACAGCCCGGCGGCGTGCGGCGCTCCTGGCCGGTGCAACTGGGACGCCCCAAGGTGTCTGGCAGGGGCTGCGGCCCGCCCGCAACGGCCAGTGAAAACCCGTCATGCCCGTCTTGCTGCCCCGGTCAACCCGCAGCAGCTCTGCATGGATTCTCTTTTGCCAGGGGTGAGAATGCTTCACCGCCAGGTCCTGCGTGCGGCCCGGAAGAGTGGCAGAACGGAGCGGCGGGCAGCCGCAGGCCCGCCTAAATCCGGTTTCCTGGAGCCCCAAGTGCAGGGCCCTTGACGGTGCTTCGGAATGGGGATCAACCCATGCAAAATGCTCATTGCTGATGATTCTTGGACGTCATCAATCACGAACATCGTTGACTTGGGCGATGCGCAGCCACTCTACTGGGAAAGTTGCCGGTTGTGATGCATACCACTTTCGAGACTGTGGCGCAGGGCCTGATGCCGGCTTCACGAACCATCTTGAATGCCCCGCGGACGCCTATGCGCATCCCCGCAGGGCAAATGAAGCGTAAATATTGAGGGGTCTCACAGCAATGAACAGAACTTGGCGCAAGATGGCGATGGTGGCGGCGGTAAGCATGCCGCTGGCCGGCATCGCTGCAATGGCACCGGCAACGGCCGCTCCCGTGGAGCCGGCCGTCAACCCAGCACCGGTTGTGGTGCCGTCCCTGCATGAATGGACGGGCGGCAGCGGCCTGGTGGAAATTTCACCGACCAGCCGCATCGTGGTGCCCGCAACACTAAACCAGGTGGGTGAGGAGTTTTCCCATGATTTGGCCGAAATGACAGGACTGGATTTGCCGGTGGTGGCCGGTGCCAGCAAGCCCGGTGACATCTCGCTGGTCCTGGACGTTGCAGACAAGTACATCGCAGGCGGGGACCGCTACGACGCCGAAGGGTACAAGCTTCAGGTCTCCGCGGACGGCGTCAAGGTCACCGCACCCACCGACACAGGCGTCTACTACGGCACGCGCTCCATCCTGCAGGTCATGGTCCAGTCCGACGGACGCAACAAGCTTCCCGCCGGTTCCGCCGTGGACTGGCCCGACTACGAGGCCCGCGGTTTCATCCTGGATGTGGGGCGCCGCGTCTTCACGGCGGACTTTGTGGACGACTACATCAAGATGATGAGCTACTACAAGCTCAACCGTTTCCAGATCCACCTCAACGACAACCAGATCTTTGTGGACAACAAGGACTGGACCAAGGGCCAGATGGGTTTCCGGCTGAAGTCGGACAACCCCAAGTACGCGGGGCTGGCCTCGGCCGACGGATCCTTCGATCGGGCCGACTGGGACGGGTTCGAAGCCACCGCGGCGAGCCGCGGCGTCCGGATCATCCCCGAAATCGACGTCCCCGCCCACTCGGCTGCCATCATCAAGTGGCGTCCGGACATTGGCCTGGACAACGGAAAATCGGACCACCTTGACCTGGGCAAGCCGGAAACGACAGAAGTGGTCAAGGGCATCTTTGACGAATTCATGCCGTGGTTCCAGGGGCCCGAGGTCAACTTCGGCGCCGATGAATACCCGGGCAACAAGCTCCAGTACCGCCAGTTCTACAACGACATGGCAGCGCACATCCGCGCCGCCGGCAAAACCCCTGGTGTCTGGGCCAGCTACAAATGGATGAGCGGATCCATTGCCGGCTACGACATGGATGTGGTGCCCAATTGCTGGAGTGCGGACTGGTACAGCATCACCATGGCGGCCGCCGACAAGGTCAAGTGCATCAACACCAGTGACGCCACCTTGTACGTGGTCCCCTTTGCCAACTACTACCACGGCAGCGGGCTGAACAACCAGGGACTGTACAACGACTGGCTGCCCAACATGGCAGGCAATCTCACTGTCCAGCCGGGGGACGTCATGGGTGCCATGTTCGCCGTGTGGAACGACCTCGTGGACCGGGACTACAGCCAGCAGGACGTCCACGGCCTGATCCAGCGCTCGTTCCCCGTGGTTGCCCAGAAGACCTGGACCGCCAAGGCGCCCACGGTGGGCTATGCCAGCTTCAACAGCGCACTGGACAAGATTGGCATGGGCCCGGCACTGGGCACAGTCAAGGACTCAACCCCCGTTGCCGGCGGGGCGGACCTCGCCTCAGGCAAGCCGGCAACTGCGTCCTCCAGCAAAGCAGGCCACCCGGCGTCGAACCTGACCGACGGAGACAAGAACACCCGCTGGGAATCTGCTGACGCCAACCCGGCATCGCTGCTCGTGGACCTGGGCTCCGTCCACAAGGTGGGCGGCATCAATGCCGAGTGGGCCGCCAACGCCCCGGCCGGCTACGCCGTGGAAACGTCCAGGGACGGCCTGTTCTGGGACCGCGTCGCGACGCACCAGGTGGCCGGCGCGGGCGCGGACCAGTTCCGGTTCCCGCTCACCGAGGCACGCTACGTTCGCCTGGCCGGGCTGGTCCCCGCCGGTTCGGGCATGGCCCGCGCTGCAGGCGGCACAGTTGCGGCCTGGAACCTGGGCATCGAAGGCGCCAACAATGTTGCTGTGGGCGCCGTTGCAACGGCCTCCGGCAACGAGACGCCCAACTTTCCGGCCAACCAGGCATTTGACGGAAACCTGACAACACGGTGGTCCGCCAACTACAACGGAACCCGCTGGCTCGTCGGCGACCTCGGCACGGCCCAGACCTTCAATGAGGTCACGATTGCCTGGGAGGGTGCCTCCGCCAGGGACTACACGGTGTCCACCTCCCCGGACGGCAGCACCTGGACCGTTGCGGCCACCAAGACCGGCATGCCGGAGTTGGCACGAACCGACGTTGTCACCTTCCCCTCCGTCAACGCCCGCCACGTCAAGGTAGAGGTCCAGGCCTCCACCATGGGCCAGTACCTCTCCGCGTACGAGATCGAGGTCCGCAATACGGAGGTGTCATCGCTTGGTGTTGCCGGTTCCGTGGACGGTGAGCCCAATGGCGATGGCAAGTACGACGCCGAACCGACAGTGACGCTGGCAGCGACGGGTGCCGCCGCGGCCGGGGCAACGATCGAGTACCGGGTTGGCGGCGGTGCGTGGAGTGCGTACTCCGCGCCGTTCACCCTGGCCGGCTACCAGCCCACCACCGTGGAGTACCGTGCGGCCAGCGGCCAGGAGAGCTACGCGGGATATGCCGTGCTGGACCTGGACACACCCGGCGCCTCGCCGTCGCCCAGCCCGGAACCCACCGCAACGCCGGAACCGAGCAAAACGACGGAACCGACGGTGACGCCGGAACCGTCCACGGCAACCACCGCCCCCGCAACGGGCGCTGCCACAACCACGGGCAAGCCTTCACCAAGCGCACCGGCGGCAACGCCGGCAGGCACAGGTGACGGACTGGCCAGCACTGGCGCCAACGTGGCGGCACTGTTGCTTGGCGGCATGCTGCTCTTGGGTGCAGGGGCGTTGGCAATGATCCGCCGCCGGCCCTCACGCGGCAGCCACTGAAGGCAAACCGCCCCATCCTGAATCCGCGGCGGCTCCCCACCAGGGAGCCGCCGCGGATTTCTTTTTGCCTGGGTCACCGGGCCTGCCGCGGGCTACGGCGTCAGGGCGGCCCGCTCGTCGTCGCGGGGCGCGAAGACCACGGGGTTGCTGCCGCCGTCGAACGTCTTGACCGGCCGCTGCGTGCTCCACTGTTCCCAGCCCGGGCTGCCCGTGGCGGCAAAGTCCACCCACGCCCGGTGCATGGCCGTGGCCAGTTCCTGCGGCGCCGTGCTGCCGGCCAGCCCCAGCGAATCTGCCGAGCCGAGATCGTCGAACGCGAAGCCAAGTTCCACCGCGTGCGCGGCCCGCAGGTATTCCACGGGGCTCGGCCAGGCGAACTCGTAGACGAAGGTGGGGGCGGGGCCTGCCAGACGGGCGTCGGCCAGCTGGTTCATGGGCACCCGCAGCAGCTTGTCCGTGGCGAGGTCGCCCAGGATTTCCCCCGTGATGGAGTGCGGCCGGTTGCGCTTGAAGAGCTTCACGGCTGCGGCGGAAATTCCCACCTTCCGGCGCGCCACGGCCAGGTGCAGTGCCTTGAGCTTCATGACCAGCCCCGTGGGGACCAGCCACAGCCGGGCCTCGTCCGTGGTGGTGCCAATGAGCAGGGGGATGGACGCTCCGGCGCCGCCGGCCAGGGCCTCCGCGGGGCTTGCAGGCACCAGCCCGGGTTCCACGGACAGTGCGTACGACGGCCCTCCCGTCAGCGGGGTGGTGCCAGCGGTGACCCGTGCCTGGGCGGCCAGCAGGGAGGCGGGGGACTGCCGGGAAAAGGCCTCGCGCGTGGCCGGAATCTTCAGGTCCTTGGCAATTTTTTCGGTGATCCGCCCTGCCTTGGCGGGTGGATCGGCGCTCAGCGGACCACTCTGGATGATGGCGCGGCTGAAGAGGGACGGGGCATCCGGATGGGCCAGCAGGGCCGACACCGTGTTGCCGCCGGCTGACTGTCCAAACACCGTCACCCGGGCAGGGTCACCGCCAAAGGCGGCAATCTCGGCCTGGACCCAGCGCAGTGCGGCCATCTGGTCCGCCAGGCCCAGGTTCAGGGGTGCACCCCCCAGCACGGAGAACCCTTCGGCGCCCAGCCTGTAGTTGGCGGCCACAAACACCACACCGTCGCGGGCAAAGGAGCTGCCCCGGTACCCGGCCAGGGCGTTGGAGCCGTGCTGCAGCGAGCCACCATGGAACCAGACCATGACGGGCAGCAGTTCCGGGTCGCGGCTGGCCGGTGCGGCAATGTGTACGTTCAGGAAGTTCTCGCCCGGGATGTCCACGGTGGGCAGAATGCGTGCCAACGCCCCGCCATAGGGATTCTGCGGCGCGGTGGGGCCGGGCGAGGTGCCATCCAGGACGCCGTCCCAGGGCACTGCGGGGGAGGGGAGGGCAAAACGCAGTTCACCAATGGGGGCGGCGGCGTACGGGATGGCCCAGTAATGCTCGACGCCGCCTTCCGCCACCCCGCGCACGGCACCCCGGGAGGTGGTTGCGGTGGGGCCGGGGCCTGCCGGGCTGGTGGATACGGCCGTGGGCATGGCCTGTCCTGCATCGCTCATGAAAGCGTTCCTTCGTCGTTGCCCGCCGGGCGTTCCTTGTTCGAGCGGATCAGTTCTTGGTACCAGTGGTAGGAATCCTTGGGCGTGCGCTTCTGGGTTTCGTAGTCGACATGGACCAGGCCAAAGCGCTGGGAAAAGCCCACCGCCCATTCAAAGTTGTCCAGCAGCGACCAGTGGAAGTAGCCCCTGACATCCACGCCGGCATCCATGGCTGCCTTCAGCGCTCGCAGGTGGGCGTCCGTGTAGTCGATGCGCCGTGAGTCCCGCACCCGGCCTTCGCCGTCCGGGCCGTCGTTGAACGCGGCGCCGTTCTCGGTGATGTAGATGGGCGGCAGCTTCTCGCCATAGCGGTCCTTGAAGGCGAGCAGCAGCTCGGTGAAGGCCGCGGGGACCACGGGCCAGTCAAAGTCCGTGCGCGGGTAGCCCTCAATTTCCCGCAGTGAGAACGGCAACGAAGCATCCAGTTCGTGGCCGTCCACCAGGGCCGCCTCGCCCGCTGTGGGCGCACCCACCAGGGTGGGGTTGTAGGAGTTGATGCCGTACCAGTCGATCGGTGTGGAGATCACGGCAAGGTCGGCGTCGGGGACCGGCGGCAGGAAGGGCTCCAGTTCCGGCGGGTAGGCACCGGTGAGAATGGGGTCGGCAAAGATCCAGTTGGCAATGTTGTCGTACAGCCCGGCAGCCTGCAGATCCTCCTCGTGCTCGCTGGCTGGCCAGGTGGCCGCGTGGTTGTTGGCAATGCCAATGTTGCCGGCCCCGGCTGAACGCAGTGCCTGCACGCCCAGGCCGTGTGCCAGCAGCAGGTGGTGCGCGGCGGGCAGGGCCTCAAAGCCCAGGGCCAGGCCGGGTGCCTGGATGCCGGCGCCATAGCCAAGCATGGTCAGCACCACGGGTTCATTGATGGTGATCCACTGCGGAATCCGGTCGGCAAAGTGTCCGCCCACGATCCCGGCGTACTCGGCAAACCGTTCGGCCGTGTCCCGGTTCAGCCAGCCGCCGGCCTCCTCAAGCTCCAGGGGCGTGTCCCAGTGGAAAAGGGTGGGTGCGGGGGTGATGCCGGCCTCGAGCAGCCCGTCCACGAGCTTGTCGTAGAAGCCAAGTCCCGCGGCATTGACCGCGCCCCTGCCGCCCGGCTGGATGCGGGGCCAGGAAAAGCTAAAACGGTAGGCGTCAATGCCCAGGTCCTTCATGAGGGCCGTGTCTTCGCGATAGCGGTGGTAGTGGTCGCAGGCCACCTCCCCGGTGTCGCCGTTTACCACCCGGCCCGGCTGGGCCACAAAGGCGTCCCAGCTGGAAGGGCCGCGGCCGTCCTCCGCGACGGCACCCTCAATTTGGTACGCGGCGGTGGAAACACCCCAGGAAAAATTGCGCGGAAAAGTGGGGAATGCGGGCTTGTCCATGGAGACCTTTCATTGACTATCCGTGGCCTGAGCTTTTCGGATGCTTCGGGTCAAGTCAAGGAAATGCGCCCAACAAGTTTGCAAACGCCTAGAAATTGAAGCTGGCGCGCACGGCCAGGTGGTCGCTGGCTCCTGCCGGCATTACTGTGTTGGACGTTGCCGTCAGGCCGCGCTGCAGGATGTGGTCAAGGCGTGCCACGGGGAAGGGTGAGGCCGGCCAGGTGAACCCGGCCAGGCCCGCATCCTGCCGCGGCTCGCTCAGCTTGGCTGTGCCCGCCGGGAAGTTGCGGTCGGATGATGCGGCATTGAAATCGCCCACGGCAATGACCCGCTCGCTGTCGTCGGCCGCGATGGCCTGGCCGAGGTTGTTGAGCATAGTGTCCCGCTCGGCGTGTTCCAGCGGGCGGGCGGAGGCGGCGTGGACAACGTAGATGCGCACCAACCCGGACGGGGTTTGCAGATCGGCCGACAGCGCCCGGTTCCAGCCCAGGCCAAGATCCTGCGGCTGGGCATTCAGGATGGGGTAGCTGCTCCATAGGCCAACCGTGCCGATCCGGTAGGAATACCCGTAGTGCGGGTCCAGTTCGGCGTTGACAGCCTCCCGTGAGCCGCCGTCAATCTCCTGCAACGCAACCACCTGGGCGCCCGTGGCGGCCATGGCCCTGGCCGACTCTGCCCCCGTGCCGGACTCGGCCTGCAGGTTTTGGCTGACAACGGTCATGGCATCCGCAGCGGGTGCCGGGGCGCTCCAGGCCAGCGGAACCAACCCCGGAACAAACATCAGGGACCACACCACTGCCGGAACCATGACGGCTGCGGCGAGGTACTTCCGCCGGGCCGCAATGGCGGCAAGCCCCAACAGGGGGACGGCGGCACCGAGCCAGATGAGCCCGGAGTCGATGACCAGGCCCAGCCCCGCAATGTCGGGGAGCCAGGCATGGCCCAGCAGCACGAAGGTGAGCAGCAGGGAACTGGCCACGACGACCGTGCCCAGCCGGGTGCGGCGGGGGCGTGCGGACGCGGGTGCCCTGTGGTGTTCCTGTAGCAATGCCATCGCATCAACGCTGCCACGGAAAATTGGGTGGAAGCTGGCAGCGGCCTGTGCGGCTGCCCGGCACCCGCACGGCACGGCCTGCGGATTAAACAAAAACGGTGTCCGGCTTGGCGAAGTGATTCGCAAAGCCGGACACCTTCAAAATGTGCCCTCGGAGGGATTCGAACCCCCGACCTACGGTACCGGAAACCGACGCTCTATCCCCTGAGCTACGAAGGCGTGGCAACCGTGGCTGCCATATGGGAACGAGAAAGAGCTTAGCAGGTGCAGGGCGCCACATGAAAACCGGATGCGGGCCGTTGCCGCGATGCCCGGCAAACCGCTTCCTGGGAGCGCCTGACCTGGGGGTAACGTTGGGTCAATGGTGAATTCATGGGCGTAAAAATGCATCAACGGGCGTGGCTTTTTGCCGCTGCCATCATCCTCACTGCCCTGACGCTGCGCGCCGCCGTCACGGTGGTGCCGCCGCTGATCTCAACCATCAGCCAGGACCTTCCGCTCAGCCCGGCGACGATCGGCATCCTGGGCATGCTCCCCACTGCGGCCTTCGGGCTGTTTGGTTTCTTGACGCCGTACGTGATCCGCTGGGCCTCACTTGAGCGCCTCATTGTCATTGCAATCCTGGTGAGCATCGTGGGCCAGGTTGCCCGCGTGCTGGCACCCAACACGCCCCTGTTCCTGGTGTTCTCCGTGGTGGCCTTCGGTGGTCTGGGTGCCGGCAACGTCCTGTTGCCGCCCCTGGTGAAGAAGTATTTCCCCACCAAGATCGGCCTCATGACGGCCCTGTACGTCACGTCCATCTCCGTGGGCACCGCGCTGCCGGCGCAGCTGTCAGTGCCCGTCGCGGACGCCACGCACTGGCAGTTCTCACTGGCCTCCTGGGCCGGCATCAGCACCATTGCGCTCATTCCCTGGCTCGTGGCGCTCTTTTCCCAGCGCACCGCGCAGGCCCCCGCCAGCCCTGCCAAGCCGGCGGCCGCCGTCGTGCCCGGGACCGGGACGGACACCGCCGCCGCGTTGACAGTGCACCATCCGGCGCCCGCACCGAAGATGAACCTGTGGAAGTCGCCCACGGCCTGGGGACTGACGTTCATGTTTGGCTGCACCGCACTGAACACCTACGCCATGTTTGCCTGGCTGCCGGAAATCCTCACCCAGGCCGGGCTGGACAGGGGCCATGCCGGCTCCATGCTCGCGCTCTTTGCCGCGCTGGGCCTGCCGCTGAGCCTGTGCATCCCGCTCATCGCCGCCATGATGCGCAACCCGTTCCCGGCCGTGGTTCTCATGCTGGGCTGCTTCGTTGCCGGCTACCTGGGCCTGCTGCTCTCCCCGGCCAGCGGCACGTGGCTTTGGGTGGCGCTGGCGGGCCTTGGCCCCGGCACGTTCCCGCTGTCGCTGCTGCTCATCAACCACCGCACCCGCACCCAGCTCGGTGCCGGGGCGCTGTCCGGCTTCAGCCAGGGCATGGGCTACACGCTGGCCTGCACGGGTCCGCTGCTGTTTGGGCTGCTGCGGCAGTCCAGCGGTTCCTGGACCGTGCCGTTCCTGTTCCTCTTCGGCACGCTGCTCCTGCTGGGTGCTGGCGCCTGGATCATCTGCAGGCCCAGGATGCTCGAGGACGACTTCACCCGGAAGTCCGCCGCCTGACAGGCAGCGGGGTGCCCGGGCCACATTCTGGGCGGTGCACAGGCGGATTGGGGGAGCGCGCGGGCGGAACCGTACACTTAGAGGCGTGACTCCTGAAGAACTTTCTGCCGCCATTGCCACCTGCCTAAAAGATGCCGTCGACGCCGGTGAACTCGCCGTTCCCGCCGACGCACTGCCCTCGGAAGTCAAGGTGGACCGGCCCAAGAGCCGTGAACACGGCGACTGGGCCACCAACATTGCGCTCCAGCTGGCCAAGCCGGCCGGCGTTGCCCCGCGCAAGATCGCCGAGGTCCTGCAAACGCGCCTGGGTGCGATCCCCGGCGTCGCCAAGGTTGACATTGCCGGCCCCGGCTTCCTGAACATCACAGTGGACGCCGCTGCAGCCGGCGAGCTGGCCAAGGCCATCGTTGAGGCAGGGGAGGCCTTCGGCACCAATGCCGCCATGGCCGGAACCAAGATCAACCTTGAGTTCGTCTCCGCCAACCCCACGGGCCCCATCCACCTCGGTGGCACCCGCTGGGCCGCCGTGGGCGATTCCCTGGCCCGCATCTTCCAGTCGCAGGGCGCCGACGTCACCCGTGAGTACTACTTCAATGACCACGGCAACCAGATCGACAAGTTTGCCCGCTCCCTGCTGGCCAGCGCCAAGGGCGAGCCCGCACCCGAAGACGGCTACGGCGGAGCGTACATCGAGGACATCGCCCGCGAAGTCATGGCCAACAACCCCGGCATCCTTGACTCGGCGGATCCGCAGGAAGAATTCCGTGCCCAGGGCGTCGAGCTCATGTTCGCGGCCATCCGCGCCTCCCTGCACGAGTTCGGCGTGGACTTTGACGTCTACTTCCACGAGAACTCCCTCTTTGAGGACGGTGCCGTGGAGAAGCTCCTTGACCAGCTCAAGGGCTCCGGCAACATGTACCTGAAGGACGGCGCCTGGTGGCTGAACTCCACCGACTACGGCGACGACAAGGACCGCGTGGTCATCAAGAGCGACGGCAACGCAGCCTACATTGCCGGCGACATTGCCTACTTCAAGAACAAGCGCGACCGCGGCTTTGACCTGTGCATCTACATGCTCGGCGCCGACCACCACGGCTACGTGGCCCGCCTCAAGGCCGCCGCGGCAGCCATGGGCGATGACGCAAACCGCGTCGAGGTCCTCATCGGCCAGATGGTGAACCTGGTCCAGGACGGCAAGCCCGTGCGCATGTCCAAGCGGGCCGGCACCGTTGTCACCATGGAAGACCTCGTGGAGGTGGTCGGAACGGACGCAGCCCGCTACTCGCTGGCCCGCTTCTCCTCGGACTCCAACATTGACATCGACCTGGACGTGCTGACCAAGAAGTCCAACGAGAACCCCGTGTTCTACGTGCAGTACGCCCACGCACGCACCTGCGCAGTGGGCCGCAACGCCGCTGCCGCCGGTGTTGAGCGCAGCGCCTTCGACGCCGCGGCCCTGAGCCACGCCACCGAATCCGAGCTGCTGGCCGTGCTGGGCCAGTACCCGGGCATGCTGGCGCAGGCCGCCGGCTTCCGCGAACCGCACCGCGTGGCCCGCCACCTGGAAGTCATCGCCGGCGCCTACCACCGCTGGTACGACGCCTGCCGCGTCACCCCCATGGGCGAGGAACCCGTCACCGACGTGAACCGCACCCGCCTGTGGCTCAACGATGCCGTGGGCCAGGTGCTTGCCAACGGCCTTTCACTGCTGGGCGTCTCGGCACCGGAACGGATGTAACCCGATGGAAAACACCCGCATCGCCGGCGCCGAGCTGGCCCCCGATTGGCTGCCTGCCGCAGGAAACGTCAATGAGCTTGTGCCGGCGATGTGGGCGCACGACGTCGACCGCAGCGAAAGCGGCGAGGTCACCATCAGCGGCATTGCCGTGAGCGAGTTGAAGGCACAGTTCGGCACGCCCCTGTTCGTCATGAGCGAGGACGACTTCCGCCAGCGCGCCCGCATGTTCAAGGACGCCTTTGATGAGGCCTTCGCGGACATTTGCGGCGGCGTGGACGTCTACTACGCCGGCAAGGCATTCCTGTCCACCGAGGTGGCCCGCTGGGTTGATTCCGAGGGCCTGCGCCTGGACACCTGCTCCGGCGGCGAACTGGCCGTGGCAAGGCGTGCCGGCCTGTTGGGTGAAAACCTGGGCCTGCACGGCAACAACAAGTCCGCCGCGGAGATCAACCGCGCCCTGGACATGGGGCTGGGCCGCATTGTGGTGGACAGCCTCCACGAACTCCAGCGCGTTGCTGACATTGCCGCCGCCCGGGGCGAAAAGGCCAACGTCATGCTGCGCCTGACCCCCGGCGTGCATGCCCACACGCACGAATCCATTGCCACGGCCCACGAGGACCAGAAGTTCGGCCTGAGCTTTATTGCCGAGGACCCCGAGGCCCCCGGCATGAGCGCCGCGGAGGCCGCCGCCAAGCTTGCCGTGGAGGCCCCCAGCATCAACTTCCTGGGCTTCCACGCGCACATCGGCTCGCAGATCTTTGAGGCCGAGGGCTTTGAGATCGCCGCCCGCAAGCTGCTGGCCTTCACCCACCGGATCCAGGAAACGTACGGCGTCACGCTGCCCGAACTGGACCTGGGCGGCGGCTACGGCATTGCCTACACCGCCGTTGACACCCCGCGCCCTGCCGCCGAGGTGGCACGGGCCATGGCCGCCGTCGTGCGTGAAACGTGCGCGGAGCTGGGCATGGAGGCGCCGCGGATCTCCATTGAGCCGGGCCGCGCCATAGTTGGCTCCACCACCTTCACGTTGTACGAGACAGGCACGCTGAAGACCGTGCAGGTCGAGGTGGACGGCCAGGGGGATGTGACGGCCCCGCGCCGCTATGTGTCGGTGGACGGCGGCATGAGCGACAACGCCCGCCCCGTGCTCTACGAGGCCGATTACTCGGCAGTTCTGGCCAGCCGCGCCTCCGAAGCAGCGCCAGCTTTGTCCCGAGTGGTGGGCAAGCATTGCGAGAGCGGTGACATTGTTGTTAGAGATGTATATCTGCCCAATGACGTGGCGGCCGGAGACCTGCTTGCAGTTCCCGGAACGGGCGCGTACTGCTGGGCACTTGCCAGCAACTACAACTACGTTCCCCGTCCGCCCGTGGCTGCCGTCAAAAACGGCACCGCACGCCTGATCGTGCGGGGCGAGACAGAAGACGATTTGCTGGCACGCGATTTAGGGGCCTAGAGACCTTTGACAGAGCTCAACACTGCGGACGCTGACGTGTCCGCCAACATCAAGACCTTGAAGGTGGCGCTGCTTGGCGCCGGGAATGTGGGCTCGCAGGTTGCCCGCATCCTGCTGGAGGACGCCGCAGCCCTGGCTGCACGCACAGGCGCCCGGCTGGAACTGGCGGGCATTGCGGTGCGCAACATTGACGCGCCCCGCGAGGTGGAGGTTCCCCGGGAGCTGTACACCACCGACGCCTCGGCGCTGGTGCGCAACGCTGACATTGTCATTGAGCTCATGGGCGGCATTGAGCCGGCCCGCACACTGATCCTGGAAGCCATTGAGCACGGGGCCACGGTTGTCACCGGCAACAAGGCCCTGCTGGCCGTGGACGGCCCCACCCTGTACGAGAAGGCCGACGCCGCCGGCGTCCAGCTCTCCTACGAGGCCGCCGTGGCCGGGGCCATCCCGATCCTGCGCCCCATCACCGACTCCCTGGCCGGGGACAAGATCACCCGCGTCATGGGCATCGTCAACGGCACCACGAACTTCATCCTGGACGCCATGGACTCCACGGGCGCGGAGTTTGCCGACGCCCTGGCCGAGGCCACCCGCCTGGGCTACGCCGAGGCAGACCCCACAGCCGACATCGAGGGCCACGACGCCGCCGCCAAGGGCGCCATCCTGGCCTCGCTGGCCTTCCACACCCGCGTTGCACTGGAAGACGTGCACTGCCAGGGCATCACGGCCGTCACGGCCACCGACATTGCCTCCGCGAAGGATGCCGGCTACGTCATCAAGCTGCTGGCCATTGCCGAGAAGCTCGACGGCGGTGTGAGCGTGCGCGTGCACCCCACCCTGATCCCGCGCGAACACCCGCTCGGTGCCGTGCGCGGTGCCTTCAACGCCGTGTTCGTCGAGGCGGAGTCCGCCGGCGAGCTCATGTTCTACGGCCGCGGCGCCGGCGGCTCCCCAACGGCGTCGGCCGTCATGGGCGATGTTGTCTCGGCAGCCCGCCGCCTGGTCCTGGGCGGCCCGGGCCGCACCGACTCCACCATTGAGGTGCTGCCGGTGCTGCCCATCGATGCCGTGGCCACGCGCTACTACATTGGCCTGGACGCCGCCGACCAGCCGGGCGTGCTGTCAAAGATTGCTGCGTTGTTTGCCGAGAACGGGGTCTCCATCGAGACCATGCGCCAGACCGTGCACCGCGACCGCGACGAGGCAAAAAATGCAGGGCCCGCCTCGGCGGAGCTGCGCATCGTCACGCACCGCGCAAGCGAAGCTGCCCTGGCAGCAACTGTCGAGGCCATCAAGGGCCTTGACATCATTAATTCCGTTACGAGTGTCTTGAGGGTGGAGGGAGTCTGATGGCTCACCAGTGGCGCGGGGTTGTCCGCGAATACGCAGAACGCCTGCCGGTTACGGCAGAAACCAGGATCATCACGTTGGGGGAGGGCGGCACCCCGCTGGTGCACGCTGCGCACCTCTCGGAGCTGACCGGCTCCACCGTGTACCTGAAGGTGGAGGGCATGAACCCCACCGGATCCTTCAAGGACCGCGGCATGACCATGGCCATGACGGCAGCCGTTGCCGCCGGCGCCAAGGCCGTTGTCTGCGCCTCCACCGGCAACACCTCGGCCTCCGCCGCGGCCTACGCCAAGGCTGCAGGGCTGACCTGCGCCGTGCTGGTGCCCGAGGGCAAGATCTCCATGGGCAAGCTCAGCCAGGCAGTGGCGCACGGCGCCACGATCCTGCAGGTTGACGGCAACTTCGACAACTGCCTGGACGTGGCCCGCAAGCTGGCCGAGTCCTACCCCGTGTTCCTGGTGAACTCGGTCAACCCGGCCCGCATCGAGGGCCAGAAGACCGGTGCCTTTGAGGTTGTGGACGCCCTGGGCGACGCCCCGGACTACCACGTGCTGCCCGTGGGCAACGCAGGCAACATCAGCGCCTACTGGCGCGGATACAAGGAATACGCGGCGCCCTACGAGTCGGCAACCGCCGGCACCCTGCCGGCCGTGTCCACGCACACCCCCATCATGTGGGGCTTCCAGGCGGCAGGCGCCGCCCCGTTCGTGGCCGGCCACCCCATCACCGAGCCCGACACGATCGCCACGGCCATCCGCATCGGCAACCCGGCGTCCTGGGACATGGCCATTGCCGCCCGCGACGAGTCCGGCGGAGTCATCGAGGCCGTGACCGATACGGAAATCCTCGCCGCCCACCGCTGGCTGTCCGCCAAGGAAGGCGTCTTCGTGGAGCCCGGCTCCGCGGCAGGCGTTGCCGGCCTGATCAAGAAGCACGCCGCAGGCCAGGTGCCCTCCGGCAAGACGATCGTCATCACCGTCACCGGCCACGGCCTGAAGGACCCGGACTGGGCCCTGAAGAACGCCGAGGGCGCCGCCGAGCCGAAGTCCGTGCCGTTCGACGTCGTCACGGTCGCCACTGCACTGGGCCTGACGGACTAGCGGCAACCACCACCATGACAGGCACCGCCATGACTTCCCCGCTCCTGAAAACTCCCGTCCCCGGAACCACCGCCACCGTGCGCGTCCCGGGCACCAGTGCCAACTTGGGCCCCGGCTTTGACTCGCTGGGCCTTGCGGTTTCGCTGTACGACACGCTGTCCGTGACCGTCCTTGACGGACCCGGACTGGAGTTTGACCTGAGCGGGGAAGGCGTGGAGGAGCTCCCGCGCGACGCCAGCCACCTCGTGGTGAAGACCCTCGACACGGCCTGGGCGCGCCTGGGCTACAGCCGCGCCGGCCTGCGCATCACGGCCAGCAACGTGCTCCCGCACGGCCGTGGCCTGGGCTCCTCGGCCTCGGCCATCGTGGCGGCCATCATGGCCGCCAACGCCCTCGTGGAGGAAACGGACCGGCAGGATCGCGCCTGGGTGCTGCAGCTTGCCTCCGAGCTGGAGGGCCACCCGGACAACGTGGCCCCGGCCATCTACGGCGCCGTGGCTGTCTCCTGGCAGGAAGGCGCCGGCTACGCCAGCGCCAAGGTCACGCCGTCGGACCGGGTGGTGCCCGTGGTGGCCATCCCCAATGTTGAACTGAAGACCGAGCGGGCCCGCGGCATGCTGCCCGCCACCGTTCCCCACGCCGATGCCGCCGCCAACTCCGGCCGTGCCGCGCTGCTCATGCATGCCCTGGCCTCCGAACCGGCGCTGCTGCTGGCCGGCACGCGCGACTACCTGCACCAGGACTACCGCGCCGAGGCCATGCCCGGCAGCGCCGCACTCGTGGCACAGCTGCGCGCCGAGGGGCACGCCGCCTTCATCTCCGGCGCTGGCCCCACAGTCATGGTGCTGGCCAACGGCGGCACCGAGGCGGACGCCGTTGTGCAGCGAATCACAGATCTTGGCGCCGCTGCACAAAATGCGGTCAATGGCGGCGTGTCTTGGCGGGTTTTGCGGCTCCAGGTGGACCTTGATGGTGCTAAAGTGGAAGTGCATCCGTAGCTCACAAACACTTTCCCCACCTGGCGCTCATTGGGCCTGTGCGGAAATGAGCAATGTTTCCCTGGCTCTTGATGCCGCCCTTGCGGCCTGCGCTTTCTTGCGTGGCGGCCGCCGGTCCAATCCATGGCAGCCGCCGGATGGGGCCGATGGATTGCTCCCCTGTGAGGCTTGATTCGAAGGGTGAACCACACATTTCCCGTATTTCTGGTTCGTCCAGGAGCGAAAAATGGACCTCAGATACCTGCCCTTGACTGCCAGTGCGGCAGCAAACGGCGGATCTGACACTAATCATCGCGGCCCCAGCAACTGGGCCCGCCATCGAGGGGGAAGGATCCTTCGTGACCGAAACCGTAACTTCAGCCGCCGCTTCCAAGGCTGCTGATTTGGACTCCGCCGCACAGTCGGCACCTGCAAAGTCCGCAGGGCTGGCAGGCTTGAAACTGGCACAGCTGCAGGTCCTGGCAGGCCAGCTGGGCATCACTGGCGGTTCCCGCATGCGCAAGGGCGACCTTGTGGACGCCATCTCGGCGCACCAGCGCGGCTCGTCCGTCGCTGACCGCCCGGCACGTGCCGCCAAGGCAGCCGAGCCGGCCGCCGAGGCAGCAGAGGCACCCGCCAAGCGCGGTGCCGCCCGCAAGTCCGGCGCCGACGCCGCACCGGCGGCAGAGCCCGCCGCCACCGAGGCCGCAACTTCCGAGACCGCAGAGCGCCCGGCCCGCGGCCGCCGCACCCGCCGCGCCGCCAGCAGCGACGGCATCATCACCACCGGCTCCGGTGCCCAGGAGGCGCCCGCCCAGGCCGCCGCCCCCGCACAGGAGGCAGCCGCCGTCGAGCCTTCCGAGGCAGCAGCGGAGAACGACGGCGACAACCGCCGCCAGCCCCGCACCCGCAACCGCCGCGCCCAGGGCGGCGGCCGCCAGCAGGACGCCGGCACCGAAAACGCAGCAGTGGAAGCCCCCGCGGCCGAGCAGGGCGAAGCCCCCGCAGCCGAGCAGCAGGGCGAGAACGGCGAAGGCTCCGAGCGCAACGGCCGCAACCAGCGCAACCAGCGCAACGACCGCACCCAGCGCAACGACCGCAACGAGCGTGGCAACAACAACCAGGGTGCTGCCAACGCCGCGGGCAACGACGACGAGGACGGCTCACGCAACAGCCGCAACCGCCGCAACCGCCGCGACCGCAACACCAACGACGGCGGCAACGAGCGCAACGACCGCAGCTCCAACAACAGCCGCAATGACCGCAACGACCGCAACGACCGCTTCCGCGACCGCAACGAACGCCGCCGCGGCCGCAACGCGGGCCCGGACTTCGATGACACCGAGGTGACCGAGGACGACGTGCTGCTGCCCGTGGCCGGCATCCTGGACATCCTGGAAAACTACGCCTTTGTGCGCACCTCCGGCTACCTGCCGGGCTCCAACGATGTCTACGTTTCCCTGAACCAGGTCAAGAAGTACAACCTGCGCAAGGGCGACGCCGTGGTCGGTGCCATCCGTGCACCCCGCGAAGGCGAGGACCGCAGCAACGCCCAGAGCGCACGCCAGAAGTTCAACGCACTGGTGCGCGTCACGAGCGTCAACGGCAAGAACCCCGAGGAACTGAAGAACCGCGTCGAGTTCGCCAAGCTGGTTCCGCTGTACCCCTCCGAGCGCCTGCGCCTGGAAACCGACCCCAAGAAGGTCGGACCCCGTGTCATCGACCTGGTCGCCCCCATCGGCAAGGGCCAGCGCGGCCTGATCGTCTCCCCGCCGAAGGCCGGAAAGACGCTGATCCTGCAGGCAATCGCCAACGCCATCACCATCAACAACCCTGAGGTCCACCTCATGATGGTGCTCGTTGACGAACGTCCCGAAGAAGTCACCGACATGCAGCGCACCGTCAAGGGCGAGGTCATTGCCTCAACCTTCGACCGCCCCGCCGACGACCACACACAGGTTGCCGAACTGTCGATCGAGCGCGCCAAGCGCCTCGTGGAAATGGGCATGGATGTTGTTGTCCTGTTGGACTCCATGACCCGCCTGGGCCGTGCCTACAACAACTCGGCACCGTCCTCCGGCCGCATCCTCTCCGGTGGTGTGGATTCCGCAGCCCTGTACCCGCCGAAGCGTTTCTTCGGTGCGGCCCGCAACATTGAAAACGGCGGCTCACTGACCATCCTGGCCACGGCACTGGTGGAAACCGGTTCCAAGGCTGACGAGGTCATCTTCGAGGAGTTCAAGGGCACCGGCAACATGGAATTGCGCCTGTCACGCCAGCTGGCCGACAAGCGCATCTTCCCGGCCGTTGACGTCAACGCGTCAGGCACCCGTCGCGAGGAGAACCTGCTTTCCCCTGAGGAAGTAAAGATCATGTGGCGCCTGCGTCGCGTGCTCTCCGGCCTGGAAATGCAGCAGTCGCTTGAACTGCTGACCTCCAAGATCCGTGAGACAGGCTCCAACGTCGAGTTCCTCATGCAGATCCAGAAGACCACCCTGGGTTCGAAGGCTGAGCTGGACAAGTAGCGCTGCAATTGGGGCGGGACCGCACATTCGTGTGCGGACCCGCCCTTTCGCGTTGTCCGGCGGCCGGCCCGCCGCCGGAGCCGCCGCCGGGCCAATTGTAATTAGACTTGACGTACGTCGAGAGAGGTTTTGAAATGTTTGAATCCATCCACGGTCTGCTTGATGAGCACGCCGAGCTGCAGATGCGCCTGAGCGAGCCCGAAGTGCACGCCGACCAGGCGCTGGCCCGCAAGCTGGGCCGCCGGTATGCGGAACTGAGCAACGTGGTTGAGGGCTACCACCAGGTTGAGTCCATCAGCGACGATCTGGAGGCCGCCCGCGAGATGGCTGCCGAGGATGCAGAATTTGCCGCCGAGGTCCCCGTCCTGGAGGAGGCGCTTGCCGCCGCCCAGGAGAAGCTGCGCCGCCTGCTCATCCCGCGCGACCCCGATGACGCACGCGATGTGATCCTTGAGGTCAAGGCCGGAGAAGGCGGCGACGAGGCAGCCCTGTTCGCTGCCGACCTGGTGCGCATGTACACCCGCTATGCTGACCAGCGCGGCTGGAAGACGGAAATCATCTCCGCCACCGAGTCCGACCTGGGCGGCTACAAGGACATTTCCATTGCCGTGAAGGGCCGTTCCAACGACCCCGCCGAGGGCGTGTTTGCCCGCCTGAAGTTCGAAGGCGGCGTGCACCGCGTGCAGCGTGTTCCTGCCACTGAAAGCCAGGGGCGCATCCACACCTCGGCCGCCGGTGTGCTGGTGCTGCCGGAAGTTGATGAGCCCGAGGAAGTGGACATCAACCAGAACGACCTCAAGATCGACGTGTACCGTTCCTCGGGCCCCGGCGGCCAGTCGGTCAATACTACCGACTCCGCCGTGCGCATCACCCACCTTCCCACGGGCATTGTGGTGGCCATGCAGAACGAGAAGTCGCAGCTGCAGAACCGTGAAGCCGGCATGCGCGTGCTGCGTGCCCGCATCCTGGCCCACCAGCAGGCCATTGTGGACGCGGAAAACTCCGCCGTGCGCAAGTCCCAGATCCGCACCATGGACCGCTCCGAGCGCATCCGCACCTACAACTACCCGGAAAACCGGATCGCGGACCACCGCACCGGCTACAAGGCCTACAACCTGGACGCCGTCATGAACGGCGACCTGGAACCCGTGGTGCAGTCGGCCATTGAGATGGACGAACAGGCCCGATTGGACGCCCTGGGTGACTAGTCCCCACTCGCCGGCCGGGGAAATCGCTGGCGCGATTTCCCCGGAACCTGGCGAGCGTGGCCCCAGCCTGGCCGATGCCGTTGCGGGAGCGACGGCGGCCCTTGCCGCCGCCGGCGTGCCCTCACCGGCGGTGGATGCGCAGCTGTTGGCGGCGCATCTGCTCGGTGTGAGCCGCGGGGAACTGGCCGCCATGCTATTTGGCACAGCTGTGGCACCCGCCGGCTACGACGCCCTGGTGGCGCGCCGTGCCGCGCGGGAACCCCTGCAGCACATCACGGGCGTGGCCTACTTCCGCCACCTTGAGCTGGCCGTGGGCAAGGGTGTTTTTGTGCCCAGACCCGAGACGGAATCGGTTGTCCAGCTGGCACTGGATGAATTAACCCGCTTGCGCCAGGAACGCGGTGATGCGGCTGAACTGCTGGCCGTGGACCTGGGCACGGGCTCCGGCGCCATTGCCGGTTCGCTGGCCACGGAATCGGCCGGAACACGGGTGTACGCCGTGGAACTAAGCGATGACGCCTACCCGTGGGCAGAGCGGAACCTTGCCGGCACCGGGGCCACCCTGGTGCAGGGCGACCTCCGCGACGCCTTCGCAGAGCTGGATGGGAGCGTGGACGTGGTGGTCTCCAACCCGCCGTACATTCCTGCTGCGGCCATTCCGCGAGACTTGGAAGTTCGGCTCCACGATCCGCACATGGCACTGTACGGCGGGGGAGCTGACGGCATGGAGCTGCCCACGGCGGCTGCCGCAACGGCCGCACGGCTGCTTCATTCCGGCGGCTTCTTTGTCATGGAGCACGCCGAGGTGCAGGCCGAGCAAATGGTGGCCATGATGCAGGCCTCCGGGAACTGGCGCGATGTCCGGGGCCATGTTGACCTGACGGGCCGGGACCGGGCCACCAGCGGCATCCGGCTCTAGGGTCCACGGAATTGTTGCGGTGAATCACTGTGAAAGTCGGCTGGCGTTCCACTCAGGGGGCGCCGTGATGAAAGAATGGTTGACGTGAGTACCACTTCCTATAACTGCACCAATGATGAGCAGCGCGCCGAGGGCCTGGCCCACGCGCAGAAGGCCATCGCCGGCAGGCAGGTCATTGTCATGCCAACGGACACCGTCTACGGCATTGCCGCCGACGCTTTCTCCCCGCAGGCCGTGGCCACGCTGCTGGCTGCCAAGGGCCGCGGCCGCAACATGCCCCCGCCCGTGCTGATCCCGCGGATCGGCACCATGGAGGGCCTCGCCGTGGACATTCCCGACGATGCCCGCAAGCTTGCCGAGAAGTACTGGCCGGGCCCGCTCACCTTGATCTTCCACTCCCAGCCCACCCTGACCTGGGACCTGGGGGAGACCAAGGGCACCGTGGCACTGCGCGTCCCCGACGACCAGCTGGCACTTGACCTGCTCACCATCACGGGCCCGCTGGCCGTCTCCAGTGCCAACCGCACGGGGCAGCCCGCCGCCCAGACGGCCTCCGAGGCACGCTCACAGCTGGCCGAATCGGTGGAGGTGTACCTGGAGGGCGGCTTCCGCCCGCTGGAGGGCACCGACCCCACTCCGTCCACGATTGTTGACGCCACGGGCCTGCGCCTGCGTGTGGTCCGCGAGGGCGCCATCAGCCTGGAGGAAATCAAGCGCATTGTCCCCAGCGCCCTGGGCGGCGACGCCGAGCCCGAGCTGTGGGAGCCGGCCAACCTGGTCAAGGATGCCCCGGCCGAAGACGAAGCGGAACCGGCGATTGACTTGGTCAAGTCGGATGCTGAAATCGCCGAAAGCAATGCTGACGCTGAGCCTGCAGCCGTCGCTGAGCCTGCGGAAGACACAGTGGAAGACGCCGAGCCGGCCGAAGGCGACGCCAAGCCCTAGCTCCCCGTGGAAGCACCGTGAACACGCACTTGTGGCCCCGAAATCATGATTTCGGGGCCACAAGTGCGTGTTCACGGTGGTTAAACGGGGTATTCACCCTCGGCCAGGTGCTCGCCCCACTCCGTTTCGGGGCCGTCCTGGCCCTCGGCGAGGGATTCCCACATGGCCAGGTGGACCATGAAGTCGGTGGGGCTTGCGCCGTGCCAGTGCCACTCGCCAGGGGGAGTGTGCACGGTGTCGCCCGGGTGCATCGTGATGAGCTCGCCGCCCCGGGCCTGGACATAGCCCACGCCGTCGGTGACGTGGAGGGTCTGGCCGTTGGCGTGCCGGTGCCAGGCGGTGTGTGCGCCGGGTGCGAACCGGACGGTGTTCACGCGCAGCCGCGAGGGGGCCTCGCCGGCAGCAATGACGTCGAAGTGGACGTCGCCTGTAAACATCTGCGCCGGTCCCTTGGTGGTGGGCGTCTTGGGCACTCGCTTCATGTGTTTCCTCCTATTCCGTGGGTGAGTTCTGGTGCGCCGGCGCGGCAGCGGCGGCCTGTGTGCTGGCCCAGCTGCCCAGCAGCTTCAGGGCATCCGCCGACGGGCTGCCGGCGGCTGCGGTGTAGACAATGAGCGTCAGGCCCGGGTCGGAGGGGAATTCCATGGCCTCAAAGTTCAGCTCAAGGTCGCCCACCACGGGGTGGTGCAGCTTCTTGGCCCCCGTGCGGTGGAAGCGCACATTGTGTGCGGCCCAACGACGGCGGAAGTCCTCGCTGCGCGTGGACAACTCGCCCGCCAGCTCTGCCAGGGCCTTGTCTTGGGGATTGCGCCCGGCTTCCTGGCGCAGCATGGCGGCGAGGTCGTCGGCGGCCCTGTCCCAGTCGCCGAAGAACGTCTTGGAGTCCGGGTCAAGGTAGACAAAGCGCGCCGTGTTGGGCGGCTGGCCCGGCGAGGCGAGGAGGGGGGAGTACAAGGCCCGTGCCATCTCATTGCCGGCCAGGAAGTCGTGCCGGGCGTTGCGGATCCAGGCGGGTATGCCGGGCATGGCGTCCAGGATCTCCTGCAGGTTGGCGCGCACCTTCAGCGGTGCAGGCCGGCGCCGGGCCGGGGCCTTGCCCGAGGATTTCTGCGCCAGGGCAAACAAGTGTCCGTGCTCCGCCTCGTCGAGCTGGAGTGCGCGGGCCACGGCCTCAAGCACACTCTCGGAGACCCCTGCAAGGTTGCCGCGCTCCATGCGCACGTAGTAGTCGATGCTGACCCCGGCCAACAGGGACACTTCCTCCCGGCGCAGCCCCTTGACCCGGCGGTTGCCGCCATAGGCAGGCAGTCCGGCTTGATCGGGTGTGAGCCGGGCGCGCCGGCTGGTCAGAAACTCCCGAATCTCAGTTTTGTGGTCCATGGTTTCAACAGTACGCCGGGCCGATCGGCGCAGGGAGGCACTGCCATTACCTGCAATGGCAGGCACTCCCACACAGCTGCAAAAGAAGCTTGACTGGGGGCAGGCCGGCGGAATGCGCCGGCACCAGCGTCAAGGAAGAAGTGCCATGCGAGCCACATTTATGTACGGAGCCGGCGACGTCCGGGTGGAAACCACTGCCGACCCCGTGCTGTTGAACCCAACGGACGCCATTGTGAGGGTGGTGAACTCCTGTATCTGCGGCAGCGACCTGCACCCCTACCACCACAGCCCTGCTGGCGGCACGGGATCCTCCATGGGGCATGAATTCATTGGCATCGTTGAGGAGATTGGCGCTGCAGTGCGGACCTTGGCCAAGGGTGACTTTGTCATTGCCCCTTTCGCGTGGTCCTGCGGGAATTGCGACTTCTGCCGCGAGGGTCTGCAAACCTCCTGCAGCAACGGCGGCTTCTGGAATTCGGGGGATGTTGCCGGCGGCCAGGCGGAGGCCGTGCGGGTGCCCCTCGCCGACGGAACCCTCGTCAAGGTGCCCGGCTACACGCCGTCGGGCGCTGACGACGCCCTGCTGCCGTCCCTGCTGACCCTCTCCGATGTGCTGGGCACGGGCCACCACGCCGCCCGCAGCGCCGGGGTCAACGCCCGAACAACAGTCACGGTGATTGGCGACGGCGCCGTGGGCCTCATGGCCGTGCTCAGCGCCAGGCGGCTGGGCGCGGAGCAGATCATCCTGATGGGCCGCCACGGGGACCGCACGGACCTGGGCCGTGAGTTCGGCGCCACCGATGTGGTGGCCGAGCGCGGCGCGGAGGGAATTGAAAGGGTCCGTGAACTCACCGGCGGCCAGGGCACCCACACTGTCCTGGAGGCCGTGGGCTACATGGAGGCCTATACGCAGGCCGTTGGCGTGGTGCGCCCTGGCGGCACGATCTCGCGCGTGGGTGTGCCGCAATATGAGGAGGCACCCGTGGGATTCGGCAGCCTGTTCGGCCACAACATCACGCTGACCGGCGGGCCGGCACCCGTGCGCGCCTACATCGAGGAATTCCTGCCCGAGGTGCTCAGCGGCAGCATCAACCCCGGCAAGGTGTTCGACCAAACCATCAGCCTGGAGGACGCGGCAGACGGCTACCGGGCCATGGACAGCCGCAGTGCCCTGAAGGTCCGCCTCCAGGCCTAAGCGGCGGTGCGGGCCTGCTCCAGGACGCGGGCCACGGCCGGAACCGGCACCAGGCCCTCCGCCTCGGCCCAGCCAGGAACTTGTTCCTGGCCAAACCACATGAGCTCCACGCGCCGCAGCGGACCGTGCAGCCTCTCGCCCAGCAGCGCGCCCGACACCGCGTAGCCCGCGGCAAGCACGGCGCGGCACAGCCACGCGGGCAGGGTGATGGGGGAGCGGCCGCCAGCCGCCGCGAGGACCTCGCGGACGGAGAGCCCCTCCCATGGCTGGAGCACGACGGCGGGAACCCCGCCTGGGTGCCTGCCCACCTCGGCGACAAACCAGGCCAGCGCGTCGATGGAGCTCACGGGTGTGGGGGCTGTGCCGGGGGCTGCCACGCTGGCCAGCGGCGAGCGGGCAATCTTGGCCAGCGACAGCGTGGTGGGGCGGCTGGGACCCTGCACGGAGGTGGCGCGGATGGTGGTGATGCCCAGCGGCCCGGCCGCAAGCAGCTCCAGGGCTTCCTCCCCGAGGGCCTTGGACCGTGAGTAGGCGGAAAACGGCTCGCGGCGGCTTGAGGCGTCGATGGTGCGCAACTGCCCCTGGACGGAGGCGCTGCTCAGGTGCACCAGGCGCCGGGCGCCGGCGTCCCGCGCCGCGGTGGCAATGACTGCCGGCAGGAGCGCATTGGCCCCCGTCTGCCCCGGCGATTCGCCGCCGCCGGGCGTGGCCAGGCCCGCGGCGTTGACCACAACGTCCACACCGCGGAACGTCTCGAGCAAGGCGGCCGCAGCGGCGGCTGCGCCGGCATTCGCGCCGGCGGCCTCGGCCACCACGTCCGCGGCAGCCGTGGCGCTGCTCTCGAGCCGCGGTGCCGTGACCTCAAGGACGTCCAGGCCGCGGCCGCGCAGCTCCGCAACCACGGCGCTGCCCACAAAGCCGGAGGCGCCAACCACGGCCCACCTCAGGCCAGGCGTTTCGCCGCTCATGCCGCGCCGCCGTCCCGGCCGGGGGCCAGGTCCAGGGCCGGCATGGGCTCAAAGTCCGTGGCGGCCATGATGCGCCGGGATTCCCGCCAGCCCGCCAGCAGCCGGCCGGCGCCCTTGGGTGACTTCTCCACGGCCAGCAGGCGCAGCACTTCCTTGGCCGCGGTCAAGACCGTGCCGAGGGCAAAACCAACGCGGTTGAAGCGGCCGTTGGCGCGCAGGTACTGTGCCACAAGGCCGCGGTTGCGCATGACGTAGTAGCGGCCAAGGTCCGAGGAGTCATTGAGGTGGCGGATGCCCAGGTCGATGCTGCGCTGGGCGCGCGCCTTGTGCAGCACAAACTCATTGACGTAAACCACGGGGCGGCGCAGCGAGATGAGCCAGCCGTACACGGTGTCGTCCCAGGTCAGGAAGAAGCGCGGGTCGGGCAGCCCAACCTCGGCAACGGCGTCGCGGTGCAGCAGCATGCCCTCAAAGCAGCCGGCGTTGGTGGCGAATTCATTGGAGTCCTTGAAAACGTCCCCGCGCACGGGCAGGGGGAAGCCAAGGAAGGAGCTGAAGTTGTTCTGCCAATAGAAGGGCTCGCCGGCGGCGTCGTAGCGGCGCCCCACCAGGGCGTCGTAGCGCTCCATCCACGGGCCAAAGGCGCCGATGGCCCCGGGAACGGCAGTGACGTCGTCGTCCATCAGCCACATCCACTGCGCACCCTCGGCCAGGGCACGCTCCACGCCGGCGGAGAAGCCGCCGGCACCGCCGGAGTTCTCGGCGAGCAGGTGGTGGACCAGGGGGATCGGCGCGGGAAGCGCCGCAAAGCGCGCCCGGGCCTCCTCTATGACGGATGCGGTGCCGTCAGTGCTGGCGTTGTTGACCACCACCACGCCGTGCGGGGCGGGGTCGAGGGCGGCAACCGAGGACAGCAGCTCGGCAAGGTAGTCAGCACGGTTGAACGTGGTGATGACAACGAAAAACTGCTCGCGGCGGCCCAGGCTCAAAACTTTTGGTCCTTCATGGGGCCGAACTTTGCCCCGCGCAGCCCGGCGCCGTACGTGCCGGCCCACTTGGCCAGGCCCTTGAGATCGCCCTTTTTGAGGAAGAACAGGGGGTATCCCACCGCGTCGGCCACGAAGGAGCGCACGCGGCGGTGCTTGCGGGTGAGGTGGCCGCGGTTGCGGTAATAGTAGAAGCGCTTGAAGGCAGTTTCCGGGACCAGCACGTGCAGGCGGTCGCCCAGGACCTGCTGGACCTCGCCCCAGCCCACCGGGTGGCTCAGTGCCACGGAGGTGACGGTGCCGAACTTCACCTTGGCCTCGCGCAGTCGCAGCATGAAGTCGGTTTCATCGCCGCGGATGAACAGGCGCAGATCGGGCAGGCCCACCTTGAAGAAGACGTCGCTGCGGATCAATGCGCCATTGAAGAACTGGCCCACGTTGTCAATGAAGCCCAGCGGCTCCACCACTGAACGCTCATGCGTGAGGTGGCCGTCAATGCGGAACGGGAAGGACAGCTTGGTGGGCTCGCCCGGGGCCACGATGATGGGCACCACCACGTCCAGGCCGCGCTCCTTCGCCGCTGCCAGCAGTGTGGCCAGGCATTCGGGGTCCTCGGGATGGGCGTCGTCGTCCATGATCCAGACCCACTGCGCACCCGAGGCAATGGCGTTCAGGATGGCCAGTGAGAACCCGCCGGCGCCGCCCAGGTTGGCCAGCGACCTCACATACGTGACCTCGGCCGGTGACTCCTCGGCAATGCTGCGCACGTCCTGTGTGCCCGAATCCACCAGGGCGATGGCGTGCGGCGTGTGGCTTTGCGCGGCCAGGGCCCCGAGCAGGGTGCGCACGTCCGAGGGCCTGTCAAAGGTGACGGCAGCGACGGCTACGGTATCGGTCAAGGGAGGGTCCTCTCGGGCGCCTGCCCGCGGCGGTTGCGCGGCATGCGGCACGGCTAAACAGTGGGTAATCGCCCAAAGGGATTACTATTCTTGTGTAGCCTCCACTTTAGTACAGCCGCCATCATGGGCCGCCGCTGTGCCGTGGAACAAGGCCTCAGCAACCTAGCAACCGGCAGAATACGGAACCAGAGTCGCATTGAATACCTCCAGCAAGCAGGCAGCCGGAATCCCCGCAGCGGGCCAGGGATCCGGCCCTTCCGGGGACGGCGAGCGGAAGCCCCGGCTCTGGCTCTGGTCACAGGCCCTGCTCGACTCCCTTGCCTGGGCCGTGGCGCTCTTTTTGGCAGTGCTGCTGCGCTATGAACTCGACATTGGCCTGATCAACTTTGTTGGCCTGGCGGGCCTGATCGCCGTGGCCGTTGCCACACAGCTCATTGCCGGCTGGTACATGGCCCTGTACCGGGGCCGCTACACCTTTGGCAGCATCCACGAGGCCAGGGTCCTGGTCGCCGTGACGCTCATTGTCGCCGTGGTCACCAGCGTCTTCCTGTCGGTGCTCATCAACGAACTCCACATTGCCCGCTCCGTGGCCGTCATCGCCTTCCCCTTCGCGGCCCTGCTCATGGCCGCCGTGCGCTACGCCAAGCGACTGTACGTCGAGGGCAAGCCGATCTTCGGCGAGGAGGCCCAGCGGACCCTTGTCTACGGCGCCGGCTTCCTGGGCAACTCGCTTGTCACCCGCATGGTCCAGGACCCCGAGTCCCCGTACGTCCCCGTGGGCCTGATCGACGACGACCCCACCAAGAAGCACCTGCGCCTGAGCTCGGTGGGCGTGCTGGGCATTGGCGACGAACTGCCCGAGATCATCAAGCGCACCAAGTCCACGGTGGTGGTCCTGGCCATTGCCCACCTGGACTCGCGGGCCATCCGCCGGATTTCGGACCGCGTCTCCGGGCTGGGCGTGAAGGTGCTGGTCCTGCCGCCGTTGCAGGAGATGCTCAGCCCCGACACCAACAAAGACAGCAAGGGCGGGCTGACGGACTTCCGCGAAATTGATGTCGCCGACCTCATTGGCCGATCGCCCGTGGAGACCGAGGTGGAGCAGATTGCCGGCTACATCCGGGGCAAGCGCGTCCTGGTGACAGGTGCCGGCGGCTCGATCGGCTCCGAGCTGTGCCGCCAGCTGCACGGCTTTGACCCGGCCGAGCTGATCATGCTGGACAGGGACGAATCCGGGCTCCAGCACACGCAGCTGTCCATCTGGGGCCACGGCCTGCTGGACAACAACAACATTGTGCTCGCCGACATCCGCGACGCCGATTCGCTCAACGAAATCTTCGCCAAGCGCCGTCCCGAGGTGGTTTTCCACGCAGCGGCCCTCAAGCACGCACCGCTGTTGCAGATGTACCCGGAGGAGGGCTGGAAGACCAACGTGCTGGGCTCCCTGAACGTCTTGGCCGCGGCCCGCAGCGTTGACGTTGAAACTTATGTGAACATCTCCACCGACAAGGCCGCCAGCCCCACCACGGCCCTGGGCCACTCCAAGCGCGCCGCCGAGAAGCTCACGGCCTGGATGGCGGGGGAGACGGGCAAGCGCTACGTCTCCGTCCGCTTCGGCAACGTGATCGGCAGCCGCGGTTCAATGCTGCCGCTGTTCACCGACCAGATCAACAACGGCGGCCCCGTCACCGTCACCCACCCCGACGTGACGCGCTTCTTCATGACCATCCCCGAGGCCTGCCAGCTTGTCATCCAGGCCGGCGCCATTGGCCACGGCGGCGACGTGCTGATCCTGGACATGGGCGAGCCCGTGCGCATCATGGACGTGGCCGAGCGCATGATTGCCATGTCCGGGCGGAACATCAAGATTGAGATCACGGGCCTGCGCCCCTCGGAGAAGCTGCACGAACAGCTCACGGGCGACGACGAAATCAAGGACCCGGACGGCCACCCCAAGATTTCCCACACGCAGGCCCGCCCCCTGGATCCGGCGGACCTGGACCTGGAACTGTGGCTGCAGCACACGCGCGACGAGGCGGGGCCGGGCGTGCCCAGCATCGACGAGTCCGACGGCGACGTTGCGGCGGGTGCCTGATGGAGACCTGGGCACAAATCACAGTGGGCGCCGTGGCGCTTGTCCTGGCGCTCGTGCTGCCGTTCGCGGCGCGGCCCCTGTTGGCGCGCGCCGGGGTGCTTGACGTCCCCAACGCCCGTTCATCGCACTCCGTGCCCACCATCCGCGGCATGGGCATCACCACCGCGGTCGCCCTGGCCGCAGCCGTGCTGACAGCCGTCTTCATGCCACAGACCGGTGCCGGGAACGGGGCGCAGTTGACGCTCACGGTGATTCTCGCCGTCGTGCTTGCCGCCGCCGCCATTGGCTGGGTCGAGGACATCAAGGGGCTCTCCGTGAAGGTCCGCGCAGGGCTGCAGCTGGGCGTTGGCGGCCTGGCAACGGCGGCGGTGGCCGTGATCGACCCGGGCAGGCAGCAACTGTGGCTCATCCCTGCCGGGGCCCTCGCGGTGGCCGCGTACATCAACGTCACGAACTTCATGGACGGCATCAACGGCATTTCCGGCTCGCACGGCCTGCTCGTGGGCGGCTTCTATGCCTACGCCGGGCACCTCACGGGGCATTCCTGGCTGGTCTATGCGGGCATTGCCATCGCCTTGGCGTTCGCCGGCTTCCTGCCGTGGAACCTGAGCCGCAACAAGGTGTTCCTGGGCGATGTGGGCAGCTACCTGCTCGGTGCCGCCATTTCCGTGACAGCCATGTGCGCCTTCCTTGCCGGCGTCCCGGTGGAATACATTTTCTCCCCCGTGCTGATCTACCTCACGGACACCTTTGTGACGTTCCTGCGCAGGCTGCTGGCCGGTGAGCGCTGGTACGTGGCGCACCGCCAGCATGTGTACCAGCGGCTGACAATCGTGGGCCTGGGCCACGTCCAGGCCACCGCCGTGGTGGCCGGGGCCACCATCCTGGTAAGCGTGCTGGGCATCATCGCCGCCCAAGGCGGGGAGGTGGCGCAGATTGCCGCCACCGCCGCCGGTTTTGCCGTGGTGCTGTGCTACCTGCGCACGCCAACGCTTTTCCAGAAACTGCTGCGCCGGCGGGCTGCGAAGGCTGTGTGACGCCATGGCGGGCACCCGGCGTGCGGCATCAGTTCTATCTCATGTAGAATTGGCATCGGTGACATTCACCCGCCTCTTGCCCCGCCGTGGGCACCCGCCCCAGACGACGGAGCTCCCATGAAGGACAAAAGCGCCCACTACAGCGCTGCGCAGGCGCCTTTTGCGGCCTCGGGTCCCACTGCGAGCCCCAGCTGGAACATCCTGAAAAAGTGCCTGCTGGTGGACGGCATTGCCGTTGCCGTCATGGTCCTGCTGGCCTTCATCTTCACCGATGCGGACGGAGTGGCCAGCGTGCTGTTTGGCTCGCTGTTGGTCATCTCCTTCTTTGGCCTGAGCCTGCTGGTGGGCCACCTGTTCAGCAGGAAAATGCCCCAGGCCGTCATGGGCATCTTTGTCATGACGTACTTTGTGAAGGTTGTGGGGTTTGCCGCGGTGCTTTTCGCCATGGGAACCCCCGGCTGGCTCAACAAGCCCTGGTTTGCAGGTGCCGCAGTGGCCTGCGTGCTGCTGTGGCAGGCCACCGAGGTGGTCATCTTCAGCAAGCAGCGCTTCCTGATTTTCGATGAGTCGGCGGTGCCGGCGCAGGCCCCGGCCAGCCCCGCAGGCGAGGCCGGCAACGGCAGCACCAGCGACACAAAGGACGGTTCCCATGACGCATAAGGACCCCGACGGCACAGAACCCCGCCATGTGGTTGTTCCACCGGCGCAGAACGCCGGAAAGCTGGATTACACCTACATTATTGGCGGAATCCTTCTCTGGGGTTTGATAGGGTGGGGACTGGACTTTTTATTGCACACTGCTTGGATTGTGTTCGCTGCCATACCCGTTGGGGCGGTCTGCGGATACTACCTGGCCCGGCATTATCAAAGGCATGGCCGCCCAGATAATGGCAAACAGCAATGAATCCCACCATCAGACTCTTTCACGTAGCTGACCGTCTCGCGATGGCCCAGCACACTTGCCCTATGACCGAAACTGCAGAGAGGACAGCGCGTTGACCGCGTTTGCGCTTCCGATGGCCTCGAATGACGGTGGCTTCGTTCCACCGACGATTAGTGACACCCACCTCCCAGACATCCTTCCCTGGATGGCCGAATACGGCACTGGGCTCGGCAAGCAGATGATCATGGTCATCTTGTCGGTGGTCTTGATCACTGTTTTCTTTAAAGTTGCGATCCGTAACCCGAAACTGGTTCCGGGCCGGCTCCAGTTCTTCGCCGAAGGCTTCTACAGCTTCGCGCGCAACACTGTGGGCCGCGACATCATGGGTGAGAAGAACTTCCGCCCCTGGGTGCCGCTGCTCTTCTCCGTGTTCCTGTTTGTGCTGCTGAACAACATCTTCGGCGCAATCCCGCTGCTGCAGCTGCCCTCGTTCTCACACGCAGGCAGTGCCTATGCAATCGCCCTCATCATCTACTTCACGTGGATCGGTGTTGGCGTGCAGAAGCACGGCATCCGCTACTTCAAGCTGGCAGTTGTTCCCTCCGGTGTTCCCGGCTGGATCATGCCGCTGATGGTGCCCTTGGAAATCATTTCCAACTTCATTGTCCGCCCGCTGACGCACTCCCTGCGTTTGATGGCGACAATGCTGGCCGGCCACATGATTGTGGCACTGGCAGGCAGCGGCGCGCAGTACCTGATCGTCGTCCAGGACAGCATCCTGCTCAACGCCACAGGCGTTGCAGTGATCGCGGGCTCAGTTGCCATGTACTTCCTGGAACTTCTGATCATGGTCCTGCAGGCGTTTGTGTTCACGCTGCTGACCGCGATCTACATCCAGGGCAGCCTGGAAGCTGACGCACACTAAGACGTTTTCCCTCCCGGGTTCACCCCCACAAGCTTTCCCCTAAAGAATCACCTCACAACCTGCCGGCACAACGCCGGTATCTTGAAAGGAACGAAATGGAACTCCACGGCTCGCTCAACATGATTGGCTACGGCCTGGCAGCAATTGGCTCGGCTATTGGTGTGGGCATGATCTTCGCCGCATACATCAACGGTGTGGCCCGCCAGCCCGAAGCACAGCGCATCCTGCAGCCCATCGCACTGCTTGGCTTCGCCCTTGCAGAAGCACTGGCCATCTTGGGCCTGGTCTTCGCCTTCGTCATCGGCGCTTAGTCCTTTTGAACCCCCTGGCCCCTTTGCGGGGGCCGCAGTGTTCATGGACAAATATCAGATTAAGGATTAGTGAGAAATGATTACCGCAGAAGTAATCCTCGCTGCTAGTGAGGGTGCAAACCCGCTTGTTCCCAATGTTTGGGAAATACTAGTTACTGCTGTGTCCTTCGCTGTCCTGCTCTTCGTGGTGAAGAAATTCATCGCACCGACCTTCGAGAAGTCCTACACCGACCGTGTAGAGGCCATCGAAGGTGGGCTCGAGAAGGCAGAAGAGGCGCAGGCAGAAGCCAACGCCCTCCTGGAGCAGTACAAGGCCCAGCTGATGGACGCACGCACGGAGGCCAACACCATCCGTGAGACCGCCCGTGCAGAAGGCGCCCAGATCCTGGCTGACCTGAAGGCGAAGGCTGCAGAGGAATCTGCACGCATCACCGCACAGGCACAGGTCACGATCGAATCCGAGCGTGTTGCCGCAGTGAACTCCCTCCGCAGCGAGGTTGGCACCTTGGCAACGTCGCTTGCCGGCAAGATCGTCGGCGAAGCACTCGAAGACGATGCGCGTTCCAACCGCGTCGTTGAGCGCTTCCTGGCTGATCTGGAAAACCAGACGAACGCGGGTGCATCGAAGTAATGGCAGGTGTATCGAGCAAGTCATTGGCAGCGGCCCTGGAGTCGTTGGAACCCCAGCTTGCCACTGCGTCGATCGCACTGGCCCAGGACCTCTTTGGCATCTTGGAGCTCCTGGACAGCAACGCCGGCCTGCGCCGCGCACTGACTGATCCCACCCGCCAGGGTGCGGACAAGGCAGCACTGGCCACCAAGCTGGTCTCGGGCAAGGTCGGCGCCCAGGCGCAGGCCGTCTTCCTGGACCTGGTTGCCTCACGATGGAGCTCGGCACGTGACCTGGGCGATGCACTCGAAGTCCTGGCAGCAACATCGGCGATCGCAGTTGCTGAAGGTCAAGGTGGCGGTTCTGCCAACCTGGACAAGCTTGAAGAGGAACTCTTCTCGTTTATCCGTGTTGTTGGGTCCAGTCATGATCTGCAGCGCGCATTTGACGATGCACAGGCCTCGGATGCAGCCAAGGGCGCCCTGGCGCGCAAGGTTGTCCCGGAAGCCGGCGACGTCGCCGCGCTGTTGATCCACCAGGCCGTGACTGCCCCCCGCGGGCTCAAGCCAACGGCCCTGGTGCAACGTTTCGTGGAATTGGTTGCCAAGCGCCAGCAGCGCTGGATTGCCTCCGTCAGTGTCACCCGTGACCTGAGCGAAGAGCAGCTCGCCCGCCTGCAGGCCGGCTTGAACAACCTCTATGGCCGCGACTTGAAGATCAATGTCACGATCGATCCGACATTGGTCGGCGGAATCAAGGTTGTTGTGGGATCTGAGGTTGTTGACGCAACCGCAGCAACCCGCATTGCCGAACTTCGCCGCCGGTTGGCAGTGTAGGGACTCTTAGTTCCACACCCGCCAGTCCACAACAGACTGAATCAAACACTTAGGGTGCCGCCTACCACTTGTATTAGCGGCGGCAGCCACAACTTAGGAGAGCAGGGACTGCAGATGGCCGACTTGACCATCAATGCCGACGACGTCCGGAATGCCTTGAATGAGTTCGCAGCGTCCTATGAACCGGGCAACGCAGAGCGCGTCGAGGTTGGCCGCGTCACCACGGCTAGTGACGGCATTGCCAAGGTGGAGGGTCTTCCCTCCGTCATGGCCAACGAGCTTCTTCGTTTCGAAGATGGCACACTGGGCCTGGCCCAGAACTTGGACACTCGCGAGATCGGTGTTGTTGTCCTTGGCGACTTCGCCGGCATCGCCGAGGGCCAGCAGGTTCACCGCACCGGGGAGATCCTCTCCGTGCCGGTGGGCGACAACTTCCTGGGCCGCGTGGTTGACCCCCTGGGCCAGCCCATGGACGACCTGGGCGAGATTGAATCCGAAGGCCGCCGCGCCCTCGAACTTCAGGCTCCTGGCGTTACCGAGCGCAAGTCGGTTCACGAACCGCTGCAGACCGGTATGAAGGCCATTGACGCCATGATCCCGATCGGCCGTGGCCAGCGCCAGCTGATCATTGGTGACCGCCAGACCGGCAAGACGGCCCTGGCCGTTGACGCCATCATCAACCAGAAGGCCAACTGGGCTTCAGGGGATGTCAAGAAGCAGGTTCGCTGCGTTTACGTTGCAATCGGCCAGAAGGCATCCACCATCGCTGCTGTCCGCCAGACCCTGGCTGACAACGGTGCCTTGGAATACACCACGATCATTGCCTCCCCGGCATCTGACCCGGCTGGTTTCAAGTACCTGGCTCCCTACACCGGTTCGGCCATCGGCCAGCACTGGATGTACGCCGGCAAGCACGTCCTGATCGTGTTTGATGACCTCTCCAAGCAGGCTGAAGCCTACCGCGCCGTCTCGCTGCTGCTGCGCCGCCCGCCGGGCCGCGAGGCATACCCGGGTGACGTGTTCTACCTGCACTCCCGCCTGCTGGAACGCTGTGCAAAGCTCTCCGACGAGCTCGGCGCAGGTTCAATGACCGGCCTGCCGATCATTGAAACCAAGGCAAACGACGTCTCGGCCTACATCCCGACCAACGTCATTTCCATCACCGATGGCCAGATCTTCCTGCAGTCGGACCTCTTCAACGCCAACCAGCGTCCCGCTGTTGACGTGGGTGTCTCTGTGTCCCGCGTTGGCGGTGCCGCACAGGTCAAGGCCATGAAGAAGGTTTCCGGTACGTTGAAGCTGGAATTGGCCCAGTACCGCGACATGCAGGCATTTGCCATGTTTGCCTCGGACCTGGATGCCGCTTCCAAGCAGCAGCTGACCCGTGGCGCCCGCCTGATGGAACTGCTCAAGCAGGGCCAGTACGCACCGTTCCCGGTCGAAAACCAGGTTGTTTCAATCTGGATGGGCACCAACGGCTACCTGGACAACGTCCCGGTGGAAGATGTGCGCCGCTTCGAGACCGAGTTCCTGGAGCACCTGCGCCTGCGCACCTCGGTCCTGACCACCTTGGCTCAGACCAACCTGCTCGAAGACTCAACGGTTGAAGCACTCAAGTCCAACATTGTTGACTTCAAGAAGGGCTTCTTCGGGGATGGCGACGACAAGCTTGTCGGCGCCGGCCACGAAGAGTTCGATGCGCTTGCCGCCGAGGACGTCGACCAGGAAAAGATCGTTAAGCAGAAACGCTGACACCATCCCTGATGCGGGTTGTTGGGGCCCGGTGGGGGGCCAAAACCCCCCAAACAGAAGGAAAAAACAAAAAAAAGGTGACC